>CAWDVA010000006.1:0-404238 GCA_963805645.1 uncultured Chloroflexia bacterium | reverse complement strand
CGCCAAGCCGATGGCGCACGATCGACCGCCGCTCGGCCGCGAGCCGTGGCGGCGGTCGCCTCTTCCCAGACGGACTGCTAGAATCCGGCCTCGCGATCTGGCCGAAGTAGCTCAGGGGTAGAGCATCGGTTTCGTAAACCGACGGTCGTGGGTTCGAATCCCACCTTCGGCTCCAGCATCCTGAGCACGAGCCGGCGCATTTGGGGCCGCTGGGCACCGATCGCCTGTGCGATTTGACGCCCCGATTGACGCCCGGCAGCCGCGCATCAATGGGCGTTCGCACGCGACGACCGATCCGCGGAACCCTCCATCCACCTTACCCGCGATTCTCGTGGTTGCCCAGCGAGATTCCTCGCGAGGAGATAGAGGAACTGCTGGACGACATGCGCAATTAACGTCAACCAACGGTCAGACCCGGTGCATCGGGACTCATCAGGTAGCTCCGGCAACGAAGCAATGGCGCCTATGAGCAGGCCGATCCCTGCAGTTCAGCCCGGAAGCGGCAGTCTCTGCTGGACGGCCTCGAAGGGGTCCTCCAGCTCGGCTGACCGCTCTTGCTCCCAAACCGACTGCGTGAGTCCTGCTAGACGCTCAGTCGCGACGTAGTAGCGGCCTCGCTTCTCGCCTTTCGGCTCGAGCAGGTCCGCTGAGACGAGCGCCTTCAGATCTCGGCCACCAGCGTATTCGGATATCTCCGCATCGCGGCGGTACGCGCCGTTCCGAACGCGAAACCGTTGAGCGGCATCGAACAGTGCGAAGGACGCGCGCTCCGGCAGTCCCAGTCGTTCTACCTCCGTCGAAATCACGCCCCAAAGCCGCTCATATTGCCGAACTCGTCTCATCAGGATTCGAGCCTGCCGGAAGTGAGCAGTCAGGCAGAATCGAATCCAGGGATGCGGATCGCGCCACGGTTGCCAGCTACCGGCTCCAACTTGGCCGAGAACGTCGTAGTACGGCTGAGTGCTTCTCCCCAAGTACTCCTCGATGCTGGCGAATTCGGGCGTGAGAATCCCATCGCGCGACATGACAAGCGATTGCAGGATTCGGGCCATGCGCCCGTTTCCATCCCGGTAAGGGTGGATCATCACGAGATTCAAGTGCGCCATCGCAGCACGAATCATGACTGGTAGGTCTTGCTTACCGTTGAGCTCCAAGATGAGCTCGCGCATCAAGGGAGGGGCGTCTTCGGCGGGTGGCCCCTCGTAGACGATCTCGCCCGGAGGCTCGCGGCGAACGTATACAGGGCCGAGGCGGAAGAGTCCGGGTCCCTTCGTCATGTCGTATTTGAGCATCATGAAGTGGAGGCTATTGAGGAGGCCGTCGCTGTATTCGAACGCTGGGCTGGTTGCAAGCTGGAGAACATAGGTCATGGCATCCCTGTAGCCGCTCACGGCGAGTCGCGTCTCCTCAGCTGCCTCCAATGGCTCCTCGCCCTCGGCTACGGCGATGGCGTCGGCGAGGGTGACGTTGTATCCCTCGATCGTGTTCGATCCTTGGATAGCTCGCGCGAACATCACCCGGCGGAGCGAGCCCGTCCAGCGCCGCGGTGTCTGGGTGACCTGATACCGCAAGCCCTGCCGGAGTTCCTCAACCCGGTCCACGACGGCGCCTTCCGCATCGGTCAGTTGTGGAACATGGAAGAGCGTCATGGTTTAACCCCGTACGCGCAGGTTAGTTGATTAACTAGCAGCATGCTGCAGAATACTATTCTGCATCATGCCATTTGTCAATCCGATATCCGGCGCGTACGAAGCCGGATTGCCGACCTCCCCGCGGATGCTGGGCGGCCCGGCCCATTGGCAGCCGTGCGAGACTGAGGGCGCCTAACGGCGCTCTTTCAGCTACGGGGGTCACGTTGGTCGTGAGCGCATTCCGTTGCCCAAACTGCGGCCAACCTTTGTCGCAGTTCGCGCGGCGCTGCTGGGCATGTGGATACGAGCTGCCGCAGGACACGTCGCCCCTCCTTCGTATCGCGCTCGTTCTCGCAATCGCCATCCTCGTTCTTGGGTCGGCGACGAGCGCTTGGCTCGCGACACACGGCGCCCAGACTCCTTCTCCCGCGGCCTTCGTTGTCTTGGCGTCACCGTCGCCGACCCTTCGCCCCACAACGCAGCCAACGCAACCGGCGGGGGAGTGGGTCATCCGCCCCGGGGACAATCTCCCAGGCATTGCATCCCTGTTGGGTGTCACCCCCGACGAATTGGCATGGTGGAATCGTGATCGCTACCCAAGCCTCCTAACGCGACCATGGGACGTTCAGGTCGGATGGGTGCTCCTGACAACTGGACCGCCACTTCCTACCGTCGCCCCGACACCCACACTAGTGCCTACGCCCGAGATGACAGCCGACGCGCAGCCGGGCCTCGCCATGGTCGGGCTACCGCGACTGACGGCTTCGGTGGCCGGTGCCAGCGTGCGCTATTACGCCGTTTCTTTCCGCAATCCGTCCGAGCTCGATGACTCGGCAACAAGGAACCTGCCCGCGCCGACTACTGGCGCAGCGCCCCACGATGCTCTGGCTTACACGGAGCCGCTCGGTTGGAGCAGCATCCAACCCGTCTACACGTATGACGCGCAGGGTACGTGCACGTTGAAGGGATTGACCGAGAACGTGACTTACCGCATCACGATGCCCCAATGGACGAGCCCAGCTCGCGTACCGAAGATCCTTCTTGATTGGTGGCGCAAGGTCCTGGCTCACATTGCATGGCACGAGGAGCAGCATGTCCTCATCTTCCAGGACTACCTCTTGGGAGTCGATCCAAACGGGCTCGGCATGCGCCTCGCTGAGCATCCGTGCTCGGCGGCTAGCCAGATTATTGACAAGTGGGCCAGCGATCTCGGCGCAGCGCAAGCTGCGTTCGACGCTTCCGAGGCAAACTGGTCAGCCAAGTTCCCGTACACCGGCCCGTGGTACTGGTGGCGATAGCCCGGACACACGGACGCTGGGTGTCCCATTCCCTGTACGCGGGGAGGCTCATGCCTCACAGGCCCAGGGCCCCTCGAACCCGCCATTGACCTCTTTGTCTACGCGTAGGCAACGGCCGGTCACCAACCAGATTCGCAGCCGTTGACGCCCGAGCTGACCTGCCCCCTCACCGGGTAGTTCGCACCGCGGTCAGTGGGTCTTGTCTACGTGGCGGTAGATGGGGAAGGGAGGAAGGTCGCTGATCGGATCGAAGAGCAGGGCGGTGTCGGCTTCTGTCACGGAGGCGGGCGACGGCGCTATCTCGCCCCACTCGATGCGAGGCAGTCGCTCGTAGCCGGTCCATGACTGCTCCGGGTACAAAGCCACGAGCCCCATGGTCTCCGTCAGATCTTTCTGGCTGCCCATCGAGTAGCCGGACCCACTCGACCGGGCAATGTGGTATCGGCTGATGAGAATCCCGAGAAATACCTCCGACGTCGGGAGATCAACGACGCGGAACTGAACGGGCCAGTCTGGGCGGAGCGATGAATATGGTCGGTCGAGCACCCATCCCTTGCCGGATCGGTAAACCGCTTCGCTGCGGACTGCGCGTGGGAAGAGGAACCCTTCCACGCGGTACGCGTGCGAGCCGCGGAAGAACTGATGCTCGTCCCGCTCGAAGTACTCCGGATTCGAGAACTTGATGACCCGCATGCCGCGCTTCGTCTCACCCAGTTGCCTGCACTCCCCGATGTCGTAGAAATCCACGCTCCAGACTGGCCCCGTTTCTATCGGTTCCACCATAGGCACAGAGTGCAGGCCGAGGCCTTTCGGCAGGCTCCAGGGTCTCGATATGCCAGATCGGATCTTCGTCGGTCCTGCGGACGAGAACTGAACGAAGCCGCTCCAGTGGACTGAGAGTTTCACTGGCGCAGAGACTCGGCAGCCTGCGAGAACCTTGCCCCGTCCTACTCCAGGCCGGATCACGACCCTCGGCATCTGGATCTTGAGGAGCACCCCAGACTTCGCCGGATGGTACGGAACCATCACCGAGTAGCTGTTGTCACGTGCAATCTTCAGCCGGACGAGCTTGAAGAACGGTCCCCGAGAGTCCCGCGCAGCTATCAAGATATCCGTCGGCGGTTTCATGTCCCCCGTCGTTTCAGTGGCTTCCCGCTTGCAGAGTGGTCAGTTTTCCAATCATATGTCGCTCACACTGAGCTCTGGCCAGTGACGCCCCTACTGACGCCCGCGGTCACGGACACAGGGGGGCGCCAGTGGACACTCGGCACTGCAAGAGCACGCTGGCGATGCAGATGCGGACGATGGCGGACCCCCACAGATGCGGCTCAAGCAGATTCGTAAACCGACGGTCGTGGGTTCGAATCCCACCTTCGGCTCCAGCACCCAGCGCGATCATCTCAGGCAGGCCCGGGCATCGGCGCGCCGCTTCGGGACACCAGCAGGTACGTCTCCATCTCGCCCTTGCCCTTCACCTCGATCGTACCGCGGGGCTCGCAGGTGTAGGCGTCCCTGATCAGATCGCAGGTCGAGGAGCTGACCTGGATCGCCCCCGGAATGCCCTCGGACTCCATGCGGCTGGCGGTGTTGACGGTGTCGCCCCACAGGTCGTAGGCGAACTTGTGGGTGCCGACGATGCCCGCCGTCACCGGTCCGGAGCTGATGCCGATGCGCAGCGAGAGGCCGTGCCCCCCGACAGGGTGGGCCGCAACGTCGTCGCGGATGCGCAGGGCCAGCTCCGCGATGGCGTGGGCGTGGTCCGGCCGCGGCCGCGGCACGCCCGAGGCGACCATGTACTCGTCGCCCACCGTCTTGATCTTCTCCAGGCCCAGAGCGGCCACGTGGCCGTCGAAGCGGGTGAACAGCTCGTTCAACAGCCCGACCAGCTCGGCGGGGCGCATGCCGGCCGACATCGGCGTGAAGCCAACCACGTCGGCGAACAGCACCGAGGCGGACTCGAAGTCCTCCGCGATCAGGCCGCCGCCCTCCTTGAGTTGCGCCGCGATCTCTTCGGGCAGGATGTTGTGCAGCAGGTCGTCGGAACGCTGCTGGAACCGGTCGCGCTGGCGCACGAAGTAGGCGAGCGCGGCAACCGTCAGGACTCCGCCGCCGATCAGGTTGAACGCGGCCTGGCTGGCGGGATCCGCCAGGTGGTAAAGGGGGTCCACGAGCTGCGGAATCAGCAGCGCGTACACGATGGACGCGACGAAGGCCAGCGTCCACCAGATCGCCGCGCGCAGGCCAATGGCGATGAGCGCGCCCAGCACGACGAGCTCACCGAAGATGATCGCCAGCCCGGACGGCACCAATCCGCCCAGGACAGTTGTCTCGAAGATGCCACCCAGGAACGCCGCGACGAACATCAGGCTGACGAGCGGCGCGAACCAGCGCGGGCGAACGCCGATGGCGGCGAGGATGATCGGGCCGAGCAGAATGACGACCAGGTACTCGACGCCCAGCCACGTGTATCCCTCGCCAAAGGAGCTGAAGACGTTCGGGATGGTAGTGAGCGTGGCGGCGATGATGACGACGATCATCACCCGGCGCGCGCCACGCTGGACCTCCGTCTCCTCACCAGGTCTCCTGCGAATCGGTGGCGCCGGCCGGGCGGACCGGTCGCGTATCCTCCCGGCATGCCGAATGAGCCCGCGACCGATCCCGACGTTTTGACCCCGGACGAGGTCCGTGCCCTTCGCGCCGGCTGTGAGCGGGCACTGCAGGGCCACGGCCTTCGCAGCCCGGCCGACGCCATCGCCGAGATCCAATCGCTGCCGGCCGAGGACATGGAGCCCGATGTCTACGGCAACGGCGGAGCGGTCACCGCGCTGGAGACGGAGGTCCGCGAGCTCCTCGACAAGCCCGCCGCGGTCTTCATGCCCAGCGGGACCATGGCCCAGCAGATCGCGCTGCGGATCCACGCCGACCGGCGCGGCCGACGGGTCGTCGCCTTCCACCCGACCTGCCACCTGGAGCTGCACGAGGACCAGGCCTACCAGCGCCTGCACGGCTTGTTCGGCCGGACGCTCGGCGACGGAAGGGGCCTGATCACCCTCGACGATCTCAAGGCGGTGCACGAGCCGCTCGCCGCCCTCCTGGTCGAGCTGCCCCAGCGCGAGATCGGCGGCCGGCTTCCGGCCTGGGATGACCTGGTGGCGCTGGTCGAGCTCGCTCGCGAGGGTGGAGCGGCGGTCCACCTCGACGGCGCCCGCCTGTGGGAGACGGGTCCGTTCTATGACCGTCCCCTGTCGGAGATCGCGGCGCTGTTCGGCAGCGTCTATGTCTCGTTCTACAAGGGCCTCGGCGGCCTGGCGGGGAGCATCCTCCTGGGCCCCGAGGACCTGGTGGCCGAGGCGCGCGAGTGGCGCCACCGTCATGGCGGGACGCTGTACAACCTCTGGCCGTATGCGGCGGCCGGCCTGGCCGGGCTGCGGCTGCGCCTGCCGCGGATGGCCGCCTACGTCGAGCACGCTCGCGCGATCGCGGCCGCCCTCGCGGCGATCGACGACGTGGATGTGGTGCCCGATCCTCCGCAGACGCCGATGATGCACGTCCACCTGCGCACGACCGCGGCTGCGGTCACGGCCGGGATCCGGCGCATGGCGACCGACGAGGGCCTGTGGACCTGGGGCGGATCCGCCGCCACCGACACGCCAGGCATCCGCCGCATCGAGCTGACCGTGGGCGACGCCACGCTCGCCTTCACGCCGGTCGAGGTCGCGGACGCCGTCCGTGCCCTGCTTCCGCGCTGACGCCCGTCGCTATCATCGGCGACATGAACGAACCCACCGATCTCGTCATCCGCGACGTATCGGTCCTGGACTGCACCGGGCGCGAGCCGTCCGGGCGCCACGACGTCGTGGTCCGCGAGGGCCGGATTGCGGCCATCGAGGCGGCGGGGCACGCGAAACACGCCGACCTGGTCAGCGTGGATGGCGCGGGCTGCACGCTGCTGCCGGGGTTGACCGATGCCCACGTCCACTTCGCGATCATTGGTCCGCACGGCGACCACGGAGATGAGCCGCTCATCAACCACGTCCTGAAGGTGGCCACGTTCATCGAGGCCGCCCTGGACGAGGGTTTCACGACGGTGCGCGACGCCGGCGGCCTCGAGCCGGCCTGGGCGAAGGCGGTCGAGACCGGGCTCATCCGTGGCCCGCGGATCCTGCCCTCGGGCTCCTACCTGTCCCAGACCGGGGGCCACGGCGACGCGCGGCTCGCGCACCAGGCGGTCCACGGCCACGGGACGTCCATCCCCGGGCTCATCGCCCGGGCGGAGGTGGTGGACGGCGCGGATGCCGTCCGCAGGGCGGCCCGCGAGCAGCTGCGGCGCGGCGCGACCCAGATCAAGGTCTTCGCCTCCGGTGGCGTGGTGTCACCCACGGACCCGTTCGACTCGGTCCAGTTCAGCCGCGAGGAGCTGGCTGCCGCCGTCGAGGTGGCGCGTGGCTGGCATACCTATGTGCTCGCGCACTGCCATACCTCGCCAGCGATCGACGTGGCCGTGGAGGCCGGGGTCCGCTCGATCGAGCACGGCTCGCTCCTCGAGCCCGAGACGGCGGCGCGCATGGCGGAGCACGGGGTCTTCATGGTGCCCACCCTGCAGACGGTGATCATGATCCGCGACGATCCGGACCGGTTCGGGCTCACGGCGGAGAAGGCGGCCGCCATCCGTGCCGTCGCGGACCGCTGCTTCGAGTCGATCCGGGTCGCGGACGCCGCAGGCGTCGCCATCGGCTCCGGATCCGACGTGGTGGGACCCTGGCAGGGACGCCGGGGAGAGGAGATCATCCTCAAGGCTCCCATCCTGGGCGTCCATCGGGCGATCATCAGCGCCACCCGGACCAACGCGGAGCTGTTCAACCTGGCCGACCGGATCGGGACCGTGGAGGTCGGCAAGGACGCGGACCTGATCCTCATGCAGGGTGAGCCGCTCGACGACGTGGCGCTGTTCCGCGACCCGGACAACGTCAGGCTGGTCCTGCAGCGCGGGGCGGTCGTCAAGGACACCGACGCGCGGGTGGCGCCCGCTACTTGATCTCGACGACGACGTTGACCGAGTACGTGGCCGTGAACGCGCGATTCCCGGCACCGTCCCAGGCAACGGCGTAGTAGCTCAGGACGCCGGTCTGCCCGTACGGTCCCTTCGCCACGGAGCAGGTCGTGGTGCCGAGGCACTCCTGCTCTCTCCCCCAGAAATGTGGGTGGTTATCGCTGGGGACCGGCACGAACTGCACCCAGATCTGGATCTTCGCGATTCCGCTGGCGTCGCTCGCCGTGGCGGTGAAGGTGACGACGCTGGTCGTGTACGGCACCGTTGGGACGATGCCGACCGACACGTCCGGGCTGGTCGTGTCCGGCGTGGGAGTGGGGCCCGGCGTCTCGGACGGGCTCGGGGATGGCGTTGGTGTCTCTGTCGGCGTTGGGCTCGCCGACGGGGAGGGTGACGGCGTCGGCTCCGCGGAGGCGGGGGCATTCACGTCGCCGACGAACACGTAGGTCAGATCGCTTACCGTCCGCGTCCCGTCGCTGCCGACCCCGTCCGCGGCCAGCCGATAGCCGCCGGCCGCGCTCGGCGTCCAGCTCAGGGTCGCCATCGCGAAGCTGGTTGCGCTCCCGGCCGGTGACTCTGCGGCGGTCGCCGGCTGGGTGTCGACCAGGGCGCCATCCACGTACAGCTCGATGCTCGCCACCCCGGATGCGTCGGTCGCATGTGCCGTGACCGTGACCGGTCCCAGCGGAAGGCGGCCGCCGGCGATGGGCTCATCGATCCAGGCGGCGCCCACCGTCCGCTGCGCCGAGGCCCCCGGAGCCACGACCACGAGGGTCAGCAGCACGGCAATGGTGGCCGCCGCCCTGAGCGGCGAGCGCGCGGCGACCCCGAACGGGCGCGTCATCGGGCGCTCACGGGTTGTACCCCGATGTCGTGAGAGTGACCGTCTGTGTGTACTCGGCCGCGCAGTTCGACGTCAGGTGGAAGGTCAGATGCGCTCCCGGCTCAAGGAGCACCCAGGATCGATCGGGATGCGGGATCGCCTCGTAGTAATGCCAGTAGATGTAGGCGTAGCTCGACTCGGTCCACTCGGCGGGCCGCGTCAGCCACAGCTGGCCGCTGTACGACTGACCGGGCTGCAGCTGCGGCACCGTGGCCGTGGCCGGCAGGAACGGAGATCCCCGCACGGTGCCGGAGACGTCGGTGATGGAGGCGCCGGGACCCTTGTTGGGCTTGAGCTCGGTCCACGTCCAGTCGTCGAGCACCGAGTCGAGCGAGAAGGTGACGCGGCACTCGGCGATCTGGTACGGATCCGTGGTTCGGGTCACGGTGAACTTGACCGATGGTGGCTGCCACTGTCCACGTGGATCCGGCGTGTAGACCACGCCGGGCCAGGGGAGCTGGCCCGCGGTCTGGGCCGTGGTCTGGCTGCGCGTCGCCTCGACCTGCGCCACGACCGCGTCGATGGCGTCCGAAGCGAGCTCGTCGCAGTTGTCGAGCTTGGAGGTGACCGTGTGTGCGGCATCGGCGAATCCGCAGGCGTCCTCGACCCCGGGAACGCTCGCGGCGGCTTGCACGACGAACGTCGAGAGCTCCCCCTTGCTGGCGGCCACAACCGCGTCGAAGTTCGGCAGGCTGGGCGGGATGCCAAACGAGGTGAGCGCAGCGTCGAGCGCCGTGGTGGCGATGGCCTTGCAGACGTCGTCGCTGGCGATGGCGCTGCATGGAACGGCGTCGAGCGCCAGCTCCACGACCTTCTCCTTGATCCAGGCGTATCCCGACGAGATGGCGTCCCACACGTCGCCGACGAATTCAACGAAGGCGTCGAAGGCGTCGGTGATGCTCCAGCCGTCGTCCGGGGGCTGGTAGCAGAGCGGCTGCTGGCTGTCGCGGTACGCCGGGTAGTCGATGATCGGATTCGTGACGTAATCGCCTGTGATCCTGCTCACGAGCGCGCAGCGCGCGTAGTGCGGATCCGGTGAGCGGGGCAGGGTCACCGTCGCACTCAGGTTCATCAGGCCCGGGTCCGGGACCTCGGCGGGCATGCCCAGGTCGAGCGGCGGCGGCGGGTCGACGACGTCCAGGGTCACCATCGCAGACGGCGCGGCCGGTGTTCCGTCCGCGATCGGGATGATGCGCACGTAGAACCGCCCGGAGAAGCCGAGCAGGAACCGGCCCCGAGTGAGCTGCGCATCGGCGGT
This sequence comes from uncultured Chloroflexia bacterium, assembly GCA_963805645.1. Classification (GTDB taxonomy): domain Bacteria; phylum Chloroflexota; class Limnocylindria; order QHBO01; family QHBO01; genus CAVXEH01. The sequence continues at coordinate 394,118 of CAWDVA010000006.1, read as the reverse complement.
GGCCGAGTCGAACGAGCCCGGGACCACGACACCGCCGCTGGCGCCGCCCCCGGGGGCAGACGCGCTTGCGGTTGCCGTCGCGGCCGCCCTGCCACCGCCGGCCGGGCCGAAGAGCGAGCTGGCGACCGCACCGCTCAGCTTGGCAGTGTCGCCGATGTCCGTCTGGGACAGGGGAGCGGCAACGAGGTAGGGCCGGAAGTCGATGCTGAATTCACCCGAGGCGGAGCCGGGGTCGACGGGCACGGTTCCCGAATCCACGAGAAACGGCGGTGCGAGGTCGGGCGTGCCGCCGACCGGGTAGGGGAGGATCTGCCAGACCAGGCTCGTCACATCGGCAAGCGAGGTGGACCAGGAGAAGTTGCGTGCATCGGGACCGCTCGAACCGGCCTCGGGCCGCTGCAGCTCGTCGTGGGTGACCGGTTCCTGTCCGTCGCAGAACTCGAGCCCGCATCCGGTGGTGATCGCGTGGCGCAGCACGTCGAGCTTGGTGGTGAGTCCGATCGCAGGAGTGGCGCCCAGGTACCAGGTAGCCGACGCCTCGGCCGTATTCGCCGACGCATCCGTCGAGGTCGGAGCCGATGGCGGCGCGCTCCAGTCGCCGGTTCCGAGCGGTGCGAGCTGGCCGGCGCTCCAGCCCCACGCCTCGATGTGGAGGTGCTCCCCGGTGACCGCGGGAAGATCGTGACTGAAGTCGAATGCGCCGTCGGTGGGTTCGACAAACGCCGTGGGATCCTCGGGAACGCGCTGGGCCGTGCCGTTGTCCTGCGTTACGTACAGATAGGCGCGGTCCGCGTGGAGAGCCGGCATGAGAACACCATGGTCGAGGCGGAGGCTTCCGGTCCAGCCTGATGCCACGTCGCAGCTCTGGGGCGCATGGACCATGACGGGGGTCCCGTACGTCTCGGTGCCGGCGTTGAAGGCGGTCACCGTCAGCAGCGTATCCCCCGCTGGGAGCGGAGCCACGAGGCGTCCGGGCGTCCCCGATGATGCCGCGACGGTTCCCAGCGGGAGGAAGGTGGCGGCCCCTGGCGCCAGCGCCAGGAACCCGAAGCCGGTCGCGGCCCCCGGTTGGGCGGAGACGTCCACCGTTGCCGTGCAGCCGTCCACGCTCGCCGTGGAGCGGGGCGGTGGCAGGGAGGCCGTCGGCGCGGTCGTCCCGGCGGCCGATCCCGTGGGCTCGACCGCTGCCGGTGAGCCCGACGGTTGCCCGGGCGCCCCCGAGACTGCCTCGCCGCCGACGGTGAGCCGAGCCGGATCAGACTGCGCCACCCGCCCTTCGGCGTCGACGGCCCGGGTGAAGAGGATGTGCTCTCCCGGGCTCGTCGGGTGCCATTCCCAGACCGCATGGAACGCGGGCGCGGACCCGACCTGCCGGGTGGCCGCCACCTCGGTCGAACCGTCCCACAGCTCCAGCCGTACGAGCGGGGCGGTCCCGAGGGCGTGCCCAGTCACCATTACGCTCTCGCCGGGATAGGCCGTGGCCGGGACGGTGCGGCCGGACAGGCCGACGCTCGCGAGAATAGGGATCGAGGGCCGATGCGGGGGCGCGGCCGTGATGGCCGGAGCCGGTTTCGGGAAGGCGACCCACAGCCCCGCGCCGAGCAGTACGACCGCGACCAGACCGACGATCACGAATCGACCGGCCGTGCGCTCCGGCAGCACGCGCAAGGGGTTCAGGGGACCCTTCCTCCGTCGCGGGTCGCCCACCCCCCCCGCTGGCAACGGGAGAAGAGTCGGCGACGTGCGCAGTTGTGGCCCAAACCTTAACCGCCTGGCAATAGTTCCATTGGGCCATTCGTGCGCCGGCGGTCTGCGCGGTGGCCTCCCTGTGCGTCCGGCGCCGGATCAGCGCCCGCGGGCCTAGCTTCGCGGGACGGCTGCCCCGCTGGTGGCCTCGCGGACGGCGGCGGACCGCGCTCCGCTGGGCGATCGGGCCAGCGCGGCGTCGATGCGGGATAGCAGGGGTGCCGCGCCCAGGGGCTCGAAGAAGGCCCTCGCCTCGTCGGCTGCGCGTCGGCGCTCCGCGGGCTCCATGGCGCCCGTCTCCAGCAGGTCGATGCGGCAGAAGGTGAGGAACGTGGTGAGGCCGAGCTCGTCCCACCGGCGCTGGGCGTCGGCGTAGAGCTGCCGTGCCTCGGCCGCGCGACCCTCGAGCATGGCGATCCCGGCCTCGAAGGTCGTGCGGATGGCATCGCTCCTGCGGCCCGGGCGGGCTCCCGCGTATGCCGCGAGATAGCGCCGCGCTGCGCCGGCATCTCCGTCCCAGATCGAGGCCCGGGCGCCGGCCACCGCCGCCTCGATGCCGTGGAACCCAAGGGCCAGCGTCTCGTCGGCCAGGCGGCGCACGTCGGCGAGCCGCCCTTCGGCAAGACCGGCCTGGATCAGCACGGTGGTTGGATAGAGCCGGTACTGGATGTCGTCGTACTCGCTGGCCAGCTCGAGGAGCTGCTCTCCTGCCGCCCGGACCTCCTCGCCGCGCAGGGCGCGGATGATCAGGTCGATGGACTCGTACCAGATCCGCTCCCGGGCCTCAACGCCCTGGTCCAGCTGCCGGCGCACCTCGCGCTGCGCCCAGTCCCACTCACCCACCTGGAACGCGCCGTCGCAGGCGTTACCCAGCAGGTAGCGCATCGCCCACGTGATGCCGAAGCGCGACGCTCGTTCGTAGCCTTCCCTGGAGATCTGGAAGCCCAGCAGCGGATCCTCGGACTCGAGGACGTAGCCAAGATTCACGGCGGCGCGCAGTGACTCGCCCAGCATGCCGTGGCGCTCCGCGATCGCCTTGGCGCCGGTGAGGGTCACGACCGCCTCGGTCGATCGGTTGCTGTTGGCCAGCGCCACGCCGCGAGTGATGAGCGTCTGGACCACCACTCGCTCGACGCCGGCAGCCTCCATGGCCGGCAGGGCCCGATCGGCGATCTCGATCGCCTTCGCATCGTTCGACAGGCGCATCTCAATTGTCGCGAGCTGCATGGACAGCTCAGTGAACCCGGGATCCGCGGGCTGCAGTCCTGGCTCAGCCAGCGCGGCGACGAGGAGCTTGCGTCCCTGTTCCTGGTGCCCCTCCACCAGGAGCCCCGCCTGCAGCGCGATGGCGCGCCGTCGTGCACCGTCGTCCCCGATATCGGTTGCCAGCTCGATCGCTCGCTGCAGGTGCGCCTCACCTTCCTCGAGGTAGGCGGCGTTGGCCGCCGCGTTGCCGGCAGCGACGCGGAGCTCGAGCTCCTCGGCAGGATCGGTGACCGCCTCGAGGGCATCCTCCAGGTAGCGCTGGGCCTGGCGCAGCGATCCGAGCTCGGTCGCTCGTTGCGCGGCCGCGCGAAGGGCGATGCGGGCCTGGGCAGCGACGGCTGCTCCCTCCGGCCCATCCGGCTGGGCGCGATACGCGTCGAGGTAGTGCTGGGCCAGGACGCCGGACAGCTCCTCGTCGCCCAGCGTCTCGAAGTAGCGAGCCGCGGCGAGGTGCCGCGCCCGCCGGTCCTTGCGCGACAGGGTTCCGTACGCCACTTCGCGCAGGAGGCCCTGGACGAAGCGGAACTGGCCGCGCTCCGGAGAGCGCGGATCGTCGTCGAGGGAGAGCAGCTCCCGCTGCACCAGGTGCCGCAGCACCGTCTCCGCGTCCGCGGGGTCGGCGGTCACCGCGGAGAGCGCCGCGACGCTGAACGACAGGCCAAGGACTGATGCGTCCTGGATCAGCGTCCGCTCCCGCGGCGCCAGGTGGTCGATCCGCGCCGCGATGAGAGCGTGCAGCGACTCTGGGACCGCCAACCGGCTCAGGTCCCCCACTGGCCGGTACGTGTCACCGTCGCGCTCGATGCGCCCGTCGTTCAGCAGGGTCCGAACCGTCTCGACGGCGTAGAGCGGGATCCCCTCGGCCCGCGCCACGATCGCGTTGACGACCGGCGGGGGCAGCCCGGGCACGATGCCGCTCAGCAGCGTGGTCATCTCTTCGTCGGTGAGCGGGGGCAGGCCGAGCGAGGTGAAGGCGCGCTGCCCGGCTCCCCACGTCGGGCGGCGGTCCAGCAGCTCGGAGCGGGCCAGCGTGATGAGGTACATCGGGCGTCCCCGCGACCAGGCCAGCATCTCCTCGATGAAGTCGAGGAGGCCGTCATCGGCCCACTGGAGGTCCTCGAAGACCATGACCACGGTGTTGGCATCCGCCAGGCGCTCGAAGAACGTGCGCCACGCGCTGAACAGCTCGCTGCGTTCGCGTCCGCCCGCGGTGCCGATGCCCAGCAGCTGGAGGAGCGGTCCCTCCAGGCGTCGGCGTTCGTCGGCGTCGGGGACGAACTGGCGGAGCGTCTCGCCCAGCCTGGTGCGGGTCGTCTCCTCGTCGTCTCCCTCGCCGATGCCGGCGCGCATGCGCACCATCTCGCCCAGCGCCCAGAAGCTCACCCCGTCGCCGTAGGAAGGGGAGCGGCCCTGGTGCCAGTAGACCGTCTCGGTCAGCCCGTCGAGGTACTTGTGGAACTCCCAGGCCAAGCGGCTCTTGCCGATTCCGGCCTGGCCCATGACCGAGACGAGCCGGACGCCATGCTCGCGCGCGGTGGCGTGGAAGAAGTCCTTGATGAGCCGCAGCTCGCTGTCGCGGCCGACGAACGGCGGCTCCAGCTGTTCCGCGCGCCCAACCCCGCCGCGCTTGGCCACCACACGGAGGGCCCGGAATGCGGGAACCGGAGCGGACTTTCCCTTGAGCGTGAGCTCGCCGGCGGGCTCGAAGGCGATCGCCTCCGACGCGGCACGCAGGGTGGCCTCGCCCACGAGCACGGTCCCGGGCTGGGCCGCGGACTGCAGGCGGGACGCCGTGTTGACCATGTCCCCGGCGACCATGCCCATGTCCGTCGCGCCCAGCGTCACAGCCGCCTCGCCGGTCAGGACGCCGGCGCGCAGCGCCAGCTCCGGGACGTTCACCTGCTCGGCGAGCCGCGCCGCCGCGTCGACGAGCTCGAGGGCGGCACGCACGCTGCGCTCGGCGTCGTCCTCGCGGGAGACCGGCGTGCCCCAGACGGCCATCACGGCGTCGCCGATGAACTTCTCGACCGTGCCCCCATAGCGACCGATGACCTCGCGGCAGGTCTCGAAGTACCCATTCAGCAGGTCCCGGACGGCCTCCGCGTCGCGCGACTCGGAGATGGTGGTGAAGCCGACCAGGTCCGCGAACAGGACGCTGACCATGCGTCGTTCCGCGGTCGGGGCATCCATGGGTGTCGCCGTGGCATCGGGGACCGGTGCCGTCTCCGCCGATGCCTCGGCGATGGGTGAGCCGCACTCTCCGCAGAACCGGGCGCCGGGCGTGTTGGGTGAGCCGCACACGTCGCAGCTCACGACGAGCCGCGTTCCGCACTCCAGGCAGAACTTTCGGCCGGCCTCGTTCGCTGCCCCGCATTGCGCGCAGTTCATGCGGACGCCGTCTCTCCCTACCGATGTGAGGGGGCAGTATCCCCGCCACGCGCGCGTTCGGTCAACGATGGTTTGAAGGAGATGTCGCGCCGAACCACCTTCGCGTCACCGGGAATCGGTGCCATCGGCCCTTCCATGGCGTTGGCCGGCGGCGCAGCGTAGATCCCGGCGATGCGCGGACGGAGTGGAGGCGTGCCCGCCGCGCGATCGGCCTCGGCGAGAGGAGTACGACCGATGAGCGCAACGACGCAGACCACCGTCCCGCTGCCGGAGCTCATCGACTGGCTGCGCGACCAGCAGGTCGAGTTCGAGCTCCACGAGCACGCGACGACGTACACGGCGCGGGCGACCGCGCGGGCGGAGGGAGTCAGCCCGGAGACCTTCGCGAAGACGATCGGGGTGGCTGCCGAGGATGGCCGCCGCTTTCTCCTGGTCCTCGATGCGACCGACCACGTGGACCTCGCCCGGGCGCGCCACCTCCTGAACGTGCCGAAGCTGCGCCTTCTGCACGAGGACGAGCTCGCGGAGCTCGCCACGAGTTGCGAGGTGGGCGCCATCCCGCCCGTGCCGTTGTGGGGCATCCCCATCTACGCGGACTACGCGGTGCGCTCCGATCCGGAGATCAGCTTCGCGGCGGGAACGCACGATCACAGCGTCCGCGTCGACCGCGAGGGCTGGGAGCGGGCTGCTGGAGTCCTGTACGGAGACCTCGCCGTCCCGGAGGACGGGCGGCCGCTCTGGGCGCGCAGCTAGCCAGGTCGCAAAGGGTCAGATCAGGGCGTCACCGAGCGGGGTGCGTGCCGGTGCGGCACGTGCAGGAGCCGGCGGTAGGCCCTCAGCCGAGCGGGGATCCGGGCGGTCGCCGCCCAACCGGAGAGGGCGATCGCCGCGCTGGCCGCCGCCCCTGCCAGGAGGGGCCACCGGGCGAGGCCCAGGTTGATGACCAGCCCGCCAGGACCGCTCCACGCCGCGACGCCGGTCCACGCCGCCAGCCACGCGGCCGCCGGCTGGCCGGTCGCGCGCTCGAAGAACCAGGCGTAGGGACCTACGAGCGGCCCGGCAAGGCAGAGCGCGGCGACCAGGGCCGACCAGGCGACGGCCAACGGGCGTCGGATGCGCGGCTCCACCGCATCGGCGCACAGCGCCAGCCCGGCAACGCCGAGGAGCAGGAACGGGATGGTCGTGAAGAGGTCGCCCACGCGCTGGACCGCAGCCTCGGACAACGGGTGGGCGAGCGCGGTGAGCAGCGATGAAACGGCCGCCGCGAGCCCGATCAGGATCGCCGTCGCGGCGGTTGCGGCAATGCCGACACGGATGGTCATGTCAAGGTCCCCCCAAGGACTACCGATCGGTCTGCAAGCATGCGGCGAACCGGTTCCGTTGGCAAGGGTCTCCTGGGCCCCTGCTCACCCAGACGCAGCGGCGGTGCCGCCGGTTGCGGCAGGATGGCGGCGTGCACGAATCGAAGGGGGAGGGCGACCCGCACCGGGGCCCGGTCGCCCCGCGGGTGCTCAGCCCCATCCTGGCCCTCGCCGAGCGGATCGATCGCCGGGCTCGGCGCATCACGCCGATCCGCCCGGGGGCGCTGCTCGGCGTCGAGCGGCAATGGCACCACGGTGATCCGGTGCGCCTCGAGGATGGGACGGTGGTCGGGGATGGTGACCGGGCCGACATCGTCCACTTCGACAACCGGCGCCTCCGCGAGCTTGCGGGCGAAGGCTGGCAGCGGCGGGCGCTGGAGCAGGCACGGGCCGATCTGGCGGTCCTGGCCGGCGAGCTGGAGCACCGGGACCCCGACGACCGGCCGGTTGCCTACCACGGCGCGACCGTGCTCGCCCCGTACGCCGTGCGGATCGGCTGGGAGCTGCATCCCCGTCACCCCACCGCCTGGCACCGCCTGCAGGACTGGTACCTGCGGAGCCTCCTGTCGCGCTGGTCGCCGCAGGGGCGTGAACGGCTGCAGCACGGCCACGGGCCACTGGCGGTCGGGGAGGTCTGGATCAGCGCCGGCCGGCTGCTGGCGCTCTTCCTCCCGTCGTCCGATCAGTAGGGCCAGCGGCGCCCGATCCCGAAGTTGCCGAGCGCCCAGCGGACGAACATCGCGAGCATGCCCAGCCGCAGCGGACCGCGGTGGAGGCGGCGCGGGGAGGTGGCGATTCGCTCCGCGGTGACGTGCCCGACGGTCACGCCCTCGCGGCGGGCGCGAACGAGCAGGTCGAGATCCTCCGCCTGGTTGAGGTCCTCGTTGAAGCCGCCCAGCCGTTCGAAGAGCGCGGCTTCCATCCACGACATGTTGGCCCGGATGCCGAAGATCCGCTTGCCCCATTCCATGAGCCCGAAGAATGCGCGGTCGAGCGTATCTCCCTCGTGGGCGACGACACGGATCGAAGCGCTGCGCTCGCCGGCCTTCGCCCGCTCGACGATATGGGGCAGCAGGCCGGGTGACATCCGCGAATCCGCGTCCATGAAGACCAGGAAGCGCCCGCGGGCGTTCCGCGCCCCGAGGTTCTTGGCGCGGGCGATCCCGGGCGTCGGATCGTTCAGGAGGACGATGTGCAGGGCGCTGCCGGCGCGCACCTCCTCGACCGCCTCGGCAGTCCGGTCCGTCGATCCGTTGTTGACGACCAGCGCCTCGATGGAGTCCATCGGCAGCGTCTGCTCGGCTATGGAGCGCAGGGCGGCGCCCACCATGCCCGCCTCGTTGTGTGCCGGGAGGATCACGCTGACCAGCGGGTCGTCCCCATGTCTTGGCTCAGGCTGCGGCATCCCAGCGCTCCAGCAGCTGACCGTAGGTCCCCAGGGGTTCCCGCGCTGCGAGCCGCCCGATGCGCTCGAGGGTGCGCATCGCTTCGGGCGAGGTCCGCGCGCCGGACGGGTGAAGGAAGGCGCGCAGGTGCGGCACCCGGTCGCCCAGCCAGCGATGGAGGCTCAGCGTCGTGTCGCCGCCGATGCCCACCAGTCGTTCCTGGGCCTGATTGGCGCCCATGTAGCCGAAGGGCGGCACGGTGCGCACGCGTCGGCGCCCGAGATCCGCGATGCGAACGAGGCCGATGACGTAGGCGTAGCCGCCGGCCGCGGCCAGGTCGTCGAGCGCGGCGGGCGCGAGCCATCCCGGTGCGCAGAAGCCGGACACCTGCAGACCGCAGCGCTCCAGGACTTCGCGGCCGCGGGCGAGACGACGCGCCGCCTCGGCACGGTCGATGGAGAGGAATTCCGCGTCCTCGGGCGCGAAGAGCCTGGCCCGGGTCGTGTCCAGCGGCGAACCACGGAACGGCCCGGCGGTCCGATGCGTGTATCCGTGCACCACGATCTCCGACCCGGCGGCTTGCTCCTGGCGGAGAAGCTCGGCCACCTCGCTCCCGGAAGCGAGCTCCTCCCCGCCCGGTGCGGGGATGGCCTTGAGCACACGCGGGTGGATATCCATCTCGTCGAGGCGCGCGAGCAGCCACCGCACCTCGCCCAGCGACGAGGGCGCGACGTCGTGAATCGCGACGACGAGCATGCGACCTCCGCTCCCACGCGTCAGAGTCCGTTCCGCGGAGTCTACGGCCCGGCAGGAAGCGGCCAGAGGGCTAGACTCAATGGTGCTCGCCCGAACCTGTGAAGGAGCACCTTCGATGATCGTCAGCACCGCGCCCTTCGTCGCCGGCTATCGGATCGGCGAGACGAAGGGCCAGACGTTCGGCCTCGTGGTCCGCAGCCGCGGCCTGGGCGGCAACATCGCCGCCGGTCTGCGTTCGCTGGTGGGCGGCGAGATCCATGAGTACACCGAGCTGCTGGAGGACACGCGTCGCCAGGCACTCGACCGGCTGGTCGAGAACGCCACGCTCATGGGCGCGGACGCCGTCATCAGCATGCGCTTCGACTCCAGCGAGCTCGGCAACACGATGTCCGAGATCGTTGCGTACGGGACGGCCGTGACGCTGGTAGCCGACGCAACGGCCCCGCAGCCGCTCGAGTAGGCGGCCGCGCAGCCGCGAAAGGAGCGAACTCCATGCTCCCCATCGTCCGACTCATCGTGGCCGTGGTGGCGGCGCTGATCGCCATCGGCGGCCTGGCCACGGTCGCCGTAGGCGAGCCCGCCGGAGTGTGGGCCATGGCCGTGGGAGCCGGCGGCATCATTGCCGTGGCGCTCGAGCGCTCCCGTTATCGGTCGAGGACTGCCGAGCGGACGCTCGACACGCCGGGTCCGGGAGGCGGCGATCCCGCACCGCCCGGGCCTCCCTTCCGACCGACCGACGAGCGGTTCGTGGACCCGACCACGGACCGGACCATGCGCGTCTACGTGGATCCCGCGACCGGCGAACGCCGCTACCACGCCGACGTGTGAGCGATCGGCGCCTCGCGGCGGCTGAACCACTCGTGGCCGCCGCGGGTATGAATTGCAGACGCCCGGCGCTCGCCCGCCGCGGCGTCTCCTCCTGTTCCTGACGAGGGAGCCCGTGGTCAGCTACGCCATCCGGCGCGTCCTGTGGATCATCCCGGTCCTGCTCGTGGCGACCATGATCACCTTCCTGGTCATGCACAACACGCCGGGCAGCCCGTGGAACCGCGAGGGCCGGCAGATGCCGCAGTCGCAGCGGGAGGCTCTGAACGCGAAGTTCGGGCTCGACCAGCCCCTGCCGGTCCAGTACCTCAAGTGGGTCGGCGGCCTGCTCACCGGGGACATGGGCGAGACGGTCACCGAGCGCCCGTACCTGGTGGCTCGCCTCATCGGCAACAGCATCTGGCCAACCGTCCAGCTGGGGCTGATGGCGTTCGCGCTCGCCGTGGTTCTGGGGCTGCCACTGGGCCTTGTCGCGGCGATCCGGCACAAGACCGTCTACGACTACGCAGCCACCGGGGTCGCCATGCTGGGCATGGCGGCGCCGGCCTTCATGTTCGGCACGCTGCTCCAGCTCTTCCTCGGCTCGCCGGAATTCCGGCCGAACGCCGGACCGTTCCCCTCCTTCGGCTGGGACGGGCCGCGCGCCTGGGTGCTGCCCACCCTTGCCCTGGCCGGCCTTCCCATGGCCACCATCGCGCGCCAGACCAAGGCGTCGATGCTGGACGTGATCCATGCCGACTACATCCGGACCGCTCACTCGAAGGGGCTCGACGAGGAGCGCATCGTCCGCTTCCACATGATCCGCAACGCCCTCGTCCCACTCCTCACCGTCGCGGTCCCGCTGCTCGGCATGGTCATCACCGGCTCCATCGTCATCGAGCAGGTGTTCCGCATTCCCGGGCTCGGCAGCCTGTACTGGTCGGCCATCAAGTACCGCGACTACACGCTGGTGATGGGCATCACCGTCTTCTACGCGGCCCTGGTTGCCGTCCTCAATGCGGCGGTCGACATCGCCTACGGCTTCATCGACCCGCGCCTGCGAGACCACTCGGTGTCGGGTTGATGGCAGGGATCGCCGACCAGCGCCAGGCATTCCGTGGCCGGGACGAGCATCCCGGGCGCGGGTACTGGGTCGCGGCGCTGGTCCGCCTGCTCCGCAGCCCGTCCGGCGTGGCGGGCCTGCTGATCGTCGGGGGCCTGGTGCTGCTGGGGATCGTGGGGCCGCTGGTGGCGCCCTGGGACTACCGGGTGCAGGATCTCCAGGCGGTCGTCGCGAACAAGGGCCCGGTCCCGCCGCTCTGGCCGGGGCACCTGTTGGGCACCGACGAGCTCGGCCGGGATCTCTTCAGCCGGACGATCGACGGCGCGCAGGTGTCGATGACGGTTGCGATCATCGCGCAGGTCGTCGTGCTGCTGGTTGGCGTTCCCATCGGCGCGGTGGCCGGCTGGCGCGGCGGCCGGACCGAGACGCTGCTCATGCGCTTCACGGACGTGATGTACGCGTTCCCGGACCTGCTCTTCGTCATCCTGGTGACGTCCGCGTTCGTGGGAACCGAGGTCTTCCGCTGGCTCAACGGCCTGTTCATCGTGTTCGTGGCCATCGGCCTGTCCGCCTGGGTCACGATGGCCCGCCTGGTCCGCGCGCAGGTGCTGAACATCAAGCACCGCGAGTACGTGGACGCCGCGCGGGCCATGGGAGTGCCCGGCTGGAAGATCGTGACCCGGCACATCCTGCCCAACGCCATCGGTCCGGTGGTGGTGGGCGTCTCGGTGGGCCTGCCCGGGGCCATCATCCTCGAGTCGACCCTGTCGTTCCTGGGCCTGGGCGTGCAGAGCCCGCGAGCCTCGTGGGGCAGCCTGATCCAGTACGGCGCGGCGCACATGACCACCTGGCCGTGGCTGGTGGTGCCGCCGATGGTGGCCCTGGCCGTGAGCCTCGTGGGCTTCACGCTGCTGGGCGATGGCCTGCGGGACGCCTTCGATCCGAAGACGTCCCAGAAGCGGTAGGCGCGGGTCAGCCCTCTCCGCTGCCCTCGGCCGTCTCCGATGCGCCCTGGCCCTCGGCGCCGGCGGCTGCCTCCGCCGCCTCGCCCTCCGCCGGAGCGGCCTCGCCCTCCGCGAGCTCCTCCTCGACGGCCTCGATGACCGGCTCCTCCTCGACGCGCGGCGGGAGCACCTTGGCGACGAGCTCGTCGGGTTCGCCCAGGACCTGGACGTTCTCCGCGGTGACGATGTCGCTGATATGGATCGCGGCATCGAGGTCCACGAGCGGCGAGAGGTCGACCGTGATCTCGTGGGGCAGGTCGCCCGGCAGCGCACGGACCTTGACCTGGCTCAGGTTGGTGAGCAGGGTGCCGCCGATCGCGTCGATGGCGGGTGCGGTCCCGGTGAAGGTGAGCGGGATCTCGACCTCCATGGTCGCCTTGAGGTCGACGAGGAAGAAGTCGACATGCAGGGCGCGCCCGGTCAGCGGGTTGCGCTGCACGGACTTGATGATCGCGCTCTCCGCGCGCCCGTCACCGACGGTCAGCTGGACCAGGCTCGACCGGCCCGCGGCACGATACAGCAGCTCGAAGGCCTTGGCGTCCATCTCCACGGCGGTGGATTCGCGTCCCTTGCCGTAGACGACGGCCGGGACCTTGCCCGCCTCGCGGAGGCGCCGGTTCTGCTTGCCGAGCACGACGCGCGGGTCGACGGCGATCTCGTTGGCCATGGGTGTGTTCGATCTTCCTCGAGGGGCCCGGCGCACGGCCGGGCAGCGTGCGGTCAGTTGGGGTGCGGCCCCGGATGGTAGCAGCGGCTCGCGACCGCGGCAAGGCGGGCATTCCGGTGGCCCCCGGCGAGTGCCGGCCGGATGGTCCCTATAATCCGGGAGCCATGGCAGCCAACATCATGGTCGTCGAGGACGAGCCCGCCGTCGCTCGAGGCCTGCAGGTCGCGCTCGAGCGCGAGGGTCACACCGTCTCCATCGCCCCCACCGGAGAGGATGCCGTCGCGCGCTTTGCCGACCTGGCTCCGGAGCTCGTGGTCCTCGACGTCCGCCTGCCGGGCATCGACGGCTTCGAGGTCTGCCGGCGCCTGCGCCACGAGTCACGGGTGCCGATCCTGTTCCTCACCGCGCGCTCCGACGAGGTCGACAAGGTGGTGGGCCTCGAGATCGGGGCCGACGACTACCTGGTCAAGCCGTTCAGCATCCGCGAGCTGGCCAGCCGCATCAAGGCACTGCTGCGTCGGGCCTACGGCGAGCTGGCCGACACACAGGCCGGCCGCGTTCTGCGGAGGGGGGACCTGGTCATCGACCTCGAGCGGCGTCGCGTGAGCCGGGACGGCACACGGATCGGGCTCACCACCACGGAGTTCGACCTGCTCCGTCACCTGGCCGCGAAGCCGGGACGCGTCTACACCCGCGGCCAGCTCCTTGAGCTCGTCCGTGATTACGATGCGCTCGACCAGGACGAGCGCACCATCAACGTGCACATCAGCCACATCCGAGAGAAGATCGAGCCGAATCCCGCCCAGCCACGCTACATCGTGACCGTGCGGGGGGTCGGCTATGCCTTCTCCGAGGACTGACGTCACGGCCGGATTCCTCCGCCGCCTCGATGTCCGCCTGGTCCTCTCCCTGGCAAGCGTCGCCCTGGTCGCGTTGATGGTGGCGGGGCTCGTGCTCAGCCAGATCCTTCCCGGCTACCTCGAGGAGCAGGCGGCCAGCCAGCTGCGCAGCGCCGCCGGGGGCGTGGGGCTGCTCGTCAAGCTGCGGACCGAGGACCAACCGGTGGCCCTGGGGAATCGCATCGACCGCGAGGCGCTCCTGCAGAAGACGGCGCAGGACGCGGCTTCGGTCTTCAACGTCGGTTCGGTCGTGATCCTCAATACGCTGGACGGCAGCCAGGCGGCGTCGGCGGGGACGGAGTTCGCGGCCCAGCTCCACGACCAGGGGCTCTCACCAGATTCCCGCGTCCCGTCGTACGAGCTGGTCGGCGGCGTGGACATCCAGCTTCCCGCCCCGGAGCCGCCGCTCACCCCGCCCGGGTCGACTGACCTTCCGCTCCGCATCATCGTCTCCAAGCCCTACACCACCGTGACGGCGACGCTCGAGCGGCTCACCGGGACGCTCGTGGTGGTGGGCGTCATCTCGCTCGCCCTCTCCGTGCTGCTGGGCTTCCTGGCGGCGCGGCAGCTCACCGGGCCCATCAGCCGCCTGCGCCGCGTCTCGGGACGCCTGGCGCAGGGGCACCTCGAGGAGCGGGTGCCGCCCTCGGGAGTGGTGGAGATCGACCAGCTCGGATCGCAGTTCAACGTGATGGCCGACCGCCTGTCGGAGTCGCTGCGCCTGCTGGAGGCGGATCGCGACCGCCTGCGCGAGTTCGTCGCCGATGTCTCGCACGAGCTGCGGACCCCCATTGCGGCGCTCCGCACGTTCACCGAGCTCCAGCGCGAGGGGGCCATCGACGAGGCGACCCGCCAGGAGTTCCTAGCGCGCTCGAGCGAGCAGCTGCGGCGCCTGGAGTGGCTCTCCACCAACCTGCTGGACCTGTCCCGCATCGAGGCCGGCATCTTCCCGCTCGACGTCCGCGAAGGCGACCTGCGCGAGCCGATCCGGGCGGTGGTCGAGGCGTTCGCCGAGGTCGCCGACCAGCGGCAGGTGACGCTCACCTCGGCCGTGCCGTCGGAGCCGGTGATCCTGCGCTTCGACCGGGAGCGGGTGGTCCAGCTGGTGAACAACCTGGTCGGCAACGCCCTGAAGTTCACCCAGCCGGGGGGCGAGGTCGCCATCGGCGTGGCCGATGCTCCGGAGGCCGCGGAGATCACCGTCCGGGACAGCGGGCCCGGAATCCCCGAGTCGGAGCTGCCGCGCATCTTCGAACGCTTCTACCGGGGCACCAACGTGGGGGAGGCGCGGGCCTCGGGGTCCGGGCTGGGCCTCGCCATCGCGCGCTCCATCGTCGAGATGCACGGCGGCGACATCGGGGTGGCGAGCGTGCTCGGGAAGGGAACCGTCTTCACCGTGACCCTGCCGCACATCGCGCAGCCGGTGCCGGAGCCGCAGCTCGACGCCGATCCCTCCGCCCGGCGGAACCGGCACCGCCCCCGCCGCGGCGCGGAGAGCGAGCCCGGGTCGGATCGGGCAACATGAACGAATCTTCACCATCCCCGCGCCGCCCCGCAATCGGGGCAGGTGACGATCAGGAGCCCACCGTGACCCAGGAGCAGCGCGAGACCGACCCCGTGGAGTACCAGCACTACGGCCCACCGCCCAACGGCAGCAATGGCGGCTGGGAGCGGTCCGCGCCCGCCTGGTCGACCCGCCCTCCGGTCGTGGAGCCTCCGCCGTCCGAGCGGCGTCGCCCGGGGCTGGTGCCGGTGGTCGCCGTGGCGCTGGTGGTCGGCATCGTGTCCGGCTCGCTGAGCTCGGTCGCCGTCTCGAACCTGCTGCGGCCGTCACCCGCTGCCCAGGTGTCGAATGGCACCTCGAACGTGGTCACCAACCGGTTGCAGGAGACGTCCGCGGTCATCAACGCGGTGCGGGCGGTGACGCCCGCCGTGGTGACGATCACCTCGCAGAGCGGGACGAGCGTCGCCGGCAACGGCATCGGCTCGGGCTTCATCTTCGACGCGAACGGCTGGATCCTCACGAACCGCCACGTCGTCGCAGGGGCCGACACCCTCTCGGTTCGCCTGAACGACACGCGCACCTTCCCCGCCACCGTCTACGGCATCGACACGCTGACCGACCTGGCCATCGTCCGCGTGCAGGCCACGGGCCTGCCGGCCGCCACGCTCGGGAGCTCCGCCGATCTGCAGCCGGGTCAGGTGGCGATCGCCATCGGCAACCCGCTGGGAGACTTCGAGAACACGGTCACCACCGGCGTGGTCTCCGGCCTGGGGCGCCAGATCACCGCCGGTGACGCGGCGAACCAGTCATCGGAGCAGCTGAGCCACCTCATCCAGACCGATGCCGCCATCAACCCGGGGAACTCGGGCGGGCCGCTCGTCGACTCGGCCGGGGCGGTGATCGGCATCAACACCGCGGTGAACCAGGACGCGCAGGGCATCGGCTTCGCGATTCCCATCGACTTCGCCAAGCCCATCCTCGCGCAGGCCCTGGCCGGCAAGTCCATCGCGCGGCCCTGGATCGGCGTCTACTACACCGATGTCACCAAGGGCCTTGCGCAGGAGCGCAACCTGTCGGTCGACTATGGCGCGCTCGTGGGCTCGTCCGATCCGAGCGTTCCCGGCGTCTTCGCCGGCAGCCCGGCCGCGGCCGCGGGAGTCAAGGACGGGGACGTGGTGCTGGAGATCGACGGGACCCGCGTGGACGAGAGCCACGACCTGTCCAGCCTGATCATCCCGCACGCACCGGGCGACACGGTTACCCTCAAGGTCCTGCGCGACGGATCGCAGCGCAGCATCGAGATCACCCTGGGCACCCTTCCCAGCCAGAACGGCTGATAGGCCGCCGGTCCGGGTCCCGGTCGGTCAGGCGTCGCGCGGCCGGCGGACGGTGACCTCCACGGTCTCGAAGGGACCGGGGAGCGGCGCACGAGGCTTGCGCACCCGGACCACGACGTTCCGGGCGGCGGTTGCTTCCAGCACCGCCTGGGCGATGGTGCCGGCCAGGGCCTCGATGAGCCGGAAGCTGCGGTCCTCCACGATCCGCGCCACGAGGCTGAAGACCACCGAATAGTCGATGGTGTCGGACAGGTTGTCACTCGCGGATGCCCGGTCCAGGTCCGCGGCGATCTCCACGTCCACCTCGATCGGCTGGGGCTCCAGCCGCTCCTCGAGCGTCACACCGTGGCGCGCCAGGAACAGCATGCCCCGCAGCGCGATGCGGTCCGCATCGGTCATTGCCCCACCCTACTCCGCGTGGAAGCGGACGATCGCGTCCGCGACCCGGATGGTCCGCGCGACGTGGGCCACGTCGTGGACCCGCACGATGTCGGCGCCGGCGGCGATGGCGAGCGCCACGGTGGCCGCGGTTCCCTCTGCACGCTCCTCCGGAGGGGCTCCTCCCAGGAGGGCGCCGATGAACCGCTTGCGGCTGGTCCCCACCAGCACCGGCAGCCCCAGTGCGGTCTTGAGCTCGCCGAGCCGATGGAGCAGCTCGATGTTCTGCTCCGTCGTCTTCGCGAAGCCGATCCCGGGATCGACGATGAGCCGGTCGTGCGGGACCCCGAGCGCTGTTGCCGCATCGACCGCCTCACGGAGCCAGGCGGCCACGGTGGCCAGGATCCCGCCCGGATAGTCGGACGCCTCCTGGTTGTGCATGAGGACGAGGTGCGCGCCCGAGGCCGCCGCGGCCCGCGCGGTGTCCGGATCGCGCCGCGCCCCCCACACGTCATTGACGATGGTCGCGCCGGCCTCGAGGGCCGCGCGGGCAACCGCCCCGCGGCTGGTGTCGATGCTGATCAGCGCCCTCCCGCCGAAGGCGTTCGCCAGGGCCGCCACGACGGGGATCGCCAGCGCCCGCTCCGTCTCCGGGTCGACCTCCGGACGATCTCCGTACACGCCTCGCGGCCGGGTCGACTCGGCTCCCACGTCGAGGATCTCGGCGCCAGCCTCGACGAAGGCCTCTGCGCGCTCCACGGCCGCCGCGACCACCGCCTCCGGTGCGCGATCGGACGGCGCCAGGCCGTCGCCGGAGAAGGAGTCCGGCGTCACGTTCAGGATCCCCATCAGCCAGGTCTTCTTGCCGAAGCGCAGCTCCATGGCCGCTCAGCCCTCCGTGTCGCCGGTGAGCAGACCGCGCACGGCCCCGACCAGGTACAGGGACCCGGCCACGACCACCGGCTCGTTGCCGCGGGCCATCGCGCCGGCATGCGCCAGCGCCTCCCCCACGCCGTGAACTGCTTCTCCTCCCGCGCCGCCGACGGCGCGCCAGGCGTGGAGCAGGTCCTCGGGCTGGCGGGCGTGCGGATCGTCCACCGCGGTGAACACCGGGCGCAGGCCGACCGCAGCGAGCGGGCGGAGCATGGCGCGGGCCCGCTTGTCGCGCATGGCTCCCAGGAGAAGCGGCGCCCCCGTCACTCCCAGGTCGGCGAGGGCGCGAGCCAGGGCACGTGAGCCCGCCGGGTTGTGCGCTCCGTCCAGGAGAACCCGGCCGAGCCCCATGCGGCGCCCGTCCATGGGTTCCAGCCGTCCCGGCCAGCGCGCGGAGGCGAGCCCGCGGCGCAGGGCCGCCTCATCGATGCCGATCGGCGCGCCGCGCCGCTCGGCATCCTCGACCAACGCGTCGACGACCGCGACCGCCACGGCGGCGTTCGTCGCCTGGTGCCTCCCCAGCAGGCCGATCTGCACGTCGCGGAGATTCCCCGCCGGCGTGGCCAGGTCGACGACGATCCCCTCCCAGCCGGAGCCGCGCAGCCTGGCGGCGTACGGCTGCCCCCGCCCGGCGCGACGCAACGTCGCACCCACCGCCGCGGCCCGGTCGAGGACGGGGGCCAGCCCGTGGCCCGTCACCCCGGTGACCGCCAGGTCGCCCGGCTTGATGATCGCCGCCTTCTCCGCCGCGATGCGCGCGAGCGTCGGACCCAGCAGGCGCTCGTGGTCGTGCGCGACGGTGGTGATCACCGCCACCCCCAGGTCCGCCGCGTTGGTCGCGTCGAGCCGTCCGCCCAGGCCCACCTCAACCACGGCGAGGTCGAGGGAGCTGCGCGCGAGCTCGAGAAAGCCGGCCGCCGTGAGGGCCTCGAACTCGGTGGGCGGCCCGAGCGCGGCCGCCACCCGTCCGGTTGCGACCAGCACGTCGCTCACGGCGGCCGCGAAACGCTCGCGGGAGATCGGCGCACCGTCCACCGCGATGCGCTCGCGGTAGCTGACGAGATGGGGCTTCGGCATGGTGCCCACCCGCACGCCGGCCGCCTGCAGCATCGCCCGCACCAGGGCGACCACGCTGCCCTTGCCGTTCGTGCCGGCAACCAGGGCACCGTGCAGCCGGCGTTCGGGATGGTCGAGCTCCGCGAGCAGGCGTTCGATCCGCTCCAGCCCCAGGTTCACACCGAACCGACCCCGGGCCTGGAGCTGGGAGACCGCCGCGGCGTAGTCGAGCGCCACGGGCGACGAGGTGGTCAGCGCACGCTCACCCGTTCTCGTCCTCGAAGAAGACGCAGTCGGGGAACTGGCCGGTGAGGCACAGGTCGGTGACGTACCCGGTGTCGAGATGGACGCCCGAGCGCAGCTCGCAGCGGCTGACGACGCCCTCCTGGCGCATGAGCGTGCGCAGGAGCTGCGGCGCCTGGACCGGGACCCGGCCCTTGCTGCCGTGGGTCACGTAGAAGTGCGGGCACGAGTGACGCCGCGGCCGGTTGTAGCCCAGCGGCATCCCGCGCCGTCCGATGTGGACGGTGAGGGGCTCCGCCGACCCGGCGAAGCGCTTCTCGGCAATGGCGCAACGCCCGGGTTCGCAGTCCTTCCCGTTATGGCAGCAGGCCCTGGCCGGACCGATGCCCTCGACCGCCCACAGCTCCCAGCATGGGCGGCGCAGGATGAACGCGGGACAGCGGTAGCGGATCGAGAGGTCGCAGTTCTCGACCTCCCAGCACATGGTCCGACGATCCCCGCCGCGGCGGTCCTGCTGAACGGCCCCGCCGGCCTGGCGACGGTCGGTCCCGCTTCGTCGGTCGGTCTTGATGATCACGGGCAGCGCTCTCCTCCGTGCTCGGAGTGTAGCGGCTCGCACCGCACGGCCGTCGGAGGGGTGGTGCGCCGCGCCCCCCGGTTTGGTGCGAGCCGGCCCGGTTTGGGCCGGCTCATCATCGGGCTGAAGGGCTCTCCGCAGGGTTCAGTGGCTGGAGGGCTCAGTGGCTAGAGGTACTGGGAGAGGCGGTCCTCCATCACCTCCTGGGGCATGTAGCCCACGAGGCGGGTCACCTCGCGTCCGTCCTTGAAGACGATCAGGGTTGGGATGCTGAAGATGCTGTAGCGCATCGCCAGCTGCTGGTTCTCGTCGGTGTTCACCTTGGCGGTCTGCAGCTTCTCCGAGTGCGCCTGTCCGATGGCCTCGACCACCGGGGAGACGAGCCGGCACGGGCCGCACCAGGGCGCCCAGAAGTCGACGAGGACGGGCTTCTCTGCGCTCAGGACCTCCGCCTCGAAGGTCGTTTCATCGACCGTGATCGGGGCCGTCATTGTCTTGGTTGTGTGCCTCCACCGCGATACCGGGGTTGCGAGCTGGACGAGCATTGATGCTAGCACCGCACCAGGCTGCGCGACCTGTGTGGCGCGCCCACCGCGCGCGGTACGCGGGTCGGGTCCGCGGTGATGGGCTGTCGACGACTCGCCTCATGCTCGGCAACCTCGTCCGTGTGCGGAGCCGGAGCATGCCGACGGACGTTGCGCGCGCACCAGTCGCAGGACGCAGGTCGGAAGGGTGGGGAGCTACGGCGTCGGCGTGGGCGCGGGCGTCGGGGTGGGTACCGGGGTTGGCGTCGGGGTGGGTACCGGGGTTGGCGTCGGCGTGGGCGACGGCGACGGCGTGGGCGTCGGCTCCGGGCCCTTGCTGATCCAGATGTCGACCTGCGAGTTCTTCGGGGCCGGTTCGCCCTCGCCGGGGACGGAACGGGTCACGGTGCCCTCCGGCTGGTCGGGCGAGTACTCCTGGTTCACGGCACCCAGCTGGAGCCCCGCGGCGTTGAGCGTGGCCTGCGCCTGGGCGCTGGTCTGGCCCACCAGGCGCGGGACGTTCACGGTCTCGGTGCCGGCGGAGACGACCACCGTGATGGTGTCGCCGCGGCTGACGGCCGACCCCGCGGCGGGATCGGTGCTGATCACCTGGTCCACCGGGATGGTGTCGGAGTTCTCGGTCTGCTGGTCCACCAGCAGGCCACGCTGGCTGGCATCGGCCTTGGCCTGGGTGATGGTCCCTCCAACCCAGTTGGGCATGTCGAAGGTGGCAACCGACGGCGCGGCACTGCCGCCGGGTCCCAGCGCGGCGAAGATCTGCGCGCCCAGGAAGCCCATCACCCCCAGCAGGAGCACGGCAAGGACCGCCAGCAGCCAGATCCACCACGGCTGACCCGGGTTGCGCGGGCGGGCCATGCGCTCCGGCGGTCCCGCATACGGCACCCGGTCGGAGGGGCGCGCCACCGGGGGTGGCACGTAGACGGTGGGTTCGCCGGCGGGCGGAAGGGGGGCGGGCGCCGGCGTCGCCCCCACCAGGCCGGCAGGCGCGGACCCGGGGTCCTGTCGCCAGGCGCGCATCGCCTCGGCAAACGAGCCGGCGTCCGGGAAGCGGCGTGCCGGATCGCGCTCGAGCGCGCGGCGCAGGATGGCCTCCAGCCCGGGAGGCAGCGGCTGCCCGGCGATCATCGGCCGCGGCGGATCCTCGGTGAGCCGCTTCAGCGCGACGCCGGCGGCGGACTCGCCCTCGAACGGCCGTCGGCCGGTGAGCATCTCGTACAGGACGATCCCCAGCGCGTAGACGTCGGAGCGCCCGGTGACCTCGTCCCCGCGGGCCTGCTCCGGGCTGAAGTAGTGGACGCTGCCCAGGGTCGTGCCGGTGACGGTCATGGACGCCTCGGAGACCGCGCGGGCGATGCCGAAGTCGGTCACCTTCACGTCGCCCTCGTTGGTGATCAGGATGTTCCCCGGCTTGACGTCGCGGTGCACGATCCCGCGCCGGTGGGCGGCCTCCAGCGCGGAAGCGACGCCGATGGCGACCTGCACGGCGTCGTTGACCGAGACGCGTCCGCGCTCGCGGAGGATGGACGCCAGGTCCCGCCCGTTCACGAGCTCCATGACGATGAACTGCGTCTCGCCGTCCGGATCGGTGCCGTAGTCGTAGACGCTGACGATGTTCGGGTGCGAGAGGGAGGCGGCGGACCGTGCCTCCTGGCGGAATCGTCCGGCGAAGCCCGGATCGGCCGAGTACTGCGGGCGGAGGATCTTGACCGCGACCTCGCGGTCCAGCTGCTGATCGAGGGCACGCCACAGGGTGGCCATCCCGCCCTCGCCCAGCGGGGCGTCGAGGCGGTAGCGCCCGCCGATCTGCCGGCCGATCATCTCCACGCGATCAGTTCTCCCATGCGACGTCCCCCGGAGGGGATGGTCGGGCGATCGTATCGGTTTCTAGTCTCGCAGGTCGAGGCCCCGGACGAAGGAGCGCACCTCGTCAGCGTCCTCCGACTGCAGTGCGAGCGCGATGGTGGCCTTCAGCCACCCCAGCCGCGTGCCCGCATCGTGCCGCTCTCCGGCGAACTGGAAGCCGAACACGGGCTGCTCGTGGCTCAGGGCGCGGATGGCATCGGTGAGCTGGATCTCGCCGCCCGCCCCGCGCGGCGTGGTCTCCAGCACGTCGAAGATCTTGGGGGAGAGGACGTAGCGGCCCAGGACAGCCAGGTCCGAGGGGGCCTCGCCAACGGGGGGCTTCTCCACGAGGTCCTCGATCTCGATCAGCGCCCCTTCCTCATGCCGCGGCGCGGCGATCCCGTAGCGGCTCACCTCGGCCGGCGCCACGCGCTGGACGGCGAGCACCGAGCCACGGTGGGCGTAGTAGGTGTCGATCAGCTGCGCGGTGACCGGCGGGCCGCCGGGATTGAGCATGACGTCATCGGAAAGGAGGACGGCAAACGGCTCGTCGCCCACCAGCTCCTTGGCCATCAGGACGGCGTGGCCCAGGCCCAGCTGCTCCTTCTGGTGGACGAAGGCAATGGTGCCGATCTCGCTGATGTGGCGCACGGCGCGCAGCATCTCGATGTCGCCGCGATCCTCGAGCCAGCGCTCGAGGATCGGGTTGGAGTCGAAGTGGTCCTCGATGGCGCTTCGTCCGGTGGCGATCACGATGATGATCTGCTCGATCCCGGACGCAACCGCCTCCTCGACGGCGTACTGGATGATCGGGAGATCCACCAGGGGCATCATCTCCTTGGGGATCGCCTTGGAGGCCGGGAGGAAGCGGGTGCCGAAGCCCGCTGCGGGCAGGACGGCTTTTCGTACGCGCACGATGAAGGGCTGTCTCCTTGCTGCTCAGCTCGCGGGACGGCACCCCGGGACGCGGGCCAGCCAGCGCCGATGCACGGGGACGATCCGGGGGATCCTCACGGGCCGTCAAGTATAGACCGGCCCGCCGCCGGGGTCCGTTCGCCGTCCCGGGCGGCACGGACGCCGCCGCCCATCGATGCCCGGGCGACGCTACAATCGGCTCCCGATGTTCAAGTCCCTGGTCCGCACCCTCAAGGGTCCCAGCCGCGACCCGCGCATGGCGTACATCAGCCGGCCGCTGCCGCGCGGCCTGACCGACGAGCAGGTGCTCGCCGCCCTCGACATCGCCCTGGGTCGCGACCCCGACCCGGCCTACCTGGTTGAGGCCCTGCCCGATGCCCTGCGCGAGGTGACCGGGCACACGTACGAGGTGCTGGATCGCTCGACGGGCGACGTCACGGGCACCTACACCAGGACCATGGTCATGATCCGCGACGGCAGCGTGGGCCTGTGGCCGGGGTACGCGGCCCGGGCCTACCCGCTGCTCGCCAGGGACGCCCGCCACGAAGAGACTCGAGCTGCCATCGCCGAGGCAGAGGGCGCGGTCGCGCCGCAGCGCAAGGCCGGCTGGGAGCCGCCGCCACCGCCCGCACGGCGCGCGCCGGCGCCGGTGGAGCGCCCGGTGGGGACCGCGACGGGCGGCGCCAGCGCCGTGCAGGACGCCGGGTCGCAGGACCCCGCCTGATGGGCCGGCAGAACGTCCCGCGCGACCAGTGGCTGGAGATCGGCTCGGAGTGCCCGCACTGCGGCGAGCGGCTGAACGAGAGCTACGTGACCTCGTGGCGCCCGCTCCCCGACGATCCCAAGCTCCTCATCCTCACCTGCCCCAACTGCGGCGACCGGGTCGAGATCAACCACATCTAGCCCGCGCGCGGGCGGTTGCGCCCAGCCCTCACCAAGCGGACCACTGCTGGCAGTTCATGCCCGCCGTTCGCCAGGCGAGGGGAGGCGGGGGCACGCGGAACGAGGGTGCCTGAGAGGGGTGGTACCCCCAACCGGATTCGAACCGGTGATCTCCACCTTGAAAGGGTGGCGTCCTAGGCCTCTAGACGATGGGGGCGCCGCGTGCGAGCCGGGCTTGGGCGGCTGCCCGACTCGCGCCTAGATCGTACCCCGCTCAGCCCAACCCGAAGGTGAGCAGCAGGATGATCGTGGCCGCCAGGGCGCCGGCCGCGATCATGATCGCCAGCCCCCCGACCACGGCGATCGCCGCGGAGCGCCCTGCGTACCCGCTGCGCCAGGATCGCTGTGACCAGATCCAGGACTCCGCGAACACGAGCCCCCCGGCGATCATGGCGATGAGGCCGGCGGCGAGCAGCGACCAGACGGACGCCTGGGTGTTGCGGCCGAGCAGGCCGACGGCGATGAGGGCGCCGGTGACGATCATCGCCACCACCCCGATCACCAGGTAGCGGACGAACGGATGCATGTGCTGGGCGATTCTAGCGGCCGCGCGACCGGACGCCGTTGGGCCGCCATCGGTCCGGGCCGGTCAGAAGTCGGCGTACCGCTCTTCCTTCCAGGGATCGGCGCTGTTGCTGTAACCGTTGCGCTCCCAGAAGCCCAGGCGGTCCTCCGCGGCGAACTCGATTCCGCGCAGCCACTTCGCGCTCTTCCAGAAGTACTTCCCGGGCACGATCGCGCGGAGGGGGTAGCCGTGGTCCGGTTCGAGCGGCTCGCCGGCGAAGTGCCAGGCCAGCAGGCAGTCCGGCTGCATGGCGACCTCCAGCGGCACGTTGGCGGTGTAGCCGGATTCCGCGTGGAAGATGACGAAACGGGCGTTCGCCCGTGGCTGGGCTACCTCCGCGATGTGCGTGAAGGGCACCCCCTCCCAGGTGGTGTCGAGCTTCGACCAGCGGGTCACGCAGTGGATGTCCAGGGTGACCTGCGTGACCGGCTGCGCGCGGAACTCGGCCCAGGTCAGCCGGAACGGGGTCTCCACCTCACCGAAGACGCGGAAGTCCCAGCCGCCCAGGTCCGGGTACTCCGGGGTGCGGCCGAAGTGGAGGACCGGGAACTTCTCGGTGAGGACCTGGCCCGGCGGGATTCGCTTGAGGATCTCGGGGTCGCTGGTCTTCTTCTGCCACGGGAACATGGCGCGAAGGGTGCATGGACCGATGGCGGCCGTCAATACGTCGCGGAGCTGCCCCGAATCCCTGACGGGGCCTGGCGCACCGGCCGGGTAGACTCGGCCGATGCCCTCCATCGCCCGACGGGCGACCTCGTCAGCCTTCGCCGCGTTCGCCGAAACCGCGGATGGCATCGCCGGCACGACCTCGAAGCTGGGCAAGCGCGATCTGCTCGCCACGTACCTGCGGGATCTTCCGGAGACGGACGTGCCGCGCGCGGCGACGTTCTTCGCGGGTCGCCCGCTGGCCGGGCTGGCCGACAGGCTGGGGCTGGGCTGGGTCCAGCTGTCCGGGGCGCTGCAGTCGGCAAGCGGGGCGGACGATGAGGCGCTGGGCGCCGCCTACCTGCGCCACTCCGATCCGGGAGACGCCGCTGCGGAGCTGCTCGAGGGAAACGCCACGCGGCAGATCGTGCCGCTGACGCTGGCGGACGTGGACGCGGCCTTCCGCGGCATGGCCGCCGCGGCCGGCACCGAGGCGCGGACGGCGCTGATGGGCGGGCTCTTCGCACGCGCGGCGCCCGGGGAGTCGCGTTACCTCGCCCGCATCGCGGCACGCGAGCTGCGGATCGGCCTGCGGGAAGGTCTGCTGGAGGAGGCGATCGCGGCCGCGTTCGACCGGCCGCTCGACGCGGTGCGTCGCGCGCTGATGCTCGTCGCGGAGCCCGGCGAGGCGGCGGCCCTGGCGCGGGCGGATCGGCTCGACACGGCGGCCCTGCACCTGGGCCGGCCGATTCGCTTCATGCTCGCCACGCCGGTGGCCGACGCCGACGAGGTCGTGCGCCGGGTGGGCGAGGAGGCGTGGATCGAGGACAAGTACGACGGCATCCGCTGTCAGCTGCACCTGGGCCCCGGGACGGACGGCCCGCGGCTCTTCAGCCGAGACCTCAACGACGTCACCGTCTCCTTCCCGGAGGTCGCGGCTGCGGCCCGGGGCCTGGACCACCGCCTCGTGGTCGACGGGGAGCTGGTCCCGTTCCGCGAGGGGACCGTGCTGGACTTCGCGTCGCTCCAGGCCCGCCTGGGCCGGGTGGATCCCGCCCCGGACCTGGTCGCGCAGGTTCCGGTCGTCCTCGTGGCCTTCGACCTGCTGCACCTCGACGGCACGGACCGCCTCGACGAGCCGCTGCGCGACCGGCGCGCCGCCCTCGAGGCGCTGCGCCTTCCCGAGCGAAGCGGCGGCGGGATCCTCTACTCGCACCTGGCCACCGTGCTGGGAGCCGCCGCAGTGGATGCCGCGTTCGACGAGGCTCGCGAACGGCACAACGAGGGGCTCATGATCAAGGACCCGGCATCGGCCTACCAGCCGGGACGCCGCGGCCTGGGATGGCTCAAGCTCAAGCGGGCGCTCGCCACCCTGGACTGCGTGGTGGTCGGCGTGGAGTGGGGCCACGGCAAGCGGCGCGGGGTCCTCTCCGACTACACGTTCGCGGTGCGCGGTCACGACGGGGAGTCGCTCCTCACCATCGGGAAGGCCTACACCGGCCTCACCGATGCCGAGATCGCGCAGATGACCGAGTACTTCCAGGCCAGCACGGTCCGCGACCACGGCCGCTACCGCAGCGTGGTCCCCCGGGTCGTCGTGGAGATCGCGTTCGACCGGATCATGCGGTCGAGCCGCCATCGGTCCGGCTTCGCCCTGCGCTTCCCCCGGATCGTGCGCATCCGCACCGACAAGCGCCCGGACCAGGTGGACGACCTGGCGGCGGTCGAGCGGCTCTTCGCCGAGCAGGCATCGGGGCGCATCCTCCTCGCCACGGGCGCGGGCGGAGAGACGGAGCGGATCACCACCGGGCGCCACGGAGCGGTCCGATCCTGAGGGAGCGCCCGGATCGGTGCCGGGGGCGCTGTCGGGCCTGCTAGCATCGGCGAACCATGGACGCGTTCGCTGCCGACCCGTTCAGCGAGGGACTCAGCCAGGTCACCCTCGACCTGTACACCGCCGCGTACCGCGTGACGGGGACCATGGCCACCCGGTTCAACCGGGTGGGCGACATCCTCAACCAGGTGACGAGCACGCACCTGCTGGTGGAGCAGGCCACGATCTCTGAGTTCGCCGATCCGAGCGCGACCCTGGGTGCCCGCCAGGTCCACATCGCGCTCGATGAGGTCCTGCTCTGCGTGGCGGCCACCGCGGGCACTCCACGCGCGGAGATGCGCATCCCCAAGCGGGCCGTCAAGGCCCAGATCGGGATTCCCCCGTTCCGCGTCACGGGCACCATCCACGTTCCCCAGGGCAGCCGCCCCGCCGACGGTCTGCTCAACGCCGCCGACCGCTTCGTGACGATGACCGATGCCGCGATCCGCTCCGCCCCCCACCCCGAGGTCGAGCGATCGGTGGAGGCCGTGGCGGTCCAGCGCCGCCTGGCCCACGTCCTCCTGGTGGCCGATGACGAGCGCCCCGACGAGCTCCTGGCGGAGGTCCTCGACGAGCGCACCGCCAAGGACTGGCTCGCCGCGCGAGACGCGCGGGACGCGCGAGACGCGAGAGACGCGCGGAGCGGCCGTGAGGAACCGGGAGCGCCCGAGACGTAGCGTGCGGCGGTCAGCCGGCGCGGTGCGTGAGGCTGCGGTGATTGGCCGGCATGGGTCCGCCATCGCCGGACCTGCGCGAGGTTTCGATCACCGATTCGGCGAAGGCAATCACCCGCTCGGCGTTGAGCCGCTGAACCTGTCCCATGCCGTTCGCCCACCACGGCACGTTGTCGGTGGTGATGACCTCGGTGTCCGGCTCCTCCAGCACCAGCCGGCTGTGCCGGTCGGGAAAGGCCACCGCGAGCTCGATGGGCAGGTTCTCGAAGCCGGCTCCGCGCGCCCAGGTCGCGACCGCGTTGCGCGCCGCCGTGCCCTCGAAGGTTGGATTGGTGATGCAGGGGATCCAGCCCCGGTGGCCGCGAGCATCGAACTCCCAGCCGTGGCCGCGAACGCGATAGCGACCGTGCCAGCGCCGCGCGATCACCGCTCGGACGCCCGGAGGTCCGACCAGCAGGGCCTCGACCTCGGCGGGTACCCCCGGCAGGCGCGGGCTGACCAGCAGCAGGTAGGCATCGTCGAGGGCCCCGGAGAGGAGCCGGACGATATCCTCGGGTGCCGCGTTGCGGCGCGTTCGGAGCAGCTGGCCGAGCATGCCCGCCCCGATCCCGAGCGCCAGGGCAGCCACGATGGCCAGCAGGGCGGTCGCCTCGGGGCGACGCGCCGGCGCGGCGATGGCAAGCACGGACGAGACCGCGCCGACGGCCAGCATCAGGCCTGCCAGGAGGACCGGGCCGCGGCGGCTCGTCCTCGTGTCGGCGAGCCGGATCACGCGCACGGGCGGCACCAGGTCTCGATCAGCGCGAGGCCCAGCGATCCGATGGCGCCTCGATGGCGGCCAGCACGGCGTCGCGGAACTCATCGATATCGAAGGGCTTGGCGACGACGGGTCCCAGAGGCTCGAGCTCGGTGAGGCGGCTGCGTGAAGCGGCGCTGACGAAGATGGCCGGAATGCCGGGCCACGTGTTCCTGAGGAGCTCGGCGATGTCGCCCCCGTCGCCGTCGGGAAGCATGACGTCGACCACGAGCACGTGCGGCAGCGCGACGGCCATCAGGTCGCCGAGCTCCACGATTCGCGAGCAGGTGACCACGCTGTACCCGAGCTCGCGGAGCAGGTCCGCCTCGAGGGCGGCGATGTCGGGATCGTCCTCCAGGACGTAGGCGCGCAGGGACTCCTCGGCGGAGGCCTGGGCCGCTGGCTGTGCGACGGACAACGGAGACGTGGTCATGGACTCGAGTGTGGCGGCTGCGCACCGCCCACAGCAATGGCGGAATGGGCCCATGCGGCTGGTACCTCCGGCGTACCGCTGGCGTTCCGCTGGCGCGGGCCGGCCGACGGCGGGCCGGGTCCGGATCGGCGGATCGGCGCGCTTGGTGCTCCGGTGTATAGTCACCGCCCGCGCCGTCCCCACGGGGCACTGCGAGGGCGCGGTGAGCGAAGTGAGGCGTTCCATGGCGCGATCCATGTGGCGGGGGGCGATCCAGTTCGGGCTGGTCACCATCCCGGTGAAGCTGTATCTGGCGACCGAGAGCACGAGCATCGGCTTCAACCTGCTCCACGCCAGCTGCCTGAACCGGATCCAGATGAAGATCTACTGCCCGTACCACGACGAGGTGATTCCGCGGTCGGACACCGTCCGCGGCTACGAGTGGAGCAAGGGTCAGTACGTCGTCATCAGCGAGGAGGACCTCGAGTCGGTTCCCCTCAAGACGGTGCGGGCCATCGAGATCGAGAAGTTCGTGGAGGCCGGCGACGCAGAGGCGTCCGCCGCGCGCTTCGTCAAGCAGGAGTACTACCTCGAGCCCGATGAGATCGGTCGAAAGGCCTTCTACCTGCTCAAGGACGTCCTCGCCGATGGCGGCAAGACCGCGATCTGCAAGATCGTCCTCAAGGACCGCGAGCAGCTCGCCGCGCTGAGCCCCTACGCGAGCACCATGCTGCTCACCACGCTCAACTGGCCGGACGAGATCCGGTCCCTCGACGAGCTCGCGCTCCCCGAGGACAGCATCGAGATCAAGGCCAGCGAGCGGAAGATGGCAGAGCAGCTGGTCGCCAGCATGACCGGGGCGTTCGACCCGAACGAGTACCACGACGAGTACCGCGAGGCGCTCATGGGCGTCATCGAGGCCAAGGTCGCGGGCGAGGCCCCGCAGCCGGCGGCGCACGCGGAGCCGACGCGCATCGCGGACCTGATGGCCGCACTCGAGGCGTCCGTTTCCGCAGCCCGCGAGGGCCGGCGCGCCGCACCGGAGGCGCCGGACAAGCCGGCCACGAAGCGGACGTCGACCGCGAAGGCGAAGACATCGAAGAAGGCCGGCGAGCGCACCCGTGCGGCGGCCGCGCGATCGTCGTCAGGCGGCAGGTCCCCGGCTGCGAAGGGCGGCAAGGCCGCCCCGGCAGAGGAGGAGCGGCCGGCCCGCCGGCGCAAGACCGCGTAGCCTTGTCGCCGTGACCGGCGACCAGCTCAGCCTGCCCCTCGAGTCCGGAGCGGCGTCACGGCTGCTGCCGGACCAGGTGCGCCCGATGCAGGCGACGACCGTGGACGCGCCGTTCGACGATCCCGAGTTCTGGTTCGAGCCCTGGTGGCCGGGCGTCCGCTGCCTCGCCTTCGTCGAGGATGGCCGGCTGCGGCTGCAGGTCGCGGGGCTCTCCGACGCTCTGGCGACCTTCCCCGAGCTCGGCGACCTGCCGGGCCAGGTGGCGGGCGACGCCGTGGTGCTCGATGGCACGCTTCTCGTCCTCGATGACGCCGGCCGCCCGGATGGCGGGCTGCTCCGCCAGCGCCTCGGCCGGGGATCAGCGGCGCGCCGCGCCGGCCGCCCGGCGTACGTCGCCTCGGACCTGCTGTGGAGCGGCGGAGCATCGCTGATGCGGCGACCGTTCGCCGCCCGGCGCCAGCACCTCCGCGAGGTGCTTGCGCCCGGTGACCGGGCGATCGTGGGCCAGGGATATCCACGCGAGGGCACGCTCGTCGCGGAGGCGCTCGCCCTTCTGGGCATCGAGGGGCTCTCGGCTCGCTGCCTCACGGCCCGCTACCGGAGCGGGGCAGCCGGCGATGCCTGGCTGCGTGCCCCGGTGGTGCCTGCAGAGCCTCGGCCCCGGCCGACCCTCGCGCTGCTGCTGCGCCTGCCGCTCGGGCGCGACTGAGGCGCGCCGGATCCCGATCGCCCGCTCATGGCGACGGCAGGAGCGCCTCGACCTCGTCCAGCCATGGATGCGCCGACAGCAGCCGGGTCGCGCCGCTCACCAGCCCGTCGCCCGGGAAGGGACGGAAGGTGGCGACGTCCCACACCAGCCGCGCCGGTTCTGTGCTGCCCTGGGGAAGCGGGCCGCCCCGCAGCGCCTCGTCGATGCGCTGGGCGCGGCTCGCGTCGAGGTCCCAGTGGCGCAGCAGCAGGACCGACACGTCCCAGGTGAGGACATCGTGCGGGGCGCTGTGCTGCGCAGTGGCCAGGGCCGCCATCGCGGCATCGCGGTTCCCGGACATCGCGAAGGCCAGGGCGCGCACCGCGGGCGCCGCGTAGCGCGACGGATCCACCGTGCCCCCGGAGGTCCGGGTGGCCACCAGCAGGTTGAGCTCGCCGGCGGTGGGGTCCATCTCGGGGGGCACCGTCGTTCCGGGGTCGACGCGGCGTGGCCAGTCGAGCACGAGCGTGGTCTGCAGGTTGACGAGCTCCGACCGCCGGTAGGCGTCGTCGGCTGCGGTTCGTTCCCCCAGGTGCTCCAGGACGAGGGCGGCGTTCGCCAGCTCCGAGCCGCCGGTCGACGTGTATGCGATCGCGTTGTCGGCGGCCCGCCCGGCACACGCCGAGTTCCCGGTCGCCGCACACAGGATCGCGAGGTTCGTCCAGGCGCTGTCGTCGCCCGGGTTGAGCTCCGTGGCACGCCGTGCAGCGGCCAATGCCGTGGCGCTGTCGCCGGCGTGATCCGCGGCGACGGCAAGTGCCTTGGGGCCCGCCGGCTGCCACGGGTCCAGGCGCATCGCGGCCTTGTACAGGGCCGTTGCCCGGGACCACTCGCGCGCCCAGGCCGTGTCGGCGGCGACGCGGAAGACGACCGCCGACCCATCGGCAAGGCCGACGGGCAGCAGCAGGGCGACCGCAGCGACGAGCGATGCCCCGATGAGGGCGGGACGCGTGACCCGACCGGGGCGAAGGCCTCCGACGGGCCGCCAGCGGACCGCCCCGGCGTCCTCGATGGCCACCGCGACCAGCAGCAGGAGCAGCAGGTCGAACCCGGGGATGAAGGTGAGGTCCTCGAAGAAGCCTGAGGCCGCGAACCCGATGAGGATCGATGCGGCGGCGCGGCCCCGCACCGTGCGGGAGCGATGCGGTCCGGCGATCCACAGGAAGGAGCCCACGAGGACCAGCGCCGCCGCCAGTCCCAGGATGCCGGCGTCACCCAGGACGCCGATCGCCAGGTTGTGCGAGTGCGGCTGCACCGCAGGGAAGCTGCCGGGCGCGGCGGCTGCCTGTCGCGCGTATGGCATGACCCCCGGTCCCACGCCCAGGAGCGGGTGGGCGGACCAGGCACGCAGGGTGTCGCGCCACAGGTCCTCGCGGTAGAGGAGGGAGGACACCGCCGTGGCGCGGGATGCCACGAAGACGGCACCAACGGCCAGGACCGCGAGCCCGGCCACGCCCACCGCGACCGTCGCCGGACGCCGCGGAACGGTGATGCGGCGTCCGCTGCGCCACAGCTCGACGACGGCGAAGGTGATCCCCGCGACCGCGAAGGCGATCCACGCGGACCGGGAGCCCGACAGCAGGCCGAGCGGGACGCCAAGCGCCACGAGCACGGCCTGGAGGGCGCGGCGGACGCCTGCGTGCGGCACGAGCGGCGTGAGACCCAGGCACGCCAGCAGGACGAACGGTGGGACGGCGACCGAGCCGAACGGTGTCGACTCCGCGACCATCCTGACCGGGGGCAGGCCCGGTCCGCCGGCGAGTACCCACCCGACGCGCCTCGCGACCATGCCGGACAGCGTTCCCGCCGCCAGGCCCGCGATCGGGATGCATGCGGCCAGGACCGTCAGCGCCGGTCGCCGGCGCAGCACGACCAGCGCCACCACGAGGAGCAGCGCCCACGTGATCGAGGCGGCAAACGCGGCGGCGGACAGCCCCGGGTTCTGACTGCCGACCGTCGCGGCTCCCAGCGCAACCAGGAGGAGCAGGATCGGGATCTCGAGCTTCGTGCGCGGCACCGGTGTGCGGCGCGCCAGCATCAGCGCGAGCCCGGCGATCGCGCACGCGGCGATGACATGCAGGAGCGCCTGGAAGCGCGCATCCCAGAGGGCCTGGTCCCAGGCGAGATACCCGAAGGTCGCCAGGCCGGCCGCGAGCGCCACGATCTCGCCGGCCGAGAGCCGGGCCGGCCCGATCCGGATCACGTCAGCGGCGACGGGGCGGGTGGGGCCGCCGCGGCGGCGACGAGGGCGAGCGCGTGCTCGAGCTTGCTTGCCGGATCCGGCGACAGCCCGTCGACTGCCGCCAGGGCGTCCGACAGCCGTGCGATCAGCGAGGGATCGCGCGCGGCGTCACCGGCCAGCTCCAGCTCCACAACGAACAGGCGTCCCACCGGGTCCCCCCGGTGGAGCACGTCCACGCGATCCAGGCTCAGGGTGCCCACGTGCGCATCCCCGACCCGGACCGCCCGTTCCCCCCGCTCCTGGCGCAGCGCCAGACGCTCGACCAGCGGAGCGTCGCCACTGAGCGCGCGGAGCAGCTCCGTGGCGCCGGACGGCGGCCAGGCCGCGGGATCGAGGCGATCGTTCGCCGGCCCCTCGCGCTCGGGGCGCTGGTGGAGCGAGGCGTCGGTCCCGGTGGCGCGGCGGCTGGGACCCTTGAGCGACACGATGGTGCGTCCGTCGCGGGTGCGGAGCCGGCATGCCCAGCGCGCCTCGCCAAGCCGCCCGTCGGCCGTATCCAGGTATCGGTCGAGCTCGCCGGTGACGCTGAGGTCACCGAGGCTGGCAGGGCCCAGCGTCCTCCGGGCCGCCAGCTCCTGCAGTGGACGGTCGTCGCCGGCCAGCAGCTTGAGCTCGAGCTCGTCGCCGTCAGCCACCGCCGGGTTGCCCCCCGTATCGCGCCGCTGCGGCGTGGACGGCGGCGGCGACCGACGCGCGGAGGTCGGCCGGGGCGAGAACCTCCACGCCGTCTCCCCACGAGAGGATCCACGGTCGTATCTCCACGATCCCCGCGACCGTCACGCTCAGCTCCACGCCGCCGTCGGGCAGCTCCGTGAGCCGCTGGGACCGGTGCCAGACCGCCTCCCGCACGCGGTGTGCCACGCCGGCCTCGAAGCGCAGGCGAACCTCGACGGTGGGCGTGGTATCGGACGACCAGATCCCCCACGAGTTGGCCAGCCATCGGTCCGGATCGAAGTCGACCGGGATCTCGTATCGATCGGCGAGCAGCGTCGCCGATCGAATGCGCTCGACCTTGAAGGTCCGCATCGCATCGGCCCCTTCGTCGAAGCCGATGAGGTAGACGCTGCGCAGCGCCGCATCGGGCTCCAGGAAGTACGGCCGCACGCGGGTCACGCGCGGCGTTCCCTCGCCGGGCTCGTAGCCGATCTCCACCACCCGCCCCTCGGCCCATCCCCGGGCCACCGTCGAGAAGATCCGGGTGAACGGCTCGTTGGGCGAGTGGGACCCGACGGCCAGCATCGTGGCAGCGACGTGGCGCGCGATCGGCTGGGGGAGCAGGTCGGCGAGCTTGGTGAAGGCGCTCACCGCCGCCTGGTTGTACTCGTCGCTCCACCGGGCGATGAGGCGGGCAGCGAGGAAGAGGACGATTGCCTCCGGAACGGAGAGGTGCAGCGGTGGCAGGAAGTACTTGCGCTCGATCCCGTACCGGCCGCGGCCGGCCTGGAAGATGGGGATGCCCAGCTCGCTGTCGAGGGCGTTGATGTCGCGGTAGACGGTGCGAGTGGTCATGCCGGTGAGCCGCGCGATCTCCGTCACGGGCACACCCTGCTCGCCGCTGCCCGCGCTGTAGAGGATCGAGGCCACGCGCAGCAGCCTCGCCAGCCGGTCGCGCTTGCGGGCGGTGCGGTCGTCCGGGTCGCCGTCGTCGGGCCACGCCCCGTCGGGCAGCTCGGTGCTCGCCATGCGGCCGATGGTACGCGCTCGACGCTCCGGCCGCCGTCAGCGGGGCCGGGTCACGTCCCCGAGGGGCTCGTCGTGGCCGTGGCGCCCGCCGCTGCGGAGCCGCCGGGGGCAGCGGAGCCGCTTGCGACGGGCGAGGCCGTCGGCGTCGGCGTGGGCGCTGGCTGGCCCGGCAGTGCGCTCACCATGGCCTGGTTGGTCGCGTCGCTCGATCCGGTCATCAGGAACACGTACTGGCCGGAGCTCCAGCAGTAGAAGGTGGTCTTGGGCAGGGTGGCCTCGTCCTCGCCGCGGGTCCAGACCCGGTTCCCGTTCACCACGGCCGCCTTCCAGGCGTCCGGCTGGAGCCCGCTGACCCCGATGTAGCGTCCCGCGGCCGCCAGGTATGGCTTCAGGTCGGCGGTGTCGACCGACGGTCCCTCGACGCGCATCGCGTAGAGCGAGAGGCGGGGCCGCACGACGTAGGCGATCACGAGGGATCGGAAGCGCAGGCCGATGTCACCGAAGGGCATGGCGATGTCGCCCGGCGAGACGCCGTAGCTCGTCGGGTCCGGCTTGAACACCTGGGCGCCGTCGACGGTGTCCGGGATGAGGGCCGACAGGGTCGGGTCCGCCGTGTTCGTGAAGTCGGGCGTCGGCAGCGGCGTGGGGGACGGCGACGGGGTAGGGGCGACCGTCATGCCGCTCGGGGAGGGCAGGCCGGGGGTGCCGGAGGGCGCGGACGTCGACGAGCATGCGGCGAGCAGCACGCCGATCAGGAGAACGCCGGGGAGCAGCAGCGGCGGTCGACCGCGGCGCAGGGCAGCGAAGGGGCGGACGTGCATGGGAGCCGCGATCATAGCAGCCCCCGGACGGAGGCCCGCGGACCGGGCCTTGATCAGGCGGCGCCGCGTTCCGGTGCAGGCCGCGCGGTCTGGTCGCGGCGACGACGGCCGCGGGTGATGGGCCGCTTCGCCGGGCCTGACACGACGCGCCCAACGGCATCGATCACCTCGCTCCGGACGCCGGGCGCGCGCTCGGGAAGGGCGGCGAGCCCCTCGGTGACGGACCGCCGGGTGGATCGGCTTCCGACCAGGGCGTCGTACTGGTTCGCAGCGGCGACGATCTCCGCGCCGAGCGAGACCGGGCCAGGCGAGCGCCGGCGGGAGCCGGCACGCAGCCGACGCTCGGCGTTCAGGATCTCGGCCACGCCGTGCAGCGACCGGACGGTGTCCAGCGCATCCGCGTGCACCTCCTCGATGCCGTGCAGGCGCGCCGCGAGCTCGACGGTGTCCGCCTCGTTGTCGGGGCAGCCCAGCTGCTCGGCGAGACGACGGGCCAGGCGAGCCACCCGGT
This sequence comes from uncultured Chloroflexia bacterium, assembly GCA_963805645.1. GTDB lineage: Bacteria > Chloroflexota > Limnocylindria > QHBO01 > QHBO01 > CAVXEH01. The sequence goes on along the minus strand of CAWDVA010000006.1, from coordinate 358,306 downwards.
CCGCATGGCGCCGGCTGGCGGCGTCCCGTGTATCCAGGCTGCGAGCCATGCTCAGCACGGCCTCCCGCAGCGCCCCGGATGCCTCGTCGTCGATGCCCGACCCCAGCCGCGCAGCCTGCTCGACGAGGTGCTCCATGGTCCCGGCCTCCTCGGGGTGCAGGAGTGCCGTGCGCGCCAGCTGGTCGAGGGTGCCGCGCAGGGCCCGCATCTCGCGGGGGACGTCGGCGATGCGGACCACGCGGTTCTCGCCCGCCTGCTTGCCGTAGTAGAGGGCAGTATCGGCAGCGTTGATCAGGGCGTTCTTCTCGCGTGCGTCGGCCGGGTAGGCGGAGACGCCGACGGTGACCGTCACCGGGTAGGTCTCGCCCGCGGTGATGCGGGCCACCGCGCGGCGGATGCGATCCGCGGCGAGCACGCTATCTGCGGCCGTGGTGTCCTGCAGGACCACGACGAACTCGTCGCCCCCGTAGCGGAAGACGCGATCGGTGCCGCGGGCGGCCTTCACGATCGCCTGCCCGATGGCGTTGAGCAGCGCGTCGCCGGCTGGATGGCCGAGGCCGTCGTTGTAGTCCTTGAACCGATCCAGGTCCATCATCAGCAGACCGAAGGGCGGCTCGCCAGCCTCGGCGTCGACCGAGTCGAACAGCTCCACGAGATAGCGCTGGAAGGCGCCGTGGTTGCCCAGGCCGGTCAGCGCGTCCGTTTCTGCCAGCCGACGCACCTCGTGGTGCGCGGCGGCATTTCGCAGCGCGATCGACGCCTGGCCGGCGAACAGCTTGATGAGCTCGAAATCGGCGTCCGAGAAGTGTGCCTCCGCCCCGCCGATCCGTGACACGTTCAGTGCGCCGATGACGAACCCATCGTAGATCAGGGGCACGACACAGAGAGCCTCGGGCTCGGGGGGCGTTCCCGGGATCTGCACCGCCCGCGGATCGCTGAGCGCGTCGTTGGCCAGCACCGCCTCGGCGCGATCGACCACCCAGCCCATGAGACCGCGGCCGAACGGGATGGAGTAGGCGCTCACCGCGGCCTGGTGCTGGTCGCGGGTGAACATCGGGACCAGCGTCTGGTGGGCGTGATCCGCGCGGTAGATCGACAGGTTGTCGTAGCGCACAACCGTCAGCAGCCCATCGGCGATCATCTCCAGGACGCTACGCTGATCGAAGGTGGACAGCAGCCGCTCGTTGATCTCCAGCAGGCGGCGCTGGGACTGCAGCTGGCGGGCCAGCTCGCCCGACTGGTGCTCGAGCTGCACATAGGCGCGCGCGTTTGCGATGGCCTGTGCCGCGTAGCCGGCGAAGATCGTCATGGTCTGCAGGTCGTCGGTGCTGAACTGGTTGGTCCCGAGCTTGCTGAGCGCCACGACCCCGACGGCACGACCTTCGAACATCATGGGCACCACCAGCATGGACTCGTCGATGTCGTCCGTTCCCTCGATCGTCAGCCCTCGCTGGTCGGCGAGCGCGTCGTTGATGAGGAGCGGCTCGCCGGACTCGGCGACGGTGCCGGTGAATGAGCCGGGACCGATGTCGACCCGAAGTCGCTCCACGAAGTCGCCGCCCTCGCCGAGCAGGCGATCGGTGAAGGCGATCGGCTCGCAGACGCGGCGGTCCCAGTCCACCTCGTAGACGCGGATGTCGTGGTACGCGGCCAGCGCCGAGGCCTCAGCCACGATCGCCGCGGCGATGGCCTGGACATCGGTCAGGCGGTTCAAACGCGCGGACAGATCCTGGATGGAGCGCATCCGCGCCGCCTGGTCCGCCACGGACCGGTACAGCCGGGCATTGCTGATCGCCACGGCGCCCTGGTTGGCAAGGGCCTGGGCGAGGTTGAGCTCCTCGGTGGGCCAGTCGTGCCGCCCGGTGTGGTAGAGCCCCAGGACCCCCATCGTCCGGTCGTTCGTGACCAGCGGGACGAGACAGGCGGTCTCGATTCCCTCCTCGGTGTAGACATCGTGCATGGCACCCACCCGGGCGTCCGACGACGCCTGCTGGACCACGTGCGTGCGGCGATCGAGCACCGCGCGGACTCCAACCGCCGGGCTGTCGAGCGTCAGGGAGCGGACGCGTGCCTGGAAGGCGTCGCTGATCCCGCGCCCCGCGGCGAGCTGGAACGGCGGGTCGACATCGAGCAGGAGCCAGAGGCCCACCTTCTCGGCGCCGAACAGCGCCCGGCTGCGGTCGACGATGCCGTCGAGGACCGCGGGGAGGTCGAGCTCGCCCGTGAGCTCCTGGATGGTGCTGCGCAGCGCGCGCGCGCGGCTAAGCTCACGCCGTGCCCGCGCCAGCAGCCGCGCGTTCTGCACCGCGGCGCCCAGGGAGTCGGCGATGGTCTCGAGGAAGGGGAGGTCTTCCTCGGCGGAGGCACCGTCCGCCCGCTGGGCGACCACCAGGATCCCCAGGAGCTCGGAGGCGGCGCGGATCGGCAGACGAGTCTCGTAAGCCGCCACGGGAGCGGGCGCACCGATCTGCACGGGTTCCTCGTCGACGACACGCACCGTGGTGGGGTCAATGGTCGCCGCCGGCGGTTGCCGGTAGCCCGCGTGGGTCTCCAGGCGCATGGAACCACGGGAGGTGAGATAGATCGCGACCCGGTCGTAGCCGAGCTGCGTGCGAAGCGCGTCGATCACCACGCGGCAGACGGCGACGGGGCTCGGTCCGCCCACCCCAAGGGTGATCCTGGCCAGGACGGCGACCTCGGCCTCGTGACGTGATGCCATGGCGGAGCTGCCTGGCGGCGACCCGACGGGTCGGCCGCCCTCGGCGAGGAGCCCTTCGACGTCGGAGCGACGGAATCGGCGATCGCCGCGTGCGTTGATGCGGAAGGCCGGGAGCCGCCCGGCGTCGGTCCATGCGCGGATCGTGTTCGGGTGGACTCCGAGCTGCGCAGCCGCCTGGGCCACGCTGATCAGTGCGTGGGGGTCGCCCGACCGGTCCCGGGTCTGTGCTGGCACCGCCGCCGCTCCTCGTGAGGGGTCCACCCGGGCTCCTGGATGGAGCTTCTGTGAGGATCCGTGCACCGAATGCTAGAAGTGGCAATCACTGGAGGCGATGGCTCCTTGGTACCGATGAGAACCGGTACGACCACCGCGATCAGGCGCCCAGCACCCCGGCGAGGAGCACGGCCAGGAGGGCTCCGGCGATGAGCACGGAGCCTGCCGCGAGGGTCGCGATGGCCAGCACCAGCTGGCGGCGGCGTGAGCCGCCAAGGAGGCGCATCGCCGCGTCGAGCTCGAGGGCCGAGACGAGGTAGCCGTCCCGGGGCGGGACCAGGTGCGGCCCATCCGGGCCGATCTCGACCCGGGCCAGGACCAGCAGCGGGTCGACGACCGAGATCGAGCGGGTCACGGCCCGGGCAGCGTCGGGCATGGTGCCCGATTCGGCGGCGAGGCGCGCGACCGCGGCCGAATGGGGCTCGACGAGCTCGGCGGGCGATCCCTCCCAGACCAGCGGGATGGTGATGAGCGGTTCGGCGGCCTGTGCCGGGTCGAGCGCGAGGGACCCAGCGTGGTCCCACAGCTCGAACGAGCGGGTTTCTCGCACGCGTTCGATGGTTCGCCAGCGCCCATCCGCGAGCCGCACCGACACGTCGCGGTGGAAGGCGACCAGGCGCTCGTCATCGGGGGCCACCAGCGGGTCCGCGCAGCGGATTCGGCCCGAGACGCGGACGGGCCGCGGCGGTGCCTCCGTCAGGTCGAGGACCTCGGCGACGGCCATGCCCCGTGCGCCGGCCAGTCGGCGAGCGCGATCCGGGTCCGCACCGATGGCGCGCATCCAGGCGGCTCCGACGCCCACGAGGACGACGCCGAGCACGGCGAGACCCAGGAGCGGTGCGGTGAGCGGGGGCATCGGGCCGAGTATACGGGCGGATAAGGCCCGGATAAGGCGCGACGGCTAGCGTCCCACCCACGCCGAACGCCCGGCGTCGCAGGACGAGCCCGGAGGTGGTCGAAGCCCGCAGTGCCCGTGGACAGTCTCCATGTGTCGCACCCGAACGGAGGATCCCGATGTCCACCAGGCATCGTCTCAGCCCGCGACGCGCGCGCGGGGCCGCAAGTGCCCTGCTCGCCGCCGCTCTCGCCGGCTCACTCGGCCTCGTCTCCTCGGTGGCCGCCCAGCCACCACCCACGGTCACCGCGCTCAGCGCGGATGCGGCGCGCCAGGCGGGCCGCGACATCACCACGACGCAGATGCACTTCGGCAGCCAACGGCTGATGACGGTCTCGCTGCCAACCGGTTCGGATCGCTCGGGCGCGCCGGCTGACGACCCGGGCGAAGCCGAGCGGCAGCGTCGCGATGCGATGCGTCTCCTCGACGTCGCCGGCGACGGCACCGTCGCCATCGCTGACGCGATCGACGACCCGGGCGCCGGGCTCCTGCTGGCCGCCCCGTCCGGCGCACAGCTGCTCGTGTCGATGCCGGGCGTGACCGGCGCGGCATTCGCACCGACCGGCGGCTGGCTGGCCGTGGTCGACGGCCTGGGTCGCCTGTGGCGCGTGGACACGACCCGCGGGTCGGCGACAGCCCTGGCCGATGGGCCGTTTGCCGGTGCGGTCTCGTTCCGTGCCAGCGGAGCGCTGCTCCTGATCGCGCTCCCCTCCATGGAAGCGCCGTTTGCCGCGTCGCTGGTGAGCGTGGACCCCGACTCCGGTCACGTCCGTCCGGTCGATGGAGGCGATGCCCTGGGCCTCGTCCTGGCCGCCTCGGAGCTCGCGGATGGCGGGATCGCGACGGTCTCCCATCAGCCCGGGGGCGGCGTCTCGCTCGACCGCCTGGCGAACGGCGCGGCGTCGCGCGTCGCGACGCTGGCGCCCGACGCGACCGACGTGTCGATCGCCGCGGACGGCAGGAGCGTGGCCTATGCGCTCGCCGATGGCGGCATCTTCCTGCTGCGCCTCGGTGACGGGAACCCCGTCTCGCTCGGGCCGGGGGCGCTGCCCCGCATCGCCGCCGACGGTCGGGCGGTCGCGGTCCTCCGCGGTCGGCACACCGTCGTCGTCGACGAGGCAGGACGAGCCCTGCAGGAGATGACCTCGTCACTCGCTGCCTGGATGCGCCCGACGGGCGCGTGTGGAGGCTGCGCGTCATGATCGGTCGCATCCTCATCGGCGCCTCGGTGGCGCTGGTCTTCGCCATCGGCTGGGCGTCCCCCGCCCGGGCGGCGGACGACTACACCCTGCCGTTCTACGACCCGTCCGTATCGCTCAGCTACGGCGTGGACCGGGACGGTCGCGCCTGTCATCAGCGGGACTGGGCGAACACCCTGTGGAACGACTGCTCCCTGCACTACGGGCGCGTCTACGACGGCCACACCGGCATGGACTATCCCATGGCCCTGGGCAGTCCGGTCGCCGCCGCGCGTGACGGCACGGTGGTCGACCTGTTCGAGGGCTACGGAACCACGCAGTTCGGGACCTACGGCAACTTCGTCCTCGTCGCCCACGCCGACGGTCGCCGGACGCTCTACTACCACCTCGCCTACCACGGCGTGCGGGTCGCGGTCGGCCAGGCCGTCTCCGCCGGGCAGTGGATCGCCAGCTCGGGATGCAGCGGCCAGTGCTATGGGGCGCACCTGCACTGGGAGATGCAGGCGCGATCCGGAGGGGCCTGGGTCCCGGTCGATCCCATCTATGCGGGGCTCTTCACCACGAACCCGGGACGAGTCCCGTTCCTGGCTGCGTACCGGCGCGAGTCGAACAGTGGCACGGAAGTCATCCGTCGCTACACGACGATCACCCACTGGGTCGAGTTCGTGAACCGGGGCGGGAGGACCTGGCGATCGGACGTCTCGAAGGGCCGGATCATGCTCGGCACCTGGAATCCTGCCGGGCACGCGAGCGCCTTCGCCGCGTGGGACTGGCCCTACAACTGGGTGCCGACGGTGATGGACCAGCGGTCGGTGCCACCCGACGGGGTGGCGCGCTTCACGTTCGGCCTTCGGGCGACGAAACCGCCGGGCGGCTACTCGGAGGCCTACAACCTCTTCGCCAACAGCCTGCGCTGGTTCGACTGGTCGCGGCTCGGATCGTTCTATGTCCCGATCGTCGTCAAGACCAACCAGACGGAGTGATGGAGGATCCGATGTCGACGATTCACGGATGGTCGACGAGACAGTCGCCGATGGTCGGCCGCCGCGGGACGCGGCCGACCACGGCCGCCCCGCTCGTGGGCGGCATGGTGAGCATGGTGGTTCTGCTCTCCGCCTGCGGGGCGCAGGGATACGGGACCGCGGCGGCAACCGCGGCGGCGACCGCGACGCCGAGTCCCGCCGCCGTGGAGTCTCACGGGACCGATCCCGGACCGACGGGCGCGACCGACGAGCGGCCGCGGCTGCCGACCGGGTTCCCCGTGCCGTCCGGCGCGATCAGCGAACCGCTTCCACCCGACGACCTCACTCTCGTCGCGCGCTGGATGCTCGACGCGGTGGGTTCGGGTCCGTACGACTACTACCTCGAGGCACTGCCCGCGGCCGGCTACGCGGTCGTGGGCCGCTACCCGGCGGATCAGGCGGCGCTGGTGCGATTCGAGGTCTCTCCGGGCACCGTCTGGCAGCTCGTCCTGGAGCACCTGGAGGGGAGGACCCGCGTCACGGTGCAGACTGATCGCCCCTAGGAAGGATCGGCCGCCACGGCTGCGATCCGGGCCCCTGCCGCCTCGGCGAGCGCGGCCGGGGCGACGGCGAACACCGCATCCGGGAGCCCGGCGGCGGCCCACACGGTCTCGTGCTCGAGGAGCCGGTCGTCGATCACGACCGGCACCGCGGTGCGGTGGCCGAGCGGCGGGATGCCCCCGATCGCAAACCCGGTCGCCTCGCGCGCCTCGTCGGCGTTCGCGCGGCGGACCGTGGCCGCGGACAGCGCCCTGCCCAGCCGGTCGACATCGAGCCGGTCAGCGCCCGAGACCAGGGCGATGACGACCTGACCATCGGCCACGAAGACCAGCGACTTCACGATCTGGGCGACGTCACAGCCGACCGCGCGAGCGGCATCCTGGGCGGTCCGGGTCCCGGCGGGAAAGCGCTGCACGTCGATGGACAGCCCGCGCTCCGCCGCCGCGCGCGTCACGCGCTCGACGTTGCGATGGTCGGAACCGGGTCCGGGAGGTCTGGTGGCATCGGTCATGGCCGGATCATCGCACGCGTGCTAGGCTCAACGTCACAGCTCAAGAGCGACAGGGGAGCGCGCGAAGCGCTGAGAGTGCGGGCGACCGCAGACCCTCGAACCTGATCTGGATCATGCCAGCGCAGGGAGTCGGTTTCACCTTCGCGGCGCATCCACCCGGGTGCGCCGTTCGTCGTTCTCCGAGCCGTGACGTGGCCGCGCCGGCGCGGCTGCCTGGAAAGGAGCGACGCACGCAATGCGAGCGGTGGTGGTGGCCGATGGCGCGACGGCGACGGCCGATGCGTCGGTGGTCTCGGCGGCCGACCTCGTGATCGCCGCGGACGGCGGCGCTCGCTGGCTGGTCGCGACGGGGCACGTCCCGGCACTCCTGGTGGGCGACCTCGACTCCGTGGACGCCGCGCTCGTCGATCGCCTGGCGGGGCAGGGCACCGCCGTGATCCGCCACCCGGTCGACAAGGATGCCTCGGATACCGAGCTGGCGATCGACGAGGCCCTGCGACGCGGGGCCGACGAGGTCGTGGTGCTCGGGGCGCTGGGGGGTCCGCGGCTCGACCACGAGCTCGCGAACCTGCTCCTGCTCGCCGATGCGGACCTCGCGTCGGCCGCGGTGCGGATCGTGCACGGACCGACCACCGTCCGGGTCCTTCGCGGCCCCGGCGTGCTCGAGCTCGAGGGAGCACCGGGCTCATACGTGACCCTCCTGCCGATCGATCGGGACGCGACAGGCGTGACCACGACCGCGCTGCGGTACCCGCTCTCCGGGGAGACGCTCCGGCTGGGGCGCTCGCGCGGCCTCTCCAACGTGGTCGCCGGGCCCCGGCCGCGGGTGGAGGCAGCGACCGGCATCCTGCTCGTGGTCGAAACAGAAACAACCGATGGAGGAGACGGATGACAGGGACGCAGCAGTCGCCCGGCGCCTGGCGGCTCGTGGATATCGTGACGGCGTCCGTGATCGGCGTCGTGGCCGGCGTCGTGTTCTGGGGTTGGGGCGTCTGGACGCTCCCGCTCTTCAGCGGGCAGGTGAATCCGCTCGCCTATCTGCTCTCGGGCGTCTGGCTGGTGGCGGGTGTGCTGGCCATGCTCATCGTCCGCAAGCCGGGCGCGGCCCTGCTCGCCGAGCTCGTGGCCGCGATCGTATCTGCGCTGCTCGGCTCGTACTGGGGCCTGGATGTCGTCCTGTCCGGCGCCGTCCAGGGTGCCGGCGCCGAGCTCGTCTTCGCGGTCTTCCTGTACCGGGCCTATGGGCTGCCGGTGGCCCTCCTGGCCGGCGGCGGGGCGGCGGTGGGCGAGTGGCTCCACGACATGCCGGTCTACTACCCGGACGTGAACCTTGGGCTCCAGCTCGGGTACGGGTCCTTCATGCTCATCAGCGGGATCCTGGTCGCCGGTCTCGGCTCCTGGCTGCTCATCCGGGCGCTGGCCCAGACGGGCGTCCTGGCACCCTTCCCATCCGGCCGGTCGCAGAGGCCGGTCTGAGCAGGTCGGCGCCGGATACCCTCCGGGCATGAGCGGGCCGGTGGGGATCGAGGCGCGCGGCTGGGGATGGCGCCACGCGGGTCGCCGCGCCTGGGCCCTGCGCGATGTCACCCTGCGGATTGAGCCGGGCGAGCGGGTGCTCCTCCTCGGTCCGTCGGGCGCGGGCAAGTCGACGCTCCTCCTGGCGCTGGCCGGACTGCTCGAGACCGCGGGCGGGGCGGCGGAGACGGGCGAGCTCCTGCTCGACGGTCGGCCCCCGGCCGAGGCCCGCCATCGGACCGGGATCGTCTTCCAGGACCCGGAGACGCAGATCGTCATGGGCCGGGCGGGCGACGACGTCGCCTTCGGGCTCGAGAACCGCTGCGTGCCAACGGAGGGCATCTGGCCGCGGGTGGATGCCGCGCTCGCGGCCGTCGGCTTCGATTACGCGCGCGAGCGATCCACGGGGGCGCTCTCCGGTGGTGAGAAGCAGCGCCTGGCGCTGGCCGGAATCCTTGCCCTGGCACCGGGCCTGCTGCTCCTCGATGAACCGACGGCGAACCTCGACCCGGACGGCTGCGATCGGCTCTGGGAGGTGCTCAGGCGGGTCGGCGCCGGTGGCGATGCCACGATGGTCCTCGTGGAGCACCGCGTCGAGGCAGCCCTGCCGCTCGTCGACCGCGTGATCGTCCTGGCGCCCGGGAACGGCATCGTGGCCGATGGCGCACCGCACGACGTCTTTCGAGCCCACGGCACCGCGCTCGCCGAGGCGGGTGTCTGGGTTCCCGGCGCGCGTGCCGTGCCGTCGCAGCGCCCGGATGGCGGCGTGCGCGACACGCTCGTCCTCGCCGAGGACGCGACGTTCACCTATCCGGGCGATGGCCGCGCTGCGCTCGCCCGCACCTCGCTGCGGCTGCGCTCCTCGGAGGTGGTGGCGGTCACCGGCCCCAACGGATCGGGAAAGACGACCCTCGCGCTCATGCTGGGCGGCCTGCTCCGGCCGACCGGGGGCGAGGTGGTCGCCGGCGAGGCGCTGGCGGCCGGGCACGCGCATGAATCGATCGCCGGCTGGAGCGCCGAGCGGCTCGTGGGCGCGGTCGGCAGCGTCTTCCAGGAGCCGGAGCACCAGTTCCTGGCGAGGAGCGTGCGCGCGGAGCTCGCCATCGGTCCGAGCCGGCTCCGCCTCCCGGCGGCGGAGATCACGCGGCGCGTGCACGAGCTGCTCGATCGGCTCCATCTCGGCCACCTCGCCGAGGCCAACCCCTTCACGCTCTCCGGTGGCGAGAAGCGCCGTCTCTCGGTTGCCACCGCCCTCGCCGCGGCGCCGGCCGTCCTGGTGCTGGACGAGCCGACGTTCGGGCAGGATCGTCGGACGTGGAGCGAGATGCTCTCGCTGCTGGCGGGGCTGCGCACTGCGGGCCGCTCGATCTGCGTGGTGACCCACGATCGGGAGTTCGCCACGGCCCTCGCCGATCGCACGCTGCGGCTCACCGCCCCGGGCGCGGGACTGGCCTGAGCCATGCAGCTGGCGACCCCCCTCTCGGTGCGCGCCGATGCGCCGCTGGCGTCGCTGAACCCTCTGGCCCGGGTCGGGGCGGCCGTGATCCTGATGGGCTTCCTGTTCGTTGCCCTCGACGGGGTCACCGCCGGGGTCGTCCTGGCCGGGATCCTCGTGGCGACGCCGATGACCGGCATTCGTCTCGCCGCGCTCGTGCGGCGCGCGTGGCCGATCCTGGTGGCTGCCGTGCTGATCGCCCTGGTCAACGGCGTGTTCTCCGCGCCGCGCGGGCCGCTGGTGCTGGCGCTCGGCCCGCTGCTGCTCCACGCCGGCAGCCTGCTGGCCGGCGCCGCGCTGGGCGTGCGGATCCTCGCGATCGCGCTGGCCGGCGTGGTGGCACTCGCAACCACCGACCCGACCGATCTCGCGGACGCGCTCGTGCAGGAGCTGCACGCCCCGCCCCGCTTCGCGCTCGGCGCGCTGGCGGCGTTTCGCCTGATGCCGCTGCTCGCGCAGGAATGGCAGCTGGTGGCGCTTGCCCGCCGGGCTCGCGGCGTCAGCGCCGGGTCGCCGATCGGCTGGCTGCGGCTCCAGGCGGGGAGGCTGATGACGCTGCTCGTGAGTGCCATCCGGCGATCGACGCGCCTCGCGCTGGCCATGGAGGCGCGCGGCCTGGGGTCCCGCACGTGCCGGACGGCGGCGCGCCCGCAGCGGATGTCGCGACGCGACGCGATGGTCCTGGCCGGCGCGCTCCTGCTCGGCTCGGCGGCAACAGGGCTGAGTCTGCTGCTGGGGACCTACCGGCCGCTCCTCGGCTGAGCGGAGGCCAGGCGGACCGCCGCCCGTCCTCAGGCCGGAGCGCCCTCGAAGGCTTCCAGCCAGGTGGGTGCGTGGCCGGCGCCCACGTACCGTCGCGGGTCGAACGGGTCGAGTGGCAGGGTCCGGGCAGCGCCATCGGCGATGAGCTCGGCGACCAGGAGCCCCAGGATGGGAGCGTAGGGGAGGCCGTGCCCGGTGAGGCCGGCCACGACGTAGCCGCCGGGGACCGGCGTGCCGTCGGTGGCGGGGAGCGGGCCCGCCATCGGGATCTCCAGGGAGGCGAAGTCCAGCAGGCCGGCCCAGGCGCGGACCACGCGGGCGTCCCGAAGCGTCGGATGGAAGCGGCCCAGGAGCGAGGCCAGGAGCGGCGGGATGCGCCGGCGGACGGCCATCGAGTAGGAGCCGATTCCCATCCCCTCGTCGGCGGTGGCGTACCCGCCGATCACCACCTCGCCGGTCGGCTCCTGCCGCCAGTACTCGTTGCACAGGTTGGTCTCGAACCCCGGACGCAGGACCCGCGGCAGCCGCTCGGTGACCATGACGTGCTCGCGAACCGGGGTCAGGTTGGCCGCGATGGCGGGCACCAGGGCCGGGGTCCACGCGTTCGTCGCGACCAGCACCGCTCCCGCGCCTACCGGCCCGTGCGAGGTCTCCACCCCCGTCACCCGGCCGCCATGCGCGGTGATGCGCTCCACGCGGACCCCGGTGACCACCCGCGCCCCGCTCGCCGTCGCCGCCTCCAGGAGCCCGTACACGAGCTTGAAGGGGTTCACCTGCCCGTCGTCCGGCGTCCACTTCACCGCCCGCAGGTTCTGCGGGTCGAGGGCGGGGACCAACGTCGAGGCCGCCTGCGGGTCGAGCAGCTCCACCGGCAGTCCCTCGGCCGCCTGGGCGGCGGCCAGGGCCCGTCCGTGCACCTCCTCCTCCGGGGTCGTCAGCAGGTCCAGCGATCCGCAGCGCTCCCACTCGATCCCGCCGGGGATCTGGGACTCGAGCGTCTCCAGCATGTCGAGGGAGCGGCGCGTGTAGTCCAGGATCGAGCGGCCTCCCGAGGCGCGGACCAGGCGGCTGACGCGCGCGAAGTGCCCGCCGATGCCGGCCAGCGCCAGCCCGCACAGGCGCCCGCTCGCACCCGAGGCCGGGGTGTTCGCCTCGATCACCACGGTGCGCAGCCCGGCCCGCGCGAGGTGGTGAGCGGCGAACGCGCCACTGAAGCCGGCCCCAACCACCACGACGTCGGCCGTGGCCGGCAGCGTGCTGCGCGGGTCGGGCCGGAACGCGACCGGCTCGGGGGGTGGACGGAAGCGGGCGTCCATGGGAGGGCGAGTGTACCCTCGGCGCATGCCGCGACCGCTCGAGATCACGTTCCGCGCGGGGGACCGTTCCCTCGCCGGCGAGCTGCTGCTTCCCGACGCCCCGCCCCCGGCCGACCGGCGCGGCCGCCACCCGTGGGTGCTCCTGCTTGCGTCCTGGCTGCCGCGTGACCGCGACGGGGTCCTGGATGATCGCGGGCACCCCGACTGGTTCGCCTCCGGATCCATGGCGCCGTCCCGCCCGGGGCTGCTGCGCCGGCTGGCGAGTGCTCTCGCGGAGGCTGGCGTGGCGTCGTTCCGGTACGACGTCCGCGGCTGCGGCGCCTCCGAGGGGGATTGGGCGGCGAGCGACCTGTTCACGCGGATCGACGACGCCCGCGATGCGCTGGGCGCCATGCGGGGCCGGCGCGACCTCGACCTGGCCCGGACAGGGATCGTGGGCCACGGAGAGGGCGTGACGATCGCGCTGTCGGTGGCCGTCGCGGATCCGGCCGTGGGAGCCCTGACCCTCATCGGCTCCCCGGCTCGCTCCGGCCGGGATGTCCTGCGCCGTGCGGTCGCGACCCGCGGGCAGACGGGAGTGGACCGGCGGCATCCGTTGATCGCCGCCCTCGACCGCGCAAGCGAGGAGCTCATCGAGCGGGCCGATCGCCATGAGGCCGGCGTGGCACTCCATCTGCCGGGAGCCGGGGGGCCGCTCACCCTTGGACTCGCCGGCTGGCAGCAGGCGTTCCAGACCGCGCCAATGGCGCTGGCCACCATGCTCCATCGGTCGGTGAGCCTGGTCCACGGACTCGATGACGCCTGGGCCGATCCGGACGAGTCGCGCCTGCTCGCCGCGACGCTGCGCACCGCCGGCAATGATCCTGCCCTCCAGCTCGTCACCGCATCCGGCCATGACCTGGTCGAGGCCCCCGACGAGGTCATCGGCTCCGTCGCGGTCGAGCTGGCGGCCCGCCTGCTGCCCAGAGACCTGCCGCCGGTTCTCGTCGCGCTGGAGGAGATGGACGGCGGACGCGCTAGGATGGAGCCATGAGCAGGCCAGCCCGCGGGGACCCCGCCCCGCCGTTCAGCATGACGACGGACGCCGGCGAGTCCGTCTCCAACGAGTCGCTCGCCGGGCGCCGCTACGTCCTGTACTTCTATCCCAAGGACGACACGCCGGGGTGCACGACCCAGGCCTGCGCGCTGCGCGACGGGTGGGATCGCATGACCGCCACCGGCGTGACCCTGTACGGCGTCTCCCCGGACTCGGTCGCCAGCCACGTCAAGTTCCGGGAGAAGTACGACCTGCCGTACCCGCTGCTCGCCGATGACGGGCACCGCGCCGCGGAGGCGTTCGGGGTCTGGATCGAGAAGTCGCGCTACGGGCGCACCTACATGGGCAACGAGCGCACGACCTTCGTGGTTGGCCCGGACGGCCGCGTGGAGCACGTGCTCCCGCGCGTGAAGCCGGAGGAGCATCTCGACCAGCTGCTGGAGGTCCTGCCGCAGCCATGATCTGGATCGCGGTGGCCATCGCCCTGGTCCTCTGGCTGGTGGGCCTGCTGCTGCAGATCGGCGCCATCGTGAACCTGCTTCTGGTTGTCGCCGCCGTGCTGCTCGTCGTGCAGGTGATCAACGAGCGCGAGGGTCGCTCCGGTTGACCCCGGCCGCCGCGCTGGCATGCCGCATGGAAGGCTCCCACCGGACGACCCACGCCCTCCGGCGCGTGCCGAAGGAAGGAGGAGCCCGATGCTCTGGACGCTTGTCGTCGTCCTGCTCATCCTCTGGCTGCTGGGCCTGATCGGCGGCATCGGCGCAGGCTTCATTCACCTGCTGCTCGTGCTCGCCCTGGCCGTGCTGCTGTTCCAGCTGCTGGCCGGGAGGCGGGCCGGCTGACCACCTCACAGACCGATGGCGGCGGGCCGCCCGCGAGGCGGCCCGTTCCGTGTCCTCGCGACAGCCGAGCTGTCGTGCCGATCGGGTAGGCTTCGAACCGATCGCTCATGAAGCTCCTCCATTTCGCCGACCTGCACCTCGACGCTCCGTTCGCATGGGCGACCCCGGAGACGGCACGTGTCCGACGCCGCAACCGGCGTGAGACGCTGACCCGGATCCTCCGCCTCGCCGCCGACGAGCGCGTGGACGCCATCCTGTGCGCGGGTGACCTGTTCGAGCACGATCGCGTCAGCCCGGACAGCGTGGAGTTCCTGCGCGGGAGCTTCGCCGAGGTTGGGCTTCCCGTTTACCTGGCTCCCGGCAACCACGACTGGCTCTCGCCGCGCAGCCCGTACGCCCTTGCCGAATGGTCGGCGAACGTGCGCATCTTCCGCGAGGCGTCGCTGGAGCCGGTGACCCTCGCCGACGGGCTCACCCTGTGGGGCGCGGCGCACCGCGCGCCAGCAAACACGGACCCCTTCTTTGCCGACTTCCGGCCGGACCGCGACGGCGTCCACCTGGCCCTCGCCCACGCCTCGGAACGCGGGGCGCTCGGATGGCAGGAGAGCGGCAAGCAGCCGCACGCACCGTTCGATGCCGCGGAGCTGGAAGCGGCCGGCATCCACCACGCCTTCCTGGGGCACTATCACGTCCCGCGCGACGCGGAGCGCTACACGTATCCGGGCAACCCGGATCCGCTCGAGTTCGGAGAGCAGGGAGAGCGCGGCGCGATCCTCGCGGAGGTTGGGGTGGACGGCACGGTGCGCCGCGAGCGGCGGGTCGTGGCCGTCAGCGAGGTGCACGACCTGGTCGTCACGCTCGACGGGGCCGCGCACATGGACGAGGTCGAGCGCGCCATTGGCACCGCGCTGGAGGGGCGCGGCGGCTGCATTCGGGTCACCCTCAGCGGTGAGGTCGCCCCCAGCCTGGAGCTGGACCGGCGCGAGCTGTCACGGATCACCGCGGGCCGGCCGGATGTCGTGCTGCGCGTGGGTCGGCTCGACACCCGCTACGACCTGGCGGCCATCGGGCGCGAGTCCACGGTCCGTGGCCATTTCGCGCGAGCCGCCGAGGCTATCGAGGATCCCGAGCAGCGTCGCCGGGTGGTCCTCACCGGGCTCCGAGCGCTCGAGGGCCGTCGCGACCTGGAGGTCGCCTGACCGTGCGGATCCAGCGGGTCGTTGCGCGAGCCTTCGGTCCATTCGAGGGCGAGACGCTCGACCTCGCGCCCGGGATGACCGTGGTCACCGGGCCCAACGAGGCCGGGAAGTCCAGCTGGCACGCCGCGACCCGGCTCGCGATCACCGGGGTCCGCCGCGGCCGCGGCCGTGCCACGAACGCGGAGGCGGAACTGGCGGAACGCCACCGGCCGTGGGACATCCCGGACCGCTGGGAAGTTGAGGCCCGCCTCGATCTCGACGACGGGCGCACCATCGACATCCACCAGGACCTCGCCGGAAAGGTCGCCTGCCGGGCGATCGACGTCGGCCTGGGACGCGACGTGTCGGACGAGATCCTCGACGGGACGCCGGATGCTTCGCGCTGGCTTGGCCTGGACCGCGACGCGTTCGCCGCGACCGTCTCGGTCAGCCAGGCGGAGATCCTTGCCGTCGCCGATGCCGCCGATCAGCTCCAGGAGCAGATGCAGCGCGCGGCCGCGACCCGGGGCACGGATGCCACCGCAGCCCAGGCGATCGAGCGGCTCGTCGAATTCCGCAAGGAGGCGGTCGGCGCGGACACGGTCGCCGCAAAGGGTCCGCTGCGGATGGCCCGGGTCCGCCTCGCGGGTGCAACGGAGGCGCTCGGCGTCGCCCGGACGCGTCACCTCGAGCACCTCGAGCATGCGCGCCGGGCCGAGGAGGCGGAGCAGCGCCTTGCCGATGCGCGCCGGGCGCTCGCCGTGGCCGTCGCCGCCAAGGCACTGGTCGGCGCGCGGCGGGCGGCGGTGCTCGCCGCGCGTGCCGCGGAGCTCTCCGGCCGTCACCCGGATGCGCCGCCGGCGCTCAGCGAGCGCGACGCGACCGCCGACGCGGTCGCCGCTGCGATCGTCGGCTGGGAGCGTCGCCCATCGCCCGTCGTGCTCGAGGGAGCCACCAGCGATGCCCTCGCCGCCGAGCTCGCCGCGCTGCCCTCCCCGCCGGCCGGCGACCTGCGACCCGACCCGGCGCTGCGGGAGCTGCTCCGCGAGCTGGAGCGCGCCGAGGAGGCGATCGCGATGCTCGGGGAAGAGCCCAACGCCGGCGATCCGGCCGACGAGGCGACCGTGAACACCATGCGATCAGTTGCCCGGCGCATGGCCGCTCCCATGCCCGCCGGGGCCGAGGCTCTCGAAGGGGAGCTCGCCGCGGCCCGCGGCGCGACATCGGAAGGGCGATCCTCGACGCTGCCCGTGCTGGCCGGCGCTGGCTTCCTGGCGGTCGGTGTCCTCGTCGCGCTGACGCTGTTGCTGGTCGCCGGCATCGCGCTGGCCGTGATCGGTGTCGCCGTCGCGGCGTGGGGTTGGCGTGCCCGAGCGGGAGTGCGCGCGGCACGCGAGCGCGTGCTGACCCTGGAGGCGTCGCTGGCGCCGTATCGGGAGGCACAGGCACGCGCGCACGCGGAACGGGCGTCGGCTGCGGCGGAGGCGCGCGAGCACGGCTGGCCGGAGGACCCGGTGGCGCTCGAAGCACTCGCCGATCGCACGTCGGAACGCATCCGCGAGGCGGGCCGCGCCGCCGAGCGGCGGGCGCGACGAGCGCAGCTGGCGGAGCGGGCTCGGGGCGTCGCCGGGGATCTGCTGGCCGCTCTCTCCGAGCGCGGCGTCGCCGACGAGGCGGACCCGCGCCGGGCCTGGTCGGCGTACGAGACGGCCTGCGAGGCGCGCCGCGTCCAGGCGGAGGCAGCCGCGCGCGCGGGCTCCGTCCGGCGCGAGCTTGCCGCTCGTCGGGCGGCAGAGGACACCGCTGCGGCCGTCGACCGGGCCATCGGCTCCGTCGCGAGCGCGCTGGCCGACGCCGCCGCCCGGGTTGGGTTGGCCCCGGAGGGTGACCCCCAGCACCTCGAGTCGGCTCTTCGCGACTGGCAGCAGCGACGCTCCGACGCCATCGGCGCCAACCAGTCCGCCATCGAGGAGTGGCATGAGCTGTCCCGCATCCTGGATGGGCGGTCGCTGACGGCGATCCGTGAGGACGCGGAGCAGCAGTCCCGTGAGGCCGCGGCGCTCGCCGCCGGCCTGGAACCGGCCGAGGTGGAGACGCTCGCACACGTGCCGGACCTGGACCGCCAGCTGGCGGAGCGCCGCGACACGACCGCCGAGGTGGATCGCGCGGCACATGAGCTGCGAGGTGCCCTGGAGGTCCTCCGCGACGGGCTCCCCGACGTCACCGAGGCGGAGGAGGCCGTCGCCGCGGCGGCTTCCGAGCTGGAGCGGGTGCAGACGCTGGCGGGGATCATCGATGAGACGCTGCGATTGCTGCGACAGGCGCAGGAGCGCGTGCATCGCGACCTGGCGCCGGTTCTGGCCTCCGCGGTGCAGCGCTGGCTGCCCGTCGTCAGCGGCGGTGCCTACGAGGAGGTGAGCGTCGACCCGGCCGACCTGTCGATCCAGGTTCGCGAGGCCGCCACCGGTTCCTGGCGGACAGCGCGCCTGCTCTCTGCCGGGACACGGGAGCAGATCTACCTGCTGCTCCGGGTGGCCATGGCACAGCACCTGGTCACGACCGGGGAGACGGCGCCGCTCCTGCTCGACGAGGTGACTGCCCAGGCCGACGGTGAGCGGAGGGCGGGGCTGCTGCGGGTCCTCCACGAGCTGAGCCGCGAGCGCCAGGTGGTCCTGTTCAGCCACGACGATGCGGTGGCGACCTGGGCGGAGTCGACCCTGGTCGAGCCGCGCGACCGGCACGTTCGCCTCCGCTCGCGGACCGTGCTGCGGCGCCCGGGTGACGCAGCCGCAGGCCCCGCGTCGGACCGCGGACCAGGGCAGGCCCCATCGGCCATGACCGGGCAGCCCGAACCGGTCAGGCTGCCCGCGTGACGAGGCTGACGGGCGATCGTGGCGGAGCTGCTCCCAGCGCCGCGGCGGGCTGCTGATAGGATTGCCCGGCGGCTGACCGCTCACCCGGGCGCGATGCGCCGCGTATCGAGCGAAGGGCTGACCACACCCATCCCATGCCGACCGATCGACTCCCGACTCCCGAGCGCGTCCTCGTGGTTGCGGCCCATCCCGATGACATCGAGTTCGGTGCCGCCGGCACCGTCGCCCGCTGGATCGACGAGGGCGCCCGCGTCCGGTACCTGCTCGTCACCCGCGGCGACAAGGGGAGCGACGACCCGGCCATTGACCCCCGGGCGCTGGGCCTGCTGCGGGAGGCTGAGCAGCGACGCGCCGCCGCGGAGCTGGGAGTGGAGGGGGTTGACTTCCTCGACGAGCCCGACGGCCAGGTCGAGCCAAGCCTTCGGCTCCGCGAGCGGATCACGTACGCGATCCGCAGGTTCCAGCCGGAGATCGTGATGACCCACGACCCCACCGTGCTCTTCGTCAACAACGAGTGGGTGAACCACCCCGACCACCGGGCGGTCGGCATGGTCACCGTGGACGCCGTCTTCCCCA
The DNA here is from genome assembly GCA_963805645.1 of uncultured Chloroflexia bacterium. Classification (GTDB taxonomy): domain Bacteria; phylum Chloroflexota; class Limnocylindria; order QHBO01; family QHBO01; genus CAVXEH01. Next base: position 339,593 of record CAWDVA010000006.1, on the reverse strand, counting down.
CCGCGAGAGACCCGTTGAACCTGCATGAGCACTTCGAGGCGGGCCTGGGCCCCTGGAAGGTCGCCGAGCTCTACCTGTGGAGCACGAACGAGGCGAATCAGCTGGTCGACATCGGCGAGACCGTGGACCGCAAGATCGCTGCCCTGCGCTGTCACGAGAGCCAGTTCCGCGAGTTCGCCGATACGGAGCGCTGGCTGCGCCGGACCTCCGAGGAGCTCGGCGAGCGCGCCGGCTACCCCGCCGCGGAGGGATTCCGCCGGGTGATGCTCGCTCGATGATGCTGCGCAGGGGGCGGAGATGGCGCCCGGCAGCCGTGGTGCTCGCCACGATGCTGCTCGCCATCAGCGCGTGCTCCACCGGTCCCTCCCCCACGCCGTACCCGACCCCCGCGCCCGTGCCGCCGGTCGACCGAGCGGGCCTCGTGGCGCGCAAGTTCCTGGCTGCCTGGATGGCAGGCAACACCGAGCGGATGTGGGAGCTGATCGCACCCGCGGACCAGCAGGCCTACGGGCACGACCGCTTCGTGGGCCTGTACCAGCAGTTCGCGAGCCTCGTGCGCCTCACCAGGGTGAGCGCCACCGCGGGCGATGCGGTGCCGACCGCCCTGCCTCCCGAGCCCGTGCCGCCCGACCTGGTCCCGACGCCGGCGCCGAGCGCCGCGCCGACGGGCAGCGGCCCGCTCCCGGCCACCTCGAACGAACCGGCCACGGTGGAGCCCACCCCGGCCGGGTCGGTCGCCGCCAGCCCCGCTCCCTCGGCCACGTTCGAGGCGGCGAGCCCGGGTCCCATCCTCCCCGGCCCGGTACCGGCCATGGCCGTCGACGCCACCGTCGATCTCACCACCGACCTGTTCGGCGATGTCACGCTCGATCGGACCCTGGTTCTCGTCCGTGGCGCCGCGGACTGGCAGGTGCGCTGGAGCCCGGCTTCGCTGTTCCCCGAGCTCGGGACGGACGGCAGCCTGGAGCTCTCGCGGCAGACGTCGCCCCGCGGAAAGATCGTGGCGACCGACGGAACGGTCTTCGCCGAGACCCGCGGCGACGGCATGCGGGTGTATCCGCAGGAGTACCTGGCCGGGCAGGCCATCGGCTATGCCAGCAAGATCACCGCCGAGGACCTCAAGACCCTCGCCGCCCGGGGATACCGGGCCGGTGACTGGGTGGGGCGCAGCGGCCTCGAGCGCGGTGCGGAGGACCTCCTGCGCGGCTCCCCGGGCTTCACCCTCACGGCGGTCCGTCCCGGGATCGACCCGGTGAGCGTCCTGCAGGAGCCGATGGTGCCCGGCGCGGACCTGACCATCACCATCAACCCCGTCCTGCAGCGGGCGGCCGAGGCGGCCATGGCCCGCTATCCACGGGTCGGCAGCGCCGCCATCGACCCCACCAGCGGCGACGTGTGGGTCCTCGCCTCCCTGCCGCGCTTCGATCCGAACGCCATGACGCTCGGCAAGACGCTGGGAGGCATCGCGCTGGCGAAGCCGTCGTCGGAGCAGATCCTCGACAAGGCGGTCCTGGGCACCTACCCGGCCGGCTCCGATTTCAAGCCCTTCACGCTGGGCGCCGCGTTGCAGACCGGGACCGTCAAGACCACCGACCGCATGCTGTGTCCGGGCACCTGGACCTACAGTGGCTTCACCTTCAAGAACTGGATGTACGAGACGCTGCCCGGCCTGCGCACCTGGGTCGACACCATGGCGCTCTCCTGCAACACGACCTACATGCCGCTCAGTGTCCGGGTCTACGAGAAGCACCCGACGGCGCTGACGGACCTGCTGCACAACTTCGGCTTCGGGGAACCCACGGGCATCCCGTTCCTGGCGGAGAGCGCCGGTGTCCTGCCGGACGCGGCGTACTTCGAGTCGCACACGCGCTGGAACGGGAAGTACTCGCCGTACGGTCCCTTCGACCAGATCCAGCTCGCCATCGGCCAGGGCTCCTACCTGGGCACCCCGCTGCAGCTGGCGACCGCCTACGCCGCCTGGGGCAACCGGGGGATCCTCTGGCAGCCGCGCATCGTCCTCAAGGCCACGCTCCCTGACGGGACGGTGGTCTACGACAGCCACCCCACCTACCACCACGTGATCCGGCTGCGTCGCGACGTGATGGACTACGTGGTGACGACCATGCGCGCGGTGGTGACCTCGTCGCTGGGCACCGCGCACCGCTCCTTCCTGGGATTCCCGATCGCGGTCGCCGGCAAGAGCGGCACCGCGGAGACCGGCGGCCCCGACCCGGATGCCTGGTTCCCGGCGTTCGCGCCCATGAACGATCCCACGATCGCCGTGGCCACCGTGGTCGTGACCGTCCCGCTCGGGAACGGCGGCGACTTCGCCGCGCCCATCGTGCGAAAGATCATGGAGGCGCACTTCTACCGCTGACCGGGCGCGGCTCGGTCGACCGTGAACACGCGTGACGCGTGGAAATTGCTTTGACACGCTGAGCGTGGGGACGGTAGCATCGGGCACGCCGCGACCTCGCCCCTTCACATCCGCTGCGCGGACCCGTACCGAGCGAAGACGCCCTTGATCTCCGAGAACGCAATTCCGCTCCGGTTTCAGACTGCCGAGGTAGGCGTCGACTGGCTGCAGTGCAACATCGAGTGCCAGGAAGGCTGCCCGGTCAACACCAACTGCCGCGGGTACCTGATGCTGGCTGCAGAGGGCCGGTTCGAGGAGGGCTACATCCTCGCCCGCGACCCGAACCCGGTCGCCGCCATCTGCGGGTACGTGTGCAGCGCGCCCTGCGAGAAGGCCTGCCGCCGCGCGGATATCGACAAGCCACTCGCCATCCGCGCCATGAAGCGCTTCCTGGTGGACTGGCATTACGGCAACAACATGCCCGACAACGTGCAGGTCGCCGCACCCAGCGGTCACAGCGTGGGCGTGATCGGCGCCGGCCCGTCGGGGCTCTCGGTCGCCAAGGACCTCGCCGCGGACGGCCATGAGGTTCACGTCTACGACGCGCTTCCATCCGGCGGCGGGACCACGCTCATCGGCGTTCCGGCGTTCCGGCTCCCGCGCGACGTCATCGAGCTCGACGTGGCGTGGGTCGCCAAGCACGGGGTCGAGTTCCACTACAACGTGGAGGTCGGCCGCGACGTCACGCTCGACGAGCTCCGCAGGCGCCATGACGCGGTGGTGGTGGCCACCGGCTGCATGTTCCCGGTGGCCATGAACGTCCCCGGAGAGGAGCTCGAGGGCGTCATCTACGGCGTGGACTTCCTCAAGCGCGCGAACCTGGGCCAGGAGCAGTGGGTCGGCGACCACGTGCTGGTCATCGGCGGCGGCTACACCGCCATGGACTCCTCGCGCACGGCGCTGCGCCTCGGCGCCAAGACCTCGACCATCCTGTACCGCCGCGGCCCGGACGAGATGGTCGTGGACGAGGAGGAGCAGCACGAGACGCGCTTCGAGGGCGTCCGCTTCGAGTTCTTCGCCTCCCCGGTGGAGGTGCTCGGTGACGAGAACGGTCGGGTCGTGGGGATGAAGTTCCAGCGGACCCGCCTGGGCCGGCCGGACGCTTCCGGACGCCGCTCGGCGGAGCCCATCCCCGGCAGCGAATTCGTGGTCCCCTGCGACATGGTCGTGCCCTGCACCAGCCAGGCCGCGGACAACAACGTCCTGGGCCAGTACGGCAGCCAGCTCAACCGCCATCTGGGCGTGACCGACAGCCGCTCCGTGGTATCCGGCGGATCGGTCTCGGCCTGGCGGACGCCGCCCGCGGCCGGGAACGGCAACGGCGCCGATGGCGACGCGTTCGCCTTCAAGCGCGGCTACCTCACGATCAACCCCGACACGTTCGAGACGAGCACCCCGGGCGTCTTCGCCTGCGGCGATTTCGTTACCGGCCCGGCCACCATCATCGAGTCGGCCGGCCGCGGCCGCAGGGCGGCGCGGGCCATCGACCGCTGGCTGCGCGGCGAGCGCGGGGAGGCGCTCGAGGAGCTGCCGGTCATCAACCGGGCGGTGATCACCCAGGCCCTGGAGCACGACATGCCCAAGGACTACGAGGCCTTCACCCGCCACCACATTCCCATGGCGCCACCGGAGCTGCGTCGCGACTTCACGAGCCTGGTCGAGGTGGGCTACGACACGCGGTCCGCCATCGAGGAGGGGTCGCGCTGCCTGCAGTGCAACCACAACATCAACATCGACGGACCACGCTGTATCCTGTGCGGACTCTGCGCCGATGTCTGCCCCGAGGGCGTGATCTACATGATCGACAAGGCGCAGGTGGGCGGCGACGATCCCGAGATCGACCTGTTCCAGTCGTGGCCCCGCGGCATTGCCATGATCATCGACGAGGAGCGCTGCATCCGCTGCAACCTCTGCGTCGAACGGTGTCCAACCAACTGCATCACGATGGACCGCCTCGAGCTGGAGCGGTTCACGCCTGACGGGAAGGTTCTGTTGGAGAGCTACAAGGACAACGTGCTGGGGCAGATGGGTCAGCAGGCCGGGATGGTGGTGCGGCGATGAGCTTCCCCGGACCCGGCGACCTGTACCGCGGCCTGAAGCAGACGCAGATCTGGCGGTCGCTGTTCCGCCAGCCGTATCCGTCCACCAGCCGCACCCGTGCGCTGGCGGTCATGAACAACGTCTTCCTGCACCTGCACCCGGTGCGGGTCAAGAAGCACGCGGTCCGCTACACGTACACGTTCTGCCTGGGCGGGATCAGCTTCTTCCTGTTCCTGGCCCTGACGGTCACCGGGCTGTACCTGATGTTCTTCTACGTGCCCTCGGTGAGCCGCGCCTACCAGGACATCGTCTCCATCGAGAACTCGGTCGCCTTCGGCGAGCTCGTGCGCAACATGCACCGATGGGCCGCGCACCTGATGGTGCTGACCGTCTTCCTGCACATGATCCGCGTCTTCTACCACGGCGCCTACAAGCCGCCGCGCGAGTTCAACTGGGTGATCGGCGTGCTGCTCCTCTTCTCGACCCTGTGGCTCAGCTTCACCGGCTACCTGCTGCCGTGGGACCAGATCGCGTTCTGGGCCGTCACCGTGGGCTCGCAGATGGCCACGTACGCGCCGCTCCTCTCGCACCAGTCGCAGCTCTTCCTCCTCGGCGGAATCGAGGTCGGCCAGGGCACGCTCCTCCGCTTCTACGTGATGCACGTGATCGCCTTCCCGCTCATCGCCGCGATCCTGATGATCGTCCACTTCTGGAGGATCCGGAAGGACGGCGGCATCAGCGGCCCGGTGTGATCGCGGTAGGATAGGGATGGCGAATCCATGACCATCGAGAAGCGGCCGAACGCGACCGCCGACAAGAACGCTCCGACCCAGGCGCCGCAGCTGCCTGCCGTCGAGCGCGGAGGCGGGCCAAAGCTTCCCGGTCCACCCGGCGTGCCGGGCACCGAGCGGTTCCGGCTGCTCGCCTACGTCAAGCAGGAGTCGATGGTCCGGGTCGACAAGCGACCCGATGAGACGGTGCTGACCTGGCCGCACCTGCTCCGCGCGGAGTTCCTCATGGCCGGCCTGATCATGGGGCTCCTCGTCGTGACCTCGCTCCTCATCCAGGCACCACTGGAGCAGATGGCGAACGCCGGCAACACGCCGCACGTCGCCAAGGCGCCCTGGTACTTCCTGGGTCTCCAGGAGATCCTGAGCTACTTCAACCCGACCGTCGCGGGCGTGCTGGTGCCGACCCTGTATCTGGTGGGCCTGGCCCTGATCCCCTTCGTCGACCGGTCTCCGTTCAAGGCGGCCCGCGACCGCAAGCTGATCTGGGTCTTCTTCATGTCTCTCATGGTTGGCGGCCTGATCGTCACCTTCATCGGATCGTTCTTCAGGGGCCCGGGGTGGAACTGGGTCTGGCCATGGGAAGGGATCTTCTTCAACCTATGAGCAGCAACACGAACCTCTCCTATGGGCCCGTCACCGAGCAGCCGGCTCGCGAGATCAGCCGTCGCACCTTCATGCGCCGCATGCTGGGAGCCGGCATGGGCCTCCTGAGCCTGGAGTTCATTGGCGGCACCCTGGCGTTCCTGTGGCCGAACCTGAGCGGCGGCTTCGGCGGCGTGGTCGAGCTGGGCTCGGCGTCCGACATCATGACCGTCTGGCCCGACTGGGCAAAGGGCCAGCCGTACACGTACCAGAAGGCCCGCCTCTTCTTCGTGAATGTCCCTGCCGGCATGGACCTCGTCGATGGCAAGGATGCCAACATCCCCGACCCGGGTGCGAAGGTGGACGAAGCGCTCGCATTCCAGGACCGCTCGGTGATGGCGCTGTGGCGCAAGTGCCCGCACCTGGGCTGCCAGATCCCGCCGCTCTGCGACAAGAGCCACTGGTTCGAGTGCCTCTGTCACGGCAGCAAGTACACGATCCTCAGCGAGAAGCGCGACGGGCCCGCCCCCCGCGGGATGGATCACTTCCCCGTTTCGGTCAGCGACGCCGGCGTGTACTCGGTGGACACCGGCAAGGTCGTCAGCGGGCCCCCGGTCGGCACCGTGACGTTCGACAAGCGGACCGCGGCCGACCTGACCGGCAAGCACTGCGCAGGCTGAGGGAGCGATGCGCATCAAGACGCTCGGCGTCATCGTGGTGAGTGCCCTGGCGGTCTTCACGATGTTCTACTGGCTCACCGATTCCGCGCGCCTCGAGAGCCGGCAGGCGGCAGCCGAGCAGGCCCAGCTGGCGTTCGGCAAGGAGGTCTTCGCCTACAACAAGGACGATCCGTCCTCCGCCGGCTGCGCGCGCTGCCACGGGGATGACGGGATGGGCGGGCCGGTCCCCGGTCAGCCAGGCCTCAACGCGCCCAACCTGCACAGCCCCAGCATCGCGAACAAGCTCAAGGTGAACCCGGACTACGTCCACCTCGTGGTCAGCTACGGCGGAATCGTCGTCTCGGGGAATCCGAGCTCGGTGATGCCCGCGTGGAGCAGCGAGGTTGGCGGACCGCTCACGGTCCAGCAGATCGACGCGGTGGTGGCCCTCGTGACGAGCTGGGCGGAGGCGAACGCCGGCGCCAGCCAGACTCCCGCGCCGAACACGGCGGAGGCGGGGCAGCAGGTCTACAACTCGGTTGGCTGCGTGAGCTGCCACCAGGCGGATCTGGGCGGCGTGCCGGGCACATTCCCGAGCCTGCAGAACGTGGGCAACGAGATCGGGACCGGCCTGCCGAACCCGCCGAGCGGCCTGGACCAGATGAAAGCCGACTACGCATCCGATCCGGCCACGTTCTTCACGAAGTGGATCCGGGACTCCTCCAACAACTACAACGGCGGCACCGCCACGGGCATGCCCGCCTTCCCGAGCTCTCAGCTGACCGACGATCAGCTGCAGGCTCTCATCACCTTCCTCCTGACCCAGAAGCAGTGACGCACGCATGAGCCAGACACGACCGCGAACCCGCGTCATCGGCGCCAACCTCATTGGCGAGGTCGATGACTTCATGAGCTGGCTGCTGTTCGGCTACGAGAGCTGGCTGGTCGCAGTCCTCAAGGGCGTCCCGCTCTTCCTGTACGTGTACTTCCTGATCGCCTACGTGCCGAACTACGTGTACTACGGCTTCAGCCAGTACATCCCCTTCCTTAAGTTCACCCCCGAAACCTCGTTCATCTTCGCGGCGGCGGTGGGCGGTGGGAACTTCGCCATCCTGATCATCGTGGCGCTCTGGACCCAGGCCGCCCGTGGGCGGCGCGGCTTCGCCTGGTCCCTCATCCGCATCGTGGACTTCCTGCAGCTGCTCCTGCTGTTCCTGGTCCTGATCCCGTGGATGGCGTTCAACATGGCCGGTGGCACGTTCGTTCCACCCGAGGGGTCAGCCTGGTACGGGCCGGTGGTCAGCCTGGCCGGCATCTCCATACCGATCGCCATTGGCTTCGGGGTGGTCGTCGCAGGCCTGGGTGCCCTGGCCCTCGTCTTCTTTGCCGTCGAGTATCGCCGCGTGACCCGCCGCCAGGCGCGTGACGCCGAGGCGGCCTCGGCGGCCTACCTGGCCGGCTGATCCGCTCCGGCCGGACACCCATCGATCCTCGGCGCAGCTCGCGGGCGCTCGTCGCCCACCTCGCGTGGTCGGTGGTCGTCGTGGCCGTTGCCGCCGTCCTGGTCGCCATCGAGCTGGCGAGCCCATGCCCGTCCGGCGGACCGCTCGCCTTCGGCAGCTGCGCCTCCGTTCGTCCCTTCGCCATCGGCGTGGTCGTCACCGCCGCGGCGGTCTACATTGCGGGACTCAGCGCGGTCCTGCTCTGGGTGGACGGGCTCCGGCGCCGCGGCGTCGCGGACGGCCGGGCGGCGCGCGACTGGTACCTGCTGGCAGCGACCATTGGCCTGCCGGTTGCCCTCCTCCTGGCCTTCACCCTCGTCTCCGCCCTTCGCTAGGATGGGTGGCGTACCACCACGGAGCATTGCCCGATCATGACCGTCTCCTCTGCACAGGAGCTGCGCGACCTGCTCTCCGGCACCGCCTCGATCGAGGGCGAACGCCTCGTCGTCGCCGATGCCGCCCGGTTCCGGGACGAGGTGATCGATCGCCTCGTCCGCGAGGCCGTCTTCAACGCCGACGCGGCGCTCCGCGACGCGGCGCGCTGGATCATCTGGGAGGCGAGCCAGGCGCTGGGCTGCCCGTCGGCATCCATCCACGAGCTGTACATGGCGCGGGGGCGCGGCGAGATCGCGCCAACCGACTTCACGGTGCCGGCCATCAACGTGCGGGCTACCACGTACCTCACCGCGCGCCAGGCGTTCGCCGCCGCCATGGAGCGCGACGCCGGAGCGGTGATCTTCGAGATCGCCAAGAGCGAGATGGCCTACACCGACCAGCGCCCCGCGGAGTACACCGCGGTGATCCTGGCCGCGGCGATCCGCAGCGGGTGGCCGGGGCCGGTCTTCCTGCAGGGCGACCACTTCCAGTTCAACGCGACGAAGTGGGCGGCCGATCCGGACAAGGAGATGGCCGGCCTCCGGGAGCTGACGACGGAGGCGGTGCACGCGGGCTTCTGGAACATCGACATCGACTCCAGCACGCTGGTCGACCTCTCCCGGCCCAGCGTGCGCGAGCAGCAGCGCACCAACGCCACGAACACCGCCGAGCTCACCCGGCTGATCCGGGAGCTGGAGCCGGACGGCGTCACCGTCTCCATCGGTGGCGAGATCGGCGAGGTGGGCAAGGCGAACTCGACCGAGGAGGAGCTGCGCGCCTACCTCAACGAGTACTTCGGCCTCCTCCACGGATCGGGGACGCCGGGGGTCAGCAAGGTCAGCATCCAGACCGGCACCAGCCACGGCGGCGTGGTCCTGCCGGACGGCAGCGTGGCCACGGTGAACATCGACTTCGACACCATGCAGCGGCTCTCCACGGTGGCGCGCGACGAGTACGGCCTGGCCGGCTGCGTCCAGCACGGGGCCTCGACCCTGCCTGACGAGGCGTTCCACCACTTCCCGGGCAACGGGACCGCGGAGATCCACCTGGCCACCGGCTTCCAGAACATCCTGTACGACGACGGGGGCCTGCCCGCCGATCTCCACGACCGCATGATGGCCTGGTGCACGGAGCACTGCGCCGATGAGCGCAAGGAGGGGCAGACGGAGGAGCAGTTCCTCTACAAGACGCGCAAGAAGGCGATCGGTCCATTCAAGGCGGAGCTATGGGACCTGCCCGATGCCGCCGCCGACCAGATCGCGGGCAACCTGCGCCGCAAGTTCGGCTTCCTCTTCGACCAGCTCCGCATTCGCGGAACGCGGGCCCTCGTGGACGCGCACGTGCATCCGACGCCCATCCATCGACCGCTGCCGGAGGCGCTGGGCGGCGGTACGCTGGCGACCACGGTGGCCGGCGCGGGTGTCTTCGAGGATGACGGCTCAGGGGAGTAGGAAGCCGCCGGGGGAGCGTCCCGCGCCCTAGCGGCCGAGGATGCGGCCGATCCCCGGTGTGCCCGCCAGGCCGACCAGCCGGCGGGCCGCCGCAGGCGACAGGCTGGCGAGCGCGTCCGTGGCGCGGGCCAGGTCGTGGGGATCCACGGTCTCCAGCAGCGCCACCAGGCCGCGCAGGCTCGCGTCGTCCAGCTCGTCGAGCAGGGCGAAGAGCCGCTGCGTGGCGGTGGGCGAGGCGTCCACCAGGATGCCCACCCCCCGGTCGAAGAGATGGACGAAGCGCAGCAGCCCGCCCAGGCGCTGGCTCAGCTCCTCGAGCTCGGCCGCGTGCGGGCCGCCTCCTGCCGCCTCGCGGTCGGCGAGCTCCGCGCAGTGCTCGATGACCGGCACCACGGGGTCCGTCTCGCGCTCCTTCCGGGCACGCGCCACGCGGCGGAACCACTCCCAGTTGTTGCCGACCGCGAGGTAGGCCGCGGCCGCGGGTCCGCGGCGACCGGTGCGCCGACCACCGTGCGAGCGCTCGATCAGTCCCCACTCGGTGCACTCCGCCAGCGCCATGGCCGCGGCGCGGTGCGAGAGGCCCAGCGCGCGCCTGATCTCGGGCTCGGTCAGGGGTCCGCCGTGGACCAGGAAGTAGCCCTGAACGGCCGCGGTGGACGGGGCCACGCCCCAGGCGGCGCCGATGGCGCCCCAGGCCTGGGCGAACTCCCGCCGGATGCGCTCCGCCGCGCTGACGGGCAGCGGCGCCGGGACCGTGTCTTCCGCCACCTGCAGGTCCACCGATACTGGGTCGCGCACGGTAGCAGATTACCCGCCCGGAGAACGGCGATCGGCGGCGATCGGCGGCAGATACACGAAGGCCCCGGAGTGATCCGGGGCCTCGTGGACGCGGAGCTCGACCCTGATCAGTGGGCGCAGCCGCCGGCGCGGGCCGGCGATCCGTCGGTGTTGAACGACTGTCCGCAGCTGCAGCTGGAGACGGCATTGGGGTTGTTGATCGCGAAGCCGGAGCCCATGAGCGAATCGACGTAGTCGATCTCGGCGCCGTCGACGTACTGGGCGCTGAAGGCGTCGATCACGATCGGAACGCCACCGTGGTCCTCGACGCGGTCGTCATCGGCGAGGCGATCGTCGAAGGCGAGGCCGTAGCTGAACCCGGAGCAGCCACCGCTCTTCACGAAGAGGCGGAGGCGGGCGTCGTTCTTGTCCTCGCGGGAGCGGAGCTCGGTGACCTTCGCGGCAGCGGCGTCGGTGAGCGTGACGAGCGGCTCGGTGGCCGGGGCCGGGGCGGTCTGCGGGATCGCCTGCGGCGTGGTCTCGGACATCGTCATGGGCTGCGGGTTCTCCTCTCGGCGCCGACGTGGGCGACGGTTGGCGGTGTACTTGCTGTCGAAAGTATAGCAGCGACGCTCAGCCTTTCGGCAATGGGCCTAATCGGCATGTTCGCGACGGGACCGATGGCGGTCGGCGTGCGGCATGCACCATCGGTACACTCATCGCGACGACCCGGACCAAGACATACCCGTGCAGGGGAGGCACCCATTCGTGAAGCTTGCCAGCCGCATGGACCTGATCGGGACCGAGACGGCGTTCGAGGCGGCCGCCCGCGCCCGAGCCCTGGAGGCAACCGGTCGGGAGGTGATCCACCTCGAAATCGGCGAGCCCGACTTCGACACGCCCCGCCACATCTCCGAGGCCGCGGCGCACGCCGTGCTCGAGGAGGGGATGACCCACTACACCGGCGCCACCGGGATCGCCCCGCTGCGCGAGGCGATCGCGGCCGATGTGAAGCGCTGGAAGGGGATCGACGCCAGCCCGGAGCAGGTGGTGGTCACGCCCGGCGCCAAGCCGATCATGTTCTACGCCATGCTCGCCCTGATCAATCCGGACGATGAGGTCATCTACCCCAACCCGGGCTTCCCGATCTACGAGAGCATGGCCCGCTACGTTGGCGGCACCGCGGTCCCCGCGCCGCTTCGCGAGGAGAACGAGTTCCGGATGGACGTCGCCGAGGTCGAGTCGCTGGTGACCGACCGAACGCGGATGATCGTCTTCAACTCGCCGCAGAATCCCACGGGCTCGACCCTGAGCCCGGAAGACATTCGCGAGATCGCGCGGATCGCGGTCGAGCACGACCTGGTGGTGCTCGCCGACGAGATCTACGGTCGGCTCCAGTACGAGGGCTCGCTGCTCTCGATCGCCACGCTTCCGGGCATGGCGGAGCGGACCATCACCCTGGACGGCTTCTCCAAGACGTTCGCCATGACCGGGTGGCGGATGGGCTATGGCGTCCTGCCCGAGTGGCTGGTGCCGTCCTTCAGCCGCCTGGTGATCAACAGCGTGAGCTGCACGAACGCCTTCGCCCAGGTGGGCGCGGTCGCGGCGCTCACCGGCCCGCAGGATGCGGCCGACGCGATGCGCGCCGAGTTCATCGCGCGCCGGAAGCTCATCGTCGACGGGCTCAACGCCATCCCCGGCGTGAGCTGTGTGATGCCGCACGGCGCCTTCTACGCCTTCCCGAACGTGAAGAGCTTCGGCCGGACGAGCAACGAGATCGCCGATCACCTGCTCTACGACGCCGGCATCTGCGGGCTCTCCGGCACCGCCTTCGGCTCCTACGGCGAGGGGTACCTGCGCTTCAGCTACGCGAACTCGCGGGAGAACATCGCCAGGGCGCTCGAGCGCGTGGCGGAGTCGCTGGCGAAGCTGGAACGCACCGGCGAGCTCGTGTCGGCCGGGGCCGCCTCATGACCGCCACCCGCCCGGACACCGCGGAGCGTCTGCTGGAGCAGGCCGCGCCGGCGTTCGAGTCCTGGGAGCTGGTGCGCGAGGTCGTCGACGAAGCCATTGACCTCACGCTGAACTACCGCCAGTCGGGGCATCCCGGCGGGTCGCGCTCCAAGGTCCACCTGTTCCTCTCGCTGCTCCTGTCCGGCGCCATGCGCTGGGACGTCCGCAGGCCCTGGCGGCCGTTCGCCGACCGGTTCGTGCTCTCCGCCGGCCACACCGTGCCGCTGGTCTACGCGACCCTGGCGGTCCTCAACGAAGTGCTCCGCGCACGCCACGAGCGAGATCCGCGCCAGGAGTTCGCCTTCCCCGATGGCGGCCGCTGGGCGCTGACCTGGGAGGACCTGCTCCGCCTGCGGCACCGCGACGGGCTGGCGGGCCACGCCGAGATGGAGGGAAAGACCCTCTTCCTCAAGTTCAACACCGGTCCGTCCGGCCACGGCATGCCGCCGGCCGCCGGCGAGGCGATCGCCCTCAAGCTGGCCGGCTGCGAGGAGGTCAAGGTCTTTGCCGTGGAGGGCGAGGGCGGCCTGACGCCCGGCGCCAGCCACGAGACGCGCAACACGGCCTGGGGCCTGGGGCTGTCGAACCTGGTCTTCCTCATCGACTGGAACGACTTCGGCATCGACGACACCGCTGTCAGCCGGGTCGTGCCCGGTACCCCGGAGAGCTGGTTCGGCGCCTACGACTGGCGGGTGACCGGCACCCTGTCCGGCTCGGAGTGGGAGCCCGTCACCCGCGCGGTCCTGGAGGCGGCGCGTGGCGAGAACCCGCGCGGCCTGCCGTCGGTGGCATGGTTCAAGACCCGCAAGGGGCGCGGCTACGGCAAGTACGACAACAAGAGCCACGGCTCGCCGTGGCCCACGAACGCGCCCGAGTACTGGGCGGTGCGCAAGGAGTTCATGGCCCGCCACGGCGTCGAGTACGCCGGGGTGGACCAGCCGGCGCCGGCCGATCCAGCGGAGCGCGAGGCGCAGGCGCGGCACAACTTCGGGATCGCCATGGGCGTCCTGCGCTCGCACCCCGAGGTGGTGGATGCCATCAGCGACCGGCTCCTGGAGCTGGCCGCATCGGTCCCCGACACCGTCGCGGGCCTGAACCTGGGCGGGCACGGCGCGGAGCTCTTCGGCGACCCGCGGATCACCGACGTCCGCTCCTATCCCGAGTCACTGTGGAAGAAGCCGGGCGAGAAGGCACCCAACCGGGCGGCGCTCGCAGGCTGGGGTGCGTGGGTCAACGCCTTCGCGAAGGCCGAGTACGGCCGGCCGCTGGTGATCGCCTGCTCCGCGGACCTCGCGGAGTCCACGAACATCGCCGGCTTCGCCAAGGACTACGAGGGCATGCCCGGCTGGGGCTGGTACGACCGCGAGACCAACCCGCGCGGGACCCTGCTGCCCCAGGAGATCACCGAGTTCACCAACGCGGGGCTCATGGCGGGCCTGGCGACCGTCAACCTGGCGGATGACCCGATGGCGTCCTTCAACGGGTTCTGGGGCGCCTGCTCGACGTACGGCTCGTTCAGCTACCTCAAGTACGGCGCGTTCCGGCTCTTCTCCCAGCTGGCCCAGGACACCCAGCTCAAGCTGGGCAAGGTGATCTGGGTCGCGGGGCACTCCGGTCCGGAGACGGCCGAGGACTCGCGGACCCACTTCGGCATCTTTGCCACCGGGGTGACTCAGCTCTTCCCTGAGGGTCACGTGATCGACCTGCATCCGTGGGAGTACAACGAGGTCCCGGTGGTCCTGGCCGCCGCCCTGGCGACGGACGTGCCCATCGTGGCGCTCCACCTGACGCGGCCCGCGGTCGAGATCCCGGATCGCGCGGCGCTGGGCATGGCCTCGCACTTCGAGGCGGCGCGCGGCGCGTACCTGATCCGGGACGCGGTTCCGGACCGGCCCGTGGCCGGAACGGTGTACGTGCGCGGCACGGTGACCACCGCGAACGTGGTCAAGATCCTCCCCGAGCTCGATGCCCGGGGCATCAACGTGCGGATCGTGGCCGCCCTCAGCCCCCAGCTCTTTGCGCGGCAGGACGCCGCGTATCGCGAACGGATCCGCTCCGACGCCGACCGCCTGAGCGGCATGGCGATCACGAACGGTGCGTTCAAGCTCATGCGCGACTGGGTCGAGGGACCCGTCGCCGCGGAGTACTCGCTCTCGAGTGACTGGGACGACCGCTGGCGCACCGGCGGCACGGTCGAGGAGGTCATGGACGAGGCCCACCTTGGCCCGGAGCAGATCCTGGCCGGGATCGAGCGCTACGCCGCGGACCGGGAGGTCCGGCTGCAGCGCCTGCGGACCATCGTGGCGGACCTCGAGCGCGGCGGCTGAGCGGTGCCGGACCTCAAGCAGCACCCCTACGAGCACCAGCCGCCGCATCGGCCGAGCCATCTGCCGTTCCGGACGGATCCTCCCCCGGAGCGGCCCCGGGCGCCGGACATGCACCTGGCCATCTACATCGGCCTGGTGCTGCTGGCCATCCTCGCCTTCTTCGCGATCCCGTACGTGATCCAGTACCTGCTGCTCTGGTTCACCGGCGGCTGAGACCGGCAGGACGTGTTGATCCGGTCCTGATGACCGCAGCGCGGCTATCCTGCCCAACGTGATCCATCGGCCGTTCTGTCGCATCCACGCGATGATGTACCTGATCACCGCGGTACTGGTGCTGGCCACCCCGTTCGAGATCTTCGTGGCCATGACGCATACACCCGATGCCGGCGCGGGCCTCGCATTCAGCGCAGCCTTCCTGGTGATCAATGTGGTCGGCGGCGCCCTCTTGTGGATCATGTACTTGGCCTACCAGCTGAGCATCGAGCTGCGCCACGGTCGCCTCTTCGTTCACTCGTGGCTCAAGGTCGGGCCACTCGGCACAGACCGGGCCATCGAGGTGGCGAACGCGAGGAAGGCCCTCATCCTCCGCCCGAACTTCGTCGAGTTCGAGATCCCTGGCGCCACGACGCGCGTCTGGTCCGGGTACCGGCTGCTGAGGGATTGCGACCGATTCGGGACAATGTGGTGGTTCGACGCCGACTACGCGGCGCTCCAGCACCTGCTGCGAGATCTCCGGATACCCACCGAGTACCGACGGGTGAATCTACTCCTGAGCTGGGTCACGTCTCGCTAGCAAGGGCCACCGTCAGGACTTGGCAACATCTCCTGCCGGTCTCACCGGCGGCTGAGCCGGGTCAGACCTGGGCGGTCCAGACGTAGACGGTGCCATCGGCGACCTTCACCTTCGGCTTGGCCAGGGCCGGCAGGGCGATGGGATAGGCCTGGGCGTCGCCCGCGTACCCGCCGGACTCGCCCCATCGGTCACGGCCGTTGGCCAACTCGCCGTGGAGATCGAAGCTCGCGCCGTGGCACGGGCAGCGCAGGTCGTGCCAGTTCGGGCGGTACTGCAGGGTGCAGCCCATGTGGGTGCAGACCGCTGACAGGGCCCGCACCTCGCCGCCGTCGTTGACGACGTAGCCGTCGAAGGCCGCCGTGCTGAAGCGGACCGCGCTCCCGGCAGGCAGGTCTGCGGTGGTGGTGACCGCCTGCCAGAACCCCTCCCCGGGTACAAGCGGAACGGATCCGCCGCTGAGCCCGCCGCCGGTCGGCGCCGTGGGGCCACGCAGGGCCGCCATGCCCAGCGCCCCGGCAGCCAGGCCTGCGGCCGCGCCGATCCCGCCCTGCAGAAGCGCGCGACGGCTGAGGCGGATCCGGCGCACCGCCGGGACCGTCGTACCGACGGTGGCATCCGGGGAGAACGGCGGGCGCTCGCGGAGGGACGCGATGCCGGCATCGGCCTGGCGCATGCGGCGGCGCAGCTGCTCGACGAATGCCGGGTCCGGGGCGTCGCCTGCCGCGGTGGCACCTGCCAGCTCGGCGGCGGTGCCCGCCATCCGGGCCTCATCGGTCCCGGTGATGTCCTCCGGCGAGGGACGACGATCCTCCACGAGTGCGTCGAGGTAGCGGTCGAAGCGGTCAGCCGCCTCGATCTCGTGCTGCGGGTCGCGCGGTCGGTCAGCCATCGGCACTCCCCTCGAGCAGGGCGGCGCGGCGCAAGGCCCGGTACTGGAGCACCTTCGCGTTCCCGCGGCTGATGCCCATCTGCTCGGCGGTCTCCGCCACCGAGAGGCGCTCGATGAAGCGCAGCTCCAGGACGCGGCGGTAGTTCTCGGGCAGGCGGGCCAGGAGCGCGGTCACCCGGCTGCGCGCCGGGAGATCGGCCTCGGGCTCGTCGGCCGTGGTCGCCATCGGTTCCGCGGAATCGGCCGGCTCCCAGCCGGGCGCGACCTGGTCCGCGGCCACCAGCGGGAGTCGGTAGAACGCCCGCCAGTGGTCGGCGATCGCGTTCTGGCTCACGCGATACAGCCAGCTGACGATCTGCGCATCGTCGCGGGTGGTATCGAGCGCCTCAACGGCGCGCAGGAAGACCTGAGCGGTCAGGTCCTCGGCGTCGGGCCGGTTCCCGACGCGGGCGTAGATGTAGCGATAGATAGGTACCACGTGCGCGTCGTAGATCTCCTCGAAGCGGCCGCGCACTGGGCCGTCCGGGACAGGCGTCGCCGGGGGACGGTCTGGTCTGCTGGCCATTCCCACCTTGCTACGCGTGCGGTTACACCCGCCGCCCGGCCATGGCCCTCAGGCGCGCGGACGCAGCGGGGCGAGGAGCGCCGCGATCTCCTCGAGGAAGAGCTTGTCCGTCTCGTCAAAGGCGGCGAGGTCCGATCCGTCGATGTCGATCTCGCCCACCACCTGGCCCTCGGCCAGGATGGGGACCACGATCTCGCTGCGGGTGGTGGTGAAGCAGGCCAGGTAGCGCTCGTCGGCGCCGACGTCGTCAACGATCTCCGTCTGGCCCGATGCCGCCGCGGCACCGCAGATCCCCAGGCCGATCGGGATGCGGGTGTGCTCGGTCGCCTCCGGGCCGATCCACGGGCCCAGCACCAGGTCGGCCCCCTCGACCCAGTAGATCCCGATCCAGTCGTAGTGCGGGAACCGCTCGTGGAGCTCCTCGACGGCGCGCTGGGCGGCCGCATCGGGTCCGGGTGCCTCCGCCACGGCCTGGCGAACGAGGTTCAGGGCGTCACCGTGCTCCAGCGGCCGCTCCTCGAGGACGGGATGGCTCATCCGTGCACCGCGCCCGAATCGGCATGCGAGCAGCCCTGTGGCAGGGTCGGTGAAACGAGGCCGGCGTCCATAGGACGCCGAACGGTAGCACCGGCCTTCAGGGGGGTCAACAGTGCCCGATCAGGATTCGACGACGCGCTCCAGGGTGCGGCGAAGGCGCTCCAGCTCGCGCGCCGGGATTCGGTCCAGGAAGTGCTCGCAGACGCCCTGCAGGTGGGTTGGCGTGGCGTCCCGCAGGCGGCTGCGTCCCGCGTCGGTGAGATGAGCCCAGAGCCCGCGGCGATCCGTGGCGCAGCTGGCGCGCCGGACGAGGCCGGCGGCCTCGAGCCGATCGACCAGCCGCGTGGCGCCGCTGCGGGAGAGCAGGAGGCGATCGGCGAGGTCACTCATCCGCAGCTGGCTGCCCTCGGCGGCGGCGAGCTGGTAGAGGACGTCGTAATCGGCGAGGGACAGGTCCTTGGCGGCCTGCAGCTCATGCTCGAGCGCCCGGGTCACATGGGCGTGGGCGCGGAGGAAGGTGCCCCACGCAGCGAGACGTTCGTCATCGGTCATGGCCTCGGCCGTCGAGGAGCGTGGCTCGGGAGTCATCGTCGCGTGGTGTGCCTGCCTGCAGAGGATCGTCAACGGAACCCGTTGACGCCACAAGGATACCGGCTCCGCTGCGTCAGCGACAAACGTGCCGCGGTCCGCGCCGCCTGGCTCGAACGGTCAGGCGGCGGCGCTCACGTGCGAATCCTCGGTCAGTTCTCGACGTCGGGCTCCGGCGCGTCGTCCGGTGCGTCGTCCGGGCGTGTCGTAGCGGCGGCTGTCGAGGAACTCGCGCTTGCCCTTCGCGTTGCGGCCCCAGAGCTCGACGATCACGGCGGTGGGGAACTCCTCCGCCTCGACGATCAGCAGCTCGGCGGGACCATGCCGGTTCTTCTTCTTCTTGCCCTTACCCATCGGTATCTGTCCTCACCACAGTCTCCTCCGTCTCCTCCGTCGCCGTGGGGATGTCGACCCAGAATGTGCTGCCGCGGCCCTCCTCGCTTTGGGCCCCCGCGCCCCCGCCGTGCGCCTCGGCAATGTGGCGGACGATGGCCAGGCCCAGGCCGGCGCTCCCCGTGCGCACCTCCTGGGGAATCTCGTCATCCTCTCTCGCACGCGAACGGTCGACCTTGTAGAAGCGCTCGAAGATCCGCTCCAGATGTGCGGGCGAGATGCCGATCCCGTTGTCGCGAACCCAGAACCGCACGTAGGCGCCGCGGCTCTCCCAGCCCAGGGTCACCTCGCCATCGGGGTGGCTGAACTTGACGGCGTTGTGGACGAGGTTGACGAGCGCCTGCTCAAGCCGCGCTTCGTCGGCGGCAACCCGGATGGTCGCCTCATCGGTCCCTGGTGGCGCGGTGTCCAGGCGGACCCGGCTCCTGTCGGCCATGGGGCGCAGGCGGCGGATCACGGTCGTGACGATCACGTCGGGGCGGACCGGCGCGATCTGGAGCTGCACCTCGCCGGACTCGATCATCGAGAGCTCCAGCAGCTCGTCCACCAGCTGCGCAAGGTGGTCGATCTCGCGCTCCACCTGGCCGGCGAAGTCACGCGCCGTCGGGAGGTCATCCACCGCACCGCCCGAGAGCGTCTCGGCGATGAGCTTGATGGAGGTGAGCGGCGTGCGCAGCTCGTGGCTGATGTTGGCAATGAAGTCGCGTCGCACCTGCTCCACGCGCCGAATGCGGGTCACGTCGTGGAGGAAGAGCACCAGGCCGTCGCCGTGGAGCGGCATGGCCTCCACCTGGTAGACCTGCTGTCCCAGGCGGCCGAGGCGGACCTCGCCCTGGCGCAGGGTCCCGCGCTCGAGCGCCTCGCGGGCGACCGCGTCAAGCGGCGCAGAGCCGAAGGCGGCAATCAGGCTCATTCCGGGAAGGTCGTCACCCGGCCGCTCGGCGAGCCGCGCGGCCGTCACCCCGGCCCGCAGGATCCGGAGATGATCATCGGTCAGGATGAGGAAGCCCGACGCCGTGCCACGCAGCAGCGTGTCGAGGGCGGCGCTCGCCAGGTCTCCCTCCACGGGCGAGTGCTCGACGGGATCGGCTCGCGGGCCGGTCATGCCGCCTCCCGCGGCGCGAAGGCGTAGCCCACCCCACGCACCGTCCTGAAATAGTTGTGCCCGTCGGCGGCGCGCAGCTTGGTGCGCAGCCAGCTGATGTGCACGTCCACCGTCCGCCCGTCGCCAACGTAGTCGTACCCCCAGACCCGGGTGAGCAGCTGGTCGCGGGTGAAGATGCGGCCCGGGTGGTCGGCGAGGTAGGCCAGGAGCTCGAACTCCTTGGTGGTGACGTGGACGGGCGCGCCACCGATCCGCAGCTCGCGCCGTCCACGGTCGATCTCGATGGACCCCAGGCGGACCGTCTCCGGCGATGCGTCCGGCTCCGGTGCGCCCCGCCGATTCCGGCGCAGGACGGCTTCGATCCGGGCCAACAGCTCGGGGCGGGAGAACGGCTTGGCGATGTAGTCATCCGCTCCGACCTTGAGGCCCACCACCCGATCGATCTCGTCGCCCTTCGCCGAGAGCACGATCACCGGCATGTCCCGGCCCTCGCGTCGGAGTGTCCGCAGCAGCTCGATCCCGCTCATGCCGGGGAGCATCACGTCGAGCAGGATGAGGTCGGGCGCCTGGGCGCGGGCGATGCCCAGCGCCGACTCCCCGTCGCCCGCCGACACCAGGTCGTAGCCCTCGCGAGCCAGGTTGAAGGCGAGCGCCTGGCGGAGCGTGCGGTCATCCTCGACCAGCAGGATCTTGCGGCGGACGGCGGCCATGGCGGTCAGGTGTTGAGGTCCTCTACCCGGCCGGTGGCCAGGTAGACGACGTCCTCGCCGATGTTCGTGACCCGATCGCCCAGGCGCTCCAGGTGGTGGGCCGCGAAGAGCTGGTGGGTGGCCTGCCGTGCCCGTTCGGGGTGTTCCTCCATCATCGCGACGGCCGCCTCGTAGACCTCGTTGTACAGCTCGTCGATCTCATCATCCCGCTCGCACACGGCGCGCGCCTCATCCTCGGAGATGTCGACCAGGGCGCGCATCGCGGCCCGGAGCTGCTCACGGCAGATCTGCGCCATGCGCGGGATCTGGGGGAAGACCGCGGTCTCCGGCTCCGATGCCATCTGCTGGGCGAGCTTGGCGATGTTCACCGCGTAGTCGCCCATCCGTTCCAGCTCGGCCGCCGCGTGGTGCAGGCCCAGCAGGATGCGAACGTCCCGGGCCATGGGGCCCTGGGTGGCGATGGTGGTCGTGATCTCGGCGTTGACCCGACGCTGGAGCTCGTTCGTCTCGTCGTCCGCCCAGCGGACCCGGTCGGCGAGGTCGACGTCCCGCTCGACAAGGGCGGTGGCCGCCCGGTCGATGGCGTCTGTGACCCGGCCGCCCAGGCGCAGCACGTCGTCTCGCAGCGACTCGAGCTCCTCGTCGAAGGTGGGTCGGAGCGACGGGCGCCGGTGCTCCGGATCGCCGTCGCCCGGGCGACGGGGGAGGTCCGCCATCGGTGTCTCGTCCGCCATCGGTGTCTCGTCCGCCATCAGCCGAACCGTCCCGTGATGTAGTCCTCGGTGATCTTGTTCGTGGGGTTGGTGAAGATGGTCGAGGTCGGCCCGCGCTCGACGACGTACCCGGCCCGCTGCTCATCCACGCTCATGAACACCGTGTCGTCCGAGACGCGCGCCGCCTGTTGCATGTTGTGCGTGACGATGACGATGGTGTAGCGCTCGATGAGCTCTCGCATCAGGGTCTCGATCTGCAAGGTGGAGATGGGATCCAGCGCGGAGCAAGGCTCGTCCATGAGGATCACCTCCGGCTCCGTGGCCAGCACGCGGGCGATGCAGAGTCGCTGCTGCTGCCCGCCGGAGAGCGACGTGCCGGACTTGTGCCGCCAGTCCTCGCGGACCTCCTCCCAGAGCGCCGCCTGGCGCAGGGAGCGCTCCACGATCTCGTCGAGCCGGGCCCGGTCGCGAACCCCCAGCCGGCGCGGGCCGTATGCCACGTTCTCGTAGATCGACATGGGAAAGGGATTGGGCTTCTGGAAGACGAGACCGACGCGTCGGCGCAGTTCGACCGGGTTGATCGAGGGAGCGTTCAGCTCCTCGCCGTCGAGCTGGACGCTGCCGGTCACCACGGCCGTCGGGATCAGGTCGTTCATTCGGTTGAAGCAGCGCAGCACCGTGCTCTTGCCGCTGCCCGATGGCCCGATGATGGCGGTTACCGATCGGTCCGCGACATCGATCGACACGTCGCGGACCGCCACCTTGCCGCCGTACGCGACGCTGAGCCCTTCGGCTCGCAGCCGCGGCTGACTCGCCTCGCCGCTGGCCGCGGTTGGCTGAGTCATTCCTCCAACGGAGATCGTCATTGCTGCCGGTGTGGCCCTCTGCTGCGTGCCGGTTCCCTGATCGGCTTCGACCGTCATCGGATCTTCATCCCTCGCTGCACCAGGTTGCCGAGGCCCCGTGATCCGACGTTGAAGAGCAATACTGCCATGAGCAGCACCGCGGCCGAACCGTTGCCGATCTCCTGGACGTTGGGTCCGAGTCCCTCCGAGTTGTTCTTCCAGATGTAGACCGCCAGCGTCGTCGCGGCCCGAAACGGGCTCCACGGTGAGCGCGGGTCGGCGATGTTGAAGTTCAGGAAGTCGTAGTTCACCGGCGTGGCCAGCCCGGCGGTGAAGAGCAGCGCCGCCGCCTCGCCGAAGATCCGCCCGGCCGTCAGGATGACGCCGGTCACGATCCCGGGGATGGCGAGCGGCAGGACCACGTTGCGGATCGTCTGCCACTGCGTGGCGCCCAGCGCCAGGCTGCCGGCCCGTTCCTCCGCGGGGACCGCCCGAAGCGCCTGCTCGGTGAGGCGAGCCAGGAGCGGCAGGTTGAAGACGGACAGCGCCAGCGAGCCGCCCAGGGCGGTGAAGCCCCAGCCGGTGAGGTTCACGAACAGGATCAGGCCGAAGAGGCCCACCACGATGGACGGAACCGAGCTGATCGTCTCCTGGGCAAAGCGGATGGCGTTCGTCCACCGGTTCTCCTCCGCGTACTCGGCCATGTAGATGCCGGCCGCGATGCCCAGTGGCCCGGTGATCAGCAGGGTGAGGAGCAGCATGTAGAACGAGTTCCACAGCAAAGGGCCGATGCCGCCGAGCCCCAGGAACTTCGGATCGCCGGTGAGGAAGCTCCAGCTCAGCACCCCGAGGGCGGACCACATGATCTGGACCACGAAGGCACCGAGCAGGGCAACGGTCAGGACAGCCAGCGACCACATCACGATGGTCGCGACGCGATCGGCGACGATCGCGCGCCTCACCGCATCGACCCCGCGCGCTGAAGCCGCCGCACGATCAGGACGAAGGTGACCGAGATGACCAGCAGGATGAGGCCCATCGTCCACAGGGCGTCGTTCCAGGTCGAGCCGAAGGTCGTGTTGCCCATGTCCAGGGTGATCTGGCTGGTGAGCGTGCTCATCGGCTGGGTCAGGCCGGTGGGCACCACCGGGCGGCTGCCGATGACCATCTGGACGGCCAGTGCCTCACCGGCGGCTCGGGTCATGCCCAGGACCACGCCGGTCGCGAGTGATGCCAGGCTGGCCGGCAGCAGGAGGTGACGGATCGTCTGCCAGCGCGTGGTCCCCAGGGCCAGGGACGCGTACCGCCAGTCCGATGGGATCGCCCGCAGCGCGTCGTACGAGACGCTGGTGATGGTGGGCAGGATCATCACCGTGAGGACCAGTGAGCCGGCGAACCAGCTGAACCCGCTCTGGAAGCCCGCCCAGCCCAGGTTGCCGCGAAGGAAGGGAACGAGCACGGTGAGGCCGATCCAGCCGTAGACCACGCTCGGGATCCCCACGAACATCTCCAGCGAGGGCTGGACGATGCGGCGGGCCCAGGGGGGTGCCACCTCGGAGAGGAAGAGCGCCAGGCCGATGGCGAGGGGGGTCGCGATGGCGATGGCGACCGCCGTCACCCCCATGGTCCCGAGGATGAATGGCAGCAGGCCGAAGTTGACGGCCTGGTCCGTGGACTCGAGCGGTCGCCAGGTGGGGTCGAAGAGGAGCGTGGGGCTCTGCCCGTCGAACAGGAAGAGCCTCACGCCGTTCCAGGTGACGAAGGCGAGCAGGACGGCGACGACCAGGATCATCGACCCGGCCGCCAGCATCGTCAGGCGGCGCGGTGGGTCCAGCCTGCCGAGCAGCGAAGGCCGGGCGCCGAGCCCAGCCTTCGCCGTCGGAGCGGATGCGGTCATGATCGGTTGGGATCCGGCAATGGCGGTCCTACTTCACCGGGGCGTAGTACAGCTGCGGGACGATGGTGGTCTGGACCGCGGGCGAGAGCATGTAGTCGATGAAGGCCCTGGTCAGCCCGGTGGGATCGCCCTTGGTGTACATGTTCCCGTCGGCCGTCAGCTTGTACGTGCCGTTCGACATGTTGTCGAGGGTCGCGTTGACGCCGTCGAGCTGCAGCCCGATCAGCTTGTCGGTGTTGTCCTGGTAGTAAGCGAAGCCGATGACGCTCGTGGCCCCCGGGGTGGAGATCACCGCGTTGGTCACGGCGCCGTTGGAGTCCTCGGTCACCGTGCCGGACGCCTCGGTGGCGCCGCCCAGCACGATCCTCTTGAAGGTGGCTCGGGTGCCGGACGACTCGGGCCGGATGATGAGGGTGATCTTCAAGTCGGGGCCACCGACGTCCTTCCAGTTCGTGACCTTTCCGGTCCAGATGTCGGCCGCCTGCTGGGTGGTGAGGTTCGTGACGCCGGTGACGTCCTGGTTGGCGACCATGACCCAGCCCTGCTTGACCACCACATGGTCCACCAGCGTGGCCGCCGCCGTCGCGTCGAGCTTCTCCTCCGCCTTGACGTCCGAGTTCCCGATGTCGAAGCCGCCGCCGGCAACCTGGGTCAGCCCGGTCCCGGACCCGCCGCCCTGCACGTTGACCGTGCTGCCGCCGCACTCTGCCATGTACATCTGGGCTGCCTGCTCCACGAGGGGCTGGAGCGCGGTCGACCCGCCGGCGGTGATGGAGCCGCTGACGCAATCGGCTCCGGCCATGCTCCTCCCGGCCGAGCCGGTCGCCGCCTGCGATGCTCCGCTGTTGCTCGAGCATGCCGCCAGGAGCAGGACCGAGGCAACGCCGAGCGCGGCTCCGGTCCGAAGACTGCCAAGGTTCAATGGAACTCTCCTCAAAGGGTGATGGGCATCCGGGTCCGGGCTCGACCCGGATCGGGGAGACAACGTTCCGCCATTGCAGGTGACACGCTGGGGGCCGGCGCTTAACGGTCGCCTAACGGCACGTCAACGGTTGGTTAAGCGCGTCCGCGGCGGCGTGCGCACGCGGTGGCGCGAGCGGTCGCTCGTCCCCGTGCCGGCGACGACAGGGGACCGGTCTCCTATTGATTCGCGTGACGATGCTCGGCTAGGGTGGTCCTCCCATGACGACCAGTCCGGCGACCTCCCGGCGCCACGCGTCGCTCGCGAGCGACCGCGCGACGGCCGGCGAACGTCCATATCTGAACCGCGAGCTCTCCTGGCTCGACTTCGACGAGCGGATCCTGGTCCTTGCCGAAGACCCCATGACGCCACTCCTCGAACGCGCGAAGTTCCTGGGGATCTTCGCCAGCAACCTCGACGAGTTCTACCAGGTTCGCGTCGCGGGTCTCCGCCGGCAGGAAGCCGCCGGGCTGTCCCAGACGCGCTCGGCCGACGGGATGACGACCGCCGAGCAGCTCGAGCGCGTCGCCGAGCGCGCCCGTGTGCTCGCGCTGCGCCACGCGCGGCTCTTCGGCGAGGTGCTTGGTCCGGCGCTCGCCGCGGCCGGCGTGCGGGTCCGTCGCTGGACCGACCTCGTGCCGGACGAGCGGGCCAGGCTGAACGACGAGTTCGAGGACCGCATCTTCCCGGTGCTCACGCCGCTCGCCGTGGACCCCGGGCATCCGTTTCCCTATATCTCCAACCTCTCGCTGAACCTGGCGGTCCAGGTCGCCGATCCCGAGACCGCGGTCGTGCACTTCGCCCGCGTCAAGGTGCCGCCGCTGCTTGGCCGTTTCCTCAGCCCGGCGGAGGGCACGTTCGTGCCGATCGAGGACGTCATCGCGGCGAACCTCGAGCGTCTCTTTCCCGGGATGCGGATCCTCGAGCACCACGCCTTCCGGGTCACCCGGAACGCGGACCTGGAGATCGACGACGACGGCGCCGAGGACCTGCTCGAGGCGCTGGAGGACGAGCTGCGCAAGCGTCGCTTCAGCCCGGCGGTCCGGCTCGAGGTGGAAGACGGCGTGCCGGACCACATCCTCGACCTGCTCGTGCGGGAGCTGCAGGTCCAGGCGGCCGACGTGCATCGGCTCCCCGGTCCGCTGGGCCTGGTCAGCCTCATGGAGCTCCACGCCATCGACCGCCCGGATCTCAAGGACGTTGCCTTCCAGCCGGTCACCCCGCCGCGGCTCGCGCGGCCGGACGCGGAGCCCCCGGACCTCTTCGCCGCGCTCGGGGAGGGCGACCTCGTCGTGCATCACCCGTACGAGTCGTTCGCCGCCACGACGCAGCGATTCATCGAGCAGGCGGCCTCGGACCCCGACGTGCTGGCCATCAAGCAGACCCTGTACCGGACGTCGGGCGACAGCCCCATCGTCGATGCCCTCGTTCGGGCGGCTTCGGCCGGCAAGCAGGTCGTGGTCCTCGTCGAGATCAAGGCCCGCTTCGACGAGCTCAACAACATCGGCTGGGCGCGGATCCTGGAGCAGGCCGGCTGCCACGTGGTGTACGGGGTCGTCGGCCTCAAGACGCACGCCAAGCTCTGCCTGGTCGTGCGCCTGGAGGGCAAGCGCATTCGCCGATACGTCCATGTCGGCACGGGCAACTACAACTCCGTCACCGCCCGCCTCTACGAGGACGTGGGCCTTCTGACGGCGGACCCCGTCCTGGGTACCGAGATCAGCAGCCTCTTCAACTACCTCACCGGGTACTCGCGGGGCAGCGAGTACCGCCGGCTCGTCGTGGCGCCGCAGCAGATGCGGGAGCACCTCCTGGAGCTCATCGAGCGCGAGGCGCGGATCGCTGATCGTGGCGAGGAGGCGCTCATCCGGATGAAGGTCAACAACCTCATCGACGAGCCCATCGTGGATGCCCTGTACGACGCCTCGCAGCGGGGGGTGCGGGTCGACCTCCTGGTGAGGGCCATCTGCGCGCTGCGGCCCGGTGTTCCCGGCCTCTCCGAGCGGATCACCGTGCGCAGCATCCTGGGCCGATTCCTGGAGCACTCTCGGATCCTGCACTTCCGCAACGGCGGGTCGGACGAGGTCCTGATCGGCAGCGCCGACCTCATGCATCGGAACCTCGATCGCCGGGTGGAGACGCTGGTGCGCGTCGTGGACGCCGCCTCCACGCGACGCCTGCTCGGCATCCTCGATCTCGCCATGCAGGACAATGTCGGCATGTGGACGCTTGGCTCCGATGGCTGCTGGGCGCGCGTCGCTCCCGCGGAGGACGTGCCGCGGATCGACCTGCAGCGCGAGCTGATGCAGCGTGCTGACCAGAGCACGTGAGCGCGAGCTGAAGCTCGCGGCGCCGGGATCGCTGGTCATGCCGGACCTCGTGGACGACGGGCTTGGCGTCATCTCCATGGACGAGCTCCCCGAGCTCAGCCTGCGGAGCACGTACCACGACACGGCGGACCTGCGCCTGGCTCGCGCGGGGGTGACGCTCCGATATCGCACCGGCGACGAAGAAGGGCCCGGCTGGACGCTCAAGCTCCGCATTCCCGGCCACGACGCCACCGAGCGCGATGAGCACCACTTCCCGGGCGGCGCCGACACGGTCCCGCCCGAGGCCAGCGAGCTCGTCACGGCACTTGTCCGCACGGCCCCGATCCAGGCGGTCGCGACGCTGCAGACCCGACGCCGGCGCTGGCGCCTGTGCGGCGCGAACCAGCAGCCCCTGGCGGAGCTGTTCGACGACGAGGTGTCGGTCCTGGACGGCGAGCGCGTCGTGTCGCGCTTCCGGGAGCTTGAGATCGAGAGCCGCGGCCCGGACCTCTCCGCCCTGCAACCCATCGCCGTGCGCCTGCGTCGCGCCGGCGCCGTCCTGGCCGAGCCGCTGCCCAAGGCCATCCGCGCCCTGGGTCCTCGCGCCTCGGCCTCTCCCGACGTCGTGGTGCCGGTCCTCGGCCCCGATGCGACCGGGCGCGACGCGGTGGCGGCTGCGCTGGCCGCCGGCATGGCGCGCCTCGTGGCGCATGACCCGGCCACCCGCCTGGGCGACGTCGAGGGCCTGCACCAGATGCGGGTGGCGACGAGGCGGTTGCGCAGCGACCTGCGCACCTTCCGGACGCTGATGGATGCCGCCTGGGCGGCGGGGATCGGAGAGGAGCTCCGCTGGCTCGCCGATCACCTCGGTGCGGTGCGCGACCTCGACGTGCAGCTCGAGCGGCTCGAGGCGACGGCCCCGGACCTGGTGCCGGACCTCGGGCCGCTTCTCGAGGCGCTTCACGCGCGGCGCGCGGTGGCCTCCGACGCACTTCATGACGCGATGAGGAGCGAGCGCTATCGGCTGTTCCTGGACCGCCTGCTCGATGCGGTCCGCGACCCGCTCGTGACGCCCGCCGCTGCCCGGCCGGCGCGGCGGGTGCTGCGCCCGCTGCTCGAACGATCCTGGCGCCGCGTCGAGCCCCTTGGCGCCAGTCTGGCGCCCGCCGATCCGGTCGAGCGCTTCCATGCCCTTCGGATCCGTGTCAAGCGTCTGCGCTACGCCGCCGAGGCGATTGGCCCGGCGCTGGGAGTGGGTGAGCGCGCCTGCGCCCGACTGGCATCGCGGGCCGCGGACCTGCAGGATCGGCTTGGCGAGATGCACGACGATGCCGTCACCATCGACGAGGTTCGGGCCGTGCTCGACGCGCACCCCGATGTCGCATTCGCGCACGCGGCCGGACGCCTCGAGGAGCGTGCCGCCAGCCGCCATCGACCGGGCGCGGGCAGAGTACCCCGGCCTGTGGCGGCGCCTCGCGCGCCGCCACGCGCGCCTCGCGCACTGATGGCCGACGGGGAGACGATCCGCGCGGCCGGCGGCGTGCTGTGGCGGGAGACGCCGTCGGACGGCGGCGTCGCGGTCGAGGTCGCCATCATCCACCGTCCGCGCTACAACGACTGGACCCTCCCCAAGGGAAAGCTGGCCGCCGGCGAGCCGGAGATCGACGGCGCGATTCGCGAGGTCCTCGAGGAGACGGGCTTCCGCGTCCGCCTTGGGCGGCCCCTGGGTGAGACCCGCTACTTCAAGCAGTCCGGGGGCTACCTGCGACCCAAGGTCGTGCGCTGGTGGGCGATGGAGGCCATCGGTGGCGCATTCACTCCTGGCCGCGAGGTGGACCGGCTGGACTGGGTCTCCCTGGCCGAGGCGCACGAGCGACTATCGCGCGAGACGGACCGGGAGCTGCTCGAGCGGTTCGTGCGGGGACCGGCCCCCAGCCGGGTCGTGCTGGTGGTCCGGCACGCCAGCGCCGGCAGCCGGTCCGACTGGGCGGGTGACGACCGCCTGCGTCCCCTCGACGAATGTGGACGCCTCCAGGCCGACGAGCTGGTCCGCCTGCTGGCCCACTTCGATCCGACCGCCCTCGAGACCGCCGATTTCGTCCGGTGCCGCCAGACGATCGAGCCGCTGGCCGAGGCGCTGCGGGTCCCCATCCGGGAGGAGCCGCTCCTCTCGGAGGATGGCTACCCGGGTCACGAGGCGGAGGCTGCCCGGCACCTGCGCACCGTGGGCGGCGAGCACGGAACCAGCGTCCTGTGCAGCCAGGGCGACGTCATTCCCGACCTGCTGCGACGCATCGCCGACGAGGACGCCATGGACCTGCCGGGGAACGGGTCGAAGAAGGGCAGCGCGTGGGCGCTCACCTTCCAGGGCGAGCGCCTGGTCAGCGCCGAGTACTTCCCGCCGCCGCGCATCGACGAGTGCGGTGGCGGCTGAGGTCGTCGCCGGGTCCTCACGGGTGCGCGTCCGACCGCCGAACGGCAGGTATGCCATCCTGTGTGCGCCTCCATGAGCCCACTGACCGATGTCGCCATCCTCCTGACCAGCTTCGGTGCCGGGGTGATCGGCGCACTGGCCGGAGTGGGCGGCGGGATTCTCATCGTCCCGGCCCTGACGGTCGTGTTCGGCGTGGACCTGCGCCTGGCCATCGGGGCGAGCATCGTCTCGGTAATCGCCACCAGCTCGGGTGCCGGCGCCGCCTACGTCCGTGACGAGCTGACGAACCTGCGCGTCGGCATGTTCCTGGAGCTGGCCACGACCACGGGAGCCGTGGGTGGAGCGCTGCTCACCGCTATCGTGGCGCCCGCAGTTGCTCTTCGGCCTGTTCGGCCTGATCCTGCTCCTGTCTGCCGCCCAGATGCTCTTCCGGCTCTCAGAGGAACTGCCGCCACAGGCGCAGCCCGGACGCCTCGAGCGCTGGCTGCGGCTGGGTGCGACCTACCCGGACAGCCACCTGGGTCGCCGGGTGCGGTACGAGCCGCGCCACCTGCCGGCCGGATTCGTGGCCATGGGCGTGGCCGGCCTTGTATCGGGACTGCTGGGTATCGGCTCCGGCGTGCTGAAGGTACTCGCCATGGACGGCGTCATGCGGCTGCCGGTCAAGGTCTCGTCGACCACCTCGAACTTCATGATCGGCGTCACGGCCGCCGCCTCCGCCGGGGTGTACATCGCCCGCGGCGATGTCAGCGCCCAGATCGCGGCGCCGGTGGCGATCGGTGTCCTCGCCGGCGCGCTCACCGGCAGCCGGCTGCTCGTCCGGCTCTCCAGCCGCACGGTCCGGGTCATCTTCCTCCCGGTGCTGGTCGTGGTGGCGCTGGAGATGCTGGCGCGAGCGTTGGGGGTCGGACTGTGACCGGCCAGGCGCGATGTCGGAACCCTGCGCATCCTGCTCAGCCGCCTGCTGCTCGGCGGGGTCAGCCTGGCCGCGGGACTCATGGCAATCGGCCTCCTCTCGGCACTCGCCGTGGGCTGGACAGGCTCCCTGATCGGCGCCGAGCCGGCGACTCACGAGGTTGGGGACTTCTCCCGGACGCTGCCGGCATTGCTCGAGCTGCGCCCCTTCGCCATCGCCCAGCTTGGGCTGCTGGTCTTGCTGGCGACGCCGGTGCTGCGGGTGGCGGCGTCGGTGGTGGCCTTTGCGCTCGAGGGGGACCGGCTCTACGCGACCATCAGCGGGCTCGTCCTGGCCGTGCTGCTGACGAGCATCTTCTTCGTGCGCTGACGGCCCCCGCGCCGCCGCCGACCGGTGGGATCAGCCCAGGATTGGGTGCAGGATCAGGTAGGCGATCCCGGCGAACATGCCTGCGGCGGGAATGGTCAGGACCCAGGCCACGCCGATGTTGCGCGCCACCGCCCAGCGCACCGCGTTGAAGCGATCCGAGGCGCCGGTTCCCATGATCGCCCCGGAGATCACGTGCGTGGTGCTCACCGGCATCCCGAAATGCGAGGCCGCGATGATCACCGAGGCGGCCGTCGTCTCGGCCGCGAATCCGTGCACCGGGTCGAGCTTCACGACCCGGCTGCCCATGGTCTTGATGATCCGCCAGCCGCCCGCGGCGGTGCCCAGGCTCATGGCCGATGCCGCGGCGACGATGACCAGCGGCGGCACGTCGAAGGTGGAGATGACGCCGGCCGTGTACAGCGCGAGGGTCATGACCCCCATGGTCTTCTGCGCGTCGTTGCTCCCGTGGCTGAAGGCCATGAACGCGGCAGAGAGCACCTGGAGCCTCCGGAACGAGTCGTTCATGGTCTTGGGGTGCACGCGGCGAAAGATGTTGAAGATGACCACCATCAGGAGCAGGGCCCCGAGGAAGCCGATGAGCGGCGAGGCCACCAGCGGCAGGAGCACCTTCTCGCCGATGCCCGTGATGTTCCATGATCCGACCCCGGCCGAAATCCCGGCGGACCCCAGCAGGCCGCCGATGAGCGCGTGGCTCGAGGAGCTGGGAATCCCCATTCGCCAGGTGATGAGGTTCCAGGTGATGGCCCCCACCAGGGCCGCGGCGATCACGGTCTGACCCTCCGCCTGCTGGCTGATGAGTCCGCCGCCGACCGTCTTCGCCACCGCGGTCCCCAGGAAGGCGCCACCGAAGTTGGCGATGGCGCTCATCACGATCGCCCACTGCGGCTTGAGCGCGCGCGTCGACACGGAGGTGGCGATCGCGTTGGCCGTGTCGTGGAAACCGTTGATGTAGTCGAACAGGACCGCCAGGCCCAGGACGGCGAGGAGGAGCGGGGTCAGACCGGGCATCTCATGGCCCGGCTCGGCTCGACGTGCATGTGCCAGCAGGATAGCCCGTCGGAGCCCGCGCCATCGGCCTACCCTTGACGACCGTGGATGAACCCCCCTCCGCATCCTGGCCCCGTCCGGCGAAGATCGCCTTCATCGGCTCCCACGGCGTGCGCAAGACGGCCGCGGTGGCATCCTTTGCCGCCACCCTGAGCCGCGCCGGGCGCAGCTGGGAGCTGGTGAAGGAGGTCGTCCGCCACTCGCCGCTGGGGATCAACGAATCGGCCAGCCCGGAGTCCCAGCTGTGGGTCCTCGTGACCCAGGTCCAGCAGGAGCTGGAGCTCGCGCATCGCGCCGACGTGCTCATCACGGACCGGGCGGTGGTGGACAACTACGCGTACCTGCTGCGGGCCGCCGGTGGTTCGGACCCGTTCTGCGTCGAGCCGATGCTGCGCTGCTGGGCCCCGACCTACGACCTCCTCGTTCGCCTCCTGCCCGATGTCACGCTCCGGCCAGATGGCGTCCGGTCCACGAATGATGCCTTCCGCGACGAGATCGAGCGGCTCCTCGACCAGACGCTGCCCGGGTTCGTGGCGCCCGAGCGGCTCATCACCCTGCCCGCCTCGACGGTCACCCGGCGCTTCGACTGGCGGCCCATTGCGCAGCGACTGGCCGACGCGGTGGGCGGCGAGCTCTTCGCGGAGGACGGCGACGAGGAGGTGGAACCGGCGGCGTCCGCGACGGGGCGGCTAGGCGTGCTTGACGACGATCCGCTCGATCACGTTCGCGGCGTCCTCGCAGGCGTCGATCGCGTCCTCGAGGAGGCTGTAGACGTCCTTCCACTTGATGACGTCGAGGGGGTTGTCACCGTCACGGAAGAGGCCGGCGATCGCCTTGCGCACCAGTTGGTCGCCGTCATTTTCCAGCCGATGGATCTCGATCCAGTACTTCTCCAGGCCCTTGAAGGTGCGCAGGTGGGTCAGCGCCTCGCGGATCTGGACGCACTGCTTGGTGAGGATCTCCGCCTGCTGGACCGCCACCGGGGTGGGCTCGCTGATGTGGTAGAGGATGCAGGTGTCGGCCACTTCCTCGATGAGGTCGAGGATGTCGTCGAGGCGGCTGATGAGCGCGTGGATGTCCTCGCGGTCGAAGGGCGTGACGAAGGTGGCTTCCAGCTTGTGCCCGATGTCGTGGCTGATCTGGTCGCCGGTGTGCTCGAGCTCACGCAGCTGGACCGCGATCCGCTCGCGCTCGCCGTAGGTGCGGAAGAACGTCTCGAGGAGGCGGGCCCCGGCGAGGACGTTCGCGGCGTCGTCCACGAAGAAGTCGAAGAACTTCTCCTCGCGGGGGATGAGTGGGAGACGCATGCCCCTAGCCTAGACCCTTGGCTCAGCCGGCGCTGCGCATGGCCAGCATGAGCAGGCCGATGATCACCACCAGGGCCAGGACCAGGAGCAGCAGCCAGGACGCGAGCAGCGGTCCGCTCTGCTCCAGCGCGGCTTCCTGCGGCTCGGGCTCGGAACCAGGGGTGGGGTCTGGGGTCACGTGTCGGCTCCCGGTTCGAGGACATAGGCCGGATCGGCCTCCGATAGTAGCCGACCGTGGTCGTCCGTGAGCCGCGCGGCGGCGGGCTCGCCGTTCGTCGTCTCCGTCGCCATCGGCGCATCTTCCATGGCGTCGCTGTCGTCGCTCGTCCGCGGAGAGAGCGGCATGGCCATCTCGGCGGCATGGCGCTCGGCCTCGATGACGTGCATCACCGCGTTGATCAGGGCCAGGTGGGTGAACGCCTGGGGGTAGTTGCCGAGGTGGCGTCCCGACTCCGGGTCGATCTCCTCCCCGTACAGGCCCAGCGGACTCGCCGCGGAGAGGAGCCGCTCGCAGAGGCGACGCGCGCGGTCCAGCTCGCCGATCTCCACCAGGGCCGAGACCAGCCAGAACGAGCAGATCGTGAAGGCGCCCTCGCGCCCGGACAGGCCGTCATCGGTCTCGTCGGTTCGATAGCGCAGGACGAGGCCGTTCTCTGTCAGCTCGTCGGCAATGGCCAGGACCGTGCGCCGCACCCGTTCGTCGTCGGCGGGAAGGAAGCGGACCAGCGGGATGAGCAGCGCCGACGCGTCGAGCGCCCGCGTGTCGTAGTGCTGGGTGAAGACGCCGCGCTCGTCGACGCCGTTGGCGCAGACGTCGGCACGGATCTCGTCGGCGGCCGCCTGCCAGCGCTCGGCGAGCTCGTGATCCTCGTGCAGCCGCGCCAGGCGCGCCCCGCGGTCGGCGGCCACCCAGCACATGACCTTGGAGCTGGTGAAGTGCCTGGGGTCACCGCGCACCTCCCAGATGCCGCGGTCCGGCTCCCGCCAGTGCGCGATGGCCGCCTCGACCTGGCGCACGAGCATGGGCCAGATTCGCTCGTCGAGGCGGTCTCGGGACCGGGTGTGGAGGTAGATCGAATCGAGGATCGCACCCCACATGTCGTGCTGGCGCTGGCGATGCGCCGCGTTGCCGACACGGACCGGACGGGCGCCCTCGTAGCCGTGCAGGTGATCCAGCGTGGACTCCGGCAGGTCGCGCTCACCGCCGATGCCGTACATGATCTGGAGCTCGTCACCGGAGGCGGCGGCATCGGCCAGGAAGTAGAAGAAGTCGTTGGCCTCCCAGCTGAAGCCCAGGCCGTACAGGCCCCAGAGCGCGAACGTGGAGTCACGGATCCAGCTGAAGCGGTAATCCCAGTTCCGCTCGCCGCCGGGGGTTTCGGGCAGGGAGGTGGTGGCTGCGGCGACCACAGCGCCGGTGGGTGCGTAGGTGAGCCCCTTGAGGGTCAGCGCCGAGCGCGACAGGAAGATGCGCCACGGGTGGTCCGGGAATCGGCCGCGCGCCAGCCAGTGCTGCCAGTGGTGCGCGGTCCACACCAGGCGCGGGTAGGCCTCCTCGCAGGAGCGCGGCGGCGTGACATCCCCCCAGGAGAGCGCCGCGAAGCGCGTTTCGCCCTCCTTGATGAGCGTTCGGCCCATGGCGCGGGCGCCCTCGAAGCCGATGTTGAGGTCAGTCGTCAGGGTCAGCTCCGGCCCGCCGTCAGCCGGTCGGCAGGCCCCCTGGTGGTAGCCGTCCTCGGTCCAGCGCCACTCTCCGTTGACGCGGCCGTACTCGAAGACCGGCTCGCAGTCCAGGGAGAGCTGCACCTCGCCGTTCACGCAGCGGATGTGGCGCAGCAGGGTATGCGCCGCTTCGTAGTCGGTGGGCGCGCGGCGGTGGGTGGTCGAATGCGAGGCGTCGTGGTGCCACGGGCCGATGAGCA
Organism: uncultured Chloroflexia bacterium; assembly: GCA_963805645.1. Classification (GTDB taxonomy): domain Bacteria; phylum Chloroflexota; class Limnocylindria; order QHBO01; family QHBO01; genus CAVXEH01. The sequence continues at coordinate 304,339 of CAWDVA010000006.1, read as the reverse complement.
GGACGTCGCGAACGATGATCCAGCCGGTGGGCGTGGCCCAGCTCGTCTCGAGGACCATGGTCCCCGGGAGGTAGCGGCGCGCGGCCGGGACCATGACGTCGGCCGGCCCGAACCGGAAGCCGCCCGCATCACGGTCGAGGATCGCGCCGAAGACCGATGGCGAGTCCATCCGCGGCAGGCACAGCCACTCGACGTTGCCGTTGGGCGCCACGAGGGCGGTGGTCTCGCAGTCCGAGAGGAAGGCGTAGTCGCCGATGGGCGGGAAGGGCGACTCGCCCGGGAAGGTCGCGTGTGACGCGCCGATGCGCGCCGGATTGCGGTCCATCTCCATGCACATGCACCCCGTAGGGGACGGCCAGTCTTGCACCTGGACGCCGGTTTGACCAGAGGACCGTGGGTTGTCGACCGTCGTACGGTAAGCGCATGTCCGCGACCCATGATCGGTGATGGCGGCGCAGGATCCGCACGCCGGGCTCCCGAATCCCGATCCCGCTGCAGACGAGCGCTGGCGGTCGGTGCTCACCGGCGATGGTGCGCCGCCGCCCGGCCTTGCGCGGCTGAAGTTCCTCTTCAGGCACCTCCCATCGGACCCGCGCTGCAAGCTGTGCTATGCCCCGTACCGGGCACCCTTCGGGCCGATTCTGGGCCGCCTGGGATTTGGTCGGTGGGACAAGAACCCGTCGCTGTGCGGCTCGTGCCTGCGGCTGATGGAGCGCAACCAGGGCGGCGCGGAGATAGAGCTATCCCTGCTCTTCGCGGACCTCCGCGACTCGACGGGACTGGCCGCGCGCATGAGCGCGCGCGAGTACGGACAGCTGCTCAATGCCTTCTATGCGATTGCCGCCGACGCGATCCAGAAGCCTGGCGGGACAGTGGACAAGTACCTGGGCGACGGGATCTTCGCCCTCTTCGTGCCGGGGTTTGCCGGGATCGATCACGCCGCGCGGGCGATCGATGCCGCACGTCGCATCCTGCGCGATACGGCGACCTCCTCGAGAATCCCGGCCGCGGTGCGGCCCCTGCCGGTGGGGATCGGGGTCCACACCGGGACCGCCTACGTCGGCGTCCTGGGCGAGGCAGGCGCCCTGACGGACTTCACCGCCATCGGCGACGCGGTCAATATCACCGAGCGGCTCAGCTCCGTTGCGGCCGCAGGCGAGCTGCTGATCAGCGACACGGCCCTGCGGGCCGCGGGCTACGACGCCTCCACCCTGTCCGGCCGGGACCTGGAGCTGAAAGGGGTCGCGCATCCGGTGTCCGCCTGGTCGGATCGGGTGGGAGCCGCCTGACCGTCGATCACGTCGCCCCCGGCGGGCGTGGCCGGATCCGGGGGACCACCAGCATGGCTCCGGCCTATGGCGCCGGACGATTCGAGACCGGAACCGGCACTGCCACGCCGGGAGGCGACTCGAATCCGTGTTCCCGGACGTTGGCGCGCTCGAGCCTGCGCGAGCGGCGCCGCTCGCGGAGCAGGTCGCGGGCAGCTGCCAGCGTGAGGCCGGAGCCGAATGCGGCAGCAACGAAGATCGAGAGGTGACCCGCACGGCTCCAGTACACGTCGTGCAGAGTCCAGATCAGGGCGAACTCGTCGAGCAGCAGTGCTGCGCCCACTCCCAGTAGAACCGGGCGCAGGCGCGGAGCCATCTTCAGGAGGTCGAGGGTCGCCGCGGCGAGCAGGAGCAGGGCGCCGAAGACCAGGTGGTGAACGTGATTCCCGGTGATGGGCACGTGGGCCACGCCCGACAACGTCACCACCAGGCGAGACTCGCCCCAGGTCAGCCAGAAGAACAGGGCAGCGGCCAGCGTCGGGCGATCAAGGGCGAATCGGATGGGCCGCAGCAGCGGGCGTGCTCGGGCCCCAACGCGGGACATCTGCAGATCAGGATGCCCGCGATTGCGCTCGCCGTCAAAAGGCCCTGCCTCGCGAGTTCGGGGAAATGGGTTCGCGCGCTGCGAGCGTGATGCACTGGTGGAGGGCCGTGTGGGATTCGAACCCACGACACGAGGATTAAAAGTCCCCTGCTCTAACCCCTGAGCTAACGGCCCGGGACATTATCGGTTGCCCGCGGCAACGGGCTTTCCTCGACACGCTCGCTCTCGCGAGGGCGCGGCCCGGTTCGCCGACCCTCGCGGCGCGACCAGTCCGCGCGGTACGCCGGCCGCGGCGTCCCGCCGATGATCGAACGCACCGCACTCGAGCGTACGGACAGCACCATCGCGCGTCCTGAGCTGCCGCCCGAGGGACAAGCGCGACCACCAGGCGCGCCATGCGGGTTGCGTGCGCCGGCGGGCGGAGGGCATTGGCCCGCTGCGACCGCCGATGTCGGCGCGCCGCCCGCGCGCCGCGGTGCCGAGTCGGCGGGCAATCGGGCTGTGGGTCCGGGTCAGGCGGGTTTCAGCGTCTCGAGCTGGGCGCGGGCGGCGTCCTTGTCGCTGAACCAGATCGCGTTGAGCTCGGTGTAGGCGGTCCACTGCTCCGGGACGGCGTCCTCGGTGAAGATCGCCTGGACCGGGCACTCGGGCTCGCAGGCGCCGCAGTCGATGCACTCGTCCGGGTCGATGTAGAGGATCCGGTCGACGCCCTCATCGAAATGGATGCAGTCGACGGGACAGACGTCGACACAGGCCTTGTCCATGACGTCGACGCAGGGTTCCGCAATGACGTAGGTCACGTAAGCCTCCGAGCGGTTGTGATGACAGCGGTGGTCTGCCAGCGGAGGCTGGCAACGACGCAGACGATCTTGCGTCCATCACGCTATCGGGCGCAACCCCCGGTCCGAAGGGCCGAACCGACCAATCACGCGGTCCGGGCGGCACGGGAGGCCGCCCGGCACTTGTCGAGGCCGGCTTCATGTGCCATCCCTGTGCGCAATGGCGTCAACGGATCTCGACATCCGCCGCGGCCCACCGCTCAAGCTGCCACCCGACCAGCGGGCGCGCAGCCTGGTCGAGCTCGTGTGGCGCACCATCGAGGCACACGGCGACCACGAAGCGCTGCGCTGGAAGCAGGACGACGCGTGGGCCGGCTGCTCCTATGCCCAGATGGGCCAGCGAATCCTCAAGGCGTCGCTGGGGCTTGCCTCCCTGGGTGTTGGCCGAGGCACGCGGGTGGCCATCATCAGCGGATCGCGGCCGGAGTGGCTGATCGCCGACCTTGCCAGCCTGGCCCTGGGGGCGGTCACCTGTCCCATCCACCCCGCGGAGGCGGATGACGTCGTGGCGTTCATGCTGCGCAACGTCGAGGCCGAGGTGGTGCTGCTGGAGAGCCGCAGACTCCTCAACCGTCTGCGACCGATCATCGACGGCATGGAGGGCATTCGATCGATCGTCGTCCTTGACGAGGCCGATGGCGACGAGGTCCCGGTTCCCACCCTGTTCTCGCTGACACCGGCTGATGTGAACGACGACTCGCGTGCGGCCTGGCGCGAGGGCTGGGCGGCCATCTCCCCGGACGACGTGGCGACCATCGTCCACACCTCGGGCTCCACGGGGACGCCCAAGGGCGTGGTGCTGACCCACGGCAACATCATCCACAACTGCTACGCGGTGCTGGAGGCGATCCCCTTCACCACGGACGACCTGGCGCTCACCATCCTGCCGCTGAGCCACATGTACGCGCGGGCCGCCGGGATGTTCGCGCCCCTCGCCATCGGCGTTACGGTCGCCTTCGCAGAGCCGGTCATGGAGCGCTGGGCCTCCAATCTCGTCGAGGTGCGCCCCACCGTGATGCTCAGCGTCCCGCCGTTCTTCGAGCGCATCCGGCGGCGGGTGATGGCCGACGTGGAGCGGCGGCCCGCCCTGCAGCGAAGGCTGTTCCGCTGGGCCATCGCCCTTGGCACGCGCCGCTATGCGAACCACCTGGCCCACCGCCGCGAGGGGCTGCTGCTCCGCCTCCAGCTGTGGCTCGCCGGACAGCTCGTCTTCGCATCCATCCGGGCACGGACCGGCGGCCGGCTCCGCTTCTTCGCGTGCGGCGGTGCCCCCCTCCCTCGCGAGGTGGGGGAGTTCTTCTACGCCGTGGGCATGCAGATCCTGGAGGGGTACGGGCTGTCCGAGACGGCGCCGTTCCTCACCCTCAACAGCCCGGGGACCTTCAAGTTCGGGACGGTGGGGCATCCGTTCGCGGAAACGGAGATCGCCATCGAACGCGCCACGGGCGAAATCCTGGCCCGCGGCCCGCAGGTGATGCGCGGCTACCTCGGTCTGCCGGAGGAGACCGCGCGGGTCATCGACGCCGACGGCTGGTTCCATACCGGGGATATCGGCGAGTTCGACCCGGACGGGCTCCTGGTCATCACCGACCGGATCAAGAACCTGATCGTGCTGGGCAACGGCAAGAAGGTGGCGCCGGCGCCCATGGAGATGGCGCTCACCGGCTCACCGTTCATCGAGCAGGCCGTGATCGTCGGCGAGGGCCGCGAGCGGACCGGCGTCCTCGTGACGCCCGATGCGGCCGAGATCAGGCGCTGGGCCATCGCGCAGGAGCTGGCCCTGGCGGGCGGTGACCTGGCCGCGATCGCCGTCTCGCCCGAGATCCAGGAGCTCATGGAGAGCGAGGTCCGGCGCCTCCTGTCGAGCTTCCCCGCCTGGGAGCGGCCGCGACGGGTGGCGCTCCTGCCCCGGCAGCTGACCGAAGAGGATGGCGAGCTGACGTCGCTGGGCAAGCCCAGGCGTGCCGTGGTCCAGCAGCACTGGCCCGAGGCGGTCGCGCGGCTCTTCCCCGTGCGGCGGGAGGGCATCCCGGCCTGATCGGTCCGGCCTCGACAAGGGCCATCGCCGCTCCGGGCGCGTGCTAGGCTCAGCGGACTCATGCGCACGATCCTGCTCTGGATGGCCCGCAACGCGTGGCTCAAGGATCACCTGCCGCGCCTGCCGTTCGCCCGGCGGGCGGTGCGCCGATTCATGCCGGGCGAGACGGTCGAGGCGGCCCTGGAGGCCACCGAGCCGTTCAGGACCGATGGCATCGGCATCCTGTTCACCCGCCTCGGCGAGAACCTGGTGGACCTTGGCGAGGCCCAGGCCGTCGCGGATCACTACCACGCGCTCCTCGACCAGATCGAGCAGCGCGGCCTCGACGCGGAGATCAGCGTCAAGCTGACCCAGCTCGGCCTTGACCTCGACCCGGACGCCGCCGCCACGCACATGGGCTCCCTCGCGGATCATGCCGGGCGGCTGGGCGGCATCGCCTGGATCGACATGGAGGGAAGCGCCTACACGGAGGCGACCATCACCCTCTACGAGCAGGTCAGGGCCGAGCACCCGGCGCTGGGCATCTGCCTGCAGGCCTACCTGCGGCGCACGCCCAACGACGTCCATCGGCTCCTGCCGCTCAAGCCGGCCATCCGGCTGGTGAAGGGGGCCTACGACGAGCCGCGGAGCATGGCCTTCCGCAGCCGGGCCGAGGTGAACGCCGCCTACCAGTCGCTCGCGGTGCTGATGCTGCCTGCCGCCGCCGCGGGTGACCTGCGCCTGGGCCTGGGGACGCACGACGTGGAGCTGGTGGAGCGGATCGCGGACTTCGCCCGGAGCGCCGCGATGCCCGTCACCTGCTTCGAGATCCAGATGCTGTACGGGATCCGGATGCGCGAGCAGCGCCGGCTCGCCCGCTCGGGGTACGTCGTGCGGGACCTGATCGCCTACGGCGAGGCCTGGTACGCGTGGTACATGCGGCGCCTCGCGGAACGCCCGGCGAACGTGGTCTTCGCCCTGCGCCAGCTCATCGGCTGACACGGGGGGGCCGGGTGCGCCCTAGCTGCCGAGGAGCGCTCCCCGCAGCGCGGCCACCGCGTCGGCAATCGAATCCGGGAGCCTGATCGTTCCATCGGTCGCCACGGCGTCCGAGGTTCGGCCGCCCACGGCCAGCACCAGGCCCGGGTGCGCCTCACGCAGCCGTGACAGTGCCTCCCGCGCAACCGGGACCTCCGTGGTCATGACCGTGCCGAGCACCACGGCTCGTGCGCCGGTCTCCGCGACGGCGGTGAGCCATGCATCGGTCGGGACGTTGGGACCCAGGTAGATCGCGTCAAGCCCGGCTCGGCGCGCGGCCGTGGCGACGGCCAGCGCCGCGATCTCGTGCTGGGCGCCGGCCGGCATGCCGACGAGCACCACCGGGGCGCCGACCGCGCGGCCGGCCGCGTCGAAGGCCGCGCCGATGCGACGCAGGACCGCGCTGCTGGCGGCGTGCTCGGCCGCGACGTCGAGATCTCCGCTGGACCATGCCTCACCCACCGCGACGAGGGCGGGAAGCACCACTCGCTCCGTCGCCGCCTCGAACGACGTCGCGGCGTAGGCCTCGTCCAGGACCCGGCCGGCCTCGACGGGATCGACCCGCCGCGCGGCGGCGGTGAACCGGCGGACGAGGGCGGCGGCGGCGGTCCCGTCGGGAACCCCGGCAGCGGCCGCATCTGCCGTGGCGATGGACGCCGCCAGCGCCTCGGCGGAAAGGCTCGCCACGTGGGCCGCCGCCTGTCGTGCGGCCCAGCCCGACTCCACGAGGGAACGGACGGCTCGCAGCCGTGCCACGGCCTCGTCGTCGTAGAGGCGATATCCAGCCGCCGTGCGCCGCGGCGAAACAACGCCGTATCGCCGCTCCCAAGCGCGGAGCAGCGGAACGCTCACGCCGCTGCGGGTCGCGGCTTCACCGATTCTGTACATGGTTTGTCAATGATATCACTGAACAGGGGCTTGACAAGCGGCAGGACCACGCCCTACAGTCCGCCCAGACCCTCAACAAACCCTGAACAGTATGCAGCGGGCCCGGGACGGGCCGGCAGCGGGAGACCACGAATGGACAACGCGACACTCAGCGACGAGCTCCTTCTCGAGCGCATCGGCCTCGGCGATGAGGCGAGCCTCGCCGTCCTGCACGAACGCTACCGGCTCTTTGCCCACGCCGTGGCCGTCCGGATCCTCGGAGATGGGGCCCGCGCGGAGGACGTGGTCCAGGACGCCTTCCTGGCCGTATGGCGCAAGGCACCCACCTACGCGGTCGCACGCGGTTCGGTGCGCACCTGGCTGGCGACCATCGTCCGCAACCGGGCCATCGACCTGGTTCGCTCGCCGCGCGAGCGGCTCGCCCGGCCAGGCCACGATGACGCGGAGCACCTGCAATCGATGGTGGACCCCGCCCCGCTCGTCGTCGACGAGGTCGTGGGCGCCCTCGACCGGGACCTGGTGCGCGCGGCCGTCGACGGGCTCCCGGACGAGCAGCGACACGCCATCGGCCTTGCCTTCTTCCGCGGCCTTTCGCACAGCGAGATCTCCGAGCACACCGGGGTTCCTCTCGGCACCGTCAAGAGCCGGATCCGGCTCGGCATCCAGCGCATGCGGGGGACCCTCGTCCGCTCGGGCCTCGAGTACGCGTGATCACGACATCTCGCGGAATCCTTGGTAGAGTGAGCGCAACGCCACCGAGATCGCGCCCCTGGCCCTGATCGATCACTGATTGGGGCATCGGCTCCCGGCGGCGTGCCGGCAGGCGAGATCCTGTTGCGCAGACGCGTGCCCGGTATCGGTACTCACGCACGCGAGGTCACGCTCATGCGAATCCTCCTGGTCGGTGTCGGCACCGTGGGCGACGCGATCGCCCGGATGGCCGCCCGCAGAGACTGGTGCGAGGCGATGGTCCTCGCCGACTACGCCGTCGACCGCGCCGAGACCCTGGCGCGCGAGCTCGGCGACCCCGAGCGGTTCCCGGTCGAGCAGATCGACGCCCGCGAGGCGTCCAGCGTCGCCGATGCCGCCCGGCGCCACCGGGTCGACCTGGTGATGAACGCGGTGGACCCGCGCTTCGTCATGCCCATCTTCGACGGGGCCCTGGCAGCCGGCGCGAACTACATGGACATGGCGACCAGCCTCTCGCGCGCGCACCCGGACGACCCGTTCCATCGGCCGGGGGTGAAGCTCGGCGACGAGCAGTTCGCCCGGGACGCGGAGTGGAAGGCGGCCGGGCGCCTGGCCCTGCTGGGGATGGGCATGGATCCGGGGCTCACCGACGTGTTCGCCGCGTACGCGGCGAAGCATCTCTTCGACGAGATCGACGAGATCCATGTGCGCGACGGTGGCGACCTGCGGATCGAGGGATACGCGTTCGCCCCGGTCTTCAGCATCTGGACCACCATCGAGGAGTGCCTGAACCCGCCGGTCGAGTGGCGTGGCGATCGGCACGACTGGATCACCACCGAGCCGTTCAGCGCACCGGAGCAGTTCCCCTTCCCGGAGGGCATCGGCCCGGTCGAATGCGTGAACGTGGAGCACGAGGAGGTGCTCCTGGTTCCGCGCTACCTCGACGCGAAGCGGGTCACCTTCAAGTACGCGCTGGGCAGCGACTTCATCGACAAGCTGCGGACCATCCACGCGCTGGGCATGGACAGCACCGAGCCGGTCACCGTCAAGGGCGGCACGGTGAGCCCGCGCGACGTGCTCGCCGCGGTCACGCCGGATCCCGCGAGGCTGGGCGACCGGATGGTGGGCCGCGCCATCGTGGGCACCTGGGTCATCGGGCGCAAGGACGGCAAGCCGCGCGAGGTGTACCTGTACCAGATGGCCGATGCGCAGGAGACGCTGCGCAGTACCGGGTCCCAGGTCGTGGGCTGGCAGACGGGGTTCAACCCTGTGATCGCCATGGAGCTGCTGGCGAGCGGCACGTGGGCCGGGAGCGGGGTGCTGGCGCCCGAGGCGCTCGACCCCGATCCGTACCTCGCGCTGCTGGATCACCACGGGATTCACCACGCCATGGTCGAGATGGAGCCGGGGGCCCATCGCCCGACCTGACGGGGTCCCTCACGGCGGCCATTGCCTACACTGTCGGGCGTGGTCGCCGACACGCGCTTCGCCCCCAGCCCCAGCGGACCCATCGCCTACCGAACCCATGGCGACGTAACCGGTCGCTGGCTGGTGGTCGTGCCCGACAGGAAGGAACCCTACGGGTCCGCCGGAGAGTCCGCTTTCAACGCCTTTGCGACCGCGCTGGTCGAGCGAGGCTGGCAGCTCTTGGTGCTCCTCGACGGTTGGGGACGGGAGGCTGCGACGGAAGAGGTCATTGGCACCGACCGTCGCATCGGCGCTGTCCGTGCCGTCGTTGAGGATGCCGGCGTGGCGGAGGCCACGCTGCTGGGTGTCGAGGGTGGTGCCGTCGTCGCGGCGCTGGCGATCGCAACGAGTCCGGGATGGGCGTCGCGGCTCGTCCTCTATGGCTCGTTCGCCGGGGAGCTGGTGGCCGGCGACTGGACGGTCCCGGCTCCCGCCTCGCTGCCGGTTCCGGCGGTACCGCCTCGCGGCCGTGAGGCCCAGGGCGCCAGGCTGCCGGTGGAGCACATGAAGCCAGACGAGCGTGCGGAGCTGGCCGCCGATCTTGCGGAGGCGAAGCAGTCGCTGCGGATGGCTCGCGACTGGTGGAACCGGTTCCGGGCCACGCGAACCGAGCCCGCGGCCCAGGGGACCACCGCCGAGGGACCCGCGCTGCTGTCCGGGCTCGCGGAGCTGATTCCCAGGAGCGGCCCGTTCGCGGGGATCGGCGACCTCGTGCGACGCCCAGACCAGTGGGAGGGCGGTCTGGACGAGCTGATTCGCCAGGTGGCGCAGCTCGAGAGCCCCCATGCCCAGCCCGGCGAGGACGTGCTGGCCAACATTGCGGTGCCGACCATCGTCGCTGACACCTCCGGCGACCCCGCCTCGATGGGGCTGACCATTGCGTCGCGGATCCGCGGAGCCCGCCATCGGTCCCTGCCGGGCGAACCAGTCCTGCCCTGGACCGATGGCGGCCCGTCCCCGTCCCTGCTCGCCATCCTCGACGAGGCCGCGCCGCCTGCGAGGCCGGCACGTCGAACGCCGTCGCCCCCCGCTCCGGCAACCCGGGTCCTGGCCACGCTGCTCTTCACCGACATCGTCGCCTCGACCGAGCGGCTGGCGCAGGTCGGGGACACGGCCTGGCGGGAGCTGCTCGAGCGCCATCACGCCGTCGTGCGGGACAGCTTGGCCCGCTTCGGCGGAACGGAGATCGACAATGCCGGCGACGGGTTCCTCGCCAGCTTCGCCACGCCGGCCCCCGGCATCCGCTGCGCGCTGGCAGCGATCGGGGAGCTGGCCGCCATCGGCCTGGCCATCCGCTGCGGGCTGCACACCGGGGAGTGCGAGCAGATCGCCGGCAAGCTGGGCGGCATCGCGGTCCACATCGGGGCGCGAATCGCGGCCCAGGCGGGGCCTGGCGAGATCCTCGTCTCGGCCACCGTCCGCGACCTGGTGGCGGGGTCCGGCATCACGTTCGCAGACCGTGGAACCGCAGAGCTGAAAGGGCTGCCGGGCACCTGGCCCATCTTCGCGGTGACCGGCTCAGAAGGAGGAGAAGGGTGAATATCGACGAAATGGTGCGCGGGACGCAGGAGGCGCTCTCCGTGCGCCGTGTGTACGGCGATCCCATCGAGCGAGACGGCACCACCGTCATCCCCGTCGCCAAGGTCCGGGGCGGCGGTGGTGGTGGCGGTGACGCCGAGAACAACGGCGGCGGCGGGTTCGGCCTGACGGCGCGCCCGGTGGGCGTCTTCGTGATCCGCGAGGGGTCCGTCCGCTGGGAGCCGGCCCTCGACCTGAACCGGATCATCCTGGGCGGGCAGGTCGTGGCGATCGTGATGTTCCTGTCGCTCCGGGTGCTCTTCAAGCGCAAGAAATAGGGTCGGATGGCGTTTGACCGATGAGGCCCGGCCGCGTACAGTCTCGGGGCGGGGTGGAGCAGCGGTAGCTCGTCGGGCTCATAACCCGAAGGTCGTCGGTTCGAATCCGTCCCCCGCAACCAAAGACTCCCAGACTCGAAACCCGCCTCCCGCCAGGCGGGTTTCGTCGTGAACAGGGGCTCCCCGCGCGGAGGAGCGTCCGCTACAATGCGGCGCGGGATCGCCCGAGCGCTTCCCGGGTTCCGTTGGCCACGTCGGAGCCCAGATCCCGTCGACCGTCCCGACAGGGACCGTGCCCGGAGGGTCTTCGCGCGACAATGACCAGCAAGCTCCGTCCGTACGACGAGCCACCCCGACCTCGCCAGACGCTGATTCCCAGCGCGCCGGACAGCGCCGCCACCGCATTCCTGGTGGTCTCGGCCCTGTGGTTCGCCGCCGCCGCCGGGATTGGGGCGTTGGCGGCGGGGCAGGCACTGCTTCCGGATGTACTCAAGGCGTCGTTCTCCGTCGCCATCGGCTCCGGCATCACCATCGACGTCACGCGCGCAACGGTGCAGCCGGCGTTCCTGGACGCGCTCGTGTATGGCTGGATCTCGAATGCGGCCTTCGCCGCCATCTTCTTTGCCACCCCGCGGCTCACCGGGCGGCGCCTCATGAGCGAGCCCCTCGCCATGCTGGGTGCGGGGGCCTGGAACGTGGCCGTTGCGGCTGGCGTGGCGCTCCTCTATGTCAAGGGCGCTTCGGGCACCGCCAGCCTCTCCGAGTTCCCGCTGCCGGTGCAGGCACTCGCCCTCCTGGGTCTGCTGGCGATCAACGGAGCGTTCTGGGGCACCGTTGCGGCGGCACGCTCCATTGCCTACGTCGGGCTCGCGTACTTCGGCATCGGCCTCCTGGCGCTCCTCGGCTGCATGACGCTCGCCGCCGTGCCCAGCGTCGTGAGCCTGGGTGACACGAACAACCTGCTCCTCTGGGCCTTCACCGCGCGCGGGATCGTCACCCTGTGGGTCCTGGGCGCGGCACTGGGGACGCTCTACTACGTGATCCCGAGAGCGACGCGCAACCCGCTCTACTCGAACGGGCTCGCCTACCTGGCCCTGGCCGGGTGGGTCGCCTTCGGCGGTCTCTCCGCGGTCGGCGCTCTCGTCGATCCCTCGGTGCCCTACGTCATCACCTCGCTCGGCCAGGCCGGCACGCTCCTGCTCATTGCGCCGGTCTTCCTTGCCGTGGCGAACATGCTGGGGACCATGAGCGGCCGGTGGACGCTGCTCTTCTCGGCGGGTTCCATCCCGCTCGCGGTGAGCGCGCTCGTCTTCCTGACCGGGGCATCGCTCCTCGAGAGTGTGGGGGCCCTGCGCAGCGTACGGACGCTGACCGCCGGCACCGACTGGGGCCTGGGCGTGACCGTCATCGCCGTCCTGGGCGGGGGTACCCTCGCATTCGCTGCGTTCATCGAGCACGCTGCCCCCCGGCTCTTGCGCCGCGGCTGGAGCGGCGGCTTCCTGACCGATGCGGAGCTCTGGGCGATCTTCGCCGGCTCCGCCATCGGCGGCCTGTCGATGATCGGGGGCGGCATCATCGAGGGTTCCCTCATGGCGCAGGCGGTCAGCGCCGACACCATCGACTCGACGGTGCTGCTGTTCCGTCTCGCTGCCGCCGGTGGGCTGGGGCTTGCCGCGCTGGGCAGCCTGGCAATGCTCGCCAACCTCTTCCTCCTCTACACGAGCGGCCATCCTGCCGACTACGGCGTTCCGACGCCCGACGTCAGCACCGCTGCCGCAGGACACTGACCCGATGACCGTACGCACGCCCATCCAGACCCGCGGCGGGCTGCCCCCCTGGGCCGTGGGCTTCACCGTCTTCGTCCTCCTGGTGGGCCTCGTCTACTTCGCCTCGAACGTCTCCGGGGACAACCCGCCCATCGCCGGCAACCCGTCCGCCTCGCCGGGCGCGGGGGGTGGTGGGGCCGCGGCCGCGGTGGCGATCATCAACCAGGCCGGGTGCAAAGGCTGTCACGGGCAGAACCTGGAAGGCTCGGGGAACTTCCCCAACCTCCACGGGCTGCAGAACGGTCCCACGGTCCCCAACCTCCAGCAGCTGTATGCGGATCACCCCGAGGACTGGATGAACATCTGGATCACCGGAACCGATCCGGCCGTCTCCGACCCGGCCATGCGCGGCGGCATGCCGCCCTTTGGCGCTGCGCCGTACAACCTGACCGCGGAGCAGATTCAGACCGTGGTCGACTACCTCAAGACCCTGCAGTGACCGATCCGGCCGATCCGTCGGCCGGACCCGGAACCCCGCCGGCCGCAGACCCTCCCGATGGCGCGCGGGCGCGCAGCGTCCCCGTGCTGATCGGTGCGGCCGAGATGGCCGAGATCGACGCCGCGGCCCAGCGCCTGGGGATCGCCGAGGACGCGCTGATGGAGAGCGCCGGTGCTGCGGTGACCGAGCTCGTTCTCGTTGAGCTCGCCCGTCTGGCTGAGACCGTTCGCGGCCCCGGCGGACCGCTCGCCGAGCCACCGCTGGTCGTGGTCCTCTGCGGACCGGGCAACAACGGCGGTGACGGCTTCGTGGTGGCCCGGCGGCTGGCGGCGACCGGCCAGCGGGTCACGGCCGTGCTGGTGGGCGACGCGTCGCGCATCGGCGGCTCGCACACCGGCCACGCGGCGGCCCACAACTGGACCGCGCTGCAGGCGATGGCGTCGGCGGGAAGCCTGGATCTGTTCGTGGCGCCAACCCCCGAGCTGGTCGGGAAGCTGCGCTCTCGGCTGGCACCGGCGACCGTGGTGGTGGACGCGCTTCTCGGAAGCGGGGCCTCCGGGCCGCTGCGCGAGCCGATCTCGACCGCCGTGGACCTGGTCAATGCGATCCGCACGCACGCGGGAGCCGCGGGACGCCCGTGCAGCGTGGTCGCGGTGGACACGCCGACCCGTGTCGACCTCACCGGCGGCGGCCACTCGAGCCCCGTCGTCCGGGCCGATGTCACCGTCACGTTCCACCGCGCGAAGGCCGGATTCGCCCTCGACCGCGAGGCGCGGGCGCTGGCGGGTCGCTACTTCGTGGCCCCCATCGGCATCCCCATCGAGGCGGAGGAGGGGGTCGTCCCGCCAGACGGCGCCTGGCCACCGGGCAGGATCACCCAGGTCACCTGGGAGGAGCCGATCCCACGGGAGGGCGAGGGCTTCGTGCGACCCGGTGGCGACGTCGGTGCCGGCCCCGGCCTCGAGGACTGACGTCGCGATGCGTGGCGACCACTTCGTGCGTGCGCACGAAATGGCGCCCTACCTGGCAAGGGCCCGGATCGAACGGGCCGACTGACCGTTGACCGCCGGCGGAAGACTCTCCATCCTCCGTCACGGGAGTGCGGTCAAAGGAGGTGCCGTCCATGGAGTCCAGCGAGGCGACCGTCCAGCGCTACTTCTTCGCCAACCGGGACGAGGACTATGCGCTGCAGGGCAGCCTGCGTCACCCCGACTGGCAGATGGTCTGGCCCCAGTCCGGCGAGCGGATCCTGAGCCACGACGCCTACGTGGGGATGCGGACCCATCGGCCGGAGGGGCTGCCGCGGGTCGAGCCCCTGGGCATCGGCGGGTGCGGGGACTGCTGGTGGGGCGAGATGATCATCCACTACGCCGACGGCTCGCGCTGGTTGGGCGTCAGCCTGGTCGAGCTGCGCGACGGCCTCGTCTGGCGAGAGCGGATCTACTTCGGTCAGCCGTTCAGCGCCCCGGACTGGCGGGCGCCGTGGGTGGAGCGCGGGGAGGCCGCGATCACCTGATCCGGCTTGAGCCGGGCTTCTCCAGCGGAAGGCCCTTCCCGCAGAGCGGGCACTCCTCGGCCGTCCAGGACGGGATCTCGATGCGGCCCAGGGCATGGAGCGGGATGTCGATCGGCACGGGTCCGGCCGAGCGGTCGACCATCACCGCCGCCGCAAGCGGCGTCGCGCCCGCGTCTGCGACCGCGTCGGCGGTCTCCACCAGCGATGCCCCGGTGGTGAGGATGTCGTCAACGAGCACCACGCGCTCGTCGTCACTCAGCGGCCAGCCCCGGCGCAGGGCGCGACCGGCCGGAAGCCCGTCGGGGCCGTTCACCGGCTCGGCGAAGACCCCGCGCACGCCGTATCCCAGCTGATGGGACAGCTGGCGCGCCGTCTCGAAGGCAAGCAGCACGCCCCCGGTGGTTGGTCCGACCACCAGGGTCGGCTCGTGCTCGGCCAGCGCACCCGCGAAGCGGCGCCCGATCTCCACGGCGAAGGCGGGGTACTGCAGGACGAGGAACTTCTCGAGGTAGCGCCCGGAGTGCCGGCCGCTCTTGAGCAGGAAGTGCCCCTCGCGCAGGGCCCCGGATCGGACGAAGAGCTCCCCGATGCTCGCCGCGGCGAGCTCGGCGGGATCCGGGGTCGGGGACGCCATTCGTCCGCTACTCGTAGACCGCGCTGAAGTCGACGTGCGGATAGCGCTCGTTCAGCGCGTCCGTGACCCAGGCCAGCACCTCGGCGGGATCGTAGAACTCGGCCACGGTGCGGGCATCGGTGACGGTCAGGCCCGACCGGTGCGATTCGATCGAGTGCGCGGATCCGGACGGCAGATCGGTCAGGTCGAGGCTCGTCTCGAACCGGCCGTCGGCGCGAAGCACGAGCGTGTCCTCGCCATCGTCGAGCAGGTCCAGGTCGCCGGTGCTGGCCAGGACCTCCTCCGCGTTGGCCACGAACTCGCGGAGCGTCTGCGTCTGCTGGGTGCTGATCTGGCCGCGGTAGGCGTCCGCCAGCTGCCAGAGGCGCTGGGCGGCGATGGTCTCCTGCTGCTGCGGCGGGAGCTCGCGCTGCCAGTCGTGCTCGGGCTCCTCCTCGTCCCCGGGCGCCTCGTCGGCGGCCAGCACGTCGGCCGGGAGGAGATGGGCCGTGGGGTCCTTGGCCGCCTCGATCAGCCAGGCGAAGATGTCCCCGGGGTTGTAGAGCTCCACGATCTCGCTGACCGCCTCGACCGCCTGCTCCTCGTCGTACCACTCGCTGTCGGCGGGATCCTGGTAGGTGAGCCGGGTAACCCAGGTCTCCTCGATGGGTCGGTAGACCAGGTAGTCCTGGTCGTCGTCGACCAGCACCAGGGAGCCGATCTCGCGAAAGCGATCGCGGTTGGCGTCCAGGAAGCGGCGCAGCTGCTCGGTGGCCTCGTAGAGGAAGTCGCGTCGCTCGAGCTCTGCCTCCTCGGCCAGCGCGCGCAGCGCGGCGATGCGATCCGAGCTCACGGGTGGTACACGAAGTCGGGGCCCATCCGCTCTCTAAGGAAGATGGTGTGCTTCTTGTCGAACACCGACTCCGCGACCCGGTGGCCCAGGCCGCGCGTGCTGGGGTCTGCGTAGAGCTGGTCGAGGACGGCGTAGTTGGGCAGGTCCAGGATGATCACGTTGTCCCAGGTGGACCCCTCGGTCACGTTGAACCACCCCACGAAGCGGATGCCGAACTCCGTCTCGTAGCGGCGCGCGCTGCGAGGGAAGAAGTGGCGCATGCCTCGCTTGAAGAGCATGTCCCGGCCCTTGCGCACGTTGAAGAACGTGACCATCAACGGCATCTAGGATCCATCCCTGCCTCGGCTCGTGGAAGCGCCTCCGACGGCGGCACCCATGGCGGCCACGAGCGCGATCCCCCGTCCGGTTCGCATCGCCAGGTCGTGGCGGTCATGTGTCATGGGTCTGCTCCGCTGCTTCGGGGTCCGATGGCGGCGTCTCCCGGGTGCTGATCACCATTGGCTCCTTGGCCACCCCGATCGTACGGCCCCGACCGCGACGCCGATCGGCGAAGAAGACGCGGAGCAGGAAGACCGCGGTCATGCTGACCAGGAAGAGGAGACCGAGGTCCACGATCATGAGCAGGCCCAGCACCCAGACCGGCCAGTTCAGCGTGAAGACGCCGACCGGGATGAGCAGCAGGATGCCCGCGAAGAGGGTCGCGAGAATCGCGAACTCGGTGAAGCTCGGGCCCTCGTTGGGGTCGAGCTCCTCGTTGTAGCGGATCGACATGCGGCTCCCGGGGGCGATGGTCACGTGGCGCCCGCGATGGTCCCATATCCGGGCCGCGGATGCACACGCGGCGTCGCCATCGAGGCGCCGCGACGGGAGCGCTTCACGCCGGTCGATCGGTCTGGAGCGCGTCCCAGGTGATCCGGCCGTTTGCCACGGTGAGGCGCACGACGCCCGGCAGCTCGCGGCCAAGGAGCGGCGTGTTGGACGATGCCGAGGCCAGGCTCTCCGGCTCGACGCGCCATTGCGCGGCCGGGTCGAAGACCGCGATCTCGGCCAGTGCGCCGGGGCCCAGGCTCCGCTCCTCGCCGATGAGGGCCGCCGGCCGCGTCGAGAGTGCGGCGATCAGCTGCGGAAGCGCGAGGCGTCCCGCCTCGACCGCCGCCAGCCCCAACGAGAGCGCCAGCTCCAGGCCGATGAGGCCCGGTGATGCCGCGGCCAGCTCCACGAGCGTGCGTTCCTGCGGATGCGGAGCATGGTCGGTGGCGATGGCGTCCACCGTCCCGTCCGCGACGCCGTCGAGGAGCGCCAGCGCGTCGGCACGCGTGGTGAGTGGCGGGTTGACGCGACAGGACCCGTCGTACGCGCGGCCCGGGTCGAGCGGCGCACCGAAGCGGTCGGTGGCGGGCGTGCCCGGGTCCTCCCACGAGAAGGACCGATCGCCCGCGACCCAGGCATCCGTGAGAGCCAGGTGGTGCGGCGTAACGTCGCAGGTGACCCGCACGCCGCGCGCCTTCGCCGCGCGGACGGCGTCGAGCGACGCTCTTGTGGACAGGTGCGTGAGATGCAGCCGCCCGCCAGTCTCCTCGGCCAGGGCCAGGTCGCGCTGGACGACGACGAGCTCCGCGCTGGGCGGCCAGCCCGGCAGGCCCAGGCGCGAGGCGGTCGGGCCGGCGCGCATGACCGTGCCGGCCGCGAGGGTCGGATCCTCGGGGTGCTCGATGAGCGGCAGGCCCACCGGGCCCAGGGCCGTGAGCGCGGCGCGCGCCAGGCGAGCGGTGGGGATGGCGGCCCCATCGTCGGAGAAGCCCACCACCCCGAGCGCGGCGAGCCCGGCGGCGTCGGTCAGTGCTTCCCCGGCGCGGCCACGGGTGGCGGCGGCCACGACTCGTATCCGGCACGCTGCACCGGCGCCGAGCTGCTCAACCCAGGCGACGCGCGCCTCCTCGTCGAGCGGCGGATCGGTGTTCGGCATGGCGCAGACGGTCGTGTACCCGCCGCGGGCGGCGGCCCGCGCGCCCGTCTCGATCGTTTCCGAGCCCTCGCCCCCGGGCTCCCGCAGGTGGGTGTGGATATCGCACAGGCCGGGGACGGCGATCAGCCCCGTGGCATCGTGGCGCGGCGTGCCGGCCGGCACCTGTGCCGGATCGGCGATTCGTCCGTCGACGATGGCGAGGTCGCGGACCTCGTCGGTGCCGGTGACCGGGTCCACGACCCGCACGCCGGCCAGCACCAGGCTGGCCGGCGCATCGGCCAGGCTGCCGAACCGTCCACGGACGGCGAGCGGCGCGGTCAAGGCGTTCATGCGTCGAGCAGGCTGAGGACGGCCATGCGAACGGCCACCCCGTTGGTGACCTGGCGGCCGATGAGGCTGCGCTCGCTTCCCGCGAGCTGAGCGGTGAGCTCCACGCCCTCGTTGGTCGGACCCGGGTGGAGGAGCGGGGCACCGGGTCGGGCCATTCCCAGGCGCTGCTCGGTGAGGCCCCAGGTGGCGGTGTACTGGCGCAGCGAGCTGACTCCGCCGCCGGCGGAGCGCTCGAGCTGCACGCGGAGGGCCATCACCGCGTCGGCCCCATCGAGTGCCTCGGCGAGCGAGGTGGCGACCCGCACGCCGGGCCAGGCGCTGAACCCCGAGACCCAGGCCGGCGGGCCGCCCAGGGTGACGGTGGCCCCCAGGCGGACGAGCGCGTGGAGGTTCGAGCGCGCGACGCGCGAGTGGGCGATGTCCCCGATGATCGCGATCTGCCGCCCGTCCAGCGAGCCGCCCAGGGCATCGCGCAGGGTCAGCGCGTCAAGGAGCGCCTGGGTGGGATGGGCGTGCAGCCCGTCGCCGGCATTGACGATCCGCAGCGACGTGGTGCGTGCCGCGAGGTACGGTGCCCCGGACGCGCCGTGGCGCAGCACCACCGTCCGCACCCCGGTGCGCTCCAGGGTCCGGAGCGTGTCCGCCAGGGATTCGCCCTTCGAGACGCTGCTCCCCGCCACGGACAGGTCCACCACCGTGGCGCCCAGCTCGCGGGCTGCCAGCTCGAAGCTCACCCGGGTCCGGGTCGACGCCTCGTAGAAGGCGAGGCCAACGGTGTGCCCTGCCATGGCCTGCCGGCCGCCCAGCGCGCCGGCGGTCCGCAGGTCCCGCAGCTCCGCGGCGAGGTCCAGGCAGCCCTCGAGCTCCGCGCGCGAGAGCTGGTCGATGTCGAACAGGTGGCGGTGCGTCCAGGTGCGGGCCGGCATCCGCACCGGCTCCCGGCGCGAGGCCTGCGGAACGGGGTGGGGCCGGGTGGACTCCGGACGACGGGATGTTGACTCCAACAGGCGCGGTCATGGCTCGCTCCTCCGGGCGATGACGACCTCGTCGCCGCCATCGGTCTCGGCCAGGCGGACCTCGACGTTCTCGTCCAGGCTCGTCGGCAGGTTCTTCCCGACGTGGTCGGGTCGGATCGGCAGCTCGCGGTGACCGCGATCCACGACAACCGCCAGGCGGACGGCGCGCGGCCGTCCGTGGTCGGTGATGGCATCCAGGGCGGCTCGGACCGTGCGCCCGGTGAAGAGGACGTCGTCCACCAGGACGACCGTCTGGCCGCTGACCTCCGGCATCGCATCCGAGCGCTTGACGATGGGGGCGTGGGCGATCCGCGTCAGGTCGTCGCGGTAGTAGGTGATGTCCAGGGAGCCGACGGGGACGGTCACCCCCTCGTGCTCAGCGATCAGGCCCGCGAGGCGCTGGGCGAGGGGAACGCCGCGGCTGCGGACGCCCACCAGCACGAGGCCGTCGGTGCCGCCGTTGCGTTCCACGATCTCGTGGGCGATCCGGACGAGCGCGCGGCGCAGGTCGTCGGCGTCGAGAACCTGGCGCTGGGTCATGCCGGATACGACGACGCCATCGGTCATGTCAGGCCGATGGCGTGTGCTGGTCGGGATCGAGTGTTCACGTGCGCTCCTTGGCGGCCTCTCAGGACCGCGTTAAAGGTCGCGAGGAGTATAGACCGATGGCGTCCGCGGATGCGCGGCTCCCGCGTACGGCGGATGTCGCGCTCTAGGGGGCGACGCTCGACGGGACGAAGATCCCCGGGCCGGACCACGGCGGAGCGCCCGCGCCGCCGCTACCGACATCGATGGGGCTCCCCGCGCCCGCGCCCGTGGGCACCACCCGAAGGTAGCTCTCCGGTGCGGACAGGTCGCCCGCAAGCGGGATGCCCAGGGTCACCGCCGCGTTCCCGCCGTCGGGCGCCAGCTGCACGTCCACGATTCGCAGGTCGCCACTGGAGCTGGTCATGGACCCGATGCGCAACGCTGAAGCCTGCGAGAGCGGCCCGGTCGATGTACGGCCGAAGTAGACGGCATTCACGTCCGGGTAATTGGTTCCTTCCGGTGTCCCGGTCCATTCGCCCGACCAGAATGCGTAGGCGTCCGAATCCGCGGCCCAGCTGAACTGGCCGAAACCGAACGCACCGCCGTTGGGGCCCACCACCAGGTCGCTGAAGAGCGGCGTCCCGGTCCAGGCGCTCGCCGACCGATCGTATGCGGCCACCTGCGGCATACCGCCCTTCAGTGCGGTGTCGCCGACCTGGTCGGTGACGAACGTGCCTACCCAGTACAGGACGTGCGCGCCATCCGGTGATACGAGCGGCGCGTACGCGCCGATGACCCCCGCCGCTCCAAGAGCCAGCGGGTCTGAGCTCGGAATGCCCCCATCGACCGGGAACTGCACGAGCACGCTCACCGGATTGAGGTCGGTCTGGCTGACCCACAGCTGTTCCGAATCGCTACTGCCCAGCGGCGCCCAGCTCGCGAAGATGACGTTGCCCTGCCGGGTCAGCTGGCGCGCCTGGTCCGTCTCACGGTCGTAGAGCCAGACATCGCTTGGCTGCGACGCCTGGTCGAGCGGCGCGGCGGTGAAGGCCAGGTAGCGTCCGTCCGGCGACCACGCGAGCCGCTGACCGAACGGCACGGGGAGGGTCTCGGCCAGCTGCCGGGTGGTGCCCGCCACCAGGTCGGCAACGAAGATCCGCATCGTTCCCTTGAGGCCGGTGCCGGTTGCGAACGCCAGGAGGCGGCCGTCCGGCGAGAGCGCCGAGCGCTCGATTGCACCGTATTGCGTGCCGGCGGGGTCGGCGATGGTGCTCGACGCCTGGGCCTGGGCATTGACCAGCTCGAGCTTCAGCCCGTCGAACGGGCCGGAGAGCCGGGTGTAGAGCAGGTCGCCCGGCTCCATGGGCACCGGCAGGGGTCCGCCCGGCGTGGGTTCCGCGCTCACGCTCGCTGACGGGATGACGCTGGGTTCGGTGGTCGCGGCCGGGGTGGGGCTTGGGCTGGAGGTCTGCTGGCCGACGTTCGTGTCGTTGGCCTGGTTCACGACGAACAGGACGAGGAGCGCGGCGGCGGCCACGGTCGCCAGCGAGGCGGCCCCGGCCAGGAACGTGCCGGGGCGTCGCCACCACGGGACGGCGAAGCGTCCGCTCTCGATCCCGGCGCCGACCCTGGCTCCCAGGTCGCGCGGCACGGGCGGCTGTGCCATCCCGGCCAGGAGCTGGCGCTGTTCGCGGAACGCCGCCAGCGTGGCGCGGCAATGCTCGCAGCCGGCAAGGTGCGCCTCGAGCTGGCGGCGCTCGACATCCGTCAGGTCGCCGCTCACAGATGCGCTGATCAGCTCGTCGGGATGGTTCGCGAACGGGCTCATGCGCCGATTCCTTCCTTCGCGAGCTCCTGGCGCATCTCCCCACGCGCGCGGCACAGGAGCGTCCGGCTCGCCGCGTAGCTGATGCCCATGACCTCGCCGATCTGCTGCGCGCTCATGTCCTCGATGTCCGAGAGGATCAGGCACTGCCTGTGGTTCGGGCGCAGGCGGCCCAGGGCCCGCTGGATCCGCTCGTCGATGGCCGCGCCGATGACCTGCTCCTCGGGGCCGGGCCGATGGTCGGGGCGATCGTGCGCGGGCTCGTCGGGGTCCATGCGGGTCACGAAGCGGCGCCGGCGCATGTCATCGATCGCGGTGTTGGTCGCGATCCGGTAGATCCAGGCGCGGGTCGAGGTCTCATCGGTCAGGGATCCGAGCTTGCGGTACGCCTTGATGAAGGTGTCCTGGGTGATGTCCGAGGCCCGGTCGGGGTCGCCGCCGACCATGCGCAGCACGTAGAGGTAGATGGGCTGCGAGTACTCCGCGAAGAGCCGCTCGAACCCCGGATCGCGGGTGGTGCTGGTGACGCGACCGCTCACGGGAGCCCCCGCGAAGCGTCGCGGTACTGCCACCGGGTGCACTCGATCCTCCGGGCCATGCCAGGTGTCCACTCTCCCGTTGAACGATTCTCGGCAGCCATCTGTTACAGGCTAGCCCTTCGGCGGCCGTACCTTCCGGCGCCCCGCGCCCGTTCCGATGCCGTCGTCTCAGGCGAGCTCCGCCAGGTAGCGGCGCAGCACCTCCGCCGCGTACTCGGGGGCGGCCGGGTTCACGGCCAGGGCGGTCGCGCGCTCCAGGCCGGCGATGACCCGCAGGCGCGGGTGAAGCTCCCAGTGCCAGTGGAAGGTCTGGTCGAGCCGCTCGCCGACCGGCGCGGTATGGAGGAACAGGTTGTAGGGCGGGTCGCCCAGGGCGTCCAGCGCGATGAGCGCGCGCTGGAGGGTCGCCCGGCAGGCGGCGATTCCGTCGTCGTCGAGGGTCGTGAAATCCGCCGCGTGCTCGCGGGGGACGATCATCAGCTCGAATGCCGACCGTGCGGCCGCCGGCGCGAAGACCACGAACCCCTCGTCCGCGAAGACCAGCCGCTCGCCCGCCTCCTCCTCGGCGCGGGCAAGGCCGCACCACACGCATGTGCGCCGGCTGATCATGTGGCGCGCGCCGCCGCCGATCTCCTCCGCGATCCAGTGCGGGATCTGGGGGATGGCATACAGCTCCAGGTTCAGGTGCTGGCTCCGCGAGCCGGCCTGGCGCCCGTAGCTCTGGACCGCCTGGATGTAGAGCTGCTCCTCGGCGGGACGCGGCGGCTCCCCGATCTCCCGCATCGCGTCGCGCGCGGCGCGCAGCAGGTTCACGGCGAGCTGGGGCCGCGCATCGGCGTAGCGCTCGTGGTGGTCCCGCGGGCCTACCAGGATCTCCCAGGACCCGGAGCTGGCCTCCACCTCGGAGATCGCCATCTGGGCCGCCCGGTCCTTGGTGGCGTCGATCCGATGAAAGGCGTCGCGGCGCAGGGTCACCCGTCGAACGCGGTCGTCGTCCCGGGGTGGTGCCTCGTCGCAGTGCCGGCAGTGGCTGCCCTCGACCGGCAGCGCCTGGATGTTGAACGAGCTGTGCTCGAAGGAGCGGTCCGTGACGACCGCGGACCACCAGCCTGTGACCGGGTCGCGACGCAGCTCGAACACGGCGGCATCGTACCCGATGCGGGGCCGTGCCCCCTACCCGGCGGCCGCCCCCAGGGCTTCGCGGAGCTGGCGTGCCAGGACGAACGGGTCGGCGCTCACCACGGATGCGGCGAAGAGCTCCATCGAGCCGATGTCGGAGCTGCGCACCTCCGGGCTCCCGCGGTCGACCACGTGCACCATGGGCCCGATATCCTCCCATCCGTCGCCATCGGACCGGTCGAAGAGCGGCGGCCGGTGCAGCGCCAGGTTGAAGGATCGGACCCCAACGGCATCGCGGAAGGCGACCAGCACGTCGCCGACCACGCCGGCGAATGCCTCGCCGCGCTCATCCATTCCCGGCGGTCCGGCGATGACGAGCTCGCGCTCCTTGACGGGATTCAGGACCGCCAGCACCGCCACGGGCCCGCGGTCGATGACGAGGCCGAGATCGCGGTGCGCTGCCACGAGGTCGGCGGGGTACGGGTGCCCGATCGCCGTCCGGTAGGCGGTCGCATCGCGTCGCAGCCGCATCACCTCCGGATAGTGGCCGTGGCCGAGAAGCGCCTGGGCGTGGCCGTGCCGCACCGAGGCTCCGGCGCGCCAGCCGCAGTTCCAGGTCAGCAGGTAGGCGGTGGCGTCCGGGTCGTCGACGCGGGCCTGCTCTGCCCAGCGCCGCCCGACGTCGAAGAGGTCGATCACGGTCTCCCGATCGAAGGCGAGGGGATCGTGGCGGTCGAAGACGATCACCGCGTGATGGGCGTCGTACTTCGCCGCGTTGGCTCCCGTCACGGCGTGTACGCCGCGGACGCGGCCCCAGCCCGCGGCCGGCGTCTGCTCTTCGGGATCGCAGAAGGCGTCGGAGCCGCCGGTGTCGTGGCCCTCGTCGCCATCGGTGATCTCCATCGGACGTCGGGCTCGGAGTCCGGAGAAGAGCGTTCCGTCCAGCGACCATCGGTTCACCACCCGCACGATCGTCTGACGCCGCACGGCGTCCACGGAGCCGAACCGTGCCTCGAGCCACTCGTCCATGGCCGCCGGAGGTTCGGAGGTTCCGACCGAGCGGCGAATCTCGAAGAGCCGCTCGACACGGTCCCGGACGGCAGGCGCGAGCGCGGCCACCGTCTCGGGCAGGTCCGTGATGCGCGCCGTCTCCCCGCCCACCGCGGGACGGCGAGCACTCATGCCTCGGCGCGTCCGCGTAGCGCGAGCCACTCGTCGCGGAGGAGCGACATCCGGTGAACGTCCTCGTAGTGGCCCTCGGCGAAGTGGGCGTGACGCTGCGTCCCCTCCAGCACGAACCCGGCGCGCTCGTAGCTGCGCCGCGCGCGCTCGTTGGCTGCGAATACGTCGAGGTAGATGCGTTCGAGGGGAAGCGAACCAAAGCCGAACGCACAGATGGCACGCAGCGCGTCGGTGCCGTAGCCCTGGTTGCGGTCCGCCTCGTCGCCGATGGCGATCCCGAATGCGGCGCTCCCGGCCTCGTGGTCGATCTCGTGCAGGCCGGCGGTGCCGATGGCGCGCCCGTCCGAGAGCAGGCAGATCACGAAGTGGAAGTCGCGCTTGCCCTGGCGCTCAAGGAGCCCGTCGAACCAGCGCTCCTCGGATGCCCGGCTCATAGGCGCCACCATGCTCAGGTAGCGGACCGTGTCCGCTTCGTTGAGCCAGCGGACGAAGGTATCGAGGTCGCTCCGCTCGGCTGCGCGCAGGTACACGTGTTTGCCGCGGATGATGGGGTTGGCCGGCGGCGCCGGCACCGTGTCGTTCATCCCTCGCCTCGTTGGAGTACGCTCGACGCCCGAGCTCATCATTCGTCGGGGCCCGCCGCGGGCCCGATACGCAGGATACAAGGAGGCCGCGCGCATGGCAGCCGTTCGCACTGCAACCGTCACCTGGACCGGAAGTCTCGGCGAGGGATCCGGGACAGCCAGTGCCGGGACGTCGGGGGTGTTCACCGATCTCCCGGTCAGCTGGGCATCGCGGACGGAGGCGCCCGACGGGCGGACGTCGCCGGAGGAGCTCCTCGCCGCCGCGCATGCCAGCTGCTACGCCATGGCGCTGTCCGGCGGCCTGGGGCGGGCCGGCACCCCTCCGGAGCACCTCCACGTCGAGGCCGAGGTGACCTTCGACAAGCGGGACGCCGGCTGGACGGTGACGGCGTCGCGGCTCACCGTGCTGGGCCACGTCCCCGGCGCGACTCGCGAGTCATTCTTGGCGGCCGCCGATGCCGCCAAGGACGGATGCCCCATCTCGCGCGCCCTGGCCGGCAACGTGGAGCTCAGCGTCGATGCCACCCTCGAGGAGGACCACCACCACTGACCTCGACGCCTGCACCGCCGGGCGGCGTCTGAGCTCGCGTAACCCGACCAGGCGGTAAGCGCCGCGGGCTTCCCTAGCGAACGGCGTCGAGGATCTCGGGGAGGAGGCCCGGGTAGCCGTCCAGGAACGCGATCCGATCGCGCTTGAAGCGCTTGACCCACTCGGCGTAGTCGTCGACGCGGCCCGTGCGTTCGTAGAGGCGCCGCGGCTGGAGCAGCTCCGAATCGGTGATTCCGGGAATCGCGGTCGCCACCTCGTAGCCGAAGTCCGGGTCGCGCTCCCAGCTGATGGTGCCCTCGGCGATCGCCTTGACGATGGCGCCGGAATGCTCGATCTGGACCTTCTTCGAGTCTGCCGCGTCGTCCCCGCCGCCAACCCGACCGGTGTTCAGCAGGTAGACGTCGAAGGCGGCCGTACCCATGAGCTCATGGAAGCGGTTGGCCTGCTGCTCGTCGCGGTACGGGTAGAACGGGTTCGTCCCCGGCACCCGCAGCGCCTTGCCCTCCTCGGCCTTGCCGCCGGCCGAGGTGCCCTGCGTCTCGCCGAGCATGAAGTAGGCCGCCGCCTGCTCTCGGGTCAGCCGCGCAACGGCCGGGATGATGTTGTCGTTGCGGTTGAGGATGAGCATCTGGCTCACCGGGCCTACCTCGCGCGGGTCGCGCCAGATGCCCAGCAACGCCATGGGGAACGTGGCGCGGCCGTTCTTCGTGTAGCTGGTGTCGAAGAAGTCGACGGGGCCGCCATCGGTCTCCTGGCTGACGTTCTCCAGGTAGGCCTCCGGGCTGATCACGGCGCCGTGGATGGCCGGCTCATGCTTCGGATCGAGGCCGAAGGTCTTGGCGAAGCAGCCGTTCTCGGTGCCCACCACCTTGCCACCCGGGAACAGGCCGATGAAGTCGTCCTGGACCGGCTGGCTCTCGTTCTGACGGGTGAAGGTCGTGGTGGTCTTGCCGGTCCCCGAGAGGCCCATGATCAGGAGCACCTGCTCGCCGCGCTCGGTGGGAACGACCTTGCAGCCGGCGTGCATGGCCAGCCCGCCACGCCCGTAGACCATGGCGTTCCACATCCGCAGCCCGCCCTTCTTCGACTCGCCGAAGTAGTCGGAGTTGCAGACGCGGGTGATCCCGGCGGGGAGATCGACCGTGATGGCCCGATCATCGGGATAGCCCGGGATCGGCAGGTTGGGCGTGTAGATCATGACCAGCTGCGGGTCCCAGTCGTGGGCGGGCGCGTCGGCGGGGAAGTAGAGCTGCTGCTGCATGCCCGCGATGTTGGCGTTCGCCGCCTCGATATAGAGACGCGCTCGGGCACGGTGCTCGGAATCGTTCCCGATGTACCCGTCGATGACGACCATCTCCCGGCCCGCGATGTACTCCGCCTGGATCTTCGCGATCCGGCGGCCCTCCTCCGTGCTGATCGCCTGGCCCGTGGTGACAGACGGGTCGTCCGTCACCAGGTACGTGGACCCGACGGAACGGCTCGTGACGCGAGTCTGGACGTTGTAGTTGCCGAAGCTCGTGCTGCGCGCCTGCGGCATCCGGGAGGTGAGCTCCTGGAGCTCGGCTGCGGTGGGGTTGTACCGGACGGAGCGCGCGGCCGGGAGGCGGACACCCCCGGGACCCATGGGGCTCCGCGATAACGGCGAGTCGGCAAGCATGCTCATGATCGGATTCAGCTCCTCCTGCTCGGGTGAGAGCGGCCGCAGCCCAGCCTCCGGAGGAGGGGACGCGGCCGGTCGGATCGGCTCAGGCAATCGTTGTGGCCAATCGTAGCAAGTCAAGGGCCAGATGAAACCTTTGGGTCCCATGGGCGCTCGTAGTGGATGTCGACGGCACGCCGTCCTGCCGTGGCACCGTCACCAGCATGAGGTACCCGATGAACTTCACACACCTGCGACCCCTGCGCAGTCTCGCTGCCGCGGCCGTGTCGGTCCTGATCATTGCCGGCGGAGCATTCGCCGTGTCCGGCGCGCCACAGGTCAGCCAATCGCCAGAGCCGACCGAGTCTCCCAGCAGCGTGGCGTCGACCTTCGAGGGCACGAACGCGTCCGAGACTCCCGAGGCGAGCGCCTCCACCGAGACCACCAAGGTTGGCGCGGCCGATGCCACGACGGAGGCAAGCGAGAGCCAGGAGCCGAGCGAGAGCCAGGAGCCGAGCGAGAGCCCCGAGGCGAGCCATTCTGCCGAGCCGAGCGAGAGCCAGGAGCCGAGCGAGAGCCCCGAGGCGAGCCATTCTGCCGAGCCGAGCGAGAGCCCCGAGGCGAGCCGCAGCCCAGAGCCGAGCAGCTCTCCGGAAGACAACGGCGGGGACGCCAGCCATACCGGGAACGGAGGTCGCAACGACTGACGATCTGCTGACCGCAGCGAGCACGTGGCAGGCATCGCATGGCACGATCCCGGTGTGGAAGACCGGGCCATCGTGCAGGCGGTTCTCTCCGGTGACCGAGACGCGTTCCGGCTCCTGGTTGAGCGGGAGCAGGGCACGGTCTACCGGGCCTGCCTGCGGATACTGGGGCGGCCGCACGACGCAGAGGACGTTGCGCAGGAGAGTTTCGTGATCGCCTATCGATCGCTCGCGGGATACCGCGGTGAGGGGCCGCTGGCCGGGTGGCTGGTGCGCATCGCGACGCGCCTCGCGTACCGTCGTCTTGGCCAGCGCCGTCCCACCGCTCCCATCGACGAGGTGGCCGAGATCCCGCTGCGTGCGCCCGGCGGTGACCCGATGGCGGCCGTCCTGGCGGGCGAGCGCGAACGCACCGTCCGGCTCGCCGTGGCGGCCCTCCCGGACCCCTACCGCGAGACGGTGGCACTGCGATTCTTTGGCGAGCTGTCTCTCGAGGAGATCGCAACGACGACGCGGCGTCCGGTCAACACCGTGAAGACGCACCTGAGGCGCGGCCTCGAGCGGCTGCGACGAGAGATGCACGTGGAGGCGCGATCGTGACGGACGAGCGCGACCCGCGCGGCACTGGCAGTCCGGGCGGTGGCCCGGAGCGCGATCCGGTCACGGAGGAGCTCGTCCGCTACGGAGCCCTCACCGACCAGCATCCCTCGCCCGGGTTCGCGGACCGGGTGATGGCGGCCGTGGAGGCTGAGCCCACACCGGCTCGCGGGGGGCCGGCGGGTGCGGTCGCGGCATGGCTTGGCCAGCTCGCCGGCCCGGCCCGCCAGTCGCTCCGGATGGCGGCCGTTGCGGCGGTGGTGGTGCTTGCAGTCGGGGGTGCGCTTGTCGGAGCCGAGCTGAGCGGGATCCTGCGCAACGGACCGCAGGCTGGCAGTTCCACCAGCCCGGTGATCTCGCCGGCCGTCACCGTCTCCCCCACGCCCAGCCCCACCCCGACGCTGGAACCGAGCGAGACGCCGGAACCCTCCGTGAGCCCTGCCGAGAGTCCGGAGTCCACCGCCACGAACGGAACGGGCGAGTCGTCTCCCCCGGAGACGCGTTCGCCCCGCCCATCGGCGTCCGAGGATGGTGGCACGGAGACCCCCCACCCCACCGAAACACCCGAGCCCAGCCAGACTCCCAGCCCAAGCTCGAGCTCCGGCGACGGCTGATCGCCGACCTCGAACGGACCGCCCCGTGATCGGCGGACGAGCCGGTGCGGAGGCACACCACCTTTTCGTTTCGGACAGGTGCGTGGCTGGTCCCCACCGCAGTATGGTTCGGACCGCCGCCGAGCCTCGGTGCGTCCTTCTGCAGCAGGAGCCAGTCCAGCCATGCGACCCGCGACCCGATCCTTCCTGTCCCTCGCCGCCGCCCTGGCGCTCGTCGTCTCCACGGCCGCCGCCGCCGCCGCCGCACCGCAGCCCGCGACTGGCGCCTCGCTTGTCGGCGCCGAAACGATGGGCATCTTCCATGGTGCCAAGGGATCCCATGGCAAGCCCAAGCCTTCCGGAAACAAGAACCTGTCGTTTGGGGGCGGGTCCGTGCAGACTGCCCCAAAGGTCTACATCAGCTTTTGGGGGACCGAGTGGTCCGATACCTTCTCAACCGGCGGCTATAGCAGCGCCGTGGCCCAGACCTACATCGAGGGCTTCTTCGGTAACGTGGGCGGCAGCCCCTGGAACAACGTCGTGACCCAGTACTGCCAGGGCGTCACTGTTGGCACGCAGAGCTGCGGCGCGAATGCCGATGTCATCGTAAACGGCAGCAACCAGCTGGGCGGAACCTGGAATGACCCCGCGAGCGTTCCGAACCATCCTTCGCAGAGCCAGATCGCCGCAGCGGCGCAGCGGCTCGCGGATAGGTTCCAGACGTCTGACCCCAACGCCACGTTCATGGTCCTCACCCCGAGCGGCAAGTCCATGCGCGGCTTCGCGACCCGGTGGTGCGCCTGGCACAGCTCCACCACCTACAACGGCAAGAATCTGGCATATGCCTACATCCCGTACATGCCCGACGCCGGCACCTCGTGCGGCATGAACTCGGTCAACAGCACGAACAACAGCTACGGCAACGGCTACTTCGACGGCTTCAGCATCGTGGCCGGCCACGAGTACTCCGAAGCGGAGACCGATCCCTTCCCGTCCAGTGGCTGGGTCGACAGTAGTGGCGCGGAGAACGCCGACAAGTGTGCGTGGCGGGGGATGGAGAACATCACGCTCGGCAGCAACTTCTACGCGGTCCAGCCGACCTGGAGCAACGCGAGCAGCGGTTGCGCCATGAGCTACTGACCTCCTCCGCCGTCTTCGCGTCCTCCGACCGCCCGGACCCCCGGGCGGTCGGTCCGTTCCCTGTCAGCCGCGCTCAGGACAATCCGGCCCGCTCCTCTGACGTGCCGGGGTCGTAGGCGCCGCGGAGCACGGCGATGACCGCGAGGATCACCAGCGTCAGCGGCCCGGTCGTGAGCACCCGGTACGCGAGCATCACGATCGCGGCCTCCGGTGCGGCCACGCCGTAGGCGCCCAGGACGCCCACGCCGGTGATCTCCGTCAAACCCAGCTCGGTGGGGATGGGCAGGAGAGCGTTTGCCAGGCTGGTGATGGTCACCACTCCGATGGCGGCTTCGGGACCGATGTCACCGATCCCGACCGCGTCGAGGATCAGCCACACGACCGCCGCGTAGACCAGCAGCGACGCGGCCGTTGCGGCAAGGGGCCGGATCACGGTGGGCCTGACGAGCCTGGCTGCCGCGTAGGCTGCCTCGACGAGGACCCGGCCGACGGTGCGAACCCAGCCGGGGGACGCCGGCCGCTCGTGTGGCCGCCACCGTCGAATCACCACCCAGACGAGGGCGAACAGGGCGATCCACGCCGCGGCCACCGCGACGAACAGCCATCGGAACCAGTCGCGTCCGGGCAGCCCCACGGCCATGGCGGTGAGGAACGACACCGTACCCACCATGACATCAAGGCCGGTCGTCGCCACGACCGCGTTGACGATCCCCTCCTCGGTGAGCCGCTCCAGCCGGGCCAGGACGTACGTCTCGAGGTAGGCCCCGCCGGGGAGGGTCTTCGTCAGCTCTCCGGCGCTGAAGGCCGCGACCGTCTGCCGCAGCCGCGCGATGACCCCCACCTGCTCGAGGAGAAGATGCCAGGTCAACGCGCGAAGCGCGAAGTAGGGGACAGCCAGGAGCATCGTGACCCAGCCGACGCGCCCGATCGCCGCTCCGAGCCCGCCGGCGAGGTCGCCGTGGCTGGCGACATCGACCACGTAGCCGAAGAGGGCCAGGGCGACGAGACTCGCCACGACCACGCGCAGGTTCGCGCCGCGTGCAGCCCAGCGGATCGACCTCCGGATTCGGCCTTCCATGGCAGCCCATCATCGGGCAGACTGCCGCCGTGCGGAAGACGACGCGACGCGCCACGCCCACGCGCCTCGTGCTGACGGGGTGCCTTGCGGTGATGCTCACCGCCTGCTCGGGCGGTGGACTGCAGGTGCGGCTGGAACGCAGCAGCGGTACGACGGCCACCGTCACCATCACGGACGAGACGGGCCTGATCCGTTCGGCGAGCGGGGGGTCGAGCCAGATACCGGATCCGCTTCCCCCGGCCCCGGCGGTCTGGAACCCCAACGGCGAGCTGACCCAGATTTCGGTCTACTGGCAGAGCACCGACTGCTCGCAGCGCCCGACGGTGGACCTGTCCGGGAACGCGTTGCTGCTGAAGATCGACACGGGACCGATGGCGTCCGGCTGCAGCGACACCGCCCCTTTGCCCAACATCATCACCCTCACCATGGGCGCCGTCACCGACGTGTCGCTGATCATGGTCCGCATGGCGCCTTCCGGATGACGTCGCGCGGCTGGGCCCTCTTCGCCGCGATGTCCGTGATCTGGGGGATCCCGTACCTCTTCATCAAGATTGCCGTGGATGGCGGCATGCCGCCGGCGCTCGTCGCCTGGGGCAGGGTCGCCCTCGCCGCCGTGGTGCTGCTCCCCGTCGCGTGGCGGGTCGGGGCGCTCCGCGGCGCCGGCCGCTGGTGGCCCGCTGCCGCGGCCTTCGCGATCGCCGAGATCGTGGTGCCGTTCCCGCTCATCGCCTCTGGTGAGCAGCATGTCTCGTCATCCCTCGCGGCGATCCTGATCGCCAGCGTCCCGTTGATCGTGGCCCTGCTCGCGTTCCGCTTCGACCCCGACGAGCGGGTAGGCGGCGGCCGCCTGGTGGGCCTGGTCATCGGGCTCGTGGGCGTTGCCGTCCTGCTGGGGATTGATGTCGCCGGCAGCGGAGATGAGCTGCTCGGAGCCGTGATGATCCTGGTCGCCGCCATCGGCTACGCGGTCGGACCCCTGGTCGTGAAGCGCTGGCTGTCGGGCGTCCATTCGCTGGGGCCAGTCACGGTGGCCCTCCTGGTCGGCACGCTGGCGCTCGCGCCGCTGGCGCTCCTCTCGTCCGCGGACGCCGCACCGTCTGCGGGCGCCATCGGCTCCGTGGTGGTCCTGGGCCTCGTCTGCTCGGCGGCCGCATTCGTCGTCTTCTTCGCGCTCATCGCAGAGGTCGGGCCCGGCCGGTCAACGGTCATCACCTACGTCAACCCGGTCGTGGCGCTCGTGCTCGGCGTCCTCCTCATTGGCGAGCAGGTCGGGATCGCAACCCTTGCCGGGCTCCTGCTCATCCTCGGCGGCTCCTGGCTCTCCACCCGCCGCGCGGCGCAGCCGTCGGCGGCGGTCGCCCGCGCGGCCACGGATGGCGGTTGACGGATGGCGGTTGACGCACCCCGGCCGGGAATCCGAGGGGGCTGAGAGATGGAGCGGGAGACGGGATTCGAACCCGCGACATCTTGCTTGGGAAGCAAGCACTCTACCGACTGAGTTACTCCCGCCCGATGGGGCCTGCCGATTCTAGCGCCGCCCTCGGACGGCGTCCACGATTCCCCCGGCCGCCTCCCGGCACCGCGGACCACGCGAGCGCGCGGCGCGTCCGGCACCGCGCGTCGACCAGCCGGACGGGACGATCTCCGCGCGTACCTCCGAATTCCCCGATGGATCTCCACGTGCGCTCCACGGAGCCTCCATCGGTCAGCACGACCCTGATGGTGCGTCGGGCGAGCCGGCGCCCCGGTCCGGTCGAACGGATCGGCCGGGACCGGTGAACCAGGAAGGATGGAATCCGATGATGATCAAGAAGAGGCTTGCGCTCGCGGGCGCCGCCGCCGCGCTCGGTGCGCTGGCTCTCGCGGCCACGGTCGCCGCGGCAGGCCCCATGAACGGGCAGCCCGCCGGTCAGGCGGCGGCCGACGCGCTGAAGCTGACGCGCGACCAGGTCACAGAGCTGCGCCACGACGGCCTATCCCTGGCCCAGATCGCGGAGCGGCAAGGCGTGGCGGTCTCCGGTGTGGTGAATGCCATCACGGCGCAGATGAATGAGCGGATCCAGGTCCGCGTCGAGAACGGCGGCCTATCCGACGCGCAGGCCGCGGCCCTGCAGGAGCAGGTTCGTGAGCGTGCCGAGGCCATGGTCCAGCAGACGGACCTCGCCGGCATGCAGGGCGCCGCGGTCGGCGCCGGGCCTGCCAATGGCGCCGGGCCTGCCAATGGCGCCGGCACGGGCGTCGGCGGTGGCGTGGGCCCCGGTCCGCGCGGGACCGGTGAGGGCACCGGTGAATGCGATGGGACCGGGCCGCACGGGGCCGGTCGGCCCTAGGACCGGCACCCGGTGAACGGTGCCCTTTCGGGACGGTCGGACCTGTTGCTCGGTCCGGCCGTTCCCCATGCTCAGGACATGGCCAGAGTTCTCGTCGTCGACGACGAGCCACACATCGTCGAGGTGGTGCGTGCCTATCTCGAGCGCGACGGGCACGAGGTGCGCACCGCGGGGGATGGGCCGGCCGCCCTCCGCGAGGCCGCGGCGTGGTCGCCCCAGGTCGTGATCCTCGACGTGATGCTGCCCGGACGTTCGGGGTTCGACGTGCTGCGCGACCTGCGCTCGGGTGACCGCGGCCCCGGCGTGATCCTGGTGACGGCCCGTGACGAGGTGGCCGATCGCGTGGCCGGCCTGGAGCTGGGCGCCGACGACTACGTCACCAAGCCGTTCGAACCCCGCGAGCTCGCCGCACGAGTGAGCGCCGTGCTGCGGCGGGTGGGTCCCGCCGCAGCAGCGCCAGAGGGCGCGGGCGCTGATGGCGCCGTCGAGGCGCGCACTTACCTCGATCTCCACATCGACCCGGCCGCGCGCGAGGTGCGCCGCGGCGAGCGGTCGATCGGATTGACCCGCACCGAGTTCGAGATCCTCGACGCCCTCACCGAGCAGGCGGGCCGGGTCTGGAGCCGGCCCCAGCTGGGCGAGCGCGCCTTCGGGGAGGCGTTCGAGGCCTACGACCGCACCATCGACAGCCACGTGAAGAACCTGCGCCACAAGCTCGGTTCGCGGCCCGACGGCGGCGCCTACGTCGAGACCATCCGAGGGGTGGGGTATCGGGCGGCGCGACCGTGACCCTGCGCGTTCGTCTCGCGATCACCTTCGCGTTCGTGGCCATCGCAACGGCGGCTGCCGTGGCCATCGCGACGCCGGTCGTCGTGGGACGTGGCTTCGCCCAGCTCGAGGCGACCGGCGAGCTGCCCGGGCGCGGTCAGGGGGCCGGGCCCATGGCCGGAATGCACGCGGCACAGGTCCAGTCGGACACAGTGATGACCCTGGTCCTGGTCGCCATCGGCGCGGCGGTCGTCGCCACCATCCTCGGCTTCGTGGCCGCTGGCATCCTGACCCGGCCGCTCGGTCGGCTGGCGCACGCCGCAGGGCGGATCGCCAACGGCGACCTCACCGCGCGCAGCGGTCTCGCCCATCGAGCCGACGAGCTGGGCGCCCTGGGCCGAACCTTCGACGGCATGGCCGACGAGCTCCAGCAGGCGGAGCGAACCCGCCGCCGCCTCTTCCAGGACGTGGCCCATGAGCTCAAGACCCCGCTGGCGGTCATCGACGCCACGGGCTCCGCGATGCTCGACGGCGTCTACCCCCACGACGACCGGCACATCGCCACCATCCGCGACCAGGCCCGCCTCATGAGCAGGATCGTGGACGACCTGCGCACCGTGAGCCTTGCCGAGTCCGGTGACCTGGCGCTGAACCCTTCGCGGGTGGACGTCGCCAAGCTGCTTGCCGACGTGGCCGATGCGTTCCGGGCGCGCGCAGAAGCCGTGGGGGTGCAGGTCGCGGTGGGCGTGGAGATGCCGATCACGTTGCAGGCGGACGCCGACCGGCTTCGGCAGGCGCTTGGCGCGCTCGTCGACAACGCTCTGCGGGTCGCACCGCCCGGCAGCGTGATCGAGCTGGGCGCCCGCCCGGGATCGGCGAGTGGCGTCGAGCTGACCATCCGCGACCATGGACCGGGCATCGCACCGGAGGACCTGCCGCACCTGTTCGACCGCTTCTACCAGGCCGATGCGGCGCGTGACCGCTCCAGCGGAACCTCAGGGCTGGGGCTGGCAATCGTGCGGGCCATCGCCCGTGCGCACGGCGGAACGGTGAGCGCCGAGAACGCCGAAGGCGGTGGCGCCCGGTTCAGGATTCTCATGCCGGCGGCGTAGTCTGCACACCGCCGTTCGCCCGGGATTCCTCGCGTCACCAGCGCGGCTGGTGCGATGTCCTCGCCGGACCGATGGCGGCCGACCAGCCCCGTGGACGGTGTCACGCCTCCCCGGCAAGGAGCCGCCGGTATGAGTCGTAGCGAGCCTCGCTCACCGCGCCGGATGCCACCGCGGCCCGCACCGCGCATCGCGGCTCGTGGGTGTGCTGGCAGTCGTTGAACGCACAGCCGCCGAGGTGCGGCCGGATGTCGGGGAAGCACCAGGCCAGCTCCTCCGGCGGGATGGCCCACAGCCCCAGCTCACGGATGCCGGGCGTATCGGCGACCCAGCCGCGTCCGCCGTCCACCGGGTGCAGCTCGGCGGCGGTCGTGGTGTGGCGGCCCTTGTGCAGCACCTCGCTGACGAGTCCGGTCGCGAGGTGCAGCCCGGGCTGGATGGCATTGAGCAGCGTGGACTTGCCCACGCCGGACGGTCCGGTCACGAGGCTGATCCGGTCGGCCAGGCGGTTGCGCAGCGCGTCCACGCCGTCGCCGGTCCGCGCGGAGACGAGGTGGACGCCATAGCCGATGCGCTCATACTCGGCGAACACGGCGCCGGGCGCCGGCTGGTCGCACAGGTCGGTCTTGTTGACGACCACGACCGCCTCGATCTCGTTGTGCTCCGCGACGACCAGGAAGCGGTCGACCATGCGGAGATGGGGCATGGGATCGGCGCAGGCGAAGACCACGAGGACCTGGTCGAGGTTCGCGACCATCACGTCCTCGCGCCAGGTGCCGCGCGGTCCCGGCTGGCGGCGGCTGAAGCGGCTGTGGCGCTCGGCGACCGACTCGATCATTCCGGTCCCGTCCGGCAGGCGGCTGATGGTCACCACGTCCCCGATGACGCATGGATCGGCGGTGAGTCGGTCACGGGTGACGCGGCCGCGGAGGTGGCACTCCACCAGCCCATCGGGAACCTGCACGGTGTAGAAGCCGCTGCGGGCACGCAGGACATGGCCGGTGGCGGCGGCCCCGGCGGAGGCGGCGTCGGGCGTGGGAGAGCGAGACACGGGCCAGCGCACGCTAGCCTCCGCTCGAGCGTGGTGTCAACGAGCCGCCGGGTAGCATGTCGGCTGAATGGACGAGCTTGCGCGCCGCTACCTCCTGCTCGGCCTGCGCCTGGCCCGGATCAGCCCGGACTTCCTCGACAGCTACGTGGGGCCGGCCGAGCTTCGCGAAATCGCGCTGGGCGAGCCGGTTCCCTTCGCGACCGAGCTGCACGACGAGGCCATGGCGCTGGCGGAGATGGCGGCAGCGCTGCCCGGCGCCGATCCGGCAACGTTCCGGCGCCGGACCTGGTTCGCCGGGCAGCTCCGGGCGATCAGTGCGATGGCCCGGCGGGCCGGCGGGGAGGAGATCGCCTACCTGGACCTGGTGGAGGAGCTGACGGGAGTTCGCGTGGCGCCCGTGCCCGACCGCGAGCTGCTGGTCGTGCGCGACCGCATCGAGGACGCGCTCCCGGGGACGGGACCGGTTCAGGACCGGATCGCGCGGCTGCGCGCCTCGCTGCGGATCCCGGCCGATCGGGCGCTGGACGCCGTTCGCGGTTCCGCGGATCGGTTCCGGGCCGCCACGCGTCGAGACTTCGAGCTCCCCCCGGACGAGGGGATCGAGTGGGGGGAGGCGCACGACCAACCCTGGGCTGCCTCCGCGGAGTACCTGGGCGGGCGCCGGACGCAGATCCTGCTCAATGTCGACCTGCCGATGGACGTGATGAGCGCAGCCCACCTGGCCGCGCACGAGGCATATCCCGGACACCACGCCGAGAACATCGTGAAGGACATGACCCTCATCCGGGGCGCGGTGCTGGGCGAGGCGACCCTGCGGACCATGGGCACGCCGGAGACGGTGCTCTCCGAAGGCCTGGCCGACGTCGCGCGGGAGGTGGTGATGAGCGACCGCGAGCTCGAGGCGGAGCTGCACCGGATCGGCCGTGAGGCGGGTGTCGACGGCGACTGGGCGGCGGCGGTGGTCGTCCGCGGGGCGGTCGCCGATCTGCAGCGGGCGCAGGGCAACGCCGGGATCATGCTTCATCACGACGCTCGTCCCGAGGTCGAGGTCCGCGCCTACCTTGCCGATATCGGCCTTGTCCCCGCGGACCGGCTCGACCACGTCATGCGCTTCCTCCGCGACCCGGTGGCCGGGATGGTGTTCCCCTACACGGAGGGCACCCGGCTCATCCGGCCATGGCTCGAGCTCACCGGCCAGACCGCCGGCTTCTGGCGGCTCCTCTCCGAGCAGCTGTCGCCCGCCGTCCTGCGGGCGGATCTCGACGCGGACCGCAACCCGGTCGGCGGGACGGTGTAGTGGCCGCTGCCCGTCGCCACGCCGATGTCCTGCTCATCGGGGGTGGCGTGGCCTCGGCGCGCTGCGCGCGACGCCTGCGCCGCGGCGGGTTCGTCGGGTCCATCCTTCTCGTCGGCGACGAGCCGGTGCCGCCCTACAACAGGCCGCCGCTCTCCAAGGAGCTGCTTGCCGGCTCCGTCCCCGAGGACCTGGTGCTCGCCGAGCCGGAGCGCTGGTACGCCCGAAAGGGGATCGAGCTGCTGGTCGGCGTGGCGGTCACGGAGCTCGATGCCGCGGGGCGGACGGCCCGCCTGGACGACGGGAGTGACGTCAGCTTCGGATGGTGCCTCATAGCCACCGGCGCCGAGCCGCTCGCTCCACCGATCGTCGGAGGCGATCGGGCACGCCTCCTGCGCAGCCTGGCCGATGCCACCGCCCTGCGCCGAGCGGCCATGGAGGCGGTTGCCACCGCCGGACGCGCCACGGCGGGGGTGGTCGGCGGCGGATTCATTGGCGTGGAGGTGGCCGCCTCGCTCGCCGCCATCGGCCTCGAAGTGACCCTGGTCGAGCACGCGTCGCAGCTGTGGGCCGGCGCGCTGGGAGCAACGGTCTCGGCCTGGGCACGGGAGCGGCTGGAAGGCGTGGGTGTCCAGGTGCGGCTCGGGACGGACGCGGAGGAGATCGAGGCCCAGGCGCTGGTCGCCGGTG
The DNA here is from genome assembly GCA_963805645.1 of uncultured Chloroflexia bacterium. Classification (GTDB taxonomy): domain Bacteria; phylum Chloroflexota; class Limnocylindria; order QHBO01; family QHBO01; genus CAVXEH01. The sequence goes on along the minus strand of CAWDVA010000006.1, from coordinate 265,793 downwards.
GCGAGCGGCTGGCGGCGAGGCTGGTCGTCGCGGGCGTGGGCGTCCGCCCAAGGGTCGGGCTGGCGAAGGCGGTCGGGTTGCCGCTCGATGACGGCATCGTGGTGGATGCCGAACGGCGCGCCGCCCCGGGGATCCTTGCCGCTGGCGATGTGGCGCGCGTGCCGCATCCACCTTCGGGAGGCCGCGGTCTCCGGGTGGAGCACTGGCACGCGGCCCGCGAGGGCGGCGAGGCCGCGGCGCTCGCGATCCTGGGGGAGCCGGTTCCGCCTCCCCGGGCGCCATGGGTCTATTCCGAATTCGCCGGACAGCTGCTGGACGTGGTGGGCTGGGCGCCGGCCATCGAGGACGAGGAGGTCCTGGGTGATCGCGCCACCGGCCGGTTCGCGGTGGCGCACCTTGCCGGCGGCCGGGTCGTCCAGGTCGCGGTCGTCAACGGCTTCATCCCCACCGACGAAGCGCGACGGTTCGTGGAGGCGTCGCCATCGGCCTCCGAGCTGAGGTCCCTGGCGCCGGCCTGACCCTGGACGTCGAGCGCTACCCGGACCGCATCGGTCACCGTGGGTCCCGCGCAATTGACGCCCCGGCGCCGATGGGGGATCATGGCCACGCTCATCACCGACCATTTCAGTCGGGATTCGCCGAGCCGGGCCACAAGCGCGGCGAACCCGAGGAACGCACGAGGAACGATGGCCCTTCCGAACCCTGCCCTCAGCCAGCTTCCCGATAGCTACAAGTACGGTTGGCACGACTCCGACGCCACGTCGCTCAACATCGCCAAGAAGGGCCTCTCCGCGGAGGTCGTCGAGGAGATCAGTCGCTACAAGGGCGAGCCGGAGTGGATGACCAAGCTGCGTCTCAAGGCGTACCGCCATTTCGAGGCGCGGCCCATGCCGACGTGGGGCGCGGACCTGGCCCCAATCGACTTCCAGGACATCTACTACTACATCGCACCGACCGACAAGGCGGTGCAGTCCTGGGACGACGTGCCCGACTACATTCGGCGCACCTACGACAGGCTGGGAATCCCCGAGGCGGAGAAGAAGTACCTCGCCGGGGTCGGCGGGCAGTACGACTCCGAGGTCGTCTACCACAACATCCGTGCCGACCTCGAGAAGCAGGGCGTGATCTTCCTGGGCACCGACCAGGCGCTCAAGGAGCACCCCGAGATCTTCAAGGAATACTTCGGGACCGTCATCCCGGCCAATGACAACAAGCTTGCGGCGCTGAACACCGCGGTCTGGTCGGGTGGCAGCTTCATCTACGTCCCGAAGGGCGTGCACGTCGAGCTGCCGCTGCAGGCCTACTTCCGGATCAATACCGAGAACATGGGCCAGTTCGAGCGGACGCTGATCATCGCCGACGAGGGCTCATCGGTTCATTACGTCGAGGGCTGCACGGCCCCCACCTACTCGACCGCGAGCCTCCACTCGGCCGTGGTGGAGATCATCGTCAAGAAGGGTGCGCGGGTTCGGTACACGACCATCCAGAACTGGAGCCACAACGTCTACAACCTCGTCACCAAGCGTGCCGTGGCCTACGAGGACGCGGTGATGGAGTGGGTCGACGGCAACCTGGGCTCGAAGATCACCATGAAGTACCCGTCCATCTACCTGCTCGGCGAGCGGGCCCACGGCGAGGTGCTCTCGATTGCATTCGCCGGCGAGGACCAGCATCTCGACGCGGGCGGCAAGGTGGTCCACGCCGCGCCGAACACGACGTCGCTCATCACCAGCAAGTCGATCTCCCAGGGCAACGGTCGGACCAGCTACCGGGGCCTGGTCAAGGTCTATCCCGGCTGCAAGCGCTCGAAGTCCACGGTTCGTTGCGACGCGCTGATCCTCGATGACGCTGCGCGGTCGGACACCTATCCGTACATGGAGATCGACGAAGAGGACGTCACCATCGGCCACGAGGCGACCGTCTCCAAGGTCGGCTCGGAGCAGCTGTTCTACCTCATGAGCCGCGGCATGAACGAGGCGGAGGCGGCGGCGATGATCGTGAACGGCTTCATCGAGCCCATCGTCAAGGAGCTGCCCATGGAGTACGCGGTCGAGATGAACCGCCTCATCCAGCTCCAGATGGAAGGCGCGGTCGGCTGAGCTGATGACCATCTCCGCAGAGCCGATGCCGCTCGACGCGGCCACCATCGACGCGCTTGCGGAACGGCGCGGGGAGCCCGACTGGCTCCGCGACCTGCGTCGCTCCTGGTGGGCGCGCGCGGAGGCGACGCCGTTCCCCACCGGGCAGGAGGAGGAGTGGCGTCGGACCTCGCTGACGACGCTCCCGCGCGCCGGCGCCCTCCTCGAGGACGCGGTGTTCCGACCCGAGGTGCCGGATGTGCGCCTCGCCGACAGGGGCGTGATCTTCACCGACCTCGCCAGCGCCGTCCGCGACCACGGGGACCTGCTCCAGCGGTATCTCGGCGCGGGCGACCCGGTCGCGTCGCATGCGGCCTTCTGGGCCCTCTCCCTCGCCGCGTGGACCGGCGGCACCTTCCTGTATGTGCCGGCCGGAGTCGATGTCGACGGAACCCTCATCGTGCGGATCACCCAGCCCCGCGCCGACGCCACCTTCCTGCCGCACACCCTGGTGGTGGCGGAGGAGGGAAGCAGCGTCACGCTCCTCGAGGAGACCGTCTCTCCCAATGGCGCGCCGGGATGGTTCGGCGGCACGGTGGCGATCCACGCCATGACCGGATCGCGGGTTCGGTACGCGAACCTGCAGCGGCTCGGTGACGGGGTCTGGAACCTGGGCTCGCAGCGCGTCGAGGTGGGCCGCGACGCGGTGGTCACCAGCCTGAACACGCAGGTCGGCTCGCTCGTCACGAAGCTGGGCCTCGACGTGCAGATGACCGGCAAGGGCGGCACCAGCCTGCTGCTTGGGCTCCTCGCCGCCGGCGAAGACCAGCACATCGACATCAACACCGTCCAGGACCTGATCGCCGACCACACGACCTCGGACCTGCTCTACCTGTCCGCCCTGTACGACCGCGCGCGAGCCGCCTTCTACGGCGTGACCCGGGTCCAGGAGACCGCGCGCCAGTCCAGCAGCTACCAGGAGTGCCGCAACCTGCTCCTGTCGCCGAACGCCGGCGCGGAGCCCATCCCGGTCCTCGAGATCAAGACCAACGACCTGCTGCGCTGCGGCCACGGAGCGACTGCCGGTGCGATCGACCCGGTGCTCCGCTTCTACGCGGAGTCGCGGGGGCTCACCGCAGACGAGGCGGAGCGCATGATCGTCCGCGGCTTCTTCGAGCAGGTGATTGCACGAATTCCCGTTGAACCGGTGCGCAGCGCCATGCTCGCCGCGCTGGCGGCTCGCATCGGCCACGTCGAGCTTCTCGATGAGCCCGAGGTGCTTGCATGAGCGTCGAGGGCGTGGAGGCCAGGGCCGGCGGGTTCGTCACCGTGGCGCGTGCTTCGGAGATCGCGCCGGGGACCGTGCGCGTCGTGGAAGTCGAGGGCCGATCGCTGTGCGTGGGCCTCACCGAGGATGGGGAGTGGGGCGCCATCGACAACGTGTGCACCCATGACGGCGGCGTCCTGGGCGAGGGCGAGCTCGACGACACGGGGGTCGAGTGCCCGCGCCATGGCGGCCGCTTCGACCTCTTCAGCGGGCGGGTCCTGGCGCTGCCGCCCGTGCGTCCGGTGACCGCCTACCCGACCCGCGTCGCGGGCGACGAGATCCAGGTGGAGCTGGGCGAATGAAGATCAGCATGCGTACCGAGTACGGCATCCGGGTCCTGGTCCAGCTCGCACGACACGCGGGCGAGGGACCCATCTCCCTGGCCTGCATCGCGCGGGACGAGAAGCTGCCCCATGCCTACCTGGAGCAGCTCGTGAGCCAGCTCCGGCGTGCCGGCCTGGTGACCGCGACCCGTGGTCACTCGGGCGGCTACGAGCTCTCACGGGCGCCGGTGCAGATCAGCCTGGCGGACGCGGTCCGGGTCCTGGAGGGTCCGCTGCTCGAGATGCCGTGCGCGAGCGCGGAGAACCTGGAGGCCTGCGACCGGCCGCAGCCCTGCAGCGTGCATACCATCTTCCAGCGCGTCTACGAATCGCTCGACGGGGTCCTGACCGCCACCACCCTCGCCGATGTCGCCGCCGGCGCGGGCGGACCGCCCTATCCCGCCGCGGTGCGTCGCCGGCGCCTCGCCGATCATGCAGCGGCGGGCGCATCCACGACCACCGCCGCGCGGACCGTGGCTTGAACCTCAGCAACGCAGGAGCACGAGACAACCAAGGTATGAATGAACAGCTGGTGATCGCCGATCTGGAGGTCAGCATCGGCGCCAAGAAGATCCTCAAGGGGGTGAGCCTCACCGTCGGGAAGGGGGAGGTGCATGCCCTCATGGGTCCCAACGGCTCGGGCAAGACCTCCCTGGCCTACACCCTGATGGGGCACCCGGACTACCACGTTGACGCCGGCACGGTGACCTGGCGTGGCGAGGATCTGCTGAAGCTCAGTCCGGACAAGCGGGCACGGCTCGGCGTCTTCCTCGCGTTCCAGTATCCGTCGGCCATCCCCGGCGTGACCGTCGCCAGCTTCCTGCGCAACATCTACAACGCCGTGCATCACCCCAAGCCGGCCGGGGACGGCGGGCAGGAAGCCGCGAAGTACACCGGCATCCCGCTCGCGAAGTTCCGCAAGCTGATGGAGGAGAAGATGCGAATCCTGCGCATGGACTCCGCCTTTGCCGCGCGGTACGTGAACGAGGGCTTCTCCGGTGGGGAGAAGAAGCGGCTCGAGATGCTTCAGATGGCGATGCTGAACCCTTCGCTGGCGATCCTGGACGAGACGGACTCCGGCCTGGACATCGACGCGCTGCGCACCGTCGCAGAAGGGATCAACGCGACCCTCTCGCCGGAGATGGGCGTGCTCATGATCACCCATTACCAGCGCATGCTGAACTACGTGACGCCCGGCTTCGTCCACGTCCTGATGGATGGCCGGATCGTGATGTCCGGGGGCGAGGAGCTGAGCCACCAGCTCGAGGCGAACGGCTACGACTGGGTCCGCGAGCAGGTCGGACTGCCGGTGGGCGTCCTGGACGAATCCGGCACCCCGGAGCCGGTAGGCAAGCACGCGTAAACTGGTCGATCACATGGCAGTGCAGCAGGCTCCCAAGGCGACGCCACTCCCGGCCGGATCGACGGGCGGGTTCTCAGGCAGCGCGCTCCGCGCGGACTTCCCCATGTACGAGGAGCCGACGCGCAGCGGCAAGCGCCTGGTCTTCCTTGACGCCGCTGCCTCCGCGCCCAAGCCGCGGGTCGTCATCGACGCGGTGGCGGACATGTACTCCCATCACTACGCCAACGTCCACCGCGGAATCTACGAGCTCTCGGAGGACGCCACCGCTCGCTTCGAAGGCGCGCGCCGGGCCGTCGCGCGCTTCCTGGGGGCGCCGTCGGAGCGCGAGGTCGTCTTCGTTCGCAACGCCACCGAGGCGATCAACCTGGTCGCCTACAGCTGGGGCCGCGCCAACGTCGGCCCCGGCGACCGCATCGTGACCACCCAGCTCGAGCACCACGCCAACATCGTCCCCTGGCAGCAGCTCTGCCGGGAGGTGGGCGCCACGCTCGAGTACGTCGCCATCACCGACGACGGCCGCCTGGACATGGACGACCTCCGCGCCAGGCTGGAGCCCCGCGCGGGCCAACCGCTGCGACTGCTGGCCGTTGCCCAGGTGAGCAACGCGCTGGGCACCATCAACCCGGTGGCCGAGATCACAGAGATGGCCCATGCCGCCGGCGCACTGGCCCTGGTCGACGCCGCGCAGTCCGCGCCGCACATGCCCATCGACATCAAGGAGATCGGTTGCGACTTCCTGGCGGTCAGCGGGCACAAGATGCTCGGGCCTTCGGGGATCGGCGCGCTCTGGGGTCGCCGCGAGCTCCTGGAGGCCATGCCGCCCTTCATGACCGGCGGGAGCATGATCCTGCGGGTCACCCTCGAAGGCGCCGAGTGGAACAGCGTGCCGCACAAGTTCGAGGCGGGTACGCCGGCGATCGCGGAGGCGGTCGGCTGGGGCGCCGCCATCGGCTATCTCGAGAGCCTGGGCATGGACCGCGTCCGCGAGCACGAGCGGTACCTGTTCGAGCACGCCTGGAAGGCCCTCTCCGGCGTCGAGGGCGTCCGGCTGCTCGGCCCGGCGGACCCGGAGATCCACGCCGGGGTGATCAGCATCGTCATGGACGAGATCCATCCCCACGACGTCGCCACCATCTTCGACAGCGAGGGGGTCGCGGTGCGGGCCGGCCACCACTGCGCGCAGCCGGTCATGATCCGCTACGACATCCCGGCCACGACCCGGGCCAGCTTCTACGTGTACAACGACCTCGACGACGTCGAGGCGCTGGCCGGCGCGGTGCAGACCGCACGGACGGTCTTCGGAGTCTGAGGAGGTCAGCCGAGATGGACAACCTCTACCGGGATTTCATCCTGGAGCACTACAAGAACCCCCACAACAAGGGTCACCTCGACCCGCATGACCTGCACTTCGCGGATTCGAACCCGACCTGCGGCGACGAGATGAGCATGACCATCGTCCTCGACGGCGCGAAGCAGGCCATCGCCGACGTCGCCTTCGACGGGCGGGGCTGCGCCATCAGCCAGGCGTCGGCGTCGATCCTCACCGACGAGCTGCGCGGGAAGACGCTGGACGAGATCACGGCCATGGATCCCAAGGAGCTGCTCGACGAGCTGGGCGTTCCCATCGGCCCGGCGCGGCTCAAGTGCGCGCTCCTCTCCTACAAGGTCCTGCAGGGCGCCGTCCACGGAGGCGAGGTCGCCTGGCCGGAAGAGGCGGAGGCGGTCGGATGAGCAGGTCATTTGCAGGCAGGCGCGTGAGCTGCCTGCAGTCGACCGGGCGGTGTACCCGGCTGACCCGCCGCATCGGCGCCTGAGCAGGCAGACCGATGGCGGCGCCCGGCCCGCGTTGCGGCCGGGCCCGGTGGTCCCGCGACCACCACCACCGTGAGAACCCGCGGCCCGCGTGCCGCCCCCGAGACGAGAGAACCCGATTCCCCATGACCAACCAGTCCGCGACACCGCCCCGCATCCCCGAGGTGACCGTCCCCGAGGCGATTCACCTTGCGGAGCAGGGCTACCGCATCCTCGACGTCCGCGAGGCGGGCGAATGGAACCAGGGCCACATCCCCACCGCCACCCTCCTGCCGCTCGCCGAGGTGGCCAACCGCGTCGAGTCCGTGATTCCCGACAAGGGCACCCGCGTCGTCGTCCACTGCGCGGCCGGCGTCCGCTCCGCGCGGGCGGTGGCACGCATGCAGGCCCTGGGCTACACGAACGCCGTCAGCATGCGCGGCACCATCTTCGACTGGCGCCGGGCCGGCGGCGCGTGGGAGGTACCGCAGTCTCTGCTCACCCCGGCCCAGGAGCGGCGCTACTCGCGGCAGCTCCTCATCCCCGAGATCGGGCAGAAGGGCCAGCGGCGGCTGCTCGACAGCCGGGTCCTGCTCATTGGTGCCGGGGGCCTGGGCTCGCCCGCGGCCCTGTACCTGGCCGCCTCGGGGATCGGCACCATCGGCCTCGTCGACGACGACGTCGTGGATGAGTCCAACCTGCAGCGCCAGGTGCTCCACACCGCGGACCGGGTGGGGGTGCCCAAGACGGAGAGCGCCCGGATCACGCTCAACGCGCTGAACCCCGAGACGCGGATCGTGGAGCACCGCGAGCGGCTCACCGCGGACAACGTTGAGCGGCTCATCGCCGACTACGACGTGGTCGTGGATGGCACGGACAACTTCGACACCCGGTACGTGCTCAACGACGCGGCGGTCCGGCTCCGCAAGCCGGTCGTCCACGGTTCCATCTACCGATGGGACGGCCAGGTCACCACCTTCGTTCCCTTCGACGGGCCGTGCTACCGCTGCATGTACCCGACCCAGCCTCCCGAGGAGCTGGCACCCGCCTGCGCGGTGGCCGGCGTCCTGGGCGTCCTGCCCGGGATCGTGGGCCTGCTCCAGGCCAACGAGGTCTTCAAGCTGCTGCTCGGGGTGGGCGAGCCGCTCGCCGGGCGCCTCCTGATGTTCGACGCCATGGGCACCACCTTCGAGGAGGTGCGGATCTGGCGCGACCCGGCCTGCCCGGCCTGCGGCGATGCCGCGGGGGTGCCGGCCGCCACCGCCGCCGTTCCGAACGGTGCCGCATACCAGGAAGCGGGCGTGCGCTGATGAGCAACGTCAGGATCCCGCCGGTCCTCCGCGAGACGACCGGCGGCAGCCGCACCGTCACCGCCCACGGCGCCACCGTCGACGAGGTCCTGGGCGACCTCTTCGTCCGCTACCCCGCGCTCCGCGAGCGGGTGACCACCGACGGCGAGCTGTCGCCCTTCGTCAACCTCTACGTCAACGACCGCGACGTTCGCTATCGCGAGGGCCTCGCCACCGCGGTCGGCCCGGACGACACGGTGATCCTCCTGCCGGCGATGGCCGGCGGAGCTCGCTGAGGACGATCCGTTCCGTGGCGATCCATGCCCGTCTCGGCGCCCGTCCGGGCGCGCCCGCGCCGCCGTGGGCCAACGTGGTCGAATCCATCGGGAACACGCCCATGGTGGAGCTGCGGCGCCTGTCGCCCAGTCCGCGCGTGCACCTGTTCGCCAAGCTGGAGGGCGCGAACCCCACCGGCTCGGTGAAGGACCGGGTGGCGCGGGCCATGCTCGCCGATGCCGTGCGCTCCGGCGCGCTGAAGCCGGGCCAGACCATCCTGGAGCCGTCGAGCGGCAACACCGGGATCAGCCTGGCCATGATCGGGGCGCGAATGGGACACCCGGTGCGGATCGTGATGCCGGAGAACACCACGCCGGAGCGGACCCAGCTCCTGCAGCTCTTCGGCGCTGAGATCGTCTACTCGCCGGGCGCCGAGGGCAGCAATGGGGCGATCCGCATGGCCCTGGAGCTCGCCGCCGCCGATCCGACCCTGTACATGCCGTACCAGTACGGCAACGAGGCGAACCCGCGCGCCCACGAGGAGACGACCGGCCCCGAGATCCTGGAGCAGGTCCCCGACGTGGACGTCTTCGTCGCCGGCCTCGGAACGGGCGGCACGCTCACCGGCGTCGGGCGCTACCTGAAGCGGGTGCGGCCGGACGTACGCATCGTCGCCGCGGAGCCGCTCCCCGGGGAGCTGGTGCAGGGCCTTCGCTCGCTGGACGAGGGGTTCGTGCCCCCGGTCCTCGACCGGGCCATCCTCGACGACAAGTACCTGGTCAGCAACCGCGACGCGGTGATCGGCCTGCGGCGCCTGACGCGCGAAGAGGGGATCTTCGCCGGGCTCTCCTGCGGCGCCGCTGTTGCCGTGGCGGTGAAGGTCGCCCGCGACATGGACCGCGGATCGGTGGTGGTCCTGCTGGCCGATGCCGGCTGGAAGTACCTGTCCACCGACCTGTGGACCCGTGACCTCGACGAGCTGGAGGACGAGCTGGAAGGCTCCGTCCTGTGGTGAGCGCGGGGAGCGAGGCGCCGGCCGCGGTGGGACTGGTGATCCCGCGAACGGTGGCCGAGGCGATGATCCACCATGCGCGCGCGGAGCTGCCGAACGAGGCCTGCGGCCTGCTGGCCGGCTCCCTCGCCGATGGCGTCGCCACCGCGTTCCATCCGGCTCGCAACGCGGAGGCATCGCCCCTGCGCTACAGCGTCCATCCCGACGACCTGGTGCGCGTCGTGTTCGCGATCGAGGATGCCGGCGAGGACCTGGTTGCCATCTTCCATTCGCACACCCGCTCGCCCGCGGTGCCCTCCGCCACGGACCGGCGCGCAGCGATGTATCCCGACGCGTTCTACGTGCTGGCCACGCTGGCCGATGCCGATGCGCCGCCGGAGCGTGCGCTGCGGGCCTGGCGGATCACCGACGGCCTGGCTGACGAGGTGCCGCTGACGGTCCGGTAGCGTACGCTGTGCGCGCCATGAGCACCGGATTCGCCCAGGCGCGCTTCGCGCCCTCCGTCCACGCCGAGCGCCTGCGGCGCGCCGCCCGCGAGGCGACTGCCCGCGACATCGATGCGCTGCTCATCACTCCCTCTCCCGACTACACGTACCTGCTCGGCTACGCGGCTCCGGCCCTCGAGCGGCTCACCTGCCTCGTCGTCCCCGCGCACGGCAGCCCGAGCCTGGTGCTGCCGCTGCTCGAGGAGCCGCTGGCACGCCACGAGCTGGGCGAGCTCGCCGATCGGATCGTCATGGTCCCGTGGGAGGAGACCGACGATCCCTTCGCGCTGGTGCGCGAGATTCTCGCCGAGCAGGCCCTGCGGGTGGCCGTGCAGGACCAGATGTGGGCGCGCTTCGCCCTGCGGCTGCGTTCCGCGCTCGACCCTGCCGAGCTGGTCGTGGCCTCGCCCGCCATGAGCGCCCTGCGCCGGCTCAAGTCGAAGGCGGAGGTGGACCGCCTGCGGGCCGCGGCCCGTGCCGCCGATGCGGCCATGGACGCGATCCGCGGCGAGCGCTTCAGCGGCCGCACCGAGCGAGACGTGTCGGCGCGCATCCGCGAGCTCCTCCTCGAGGCCGGCCACGACACGGCCGACTTCGCCATCGTGGGCTCGGGGCCGAACAGCGCATCGCCCCACCATGAGCCGGGCGAGCGGGTCATCACCGCCGGGGACGCGGTGGTCCTCGACATCGGCGGCACCCGGCGCGGCTACGGGTCCGACACGACGCGGACGGTCTTCGTTGGCGACGTTCCGACGGCCTTCCACCGCCTGTACGAGGTGCTGCTCCAGGCGCAGCTCGCGGCAGCCAGCACCGTCACCCCGGGGGTTTCCGCGCAGGACGTCGACCGGGCCGCCCGGCGGCTGATTGCGGAGGCCGGCTATGGCGACGCCTTCGTCCATCGCACCGGCCACGGCATCGGGATGGAGACCCACGAGGAGCCGTACATCGTCGAGGGCAATGCCGAGCCCTTGCGCGCCGGAGAGGCGTTCAGCGTGGAGCCCGGAATCTACCTTGGCGGGCAGTGGGGCGCACGCATCGAGGACATCGTGGTGTGCACGCCCGATGGCAGCGAGGTGCTGAACCGCTCCTCGCGCGATCTGCTCAGCGTCGGCTAGCCGGCCGATTCGCGCGCGGCGGGCGAGCGCTCTTGCGATTGCCGGCGTCCGCCGGGCGGTCCTCCTCGGGCGCGCGCTCGCGATAGGAGGCCACCAGCGCCACCAGGACCTGGTCGATGGCGGCGTTCGCCTCGTGCACCGCGGCGGTGACCTGCGAGACCTCCGCGACGCGACGGCGAAGATGGGCGAGGATCGCCTCGAGGACCGGGGAGCGATAGAAGAGGAACGCCTCGACCGCCTCGGCCAGCGTCAGCCCGGCGCCCGACGCCTCGTGCCCATACAGGGAGCCCATCCGCTCGGCCTCTTCGAGCAGCAGGTCACGCTCGCTCCGCCTGGTTGCGGCCACGTACTCGATCACCAGGTTGAAGGTTCGCTGCCCCCAGCGGCGGAAGTCGGCGCGCTGGTCGGCAGAGAGACGCGACTGCCAGGGCATGCCCGCGTACCCGGTGCGCTGCATGCGACGCTGCACGTCGCCCACGATGGTGGATGCCGCATCGGGAAGCTGCCCGGTCTCGTAGCGCGGCCGGCGCGAGGTGCTGGTGATCGCCTCGAGGCTCGAGCGCAGGAACCGCCGGTGGCCGCCCGCGGTCTGGTAGCTCTGGACCTTGCCGGCGTCGGCCCAGCGACGCAGCGTGTCCGGGCCGACCCCAACCAGCCGGCTCGCGGCGCCAATCGGAAGCCAGGGATCGTCGCGTTCCGCCATCTCCACCGACGTCAGCCTCGCAGCCGCGCTCCCGTCATCTCGCCCATTGCGCCCCACAGCCGGACGATGGCCTCGATGCCGACGTGGACGTTCGCCTCGGGCATCCACTCGTTGGGGGCATGGAAGTTGCCGTTCGGCGAGGCGAAGCCCACGAGGACGGATTTCAGGCCGGCATGAGCCTCCAGCGCCGCGACGACCGGGATGGATCCACCGCTGCGCAGGAAGACGGGCCTCCGGCCGAAGGCCGCCTCCAGGGCGTCGGCGGCCACGGCCACGGCCGGGTGGTCGAGCGTGGTCAGGGCTGGGGCGCCGCCGTGGATCACCCGCACGTCGACCCGCACCTCCGGCGGCGCGATCGACCTCAGGTGGTCCACCACGATCCGCTCGATCTCGTGGAAGTCCTGGTCCGGGACCAGGCGGGTGCTGAACTTCGCCGCCGCCCAGGCCGGGATGATCGTCTTGGCTCCATCGCCCGAGTAGCCACCCCACATCCCGTTGATGTCGAAGGTTGGGCGTGCCGACAGGCGCTCGAGGACGCTGTAGCCCTCCTCCCCGTCCCAGAGCGCCGGCACCTCCACGGCGTCGCGCAGCTCCTCCGGGTCGAACGGGATCTCGGCGTACGCGGTGCGGTCGGCATCGGTCAGCGGGCGAACGCGGTCGTAGAAGCCGGGAATGGTGACCCGGCCACGCTCGTCCTGCAGGCTGGCGAGCATCTTGACCAGCACGTTGGCCGGGTTGGCAATGGCGCCGCCGTACTCGCCCGAGTGCAGGTCCTGGAACGGGCCCGAGACCTTCACCTCGAAGTAGGCGATCCCCCGCAGGCCGTAGGTCAGCGCCGGTGTGCCGTCGTCGTCCTGCATCCCGGTGTCGCTCACCACGCAGACGTCGGCAGCCAGGAGCTCGGGGTGCTCCAGGATGAAGCGGTCGGCCGGCTCCGACCCAACCTCCTCGTCACCCTCGAAGAAGATCCGCACGTTCAGCGGCAGGCGGCCGGCGGTCCGCATCCAGGCCTCGGCGGCGCGCAGGTGGATGACCAGCTGGCCCTTGTCGTCACCGGCGCCCCGCGCGTAGATTCGCCCATCCTCGTGCCGTGGCTCGAAGGGTGGCCGGACCCACTCCTCCTCCGGGTCGGAGGGCTGGACGTCGTAGTGGCAGTAGACGAGGACCGTGGGCCGGTCCTCGCCGGCATGGAGCCAGTCGGCGGTGATGATGGGATGGCCGGAGGTCTCGTGTGCCGCGACATGCTCGAAGCCGATGCTCTCCAGGCGATCCATGACCCAGCGCGCCGCCTCGCGCACCGCGCCATCCCGCGCGGGGTCGGCGCTCACCGATTCGATGCGCAGGAGCTCATCCAGGTCGGCGAGGGTCTTCTCGCGGCCGGCGCGCGCATGGTCAAGCGCGGCGTCGGTGGCCGCGGTCATCTCCAGTGTCATGCGTCGATGATAGCCGGGGACCGCGGGCTCAATGGATCACGCCGAACAGGAATGAGAAGAAGAGTGCGAGGGCCAGCACGGGCACGAAGGCAGCGATTCGGAGCACTCGCGGCCACCCCGCCCCGCTCGAGAGCGCGTAGAGCGGGATGGTGATCGGGAAGATGATCACGGCAACCGAGTACCCGACCCGCCGCCAGTACGACAGGTCGGGGCGGTCCTGGACGTCGAGCCAGTACGCCGCGATCATCCCGAAGCCGATCACGGCGAGCACCACGAACACGGTCCACAGCAGCGGCAGGAGCATGGGGTCATGATCCTAGCGCGCCGGAGGCGTCAGCGGGCGCCTCGGGAGGGCGGCGCCTTCTCGCCGGCGCGGCGCGCGCGATCCTCTGCGCCGTCGAGGATCGTGCCGATCCAGGCGAGCGGGCGCCGGCGCGGGAGGGACGGCTCGGCATCCGGCATGAGTGCCAGGAGCCCGGCACGCACCCGCTCCTCGAGCTCCGCGCGGCCAACCGCTCCCCGCATGCCGTCGGTGGCAATGGGCGGACCGAAGCGCACCGTGACGCGCCGGCGGAACCACAGGTTCGTGCTTCCCACGATGGCACACGGGACGATGGGCACGCCGGAGGCTGTTGCGAAGGCGACTGCGCCGTCCTCGAAGGGCAGCAGTGACGACTCGCGGAACCCCACGCGTCCCTCCGCGAAGATGCCCAGCACGCCGCCAGCCTCGAAGACGCGCCGCACGGCCCGCACCGCGGAGACGAGGGTCGTCTTCTCCGGGTTGAACGGGATGACGCCGCCGAAGAAGGCCATGACGCGGTTCTTGAAGCCGTGACCGAAGTCCGCCTCGCGCGGGCCGAACCAGCTGATCCGCGGGACGGCCGGCGTCACCGCGATGACGAGCATCGGGTCCCAGCCGGCGTGATGGTTGCAGACCAGCTGGAAGGGCGGCGCCGGCCACGTGTCGAGGCCGTCCGCCCCCACGGAGAAGATCGTGCCCACCACCAGCCGGTCCACCCAGCGCATGAGCCGATACCGCGGCGTCACCCGCACGGACAGCGCCCGCGGGCCTGTCCGCCGCGCGCGCTCCTCCACGGAATCGCTCATGCCGGCGCAGGCACCGGCTCGAGCGGCCGTGCGTCGAGATCGGCGCCCTCCTCGACGCGCCGCGGGTCGACCCGCGTCAGGACCAGCGCCGCTCCCGCCACGAAGAGGGCTGCCATGCCCATGGCCGCCCGTGGCCCCAGCGGATCGCTCACGCTGGCCGCGACCAGGTCCTGCAGGGGTCCGGCGATGATGATGAACACCGGCCCGGCCATGGCTGTCCCCGCGTTCAGGATTCCCATGTACCTGCCGGCGGTGGCCTTGGGGATCACGTCGGCCATCAGCGCCCAGTCGGCCGACAGGAAGATGCCCATCCCGATGCCGAAGGGCACCCACGCCGCAATGGCCAGGGCCGGAGTCGGCGCGATCGCCACGCCGCTGAGCCCGACGAACGCCACCGCCGCGGCGAGCCAGATCACCGGGCGTCGGCCCCACCGATCCGACAGACGGCCCCCGGGGAGCGCGGCGAGCGCGGTCGACACGCCAACGATCGCCGTGCCGATGAACACGGTGGTGTCGGCATCGGTGTCGGAGAGGCCATGCGACCGTCGGAAGTAGCCCACGGCGATCAGGGTCGAGTTGTAGGCGCCCAGGAACAGCAGGCGAACGAGCAGCAGCCACAGCACGTTCCGCTGCTGCAGGATGTCGCGACCCCAGGCTGACAGGGCGACCTGGCGCCATCCCTGCGTCCGCCGCGGAGCGGTGCTGCCCTCGTTCACGGTGGCGACCAGGACGATCATGGTCACCAGCTCGACGCCCCCGAGGGCCATGGTCGCGAGCTCCTTGTTGCCGATGAAGCCGCCTGCGGTCGCGAGTCCCACGCCGGCGATCGTCCCCACGGTCAGCATCAGCCCCATCAGCCCGCTGGCAGTCCCCACCTGGTTCGCGGGAACAAGATCTGGGACGTAGCCCTGGAACGGGCCCTGGGCGAAGTTCGAGCTCACCTGGAGCAGGAAGTAGAAGGCCATCATGGCCACGAAGTCGCTCGAGATCGCGAGGCCCGCCAGGAACACCATGTCCAGCAGGGTGCCGATGACGATGTAGGGCTTGCGCCGTCCCCAGCGCGTCACGGTGTAGTCGCTGATCACCCCCACCGTCGGCTGCACGACGATGGGCGCCACGGCGCCCGCGATCATGATCAGCGCCAGCAGGAGCCCCTGGGTATCGCGCGACAGGGTGTCGAGCCGCCCCGGGATGATGATGGTGTTCAGGCCGCCCCAGATGGTCTGGATGCCGAACCAGTAGATGGACAGCGTGAGGAGCTGGTTCAGGGGCAGCCGCGCGCGCGACGGGACGGGGCTGGCTGCTGGACTCGCACCGGACATGGGCGGGGCTCCCTCCTCCAGGCCGCGGACCATACGCATTGCCGCGACACTCGTCCAGACCCTAACGGCCCGGGTCTGCGGATTGACTGCGGTAACGTGTGCGGCCCATGACCCGACGCCTGCCTCCCGTCCTGCGCCACGCGGACTTCCGGCGCTACCTGGCGGCTCGCCTGGCGGGGGCCTTTGGGTCGCAGATGCTCATCGTGGCGCTGGGCTACCAGGTCTACGAGCTGACGCGAAATCCGCTCGACCTGGGGCTCATCGGTCTGTCGCAGTTCCTGCCCTTCGTCGTCCTGGTTCTGCCGGCGGGCCAGGCGGCCGACCACTTCGATCGGCGCCGGATCATGGCCGCCTGCTACGGGCTCCTGACCGCCTGCGCCGTCTTCCTGGCGGTCCTGACCATCGCCGGCCTCCCGTCGGCCTGGCCCATCTTCGCGGTCATGACCCTCTTCGGCGTGGCGCGCGCCTTCAGCATGCCCACCGGCCAGGCGCTCCTCCCGAACCTGGTGCCCACCGAGGAGTTTGGCAACGCCATCGCGGTCACATCCTCGACCGGGCAGATCGCCACCATCGCGGGCCCGGCGCTGGGCGGGCTGCTCTTCCTGGCCGGCCCGGCGGTCGTCTACGCGACGGTGGCGACCATGACGGCGCTCGGGACCGTGCTCCTGCTGGGGGTGCGCGGCGGCGGCCGGAGCGAGCGGGTCCGTGAACCGGTGAGCCTGCGCACCGTGCTCTCGGGCGTGGTCTTCGTGCGCTCGCATTCCGTCGTCCTGGGCTCCATCTCGCTCGACCTGTTCGCAGTCCTCTTCGGCGGCGCCACCGCGCTCCTGCCCGTGTACGCCAGCGACATCCTGCGGGTGGGACCCACCGGCCTGGGGATCCTCCGATCCGCGCCGGCCGTGGGCGCGGCGATCTGCGCGGCGGTGCTCGTCGGGCGCCCGGTGACCCGCCATGTTGGCGCGTGGATGTTCGGTGGGGTGGCCGTCTTTGGAGCCTCAACCCTCGTCTTCGGGATCTCGAAGAGCTTCCCGCTCACCCTCGCCGCGCTCGTCGTCCTGGGCGCGGCGGACCAGGTCAGCGTCTACGTCCGCCATCTTCTCGTGCAGCTCACCACCCCGGACGCGATCCGTGGCCGGGTGAGCGCGGTGAACGCCGTCTTCATCGGCGCGTCGAACGAGCTGGGCGAGTTCGAATCGGGGGTCACCGCGGCCTGGTTCGGGACGGTGCCGGCCGTGCTCGTGGGCGGGGCGGTCACCATGGCCGTCGCCGGACTGTGGAGCTGGCTCTTCCCGTCGCTGCGCACGCTCCAGCGCTTCCCGGGACAGGCGAGGCGCGTGGAAGCCGCGGAGGTCGCGGCCGAGGCGCTCACGTCCGGAGAAATCGACCCCATGGCCCTTGACGTGCCGGTGGACCCGGTGACCGATCCGGGGCCCGACCCGTCAGCGGAGTAGAATGCCGCCCGATGTTCATCGATCCGATCGCTTTCCACATCGGCCTCCTCGAAGTCCACTGGTACGGGATCATCATCGCCAGCGCGGTCGTGCTGGGCGCGGTGCTGGGCACCGCGGAGGCCCGCCGGCGGGGAGAGGACCCCGAGCAGGGCTGGTCCATGCTCCTGTGGGTGATCGCTGCGGCGGTCATCGCCGCGCGCCTGTACCACGTCATCCACCAGTGGGGCCCCATCTACTCCAAGGATCCCTTGCTTATTCCGCAGGTCTGGAACGGCGGGCTGGGCATCCCCGGGGCGATCATCGGCGGTGCCGCCGCGATCTGGTGGTACACCCGCCGCAACCACCTGGTCTTCACGCGCTGGCTGGACATCTTTGCCCCGGCGCTCCTTTTGGGGCAGGCCATCGGCCGGCTCGGGAACTTCGTGAACCAGGAGCTGTACGGCCCGCCGGTGACCCAGTGCGGCACGCAGGGCTTCCCGTTCTGCCTGCCGTGGGGCATCCAGATCGATGCCGCGCACCGGGCCGGGACCCCCTGGGATCCCATCAGCTTCCCCGTGGCGAGCACCCACTTCGTGCCGCTCTTCGCCTACGAGGCGATCCTGAACCTCGTGGGCCTGGCGATCATCCTCTACGTGGGTCGCCGCTTCGCCGCCCGGCTCTTCGATGGCGACATCATGCTGCTCTACCTGATCTGGTACGGCTGGGTCCGCTCGTACCTGGAGATGTACCGGGTCGACAACTGGTTCATCGGGCCGCTACCCACCGCCACCTGGCTGGGCCTCCTGGGCATCGCCGCCGCCGCGATCTTCCTGGTCGTGCGCCATCGGCGTGGCTGGGGCACGCCGGGAGCCTGGATGCACCGTGAACGGACCGATGGCGACGCGTCGCCCGATGGCGCCGCAGCCTCGTCCCCCGAGCCGTCGTCGGAGCCGTCCCCTGGCTGATCCGCCCGCCGCCGAGCGCCCGGAGGGCGAGCCGGCAATCCATCCGGACGTCACCGCCGCCATTGGTCACACCCCACTCGTGGCGCTCGACCGGCTGGCGGCCGGCCTTGGCCCGCGCCTCGTCGCCAAGCTCGAGGCGCTGAACCCCGGCGGCTCGGTGAAGGACCGTATCGCGGTCCCCATGATCGAGGCCGCCGAGCGCGCCGGTCTCCTGAAGCCGGGCGGCACCATCGTCGAGCCGACCAGCGGCAACACGGGCGTGGGGCTGGCCATGGCGGCCGCGGTGCGCGGCTATCGGTGCATCTTCGTCATGGCCGACAAGCAGTCGGAGGAGAAGCGCGCCCTGCTGCGAGCCTATGGCGCGGAGGTGATCGTCTGCCCCACCGACGTCGACCCGCAGGACGAGCGCAGCTACTACCGCGTCTCCGATCGCCTCGCGCGCGAGATCCCGGGGGCCTGGAAGCCGGACCAGTACGCGAACCCGGAGAACCCGCGGGCGCACGAGCTGACCACGGGGCCGGAGATCTGGGAAGCGACCGCCGGCCGGATCACGCATCTCGTGGCGGGGATCGGCACCGGCGGCACGGTCAGCGGCATCGGCAAGGCGTTGCGGGAGCGCAACCCGGAGGTCGTGATCGTGGGGGCCGACACGGAGGGGAGCGTCTTCAGCGGGGACACGCCGCGCCCATACCTCACCGAGGGCGTGGGCGAGGACTTCTGGCCGGCCACGTACGACCGGGAGGTCTGCGATCTCATCGTGCGGGTCAGCGATCGCGACTCGCTCCTGACCGCCCGCCAGGCGACCGGCACGGAGGGGATCCTCGTGGGCGAGTCCTCGGGGACCGCGCTGTGGGCGGCCCTGCAGGTCGCGCGGGGGATCCCTGACCCCGATGCCCTGATGGTGGTCCTGCTCCCCGACTCCGGCCGCAACTACCTGGGCAAGCTGTACAGCGACGACTGGCTGCGCTCAGTGGGCCTGCTCGGGGCGGGCGAGTCTTCCGCGGATTACGACTGGCGGACGACCGAGCCGGGCGTCATCGTCCGTCGCTGATGCGGCGGCGCCGCCCCGCGAACGGGACGGCGCCGACAGGGACCGTGCGGCCGCGGAGCCGCGCGGGGAGGCATCCGATGGCACCCGGCCTCTGCCCGGTGCCACTGGTGGAGCGGCCTATTGACCCGGTAGCCGGTCAGCCACGCCGAGGTCGGCGTCCGGCCCCGACCGCAGCGCGCTCGAGGCGGCAATGGGACCGGCGACGATGGCGGCCACCGCGGGTGGGAGCCGATCGGCCAGACCAAGGTCGCCGTCCGCGCCGGCGCGCAGGGGGTTCGCGAGGTCGATCGCATGGGACGCAGCGGTCGATGCTGGGCGTTCCAGAGCCGTGATGCCGGCGAAGGCCGCGACGGCGAGCATGACTCCGGTGAGACCGAGCGCGATCGAGCGCAGCGGAGCGAATCGTCGCGCACCTCGCCGGTCGAGGACATTCGCTGCTCCCGCCATCGTGTCACGCCGGACGGGGATGGTTCGTGTCGATGTCTGCTCCATTTGAAACGCTCCTGGTTGCCTGGCTGTTCGCACAAGGCAGACTGGGAGCGAGCGGAGCCCCGCCGCATCGGGATTGCTACGCAGGTTTCGCGCCGGGACTACCCATTCTGGGAGGTCGCGATTCCCAGCCTGGTTGCCTCGGCCACCGCTTGTCCGCGGGAACGGACGCCGAGCTTGCCCAGGATGGACGACACGTGGTGACCCACCGTCCTCGGTGAGACCACCAGGCGTTCCGCGATCTCTCGATCGCGCAAGCCCTCTCTGAGGAGCCCCAGGACCTCGACCTCGCGCACGGTGAGGCCACGGGGGTTGCGGCGCGTGGCGGCGCGCGGTCCTCTCGGCAGGCTGCGGGCGCCACCGGAGCGCAGGCGTCTCGCCGCTCGCGCCGCCGCCGGTGCCGCGCCGAGCTCCAGCAGTCGTGCGTGGGCAAGGCGGAGTGAGGATTCGTCGCCCGCCTCGAGGCGTACCAGGGCCCCGTCGTATCCGCAGCCCAGGCGTTCCCAGGCGTCGGCCGCCTCGCGCCATTGGCCGGCGGCCATCCTCGACCATGGCTCCGGGACCCTTCCGTGCGACAAGGCGACGATCCCGAGCCGGCGCCTCCAGCCCTCGAGCTCCCCCACGACCCACCACGACTCGCGCTCCAGGGCAAGGGCCAGTGCGCGCTCGGAGATGGCGGCAGCCTGCGCCTGGTCTGCCATGCCCAGCCAGGCAGCCTCGCAGAGCGCAGCGGCGACCCACCCGATGCGCTGCAGCTCATCGCTGGGGTCGGCCAGTGCGAATGCCTCGTCCAGGGCCTCGAGTCCGCGCCGGTCGCCACTCCGGACGGCCACCAGCCCGTCCACGACGAGCGCCACGATGCGGGGGACCGCCCACGTGCGTGCATTTCCGAGGACGCGTCGTGCGATGGAGGTCGCGCGCGGCCAGTCGTCCCGATCGAGTGCCACCCGCGCCTCGCAGGCGAGAAAGAAGAGACGCCACAGGTCCACGTCCCGCTCCGTGCAGTAGCGGAGACCGGGCTCCAGGTACGTGTCGACCGGTTGGTACCAGCGGTTGCGGGTGGCCCACCACACCAGGTTCAGGTAGGCACGGCCCGCGTGCTCGTCGAGACCTTCCCGGGATGCGAGCTCGATGACCTCCTCCAGGCGCTCGCGACCCGCTGGCAGGAAGGCCTGGAAGTCCACTGACCCGATGCTCGTCAATGCGTAGAGCACGCCCTCGGTGTCGCCCAGCTCTCGCGCGAGCCCGAGCGCCCGCCCGCCCCACTCCAGCGCCGCTGCCCGGTCCTCGCCGGTGGCCGCAAGGTGCGCGAGGTTGTTGTAGGCCATGGCCAGCTCGTGACCTGCCGGCAGCGCCTCCAGGAGGCGAATCGCCTCCCGGCCGTGGATCGCGGCCTCCGCAGTGCGGCCGGCGAAGCGGATGAGCCGCGAGAGCGATCGCAGCGCGTCACCCTCGCGCACGCGGTCGCCGATACGTCGACGCAGGGCAAGCGCCTCTTCTGCCATGGCGATCGCCTCGTCCAACTCGCCGGTCAGGTATGCCTCGTAGGAGGCGCGCTCGAGCAGTTCCGCGCGCACCGTCGGCTGCCCGTCGCCGACGGCTCGAATCGCCCTGGCGTACTGGGCTGCGGCCTCGCGGTGCGCGCCAAACCCGGCGGCCTGCTCGGCTGCTTCACGCGCGTAGCGAAGGGTGGCGACGGCGTCCTGCGCAGCCTCCGCATGGTGCGCCAGACGTGCGGGATCGGGCCGCAGGCTCGGCGAAGACACCATGATGGCGAGTGCCGCCCGATGGAGCTCGATCTGCCGCATGGCCGGGATGGCGTCCTGGATCGCGAGCCGTGCGAGCTCGTGGCGGAAGCCGACCGCGGCACCGTCCATGCTCAGCATGCCGTTCGCGATGCACTGGTCGACGGCGGGTAGCTCGTCGGGCGCGAGGCGTTCGAGCAGCGACAGCTCGGCGGCCCGCGGGAAGATGGCCACAGCATCGAGCAGGGCGCGGGCCTGCGGTTCGAGCCGCGCGGCGCGGGCGAGTACGGCATCGCGGACGCTCAGCGGCAGCCGCTCGTCGCCGGCGGCGAGCACCTCGGTCAGGAAGAACGGGTTGCCATCCGTCAATCGGAACAGACCAGCCGCGTCTCTCCCGGCCTGGCCGGCCAGCTGTTGGACGCCGGCGATGGTCAGCGGATCGAGGTGAAGGCGGTCCGGCCGTCCGTTGGTGGCCAGCTCGCCGAGGACGATCCGCAGCGGGTGCGCGGGTGGAAGCGCGTCGTCTCGGAAGCTCGCCACGAGCAGCACCGCGACCGAGTCCAGGCGAGGCGCGACGATGCGAAGCACGTCGAGCGTGGCCTGGTCGGCCCATTGGAGATCATCAAACACGACGATCGCGCTCGCCGAGCGGGCCAGCTCTCGCAGGAGCCCACCTGCCACCTCATGAGCTCGGGAACCGGCCTCCACGAGGTCGCGCAGCTCGCCGCCCACGACCTCCGCGATGTCCACGATCGGCCCCAGTGGGCGAGGGGTGAAGAGGGCGTCGCAGGCCCCCCAGAGCACGCGGGTCGCCGGGGGCTGCTGCTCGCAGAATTGGCGGAGGAGGGCTGTCTTCCCGATCCCGGCCTCGCCGGTCACGAGGAGGGTCGTGCCCGCGCCACGCTGTCGGACCGAGGCAAGGAGCCGAGCGAGCTCGGAGAGCGCGGTGTCACGCTCGACGAGCGTGGGTGTGGGAGTCACCGGCTGACGATAGCGCGAGGGTCAACGCGGTGGCAGGCGGCTGCGACTGCGCCCTCCGGTTCGCGCCCTGACAACGCTGGCCGCAGGCGGTATGGTGTCGGCAGCCCTTCATCATCACTCGAAGGGCCCTGAACCAACGCTGACGAGGTGTTCCACGTCATGACGCAGGTCGCCCAGCCCACCGACGCCGCCGCGCAGACAACCGAGCGGGTCCCCCACTGGATCAACGGGCGCCGCGTTGCCGGCACCTCCGGCCGCTCCGGACCGGTGTACAACCCGGCGACCGGCGAGCTGGCCCGCGAGGTCGACTTCGCCTCGGCTGCAGGAGGTTCGCGCCGCCGTCCGGGCGGCCGCCGACGCCTTCCCGGCGTGGCGCGCCACGTCCATCAGCAGGCGGACGGAGATCATGTTCCGGATCCGCAACCTCGTCGAGGAGCACCGCGTCGAGATTGCGTCGCACCTCACCGCGGAGCACGGCAAGGTGCCATCCGACGCCCAGGGCGAGGTGGCCCGTGGCCTGGAGAACATCGAGTTCGCCACCGGCATCCCGCACCTGCTCAAGGGCGGCTTCTCCGAGCAGGTCTCGACCGGCATCGACGTGTACCAGATTCGTCAGCCGCTGGGCGTGGTGGCCGGCATTACCCCGTTCAACTTCCCGGCCATGGTCCCCATGTGGATGTTCGCCAACGCCATCGCCTGCGGCAACACGTTCGTTCTGAAGCCGAGCGAAAAGGACCCGTCGGCATCGGTCTACATGGCGGAGCTCCTGAAGGAGGCCGGCCTGCCCGATGGCGTCTTCAACGTCGTCCACGGCGACAAGGCGGCGGTCGACGCCATCCTGTCCGACCCGGACGTGGCCGCCATCAGCTTCGTGGGCTCCACGCCCGTCGCGCGCTACATCTACGAGCACGCCACCGCGGCGGGAAAGCGCTGCCAGGCGCTGGGCGGCGCCAAGAACCACATGGTCGTCCTGCCCGATGCCGATATCGGCATGGCGGCCGACGCGGCCGTCTCCGCCGCGTACGGCTCAGCCGGCGAGCGCTGCATGGCGATCAGCGTGGTGGCGGCGGTGGGCGACGTTGCGGACCCCCTGGTCGAGGCGATCAGGCAACGGCTCCCGAAGGTGAAGGTCGGCCCGGGGAGCGATCCCTCCTCCGAGATGGGCCCGCTCATCACCCGCGAGCACCGCGACAAGGTCGCGTCCTACCTGGACTCGAGTCGCGAGGCCGGTGCCGAGGTCGTCGTGGACGGGCGCCAGCACGTCCTCTACTCGCAGGCCGGCGGCGGCTTCTTCCTGGGCGTCTCGCTCCTCGACCGGGTCACACCCGAGATGGAGTGCTATCGCAACGAGATCTTCGGGCCGGTGCTCGAGATCGTCCGGGTTCCCACCTACACCGATGCGGTGCAGCTCATCAACGAGAACCCGTACGGCAACGGCGTGGCGATCTTCACCCGCGACGGCGGCGCGGCGCGCCAGTTCCAGTTCGACGTCGAGGTGGGGATGGTGGGCGTCAACGTCCCGATCCCGGTGCCGGTCGCCTACTACAGCTTCGGAGGCTGGAAGGCGTCGCTCTTCGGTGACCTGCACATGTACGGGCCGGAGGGAATCGCGTTCTACACCCGCGGAAAGGTCGTCACCGCGCGCTGGCCGGATCCGGCGACGAGCAGCGTGGACCTGGGCTTCCCGCGGACTCGCTGACCGCCGGGAGACCCGAGACGCACGGCACGGGCCACTGACCCGAGCCTTGCCACCCGGGCCTGAGTGGCCCGGCGGGCGAAACCCCGGCAGCCGCCCGCTCGCCGGGTGGGTCCTCGCGCCGTCCACCTGTGGCGCGGGTCCGCATGCCACAATGGCGCCCGCATGGCCCAGACCCACGGCGGCGGCCGACCCGCGCGCCGAGACCGCTTCGAGACCCTAACCGTGCATGCTGGTGCCGCACCCGACCCGACAACCGGCGCAGTGACCCCGCCCATCCACCTCGCGACGACGTTCAAGCAGGATGGCGTGGGCGGCACCCGAGACGGGTTCGAGTACTCGCGGACCGGGAATCCCACGCGCCGGGCGCTGGAAGCCGCGATCGCCGAGCTGGAGGGCGGGAGCCACGGCCTCGCCTATGCCTCCGGGATGGCCGCCACCCAGAACGTCCTCTACCTCCTGGAGCCGGGCGAACGCGTCGTGGTCAGCGACGACGTCTACGGCGGCACCTGGCGGCTGGCCGACCGGGTCTGGCGCCGTTACGGGATCGAGCCCGTGCCGGTGGACCTGCGAGACCTCGACGCGCTGAGCGCCGCGCTCGGCGCAGGCGGGGGACCGGTTCGGATGGTCTGGGTCGAGACGCCCACCAACCCGCTCCTCAAGATCGTGGACATCAGCGCCGTCGCCCGCCTGGCGGCGGCCGCCGGCGCCCTGACCGTGGTCGACAGCACGTTCGCGACGCCATTCATCCAGCGTCCGCTGGACCTGGGCGCGGACCTGGTGGTGCACTCGGCCACGAAGTACCTTGGGGGTCACTCCGACGTGGTCGGCGGGCTGGTGGCCACTCGCCGCGCCGATCTCGCCGAGCGGCTCGCATTCCACCAGAACGCGGCCGGGGCCGTCCCGAGCCCCTTCGACTGCTGGCTCGTCCTGCGCGGGCTGCGGACCCTTGCGATCAGGATGGAGCGCGCCTCGGCAAACGCAGCGCTGGTCGCCGACTGGCTCACCCGGCGGCCGGAGGTTGCTCGCGTCCATTACCCCGGCCGCCCGGACCACCCCCAGCGTGACCTGGTGGAGCGGCAGATGCGGCTGCCGGGGGCCATGGTGAGCTTCGAAGTGGGGGAAGGTGCCGGCGGTGAGGCGCGCGCACGCGCCGTTGCGGGCGCCACCCGACTCTTCACCCTGGCCGAGTCGCTCGGCGCGGTGGAGTCGCTGATCGAGGTGCCGGCGGCGATGACCCACCAGAGCGTCGCCGATTCGCCGCTCGCGGTGCCCCCGACCCTGATCCGCCTCTCCCTGGGGATCGAGAGCGCCGACGACCTGGTGTCGGACCTGGACGCCGCGTTCGCGGCGACGACATCGGTCTAGCGCTACCCTTGGCCTCCATGACACACGACCACCCCGGAGAGCCGCCGCAGATCGCGGAGGACGGGCCGACCCAGCTCGTGCCGGATGCCCAGGGAGAGCTGGTCGAGCGCCTCTCCGGCGGCACCGCCACGGTCCTGCTGATCTGGCTGCTGGGGATCGGCGCCGGCAGCTCGCTCCTGGGGGTCTGGCTCTTCAGCGCCATGATCCTGGGGACGCGCCTCGGCATCGGCGCGCTGCTGGGAGGTCCCGGTCTGTACACCGCGCTCGCCGGCGCTGCGGGGCCCTGCGTCCTGTGGCTTGCGGGCCGCGCGCAGGGTCACTCGCTGGGCTGGTTCGTCTGGACCTCGGCGAAGATCGGGCTGGTGATGATCGGCATGGTGGCCGTCTTCTTCTTCGGCTCCATGCTTCTCTTCGGGTACCTGCCCGGGTCCGGTGCGCCCATCTGGATCGGCGCCGCCGTGGTCTTCACCCTGGTCGGGAGCCTGGTCTGGGCGCTCGCCACCTGGGCCGCCGACCGGTACATCGCTCGGGCCCGCATCGAGGGCGAGCGCTAGGATGGGACCGATGCGACCCCGGCATGCCCTGAAACGCCTGGCGATCCGCGTGCAGCGGTTCTTCCGTGACACGAGCGCCATGGATCGGCGGCTGAACGCCGCGAAGCACGACCCGGCGGTCCACATGGACGCCGACATCGAGCATCTGCGCGACAGCGGCCGGATCAACCCTTCCTAGCCGGGGAGCTAGACCTCGTAGGTGCGCAGCGGCTCCGCGATCCCCAGGTCTCCCTCGTAGGTCGAGCGCGCCTCGGAGAGCGCCCACTCGCCACCGTCCGCCATGGGGATGTGGGTGAGGAGCAGCCGCTGAGCATGGGAGGACTGGGCCACGGAACCAGCCTCTGAGGGGAGCAGGTGGCCGCGGCTGTAGGGTGCGGGGTCGTCCTCCTTGAGGGAGCGCAGGGCCGCCTCGCACAGGAAGAGGTCCGAGCGGTCCGCGATGCGCGGCAGCGCGTCGCAGGGGCCGGCATCCGCCGAGTAGGCCAGGACCTTGTTCGGGTCCTCGCCCGTCCCCTTCGCCGTGATGCGGAATCCCCAGGTGCGCACGTAGTGCTGCGTCTCATCGGGCTCGAAGCGCAGGTCGCCCACCTCGATGGGCCGCTTCCCGTCGTGCTCCACGAAGATGAAGCTCTTGTCGAAGAAGTTGGCGTAGCCGGCGCCCAGGGCCAGGTCGGCGAGCTGGGCGGACGCGCCGGGCGGGACGATCACCGTCAGGCGCTTCTTGGCCACGTCGATCCACGGATAGCTGTAGCGCAGCGTGATCAGGTCGAGGCAGTGGTCGGTGTGCATGTGGCTGATCAGCACCGCGTCCAGCTCATCGGGGGTGTTGCGCCGAAGGAGCTGGGCCACGACGCCAGGACCGACGTCCACGAGGACGCGCGAAGCGCCTCCTTCGACGATGTACCCGGCGCAGGCTTCTCCCGGATTTGGACGTGCGGGGCTGCGCCCCAGGACGGTCAAGTGCATGTTTGCGTAGTTATGACGGATTCGGCCGGGCGCCGCATGTGAATTCCGCGCCGATGCGGCCGGCGGGGCCGTCGGCCCCCCGTATGCACCGGCCCCCGCAGGGCACTGGCGGAGTCAACCGGGGAGTCCGGCGGCCACTCGCCCGGGCATGGGTGGCAGGACGGTTGGCCTCCCCGCAACCGGGAAGGCCAACGATCTGCAGGGGTATCCGCAGGGGTCCTACCGCGACGGGACCGGCACGTAGTCGCGCGTGGTCTCTCCGGTGAAGACCTGGCGCGGTCGCCCGATCTTGGTGTCCGGCGAGTTGATCATCTCCCGCCACTGCGCGATCCAGCCGGGCAGCCGGCCGATGGCGAAGCAGTTGGTGAACATGGTGTTCGGGAAGCCGATGGCGCGATAGATCAGCCCGGAGTAGAAGTCCACGTTCGGGTAGAGCTTGCGCGCGATGAAGTACTCGTCATGGAGCGCGATCTCCTCGAGCTTCAGCGCCACCTCGAACAGCTGGTCGGTGGCCCCGGTCGCCTTGAGCACCCGTTCTGCCGCGCCCTTGATGATGGTGGCGCGCGGGTCGAAGTTCTTGTAGACGCGGTGCCCGAACCCGGGGAGCTTGAAGCTCGTTTCGGGGTTCTTGGCCAGGTCGACGTACTTCTGGATGTTCCCGCCGTCCGCCACGATGCGCTCGAGCGTGCGGATGACCGCCTCGTTGGCTCCGCCGTGCAGCGGTCCCCACAGGGCCGAGATACCCGCCGACACGGAGGCGTACAGGTTCGCCTGGCTGGATCCGACCATCCGGACCGTCGAGGCCGAGCAGTTCTGCTCGTGATCGGCGTGCAGGATGAGGAGCAGGTCCAGTGCCTTCGCGACCTCCGGGTTCACCTCGTACGGCTCCGCGGGCACCGCGAACATCATGTGCAGCAGGTTCGACGCGTAGTCCAGGTCATTGCGCGGGTAGGCGTAGGGCTGGCCGATTGCCTTCTTGAACGACCACGCCGCCAGGGTCGGGAGCTTGGCGATCAGGCGCCGGATGCTGAGCTCGGCGATCTCCGGATCCCACGGGTCACGGCCGTCCTGGTAGAAGGTTGACATCCCCACCGTGGCCGACGCGAGCACGGCCATCGGATGGGCGTCGTACGGGAAGCTGTCGAAGAAGCGCCGCATCTCCTCGTGGATGAGGGTGTGGTGCGTGATGCTCGTGACCCACGCCTCCAGCTGGGCCTGCGTGGGGAGCTCGCCGTAGATGAGGAGGTAGGCAACCTCCAGGAACGAGCTCTTCTCGGCGAGCTGCTCGATGGGATAGCCGCGATAGCGGAGGATCCCGTGCTCGCCGTCCAGGAAGGTGATGGCGCTCGTGCAGGACCCGGTGTTGACATACCCGTGATCGAGGGTGATCAGGCCGGTCTGTGCGCGCAGCTTGCCGATGTCGATCGCCGTCTCGCCTTCCGACCCGCGGACGATCGGCAGCTCGATTGCCTGGTCGCCGAAGTTCAGGGTGGCGGACTGGGCGGGAGCCGGCGCGTTGCCGTTGGTGTCAGCGGTGCGGACTGCAGTCTTGTCGGTCATGGCATCAGGTCCTTTACTGCCTCACGCTCCTCGAGGAGCTCGTTGCGCGTTGCGTCGATCTTCGCCTGCGCCCAGGGACCGTGCTCAATGCGCTGCACGATCTCGACGGTGCCGGGCGCGATGGCCCTGACCGGATAGCCGAAGACCAGGCCCTCCGGGACATCGTAGCCGCCCTCCGCCGGCGCCTTGATGGCCACCGAGAAGAGCTCGCCGCCGGGCCGCGCGATGCTGCGGACGGTGTCGACGATGGCATTCGCGGCGCTCGCGGCGGACGAGGCCCCTCGGGCCTTGATGATCTCGGCGCCGCGCTGCTGGACGATGCGCATGAAGTCGTTCTGCATCCAGGCCTCGTCGCCGATAACCTCGAGGGCCGGCCGGCCGCCGATGGTGGCGTGGTAGAAGTCGGGGAACTGCGTGCTGGAGTGGTTGCCCCAGATCGCCAGGTCCTGCACCTCCTCGACCGCCACGCCGGCCTTCGCTGCCAGCTGCGAGCGCCCGCGGCTCTGGTCCAGCATGGTCATCGCGAACCAGCGCTCGGCGGGGATCTCCGGTGCGTTCGCCGAGGCGATCAGGGCGTTGGTGTTGCATGGGTTGCCGACCACCAGGACGTGGACGTCATCCGCCGCGTTGGCGGCGATCGCGCGGCCCTGCGCGGTGAAGATGCCACCGTTGATGGTCAGCAGGTCCTTGCGCTCCATGCCTGCCTTGCGGGGGACGGCGCCCACCAGCAGGACCCAGTTGGCGTCACGGAACGCCTCGTCGGCCGACGAGGTGCGCACCACCGAGCGCAGGAGCGGGAACGCGCAGTCGTCGAGCTCCATCGCCACGCCCTCGAGCGCGGGGAGCGCAGCCTCCAGCTCGAGGAGCTGCAGGTCTATGGTCGTCTCCGGCCCGAACATCTGGCCAGAGGCGATCCTGAACAGAAGGGCGTACCCGATCTGACCCGCGGCGCCGGTGACGGCGACCTTGACATGTGCGTCCGGCATGGTTCTCCTGCGATCTTCTCTGTGTTCGAGTGTAGCGCAGCCTCGTACGCGTGACCGATGGGCTGGCTTCCCCCGAACCGCATACTGCGCGCATGCGCAGGCGTGCACCTGAGCCTTTGGTCACAACCCCGGGTGCCGAAGGTGGCGATCGCTCCGATGGCGCCGGGGCCATCGGGCCCGGCAGCGAGGAGGTCACCCTCCCGGTCTCCGGCGGTGCGCTGGTCGGGCACCGGACCGGATCGGGTCCGCCGATCATGCTCCTCCACGGCGGGCCGGGCCTCTCCGACTACCTCGCTCCGCTGGCGGCGGAGCTTGCTCCCGCGTTCACGGTGGTCCACTACCAGCAGCGCGGCATCGCCCCGTCGGTGGCGGATGGAGACCGGAGCATCGAAGGCCACGTCGCCGATGCCGTGGCAGTCGCGGACGCCCTGGGCTGGGGTCGGCCGTGGGTGCTCGGCCACTCATGGGGCGGCCACCTCGCCATGCACCTGGCGGTCATGCACCCCGGGCGTGTCGCGGGGATCGTGGTGGTCGACGCGCTCGGTGCCGTGGGCGATGGAGGGGAGCAGGAGTTCGGCGAGAACCTGATGCGGCCGCTGGACGAGGCCAGCCGGGCGCGCATCGAGGAGATCAACGCGCTCGAGGAGTCGGGCGAGGTTTCCGCGGCGGAGGAGATCGAGGCTCTTGGCCTGCTCTGGCCGTCCTACTTCGCCAGGCCCGCCGAGGCGCCGCCGATGCCCGCCTACGACATGGACCTGCCGGGCCACCTCGCCACCTGGGCGTCGATCCATGCGCACCTCGAACACCGGACGCTGGAGCACGCGTTGCCCGGGCTGGAGGTGCCCGGCGTCTTTATCCATGGCGAGCAGGACCCGATCCCGGTGGACGCGACGCGCGCCACCGCGGCGCTGGTGCCCGGGTCGCGGCTCCATGTGCTGCCGGGCATCGGTCACTTCCCGTGGCTGGAGCAACCCGGCCTGATGCGGGAGCTGCTGGTGGCGGCGATTCCGGCAGCGATGGCCTGAGGCCGGCTCGTCAGCCCTGCACCACTCCCGCGCGACCGTGCGCCCAGTCGTCGAGCGCGGCGGCCATGGATCGGAACGCCATTCGCGGCAGCCAATCCGGCACCGCGCTGCGTGCCACCCACGCGTGCTCGCTCGATTCATGGTCCGGCCGCACGGTGGCTGCAGGGTCCACCTGTCGTGCGCGGTACACGGCCGCGACGGCGTTGCCCTCCGGGCTGGAGTAGACGCCGACCAGCTGCAGGAGCTCGACCTGGAGGCCGGACTCCTCGCGTCCCTCGCGGCGAGCGCCGTCCTCAGACGACTCGTTGGGCTCCAGGAAGCCTGCGGGCAGGTCCCATGCACCGTACCCGGGTTCCACGGCCCGCCGCAGCAGCAGGACCTGGGCTTCCCCGTCCGGGCCGTCACGCTCGATCAGCACGCCGGCGGCCGGATAGGGGTTGGCATGCCAGCGCCAGCCGCACCGGTCGCAGACGAGCGGTCGCTCTGCCGACGCCGCGCAGTGCGGACAGACCGGAACGGGGGTCGACACGTCAGGCGCCGCGGCTGATGAGCTCCCGGACCCTGGCCGCGATCTCGTCGCGGACCCGGCGGAAGACGGCCAGGCGCTCCTCGTCGGTGCCGGTCGCGGCGCTGGGATCGTCGAAGGACCATTTCTCCACGACGTGGTCGCCCGGGATCATGGGGCACGCCGCGGCGCCTTCCTCGCAGACCGGGACCACCAGGTCCCACGCTTCGCCCGCGTATCGCTTCAGCGTCTTGCTCTGTTGATCGTTGATGTCGATGCCGATCTCGTCCATCACACCGATGGCCTCGAGGCGGACGAAGGTTCGCTCCACGCCGGCGGAGTGCGCCTCCCAGTCCGGACCGCCCCAGGCACGAAGCATGCCTTCTGCCATCTGGGACCGGGCGCTGTTGTGGGTGCAGATGAAGAGGACCCGCTTTGGCATGGGGCAAGCCTAGCCGCTGAACCTTACCGGCGCGGCGAAGGTATGCCAGCCATGACACGCCCTGCCGCAGCCCTGGCTGTCGCCGCCGTCCTCCTGACCGCCTGCAGTGCCGCCGGCGGATCTCCCTCCGCGACTGCGGCCCCCACCCCCACGCCCGAGCCGATGCGGACGGTGGATCCCTCGCCGCCGGCGTCCGTGGACGCCACGCAGGCCACGATCGAGGTGGGCGGCGAGCTCATCGGGATCGCCTGGGCGGACGATGCCGCCTGGGTCGCGAGCTACGACACCGGGGAGCTGATCCGCATCGACCCGGCCACGAACAGCGTCGCCGCGCGTATCAGGGTCGGCGCCGGGGCCATCGTGGTCGCCGCCGGCGAGGGTGCAGTGTGGGTCACGAACCACGAGGACGGCACGCTCTCGCGCATCGATCCGGCAACGAACACCGTGACCGCCACCTTCCCCGCGGGCGAGAAGGTCGAGGGCCTCGCCGTCGGCTTCGGCTCGGTGTGGGTCACGCTCGAGCAGTCGGGGGAGGTCCTTCGCATGGATCCGCGGAGCGGGACGATCGAGGCCACGCTGGAGACCGGCGGCACCCCGCGCCACGTCGAGGTCGGCCCGGACGCGGTGTGGGTCACGGGAACGTACAGTGCCGACATCCGGCGCATTGATCCGCAGACCAACACGGTGGGCGACCGGGTGCGGGTCGGCGCCGGGTCGGAGGGGATCGCGCCATCGGCCGGCACCGTGTGGGTCGCGGCCCTCGTGGATGCCAGGGTCGTGCAGGTCGACCCGGCCACGCTGCGTGCCGTCCAGGCGGTCCGGGTGGGTGCCGGCGTCGAGGGAGTCATCATCGCCGACGGGTCGCTGTGGGCCGTCTGCCAGGCCGACTCCACGCTCTGGCGCCTCGACGCAGCGACGGGCGAGGTCCTGGGGGTGGCGAGCGTCGGACCGCAGGCGCGTCGCGTCGTGCTCGGCGACGGCTCGCTGTGGGTGCCCGCCAGGGACGGGACCCTGGCGCGGGTCGATCCGGCGAAGGTGGTCGCGCCCGGCTGAACCATCCGGACCCTCGCAGCCACGACAGCCCCAGGCCGATTCGTTGGGGATGGACTGTGGATAACTTCGCCGCCCGCGGAATAAGTGGGGGATAAGTGGTATTGCGGGGCGCCGCGGCCCCGGGATATTCTCCTCGCGTCCCGAAGGGGCGGCCAACGGCACCGGAGATCACATCAACGGGCCGAAGGCGGTTCCTTCGGGACGTTTCGTTGTGTCGGAGTCCAGTGCCGGTTCCGAGCCGGGTCGGCCTCCGCTGGGCCGGGCGCCGGTGCGAGAAGGTCAGTCGTCGGCGAGGGTGCGCTGCAGGCGGCGGACCACCTCCGCGGTCTCGTCGGAAGCGTGGCCGGGTTCGGAGCCGGGACCCGCGAACGTACCGAACTGCCGATCTCCCGCGTCGCCGAGGCCGGGCATGATGTACCCGCGCTCGTTCAGGTTGCGGTCCACGGCGCAGACGTGGATGTCGACGTCGGGATGTGCCTCCGAGAGGGTCGCGATCCCCTCCGGGGCGGCGATGAGGCTCACCTGCTTGATGCGTGCCGCGCCCCACGCCTTGAGGATGTCCACGGTGGCGGCCGACGAGCCGCCGGTGGCGAGCATGGGGTCCAGGATGAGGCAGACCTGCACCGTCGCCGCATCCGGCAGCTTGTTGTAGTACTCGACCGGCTTCAGGGTCCGCTCGTCCCGGTAGAGGCCGATGTGCCAGACCTGGGCCGTGGGCATCAGCTCGAGCATGGCGTCGACCATGCCCAGGCCGGCGCGGAGGACGGGGACGAGGCCCACCCGGGGCTCGAGCTCCGCTCCCTCCATGGGTTCGAGCGGCGTCTCGATGCTGCGGGGACGGGTGGTGAGGTCGCTCATGGCCTCGTAGCCGATGAGCCAGCTCAGCTCGCGGACCAGCTCGCGGAATTGCTTGGGCGCGGTGCCGTTGTCTCGCAGCAGGGTCAGCTTGTGGGCCACGAGCGGGTGGTTGCTGACGTGCAGGTTGCCGTAGCGGGCGGTGAGGTCAGCCATCGGGATGCATTCTAGTCCGCGAGCCACTCGATCCATCGCCCGTGCGGGTGCACCAGCGCGAGGAGCCGATGGCGGCCGGACCCGTCCGGGTTCATCCGCCACTCCACGAGCGCGCAGGAGGGGCCGTCCGGGACGTCGGCGGGCCTGCCCTCGAGGAGGTCGATGCCCAGGTCGGCCCCCAGGCGCTCGACGAGCCGGATTGACTCGCAGCCAACGAGCCACACCGGCTTCCCGCGTGCCGCGGCCAGCCGCTGCACCATCCGCACGAATGCCGAGCGACGAGACGCCTCGACGTAGACGAGCGCGGTGAAGTGGAAGAGGGCGAGTGCGGCCGCGGCCGGGGCACGGGCCGCCAGCCGGGGCAGATCGTTGACCATATCGCCGCGCACCAGGAGCGGGCGGTCCTCGCGCGCGATTCGCACTGCGGCCTCCAGGTTCCGTGCCCGATCACGATGCTCCGGCCACAGGCACGCCCGCAGCCAGCGGATCCCCTCCGGGTCGCCGACATCGACGGGCGACAGGTCGATGCCTGCGCGCCAGGCGATCGGCAGGTGATCGGGCAGGGGCGGGTGGCGCCCCACGACGCGGCAGGCGAGCGTCAGCGCGGAACCGGCAGGTCCGGTGGCGCCGCCTCCGTATCGGATGCGATACCGGTCCGCCTGCAGGAGGAGCCCCGCACTCGTGCCGGCCTCGACGAGGGCCAGCGGGCGGCCCGACTCCGCTGCCACGCGGCCGAGCGCCGGGACGAGTGCAGCCGCTCGACGCGGCTCGTTCGTCTGGGTAGCGCGGGTCGCGACGGTTCGGATCACCTCGTCGCGGTGCCGGATGCAGAAGTCACGGAACCGCGCTGAGGCGTCGGCGTCGGGCGAATGCGCCGAACCGCCCACGACACTCGGGTAGTAGACGGCCAGCGGATCGGATGCGGCAGCCCCGCCGGCCAGCAGCAGGTCGTGCACCGCGGCCAGGAGCAGGTTCGGGATGCGCTGCCCGGGTACCGCTGCCATCAGCAGCGCGCACGTATCCGGATCCTCCGCCAGACCACGGCACAGCTCGACGTAGAGCGGAGAGCCGTGCGGGCCGGAGGCCTGCTCCCGCCCGAAGGCGCGGAATCGCTCGCGGATCGGGTCGATCTCGACGGCCGTCACGGGACCATTTCCACGGGCTGGGCCGGGTGCCCCGGCCGGCTCGACGCCCGGCCGAATCGGGGCGCCGCGGACCCATCAGGCATGGACTATCTCCCCGGCGCGATGGCTGGTAGGCTATGCCGTCCCAGCACGACCCATCGCGCACGAGCCGTGCCCAGCCTGCGCCCCGAAGAGGAGGATCTCCACATGGTCTTCGGCAAGCGTGACACGAAGCCCGACGCCCTGACGCGCGAGGACGTCGTTGGCAACCTGTATCCCGACACATTGAGCAGTGAGGTCGACGTGACTCCCACACCGTCCGAGTTTCGCCGGCCGGAGGCCGGCAACGAGAGCGTGATCGATCCCCATGCCCGCTTCAACGGCAAGTACGTGAGCGATCGCGATCTGCGGATCGAGGGCGAGGCGCAGGGTGAGATCGAATGCCAGGGGACGCTGATCATCAGCCCCCAGGCGCGTGTCCGCTCCGCGATCAAGGCGCACAACGTGATCATCAACGGTGACTACGAAGGCGACGTCGATTGCGGCGGGCGCTTCGAGATCGGCGCAACCGGCCGGGTCAAGGGTGCCGTCAAGACCCAGGTGCTGGTCGTGAAGGAGGGTGCCCACTGGGAGGGCTCCGTGATCATGACCCGCGAGCCGTCCCGCCCGGCGACGCCCCCCGCCTCCAAGGCGTCCTCCTCCTCGTCGAGTGGCTCCGGTGGGTCCGGTGGGTCCGGCACGGACGCCGGCGCATCGGCCGGCGGCCCGTCCATCTTCAGCAAGCAGGATCGCGAGGGGGTCGCGACCGAGCGCCAGGCTACTGGCCCGGGCCAGTAGCCCTACGGCCAGTCGTACCGCGGCGGCCGCCGCGGTGGTACGCCGGCGCGGCGGTACGGTGCCACCGGTCCTCGTCGAGGTAACCCGTGGCGGGACCGTGGAGTCCCGTCACCGCGGCAGCATTGCCGTCGTTCGTGCTGACGGCTCGCTCGTTGCCTCCGCCGGCGATCCCGACGCGCTCATCTTCCTGCGATCCGCGGCGAAGCCGTTTCAGCTCGCCCCGTTCGTGGCATCGGGCCGATTCGACGGCTACGGCTTCGGCAATCCGACCGAGGCGCTGGCGATCATGGCCGCCAGCCACTCGGGCGAGGATCGGCACGTTCGCACCGTCCAGGCCCTCCTCCGCCAGGGCGGACTGACGCGCGACGTCCTGCAGTGCGGCGTCCACGCGCCATACGACCTCGAGACCGCGCAGCGTCTGCTGCGCGATGGCGAGCCGCTGACGCCGCTCCGCCACAACTGCTCCGGGAAGCACGCCGGGATGGCGCTCCACGCCAAGGCGGCCGGCTGGGAAGTCGAGCGCTACTGGCATCCCGAGAGCCCCATCCAGCAGCTCGCGCTCGAGACGATCGCCCGGCTGGCCGGGGTGGGAGTGGATACCGTCGAGACGGGAACGGACGGCTGCGGTGTCGTCACCTTCGGCCTGCCTCTTCATGGCCTGGCGCTCGCCTATGCGCGCCTCGCGGATCCATCCGGTTGCGAGGACCCCGCGCTCCGCGGCGCGCTCGAGCGGATCCGCGACGCGATGATGGCCCATCCGGAGCTCGTCGCCGGTGAGCGACGCCGGTTCGACACGGCCCTCATGCGCGCCGCCCGGGGAGCCCTCGTGGCCAAGGGCGGCGCGGAGGGAGTCCATGCCGTGGGCGTGCTCGCCGGCCATGCCGGAAGCGGAGAGGGCGGCGCCATCGGCGTGGCCCTCAAGATCGAGGACGGCGACGGCGCCCGCCGGGCGGCCTCCACCGCCAGCTGCGCGGCGCTCCGCCAGCTCGGGATCCTTGACGATGCCGCGCTGGACCGGCTCGGGGACTACGCGTCGCCGCCCATCCGTGACCCGCGGGGCGACGACTCGGGCGAGGTCCGGGCCGCTTTCGCACTCCGCCGGCGCCCGGGGCCCGCAGCCTGACCAGGCCCGCGGCCCGATTGCGACGGTCGCCTCTTGTCGCCCCAGCCGGTCACCCCGTTTCATGGGACCCGGGGTGGGGGTGGGTTCATCTGACACGCCGCCCGTCTGGCGTGCTGACCCCCGTCGGCGCATGTCGGCGGGGGTCTACGCTGTCCGGCATGCACGCAGCGCCGGATCCGGAAAGGTCCGGGCCAGCGTGGTGCGAACACGAAGGGAGGTGGACGTGAACGAAGAGCATGAAGCGCAGGAGCAGCCTCTGTCGCCCGATCAGCCGATCGCCTGGCTGGCTGTCCGCGAAGGCACGCCCGTCCGCAGTGCGGATGCCCAGTCGGTCGGCTACCTGGCCGACCTCCTTGCCTCGGAGGAGGACGACATCTTCCACGGGATCATCGTCCAGCTCGAGGCGAACGGTCGCCAGGTCTTCGTCCCTGCCGACGACGTCACGCTCATGACTCCGTCCTACCTCGACGTCGCATTCACGGCGGACCAGCTCGCATCCCTGCCGGAGCACACGGAGGAGCGGCAGGCGGAGGTGGGTTGGGTCGGACGGTTCCGACGGGTGCTGCGCCTCGAAGACCGCGACGACTCGTAGGCCGCAGCCCTCGCGACGCCCCGGTCTTCAGGGCAGGGCGTCGCGGATCAGCCCGGCGATGCGGATGAAGATCGGCGCCAGCACCAGCGCGGGCAGGAAGTTCGCGACGCGGACCGCCTTGAGATCCAGGAGGCGCAGGGCGACGCCCATCAGGATGAGGCCGCCGGCCGCGGTGATCGACAGGATCGTCATTGCATCCATGACGTCGGCGAGCAGGAAGGCCGCGCCGGCGATGCCGCCCTGGACGACGAGCACGGTGATTGCCGACAGGTAGACCCCCGGTCCCAGGGCGGCAGCGAAGGCCATGCTCGCCACCCCGTCGAGCAGCGACTTCACCGAGAGCAGGGTCACGTCGCCGCGCAGGCCGTTGTCGAGCGAGCCCAGGATGGTCAGCGGGCCCACGCAGAAGACGAGCGATGCGGTCACGAACCCCTCGGCGATGCGGCGGGGCCGTGCGCCGGACGAGAGCCGGCGCTGGAACCAGGCCCCGAGCGACTCCAGGCCGTCGTGCAGCCGCAGCAGCTCGCCTGCCACGATCCCCGCCAGCAGGGCCGCCAGGATCGCCAGGTCATCACCCCGCGGGACGTCGGGTCCCAGGATCTGCAGGCCCATCCCCACCGACAGCAGGAGCGTGAAGAAGCCCAGGCCGGTGGTGAGGCTGCCCTGCATGGCCGCCGGCATCCGCGTGCCGGCGAGCACGCCGATCGTGGTCCCGATGAGCACGGTCGCCACGTTCAGCAGGGTCCCGGTCAGGAACATGCCCCGTATTGTGCTGGACCGATGCGGCGCGCCGGGCGCATCCGGGCGCTCCTGCTACCATCGCAGCACCGATGAGCTCACCCTCCGGCGGCTCCGACCGCCCGATCCGCGTGCGCATGGCGCCCAGCCCAACCGGGCCGCTGCACATCGGCACCGCGCGCACCAGCCTCTACAACTTCCTGTTCGCCCGCCATGTCGGCGGGACGTACGTGCTGCGGGTGGAGGACACCGACCTGGTGCGGAGCACGCCCGAGTACGAGCGCGACATCATCGACAACCTGCACTGGCTGGGGATCACCTGGGACGAGGGCCCGCAGGTCGCCGGCGGCGAGGAGATCGGTGCGTACGGGCCCTACCGGCAGAGCGAGAGAACGGAGCGCTACGCCGCGGAGGCGCAGCGGCTCCTGGATGCCGGGCACGCCTTCTACTGCTACTGCACATCGGAGGAGCTGGAGGCGGTGCGGCGGGAGCAGGAGGCCCGGCACCAGCCTCCGCGCTACAGCGGGCGCTGTCGGCACCTCACCGATGCGGAGCGGGCCGACTTCGAGGCGGAGGGCCGGCGCCCCGCGATTCGCTTCCGGGTCCCCGACGAGCGCATCGTCTTCGAGGACATGGTGCGCGGCCACGTCGAGATCGAGGCGGACGCGCTGGGCGGCGATCGGGTGATCGTGCGCTCGGACGGGAGCCCTCTCTACCACTTCGTGGTGGCCGTCGACGACCATGCCATGCAGATCAGCCATGTCATCCGCGGGGAGGACCACCTGTCGAATACGCCGCTCCACATCCTGCTCTTCCGAGCCCTGGGCTATCCGGAACCGGTCTTCGCCCACCTGCCGCTCATCCTCAATCCCGACCGGACCAAGATGAGCAAGCGCAAGAGCCAGACCGCGATGAGCGCGTACCGCGACCAGGGCTACCTGCCGGAGGCGCTCGTGAACTTCCTGGCCTTCCTGGGCTGGTCGCCGGGGACGGAGGAGGAGCTCTTCAGCCTGGACGAGCTGACGCGGCGGTTCGAGCTCACCAGCGTGCACAAGGGCGGCGCGGTCTTCGACCGGGACCGGTTGGATCACCTCAACGGCGTCTACATCCGTGCGCTCAGCGATGAGGAGCTGGCGCACCGCCTGCGCCCGTTCGTCTCTCCCGGCCTGGCCGACGCGGTGCTCCTGGGCGTCACGCCGCTCATCCGCGAGCGCCTCGTGCGCCTGGCCGATGCGGGCGAGCTGGTCGCCTTCCTGGCCGAGACCGACGACGAGGTGGCAGCGCGATACCCGGTGGACGAGCTCCTGCCGAAGAAGGCCGATGTCGCCGCGACCGCAGACGGATTGCGACGCGCCCGGGAGGCGATCGCCGCCGTCCCCGATGACGCGTTCGGGGCAGGGGCGCTGGAGACCGGCTGCCGGGAAGCGGCCCAGGCACATGGCTGGAAGGCCGGTGACTTCTTCAAGCCGATCCGGGTGGCGATCACCGGCCGGACCGTCTCGCCGCCCCTCTTCGGCTCGATGGCGCTCCTCGGCCGGAAACGGGTGCTGCACCGCATCGACGCCGCGCTGGCGCGGCTGGGCGCATCGGGGGTGACCGCGTGAGCGACGAGCGTCCCGAGGGCCTCGACTGGCCGGATCCCGTGCCGCCCGATACGGCGGCTCCGGAGCAGGTTCCGCCGGACCAGGAGCAGGCGGGCGACCTCCCGGCCGATGCCCCTGCCGAGGGGGCGGCCGCTCTCCTCGGTCGAGACCTGATCGTCCCCATCCGCTCGTCCAGCGGCCAATCGCCGGATCCGGCCGGGGTGACCGTGGACGGCATGCGTCACGGAACTGACGAGCAGGGCCGCTTCCTGGCCGCGTTCAGCAGCCCGGATGCATTCGAGCAGCTGGGTCCCTCCGGCAGCGACCATGTCACCGTCCGGGGCCGGGAGCTCCTGGAGCTGGCAGAGCGCGCCGGTGAGCGGGTGATCGTGGACCCGGGCTGGAACGGGCAGGTCGAGATCCCTGCCGGCATCCTTCCCTTCCTCGTGGCCGGCATCGACCTGGCCTCGCCGGCGGTGCTGCGCGCCCGCCGGCCCCTGGGCGCGCTGCCGCCCCTGGAGCAGCCGACCAGCGTTCCCGAGCCATTCGGCGGCGAGCTCCGTGCCGCGCTCACCGAGCTGCCGGCCGTGCAGCGCGCCTGGCTGCTGCGCGTGGGCACGGCATGGACCGTGGGCGTCGAGCTGGCAGATGACGCGGAACTGTCCGAGTTCGACGTGGCGCGCAACCGCCTCCACGCCCTGGCGATCGAGCATCTCGGCTCCCGGCGCGATCTCGTCGTCACCGACCTGCGCGCACCGGCACTCCGGGCGCACTACGAATCGGTGGGCCCGCCGTACTACGTGCCGCCCGCCCCCAAGGGCTTCCTGTCCCGCCTGATCAATCGCGACTGAGCGGCGGCTCAGCGCCGATCGCGTCCCACGTTCGCCCCATCGGGTAGCAGCCGCAGGATCTCCTGCCGGTAGCGAAGCCCGGATGAGTGCCGGCTGAGCCAGCGCAGATAGTCGGGGTCGTGGCGCGCGAGGTCGCTCAGGGACCAGCCGGAGTACCGGCCGAAGTCGAGCCGGCTCGAGTCGGACGCCCCGGTTTCGGGTCGTGCGCGGCGGAACGGACCGGCCACTTCGGCAGCCGAGCGCTCGGCCCCCGGAGCGGCTCCGACGCCGGCCGGCACCCGCCCAGCCGCATCGCTCGGCGGGCTGCCGTTGGGACCATGCCCGGGACCGACCGGCACGCTGCTGGCCGCCGCCGGCGCCTGCGTTCCCAGAACCGCTCGCCGCGCGTCGTATAGCCGGCGGCGCTCCTCGTCCCGGACGAGGTCATAGGCGTGGTTCAGGTCGGCCATGCACGCGGGATCGGGCACGTCGCCGTCGGGGTGGTAGCGCCGGGCGAGGGCCAGGTAGGCGGCTCGGATGACCACCTGGTGGGCACCAGGATCGACCTGGAGGATGCGGTAGGCATCCCGGTTCGAATCGTCGGTCATGGTGCGGTTGCGCGGTCGCCCCCGGGCTTCTCCAATGGTTGCGTAGTTGTACCCCCGGTCCCGCGGGAAGGCAACCGGTGCAGCCCGCGGCCGCGCCTCAGGCGGTGACGCCGGGCACCAGCACGATCCGCCCCGGGACGCCGCCCCGAGAGAGGCGCTCGAGCGCCGCATTCGCGTCCCGCAGGGGCACCGGATCCACCTCCCAGTCCAGCGTGCCCTGCCGCGCCAGCGAGACGACCGCACGCAGGTCGGCGAGGGACGCCCAGGCCGTCGTGGTGACCCAGCTCTCGAGGGCGGCGTTGAACCCGAACCGGGCATGCCCGCCGCCCTCGCCCACCAG
This sequence comes from uncultured Chloroflexia bacterium, assembly GCA_963805645.1. Lineage (GTDB taxonomy): Bacteria > Chloroflexota > Limnocylindria > QHBO01 > QHBO01 > CAVXEH01. The sequence continues at coordinate 224,567 of CAWDVA010000006.1, read as the reverse complement.
CATGAGCAGCCCGTCGGCCGCCACGAGAGGCGCGGCCTCCTCGAGCGTCGCGTCGGTACCCACCATGTCGAAGACCACGTGCGCATCGCCGCCGAGTGCGCCGCGGATCGCGGCGGCGTCCGGCCCTTCCATCACGGCATCGGCGCCCAGGGCGGTCGCGCGTGATCCCTTGGCCGAATCGGGGTCCACGCCCACGATCCGCCCGACTCCGGCGCGGCGCAGGTACTGGATCGCAAACTGGCCCAGACCACCGAGCCCGATCACCACGCACCGTGCCCCGGGCCGCAGCCACGGTCCGGCACGCCGCACCGCGCGGTACGGGGTGGCGCCGGCATCGGCCAGGGGTGCCGCGCGGACGGGATCCAGGTCACCGATGGCGACGAGATGCCGGGGATGGGGGACCAGCACCGCCTCCGCGTAGCCGCCGTCCTCCTGGAACCCCGGCGAGCGGCCTGTTGGGCAGCGCTGCTCCTCGCCGGCCCGGCAGTCGGCGCAGCGGCCGCATCCCCAGCCGCCGAAGACGATGACCGCATCACCGGCCGCGAGTCCCGCCTCGTGCAGCGCAGCGGCGGCGTCCGGGCCTGCCGCGTCGATGTGTCCCGCGATCTCGTGCCCCGGGGTGAGCGGGAGCTCCACCCGGGTCATCACGCCGCGCGCGATGTGCAGATCCGTATGGCAGACGCCGCATCCCGCGACGGCGACGCGAACCTGCGTCCCGGCGGGGCCGGGAAGCGGACGATCCTCGAGCCGCAGCGGCTCCCCGGCCGCGTGGAGGCGGACGGCGAGCACCGGACGCTCAGGCGGTTGGCGGGTCCGCGGTCCCGGCCGCGTTCTCGCCCGGAGCGGACGCCTCGGCGGCGCGCCCCTCGGCGGCGCGTCCCTCGCCGCGCGGCAGGGGCTCGTCGCCGTCGTCCAACCCCAGCGAGCGACGGACCGCCGCGAGCACCAGGTCCGCGACATACTCGGGATCCGGATCACGCAGGACGGCCTTCAGGAGGCCGTCCGCGCCCACGACCAGGATCCAGGGCTGTTCGACGTTGTGGTTCTCCCCGTCCTGGCTGACGGGGATGCCCAGCACGGAGACGGCTGCCCGGCGCTCGTCGCTGAACAGCAGGTACGGGAACGAGGTGGCGGCGATCCACTCCGCCTGCTGGCGCTCGTTGTCGCAGGTCACCCCGACTACGGCGATCCCCGCGGCCGACAGCCGGCGGTGTGCGGCAGCCAGGGACTCCGCCACCTTCGTGCCGCGCCGCAGCTGCGCCCCCTCGGCGGTGGGGGCTGCGAAGAAGACGAGGGCGACCGGCTGGCGCTTGACGTACGAGCGCAGGTTGAGGAGATAGCCGTCGCTGGCCCGCAGGCCGATGGACGGGATCGGCGCGCCGACGGCGACCGACAGCCCGGCCGACGCCTCCTCGCGATCGACGATGGTGGACTCGCTGCTCATGCGTCGATTGTACCGGCAGCGCCGGGCGCATCCGGCGGGCCCAGAAGCAGGCGATCGCCGGCGCGGTGCACGAGCCGATCCGCCTCGAGCGAGGCGACGGCCTCGTCGAGCCCGGGTCCCGCCGGCGCGATGCCGGATGGCGGATCGGGGCCGAGCGTCCGCAACGGGAGGGCGTGGTCCGGGCTCGCCACCAGCTGCCGCAGGACGGCACCGCGCAGCGCACGGCGCGAGCCACGGAAGCGTGGCTGGCGAGCGACCGGCACCCGAACCGCGCGACCCCGCGACGGACAGCCCTGCCGGACCGGACAGGTCTCGCATGCCGGCGCGCGACCGGTGCAGACCGCTGCTCCGAACTCCATCGTCGCGTGGGTCCAGTCCGCCACCTCCCCGGCGGGCGCGGTGGAGCCCGGCTCCGCGAGGCTGTCCGCAAGGGACTGGAGGGCTGGCGGTGCGGCGTCAGGTCCTGCCGGGTCCAGCCCGAAGCGGCGCACGATCCAGCGACGGACGTTGGTGTCCACCACGCCCGCGGGCACGCCGAAGGCGAGGCTCGCCACCGCCCGTGCCGTGTAGGGCCCGATTCCCGGGAGCTGCTCGAGCGCAGGAGGGTCCGTTGGCCAGCCATCCCTGGCCACGATCGCGGCCGCTTGCTGGAGTGCGAGCGCCCGCCGGTTGTAGCCCAGGCCGGACCACTCCGCGAGCACGGCACGCTGCGGCGCGGTCGCAAGCGCTGCCGCGGTCGGGAAGCGCTCCAGGAAGCGCGGGAATCGCTCCGCGACGCGCGACGCCTGCGTCTGCTGCAGCATCACCTCGCTCACCAGGACGGCATAGGGATCCGTGGTTCGGCGCCAGGGGAAGTCGCGGTGGGCGGCGGCGTACCAGTCCAGGATGCGGCGGCGCACACGCCGCAGCACGGCTGATGAAGGCGGGCTCGGCACCGCCGGAGCGTAGCAGGACCGCCGGCGGCCGCGGCATCGGTCCCATGTGGGCCGCTCGTGCGCTACCGTGTTGGATCCCATGCGATACGACCTCGTCTGCCTCGATGCCGGGTTCACCCTGCTGACCCCGCGCCGCACGCTGGTCGACGCCCTGCGCGAGGTGCTGGCGGAGCACGGCGTCACGCCCGCTCCCGACGAGCTGCGACGGGCCTGGCGAGCCGCCGACACCTGGTTCTGGGACGAGTACCACCGGCCCGGCAACGACACCTGGACACGGGACGACGCCATCGAGGACACGTGGCGCCGGTACCACGACATCATGCTGCGCGAGCTGGGAATGAGCGGCCGGCGCGCGCTCATCGAGCGGATCCTGGCCGCGCAGTTCTCGGCCGACACGTGGGACGTCTACCCCGACGTCCTCCCGGCGCTTCAGGCGCTCCGGACAGGCGACGCGGAGGGGAGCCCGATCATCGGCGTCGTCTCCGACTGGGGCTCGTCGCTGCCGGAGATCCTCGACGAGCTGGGCCTGGGGACCTACCTGGACTTCGTGCTCGCCTCGGGTGCCACCGGGGTCGCCAAGCCCGACCCGGCCTTCTTCCGCCTCGCCCTCGAGCGGGTCGGCGTGTCCCCCGCTCGGGCGGTGATGGTGGGCGACTCCTACCAGGCCGATGTCGTGGGCGCCCGCGCCGCGGGCATGGAAGGCGTCCTCCTGCGCCGGACCGATGGCGGCGCCGGGTCACCGGCCCCGGACGCCCCCGGAGTGCCGGTGATCGGCAGCCTGGCGGAGCTGGCGTCGCTGGTCTTTCGGCCCTCGCCGGTGCCATGACCCCGCCGGGACCGATCGTCGTCGACAAGTTCGGGGGATCGGTCCTGCGGCGCCCGGAGGACATTGCCGCGGCCGTCTCCGCGGTGGCCGCGCAGCGCGCCGGGGGCCAGCGACCCGTCGTCGTGGTGAGCGCCTTCGAGGGAGTGACGGACACCATCCTGTCGTCGGCCGCGGTCCTGCTGCCCGACGGTGGACGCTCGCTGCGCCAGCCGCACCACGAGGCGCATTCGCCGCTCGCACGCGAGACGGATCGCGCCCTCGCCACCGGGGAGGCGCTCTCGGCCGCGCTCTTCGCCCTGGGCCTGCAGGCGCGCGGGATCCCGTCCCGGTCCTTCTCCGGCGCGGAGGCGGGGATTCGAACGGCCGCCGCGCACCTGGGCGCGGAGGTGCGCCGGGTCTACTCACGGCCGCTGCGGGGAGCGGTGGCGGCGGGCCTGGTGCCGGTCGTGGCGGGGTTTCAGGGTGTCGGGACCCACGGGGAGCTCACCACCCTTGGGCGCGGCGGGACGGACCTGTCGGCCGTTGTGCTGGCGGTTGCGCTGCGGGCGGATCGCTGCGAGCTGTTCAAGGACACCGGCGGGGTCATGGAGGCGGATCCACACGTCGTCCCGGGCGCACGCTTCCTCGACGTCGTCGATGCGCGCCAGCTCGAGCTGCTCGCCGAGCTGGGGTCCGAGGTCGTGCACCCGGTCGCCGTGCGGCGTGCGCGGCGCGGCCGGCTGCGGCTCGTGGTGCGGGCGCTGGACGACCGGGATCCGATGACCGAGGTGCGGCCCGGCGGTCGTCGCGGCATCCTGCCGGCCCCGGGCCGCCTGCTGCTGGCCGTGGACCGCAAGGAACGGATCGCCCGGATCAGCCTGGTGGGGCCGGCGTCCATGATGCCTGAGCTGCTGCCAATCCCCGCGCACGGCGCCGGATCGTTCGACGAGGGCAGCCTGCGCGTCGTGTGGGCCGACGTCCCGCTCGAGCAGGCGGATCCGGCGGCCCGGGCGGTGCACGCCGCCCTGATGGCAACCGCGCCGCGAGGCGAGGCCGAGGCCCAGGCAGCCCGCCCGGCGCGGACCGCTACTCGGTGACGGGGACCGCCTCGTGCTCCGCGACCTCGTCCGGGGCGCGCAGCTGGAGCAGGACGCCGGCCGCGATGATCAGCATTCCGCCCAGCACCTGGACCGGCTGCGGCGCCTCGCCGAGCAGCACGGCGGCCAGCGTGACGCCCACGACCGGCTCCAGCGTGGCGAGGATGGCGGCCCGCGGTGCGCCGAGCAGCCGGATGCCGGTGATGAATGCCACCGTGGGGATGCCGGCGCCGATGATCCCGGCCAGCAGGACCGGCCACAGCGCAGCGGCGGAGGCGATCGGCTGGCCGAGGATTGCCGCCTGGCCGATGACGACCGCCGTCCCCACGTACAGGGCCGCGGCGATCAGCATCGTGCTGGCCGCGGCCTGGCCGCCGGGGATGCGCCCGAACCCGTGGCGGGCGGCCAGCACGTAGAACGCCTGGGTCACGGCGCCGAAGAAGGCGAGCCCGATTCCCAGCGGGTCGAGGCCGCCCAGCGAGGCGCCGCCGGCGACCACCAACACCATCCCCACCACCGACGTCGCCAGGGCTCCCCAGCGGAGCGGATCGAGGCGCTCGCCGAACCAGGCCACGGAGGCGATGGCCACGAGTGACGGGTAGAGGTAGAAGACCAGCAGGGCCAGCGCGATGCTGATTCGCTCGAAGGCGATGAAGACCGAGAGGTTGAGGGCGGTGTTGGCGACGCCGGCGGCCAGGATCGTCCAGCGCTCACGACCGCGCAGCGCGCCGAGGCGGAGGATTGGCCGGTGCCCGACCGCCATCCGGACCGCGATGAAGGCCACCATGCACAGCCCTCCCAGGGCTGCCCGCCAGCTCACCAGCGCCAGGCTGCTCACCCCGGCGTCGCCGGCGTAGCGGGAGAGGGGGCCCAGGGTTCCGAAGCATGCGGAGGCCAGGACGACCAGGCCGGCGCCGGTGATCCGCGGAGAGACGCCCGCCGGCCGCGTGGTCATCGACCCGTGGACGAGGCGGTCTCTTCCTCGGCCTCGACCGCGGCGAGCTCCTCCCCGAGGCGTGCCCACTCGGTCGCCAGCCGGTCCCCCCGGTCGCGCGCGGCGTTGTACTCGTCGATCAGGGCTCGTGCCGTCTCGGCATCGGCGTAGACCGAAGGATCCGCGAGCCGCTCGGTGAGCCGTTCGAGGTCGGCATCGGTCTGGGCCGACTCGCGCTCCGTGCGCTCCAGCGCGTCGCGGAGATCCCGGGTGCGGCGGTAGCGGCGGTTACGCTCCTCGGCTTCGGTCCGTTTGCGGGCGGCCGCGGCGGCCGCGGACTCTCGCGACCGTGTGGCCGGCGACTCCAGGCCCCGCGGGGTGGCGCGCCCCTCCGTGGCGCCACGGGCCTCGATGTCGAGCCCGCGCTTGGCGGCGTAGTACTCGAAGTCGCCGGGGTACAGGGTGGCCGTGCCACCCGAGACCTCGATGATCGCGTTCGCCACGCTGCGGATGAGGTACCGGTCGTGGGTGATGAGGACCATGGTGCCGGCGAACGCGTTCAGGGCATCCTCCAGCACGTCGCGCGACGTGATGTCCAGGTGGTTGGTGGGCTCGTCCAGGCAGAGCAGGTTCGCCGGGTCGGCCATCAGCTTGGCCAGCGCCAGGCGGGTCTGCTCCCCGCCGGAGAGAACCTCCACCTTCTTGTTCACCGCGTCTCCGGTGAAGAGGAAGGCGCCCAGGAGCTTGCGCATCTCCCCGGTGGTCATGCGCGGGGCCACGCCGGCGAGCTCGTCGAACACGGAGTTCGTCGGGTCCAGCGCCTCGATCTGGTGCTGGGCGAAGTAGGCAACCTCCACGTTGCTGCCCAGCTCGCGGGCGCCGCCCTCGAAGGGCAGGACGCCGGCCAGGATCTTCAGCAGCGTGGACTTGCCGGCGCCGTTGGGGCCGATGAGCGCCACCTTCTGGCCCCGCTCCAGCTGCAGGTCCAGGCCGTCGTAGACGGTGTGGTCGCCGTAGCGCTTCACGATCCCGTCCAGGCGAATCACGACCCGCCCGGAACGCCGCGGCTCGGGGAAGCGGAACCGCACCGCCCTCGCCCTGGTCGTCGGGACATCCACTCGCTCCAGCCGCTCGAGGGCCTTGATCCGGCTCTGAACCTGGCGCGCCTTGGTGGCCTTGTAGCGGAACCGCTCGATGAAGCGCTCGGTCTGCGCCACCTTGCGCTGCTGGACGGCCGCCATCCGTTCCAGCTGGGCGATCCGCTCCTCGCGCTGCTCCACGAAGTCGGCGTAGTCGCCCGTGTATTCGATCAGCGTGCCGCGCGCCAGCTCCGCGACGTGGTTGGCGATCTCGTTGATGAAGTCGCGGTCGTGGCTGACCAGGACGATCGCCCCGGCGTAGGTGGCCAGGAAGCCCTGCAGCCACTCCACGCTGGCCAGGTCCAGGTGGTTGGTGGGCTCGTCGAGGAGCAGCACGTCCGGGTTGGCCAGCAGCAGCTTGGCCAGGGCGACGCGCATCATCCAGCCGCCCGAGAAGGTGCCGATGTCGCGCTCGACATCGGCCTCGCCGAAGCCGAGCCCGGCCAGGATGCGCCGGGCCTCCGCCTCCAGGCCGTAGCCGCCCATCTGCTCGAACCGATGCTGGAGCCGGCCGTACTCGGCCATCAGCTCGGTGAGCTCGGCCTCCTCGGTGGCCTCCGTCAGCTCGGCCTCGATGTGGCCCATTCGCCGCCCGATGCCGCTCACCACCCCGGCCCCGCCCAGGACCTCGGCGAGCACGCTGTGGCCCGCGGTGTCCGCCACGTCCTGGCGCAGGTATCCGATGACCACGTCCTTGCCCCGCGCCACCGTCCCGGCGTCGGGCTCCTGCTCGCCGGTGATGATCTCGAGCAGCGTGGTCTTGCCGGCGCCGTTGGGCCCCACGATGGCGACCCGGCGGCCGGCGCTCACCTGGAGCGCGACGTCGCTGAAGAGATGCTGGGCGCCGAACGTCTTGGCGACGCCGGCCAGGCTGACCAGGGACATGGCCGGAGCATGGTACCGGTGGGTCCGGTGCCGTGCTCCCTCGGCGTGGCGGCGAGGGGGGCCATGCGGCGGTGAGGGCGGCAGGCCGGCGGATGCTACGGCCGCTGTAACCCAGCGTCGCCGGAGGCGGCGGAGCGGCGCCGTCCCCGACGCCAGGTTACGGCTGCTGTAACCCAGCGTCGCCGCAGGCGGCGGATCAACCCCTTCCCCGACGTTACGGTACGGTGGGCGTAACCCGATGCGCGCTGAGGGTCAGGTCGTAACCGGGGCCTCGTTGGAGCAGACCTGGGTCCCGGCCTCACAGACCTGGTAGGTGTAGGTCCGGCTCTTGCGAGCGTTGACCGAGTCCGTGTAGTTGCCCTTGCCGGTCGTGGTGTCGTTGGTCGTGGTCGCGATGCGCGAGCCGTCGCGGTACACGTCCATCTGCGTGGCCCGGTTCGCTCCGCTCCAGGCCAGGTTGATCTGCAGCTTGTTCTTCGTGATGGTCTGCGTGTTGGTGGCGCTCAGGGTGACGACGTCGGTCCCGGAGCTGACGGTCACCTGCTGCGTGGTGCTGTCCGTGAGCCCGCCGTCATCGGTGACGGTGAGGGTGACGGCGTACGTCCCTGCGGTGGCATAGGTGTGGCCGGGACTGGCGGCCGTGGAGATCGCGCCATCACCGAAGCTCCAGCTCCATCCGACGATCGACCCGTCATCGGTGCTCTGGTCGGTGAAGGTGCAGGCCAGATTCGTGCACGACGTGCTGAAGGCGGCGGTCGGCGGGTTGTTCGGCGGCGGGGTCGCCGAGCCCCAGAAGCCCGCATCCCAGGTCACCGAGGCAAGCACCGCCTGCCCGGAGACGTTGGGATGGAAGTAGTCGTGGGTGTTGATCTGCGAGGCGGCGAACGGGTAGCCGAAGACCGCGTTGCCGTCGAAGCGGCAGTTCGGTCCATAGGCGGTGCAGGCGTTGGCCAGCGCGCCGTTGAAGTCGATGTTCCGCTGGCGCACCGTCGCGCGGCGGTCGACATCGGCCTGCGCGGTCGAGAGCGGATTGGCCAGCATGGCCTGGCAGATGCCGTACGTGCTCCACGCAGAGCGCGCCGAGCTGTTGTCCTTCAGGACGTCCCACAGGTGGTAGACGTCCGGGATGCTGGCGATGAAGACGTCTGCCGTCGGGTCGCCGCTGGCCAGCACCGCGAGGGCGGACTGGAGCTGGGAGGTGAAGGTCGCCACCGAGGTCATCTGCGACACGCTGTCGGCGCAGACGTCGTTCGCGCCCATGAGGACGGTCACGTACTCCACGTGCTGGCTGACCGCGCTCTGCATCTGCCCCGCGAGGTCGGCCATGACCGCGCCGGTGGCCGCGTCGTTCCAGCTGTTGCCGGAGATGGCAGAGGTCTGGGCCAGGATGCGGCTGTAGTGGCTGTCGACGCTGCTGCTGGTGCCGGTCGACCAGGAGGCGGCCGGGTTGTCGGTGAACCAGAAGAAGCCCGTGCGCGTGGCGAATGCCCGCGTGATGGAATCGCCGGTGGAGGCCATGGAGCCCGGGAGCGCCGGTGCGGCCTGCACCGGACCGATGGCGACCAGCTGCAGGGCCAGCGCGCCGACCAGGGTGGCGATGAACAGCACGGAACGACGTCTTGGCACGGGACTCTCTCCTTGCCGAAATCGGGTGTGGTGCTCCCCAACGTAGCCCCCCTGTCAACGCCGGGCCACGGCCGCGGTCAGGCAGTGGTGATGCGCGCGCCGATCTCGTCGAAACGCAGCCGGGTCGCCATCCCGCGCACGCCGGCCGCGTTGAACGCCTTTTCCACGCCGTGCGCCATCGCGGGAGAGTCGCAGATGGCCAGGACGCTGGGGCCGGCGCCGGAGAGGCAGGCGCCGGACGCCCCGTGCTCGTAGGCGACCTCGATCAGGCGCCTGCTCTCCTCCAGCCGGGCGAGCCGGTACGGCTGATGGAGCCGATCGTCCATCGCGTTCCGCAGCAGGGCGGCGTCGGCCGTGGCGATCGCGGTGGCGAGGAGGGCGGCGTGGGCCGCCTGGGCCGTGGCATCGGCCAGGCTCACGACATTGGGCAGGACGGCCCGCATCTCGTGGGTCCGGCTCTCCGTCACCGGGATGAAGACGACCGGGATCCAGCGCTCGGGCGGGCGGAACCGTCGCAGGGTGGCCGGCGCGTTCCGGTTGGTCACCGCCAGGGTGATGCCGCCGTAGAGGGTGGCGGCCACGTTGTCCGGGTGTCCCTCCAGGTCCGCGGCCAGGGCGAGGATCTCGTCCGGGTGCGGCGATCGCCGACCGGCCGCCGTTCCCAGCAGCAGGCCCGCGACGATGGCCGCCGCGCTGCTCCCCAGGCCGCGGGCAGCCGGAATCATGGAGGCGACCTCGATCCGCCACGACCCGGCCCCGCCCGGAGCACCGCCGGCGGCGCGCAGCCCCGCCCGGAACGCGCGGATCACCAGGTTCTCCTCGGGGTCGGCGTCATCGGGCGGGGCGCCCTCGCCGCGAGCGGTGAGCAGGATCCCCGGCTCGTCGCCCCGGTGCAGCTCCCCGCGCAGCTTGAGCGAGAGCGCGGCGGCAAACGCATCGAAGCCACTCCCCAGGTTCGCGGAGCTGGCGGGGACCTCCACGCTGGCGATGCGGGTCAGGGCGGTCATGTGCGGCGAGTGTATCCGCGGGTCGTCCCCGGGTGTCGGTCCGCTCAGCCGTCCGTCCGCCCGGGCGTGGAGAGCTGCCGATGCCGGAAGCAGCCCACCACGTGGTCGTTGACCATCCCCGTCGCCTGCATGAACGCGTAGCAGATGGTCGGGCCCGCGAAGGCGAACCCGTGCGATCGCAGGTCTCGCGACATCGCCCGGGAGGCATCGGTCTCGGCAGGCATCTCGGCCACGGTCCGCCAGTCGTTCACCCTCGGCGCGCCGCCGACGAACGACCACAGGTGGGACACCGGATCGATGCCGGCCTCGCGAAGGGCGAGCCAGGCGCGCGCGTTGCCGATGGCGGCGCGGACCTTTGCCCGGTTGCGGACGATGCCAGCGTCGGCGAGCAGCCGCGCCTCGTCATCGGGTCCGAAGCGCGCCACTGACTCCGGGTCGAAGCCGGCGAACGCGCGTCGGTAGCCCTCGCGGCGGTGCAGGATGGTCGCCCACGAAAGCCCCGCCTGCGCGCCCTCCAGGACGAGCATCTCGAAGAGCCGCCGCTCGTCGTGCAGAGGCACGCCCCACTCGGTGTCGTGGTAGGCGAGGTATGCCGGGTCGTCCAACGGGGCCCAGGCGCAGCGCATGTGGCTCTCGGGCGGTGCGGTTATGGGTGCGGCGGTGCTCACGAGTCACGAGGATAGCCGGTCGAAATTCCGGGAAGGCGCGGGGCCAGGCCCTTCCGGGACGACGGGACGGGCGGGCCCTCGGCCGGGCCCGCCGTTCGGGTGTGTCGGGTATTCGTCTCGGCTGCGTTCGTGTCGCGGAGCGCCCCCGGCGCGGCCGTCAGCCGGCGCCTGGCGCGGTCGTCAGCGCGGGTTGTTGCGCATCCTCGGCACGAAGGCGAGCCACGCGGCCGCCGCCGCGCCCTCGATCGTCCGCCGGACCTGCCGGACGCTCGTGGTCGAGCGGACCGGCGGCTCCTCGTCGTCGGCCCGGGCGACGTACCGGGGCTGTGGCGAGGGAATCGGCGGGGTGATGAGCGCGTCGGCAATGCGTGCTGTCGCGTACATCGGTTCGTCCTCCGTCTCGGTGCTGTTGATGGCGCCATGGTCGCCTGCCGTGGTCTCCGGCGCGTCGGCCATGGGTCCCGAACGCGGCCCGGCTCTTTCGCCCATGCCCGTCTACGTCATTCGGCCGGGGACAGGCCCCGGGGGTCCGACGGTATGCTCCCTGCCGTGGAAACCGCCCAACGCCCAACGCCCATCACCTTCCTGTTCACCGATGTCGAAGGAAGCACGCGCATCTCGGAGCGCTTCCCGGAGCGGGCAGCCGAGGTCCTCGCGCGCCACCAGGCGTACGTCGCCGAAGCCGTGGAACGCCACGGCGGCCGAGTCTTCGAGCGTGTCGGTGATGCGGCCTACGCCGCCTTCGACGATGGCGCGGAAGCCGTGATGGCCGCCATCGAGCTCGCGCGCGACCTGCTCGAGGCCGATTGGGGGGATGTGGGGCACCTGCGCGTGCGCGCCGCGCTCGACACGGGCGATGCGCAGCGTCGTGGCGACCGGTTCTTTGGCCCGCCGCTCTTCCGCGCCGCGCGCATCCTCAGCCTGGCGCATGGGGGCGAGACGCTCATCAGCGAGGCCGTGCTGGCCGTGGCCGCCGGCCGGCTGCCGGACGAGCTCCGGCCACGGGACCTGGGCACCCACCGGCTTCGCGACATCACCGAACCGGTGCACGTCTACCAGCTCCTGCATACTGCACATGCGGTGCTTCCCGCGCCCGACCTGCCCATGAGCACCGCGTACGCGCCGAGGGAGATGGAGGACGTGAGCGACGAAGGCCCGATCCGGGTCATGCTGGTCGACGACCACGCGGTCGTCCGGCGGGGGTTGAAGGGGTTCCTGGAGCTGCTCCGCGACATCGAGGTGGTGGGGGAGGCGGAGGACGGCGAGGAGGCGGTCGCGCTGGCGGACCGGCTGCAGCCGGACGTCATCCTGATGGACCTGCTCATGCCGAAGATGGACGGCATCACCGCCATCGGCAAGATCAAGGAGTCGCGGCCGGGCGTCGAGATCGTGGCCGTCACGAGCTTCATCGAGGAGCAGAAGGTGACATCGGCGCTGGAAGCCGGCGCGTCGGGGTACCTGCTCAAGGACGCCGATGCGGACGAGGTCGCCAACGCGATCCGCGCGGCCCACGCCGGCGAGGTGCACCTGGACGCGGCCGTGGCGCGGATGCTGGCGCAGCGCCTGCGCGCCCGCAAGACGGAGCAGCCGGTTGAGCCGCTCACCGACCGGGAGAAGGAAGTTCTCGCGCACCTGGCCAGGGGCTCGAGCAACAAGGAGATCGCCCACGCCCTGGGGATCACCGAACGAACGGCCCGGACCCACGTGAGCAACATCCTCGGGAAGCTGGCGCTGGCCAGCCGCACCCAGGCGGCACTCTGGGCCGTCGAGCACGGAATGGCGACCTGAGGCGAGCACCCATGGGCGAGCCGAGCCGCCGCTTCAGACCAACCGATCACGCAGCGAGCGTCTCCGCGGTGCTGAAGGGCGCCGCCGAGGAAGCTGCGCGCCTGCTCCAGGCGGACGGCGCGATGATCTACCTGTACGACGCGGATGCGAACGTGCTGCGGTTCGCGCGGGATGCGGGGATCCGCAACCGCACCGCCCGTCGCCTGATCCACGGGCTGACTCTCCCTGTGGGCGTCGGCATGTTCGGCACCGCGTTCGCCCGCGCGGAGCTGGTCACCACCGAGGACTACCCCAACGACGCGGGATTCACCCATTCCGACGTGGCGGACCAGATCGTGGAGACCGCCGGGATGCGGGCCATGGCCGTTGCGCCGCTCGTCGCCGACGGGGAGTCCCTCGGGGCGCTGGGAGTCTTCATCGGACGGGCGCACACCTTCGATCCGGCGCAGCTCGGGCTCCTGAGGGCGCTCGCCAACCACGCCGCCGTGACGCTTGCCAACGAGCGGCTGCAGGAGGACCTGCGGCGGCGCGCGGACGAGCTGGCGCGGCGGGTCGAGGCCCAGCGCACGCTTGGCGAGATCGCGGCCCGGATCACCGCCCTGCGTCACCCGGCCGAGGTTCTGCAGGAGGTGGTGGACGCCGCGCATCGCCTCCTCGCCTCCGACGGCGCGCACCTGACCGTGCCCGACGGCTCCGGCGCGTTCCTGCGGCCACGGGTCATCGCTGGCGGGACGGACGCCCGCACGCGGCGCTGGCTGGCGTCGCAGGCCTTCCCGGTGGCCGGCGGGATGAACGGTCTCGCGGCGTCGCTGGGCAGGGCGGTGTGGACCGAGGACTACATGGTCGACCCGCGCATCCCCCACGAGGCCGACGACCAGCACACCGCGGAGCGGATGGGCCTGCGCGGCATGGCGGTCGCGCCGCTTCGCGCGCCCGGCGGCGAGATTCTCGGCACCCTGGCGGTCTCGTACCGCAAGCCGTGCTCGATCGACCCGGAGCAGCTGGACCTTCTCCAGCGCCTCGCAGACCAGGGTGCCATCGCCCTGTCGAACGCGACCCTGGTGGAGCAGATCCACGAGTCGGAGCGCCGCTATCGGTTCCTGGTGGAGCAGGCGCCGGACATCATCTACGAGATCGACGCCGACGGCGCCTTCACCTTCGTCTCCGACGCCATCGCCGCCATCGCGGGCTGGGAGCCGGACAAGCTGGTCGGCAGGCCGTTCATGAGCATCATCGCTCCCGAGTCGCTCGACGCGATCGGCGCGGAGTGGGCGGCGATCGTCTCGGACCCTTCGACCGAGCGACGCGTCGACTTCGGGCTGATGCGCAAGGGCGGTGGCGTGGTCCCCGTCGAGACGCGCGCCATCGGGATCGAGCGCGACGGCGCGTTCGTGGGCGTGCACGGGTCTACCCGCGACATCAGCGAGCGGGTCACGCTGGAGAACGACCTTCGCCGGCAGACCGATGAGCTGGCACGCCGGGTCGACGCGCAGCAGACGCTGTCGGAGATCGCCCGGCAGCTGACGGCCATGCGCGATCCGGCGGTCATCCTCCAGCGCACGGTGGACGAGGCGGCCCGACTGCTCAAGGCCGATGGCGGCGAGATGGACCTCGTCACCGAGCCCGGCCCGGGGTTGCGGCTGGCCCACACGTTCGGTCGCCCGACCGATGCGCCGCCCCCGGATTCGCCCGACCTCGACGAGCCGGACCAGGGCATCGCCGGAAGGGCCCTGATCGAGGGTCGCGTGGTCGTCACCGGGGACTACCTGAACGACCCGGGGTTCAGGCACTCGCCGGAAGCCGACGCCTGGGTGAGGGACCAGGGCATCCATTCCGTGCTGGCGGCGCCGCTGATCGGGGAGCACGGCTGGCTGGGCGCCATGCTCATGGACGCGCAGCGCCCCGACGCGTGGGACGCGGACGACGCGGAGCTTTTGGGAACCCTGGCCAACCAGGCCGCGGTGGCGGTCAGCAACGCGCGGCTGTGGGCACAGGTCGAGAGCAGCGAGCGCCGCTACCGGCACCTGGTTGAGAACTCGCCGGACACGATCTGGTCCGCGCGCGCCGACGGGACGCTGACGTACTTCTCCGAGACCATCGAGCGCCTCTCCGGCTGGAAGGCCGAGGAGCTGGTGGGCAAGCACTTCCGCATCCTGGTCCACCCCGACAGCGGGAACCGCGTGAACGAGGAGTGGCAGCGGATGGTGGACAACACCGAGCCGGACCTCATGATCCGCTTCCATCTGCGGCATCGCGACGGCCATCCCATCCCCGCCGAGACGACGGGGATCGCGGAAATCGTCGACGGCAAGGTCGTCGGCGCGCACGGCGCGGTCCGAGACATCAGCGTCCGCGAGCGCCTCGAAGTGGACCTGCGCGCCCAGGCGGCGGAGATCGCAGCGTCCCAGGAGCGCGGCAACCTCGCGCGCGAGCTGCATGACAGCGTCACCCAGGCGCTCTTCAGCATGGGTCTCACCATGCGCTCGCTCGAGCTGCTGCTGGACCAGGACCCGGGCGCCGCCCGCGGGAAGCTGGCGGAGCTGCGGGACCTCCAGAAGGACGCGCTGGCCGAGATGCGCACGCTCATCTTCGAGCTCCGGCCGAAGAGCCTGGAGCAGGACGGGCTGGAGCAGGCCCTGCGCACCCACGCCGCCGCGGTGCAGGGCAGGACCGGGCTCTCCGTCACCGTGGAGGCCGACACGGGGCTCCCCGAGCGCCTGCCCTCCGAGGCGGAGGAGACCCTCTATCGCATCGGGCAGGAAGCCCTCCACAACGTCGTCAAGCACGCGAACGCCTCGTCGGCGCGGATCCTGCTGGCCCGCATCGGCGGCGAGATCCGCCTGTCGGTGACCGATGACGGCATCGGCTTCGACCCCGCCAACACGCCGCGTGGCCACCTGGGACTGGTCGGCATGCGCCAGCGGGCGGAGCGGATCGGGGCGGAGTTCGCGGTCACCAGCCGGCCCGGACACGGCACCGCGGTGAGCGTGACCTGGCGCATCCCCGCCGAGTCCGCTGACGAGACCGAGCCGGCGCCCTCGGCCGGGTCCTCGGCCGAATGACGTAGCGCCGCCACCGCTACTCGGCCGACGCGCGCGCGAGCGTCCAGGCGAAGAATGGGCACGTGCCCCATCAAGGAGACCCCGTCCAGGATCTGCGGATCGTCGTCGTTGACGCCGACCGTCGGGTTCGACAGTCCCTCGCCGACCTGCTCGCCCTGGCCGGCGTTCCGGTCGTCGTCACCGCGGGCGACGTTCCCCGGGCGCTGGCCGTCGTGGAGGAGCTGCAACCGTCGCTTGTGCTCGTGGACCCGCGCCTCCCCGAGATCGATGCCGGCGAGGCCCTGATCGGCGCCGCGCGTGTCCTGGCCCCGGGCGCCAGCGTGATCCTGATGGGCTGGTCCGATGCGCTCGAGCGCCCCGCCCTGCTGGCCAGCGCGGACGGCTACCTGCCAAAGGCGTCGGCACCGGAGGAGTTCGTGGCAGCGGCACTGGCCGCGTGCGGGTGCAAGGCCCTAGCATGACGCCATGCGCCGGATTCTCCTCTTCGCCCTGGGCATCTTCACCGGTCTGATCGGCTCGGCCCTGGCGGCGCGGGCCCTGATCCCCTCCCACGGGGACGAGACGAGCGACGAGCTGGCCCTGGTGGTCATTGCCGACAGCCTCGCCCTCCGCAGCCGCGCCTCCGCGTTCCGCGGCGGAACGTTTGCGACCTGGTTCGCGGGCGCCGACCTGGACCTGAGCGGGGTGCAGCTCGCCCCCGGGGGCGCCCGCCTGGAGGTCACCACCCTCATGTCCGGCGTGGCGATCCGACTCCCCGCCGGCTGCCGCGTGGAGGTCGTGCGTCGCGGCCTGACCCAGGGCCTCGCGATCGAGCTCCAGGGACAGGACGACCTGCCGCCGGACGCGCCCACGCTGACATTCAGCGTGCTGATCGTCGGTTCCGGCGTCGCGGTGACGAACCGCGCCGGCGACGATGGCATCGACTGACCGGGACCCGCCCGCCCGGGCGCGCGATCTCGGCGTTCGCATCGGCCAGCTCGACCCCGGTCCGGCCAACGCCATCACCGACGTCGCCGGCGTCCGGGTCGGGCACGCCACCATCGAGCGCGGCGACGGACCGCTCCGGGTCGGCGCCGGTCCGGTCCGAACCGGGGTCACGGTCGTGGTGCCACCCGGAGAACCTTGGCCACGGCCCGCCTTCGCCGGATGCCATCGGCTCAACGGCAACGGGGAGCTCACCGGGCTGGAGTGGGTTCGCGAGGCAGGCCTGCTGACGTCACCGGTTGCGCTGACGAACACGCATTCGGTCGGCACGGTGCGGGATGCGCTCATCGCCCTCGAGCGACGGGAGCGGGGCGCGGACGCACGGCTCTGGTCGCTTCCGGTGGTGGGCGAGACCTGGGACGGCGTCCTGAACGACATCGACGGGTTCCACGTCACCGCGGCTCACCTCGAGGAGGCCTGGGCGGCGGCCGCGCCCGGCCGCGTGCCCGAGGGAAACGTGGGCGGCGGCACCGGGATGATCTGCCACGGCTTCAAGGGTGGCATCGGCACCGCGTCGCGCGTCATTCCGGTGGCCGATGGCGGCTACACGGTGGGCGTCCTGGTCCAGGCCAACTACGGCCGGCGCTCGCGCCTGAGCGTCGCCGGCGTGCCGGTCGGCGAGGCGATCGGCCCCGAGGTGGTGCCCCTGCCCGGCTCATCGGCCCCACCGGGCGCAGGGTCCATCATCGTGGTGGTTGCCACCGACGCGCCGCTCCTTTCCCACCAGTGCACTCGCCTCGCCCAGCGTCCGGCGCTGGGCATCGGTCGGGCGGGCGGCGCCGGGGAGCCTTCGAGCGGGGACCTGGTGATCGCCTTCGCCACCGGCAACGCCTCGGTGGATACCGCGGCGCCCGGGAGTGGCCCGACCTACGACGTCTCGGCCGTGCGCGACGACCGCCTGGGGCCGCTCTTCTGGGCGGCCATCGAGGCCACGGAGGAGGCCATCGTCAACGCGCTGCTCGCCGCCCACACCATGACCGGGAGGGACGGGATCACCGCTCACGCCCTCCCGCACGATCGGCTGATCGAAGTCCTCGCCGCACACGGACGGAGCTGAGCCCATGGCGCTCGGTGCGTCGCTCAGCGTGCTCCTCGCGGTGCTGCGGAATCGGCGCATCGCCGCGATCGAGGCGGCGTACCTGGGATTCGCCCTCGCCGAGTGGGTCGAGTGGATCGGGATGCTGGTCTACGCCTTCAACGTGGGCGGGGCCACCGGAGTCGGCATCGCCGTGCTCGTCCAGCTCGCGCCGGCGGCCGTCCTGGCGCCGGTTGCCGCCGTGCTGGGGGACCGATACCGCCGGGACCGGATGCTCGTGCTCGCGTACGTGCTCCAGGGCACGTCGATCATCGCGCTCGCGGCCGCCATCGGCGCCGGCCTGCCGGTCGTTCCGGTGTACGCCCTCGCGGCGCTGGCGAACGCCGCGATGACCCTGACCCGTCCGCTCCAGGCGGCCCTCATCCCGGCACTCGCCGATACCCCGGCCGAGCTCACCGCCGCGAACGTCACGAGCGGGATCATCGAGAACGGGTCGCTCCTCGTCGGCCCCGGTCTCGCCGGGCTGGGCCTGGCCATCGGCGGCATCGCGCCGGTCTTCGCCGTCTTCGGTGCCGTCGTCCTCGCCTCCGGCGCGCTGGTCGCCCTGGCCGTGGGAAGGACTGCCGTGCCCGCCGGCGCGGGGGCCGGCGTGCGTGGCCGTCCCGTCGCCGCCCTGGTGGACGGGTTCGGGGCGTTGCTCGGGCCCGGACGGCTCCGCCCGGTCGCCGGACTCTTCGCCCTTTCCGACGTGGTGTGGGGAGCCATGGACGTCCTCGTGGTGGTCCTCGCGCTCGAATTGCTCTCCCTCGACGATCCCGCCGTCGGCTACCTCGGCGCGGTGATCGGCGCGGGCGGACTGCTGGGAGTGGCGCTCACCGTGACGCTCATCGGCCGTCCGAGGCTCGCCGTCCCGTACGGCCTGGGCGCCATGGTCTACGGACTGCCGCTCGCCTTCCTGGGCGTTTCGTCGAGCCTGCTCCTTGCGGTCTCGCTCCTGATGGTCGCAGGCGCCGGCCGCAGCGTGATGGACGTCGCCGGGCGCACCCTGCTGCAGCGCGTCGCACCGCACGCCATGCTGGCCCGGATCTTCGGGGTCCTCGAGGGGGTCAGCATGGCGTCGCTGGCGGCCGGCTCCATGGGAGCCTCCCTCGTGGTGGCGGCGCTCGGACCCCATGGCGCCTTCGTGCTCACCGGTCTGCTGCTGCCGGTTGCCGTCCTCCTCGCGGCCCGCTCCCTCCGGGAGATCGACATGGCCTCGGAGGTCCACCTCGTGGAGCTGACCCTGCTCCGCGACATCCCGATCTTCGCGCCGCTCTCCGCGCTCGTGCTCGAGCGGCTGGCAGCCAACCTGGTCCCCGCTCATGCAGACACCGGCGCCGAGATCATCCGCCAGGGCGAGCCGGGGGATCGGTACTACGTCGTCGCGGAGGGACGGGTCCGCGTCCTCGTGGACGGGGAGCCGGTCCGCGAGCTCGGTCCGGGCGAGGGGTTCGGGGAGATCGCGCTGCTGCGCGACGTGCCGCGCACCGCATCTGTGGTGGCCGTCGCCGAGACGGAGCTCCTGGCGCTCGAGCGGGTGCCGTTCCTCGAGGTGGTGACCGGCTACCCGCAGAGCGGGGCCGCCGCGGAGGCCGTGATCGCCGGTCGCCTTTCTCCGGCCGACTGACGGGACCCGGGCCGGCTAGAGGCCCATCGCCTTGCGGATGGCGCCGAGCTCGGCCGGCACCGGCGTCAGGCTGCCCTCCTCCGCCTGCACCGCGTCGGGGTCCTTGAGGCCGTGGCCGGTGAGCACGCAGACGACCGCGTCGGACCGATGGAGGCGCCCGTCCGCGACCAGCTGCCGCACCCCGGCCACGCCCGCCGCCGAGGCGGGTTCGCAGAAGACCCCCTCCAGGCGCACGACGTCGTGCTGCGCCGCCACGATCTCCTCGTCGCTCACCGCCGCGATGGTCCCGCCGGACTCGTCGCGTGCGGCGACCGCCAGCTGCCAGGAGGCGGGATTGCCGATGCGGATCGCGGTCGCCACCGTCTCCGGCTGTGCGACCGGTGCCCCGCGCACGATCGGCGCGGCGCCCTCCGCCTGGAATCCAAGCATCCGCGGACGGCCCGCGGTCCGGCCCTCGGCCGCGTACCGGCTGAAGCCGCGCCAGTAGGCGCTGATGTTCCCCGCATTGCCGACGGGGAGGGCCAGTGCGTCGGGCGCCGCATCCAGGGCGTCGCAGATCTCCCAGGCGCCGGTCTGCTGTCCCTCGAGGCGGTCGGGGTTGATGGAGTTGACGACGGCCGCCACCCCCTCCTCGCCCAGGCGGCGGACCGCCTCGAGCGCTTGGTCGAAGTTCCCGTCGATCATCACCAGCCGCGCCCCTGCCACCAGCGCCTGGGCAAGCTTGCCGCGGGCGACCTTGCCGGCGGGGAGGAGGACGAAGGCGGGGATCCCCGCCGCGGCCGCGTAGGCCGCGGCGGAGGCGGCCGTGTTCCCGGTCGACGCGCAGACGACGGCTCGTGCGCCGCGCGCCACCGCCCGGGTCACGGCCAGCACCATGCCGCGGTCCTTGAAGCTCCCGGTCGGATTCGTTCCCTCGAACTTCAGGTACAGGCGATCCAGGCCCAGCGCCTCGCCCAGCCGGCGGGCACGGATCAGCGGGGTGCCTCCCTCGCCCAGGGTGAGCGGGAACGGCTCGTCGTCTGGGTGCGCGAGGAGGTGGCGGTAGCGCTCGAGAAGCGGCGTCGCCTGCATGGCGCCAGTATGGCGGGCGGCCGTATGCTGATCTCCCATTGCAGCACGAGGACCGACTGAGCCATGCGCGTCCCGTTGAGCGTCCTGGAGTTTCGTGATCGAGCTGCCGCCTACTTCGGCGACGTCGAGGCCGTGGTGGACGGCGAGAAGCGTTTCACCTACGCGCAGTACGCGGAGCGAACCCATCGGCTCGCCAATGCGCTGCGCGGTCTGGCGGTGCGGCCCGGCGACCGGGTCAGCTTCATGACCTACAACACCCACCAGCTCTTGGAGGCCTACTACGGGGTGCTGGAGGTGGGCGCGGTGCTCAACCCGCTGAACGTGCGGCTGGCGGCGGCCGAGATCGGCTACATCCTGGGTCACGCGGGGTCGAAGGTCGTCTTCTACCACACCGACTTCGAGCCGATGGTGACCGCCCTCCGTCCCTCACTCGCCAGCGAGGTGCGCTGGGTGCGCATGGAGGGCCCGGCGGACGAGTACGAGGCCCTTCTGGCCGAGGCCTCCACCGAGTACCGGGCGCCGGAGATCGATGAGAACGCCATGGCCGAGCTCTTCTACACGTCGGGCACCACCGGGCGGCCGAAGGGCGTGATGCTGACCCATCGGAACCTGCATCTCCACGCGCTCTCGACGGCGATCGTGCTGCGCATCACCGATGCAGACACGATCCTCCACGTGGTGCCGCTCTTCCACGTCAACGGCTGGGGCGCGCCGCACTGGATGACGGCCGTTGGCGGGCGGCACGTGATGCTCCGCAAGTTCGACCCGGCCGAGCTGCTGCGCCTGGTGGAGGCCGAGGGGGTCACCCACCTGCTCGGCGTGCCGACCATCTTCAACGCCCTGGTGAACCACCCCGATCACGCTACGCGCAACCTGTCGAGCCTCAAGGAGGCCATGATCGGCGGCGCGCCGGCCTCACCCACGCTGGTGAACGCCATCGAGCGCGAGCTCGGCTGCAACGCCATCGTGGGCTACGGCCTCTCGGAGACCACCCCGGTCATCGCCCTCGCACGTCCCCGCGCCTGGCTGACGAGCCACGAGGCTCCCGGGATGGAGGCCGCCCGCAAGGCCATGACCGGCTACGCGGTGGTGGGCACCGCGCTGCGGGTGGTGGACGCCGATGGCAACGACGTGGCACCCACCGGGGGGCAGATCGGCGAGATCGTCGTCCGCTCCAACCTGGTGATGGACGGGTACTACCGGGATCCCGAAGCGACCGCGGAGAAGATCCGCAACGGCTGGTTCCACACCGGCGACATGGCGACCATCGACGAGCGGGGCTATATCGTCATCAAGGACCGTTCCAAGGACATCATCATCTCCGGCGGCGAGAACATCAGCTCGGTGGAGATCGAGAACGCCATCGCCTCGCACGCCGCCGTCCTCGAGTGCGCCGTCGTCGCTGTGCCGGACGACAGGTGGGGCGAGGCCGCGGTGGCCATCGTGGTGCTCAAGGAAGGCGCCTCTGCCACCGCCGATGACCTGGGAGCGCACGTCCGCTCCCAGCTCGCCGGATTCAAGGTCCCGCGCGACATCGAGTTCCGCGACGCGCTCCCCAAGGGCGGAACCGGGAAGATCCTGAAGGCGGAGCTGCGCGAGCCGTACTGGACCGGGCGCGAGAAGCGGGTCAACTGATCGCCACGGGGCGCGGCCCGGATACCCGAACACCCGCCCGCGCGAAGGCAGGCTGATGCGTCGGCGGACACGAGCGCCGACCCCGCGTCGATACACCTGCCGCGTGTGCCACGGCGCCTGAGGTCGGGCTCGCGCAGCGCGCCACTCGACACACGCGTGCCGGGATGATCGCCGCGGCCTCCGCGCGGTGGTGCACTCGCCGGACGTGTGCCGCCCGGCCCTGGAGAGGGCGGGCAGGGGCCGCGTCAGGCGCCGAACGCCTCGCGAACGATGCGGGCCTGCTCCGTCGCGTGCGCGCCGGGATACCCCTCCGCCGGGCGCGAGCGCTCCGGCCGGCTGACGTCGCCCAGCGGGATCTTGAACGGGACGAGGTGCCGGATCTTGGGCATGACGAACTTGCGGGCGCCCATGTTCCGCGGCTCCTCCTGGGCCCATGTCACCTTCTCGGCCGCCGGGTACCGGGCCAGGACGGCGCGCAGCGTCTCGGTGGGGAAGGGATAGAGCTGCTCGACACGGACCACGGCGACCTCGGGCAGCGCGGCCCGGTGCTCCGAGCCCATCAGGTCGTAGTAGAGCTTGCCGGTGCACAGGATCACGCGCCGGACCGCGGACCTCGCCGTGTCGTCGGCGTGCTCGGGATCGTCGAGGACCCGGTGGAAGGCGCCATCGGTCAGGTCCCCCAGCCGCGAGGCTGCCGCCGGCAGGCGGAGGAGCGACTTGGGCGTCATGACCAGCAGGGGGCGCAGCTCGGTGTGCCTCCCCTGGCGGCGCAGGAGGTGGAAGTACTGGGCCGGGGTGGTGGGATAGACGACGCGAATGTTGCCCTCCGCGCCAAGCGCCAGGTAGCGCTCCAGCCGGGCGGACGAGTGCTCCGGCCCCTGCCCCTCGTAGCCGTGCGGGAGGAGCAGCGTGAGCCGTGACGTCTGGCGCCACTTGGCCAGCCCGGCAATGAGGAACTGGTCGATGATGATCTCCGCCCCGTTGGCGAAGTCGCCGTACTGTGCCTCCCAGAGCACCAGCGCCTCGGGCGCGGTGACGGCGTACCCGTACTCGAAGCCCAGCGCCGCGTACTCGCTCAGGGGGGAGTTGTGCAGCTCGAAGCTGGCCCGTGCACCGTCGAGGTGCTGGATGGGCGTGTAGCGCTCGCCGGTCTGGGTGTCGACCAGGGTCTGGTGGCGCTGCGAGAACGTGCCGCGCACGCTGTCCTGCCCCGAGAGGCGGATGGGCGTCCCTTCCAGGAGCAGCGAGCCCAGCGCCAGCGACTCCGCGTGCCCCCACTCGATGCGCGGCTCGTCCGCATCGAACGCGCCGCGTCGCCGCTCCAGCTGTCGCTCGAGCTTGGTGTTGATGCTGAACCCGTCCGGCCAGCTGAGCAGCTGGTCGTTGAGCGAGCGCAGCACGTCGGCGGGGACGGCGGTCTCCGGGTCTGCACCGCCATCGCGCGGGAGCGCGTCCGTCCCGCGGTCGAGCGCGGGCTCCGTGGCGCGCTTGCGCACCGCTGCCTGGCGCTTGGCGAACGCCCGCGCGAGCGCCTTGGCGTCCTCCGCCGCCTGGTCCGCGTTGACGATGCCATCGGCGACCAGGCGTTCGAGGTACCGATCGCGCACGCTGGGATGCGTCGCGATCTTCTCGTACATGATCGGCTGGCTGTAGGCCGGCTCGTCGCCCTCGTTATGGCCGTAGCGGCGGTAGCCCACCAGGTCGATGACCATGTCCGCGTCGAACTCGGCGCGGTAGAGCATGGCCAGGCGCGCGGCCGCCAGGCACGCCTCCGGGTCGTCGGCGTTGACGTGGACGATGGGCACGTCGAACCCCTTGGCCAGGTCCGACGAGTAGGTGGTGGAGCGCGCCTCGTCGGCGCCGGTGGTGAAGCCGATCTGGTTGTTGCCGATGATGTGGACGGTCCCGCCGTTGGCATACCCGGGGAGCCGCGACAGGTTGAACGACTCGGCCACCACGCCCTGCGCCGCGAAGGCCGCGTCGCCGTGGATCAGGATCGGCAGGGTGCGGCGCGTGTCCACCCTCGCGGGTGAGGCCGAGCGGTCCGTCTGCTCGGCGCGGGCGCGCCCCTCGACCACGGGGTCCACCGCTTCGAGGTGGGACGGGTTGGGCATCACCGAGACGGCGACCTCGCCCGCGGTGCAGGGAAAGACGCCGTCGGCGCCCAGGTGGTACTTGACGTCGTCCGCCTCGGTGTCGGGCATGACCGCCTCGTCCGGGCGCCCGGCCTCGAACTCGGCCAGGATCGCGTCGTAGCTCATCCCCACCGTGTGGGCGAGGACGTTGAGGCGGCCGCGATGCGCCATGCCGATCACCGCGCGCCGGGTTCCCTGCGCGGCCCCCATCTCCAGGATCAGGTCGAGCATGGGCACCATGGCGTCCAGGCCCTCGATGCTGAACCGCTTCTGGCCCAGGTAGGCCCGATGGAGGAAGCGCTCCAGCCCCTCCACGGCGGTCAGGCGCTCGAGCAGGCGTCGCTGCTCGTCGGCGGTCAGCGGGGCTCGATGCGCGCCGGACTCGATCACCCGCCGCAGCCAGGCGCGCTCGGCGTGGTTGCCGAGATGCTCGACCTCGTAGGCGATGGTGCCGGTGTACGTGCGGCGCAGGGCGGCCAGCACCTCGCTCAACGTCTCGCCGCCGACATGGACGCCCAGCTGTCCGGCGGGGATGCGGTCCATGATCTCCGGTGTCAGGCCATGGAAGGCCGGATCGAGGGCCGGATCGCCCGGCGGATCGCCGCCCAGCGGATCCAGCGTGGCGCCCAGGTGGCCGTAGAGGCGATAGGCGCCCACCAGGGCCATGGCCGCGGCCATGTGGCGCAGGTCGTCCGCCGCAGCTCCGGGAGCCGGGGCCGGCTGCGTCGGGGCGGCAGAAACCGGTGGCGCGGCGGTCAGCGACTCCGGCGCCGGCGCCGGCGCCGGACCGAGGGCAGCGCCCATGGCGGCGAAGACCTCCTCGTAGAAGCCGTCGCGCCCCGCCAGCGCGTCGTCGATGCGCCGCAGGAACAGGCCGGACTCCGCGCCCTGGATGATGCGGTGGTCATAGGTGCTGGTGATGGTCATCAACCGTGACCCGGCCAGCGAGCGGATGGCGCCGGTGGCCACGATGGTGCCCTGGCCTGCCATGAGCCGTGGGACCGACGCCGTGGTCCCCAGCGTCCCCGGGTTGGTCAGGGTGATGGTCCCGCCCGCGAAGTCGTCTGGCGAGAGGCGGTTGGTGCGCGCGCCGGCGACCAGCTCCTCGTAGCGGGCATGGAAGGCGGCGAAGTCCATGTCGTCCGCGCCCTTGATGACGGGGACCACCAGGAAGCGGCCGCCGTCCGGCCGCTCCACGTCCACCGCCAGGCCCAGGTTGAGCGTCCCGGGGTCCATGCGCAGGGGCTGGCCGTCGGCCGTCTCCGCGAAGGCATGTGTCATGGTCCGCTGCTCGGCGGCGGCACGGACGATGGCGTAGCCGATCAGGTGCGTGAAGCTCACCTTGCGCGGCGCGACCTGGGCGTTGAGCTCGCGCCGGCGCGCTTCCAGGATGCTCACCTCGAGGTCGCGGAAGCTCGTGGCGGTGGGCACGCCCAGCGATGCGGTCATGTTCGTCACCAGCCGAACCGCGGGGCCGCGAATGGGGGTGGCGCCGGGTGGCAGGGCCTGCTCCGCCGGGGGCGCCGCGTCTGCCGAAGACGCTTCGCCGCCGGACCCGTCGGTGGTCGGCGGTGCGGCTGCCAGGGGCTCCATGCCGGCGAACCCGGCGTCGAAGCGCGTGCGCCACTCCGGGTCAACGGACGCCGGATCCGCCCGGTACGCCTCGTAGAGCTGGGCGATATACCCGGCGTTGATCAGGTTCAGGTCGTCGGGGAGCTCGTCCCCGGCGACCGGTTTCGAGTCGATCGTGTCGCGGGATGCCATCACCCGCAAGCATAGGCGACGGCGCCGGGCGAGTCAGCGCGGGAGCGAGAGGCGCACGTTGGGTCGCCGCGCGCCCCGGCGCTCGAGCGTCTCGACTCTTCAGGCGCGGATGTCAATCGCGTTAGCGGCGGTGATTGGTGCCGGGACCCTCCCGACTCGTCAGGCGCGCATGTCAGCAGCGTTGGACGACTTCGGGGTGCACCATCGGCTCGGTGGGCAGCGCCGCCCACGCTCAGGAGAGCCGCCCCCGGTGACGGGACGGAGCCGTGGAGTCGCCTAACGCTACGGTGATCCGCAGGTGGCAAGTCGAGCCGCACCGCCGGGTCATGAGGCCGCTGTGGAGGGCCGGGCGCCACTGCGACGACCCAGTGGCCACTGCGACGACCCAGTGGCCACTGTGACAACCCGGTGACCGCTCGGAGCGGATCAGGCCTCGGTCTCAGCCGCGCGTGAGGGCCAGCCGCACCACCGGGCGCCGCGATGAGCGTTCCGGCACGAGCTGGAATCCCGCGCGCCTGTACATGGCCAGCGGGCCGGTGAAGAGGCCCGCCGCGGGGCGCCGCTCGGCGCCGGTGTCGACCGGGTAGGCCTCCAGCGTCCTGGCGCCGCGCTGGGCCGCGTGCGTGACGGCAGCTCCCAGGAGCGTCGTCGCCAGGCCCTTCCCCCGCTCCGCGCGCGGCATCCAGAAGCAGACCACCGACCAGACGGCGGGGTCGTCCGGATCCTCGTCGGGACCCGGGCGCAGGATGGGCGAGCGCAGGATGCGACCGAACTCCCGCCGGGGTCCCACGCTGGCCCAGCCCACCGGCCGCTCGTCCCGGTACGCGATCAGGCCGGGCTCGCGGCCCTCGTCGCTGAGCCGGCGCAGGAGGGCGCGATTACCGGCGCCGTCGTTGGCGCAGCCGGCATCGAACGTGGCGCTGGGCTGGCGCCACCAGGTGCACCAGCAGTGGCTGTAGGCGCCGGCTTCAGCGAAGAGCGCGGCCAGGTCGTCCCATCGGTCGGGAGTGAGCGGCTGGATGTCGAGACGGCCGTCTGTCATGCGCCCGTGGCCGGGATGGAGCGCCGTCGGGCACGGTAGGCACGGGCCTTGATGCGGCTGCCGCAGATGGCCATGGTGCACCACGTGCCCGAGCGGTTCCGGGACTGGTCGTAGAAGAGCCATCGGCAGGTGTCGTTGCGGCAGGCCTTGACGCGCGACCAGCTGCCATCGGCGATGGCGTTCACAAGGGTTCCCAGCAGGCCGGCGAGGAACCCGTCGACACCGCGCCCCGCGGGCGCGAGGCGCCAGGTTGCGGAGTCGGTGACGTCCGCGACGAGCGGCAGGACCGTTCCCGCGGCGTTCATGGCCGCGACGAGGTGCGCATCCAGCGGCTCCCCGTTGTTCGCGCGACCCAGCGCCCGCAGGCCCTCGCGCACGGCGAGCGTCCGCGCGTGCTCTTCGGGCGTGACGCGGCCCCCTCTTTCGAGGGCGCCGGCCGCCACGAGCCAGTCGCGGAGCTGCTGCGGCGTGCCAAGCGCGTCGTTTCCGCCCTCGATGTCGTTGGTGTTCACGAAGTCCTGCAGCCGGTGGAGCGCCGTTGCCGGCGCCGGCTCCCGGCCCCCGGGCTCCGGGTGCTCGTTCAGGGTCACGCCCGGAAGAGTATCACCAGCAACAGGGCGTTGACAGGTGACGAACAGCACCGACGAGCGCCTGAACGCGCGTGACGAGGCGCTCCGTCGGACCCCGGGCTCCTTGCGCGCTTACCGCCTAGCGCTCCTCGTCGGGACCCTGGTCGGACGATGGGCCCGGGCGGCTTGACCTGGCATCCCAGGAGGGTAGGTCTGACTCTCCGGCATGCGCGTCGGCTCGAGCGGTGAAGCCGCGAACCAGGACCGCCAGCCCCAGGACGATCACGATGCTGGGCGCGACCCAGTCAGGCAGCGGAAACCGCCCGCCGCTGATGCCCAGGATCCCCTCGAAGAAGACGAAGCCGACCGCGAAGATGGCCAGCGCGGTCACGACCTGCCACAGCCCGGCCCGGGCCATGGACGCGTTCTGGGCGCGCGTCCCGTAGAGGAGCATGCCCAGGCCGCTGCCGCCCGGGGCCACGAGCGGCCAGGCGTAGGCCCAGCTCTCCCAGTAGTCGGTGACGTTCTGGAAGAGGAGGAGCAGACCGAGCACGGTGATGACCGTTCCGCCGATGGCGAGACCGCTCCCGCCCCGCTGGGTCAGCCCAAGCAGCATGAGCGCCAGCCCGGGACCGATGACGTACAGCGGCCAGCCATACCGGCCGATGTCGAGATTCAGGTACTGGCCGGCCAGGAAGATCAGGCCCAGGACGATGAGGAGCGCGCCCAGGATGGCGGCCCCACCGCTCCCGCGATGCTCCTCGGGCGCGAGCGGCGACGGGTTCGGGGTAGTCATGGCGGGGATGCTAGGCACGGGTCGTCGCGATGCACAAGGGCCGGCGATACATTGCGCCCGCCAACGTCCTGCCGGCCCTGCTCAGCGCAGGAGGAAGCCGCCGCCGAGCGGGTCCCGCTCGTCCACCACCAGCGTCTGGTATCCGGTCAGGTACGCGCGACCGCCGATGGTCGTGTCCACCGCCGGGTGCGGACCGAACGTCGTCTCACCGTCGATCCGGCCAGTGAAGATCTCGCCGGTGATGGAGGCGTTCGCGATCTCGTCGCCCACCCCCATCCGGCCGCGCGCCGCGGCCTGGGCCAGCAGCGCCGACGTGCCGGATCCGCAGGGTGAGCGATCCACCTCCGCGTCGGCGAAGATGGTGACGTTGCGCCAGTCGGCGCCCTCCGCGCGTCCGTCGCCGGAACCGGCGGGGGAGCGGTCGACGATGATCGTGCCGTAGACGAAGCTCATCTCCGCGTCGAACGGATGGGCCGGGACGTGCTCGCGGCGCAGGATCTCGGTGATTGCCGCGCCGGCGCCGGTGAGCGCCTCCACGTTGGATGGCACGATCCGCAGGCCAAGATCCGCTGCTTCCACGATCCCGTAGTACGCGCCCCCGAAGCCGATGTCGACCGTCACCTCGGGCAGGCCATTGGCCCGCACCTCGAGGTCGCGCGCAGCGAGGTAGGCGGGCACGTTCGCGAAGCGGGCCCCGGTCACTTCGGCGGCGCCGCCATCGGTCCGGCGCACATCCACGCGGGCCGTCACCAGCCCGGCCGGCGCCTCGAGGCGGATCACCGTCTCGGGCTCGGTCGCCGGGAAGAGTCCCTCCTCCACGAGCGCGGTCGCCACCGCCAGCGTCCCGTGGCCGCACATCGTGGAGAAGCCCTCGTTGTGCATGAACAGGATCGCCAGGTCCGCGTCGTCGCGATGCGGCGGCAGGATCACGGCGCCGTACATGTCGCGGTGGCCGCGCGGCTCGTACATGGCGACCCGCCGCACGTGATCCGCGTGTTCCCGCACCCAGGCACGGCGCTCCAGGATGGGGAGGTCCGGGACAGGCGGGAAGCCGGCCGTGATCAGGCGCAGCGGCTCGCCGCCGCAGTGGAGGTCGATCGCCTGGAGGGTGAGGCGGGTCCGGGCCACCATCTACTCCAGGACGCGCCGGAGGGTCGCCTCGTCGACGTTGCGCCCGGTGCAGACCACGGCCACCCGCCGACCTTCGAGCCCCGTGGCGCGACGGGCCTGCAGCGCGGCGATGCCCAGCACCGCGCTGCCCTCCAGGAGCACATGCTGCTCCAGCAGCGACCAGCGCATGGCCGCCGCGATCTCGTCCTCGTCCACCAGCACCACCTCGTCAACGAGCTGCCGGCACACGCGCCAGGTGATGCTGCCGCGCCAGATGTTGCCGGCTACGCCATCGGCCAGGGTTGGGGCGATGGGCATGGGTTTCGTGGACCCGGACTCCAGGTACGCGTACATGGGCGGCGAGGCCGCCGGCTGGATGCCGATGAGCCGCAGGCCCGGCCGCACCGCCTTGGTCCAGGTGCCGATGCCGCCGATGAGCCCGCCCCCGCCCACGGGAACCAGGATCGCGTCGCACTCCGGCCAGGCCTGCAGGATCTCGAGCCCGATGGTGCCCTGGCCGGCCATCACCTCGGGGTCGTGGTACGGCGGCACGTAGGTCGCCGCGCCCATCTCGTCGCGCCGTCGGGCCTCCGCCTCCGCGTCGTCGCTGTCGCGGCCTGCGATCTGGACCGTCACGAGGTCCGACTCGAGCGCGCGGAGCCGCTCGAACTTGGCGGGCGAGACGCTGGTGCCCACCAGGATCGTGGCAGGCAGGCCGTACCGCGTGGCTGCCTGGGCCACGGCGATCCCGTGGTTCCCTGAGGATGCCGCCACGACGGGCAGGTCGGGCGCGTCGCCACGGCGGCGAGCCTCCGCCAGGACGGCGATCCGGTTGTGGGCGCCGCGGGTCTTGAAGCTGCCGGTGGGTTGGAGCGCCTCGAGCTTCAGGCGCACCTCCGCGGCCCCGCTCGCCGCGGCGAGCGCCGGTGCCGGTTCGAGGGGTGTGTCGAGGGCGATGCCGCGCAGCCGAACGGCCGCGGCCAGGATGTCGCTCGGGGTGGGGAGCCGGGGTGCCACGCGAGGAGTGTATCGGGGCGTGGCGAGCCTGCGCCCGGATCTCGCTGGGCACACGCCCCCGTTGTGGGACGGCGCCCGTGTGGGTGGTTGCCGCCCGTGCCACGCGCACCGCGTGTGCCGCGGCGGGGGAGCAGGCCCTTATGCGTTCTCCCACGCGGGCCACGTGTGGCGCCGGAATTCGCTCGGGCACACGCCCCCGTTGTGGGACGGCGCCCGTGGGGGTAGTTGCTGCCCGTGCCACGCGCACCGAGTGTGCCGCGGCGGGGGAGCAGGCCCTTATGCGTTCTCCCACGCGGGCCACGTGTGGCGCCGGGGCGGCGATGGGTGGCGCCCCGGGGGCCGGCAACGCGGGGTCCCGGCAATGCGGGGTTGACGCGGGGGCCGGCGATGGGTGGCGCCGGGGGCCAGCGATGGATGTCACGCGCACCGGCGATGGATGTCACGCGCACCGGCGATGGGTGGCGCGGGAGCGGCCATGTGGGGTTGGCGTGGGGTCCCCGGCCGGGATGGCCGGGGCCCCACAGATCAATCAGGCGACGGCCGCGGCCTCGTCGGCGGGATCCGGGCCGTCCTCAGGGCGGGACGCTTCCACGAAGGCGCGGAACCGGCGGCCGATGCGCATCAGCTGACCAAGGCGGTCGTCAACTCGCGCGCGCTCCACGGGAGTGGCCCAGTGGCGCAGCGTGAAGTCGATCTCGTGCTTGTGGCGCACGGCCGTGGCGTACAGCTCTTCGAGACGCCGGCGCGCCTCGGGATCGGTGGCGGCAGCGAAGGCTCGTGGTCGCAGCTGCACGACATCGAGGTAGTACGAGGTCGCGAGGCGATCGAGCTCTCGCTGTGCCTCCTGCTCCCACGGCTCGGGTGGACCACCGAAGCCGAATCGACGCCATTCGCGTGCCTGGACGCCCTGCATCGGTCCTGTTCGCTCCTTCGCTTGGGGCCCCTCGGGGCCGTCGCCAGCGCTCGGATTCGTGTGCCCAGCTGCGACCATACCGATGGGGTGGCCGATCCACCACCGCTCGTCCGGGCTATCACACCCCGGACCAATGGGGGCGCGAGCGCGCACCGCGGCTGGTTGGGCGACCGATGGACTTCTCCCCGGACCATATCTGCCGCCCGGCCGGCGTCGAGGACCACATCCACGGGCGGTGGATGGCGTGCCTGGACGACCGTGCCTTCATCCGCTGAAGTCCGCAATGCCCGGCCCCGGTGCGGTGGCGACGTTGGCCCAGGCTCGCCGGCAGGTGCGGACGAAGGCGGTGGCGGGCTCGGATAGCGGCGACGGGTAGCTGAAGCGCAGCGGCGTGCCTCCCGCGTGCAGCTCCACGCGTCCCATGAGTGGCGAGAGCGCCAGGCTCACCAGCCGAAGCGTCTCGAGCGGGACGCGCACCACGGTGCCGTCCCCGGCTGGCCGGCCGCGGCCGGCCACGTCCGCGAGGATCTCGCGCTCCGTGACGACCACGGCAACCGATTGCTTCACGCGCTCGCGGCGCGGGGCATAGAACGCGGCGAGGGGCGTGGCCGCGGCCGACGCGGCAAGGCCGGCGACCCGTCCGACAGCCTCGTCACCCTGCCCGAAGCGCTGGGCAGGCTCGGGGTCGAAGGGGATCGCCTCCACCGGGTAGCGGCGGCGGACCGCCCCCACCCCCTCCCGGGGGAGGAACCGCGCCAGGACCTCGCCCAGGGCCCGCGCCTCCGGCTCGAGGTCGGCCGGCAACGGGAACGCGGATTCGCCGGCATCGGTCCTGACCAGGAGACCGGTGGGTGCGCT
The DNA here is from genome assembly GCA_963805645.1 of uncultured Chloroflexia bacterium. GTDB lineage: Bacteria > Chloroflexota > Limnocylindria > QHBO01 > QHBO01 > CAVXEH01. Next base: position 192,581 of record CAWDVA010000006.1, on the reverse strand, counting down.
GCCGGCCTCCGCCCCGAATCGCAGGCGGAGGTCCCGGAGGCGCTCGATCGGCAGGAGCTGGGCATCCACGCCCCAGTCCAGGAGGTACCGGCTGGGCGCGACGTGGTCCACCAGCCAGAGGAGCTGCCGGTCGGTGAGCATGAGCAGCGCCGCGCGGCGGTCACGCTGTCGGCGCCAGGCCAGGAGCCCGCCTCCGGCTTCGGGTGGCCGCTCCACGGTGGCGAGGATGCGCTCCTCGGGATCGAGCAGCCCGGTCAGGCCCCGCACGAAGCGGGGCGGCAGGCGACCCAGGTCCCGCTCCGCGGCCGACGCGATGTCGGCGCCGGTCACCTGTCGTGTCTCCAGGTCGATGGGCAGCCAGGCGGGACGCATCGGCATACGGCCTCGTGCCCGGCGGCGACGGAACCGCTCGTTCGCCCGGCGCACGACCGCGCGCGCTTCCTCCGGGCCGCGGAGACGACCCTCCGGCATGCGAGCCGCCACCCGGATCAGCGGCTCGACCGGCAGCGCGTGGCCCGGCAGGGCGGTGACCAGGACCGTTCTGCCGCTGCCATCGGCGAGGACGTCGCGCACGGTCGCCTCCACCCAGCAGCCCGCCGCCGACGAGGCCGGCAGGGCCACCACCGCGGCGAGCGGCGTGCCGTCGCCGGTGTCCGCCTCGAAGACCGCGCCGCGATCGAAGCCCAGGAAGGTGCCACCGCTCCGTGCCCCGGTGATCACCGGACCCGGCCGCGAGCGGTCAACCGCGAGCTCCAGGCCGGCGCCGCCCGGCTCCTCGATCCGGACCCAGACCCGCTCGTTCCGCGCGACGCTCACGACGTCCCCCGGCGCAGGCGCGATCCGGCCGAGCGGACCACCACCACGAAGAGCGGAATCGCTGCCAGCTCGGCGGCGATTGAGAAGACGACGAGCGCCGGGAAGGCCACGTCGTACAGGATGCCCATGGCCGCGCTGCCCGCGAACCAGGCGATCCCGTACCCGGCGGTGAACAGGCCGTAGGCCGATGCGCGCCGCTCGCGGGGCACCATGAGGGCCACCGCGGCGGGAATGATGGACTCGTGGACGCCCATCCCCATGCCCCACAGCGCCACGCCCAGCAGCGCCAGCCCCGACCCGCCCAGGAAGGCGAGCGGCGCGAAGAGGAGCGAGATCAGGGTGAGCGGGATGAGGATCCCCATCCCGCGCAGGTCGAACAGGCGCCCGAACACCAGGGACGCCAGACCGCTGACGCCCATGGCCACCGCGTAGTAGATGGGCACCATGGCGGTCGAGATCACCGACTCCTCCTGGAAGTGGAACGCGATGAGCGGGAAGTCCGCGAATCCCACCGCCACCAGGCCGGCCGCTCCCAGGTAGATCCAGAAGATGCGGGGGAGGCCCTCGGTGCGAACGTCCGGCGGCTCGGCCTCCATCTCCTCCGGACGCGGGTAGGCCCAGCGGGCGAAGGCCAGGACGGCCAGGGTCAGGACCGCCGGCACGGCAAGCCAGGCCAGGGCGGTCCGGTAGTCGCCGTTGAGCGCCAGGACCGCGGCGATGACCAGCGGCCCGGAGAGCGCCCCCAGCTGGTCCAACGCTTCGTGGAGGCCGAAGACCCATCCGTATCCCAGCTCCCCCGCGGCGTGGGACAGCATCACGTCGCGGGGCGGGTTGCGGGTCGCCTTGCCCACGCGCTCGAGCACGATGAGCGCCGCGGCCATGGGCCAGCTGCCGGCGAGGGCCAGGCTGGGCACGGCCACCATCTGCACGATGTAGCCGGCGATGGTGATGGGCCAGAACTGCTGCGTCCGGTCGCTGATCCTCCCCGACACCACGCGCAGCCCGTAGCCGAGCAGCTCGCCCAGGCCGCTCACCACGCCCACCGCGGTGGCGCTCGCGCCCAGCAGGGCGAGGTATGGCCCGGCGATCCCGCGCATTCCCTCGTACGTGAAGTCCGCGAAGAAGCTCATGGCGCCCACGAGCAGGACGAACTTCAGGGCACGGGACTTCGCTGAGGCGCGCTCCTGCTCGGCGGTCATGTGCGGACGGTACCGCACCGATGCGGCCGGTCGCGGGCCTGTCCGCGTGCCCATTGCGGCAGGCCGCGGGGACGGCATCGGTTGAGCCGATCGGCCCTTGCTGTTATGCCGGGGGATGGCAACCCTGACCGATGGCAGCCCTGGTGGCTGGAGGAACGTTCACGGAGTCGGCCCCCATGAAGGTCTTGGTCGCCTATGCGACGCGCCACGGTGCCACGCGCGGCATCGCGGAGCGCGTCGCTGCCACGCTTGAGCGCAACGGACTGGAGGTGACGCTGAAGGCGGCGGGGGAGGTTTGCGACGCCGGCACGTTCGACGCGTTCGTCATTGGCGGCGCGGCCTACGTCTTCCACTGGCTGAAGGAGGCAACCGAGTTCGTGGAGCGCCATCGGCCCCTGCTCGCCAGCCGGCCGGTTTGGCTCTTCAGCAGCGGACCGATAGGGACCGATACCGTGGACCCGCAGGGGCGGGATGTGCTTCAGACGTCGGTGCCCCGGGAGTTCGCCGAGCTGGCGGCCACGATCCATCCGCGGGACGAGCGCATCTTCTTCGGTGCCTACGACCCGACGGCCAGGCCGATTGGCTTCATGGAGCGGATCACCCGGATGATGCCGGCCGCGAGGGATGCGCTGCCGGCGGGTGATTTCCGCGATTGGGCGGCAATCGAGGAGTGGGCGGAGGGTATTGCCCACGATCTCATGGCGGTGAGCGTCGGGGTCGCGCCGGGAGGCTAGTCGCGCCGGTTGTCCGCCGTCGACGATCCCGCACCTGCACCGCCCGAGCCGAGGGGACCGGGGCCCGGACCAGGGGTACGCCGCGCCTTGGTAGAATCGCCGAACACTGGCGCCGGGCGTGTCAGGCGGGCAAGCGGCCCCCGAGCCCGCGCCGAGGGCGTCCCCCGTGAGCATCGAGACCCCACCTCCGCCTGAGCGGACCGATTTCATTCGCGACATCGTGGCCGCCGACCTGCGCGAGGGCAGGCAGACGGCCATCGTCACGCGCTTCCCGCCGGAGCCCAACGGCTACCTCCACATCGGCCATGCGAAGTCGATCTGCCTCAACTTCGGCATCGCAACGGAGTTCGGAGGTCAGTGCAACCTGCGCTTCGACGACACGAACCCGGTCAAGGAGGAGCAGGCGTACATCGATGCCATCGAGGCCGATGTGCGCTGGCTCGGCTTCGACTGGGGCGAGCATCTCCACCACGCCTCCGACTACTTCGGTCAGCTCTACGAATGGGCGGTCGCCCTCGTCCGGTCCGGCAAGGCCTACGTCGATGACCTCTCGGCCGACGAGATCCGCGAGCACCGCGGCACGCTCACCGAGCCCGGGCGCGAGAGCCCCTGGCGGGAGCGGCCGGTCGAGGAGAACCTGGACCTCTTCGAGCGGATGCGGGCCGGGGAGTTCCCGAACGGGGCCCGGGTGCTGCGGGCGAAGATCGACATGGCCTCGCCCAACCTCAACCTGCGCGATCCCGTCCTGTATCGGATCGTGCACGCCGCGCATCCCCGCACGGGCGATGCATGGTGCATCTACCCGACGTACGACTTCGCGCACGGCCAGTCCGATGCCATCGAGGGCGTGACCCACTCGATCTGCACGCTCGAGTTCGAGAACCATCGGCCGCTCTATGACTGGCTCATCGAGAACCTGCCGGTCCCGTCGCGTCCGCACCAGTACGAGTTCGCGCGGCTCAACCTGACGTACACGGTGCTCTCCAAGCGGGTCCTGCTGCGCCTGGTCAACGAGGGGCACGTGCGGGGCTGGGACGACCCCCGGATGCCCACCATCAGCGGCCTGCGGCGGCGCGGCTTCCCGGCGGAGGGGATCCGTCGCTTCGCCACCGAGGTGGGCGTGGCGCGCAACGACAGCGTGATCGAGATCGGCGTGCTGGAGCATGCGGTCCGCGACGTCCTGAACCGGTCGGCGCCGCGGCGCTTCGGCGTCCTGGATCCGCTCAAGGTGGTGATCGAGAACTACCCCGAGGGCCAGGTCGAGGAGCTCGAGGCCATCAACAACCCGGAGGATCCTTCTGCCGGAACGCGGAGGGTGCCGTTCTCCCGGGAGCTCTACATCGAGGCCGATGACTTCCGCGAGGAGCCGCCGCCCAAGTTCTTCCGGCTCAGCGAGGGGCGCGAGGTGCGCCTGCGGTCCGCCTACTTCATCACCTGCACCGGGGTGGTGAAGGACGACGCCGGGAAGGTCGTGGAGCTGCGATGCACGTACGACCCGGCCACCCGCGGCGGGGACGCGCCGGACGGGCGCCGGCCGAAGGCCACCCTGCACTGGGTCTCCGCGGCACAGGCCGTGCCTGCCGAGGTCCGCCTCTACGACCACCTCTTCACCCGACCGGATCCGGGAGCCGATGGCGACCTGTTCGCGGATCTCTCGCCGACCTCGGAGGTCGTCGTCCACGGCTACGTCGAGCCCTCCCTCGCCGATGCCCCGGTGGGGGAGACCGTGCAGCTCGAGCGCCTGGGCTACTTCTGTCCCGATCCGGACTCGAGCCGGGGCGCGCCGGTCTTCAATCGGACCCTGACCCTCAAGGACACCTGGGCGAAGGTGCAGGCCCGCCAGGGAGGCTGATCGCGGAGCCTCTGGTAGGATGGGTGCCCCGCTGGCGCGTGGCTCAACGGTAGAGCACCTGACTCTGGATCAGGGGGTTCCAGGTTCGAATCCTGGCGCGCCAGCCATCCTCCTCCCCCTTCTGCCCTGGGGCCTCATGTCGTGGCCGCTGGCCGGGGCCTCGGCACGAACCGCGGGCTTGACCATGCATGGAGGCCGGCGGGAAGGATGGCCCGCCGGCCCCCCATCGGTCCCTAGGGAGCGACCTGGATCTGCAGGCTCACCCCGTGCGTCGGATGGAACGCGTAGTGGCCGGGTGTCACCGGCGTCGCGAAGAGCGGTTCGCCATGGAACTTGACCAAGTAGTAGCTGTCGGTCGGATCCACGATGGTCGGGAAGCCGAACCCGTCGTCGGCCGCGGTCTTGCCATCGACGTCTCCCAGGTCACGTCGCCGCGGATGGATTCCGCGCCACCCCGCGGCCCACCGACGGTGTGCCCGCAGCCCGATCCGGCCACGTCACCGGTGCCGTTGGCGTCGATCTCGATCCAGAGCCAGATGCCGCCGACGCCGACCACGTTCGAACAGAAGTAGTTGTTGGGGTTGTCGCAGTTGCCGCTGATCTCAAGCTGGGCCAGCGGCTGATCAGCGTGGCCGTAGGCGAAGACGCTGCCCGAGGTGAAGGCGACCGTGGGGATCGCCAGCGCCGCGGCGAGCAGCACGAGTCGGAGCGACTTCAGGAATCGCATGGGTGACAGGGACCTCCAAACGGCTCGGTCGCGGGAGGCAGCGGTCCACGCGGACGTTGATGGCGGGCGGGAGCTGAGTATCGGAGAACGGCACCGGAAAAGGCAATGCCCTGGCGGCTCATCGGTGCGTTGCCGCACCGCTTGAGGGACCCTGACCCGAAACAGGCCGAACGGCACTTTTGGCTCCCGCGCGGATGTGGGAGAAGACGTCAGATGACTAACGTCCGGCGAGCGAACGACCAGCGGCCGACGCAGGGGGCCACCGTCCATGACCCGGCGGACGAGCCGGATCCCTGGATCGCGGGGACTCCGCTGGTGCGCCGCGGCCCCACGCTGGCCAGGCGGGCGGCGCTGGAGCTCATCGCCGGCATCCAGTCCGGAACGCTCGCGGGCGCGGGCGGCCTGCTGCCCTCGGAGGCAGTCCTGAGCCAGCGGCTCGGCGTCAGCCGGGCGACCCTCCGGGAGGCGCTCTCTCAGCTCGAGCAGGGCGGCATGATCGTCCGTCGCCACGGCATCGGGACCTTCCTCAGTCCCGGCATGCCGCTCATGGAGGCAGGCCTCGAGGAGCTCGAGAGCATCGAGACCATCGCCAAGCGGATCGGGGTCGAGATTCGCTTGGCCGACTTCCAGGTCGACGAACGGGCGGCCGACCGCAGCGAAGCCGAGTACCTCAGCACGCAAGAGGGAACCGCGGTGTACGCGGTGCAGCGCGTCATCCTCTCCGGGGAGCTCCCGATCGCCTACCTGGTCGACATCGTCCCGACCGACCTCCTCGACCCACGCGAGCTGGGAGACGGGTTCGGGGGATCCGTGCTCGACCTGCTCCTGCGCCGGGGCGATCCGCCACTCCGCAACTCCTACACCAGGCTGTCCGCCGAGGCCGCCGATCCCGACCTGACGAGCCGCCTGAGGCTCCGCGCTCACGATCCGCTCCTGAAGCTCACCGCGCAGCTGTACGCGATGGACGGCCGGGTCGTCGACTACTCGACCAGCTACTTCACCCCGGGTCATTTCAACTTCCATGTCATCCGGCGAGTGAACCAGCTCGCGCTCCGCGGATGACGCATCTGGCAACCGGCATCACGTCCGGACGCGCGTCGCGTCGCGGGCCCCGTTAGGAGGTTCTGGAACCCATGCGCAGCTTCATCGGTCGCGACATCCTCTCGCTGAAGGACTTCAGCCGGGACGAGTTCTTCCGCGTCTTTGGTGTCGCGGAGGATCTCAAGGAGTTCGCGCGGGATCGGCGCAACACCGATCTCCTCAAGGGCAAGACCCTTCTCACCGCCTTCTACCAGCCCTCGACCCGCACCCGCCTCTCCACGGAGGCGGCGATGCATCGGCTGGGCGGCCACGTCCTGGGCTTCAGCGACGCGAAGATGACCCGCGCCGGCGACTTCTACCAGGAGTCGATCAAGGACACCTTCCACATGTTGGAGTACTACGGCGACGTCATCGCCATCCGCCACTTCCAGCAGGGCGCCCCGGCCGAGGCGGCGCGCTGGGCGAGCGTCCCGGTCATCAACTGCGGCGACGGCTGGGGCGAGCACCCGACCCAGGTCCTGACCGACCTCTACACGATCTGGTCGGAGCTGGGCACGCTCGACGGGCTGACCTACCTGCTCGTCGGCGACATGCGGATGCGGACCATGCACTCCATCCTCTACGCCCTCTCGCAGTTCGACGCGGAGGCCATCGTGGTCAGCCCGCCGGAGATGAGCCTCCTCCCGGAGTTCACCGCGGAGCTCGACCAGCTCAACGTCGCCTACCGGGTCGCGGACAGCGTGGCCGAGGCTATCGGCGAGGCGGACGTGATCTACATGGAGCCGGTCGTCCAGGCCGATTACACGCAGTCACGCGTGGAGCGTGCCGGTGAGACCGGCCTGACGCCGGAGGCTTACCGGGTCACCCGCGAGCTCCTGCGCGACGAGGCCAAGCGCAGCTCGATCATCCTCCATTCGCTGCCGCGCATGGACGAGCTGCCCTCCGACGTCGACGAGACGCGCCACCAGCGCTACTGGGTCGAGGCCTTCAACGGGGTGCCGCTGCGGATGGCGCTCCTGACCCTGATCCTCGGCGCGGCAGAGTAAGGGGGGACGACAGATGCAGACCGGACTTCGCGGCCGCGACCTCATCAGCCTCTCCGACTGGACGACAGGAGGAGATCGAGACCGTCCTGGAGGTCGCCGAGCAGCTCAAGCGCGAGCGGGCGCTGGGGATTCCCCACCCGCTGCTGCGCGACAAGGTGCTGGCGATGCTCTTCTTCTTTTCTTCCACCCGGACCCGGGCCAGCTTCGAGGCCGGGATGGCCCAGCTGGGTGGGCACGCCCAGTTCATCGAGAGCCGGACCACGCAGATCGCGCATGGCGACACCGCCACCGAGATCGGCGAGATCCTGGGCCGCTACAACGACGGGATCGCCATCCGCAACGTCGACTGGGGCGTCGGCAACCGGTACATCCGCGAGGTCGCAGAGGCTTCGCGCGTGCCGGTGCTGAACATGCAGTGCGATCTGTACCACCCGCACCAGACGCTCGCCGACCTGCTCACCATCCGCGAGAAGCTCGGCGATCCGCGGGGCAAGACCATCACCGTCAGCTGGGCCTACGCGTCGAGCTACCAGAAGCCGATCAGCGTCCCCCAGGACCTCATCCTGCTGGCGACCCGCTTCGGGATGAACGTGCGGCTCGTCCACCCGCCGGAGTTCAAGCTCATGCCGGAGATCGTGGACGAGGCGGCGCAGAACGCGAAGCGCTCCGGTGGCTCCTTCGAGCAGCTCGACGACTTCAACGCCGGATTTGGTGGCGCCGATGTCGTCTACGCCAAGAGCTGGGGCGCCATGCTCACCGCGAAGGACGAGGCCGATGGCGCCGCCATCGCGGCCAAGTACACCGACTGGATCACGGACGAGCGCCGCATGGCCCTCGCGAACCCCGAATCGATCTTCATGCACCCCCTGCCGGCGGACCGCAACGTCGAGGTGGCCGATGCCGTCATCGACGGGCCGCACTCTGCGGTGTACGACGAGGCGGAGAACCGCCTCCACGCGCAGAAGGCCGTCATGGCCCTGGTGATGCGATGAGCCGGCTCGTGGTCGCCATCGGCGGCAATTCGCTCATCAAGGATCCCCAGCACATGAGCGTTCCGGACCAGTACCGGGCGCTCGGGGAGACGAGCGGGCACATCGCGCGGATCATCCGCGACGGCTGGGACGTCGCCATCGGCCACGGGAACGGGCCCCAGGTGGGCTTCATCCTGCGGCGCAGCGAGCTGGCCGCCCACGAGCTGCACGAGGTGCCCCTCGACGTCTGCAACGCGGACAGCCAGGGGGCCATCGGCTACGAGCTGCAGCAGAACCTGGCGCACGACTTCCGCAAGCTGGGGCTCGACCGTCAGGCGGTCACGGTGGTGACCCAGGTCGAGGTGGCGGCCGATGACCCCGCCTTCCAGAATCCCTCCAAGCCCATCGGCTCGTTCATGGACGAGGCGCAGGCCATGCGCCGGCGCGACGAGGGCTGGGACGTGCGCGAGGACGCCGGTCGCGGCTGGCGCCGGGTCGTGGCCTCACCGCGACCGCTCCGCATCGTGGAGGAGGGCGCCGTGAAGGCGCTCCTCCGTGACGGCTACGTTGCGATCACGGTCGGCGGCGGCGGGATCCCGGTGGTGGCCGACGCGGAGGGCGACCTGCGCGGCGTGGCCGCCGTCATCGACAAGGACTTCGCGTCGTCGCTGCTCGCCACCTGTGTCGAGGCGGACGTCTTCATGATCAGCACCGCCGTGGAACGCGTCGCCCTCGACTGGGGCAAGCCGGAGCAGCGCTGGGTCGACAGCCTGACGCTCGACGAGGCGAAGGGCTACCTCGCCGAGGGGACCCATTTCGCGGGCGGCAGCATGGCGCCCAAGATCGAGGCCTGCATCGGGTTCCTGGAGCGCGGCGGCGGCGAGGCCATCATCACCAGCCCCGAAAACCTGGAGCGTGCGCTGAGCGGCGATGCCGGGACCCGGATCGTGCGGTGAGGTAGCCATGCGCGTCGACTTCACCCTCAACGGCGAGGCGGTCGGCGTCGAGGTCGACGCCGACCTGACCATGCTCGAGGTGCTCCGCGAGGTCCGCGGCCTCACCTCGGTCAAGGACGGCTGCGCGCCCGAGGGCTCCTGCGGGGCGTGCACGGTGCTCGTCGACGGGCGCGCGGTGGTCTCCTGCGCCCAGCCGGCGGCGCGCCTGGCCGGCAAGAGCGTCGTGACCCACGAGGGCCTGGCGGCGGCTGACCGCGAGCGCTGGGCCGATGCGTTCGTCGTGGCAGGCGCCTCCCAGTGCGGCTTCTGCTCGCCGGGCATCGTGATGAAATCCGAGGCGCTGCTGGAGCGCAACCCGGATCCGACGCGCGACGAGATTGCCCAGGCGCTGAAGGGCAACCTGTGCCGCTGCACGGGGTACGTCAAGATCATCGACGCCGTGGGCCTGGCAGCGGCGGCTCGTCGCGGGGAGCCGCTGCCGGAGATCGACACCAGCGGCAGGGTGGGCTCGCGGACGGCCCGTCTGCGCGGCCGCGAGCTGGCCCTGGGTGACAAGCCCTACGTCAACGACCTGCGGCCCGAGGGCCTGCTGCACGGGGCGGTGCGCTTCTCGGATCATCCGCGCGCGCGCGTCCTGCGCATTGACGTCTCGAAGGCGCGCGCCCATCCCGGCGTGGTGGCGGTGGCCACCGCGGCAGACGTGCCGGGCGAGCGGACCCAGGGCTCCATCACCCGCGACTGGCCGCAGCTCGTCGCGGAGGGCGAGGTCACGCGGTACGTGGGCGACGTCCTGGCCGTGGTGGCTGCCGAGACCCGGCACGCCGCGCGCCAGGCGGCGAAGCTCATCGACGTCGAATACGAGGTGCTGCCACCGCTCACCGATCCGTTCGCCGCCATGGAGCCGGACGCCCCGGCCCTGCACCCGGATGGCAACCTGCTCTCCGTGTCCTGGCTGCGCCGCGGCGACGTCGACGCGGCGCTGGCATCGGCGGCGCATGTCATCACCGAGACCTTCGAGACGCAGTTCATCGAGCACGCCTTCCTGGAGCCGGAGTCGTCGCTGGCGGTTCCGGCCGGGGACGGCTCCCTCGACGTGTACTCCCAGGGCCAGGGTATCTGGGAGGATCGCCGCCAGATCGCGTCGTTCCTGGGTGAACCCGAGGAGCGGGTCCGCGTCACCATGGTCGCCAGCGGCGGCGGCTTCGGCGCCAAGGAGGACCTGGGTCCCCAGTGCCATGCCGCCCTCCTCGCGCGGATGACCGGCCGCCCGGCGCGCGTCACGCTCAGCCGTGCCGAGAGCCTGAACTTCCACGTGAAGCGCCATCCGATTCACTCGGTGTACACCGTCGCCTGCGACGCGGAGGGACGCCTGCTGGCGGTTCGTGCGCGCCTGGTCGGCGACACCGGGGCCTACGCCAGCGTGGGGGCCAAGGTCCTCGAACGGGCGACGGGCCACGCCTGCAGCGCCTACCGGGTGCCCAACGTCGACGTCGAGGCTCGTGCCGTCTACACCAACAACCCACCCTGCGGTGCCATGCGCGGCTTCGGCGCCAACCAGGTCAACTTCGCCATGGAGGGCATGCTCGACCGCCTGGCCGAGCGGGTCGGCATCGATGGCTGGGAGATCCGATGGCGCAACGCGCTGGCCGAGGGCGACCAGTTCAGCACCGGCCAGACGCTCGGCCCGGGCGTGGGCCTCAAGCAGACCCTGCTCGCGGTGCGCGACGCGTACCGCGCTGCGCGCTACGCGGGCATTGCCTGCGGCGTCAAGAACTCCGGCATCGGCAACGGGCTCACGGAGCGCGGGCGGGTGGTGCTGCGACCCGAGGCGGACGGCACGGTCACGCTCTGCCACTCCTGGACGGAGATGGGGCAGGGTGTCGACACCGTCCTGGCCCAGATCGCCTGCGAGGAGCTGGGGCTCACCGGCCCGCATGGTGCAGGTGCAGGTCGACACGCGCCACGAGCTGGACACCGGGCAGACGACGGCCTCCCGGGCGACGACGCTCGGGGGCCGGGCCGTCATCGACGCCGCCGAGAAGCTGCGTCACGCGCTCGGCGACGGACCGCTCGCCGCCCTCGCGGGTCGCGAGTTCTACGGCGAGTTCAGGGTGGACTGGACCACGCCACCGGAAGCCACCACGCCGGACCCGGTGACCCACTTCGCCTACGGCTGGGCGACGCAGGTCGTGATCCTCGACGACGAGGGGCACCTGGCCAGGGTGGTGGCCGCCCACGACGTGGGCAGGGCCATCAACCCCACCCTCCTCGAGGGCCAGATCGAGGGCGGCGTCCACATGGGCCTGGGCCATGCCCTCACCGAGGAGTTCGTGGTGACCGACGGGCGCCCGGCGACGACCACCCTGAAGTCCCTGGGGATCATTCCGCCAACGGGCATGCCGCCCGTGGAGGTGATCTTCGTGGAGGAGCCATCCCCGTACGGGCCGTACGGCGCGAAGGGCGTGGGCGAGATTGCGCTGGTCCCGACGGCGTCGGCCGTGGCCGGTGCCCTGCACGCCTTCGACGGCATCCGCCGGACCCGGCTGCCCATGCGCGACTCGATGGCCGCCGCCGCGGCCGTGCCGAGGCTCGCCCGCGCGGCAGGCCGCCGCGAGGCCTGACGTGGGCCCCGTCACCGTTCGCGAGAACGCCGCGGCGGCCGAGGCGCATCGCCGGGCCCGCCGCATCACGCCACTTCCACAACCCTTCACCCAGCCAGACACGGAGTACCGCCACCATGCAGCGACTCGGCCTTGAGCGAGAGCTCGTCGATCCCGCCGTCTACGAGAACACCGTCGCGCGCTTCCGGGACGCCGACATCCTCCTCCCCACGTTCGCGCAGCTGGCGGACCCCACCACCATCCCGGCGGAGATCCGTGACGCGCTGGCAGGCGTGGATCCCGATGCCGCCGATCCGCTGAACCTGTTCCGCGTCCACTGGTACAACGACGCCTCCCGTGCCGGCCTCGTCGAGGTGCCGGAGTACGTCGAGCTGCCGAGCGCGCTCACCGGCGTGGCGGCGCGGATCGTGGTGGCGCTGGGCAACCGGTTCCCCATGATCGAGGCGCACAAGGTGCTCGCCGCCTACGGGTGCCTGGCGCCGCGGGTCATCACCGGCCAGTTCGATCCCACCCGCCATCGGGCCATCTGGCCGTCCACCGGGAACTACTGCCGGGGCGGCGTGGCCATCAGCCGGATCATGGGCTGCCGCGGCGTGGCGGTCCTGCCCGAGGGGATGAGCCAGGAGCGATTCGACTGGCTGGGCGACTGGGTCGTGGACGAGTCGGACATCATCCGCACCCCGGGCACCGAGAGCAACGTCAAGGAGATCTACGACAAGTGCAATGAGCTCTCGGCCGACCCGGAGAACGTGATCTTCAACCAGTTCAGCGAGTTCGGGAACCACATCGCCCATTACCTCGCCACCGGCAGCGCCCTGCTGCGGGTGTTCGACACGCTGCAGGCTCAGCGACCGGCCCTGCGGCTGCGGGCCTTCGTCTCGGCCACCGGCTCGGCGGGGACCATCGCCGCGGGCGACTACCTCAAGGAGAAGACCGGCTCGCTGACCGTGGCCCTGGAGGCCGTCGAGTGCCCGACCATGCTCAGCAACGGGTTCGGCGAGCACAACATCCAGGGCATCGGCGACAAGCACATCCCGCTCATCCACAACGTGATGAATACCGATGTCGCCGTCGCGGTCTCCGACCGCGCCACCGATCGCCTGTGCGTCCTCTTCAACACCGACGTGGGGCGTGACTACCTCGCCCGCCGGCAGAACGTTCCGGCCGAGACGCTCGATGCCCTTCCCGCGTTCGGGCTGTCCTCCATCGCGAACATCCTGGGCGCCATCAAGACCGCCAAGTACTACGAGATGGGCTCCGAAGACGTGATCGTGACGGTGGCCACCGACGGCGCGGCCATGTACCACAGCGAGCGCGACCTGGCCCTGGGCCGCTACTTCGGGAACGCGTTCGATGTCGTAGCGGCCGGCGAGGTCTTCGGCGAGCACCTGCTGGGCGCGACGACCGACCATCTTCGCGAGCTGACCCGCGCGGAGCGGGAGCGCATCTTCAACCTGGGCTACTTCACCTGGGTGGAGCAGCAGGGCATCTCCATCGAGGAGTTCCGGGCGCGCAAGGATCCCGCGTTCTGGACCGGCATGCGCAGCATCGTCGAGGACTGGGATCGGATGATCACCGAGTTCAACGCGCGGACCGGGGTCCGCGTCGGGGCTGGCGTGCGGTGAGCGTCCCGGCGGTGCCGGCGACGAGCCTGGTCTGCGCCGGGTGCGGCGCCTCGCCGGCCGCGGACGAGCCGTTTCCGTTCCGCTGCCCCAACGCGGGCCGCGAGGACGACACGGATCACGTCCTGCGCCGGCGGCTGGACCGCTCGGCGGTGGCGTTCCCGCCTGCTGCCTGGTCCGCGGAGGAGTCCCCGTACGTCACGTACCGCGAGCTCTTCCACGCGTATCACGTGGGGCGGGCGCACGGCATGTCCGATGCGGAGTACGTGGACCTGGTAGGGGCCCTCGACGAGCGGATCGCCGCCGTCGACGGGCACGGCTTCCGGGTCACGCCCTTCGGCCGCGCCGACGCCCTCAGCGACCGGCTCGGGTTCTCCCCGCCGGGGGGCATCTGGGTCAAGGACGAGACCGGCAACGTATCCGGCTCGCACAAGGCCCGGCACCTGTTCGGCCTGCTCGTGTACCTGGAGGTCGCCGAGCGGGTGGGCCTGGCCGATGCCTCCGCGCGCCCACCGCTGGCGATCGCCAGCTGCGGCAACGCGGCGCTCGCCGCCGCGGTGGTCGCGGCCGCCGGCCGGCGCCGGCTCGACGTCTTCGTGCCGGTCGACGCCGATCCCCCCGTCGTGGCGCGGCTCAGGGAGCTCGACGCGAACGTCGAGATCTGTCCCCGCCAGCCCGGCGTGGCGGGGGACCCGACGGTGCACCGTCTGCGCGCGGCAATCTCGGCAGGGGCGCTGGCCTTCACCTGCCAGGGCGATCTCAACGGCCTGGCGGTGGAGGGTGGCTTCACCCTGGGGTACGAGCTGGCCGCCGCGTTCGACGCTGCGCCCGTCGATCGGCTCATCGTGCAGGTGGGGGGCGGGGCCCTGGCCAGCGCCTGCTTCGAGTCGCTGGACGAGGCCCGCGCCCTCGGAGGCCTGGAGCGCGTCCCGCGCTTCGATGCCGTCCAGACGAGCGGTGCCTGGCCCCTGCCCAGGGCATTCGAACGTGTTGCCGGGCGGTTGCCGGACGAGCCCGCGGCGGCCGACGTGGACGCGGCCCTCGCCTACGCGGCGACCCACCGCGCGGCGTTCATGTGGCCGTGGGAGGAGGAGCCGCACAGCATCGCGCACGGCATCCTGGACGACGAGACCTACGACTGGCTGGCCGTGGTCGAAGGGCTGCTGCGGTCCGGCGGCGGCACGGTCGTCGTGGACGAGGAGACCCTCCGGCGCGCGAACGCGCTCGCGGTGGAGACGACCGGGATCGCAGTCGACCCCACCGGGTCGTCCGGGCTGGCCGGCCTGCTGGCCCTCCGCGAGCGTGGCGAGATCGGCGACGGCGAGCGCGTCGCGGTGCTCTTCACCGGCGTCCGCCGCTAGGCGGCCGCCTCAGTCGAAGCGGGGCGCCCCGACGAACGAGCCGGGGAGTGCGTCGACGCGTGGCAGGTGCGGCGCCGACTCGGCCAACCCTTCGAGCATGATGGCCAGCCTGGCCGCCGGCTCGAGGGAGTAGCTGGTCCCCGGGGTGGCGCCCGCCGGAGTCGCCTCGAGCACCGCGAACGTCCGCGGATCCAGGATCGCCTCCATGCCGGGTGCCCGGTAGTGGAGCGTGCCGTCCAGCTCGAGGTGGTGCGTCTCTCCGTCGAAGCGTCCCTCGATGGCGGGACCCGGCAGCAGGCGGAAGGCGTTGGATGCCTGGGCCTCGAACTCGTCGCGATCGACGTACAGCCGAGGCTTGGCCCGGTACGGGGCGCCGGATGTCGGGCAGGCGGTCACGCAGGTGCCGCACTCGTTGCACAGGTCGGCCACCAGGGCAATCTGGTGGCCCTGCTCGACGGAGAACGCCACCTCTCCGGCCGGCATGAGACGCCCGGCCTCCAGGCCCAGGACGGGAAGCGTGATCCGCCGCGGCGTGACCTCGTAGGTGAGCAGGGCCATGTTCGGGCAGACGCCCACGCAGAGGCTGCACAGCTGGTCGCAGCGCAGGCATCGCGCCGCCTCCGCGGCGGCCTGCTCCGGGGAGTAGCCAAGGACCGTCTCGTCGAAGCCGTGGCGCGCTTCTAGGGGCGTGCTCGCGACCGGCTGCCGATATTCCCGGCGCCCGCGGCGCAACAGGAGCTCGCGGGTGTCGACGCCGTCCTCGCCGTTGGGCTGTGGCTCGTCGTGGATGCCGAAGCGAGCGGCAATGGCCCTCGCGGCGCGCTTGCCGTCGGCCGCGGCGCGCACGATCGACGCGGGGCCGTGGGCGGAGACGTCGCCGCCCGCGTACACGCCCGGCATCGAGGTCTCGAGGGTGTCCGGATCCACCGCCAGGTACCCGCTCGGGGTCAGCTCGGGGAGCGTCTCCCCGAAGCAGTCGAGGGCGGCGTGCTGGCTGATGGCCAGGATCAGCGTGTCGAGCTCGATCTCGAGCTCGCTGTCCGGCACGTCGAAGGGAACCTTGCGCCCCGACGCGTCGCGCTCGGCGCGGTACTCGGTCCGGACGCAGCGCAGCCCGGCCAGGCGTCCGTCGACCACGTGCAGGCCCACCGGCCGGGCACGCTCCACGATCTCGATTCCTTCCTCGCGGATGGCGTGGATCTCCTCGCGATCGGCCGGCATCTGGTCCACCGTGCGCCGATAGATGAGCGAGACCGATGCGGCGCCCACCCGCACGGCGCTGCGAGCGCAGTCCATGGCCGTGTCCCCGGCACCGATCACGCCCACGCGGGGACCCACCGCGGGCGGGTGCCCCTCGCGCACGTCGCGCAGGAAGGCGATGCCGTCCACGATCCCCGCGGCGTCCTCGCCGTCCAGGCCCAGGTGGCGCCCGACCTGGGCACCGATCGCCACGAAGACCGCCTCGTAGCCCGCGGCCATGAGGCCGTCCACGGTGACATCGGCTCCGGCGCGCATGCCGTAGCGGACCTCCACGCCCAGGCGCTCGAGCCGGGCCAGGTCCTGCTCGATCTGCGCCTGGGGCAGCCGGTAGGCGGGGATCGCGCCGCCCACCATGCCGCCGGCGTAGGGGCGGGCCTCGAAGATCGTCACCGCGAATCCGCGACGTGCGAGCCACTCCGCGGCCGACAGGCCGGAGGGGCCGGCACCAATGATCGCCAGGCGGTGGCCCTTCCCGGCATCCGAGCGGCCGTCGAGGTCGGCGGCCGTGGCCTCGCGATCCATGATGAAGCGCTTGATCTGGCGGATGGCGAGCGGCTGGTCGAGGTGGGTCCGCACGCAGGTGTACTCGCAGAGGTGGTCGCAGACGCGGCCCAGGACGGCCGGCAGGGGATTGTCCTCGCGCACGATGCGGACCGCCTCGGCCACCTCGCCGCGGCCGATGGCGTCCATGTAGCGCGGGACCTGCTGGTCGATGGCGCACATGTCCACGCACGGCGCCTCGATGCAGTCGAAGGCGTCCAGCCGGCGCGCCGTCTTGGAGCGATCGGTCCGGAAAGAGGCCTTCAGGTATCGCCAGTCGCGACGGACCTCGGCCGCGTATCGGCGCAGGTTGAACCGCGCGCTCGCGTCGGGCTCGCCGTCGAAGCCATCTCGGCTCGCCGTTCGCACGATGAAGTCGTGGGTGTCGCGCGCGCCGGCCTCGTCGAGCGCAGCGTCGAGCTGTTCGGTGTACTGGAGCAGCCGCAGATAGCCGCCGGTCTTGAGCAGGTCGGACGCGACGGTGATGGTGCGGAGCCCGCCGGCCAGGAGTGCCGACACGTTGAAGGCATCCGCGCCCCCCGCATAGGAGAGCGGCAGGTCGCCGCCGAACTCGTCGCTGATGGCGGAGGCGAGGTTGGTGGTCACCGCGTGCAGGGCGCGGCCGGAGAGATACATGGTCGGGTCGCGATCGAACACGGTGCGCGTGTTCTCGACCTCGAGGGTGTTCGTGAGCTTCAACCCAAAGGTCAGCCCGTTCGTGGCCGCCACGTCGCGCAGGCGTCGGAACATGGGGAGCGCCGCGTCCCAGGTCAGGTCGTGCCCGAACGCCTCGTCGGGGATGCGGACGTCGGCGTAGCCAAGGTCGTCGTTGACGATGCCCCGAACGCGCTCAGCGCCGAGCAGGGTGGGATTGCACTTGACCGAGGTGTGCAGCCGCCGCTCCTCGAGGAGGTAGCGCGAGATGCGCTCGATCTCGTCGGGCGGGCAGCCGTGCATCGTCGAGAGGGTGACCGTGTCGGAGAGCCGCGTGGGAATCTCGATGTCCCGCACGGCAGGCTCGTGGCGAGCGACGATGTCGACGTAGCCCGGCAGCCAGGCGCCTGCATCGGCCATGGCGTCCAGGTACCACTGGACGTTGGGCTGCCCGATGCCGTCGTAGTTGTAGCCCACGCTCATGTTGAACAGCACGCCGGGCCGCTCCCCTGGCCAGCCGAAGCGCCGATGGAGCGCATGGATCAGCACCCACGCGCGCAGGTATTCGTCGAACGACTGGTGGACCCGGAGCTCCTGCGACCACTCGACGTTGTAGCCCTCGTCCTCGACGTCGATGCAGGGCTTGTGGACCTCGATCTCGTCGAGGGTCTGGACCGTCTTGAGCTCGATGACCCGGGCCCCCACCAGCCAGGCGGCGACGATGTTCTGCGCCATCTGGGTATGCGGGCCGGCGGCGACCCCGAAGGGCGTCTCGAGATCGACGCCCAGCTCGTGGATCCGGTACCGATGATCCGCCCGCGGCACGAAGAACGCGCTGCGAGGCACGTTGAACAGCGAGTCCTTGCGCTCGAGCTCGGTGAAGACCCACTCGGTCAGGTGCTCCATCGAGATGGGGTGGAATCGGTCGGACATCGCTCAGATCCTCAGGGTGTGGCTCACAGGCGGGCGTGGAGGCGAGCTGCCTGCTCGCGGGCCTTGGCCCGGATCTCGTCGGGGTCGACGCGGGAGGGCCGTCCATCGGACCAGACGACCTCGCCGCCCACCTCCACGCGCAGGGGCCGGACCCCGGGCGTGAAGGCCAGGTGCCAGGGCTGCATGGGCTCGTACGACCAGGTGACGCGGTCGTCGCGCGCCTCCGGCACCAGGCTCCAGCCGGTCTCCAGCCAGCTCCATGCCGCATCGGGCGTGGCGGTCACGTCCACGGACCGATGGAGGGCATACGCAAGACGGAAGGTCTCGACCATGTCCGCGCCGATGCCGTCCGTGCCCAACGCCACGGGGTTCGAGAATCGTGCGGGGTTCGCGTACCCCACAGCGTTGTTCAGGTTGGAGAACGGGTTGTGGAGGATGGTGCCGGCCAGGCCATGCTCATCGGCGAGGTGGACGCCGTGGGCGAGGAGCCAGCGGTCGGTCGCCAACGGCCGGAGCCGGTCGGGGGCCGCCGCGTCCTCGGGTCCCTCGCAGACGTGGACGTGAACGCCCACGCCGAGGTCCCGGGCAAGGCCGGCGGCCGCGTCGAGCGTGGCGTCGCTGCAGGTGAAGGCGGCGTGGATCCCCACCAGGCCGCGACCCCCGGCGGCCAGGAAGCGCCGGTTCTCCTCCAGGCCACGCGCAGCTCCGTCGGGGCCGTTGCGGTCGGTGACACCGTAGGCGCACACGACGCGCACCCCGACCTCCGCGCAGGCATCGGCGATGACCGAGAGCGAACCCTCGATGGCGTTGGGCGACTCGTGGTGGTCGACGATCGCCGTGGTCCCGGACTCGAGTGCCTCGAGAGCCGCGAGCCGCGCCGACCAGGCGAGCATCTCGAGGTCCAGGGCGGAGTCGAGCCGCCACCAGATCTGCTCGAGGATCTCGCGGAAGGAATGCGGCGTGCGCGGCGGTGCCGGCATCCCGCGGGCGAGGGCGGAGTAGATATGGTGGTGCGCGCACACCAGGCCGGGCGTGACCCGGGGATCCGGACCGCTCACCGGGACGACCGCCACGGGCCGACGACCGCATCGAGCTGCCGCGTGATACCGCGCACCACCACCTCCCGAGGGATCACTCGCTAGTCATCTGACGACCACTCTTGTGACACCTGGAGAAGGGGAGTCCAAGTGCCAATCGGCACGTTCTCCCCGGGGAGCCCATGAGGCGGGTGCGGGCTCTCCGGGCGGCGGCCGACAACAGGGCAAATGGCGCTTGGGACCAGGTGGGCGGTCGTCGCCCGCGAGCTGTCCCGTGGCCGGCGGTGCTCATCATCTCCGAGGACCTCGACGAGGGTCCCGTCGCTGGCCGACCGCATCGCCGTCATGTTCGAGCGCGCGATCATCGGCTGGGCGGATCCGCGCACGTCGACCCGGGAGGAGATCGGCCGGCTGATGGCCGGCGTCCGCTGAACCCTGCGGTGGTTCGTCGAAAGCCCCCCTGCGTGGCCACGACGATCGGTCTTGGCTTCGGTAGAATCCTCGGGCGTTCACGCTGGGGCGTGGCCAAGCGGTAAGGCGCCTGACTCTGGATCAGGAGATCGAAGGTTCGAATCCTTCCGCCCCAGCCAATCACCTGACATCGTGGGCATCCGTCGCACGACACCGGCGACGAGGGTGGCGGCGCTGGTCGTCACGGTTGGGGTCTGGCGCCGGGGTCGCGCCGCCGAGAATCGCGACGAGCGGACCTATCCGCGGTCTGGCTGAGGACTCCCGTATCCGTTTGAACCTCGGTGGCTACGATTGCGATGCACCGCGCGTAGGGCACGGCGACGCGGATCGCAACCCGCACGAGAACATGACGATGGACCAGAAGATCAGCCCCCGCAAGACGATCGGGCTCGTTGCCCATGACAACATGAAGGCCGACCTCATCGAATGGGCGCGCTTCAACCGCGCCATGCTTGACGGACACTTCCTCGTCGCGACCGGGACGACCGGCATGCGCATCGAGGAAGAGCTCGATATGCCGGTCCAGAAGCTCAAGAGCGGCCCGCTCGGCGGTGACCAGCAGCTCGGCTCGCTCATCGCGGACGGGGATGTCGATTTCCTCGTCTTCTTCTGGGATCCGCTCGAACCGCAGCCGCACGACACCGACGTGAAGGCGCTTCTGCGCCTGGCGGTGGTGTGGAACGTCCCCGTCGCCTGCAACCGCGCATCGGCTGACCTCATGATCTCGTCGCCGCTCATGACGGGGGACTACGTCCGTCGGCTGCCCGACTACCACGAGTACATCGATCGGTACGCCGACCGCGCATGACACACCCACCCGGCTGATCCTCCCCGTCCAGACGGCCATCCGACCGGGCTGAAGGTGCCATCGGGCTCTGGCGTGAACGGCCGGGCGGCGGGAGCATGGGACCATGCAGCCTTCTCCACCCAAGGGGATCCTGGGCTGGCTCCTGGGACTCCCGCGCTACCTGTTCCACGCCCACCTGGGCTTCCTGTTCGGCCACCGGTTCCTGCTTCTCGTCCACGATGGGCGGCGATCCGGCAAGCGCCGTGAGACGCCGCTGGAGGTCGTTCGCTACGACGCGGCCCGGCACGAGGCCATCGTGGCCGCCGGTTGGGGCACGAAGACCCAGTGGCTGTACAACGTGGAGGCCGGCCTGGCCCGCGAGGTGTGGATCGGTCGCGAGCGGTACGCGCCGGCCTGTCGGCGGCTCGAATCCACGGAGGCGCAGGAGGCGCTCCAGTGGTACGAGGGCCACAGCGGCCTGCCCAGGTCCCTGGTGCGCGGCGTCCTGAGCCGGCTTGTCGGCTGGCGCTACGACGGGTCCCCGGAGGCGCGCGAACGACTGGTCGACCAACTTCCGCTCATCGCCTTCCGTCCCGCTGCGCTCGCCTGAGCGCCTCGCCCGCGAAGCCCTTCACGGGAGCCGGCTCGACACGCTGACCGCGATCCGGATCTCGGACCATCGGTACGCCTCGCCGGGACCGTTCGGCTCTGGCCGGAGGACGGCGCGCGCGGCAGGCTGGGCCGCGCAGGCAATCAGGACGGAGGATTGGGCAGGTGGTGGGCATCGGCGCGGCAGCGAGCGAGTTCCTCGCCAACAAGCGTGTGGCGGTGACCGGGGTGTCCCGGACACCGGGTGGCCACGGCAGCAACACGGTGTTCCGGCGGCTGCGCGAGCGCGGCTACGAGGTGTTCGCGGTCAATCCGAACGCGACCGAGGTGGAAGGCGGTCTCTGCTACCCGAACCTGGCGGCGATACCGGGCGGGGTCGATGCGGTGGTCATCGGCACGCAGCCGGAGCGTGCCGAGGCGACGATCAGGGAGTGCGTGTCGCTCGGCATCCGGTACGCCTGGATGCACCGCGGGCCTGGAGGAGGCAGCGTTTCGCCATCGGCCGCGGAGTACGGTCGCCAGCACGGGATCACGGTCATTGCCGGTGGCTGCCCATGCATGTTCGAACCCGCAGCCGATTTCGGCCACAAGGCCATGCGGTTCGTCTTCACCCTGACCGGGTCCGTTCCGCGCAAGGTCTGAACGGCGCGGCAGCTGCCTGGTCCGCGGTGCCGGTACCGGTCATCCAGCCCGGTGGTCTCCTGGAGGCGACTGTGGCGTTGACGCCTCTCTCGCTGATCCATTGACCGGCGGGGGAGAATCTCTCCGCACCATGCGAGATCGCCGGACGGTGAACGACCTGCTCGCGAGCGCGCGGGACGGGCTGGACAGGCTGGAGCCCGCGGCGGCGCTTGCCGCCGTCGAGCGCGGCGCCCTGCTCGTCGACACGCGCTGTGCCGAGCTGCGCGAGGCAGACGGAACCGTGCCCGGATCGGTGCACGTCCCGCTGTCGGTCCTGTACTGGCGCCTGGACCCGGCCTCCGGGTACGACGACCCGGAGCTCTCCGACCCGGATCGGCAGGTCATCCTGCTCTGCGCCCACGGCTACAGCTCCAGCCTTGCGGCCGCCACGCTCCGGCAGATCGGCTTCGCGCGCGCGACCGATGTCGTCGGCGGATTCGAGGCGTGGCAGGCATCCGGGCTGCCCGTGGCGAGAGGCCCGGGAACCTAGTCACCCGGCGCCAGTGGGCGGCGCGAGGACAGCGGCCGCGTTGCGCCGTTACAGTGGGGCGGCCCACCAAGACGGCAGCTCGTGCCCCGGAGGTTCCATGAACGACGCACCGGTCATGGCGATCGTTGCCCGGCCATCGGCCGGCGCCACCCTGCTGTCGTTCATCCGGATGCCGCGGTTCTGGGCTGCCGCCCTGGGCGGGGCGCTGCTGACCCTCCTCGTCCTTGGCCTGCCGAGCGCGATCATTCCCAACCCGGTGTTCGGGCGGACCGTGCCCGTCCGGCCTTCCGACGTGGCGATCTGGCTGGCCTCGGCTCCGCTGTTCGGCCTGGTGCTGGCCACTTACGCGGTGCGACCCCATTCGTCCGACCATGCGCGCGGCGAGGAGGTCCGCCTGGGCCTCGGTGGGATCGCGGTCTTCTTCGCCATCGGCTGCCCGGTCTGCAACAAGCTCGTGCTGCTCGCCCTGGGAACGTCCGGTGCGTTGACCATCTTCGCGCCCATCCAGCCCATCATCGGGATCGTCTCACTGGTCTTCCTGGTGGCTACCCTGGCCTACCGCCTGCGCCAGCTCGCCCGAGGCTGCGACCGGTGCACAGCGCTGCCCCAGGCGGTGGTGAGCGACACCTGAGCCGACCTGACGGTCGGCTCGCTCCGCGCCACCTCGGCCCACGAGGCGTCGGCTAGCCTTGCCGCATGGCGCGAAGAGATACCCGGGTCGGCCGGCTGGTCGCGGACCTGTTCGACGGTGCCGACGATGATCCGCTCGCCGTCGAGCTGCTCACCTGGGTGTCGGCATCCCCCGGGTTCCGCTCCTTCGTCGAGGCTCACCGCGACAAGATCCGCAAGAAGCTGCGCGGTGCCTCCACCGGCGACGCCAGGGCGGGAGTGCGGGCCGAGCTCCGGGTTGCCGCCCTCCTGCTCGCAGACCGGCGCCTGTCCCTGGAATACGAAGGGTATGGATCCGGTCGTGGCGGTCCGGACTTCACCGCCACCTACCGTGCCGAGCGGCCGGTGAATGTTGAGGTGACCCGTCTCCAGCGTGATCCCGGAGCGAGTTCCCTCGCGGGTGTCCTGCTGGCGAAGCTCCGCCAGCTGCCGTCCGGGGCGCCGAACGCGCTCGTCGTCTCGGCCCCCGACGTTCCCGCGGATGCGGTCGACGTCGCTGCGGCAGTTCGGCTGCTCCGTGACCGTGCCGACGGGAAGGACGAGGCGTTCTTTGCCCACGCAGGCCACGACAGCGCACGCGGCTTCTACGCGCGGTACCTGCGGCTGGGCGCGGTTGCGGTCGTCAGTGAGGTCGGCGGCCCACCCCGCGCTACCTGGTGGACGAACCGCTCAGCGCGGATTGCGGTGCCGGCCGCCACGGCACGGGCGTCCCTGCGCTGCCTGCAGGCGACCCGCTAGGCCGGATCGGGACCTCCGGCTCTCCGAGGGGGGTACCCACGTACCGTAGAATCAGCGGATGGCGAACCCGGCAGGCTGCCGATCTGCGGCCGGAGCCGGCGCCCGGTGACGGGGGAGGCGCGGGCGACGCGCAACCCACAGGGGAGCCTGGCGTCCGGCGTGGCGGCGGCTGGCGCGAGCACGCTGACGTGGGTGACCACGTGGCTCGTGACGATCTACGTGGCGTTCATCCTCGTGGCGATGCTCAATGCCGGCAGCGTCCTGGGTCCCGACGTGCTGCTCCTGCTGGGGGGCATCGGGGTGCTTCTCCTCGCGCGCGGCATCCCGTTCGTGCGCGATTGGGGACCGCTGCTCATCGTCCTGCTCGGCTGGGAGGCCCAGCGCGGGATCACCACCGATATCGGCCGGCTGGTGCCGGCGGACACGATCGTGGGAATCGAGCGCTCGCTGGCAGGCGGGATCATCCCTGCCGTCGCGGTGCAGGACGTGCTCCGCATCCCCGGGCTCGTGACCCCGCTCGACGTATTGATGTCGGCCGTCTACCTCGCCCACTTTGTCTACCCGGTGCTGTTCGCGGTCTGGCTGTGGCGCGGTGATCGTGCTCGCTACTATCGCTTCGCGGTCACCCTGGTGGTGGTCAGCTTCGCCGCCTTCTTCACCTTCGTCCTGTTCCCGGTCGCCCCGCCCCGCTTCACGATCCTGGGTGGCAGCCCGCTGCCCGTCACCGACGTGATGGCCGAGGTCAGCCGGAGCCTGGGGTGGAGCGCGCCGGCATCGGCCTACGTCCACCTCCTGGGGAACCCGTTCGCCGCCTTCCCATCCATGCACGCGGCCTACCCGGTGATCGTCCTCCTCTTCCTCCGCGAGCGGTCGCGCTGGCACGCCCTGGCCTGGTCGCCAATGGTCCTGGCCATCTGGTTCGCAACGGTGTACCTGGGGCACCACTTCGTGGTCGACCTCATCGTCGGAACCGCCTACGCCCTGGCCGGGTACCTGCTTGTGCGCCTGCCGTGGTCGGCCCTCGGGGAGCGGATCCGGGGTGTCCTGGGCCGCCAGTGGGAGGCCACCTAGCCGTCCTGTCTAGGATCCTCGCGGACCGACCCGCCGAAGAAGCTGGCGACGATGCCGATGGCGGCGATCAGCGCCGCGATTCCGAACGCGTCGTGGATCGCCAGGACCAATCCCTGGGCCTGGCCGACGCTGGCCGCGTGGACGGGGAGGCGGATGGCCACCACGGCGCTGCTCAGGGCGATGCCCAGGGCCTGCCCATCGATGCGCATCTGCGCCAGGGTTCCCGAGGCGGTGCCGATCCGGGGCCGGGGGACGGAGCCCAGGACGGCGCTGCTGTTCGGGCTCATGAAGAGGCCCATCCCGAGACCCACCAGCACCAGCCTCCAGATCAGGTCACCCGTCTCGAAGGTGGCGGGCAGGAGGGCCAGGCTCACGAGGCCGGCGACCAGCATGGCCATCCCCGCCGAGGCCGGCACCCGTTGCCCGATGCGGTCGGAGAGCGCGCCGCTGAAAGGCGCCACCACCGCCTGGGTGATGGGAATCGGCGTCAGCAGCAACCCGGCCTGCAGCGGCGACAGATGCTCGCCGTTCTCCAGGAAGAAGGGCAGCAGGAAGGTAGCGGTGAAGAGGCCGATGAAGGCCACCACCACGCTGAGGTTGCCCACCGCGAACGGGCGGATCCGGAAGAGGTGCAGGTCGAGCATGGGGTGGCGGGCGCGAGTCTCCACGATCCCGAAGGCGACCGCGCAGACCGCGAAGACCGCCAGCAGCGCGAGCACCAGCGGGCTTGCCCAGCCCCAGCCCTGGCCCTGGCTGAGGGCCAGGAGCAGGCCCAGCAGGCCAATGCTCGAGAGCGCCGCGCCCAGCAGGTCGAACGAGACGTGCTCTGCGGCATCCTCCTCGGGGAGGATGCGGTTGGCCCACAGGACGGCCAGCAGGCCGACCGGCGCGTTGACGAAGAAGATCGCCCGCCAGGTGCCCAGCTCGGTGAGCAGCCCGCCAAGGGCCGGCCCCACGCTCAGGCCTATGGACACGCTGACGGCGTTGAGGCCCAGCGCACGCCCGCGCTCACCGGGCCCAAAGGTGTGGGCCACGATGGCCGGCCCCATGGCCTGCAACATGGCCGCGCCGATGCCCTGGATGGCGCGGAACGCGATGAGCCACCCCGCGCCGGGGGCCAGGCCGCACAGCACGCTGGCCAGGGTGAAGAGCACGAACCCGGCGAGGTAGACGCGCTTGAAGGTGAGGATCTCGCCCAGGCGCCCGAACGGCAGCAGGAAGCCGCCCACCACCAGCAGGTAGCCCACCGAGACCCACTCGACCGTCGAGATCCCGATGCCGAAGGCACCCTGGATCTTGGGAAGGGAGATGTTGACGATGCTCCCGTCGAGCGTCGCCATGAACGTCCCCAGCGAGACGCTCGACAGGATCAGCCACTTGCGGTCGATCGTTCGCACGGCTGACAAGGGTAGGCCGATGGGGGCGTCAGGGGTGGGTCGCCTGCTCCACCTGTCGCCGGTCGACCCGCTCCAGCTGGATCGTGGAATGCTCCATGTCGAAGTCCTCGGCCAGGCAGCCGCACAGCTCGTCGAGGACCCGGGTCGTGTCGGCATCGGTGGTGACGACGACGTGGGCGGAGACCACGTTGATGCCCGAGGTCAGCGTCCAGGCGTGGAGGTCGTGGACGTCGAGCACGTCGGATGCCTCCAGGACGTGGGCCCGCACTTCGTCGAGGTCAACGCCGCGTGGCGCGGCCTGCAGGAGGATGTCCACCGCGTCGCGCAGCAGGCTCCAGACGCGGGGCAGGATGAGGAGCGCGATGGCCAGGGACGCGATGGGATCGATGGGTGTCCAGCCGGTGGCCAGGACGACCACGCCGGCAACGATCACGGCCACGGCTCCCAGGAGGTCGCCGAGGACCTCGAGGTACGCGGCCCGCAGGTTCAGGCTGTGGCGGGCTCCGCCGTGCAGGAGCCGGACCGAGACGCCGGTCACCACCAGGCCCAGCGCCGCGATGGCGAGCATCGGCGTGCCAGTCACCTCCGCCGGAGAACCGAGGCGGCGGATGGCCTCGTAGCCGATGAACGCGGAGACGGCCAGCAGCACCATTCCGTTGATGGCCGCCGCGAAGATTTCGACCCGGAAGTAGCCGTACGTCTTGTCCGCGGTCGCCGGGCGGCGGGCGAACCAGATGGCGAGCAGCGCGAGGACCATGCCGGCGGCGTCGGTCAGCATGTGGCCGGCGTTGGCCAGCAGCGCCAGGCTGTTCGCGGCGAGGCCGCCGGCCACCTCGACCGCCATGAAGGCCAGGACGAGGACCAGCACCGCGACGAGGCGCGGGGCGCCGGCGGCAGCCGTGGACCCCGGACCGGTGGGATGGCCGGCTCGTCTCATGCGGCCACGCCCGTGCAGCGGGCATCGATCATGGTGAGATTGTCCCCCTGCGGCGCTCGGGATGCGCTTGCCCGCTACGTGCGGGAGATCTGCTCGGCCGCCGAGCGCGAACCCGCCCGTGGGGTCGCTCCACCCGCGCGCCGCGCCAGCATCTCATCGAGGCGATCGATGAAGGGCTGTGCCCGTAGCTTCTCGAACGTCTTCCGCGCCTCGGCGGCAGCCTCGACGGTATCCGGCCCGGGTCCGAGGGTCGCCACCAGGGTGACCTGGCAGAGGGCTCGTTCGAAGTCGACCTCCAGCTCGCGCCATCCGTGGACGGCGTCCACGAACCCGGCAACGGCGCTCGAGCGATCGCCGGACAGGGCGGCAACGCCGGCGGAGAGCTCGACACGGATGGCGGCCATGACCCGTCCGGGCGCTCCCTCCATCCACTGCAGGATGTCCGCGGGGGGCGTGGCGTTGCCTGCCCACAGGGCGGCGCGCCCGCCGATGGTGGCGAGCGTGATACCGCCACCCTGGCGGAACTCGGCCGCCGCGGCCCTCATCCGCTCGAGGGCATGGTCGTATCGGCCCTCGGCAAGCGAGATTCGCGCCTCGGTCTCGGCGGTGCCGGCCCGTGCCTGCGGGTCATCAAGGTTTCGCATGTTGTTGAGTTGATCGAGGGCGTCGCGGTACGGCTCGCCTCGCATCGCCGCCAGCACCGCCTTCCCGGAGTGCAGGTGCGTCGCCGCGTCGTCGCCGAGCTCGACGGCGAGCGCTCGATCCAGGAGTGCTTCGATGTCGTCCCAGTCGCCCGTCTGGAGGCCATTCTCGATCGCGTTGCCCACCAGGTAGGTCAGGTAGGACCGAAGACCCATGCGCAAGGCGATCTCGGCACCCTCCCGGCTCGCCTTCAGACCCATCCGCGGGTCATCGGCGGCCGTGGCGAACCCGAGGTTGATGAGGGCGCGCGTCTCGATGTCGACGTATCCCTCGGCAGCGGCCAGCTGCCCCGCGCCGATGAGGGTGGCCGCTGCCTCCTTGAGGCGACCATGCAAGCTGAGCACCGTCGCTCGCGTCACCAACAGCTCCAGCGTGGTGCGCGTATGACCACCGGCATTTGGTGGGGTCAACGAGTATGGCGCCGCCGGTCGGTGCTTTCGGCGATCGTCGCCAGCGCATCCAGCACGCGGTCGATCTCGTCCGCCGTGTTGTAGTGGACGGCGCCGATCCGCAGCAGGCCGCCGGAACCCGCGAGGCCCAGGCGCTCGACGAGGCCCTGGGCGTAGAAGTCGCCGTCCCAGGTGAAGATGCCCTGGTCTCCCAACCGCTCCGCCGCCGACCGCGGCGTGACCCCGTCGATGGTCAGGCCGAAGGTCGGCGTTCGCTCGTCGATCCGGGCGGCGTCGGCGATCCCCCACAGGCGAATGCCGGCAATGGCGGTGACGCCCGTGATGAATCGCTCGGTGAGCGATCGTTCGTGCGCGCCGATGGCGCCCATTCCGGCCGCGATCTCGTCGCGGGCGGTCGACATTGGTCCGGTGCCGAAGCGGGTTCCGAGCGACCGAAGGTAGTGCACCGCGGCCGATGTCCCGGCCAGTCCCTCGAAGTTCAGGGTCCCGGTCTCGAAGCGGTCGTGCGCCGGGCGGACCTTGTACGCGGGCATCTCCGCGAGCAGGTCAGGCTTTCCGTAGAGGACGCCCACGTGCGGGCCGAACCACTTGTACGCCGAGCACACGAGGAAGTCCGTGTCCAGCTCGGTGACGTCGAGCAGGCCGTGCGGCGCGTAGTGCACCGCGTCGAGGTAGGTGAGCGCGCCGGCGGCGTGGGCGCGCCGGATGATCTCGCGGACCGGGTTGATGGTGCCCAGTGCATTCGAGGCGCAGCCGAAGGCCACGACCCGTGTCCGGGGCCCCAGCGTCCGGTCCAGGTCGTCGAGGTCGAGCGTCCCGTCCTCGGCGCGGATGTCGACCATGCGCACGACCAGGCCGCGATCCGCCGCGATGGCCTGCCAGGGCGAGACGTTGGCCTCGTGGTCGAGGCGTGTCACCACGATCTCGTCGCCCGCCGTGAGCCGGGCGCCGATGGATCGGCTGATGTGAAAGGTGAGGGTGGTCATGTTGGGGCCGAACTTGACGCCGTCCGGCCCGGGGGCACCCAGGAGGTCCGCGACCGCCCGGTGCGCCTCGGCCGCCATGGCATCGGTCTCCGCGCTCGTCGCGAAGGCGCCGCCCTCGTTGGCGTTGCGGTGCCGGTAGTAGTCGCTCACCGCGTCGATGACCCGCTGCGGCACCTGCGTGCCGCCGGGCCCGTCGAGGTACACGACCGGACGGCCCCCGTGCTGGCGGGCCAGTGACGGGAACTCGGTGCGAACGAGTAGCGGATCAAGGAGCGGCATGTGGACTGATTATCGGTTGGCATGGCCTTGCGGGTGGGGCTCCGTCGGCGTCGCGTACCCTTGAGGGGACATGACCGCGGTTATCACGCTCCTGGTGGTGCTGACCATCTCGCTGCTCATCACGCGCATTGCGACCGTGGCGCTCACGGCCACGGGCCTCTCGCGCGAGGCGGCGCGATTCCAGGCACGCTCGGCGTTCAGCGGGTCGGGCTTCACCACGGCGGAGTCGGAGACCGTGGTGCGCCACCCGGTGCGACGCCGGATCATCATGTGGCTGATGCTGCTGGGCAGCGCCGGGATCGTGGCGGTGATCGCCTCGTTCATGCTCACCTTCCTGGAGCCCGGAACCGCCGCCAGTCCCATCCTGCGGCCCCTGATCCTGCTCGCCGGCCTCGCGGCGCTGTGGTTCATCTCCAACAACCGATGGGTGGATCAGCGCATCACGGCACTCACCATGCGCGCCCTGCAGCGCTGGACGGACCTCGACGCACGCGACTACGCGGGACTCCTCCACCTGGGCGGCGACTACGTCGTCACCGAGCTGGAGGTCCAGCCGGACGACTGGCTCGCGGAGCGTGACCTGAACACCCTGGGGCTTCGCGCGGAAGGCGTGATCGTGCTCGGGGTCCACCGCCCGGACGGCACCTACCTGGGCGTCCCGCACGGCGAGACCCTGATCCAGGCCCGCGACGTGCTCCTCATCTACTCGCGGAACGGAACCGTTGCGGAGCTGGATCGCAGGCGCAGGGGCGCGGCCGGCGACCGTGCGCATCGCGCCGCGATGCGGGAGCAGGCGCGCGTCGAACGCCTGGAGGTCGACAGCAGGCCCGAGGCGGAACCCTAGCTCCAGGCGGTGCGTGACCGACGCCGGTAGGAGACCGCTGCGGCGGCAGCCCCGAAAACGGCGATCCACACCACGGAGAGCCACTCCCCCGGCGGCGTCCCCAGGTTGAGGATCGTCACGACCCCGTACGCGATGAGCCACACAATGCCCATGGTGGCCGATACGCCGCGCAGGGCCGACGAGGGGCGCAGAACAAGCCCAAGGCCGAGGGCGACGCCCGCGACGGTGCCGATCACGAAGACGGCAAGGGTGGGGATGTCGGTGACGTAGAAGGCGATGACGCCGCTGCTGATGCCGGCGATGAGCCACAGCGCGGCGGGCAGGCGTTGTCGTTCCACGGCGGGACCTCCGAGTGCGTTGTCCATGCCGGGATGCTCGCGAATCCCGGGTCCCGCCGTCCTGAGCCGGACGTCCCTGGGTCCCCGGGAACGCCGATCGGACGACGCCCGCGCAACCGCTCTTGAGCAGCGCCTGGGTCAAGGTCAGGCCGAGGCGGACGCGGCTCCCCCGCGATTGGGTGATTTGGCACTGGCGGGCGCATGGCCCGCTGCGGTCTGCTTGGCAGGTCAAGGAGGTCACCATGGACCAGAGCCAGATCCCGCCCGCCCCGCCGATCGACGAGACGGAGGATGAGCCCGGCCTGCTCTTCGGTCGCCCGGTGGAGGATCGAAGCTTCGAGACCGTCGAGCTGGCCGCCGGCGCCGCGCTGGGCCTTGCCCTCGGGGCGCTCGCCGGGCCGCTGACCGCGGTGGTCGGGGCCATCGTCGGTGCGGCCGTCGGCGCCACCGCGGCGGAGGTCCTCGAGGAGCTCGCCGGGGGCGTGACGCGGACGACCGATACGAGCCATCACCACCGCGTCGCCTGAGCGTTGCTGCGGGCTCCGGCCCGCCGCTCAGATCCCCGCGGGCGAGCTCGGACGTGCGTCGACAGCCGCGATGAGCCGGCGCACCCCGTAGGAGAACGCCGCCTCGACGTCGCCGCCCAACCGGAACGCTCCCGCCAGCTCCATGCTCACGAAGCCGTGTGCCCAGGCGACGGCCGTGCGCGCCGCGGAGAGGGCATCAGATGGGCCGGCCAGCCGCTCGGCCGTCGCCAGCAGTGGCGTGCTGAGTCGCACGTTGAGCTCCGCGTCGATGCGCCAGTCGTCCGGACCCGGTGCGAAGAGGAGCGCGTAGGCGCGGGGGTTGGCGAGCGCAAAGGATCGATACGCCGCGGCGAGCGCGGCGAGGTCTGCGTCCGGGTCGCGGCCCTGCACGGCGCCCTCGAGGTGGACTCCGAGCTCCTCGGCGGCCCGGGTGGCGATTCGCCGGACCAGGTCGTCGCGTCCTCGCAGGTGCTTGTACAGCGACGGGGGGCGAACGCCGACGGCCCGGGCCACCGACTGCATCGTGAGCGCCTCGAGACCACGGTCCTCCAGGATCTGTCGGCCGGCGTCAACGATGGCCTCCGTGGACGTGCGGGCCGGGGTCGGCATCGCGAGCTCTCCTGTCTAAAGGCTATTGACAGTAGCCATGATAGCTATGTATCGTAGCTATCGTACACGAGAGAACGAGCGGCCGGCAAGCGGGCCGCGACACGAACGAAGGACCGAAGACACATGCAGCTGGCACCATCCCTCTTCCGCATCGGCTCCTCGAGCCTGGTCAACAGCTACCTCGTCGTCGAGCCGCAGGGCATCACCGTCATCGACACCGGCCTGGCAGGTCAGTGGCGCGATCTTGTCCGCGAGCTCGACGGCATGGGACGCTCCCTCGACGACATCCGCGCCGTCCTGCTCACCCACGGCGACGTGGACCACACCGGCTTCGCTGAGCGCCTGCGGCGGGACCACGGCGCGCCGGTCTACGTTGGCGAGGGCGATGCCGCCGAGGCTCGCGGCGAGGTGAAGAAGCCGGCGGCGGAACGCGACCGGATGCGGATCTGGCCGCTGCTCCGCTTCCTGTGGTTCGGCATGACCCATGGCGGCCTGCGCAGCACGCCGGTCCGCGAGGTGCAGATCGCCACCCCCGGCTCGACCCTGGACGTCCCCGGCGCGCCGCGGGTGATTGCGCTCCCCGGGCACACCCCGGGCTCGGTCGCGTACCACGTTCCTGCCGTCGACGCGCTCTTCGTGGGCGATGCCATGACCACTCGGTCCGTGCTGACCGGGGTCGCCGGACCCGCGCAGGCGCCGTTCACGGTGGATCGTGCGGGTGCCCTGGCCTCGCTGGCCTCGCTCGACGGCGTGGCGGCGACCTGGGTCCTGCCCGGTCACGGCGAGCCGTGGGACGGTGGGCTCGCCCGTGCGCTGGAGCTCATCCGCGCTCGGGCCGCGACGCGGGAGGCGCGCGCGTCGTAGGCTCCGCGTCACCCACGGAGGACCGGAGCGGATGAGCGGACGCAACAACGCCACCATCGGGACCTGGGGTGTCGTCGCCATCGGCATCGGAGGCATGGTCGGCGGCGGGATCTTCGCCGTGCTGGGCCTGGCGGTGCAGCTGGCGCACGGCGGCACCCCGGTGGCGTTCGCCGTGGCAGGCGTCGTCGCGTTGCTGACGACCTACGCCTACGCCAAGCTCTCCGTCGCCTACCCGAGCCGGGGCGGGACCGTCACGTTCCTCGACCGGGCCTTCGGGGCGGGCGCCCTCACCGGCAGCCTGAACATCCTCCTCTGGCTGAGCTACATCGTGATGCTGTCGCTCTACGCCCTCGCGTTCGGCAGCTATGCCGCGACGTTCCTCCCCGCCGGCTGGCAGGAGGGCGGCCGGCACGTGCTGATCACGCTCGCCGTGCTGGCCATCACGGGCCTGAACCTGTTCAGCGCGGACATCATCGGCAGGGCCGAGACGTGGATCGTCGCGGGCAAGATCGCCATCCTCGGCGTCTTCGTCGGGGTGGGTGCGCTCGGCATCCAGGCGGGGAACGTGTCGCCCTCCGCGTGGTCGCCGCCGCTCCAGCTCGTCGCCGGCGGCATGATCATCTTCCTGGCCTACGAGGGCTTCGAGCTGATCGCCAACGCGGCCGAGGACGTTGCCGACGTGGCTGGCACGCTGCCGCGCGCCTACTACATCGCGGTGGGCTCGGTGCTCGTCCTCTACGTCCTGGTGGCGCTGGTCACCGTGGGCAACCTGCCGGTGGACCGCATCGTGGCGGCCAAGGACTATGCGCTGGCCGAGGCCGCGAGGCCCTTCCTGGGGCAGGGCGGGTTCACCCTCATCGTCATCGCGGCCATGCTGTCGACTGCATCGGCCATCAACGCCACCTTCTACGGTGCGGCGCGGCTGAGCTACACCATCGCCAGCGACGGCCAGCTGCCGAGCCTCC
This sequence comes from uncultured Chloroflexia bacterium, assembly GCA_963805645.1. Taxonomy (GTDB): domain Bacteria; phylum Chloroflexota; class Limnocylindria; order QHBO01; family QHBO01; genus CAVXEH01. The sequence continues at coordinate 158,837 of CAWDVA010000006.1, read as the reverse complement.
TCGAGCGCAGGGTCTGGGGCGAGCCGCTGGAGGGTCTGCTCATCACCGCCGCGCTGACCCTCTTCGTGGCCAACGTGTTCGACCTGACCAGCATCTCGACCCTCGGCAGTGCGGGGTTCCTGCTCATCTTCGCGGCGGTGAATGCCGCAAACGTGCGCCGGTCCCGGGAGACCCACAGCCGGGCCTGGATCTCGGTTGTCGGGGCCGTGGCCTGCTGCGCCGCGCTTGGCGCGCTCGTCTGGCAAACGGCCACCTCGTCGCCGGAGAAGCTCTGGGTCCTGGTGGCCATGGTGGGGCTGGCGGTGCTCGTCGAGGGTGGCTATCGCCTCGGGCGACGGGAGCTCCGGCTGCACGGCTGACCCGCACCCGCGGTCGGACCGGATCCGCGGTACGATCCGCGCCGGAGGTCGCGCAGTGGACGAGCAGGTTCTCACCGGTCGCACGTCGTCACGGCCGTTCCCGGTACGGGCGCGGCGGGCCGCAGGCCTGCTGTGGCGCGGCCTCGGGGGGCCGGTCTACGCCGTGTACGAGCGACGTCTGCTGGCCACCGTGCGTGGCGGGGAGGTCCCCCGCCATCTCGGCCTGATCCTCGACGGGAACCGGCGCTTCGCACGGCTGGCCGGGTTTGATGACGTGAAGCTCGGCCACGACCGCGGGGTGGCCAAGGCCCGCGAGGTGCTCGACTGGTGCCTGGAGGTGCGGATCCCGACGGTGACGCTGTGGGTCCTCTCCCCGGACAATTACGCCAAGCGCGAGGCGAGCGAGGTCGAGCACATCCTGGGCCTCCTGGAGCGCGAGGCCGAGCGCATGGCCCAGGATCGGCGCATCCGCGAGAACCGGGTCCGGGTGCGCGCTATCGGCCGCATCGAGTCGTTCCCGCAGCCGGTCCTCGACTCGCTCCATCGGCTGGAGTCGGCCACCGCCGAGCACGAGGGCATGCAGCTCAACATCGCGGTCGGCTATGGCGGACGCGAGGAGATCGTGGACGCGGTGCGTGCCATGCTCCATGACGCGGCGGCCGAGCACCGAAGCCTCGAGGAGCTCGAGCGCGACCTGACCGCGGAGGAGATCAGCGCACGCCTCTACACCGCCGATCAGCCGGATCCGGACTTCATCATCCGCACCAGCGGCGAGATCCGGCTGGGCGGCTTCCTGCTCTGGCAGTCGGCGTACAGCGAGTACTACTTCGCCGACGTCTTCTGGCCCGCGTTCCGCAAGATCGACTTCCTGCGCGCGCTGCGCAGCTACCAGGCGAGGGAACGGCGCTTCGGAACCTGAAGCGCCGAAGCGCCGCCCGGCTCGTCGCTAGACCGACACGTCCCGCCGGGACATGCCCCAGGCGCCGACCAGGACCCCGCCCACGGCCAGCACCAGGGCGAGACCAATCCCGGTCGCGTCCCACTGGCCGATCATCGGCTGGCCCATGTGCGATGCGATCGTCAGCTGCTGGATCCAGTCCGGCAGCTTCAGCGGGGGACCCAGCAGGTCGATGAGGTAGGTGACCACCACCACCACCGCGGTGAGCTCGGCGGCAAGCGAGGCGCGCCACAGTCCTCCGATCGCGACGCCGATGCCGACCATGGCGGCCGCCACCAGGCCGAGCGAGATGGAGCCGACGAGCGCGTCCCCCGCCGAGACCCCGCCCGCTCCGGCGCCGAGCGCGATGCCCAGCGCCACGAAGAGGTTCAGGACCACCACCGCGAGGAGTGCGGCGATGCCGCTGCTGATGACCCAGCGCCAGCGCGTCATGGGTGTCGCCAGCAGCTCCTCGAGCCGTTCCCCGGTCTCGTCGCTCGCCCATTTCGAAACGAAGGTGACGCCCGCGAAGCCGGCGGCGATGACCAACAGCTGGGCGTAGAGCTGCAGCCAGCCACCCGCCGTCCGAATGTCGAACCCGGGGAAGATCGTGCCAAAGGTCTGCGCCAGGTTGGGATTCTTGGAGATCTGGTCGGCGAACGAGCCGACCAGTGAGACGAGCATCAGCGCGGTCAGGCCCATGCCAATGCCCCACCAGGTCGCCCGCGGGAGCTGCTCACCGAACGCCCGGCTCACGGGGCCGCGCACGCCGAGGGCCCAGGCGGGAAGGCCGGGCAGTGACCAGCCGACCGTGACGCCCAGGTCGCGACGGTTGAACAGTTCCATGCCGACGGCGAGCAGCACGATGGTGACCGCGCCGACCACGAGCAGGCTGGGCCAGTCGTACCGTCCGACCAGCGCGATGTGGCTCGCGGTCCAGCGGAACGGGCTGAAGAAGGCGATCGGGTCGAGAGCGGTGAAGCCGTTGGCGATCCAGAGGATGACCATGACGGCGCTCGCCAGGCCGGCGGCTCCCGCTCGCCCGAGGACGGGTCCGAGCGCCCAGGCCAGGCTGCCGAAGCAGAGCGCGAGGCCCCCCACCCAGAGCACGAAGCCGCCCGCGGAGAGCGGTGGGATCTGGTCGCCCAGGGAGGCATCGCCAAAGACGTTCGAGCTGACGGTGATGCAGACGGCGACGATCGCCATCGCCAGGACCAGCATCGTCATGTGGGCGGCGAGCTTCTCGAACGCGAGGCGGCGCCGGCCGAAGGGCGTCGCTGCGACAACGTCCAGGCTTCCCCGGCCGGCCTCGCCGGCGAGAGTCCCGGAGAGGGCGAAGATCGACCACAGGGCGGCACCCAGCGCGAAGATGGCGCCGTACTTCCAGGTCATGTAGCCGCCCAGGGTTCCAAGCTCCACGGGCTTCCCGAAGAGGTTGACGAGATCGGCCGGCATGCTGCCGATCAGTGCGTTCACCTCCAGGCGCGACGCGGGCGTGGGGAACACGTTGGAGATGGCAGCCCCCATGAAGAGCGCCAGGCCTCCAAGCAACCCCGTGGCGATGATGAAGGCCACGCGGGAGTCCCGGATCGTCTTGGCATAGATGCTCCCGAATCCGTAGATCCGGCTGAAGCGCGATGGCGGGCTGATGACCCGTGCGCCGACGGCGGTCTGGGCAGTCATCGGTCCTGCACCTCCACGGCCTCCTGGCCGTACTGGGCCAGGAACGTCTCCTCCAGGCTCGGCTCGCGGCTGACGAAGTCGAGCAGCTCGTACTTTGCGGCCGCCTGGACGACGGGGGTGATGGCCCCGGCGACGCGCATGCGCAGCACGTGGTCAGTGGCCGCGACATCGGTCACGCCGGGGAGGCCGCGGAACTCGTCCGCCGGGACCGGACCTGTAAATCGCAGCTCGACCTGGTGATGCGCGAGGTCGCGGAGCGCCTCGACCCGGTCGACCTTCACCAGGCGCCCGTCGCGGATGATCGCGACCCGGTCGCAGGTGCGCTCGACCTCGGAGAGGATGTGGCTCGAGAGGAACACCGTGCGTCCTTCGGCCCTCGCCTCCCTCACGAGCGCGTAGAACGACTGCTGGACGAGCGGGTCCAGGCCCGATGTCGGCTCGTCCAGGATGAGGAGCTCCGGCCGATGCTGGAGCGCGATGACCAGGCCGATCTTCTGCTTGTTGCCCTTCGAGTACTCCTTGAACCGGCGGGAGGTGTCGATCTCGAAGCGCTCGACCAGCTCGCGCTGGTAGGCCCGGTCCACGCCCCCGCGAAGGTTCGCGAAGTAGTCCAGGGTCTGCCCGCCGGTGAGCCGGTCGTACAGGGTGAACTCACCGGGGATGTACCCGACCCGGGCATGGATCGCGGACGGATCGGTGCTCGACTCGATGCCGAAGACCCGCGCCACCCCGCTGGTGGGCCGGATGAGGTCCAGGAGCGTGCGGATCGTGGTCGTCTTGCCGGCCCCGTTGGGGCCGAGGAAGCCGAACACCTCGGCGGCGTTGACCTGCAGGTCGACGTCGATGATTCCGCGATGCGACCCGTAGGACTTGGTGAGCTTCTCGGTCTCGATGATGGCGGTCATGTGGTTGGTTCCTTCAACAGCGGACGGCAGGTTCGTCACGCGAACCAGAGCCGGATGGTTTCGGGGTCGGCGATGCGGAGCGACCCGGGCGGCGCGCCCAGGATCCGTTCGTAGGCGGTGGCAAGGGCGGTGAGGGTCCGCTCGACCGTCTCGAGCGGGACGGCATTCTGAATCCGGGCCAGGTACAGGTCGGCTGCGATCTCCTGCGTCCCGGAGAGGAGGGCGACGACAACTCGCGCCGCGTCCTCGGCTGATGCGACGGCGAAGACGCCCTCCTGGCATCCCTGCCGAATGATCTCGGCGAGGACGGGCGTCATGTGCTCGATCAAGCCGCGGCGAAGCTTCTCCCGGACGATGGCGTTCTCGTCCGAGAGCCAGATCTGCAGGAGCTTGAGCATCAGCTCGCGCCTGGCGTTCTTCCAGCTGGCGATGTTGGTGAAGACGGCACTGAACTTGTCGGTCGCGCTGACGCCGGGGTCAGCGGCGACCCCCCTTGCGATGGCGGTCCCCGTGTCGAGCAGCCGCTCCATGGCCGCGTCCAGCAGCGCCGCCTTGGAGTCGAAGTAGTGGTAGAAGGCCCCGCGGGATGCGCCGAGCTCGTCCAGGACATCCTGGATGCTCATCTGCTCGTAGCCCTTCGTCTGGATCAGGCGCAGGGCAGCATCCACGAACGCGTCCCGACGAATCGCGTGCTTCTCCGGGTTGACCGTGCGGGCCACGATCGTGCCTCCCAATTAGCAGACCGACTGTCGGTCGGATATTACGCCGCCCCCTCCCGCTGTCAAGAGCCGTTGGCGCCCCACTCCCGAGGACTCCGGAATCACGGCGCCGGTGATCTAGCTCCCGTTCCCGCCGCTGGTTGGCAGCCAGCGGTGGTGTCCCGCGTGGTCGCTAGACTCGCCCGATGGACCACGCGGACCATGTGCGGCTCATCCGCGAGGGCGTGGCGGGGGCCGGGTCGACCTGGGCGGACCTCGGCTGCGGGGACGGTGCGTTCACCCTGGCCCTGGCCGATCTGCTGGGCCCCGGGGCCACGATCAACGCCGTGGACCGCGATGCCGGTTCTCTGGCGCGTCTGCGTCACCGGATGACGACGCGCTTCCCTGCCACGGAGCTGCGGATCCAGCAGGCGGACTTCCGCGAGCCACTGACGCTCCCGGCGCTCGCCGGGATCGTGATGGCGAACTCGCTGCATTTCGTCCACGACAAGGCGGCGACGCTGCGATTGCTGTGCGCCCACCTGCAGCCCGGCGGCCGGTTCGTCCTGGTCGAGTACGACGCGGATCGCGGCAACCCGTGGGTGCCGCACCCGCTCACGTTCGCGGCCTGGGCATGCCTCGCCGACGAGGCAGGCCTGCGGGACACGCGCCAGATCGGCAGCGTGCCGAGCCACTTCCTGGGATCGATCTACTCGGCGCTCAGCCTGCGCTGAGGCGGTGGCCGGATCGCCTGCGCGACCCGTGCCGTAGGATCGGCGCAGGAGGACTGGAGCCCATGCCGTCAGTGCCGGTGAACCTGACCGATGCCCTCGCCTCGTTCGACGAGATCTACAGCCCGCGGATCGTGGCCCGGGTCAACGACTACGACGTGAAGATCGCCCACGCCCGCGGCGAGCACGTGTGGCACGTCCATGACACAACCGACGAGTTCTTCCTGGTCCTCGACGGGCATTTCGCGGTGACCACGCGGGGAGCCGATGGCGCGGAAACCACGGTCGCCCTGAAGACCGGCGACGTCTTCGTGGTTCCTCGGGGCATGGAGCACCGGCCTGCCTCGAACGGCGGGGCGGTCCTGCTGTTCGAGCCGAGCGGGACGGGCAGCATCGGAGACCGTCACCGCGGCGAGATCCCGGAACATGTCGATGGCACCACCGGGCATGCCCTGCCCTGACTCGGCTACGTGGTTCGGATCTTCCAGTACGAGTCCTTGAGGAGCACCTGGCCGTCCCGGAAGGTCCACAGGTCGCAGCCGCGCACCTCGATCCTTGTTCCCTCGGCGGTAGTCCCGGACAGGGTCCACCCTGCGAGCAGCCGCTGCGGGTCCGGCAGCCACCATATGCCGTGGGCTCCAGGTACCGCCGTGCCGTCAGTCCGGCTTCCGGCCGATCACCTCGACGTGGACATTGGCGAAGAAGGCGTCCGGCTCCCGACCCCAGGCCTCGATAGCCTCGCGGATGGGACCGATGTCGGCCTCATCGAGCAGGCCGCGCTCGCGAGCGAAGGCGCCCACGGGCCCGTCGAGGAGGCGGGTCATCCTGCCCGCATGCTCGAGTACTTCCTGGGGCGTCCCCTTGGTATCGGCCGAGACGCTGGTCCGGATGTGGGCGAAGCCGGCCCTTCGGACGATGCCGGGCAGACGCCGACCCAGGGTGATGTCGCTGCCGCGGCTCTCCTGCCAGGCGAAGAAGGCGCGATCGAAGGTGCTCAGCCGCTCGTCGTCGGGCATGCGGATCGCTGCGTCCGCGGCGGCGTCCCTGGCCGCAAACCATGCACCGGGTTTCAGGATGCGCATGGCCTCGGCGACCGCCCCCGGCGCTCGTGCCGCCAGGTGCACCAGCATGTCGTTCTCGAAGGCGGCGTCCAGCGTGCCGTCCTCGAACGGCAGGGCGAACGCGTCGCCGACCTGAAACGACGCACTCCTGACTCCTCGCTCCGCGGCGAGCGCCGCTGCGGCTCGGACGTGGGCCGCATCGTGGTCGATCCCGATGACCCGGCCGGGCGCCACGGCGGCCGCCAGCCCGACGGTGATGCTGCCCGGACCGCAGCCCACGTCCACGAGAGACATCCCGGGGCGCAGGTAGGGAAGCACGAACGCGGCCTGGTGCTCCGCCGTTCGCGTGACGTAATCGCGGCTCAGCTCGGGGGTCACGCCATGGGCGCGCGCCGGGGGCTCCATTGGTCCGTCCTCCTCTCGGTGTCCCACCTCCGCCGGTCAAAGGGTCTTGAGGTACGCGAGCAGGTCCGCCCACGCCTGGTCGGTCAGCTGCCAGCGAGGCATGGTCCGGGACAGCTCGCCGCCGTCCGCGCCGACACCCGCTATGACGGCCCGTCGGATCAACGGGTCGGTGTAGACCGGCCCGTGGGAGCCATCGGGCTCCGCCATCCCGGTGGGGTCGGTCAGGTTGCCGTACGTGATGTCCGGCGCGGTGACCATCATCGTCGACGTGCCGCGGCCGTCCGCGCCGTGGCACGCGGCGCAGCCATCACCGGCCATGGGCATGGCCAGGCCGCCGATGCGATCGATGCGCCTGCCGTCCGGGCCGATCCCGTCGGTGTAGATCCGTTCACCCGCGGCGAGCGCGTTGGTCTGCACCGGGTAGACCGGCGCGGCGGTGCGCGAGCAGCCGGTGAGCAGCAGGACCCCGGCGAGGGTCGTCGCCACCCGGCCGAATCGGCGACACGCCGGTCGTCTGCCCATGGATCCGATCCTACGCCGCCGCAGCCGCATCGGCTGTCGAGAGGCCGTGTTCTGTAACTTGCGCAATTACGCAATTGCATGCTAGGCTGGCGCCGAAATGAACAGCGAGCGCGACCCGGATCACTATCGCCGTCACGCGGCCATCTGCCGCGTCCTCACCGATCCCAAGCGGCTGATGCTGCTCGACGTCCTGCGCGGCGGCGAACGATCGGTGGGGGAGCTGGCGGATCTGATCGGGGTGACGTTGCCCAACGCCAGCCAGCACCTCTCCGTGCTCCGCGCGGCAGGCCTGGTGGACGGACGGCGGACAGGCACGACCGTGCGCTACCAGCTCGCCGAGCCGGCGATCGTCGAGGCCTGCGACGTCATCGACCGTATCGTCCGCCGGCGCACCACGGAGACAGCCGTCGACCGGCCCCTCGTTCGGGCCGGTGCCTGAGCCGGAAAGGAACCCATGCCAGCCACCAGCACCTACACCGTCCAGACCCGCCTTGCGGGACCGATCGACGAGATCCGTCCTCGGGTGGAGGCCGCCCTCCGGCAGGAGGGCTTTGGCGTCCTGACCGAGATCGACGTGCGCGCCACCCTCGCCGCCAAGCTCGGCGTCGACTGGCCGCCGTACGTGATCCTCGGCGCCTGCAACCCGCCGCTCGCGCATCGCGCCCTGCAGGCCGATCCTTCGGTGGGCGCGCTCCTTCCCTGCAACGTGGTGCTGCGCGAGGTGGACGGCGAGACGCTGGTTGAGGCGATCGATCCGCTCTCGGCGCTCGGCGTCGTCGACCATCCCGGCGTCGCGCCGGTGGCCACCGAGGCGCGCGAGCGCCTCGAGCGGGCGCTCCGCTCGCTGGAGGCAGGCGCATGACCGCCCTGCCGCGCCGGCATCGGGTCCTGGTCTTCACCACCCCGACCTGCCCGTGGTGCACGCGCGCGAAGGGCTACCTGCGTGCCCGCGGCATTGCATTCCGCGAGGTCGACGTGAGCCGCGACGCCGCCGCCGCGCGCGACCTCGTCCGTCGTACCGGCCAGATGGGCGTCCCGGTCATCGAGATCGACGGCCGCCCGGTGGTCGGCTTCGACCGATCCCGCATCGATACGATGCTGGGGCTCGGCCAGCAGCAGATCCACTGACCCTACCGGAGGTTCTTCTGAGTTCCATGTTCGACCAGGTTCAGCCCCTCGGGGCTCGCGTCCTCGTCCGGATCGTTCCCGAGGAGACCGTGACTGCCAGCGGCCTCTTCCTGCCCGACACGGCCAAGGAGAAGCCGCAGCGCGGCGAGGTGATCGCCATCGGTGACGACACTGAGATCATCAAGGTCGCCGTGGGCGACCGGGTCCTCTTCCCGAAGTACACCGGGACCGAGATTCGCCTCGACGACGTCGACCACCTCATCATCGAGAGCACCGATCTGCTGGCGATCCTGCACGAGCAGTCCGCCGCCGTCGCCGCCTGAAAGGAGCACGCCCACATGAGCCGCAAGTCCGCAGAGGTCGTCCTGGACGGTGACGGCCTTCGCTTCGAGGCCACCACGGGGAGCGGCCATCGGCTCGTCCTCGACGACCGGTCCGGCGGCACCGGCCCCAGCCCCTCGGAGCTCGTCCCGGTGGCCGTGGCCGCCTGCACGGCCATGGACGTGATCTCCATCCTGCGCAAGAAGCGCCAGCAGGTCACCCGGTACGCCGTCGATGCCACCGGCGACCAGCGGGAGGACGCCAACCCCGCGATCTTCACGCGCGTCGACCTGCTCCACGTCGTCGAGGGCCTCGACATCGATGTCGAGGCGGTGCGCCGCTCGATCGAGCTGTCGGCCACCCGCTACTGCAGCGTGGGCGGAACGCTCTCGACGGGGAGCACGGAGATCCACCATGCGTATCTCGTGCGCACGGGCGGAACCGAGCAGCGCGGTGAGGTGGTCGTGACCGGCCCCAACCAGGACTTCGCCGCGCCGGTTCCCGCCGCGCAGGGTCGCGCCGCTTCCTGATCGCGACAATGGGGGGCATGGCCGGACCCGCCCTCCATCCCCGCCTGGCACGCACGCTCGCCCCCACGCTCGCCGCGGCGACCGTCTCGGTCCTGCCGGTCCTGCTCCTCGGCGGGCTCGCGGTCCTGATCCGCGGCGACCTGGGCTTCGGCGAGCTGGGCCTCGGCGTCGCCATCGGCTCGTTCTTCGCCGCCTCCGCGGCGGTCTCGCTGCCGGCCGGCTCGTTGTCCGACCGCCTGGGGCCGCAGCGGACCATTGCCCTGGGCCTGGTCGCCACCATCATCACCATGGCCGGCATCGCCGTCCTGCCCGGCAGCCTGTCGTCCCTGCTGCCCTGGCTCGTGGCGGCGGGCGCGGCAAACGCCCTGATCCAGGTGGGTGCCAACCATCTGCTGGCGGTCGCGGTGCCGGCCACCCGCCAGGGAATCGCCTATGGCGTCAAGCAGTCCGCCATTCCGCTGGCCGCGGTGCTGGCCGGGCTCTCCGTGCCGGCGGTGGGCCTCACCATCGGCTGGCGGGCGGCGTACGCACTGGCCGCGGGCATCGGGCTGGTGGTGACCTGGCTGCTGTGGCGCGGAGCCCATGACGCCGAGCAGCCGGCGCGGTCCACGGCCCGCCATGGGGACGCGCCCATCTCCGCCCTCGTGGTCCTCGCGCTGGGCGCCGGCCTGGCGACCACCGCGTCGAACGCCCTGGCCGGGTTCAGCGTCTCCTCGTCGGTCGCCGGCGGCATCCCGCAGGACGTCGCCGGACTGCTGCTCACCGCGGGGAGCTTCCTGGGCATGTCGACACGGATCCTCGCCGGCTGGTTGGCCGACCGGTGGTCGCGCGGTTCGCTGCTCCTGGTCATCGGGCTGCTCGTCGTGGGAACCGTGGGGTTCTCTGTCCTGGCCCTGGCGCCGCGGAGCGTTCCGCTGGTGGTCGGCGCCACCCTCGTCGCCTTCATCGGCGCCTGGGGGTACTCCGGCCTCGTGCTGCTGGTGGTCGCGCGGACGAACCCCAGCGCGCCGGCGGTCGCCATGGCCATCGTCCGCATGGGGCCGAACTCCGGCGCGGTGGTGGGGCCCCTCGCCTTCGGCGCGATCGTGGAACACGCCGGGTACGTGGCCGGCTGGGGCGTCGCAGCAGGCACCACCCTGGCGGCAGCCCTGCTCGTGCTCGTGGGCCGGGTGCTGCTGCTCCCCGTTCGCCGCAGGATCGTGGCCGCCCGCGACGAGGAGGCCGCATCGCGGTAGGCTCGGGGGCATGCACCCGAATCCGGAGGTGGAGTAGTGAGTGAGATCACCGTCGTCACGTCGCCATCGGGCCCGGGGTGGGAATGTGATGTCGAGGTGCGCGACGAAGGTGGTGCGACCCGGCATCGGGTCAGCGTCAGCCGTGATGAGCTGGAGCGGTTCGGCCGTGCCGGCGAGGCCCCCGAGTCGCTCGTCCAGCGGAGCATGGCCTTCCTGCTCGAGCGGGAGCCGAAGGAGTCGATCATGCGGCGCTTCGACCTCACCGTGATCACCCGCTTCTTCCCCGAGTACGCCGCCCGCATCCGCGAGGGCTGAGCCGATGACGGCCGGATCCCCAACGCGGCCCAGTCTGCCTACGGGGTCCCGCGCTTCCGTGACCTGCCGCCCACTGAGGTCATCCTCCTCGACCGCCGACCTGCCGTCGGCCGATGCCGGCGAGACGCCCATCATCGCCCCGGCGCCGGCGATCGCCAACGCCATCTCCGCGGCCAGCGGGGTGCGGATCCGCTCGCTGCCGCTCGTCCCGGACGGGGCGGTGCCCGCGGGCACCTGGGCGCCGCCATCAGCGTAGGATTCGAGGCCCGGCGCACAGGCCGAGACCGAGAGGGAGCCACGACGCCGATGGCGCAGCGAACCACGACTGCCCTGGATCCGGTTGGCGCCGCGGCTGCCGCCGGCACCGCGATCATCTATGGCTCCTCATTCGTGGCCACTGCCGTCGCCCTGCGCTCGTTCACCCCCCTCACCGCCGCGCTCTGGCGCGGCGTGCTGGGGTCCGTCGCGCTGGTGACCGTGGTGGCGGTTTCTTCCCATCCGGCCCTGCGGCCGCGGCGCCTGACGCGGGCATCGGCCTGGCGGCTTGCCGTGGTCGGCTTGCTGGCCGGCCCCGCCTTCGTGCTGGCCATGAACACCGCGGTCTCGCTCGCAGGTGCCAGCATCACCGCCTTCGTGGCCGGCATGTACGCGGTGCTCGCCGCGGTCATCGCCGTGCCGCTGCTCCGCGAGCGGCTGGAGGCGACGACGCTGGCCGCCCTGGCCCTGGCGCTGGTGGGCGCCGCGCTCCTGGGGGAGGTCAACCTGGGGGGCGACCAGGCGCTCGGCGTCGGCATCGGAATGGTCGCCGCGGTGCTCTTCGGCAGCTTCCTGGTGCTTTCGCGCCGCTGGTCCCACGCGTACGACCTGCCGGGCCCCGCCATCGGCGCCACGGCCCTGGCGTTGACCTCGGCCGTTGCCCTGGTGCTCGTTCTGCTGGCGCCGGCGGGCGCCGGTGCCAGGCCGCTGCGCGCAGACGCGGTGGCGGCGGTGGTCTGGCTGGGGCTCGGCCCCGGGGCGCTGGCGGCGATGGGCGTCATCGTCAGCATGCGTCGGCTGGAGGCCCGGCGCGCGTCGGCCTTCCTGCTCCTCAATCCGCCGACCGCCGCCATCGGCTCGGCGATCCTGCTGGGGGAGCGCTTCACGCTCGTGCAGCTGCTTGGGGCGGCGCTGATTCTGGCAGCCATGGCCGCCGCCAGCGGACTGGTGCGGGCGAGGCGCTGAGAGCCGCTATCATCAGGGGGCCACCCCTCCGCCCCCTTACGAGAGCGTCCGCTCGTGCGCATTCCGCTGTCCCTTCGCATTGCCGCCGGCGTCGGCCTGGTGGGTATCGCGGCCATCGGCTTCTTTGCCTGGCGCGCCCTCAGCGCGCCACCGCCCATCACCGGATCGCAGGTCGACCAGGCCGTTCCGGACGTCGCGCTCATCGACCAGCACGGCAACACCGTCCACCTGTCCGACCTGCAGGGAAAGATCGTGGTCATCTACCCGTTCCTGACCGCCTGCCATGAGCTGTGCCCCATGACCACCGGGGCGTTCATCCAGATCTCGCAGGCGATCCACGCGGCGGCGCTGCAGGACAGGGTGGCGCTGTGGGAGGTCACGGTGGACCCGGAACGCGACACGCCGGAGCGCCTCGCCGCGTACGCGGACCTGGTGTCCGCCGACTGGACCATGCTGACCGGGACCCCGGACAACCTCGACCGCTTCTGGAGCTTCTTCGGGGTGGTGCACGACAGGCAGGCGGTCGCCAGTCCGGCACCGATCGACTGGTACACGCACCAGCCCGATGCCTATGACGTGAGCCACACCCCGGTGCTGCTGTTCATCGACGGGAGCGGGCACGAGCGGATCGTGCTGGTCGGCACCGCCGACCTGGGCGGCCAGCTGGCGCCGTCGCTGAAGGCCATGCTCAACGACACCGGGCTGCAGAACCTGGCCAGCCCGGACTCGCCGTGGACGGTGCGCCAGGCGCTCGACAACATCGGCGCGCTGCTGGGCAGGCGCATCCCGCTGCCGAGCGGGGGCTAGCCGCGCGGCTGCTGGCCGGTCAGCTCGCTGATCGGGAAGCCTATGAGCCGGGGGCCCTGGTCCGACCAGTCGGTCAGGATCACCCAGCCGCCGCCGATCGTGACGCCGATCGGCCCCCCGGTCTCGCCGAGGACGACCCAGTCGTGTCCGGGACGCCAGACGAAGGTGGTGCCCGACCCGTTGCCGCTGTCGCAGCGCACGAAGACGATCTCGCTGCTCCCCACGATCGGGGAGCAGTAGCTGCCTGCCGGCGGGGCCAGCTGGCTGGTATCCCCGGTGGCCAGGTCCAGCCGCCAGATGGTTGGCGGCTCCACCCCGTTGGCGTCGAAGCTGGAATACAGCAGCGCGGTGCCGGCCATCAGGAACCAGGGCGTGCTCGGTGCCGCGGCGCCGGCGGGGAGTCGAACGGTGCGGGCGGGGGCGTCCAGGAGTGCCGCCGACCGCAACGTGACCGTCCCCGAGGACGAGACGCTTGCGTCGGCCTGCTCGGCCCAGGCAAGCACGTCGCCGGACAGCCCCAGCCACTGGATCGTGGCCGGGGCGACCTCCTGCCGGACGACGGCCCGGTCCGCGAGGCGGCGAACGATCAGGCGCGTGGCCCATGGGTTGGCGGCGGTGGGAGCCTCGACGGCGTAGGCCACCCGGCCGTCCGTGACGTCGATGGAGGGTGGCACCACCAGGGCGCACGGATCTCCCTGCCGGGCTCCGGGGGTGAAGACACGTGACGCCGTGCCGGAGTCGAGCACCGTGAACGGTCCGCTGGGGACTCCATCCTGGTCCACCGGGGCGGCCAGGATGCGCCAGGCCACCGGCTGCGTGAGCTCGGGCGGGCAGGCGTTGTTGTCGCCGCCGGGCGGTCCAAGGCGCCGGTAGGCCTCGACCACCAGGTACGCGCCGTCCGTCCTGAGCAGCGCCGGCATCTCGTCCGACGCGAGGGGCACGTCGACGGGGGTCTCGACCTTCGTCGTGATGTCGAGGACTGACAGCGTGAGTGGGACCACGGTGAAGGTGCTGCCATCCCCGGTCTGGTACCCGCCCGACTGCAGGTAGAGGTGCGGTCCCCAGGACACGGCGGTGCCGTTCGAGGTCATCTCGGCCGAGTACGTCCGATCCAGCGCCAGGATGGGGGCGCCCTCGAATGAGGCGGCCGGAGAGGACGGTGCCGGGGTGGGCGCGGCCGCGGCAGAGGCGAGCGGCGACGCCGGCGCCCGGGGCAGGGAGGCGATGACGATGGTGGTGCTCCCGCGCAGCAGCTGGCCGTAGGCAAGCCGCTGCCCGTCCGCGCTGGCAGCCAGCGAGTGCACGCCCGGACCGGAGACGACGACCATGGGCGGCTGGGTCCCGGCGACGAGCTGCGGCGTGATGGGTCCCTGGTAAAGACCCACCGCCAACCAGGCGCCGGCGGTGGCCATGCCCAGCACGCGGTTGCCGTGCTCGGGCTGCCAGCGCAGGGCCACGGGCTCATCCCCCGGTGCCCAGCGCAGGACGGTCCCGTTGGCCTGGATCATGGCCGAGCCGTCCGGAGCCCAGGCAGCGACCGCGGTCCGGGCGATGATGGACGAGGCCTGCACCGATCCGTCCCGGAGATCGACGAGGCCCAGGTCGCAGGCGCCGCCGCTCGATGCTGGCACGCAGGCGAGGAGGTGTCGGCCGGTGGGGTCAATGGCCGACGAGGCCGATTGCATGACGGTGGCCCCGACGTCGCGGTCCGTCATCGTGGCGGCGTCGAGAAGGTGCAGCTGCCCCTGGTAGCCACCGGACGCCAGCGCCGGAGCCGCCATGTACGCGAGGCGGGTTCCGTCCGGGCTCCAGGCCAGGGGAATACCCGTGGGTCCGGCGCGGAGACTGCCGTCGCGGAGCACGAAGAAGGTGATCCGCGCCGTCGCCGGGACGCCGGGAGAGAAGTCGAATCCGCCGGGACCGGTGGATACGGCGATGCCTCCGCCGCCGGCGACGATGGTGGTCGGGCCGTCCGATCCCGGCCAGGAGAGCAGCAGGTCGCCGGTGCCGTCGAGGGTGCGCAGAACGAGATTGGCGCCGTTCCCGGTGTCGGCCAGCACCAGGAGGCGGTTGGCGTCGATCCAGGCGGCATCGGTGCCATCGAAGGTGCGAACCGGCGTGCCGCGCCGGTCGTAGACCGCGACCTGCTTGGCGACGCCCTCCGCCACCGCGACGTGCACACCGTCGGGAGACCAGCCGATGATCTCCACCGTGCCGTCCACGCGCACCACCGGATGCTGGCTCCATCCCGCGACCGCCAGCAGGGTGCCGGGCGACGGCCTGGGCGTGGCGCCCGCGGTTCCGGCGCCGCTCGGCAGCATCGACAGCGGCAGCGCCATGGCCGCGACCACGAGGAGGACGATGCCGCCCACGATGACCGGCCGTCTCCCGGGCCGTGGCCGCCGCACGTGGCGTTGCATCACGGAACGAGCGGCGGTGTCGACGTCTGGCGCCTCGCCCGAGTTCGGGGCACCAGGTGTCGCTCGCCGGTCGAGATGGGCGAGGAGCCGGGCGCCGATCCGACGGTCGACGTCGCGGTCCGTCAGGGCTTCCCCACGCTCGTCGACATCCCCGATGCCGAGCGTCCGGCGCAGCAGGGAACGCAGATCGCCGAGGTGGGTGCGCACGCCGGGCCCGGTGAGCTCCAGCTGCGCCGCGATCTCTTCGGTGGTCAGGCCCGCGGCATGCCACAGCGCCAGCATCTGGCGGTCCTCGACCGTCAGTGGGGCCAGCGCCGATACCACGGCCGGATCCCGGCCGGTGTCGGGGTTGGCCGGGCGGTTCGGGATCAGCGGCAGCCCGTTTCGCAGCCTGAGGAGCCAGGGCGTGCCTGTCCTGCGTCGCGCCTCCCGCGCCACCCGACGCAGGAGCCGTGCGCGCGCTTCCGACCCGCTCCCGATGGAGCCCATTCGGCGCCCCGCCCAGGTCCAGGTGGCGAGCACCGCCCGGCTCGCGCGCTGCGCGTCATCAGTCACGGCGATGGCAACGCGGTGCAGGTCGCGGTCGTGGGTCGCCATCAGCGAGGCCAGGCGGTCGGTCTCGGGCCCACCCGCCGACGTCCAGTCCGAGAGCTCCGGATCCACGTCCCACCCCCGATCAGCACCACGCGGTGCTGATCGGCATTCTCGCATGCGCGGGCATCGGATTCGTGGTCGGTGGACGGCACGCCGTCCTCGGCGGACCTAGCGGAGCACCTCGGGGAGCGGAACGCCGGCCAGGTAGGTCTCCCACCCCCGATCGGAGGTGACGATCCACCCCCCGGCGATGGACCAGTCTCCATACGAGACGGAGTCCAGGAGGGCGAGGCCGTGGTCTTCGCGCCAGAGGAGCGACAGGCCGCCCGGGAGGCTGTCGCAGCTCATGATCGCCATGCCGTCGCCGGCTCCCCCCAGCCAGCACGCTGCACCGGCAGGCGAGATCCGCTCGGCGGCTCCGCTGGCCGGGTCGAGCCAGTAGACCGATGACAACGCGACGCCGGGCTGATCTCCAGCGCTGGAGACAATGCCGCCGCCGGTGGTCGTGAATGTGTCCCACGCCAGCTGACCGTCGCCGGCGGGAAGCGGCAGCGTCTGGACCGCCGCGTCCAGCGGCGCGATCACCTGCAGGAGGACCCCGTCCTCGGACGTGACGCTCGCGTCCTCGCGCTCCGTCCAGGCCACGATGCCTTCGTCGAGGCCCAGCCATTCCACGGTCGCGCGCGTCGATGCTGTACGGACTGCGGTGCCATCCGACAGGCGACGGATGCTGATGCGAGTGGCCCACGGGTAGCCGCCAGCAGGTGCCTCGACGGCATAGGCCACGCCTTCGTTCGCGACGGCGACGGCGGGCAGGACGGTGGCCGGGCAGGTGACTCCCTCCACGCCAGCCGGCGAGAAGACCCGCGACGCGGTGCCGCTGTCGAGAACCCGGAATGGTGCGGTCGGGGCACCATCGGTGCCGAGCGGCGCTGCCAGCAGGCGCCAGGCCATGGGCTGCGCGATCTCCGGCGGGCAGCCGATGTTGCTCGCACTCGGGGGCGGCCCCGGGCGTCGGAACGCCTCAAGCACCAGGTACCTGCCATCGGTCAACGCGACGGCCAGCTCCTCCTCGTCGGTCAGCGGTGACTCGATGGCCCTGGAGCTGCCGTCGGCGAGATCGAACACGGACAGCTCGAGCGGGACCATCCCAGTCGTGCCGTCTTCGTCGTCGAACGGGTAGCCACCGTCGTGCATGTAGACGTGCGGTCCCCAGGATGCATCGATGTTCCCTGTCGAGAAGCTCCAGGTCGGCGCGTCGGAGATCGCCAGCAGGGGAAGGCCCGCGAGCGTCGGGCCCGGGGTTGCCGGCGGGGTCGCGACGGGAGACGGAGCGGGCAGCCCGGATGCCGGCGGCGGCGCCGGCAGGGACACGAGCATGACCGTGCTCAGCCCCAGGTGCGTCTCGATGAAGGCCAGACGCGTGCCGTCGGGGGAAGCGGCCAGCGAGCGGACGGACTGGCCGGGGACGACGATGATGGGCGGCTCGCTGCCGGCGACCAGGCGAGCAGCACCCGGTCCGTGGAGCAGGCCTACCGCGACGCGCGACCCGGCCGGTGTGATCCCGAGAGCCGGGCTGGATATCTCCGGCTGCCAGCGCAGCGCCACGGGACTGCTGCCGCTGATCCAGCGGAACATGGTTCCTCCTTGCTGGACCAGCACGGATCCATTGGCCGCCCAGCTGGCGATGGTGCCCTGGCCCAGAATCGAGGATGTCTGCGTCGTGCCGTTGCGCAGGTCGACCAGGCCCAGGACGCAGGCATCGGGACCGGTGGCGGGCGCGACACAGGCCAGGAGGTAGCGGCCGGACCCGTCGATCGCGCTGAATTCCGAATCCTCGATGGTGATGGCCAGATCGCGATCGGCCAGGGTGACGGCGTCGAGGACGTGGAGGACGCCCCGGTAGTCCTTGGTGGACGGCGCGGGGTGTGCCAGGTACGCCAGACGGGCCCCATCCGCTGTCCACGCCAGCGGAATGCCGTCCATCGGGCGGGAGAACCCACCGCTGCGCAAGATGGAGAACTGGATCGGCGGCGTGATGAAGAACGAGCGCCTGAGCACGGCCACCGAACCACTCGGTCCGCTGACGATCTCAGTGACCGGACCGGGGGTATCCAGCGAGACCAGGAGCTCACCGCGGCCGGCCAGAGAGCGAAGCGTGAGGTTAGAAAGACCGGATTCGCCCGCTCCGCCCTCATGCAGGACGAGCAGCCTGTCAGCATCGAGCCAGACCGCATCGTCGCCGTGGAAGCTCAGCACCTCGCCACCTGACCGGTCATAGATGGTGATGCCGCCGCCGGCCACCGCGACGTGGGCCCCGTCCGGCGCCCAGCCGATGACCCGGGCGAGGCCGTCGACACTGCCGAGCGGGCGCTGGTCCCATCCGGCGATGGGCAGGAGCGTGCCCGGAGCTGGGGTTGGTGCCGTGCTGGCGGGTCCGGAGGGCGGCACGAGCGAGAGCGGGAGCACCACGGCGAGGATGGCGAGAACCACGACAGTGCCCACGGCGAGGCGCCGGCGGTTGAGCCGCGGGCGGCGGGTGGCTCGGCGCAGAAGCGAGCGTGCCGCCGTAGCTGGATCCTTTGGCGCCACCGAGATGGCCCTGCGGTCGAGATACACCACGAGGCGAGCTGCGATCCGTAGCTCGATCTCCAGATCCGTGAGCGGAGTGCCCTCTCCGTTCGTGGAAGGGATGGCGAGGGCGGACTGGAGCCGCCCCCGCAGGTCATCGAGATGGGCGCGAACCCCCGGCCCGGTCAAGTCCAGCTGACCGGCGATCTCCTCGGTCGTGAGTCCCGCGGCGTGCCGGAGTGCGAGCATCCGGCGGTCCTCGCTGGTCAGGCCCGCGAGGACGCGGGTGAGGACGGGGTCGCGCCCCGGGTCCGGCGCTATGGCGTGCGATGGACGCACGCGATCACGCAGTCGCGCGGGCCATGGCGGCCTGGCCCTTCGCTCGGCCTCGCGGGCAACGCGGCGCAGGAGCCGCGCCCGCGCCTCCGATGCCGTGCCCAGTGCGTCCACCCGTCGCTCGGCCCAGGCCCAGGTGGCGAGGACGGCCCGGTCCGCGCGTTGCGCGTCATCGGTGATGGCGACGGCCACGCGACGCAGGTCGCGTTCATGGGTGGAGATCAGCGAGGCCAGTCGGTCAGTCGCGGGACCGCTCGCCGGCGTCCACTCCGACAGCTCCGGATCCACCTCGCACCCCTCGTGCCCCGCAGGGTCCGGTCACATTCTCGCACGCGAGGTCCACCGAGCCCGGGAGGGGACGGGCCCCGGACCGCCGAAACCCGGCCGCAAGACAGCCGGGGCCGGCCGCGCCTCCGCTACGTCGCCGGTGCTGCGAGCAGCCGGCTGATCTCGGTCCGGAAGCGCCGACCCGCGGGGCTGCGGCGCAGCCACTCGAGATATCCGCGGTCGGTGTGGGCGATCTCTTCCAGCCGCCACCCCTCGTAACGGCCGTAGTCCATGACCACCGGAGAGATGCCGTCGCCGTCGCCGTCCCGGGCCGCGGTCGCGGCGGTCCCCGCCGGGCCGCTCGTCGCCTGCTTCCTCCGGATCCTGATGGTCTCCTGCAGCCCGGCCGGCCGACGGCCGGATTGCGCAGGAGGCGTGTCAGCCGGCTGGCCGTGGCCTCCGCGGTTCTGCTCGCGGGCGAGCGCGCTGCGTGCCTCCGGCGTGTGCACCATCGCGTATGCCAGGTTCAGCTGGGCCATCAGGCGCTCCGCCTCCGGATCGTCGGTGCGGTCCGGATGATGGATGCGTGCCAGCGCGTGATACGCGGCGCGAATCACCGGCTGAGGGGCGCTGGGATGGACGAACAGGACTCGATAGGGATCCACGCGGGACCTTTCGTGACGGCATTCCCCCCGGCGATCGCCGGATCACTGACCACGCTACTCCGGACCTGGCTCCGCGGCCATCCGCTATTGGTCCGGTCGGTGCATAGCGAGGAAAGCGCCGCCAGGGGTGCCGAACGGCTCGGGCCATGCCGGCCTCGCACCGGTCTCAGTGCGCGTCTGCGCCGACGTTGTCCGTGCGCTTGCGGTAGCGGACCGCGAATTCCTCGTAGCCCAGTCCCACGTAGAAGCGACGCGCGCCGTCATTGTCGGACACCACCGTGAGGCGCAGGTTCCCGGTCCCGAGGGCGAGCGCGGCTTCCTCCGCGGCGGCCATCAGCCGGGTGGCAATCCCGTGCCGCCGCCACGCCTCGGTCACCACCACCCGTCGGATCTCGGCGATGGGCCCGTAGGGCCGCGCCGCGAGCTCGACACGCGCCGTACCGATCACCGTCTCCCCGCCGACGGCGACCAGGACACGCACGTCCGGCCGTGCCATGACCGAGCGCACCTCATCGAGGAACGCCTCGTAGGCGATGGGGAACGGCGGCCGACCGTGCCACTCCGCGTCGTGGAGCTCCTGGTACAGGTGCGCGATCGGCTCCTCATCGGCCGGGGTGGCGGGCCGGACGCTGATCTCCTCGGTCGTCATGGACCCATTGTCCTCATCGAGATGCCGGGTTGCGCCATGATTCCTCCGTGAGACACCCCGCCGATGGCGCCGCCCTGCCTGCCTCCCTGCTCGCCGCGCTCCGCGCGGCAGTGGGCGACGCCCATTGCCTCATCGATGTGGACCTGCGCGCCACGTACGAGACGGACTGGTCGCGGCGCTTCCACGGCGTGGCGGCGGCGGTCGTGCGTCCCGGCTCCGTGGATGAGGTTGCGGCGGTGCTACGCGCCTGCGCAGCCACCGGCACGGCGCTGGTGCCCCAGGGAGGAAATACGGGCCTCGTCGGCGGCAGCGTCCCCCGCGCCATGGCGCCGCTCGATGCGCACGGTGCGCCGCGGCCCCAGGTCGTCCTCTCGATGCTGCGCCTGCGCGAGCTGGAGCCGGTCGACCCCATCGCCGGCGAGGTGACCGCGGGCGCGGGCGTGACCCTGGCCGCGTTGCGCGACCACGCGCGCCGCGCCGGCTGGGACTTCGGCGTGGACATGGGCTCGCGCGACTCGGCGACCATTGGCGGGATGGTGGCGACGAACGCGGGTGGCGTGAACGTCCTCCGCCACGGGTCGATGCGCCAGCAGCTCGTGGGGATGGAGGCGGTACTCGCGGACGGGTCGGTGATGCGTCGCCTGCCGGGCCTGGTCAAGGACAACACCGGCTACCCGCTTCCCGCTCTCGTCGCGGGGTCCGAGGGAACGCTGGCGATCGTGACCCGCGTGCGGCTGCGTCTCGTGCCGCTCCTCGCGAAGCGCGCGGTCGCGCTGCTGGCCGTCGACGACGCCGGCCAGGCGGCCGCCTTCGCCGCCCAGCTGCGGCGCTCGCTGAGCAGCCTGACCGCCGCGGAGCTGTTCGACGACGACGGGATGCGGCTGGTCATGGCACACACCGGGGCCGAGGCACCGTTCCGCGACCCGCATCCGCGCTACCTGCTCGTCGAGTGCGCCGCCGTGTCCGATCCCACCGACGAGCTGGTCACGGCGGTCGCCGCCCTGCCGTCCCGGGATGCGGTTGCCGCCAGCGACGAGGGCGGGCGCCATCGGCTCTGGAGCCTGCGCGAAGGGCACACCGAATCGGTCAACGCCGCGGGCGTGCCGCACAAGCTGGACGTCAGCGTGCCCATCGGCCGCATCGGCGCATTCGACCTCGCCGTGCGCGAGACGATCGGGGCGGTCGCCCCGGACGCGCGGATCTTCATCTACGGACACGTGGGCGACGGGAACCTCCACGTCAACGTCCTGGGACCCGACCCCGACGACGAGGCGGTCGACGACGCCGTCCTGGGACTGGCCATCGCCTCCGGCGGCGCGGTGAGCGCCGAGCACGGGATCGGGGTGGCGAAGGTGGGCTGGCTCGAACGCGATCGGGGTCCGGCCGATGTCGCCGCCATGCGAGCCATCAAGCGCGCCCTGGACCCGGAGAACCTCCTCAATCCCGGGGTGCTGTTCAGCGTTCCCGGGCGCTGAGCCACTCCCGGTCGAGGATCGCGTAGACCAGTTCGTCCGTCCACTCGCCCTTGAGGAACTCGTTCTCGCGCAGGTGCGCCTCGCGGCGCATCCCGAGCCGTTCCATGAGCGCCGCCGACGCGGCATTGCGAGCGTCGCACCGCCCCATGATCCGATGGATTCGAGCCTCCCGGAAGCCGATGTCGAGGAGGAGCCGCATGGCCTCGGATCCGTACCCGCGGCCGTGGTGCCCGGGGTGCACGACGAAGCCGATCTCCGCCTGGGCATGCTCGCGGCTCTCCCACCAGAGGCTGACGTCGCCGATGAGCGCTCCCGTCTCCGAGAGCACGACTGCCAGCCGCAGTCCGTCCTCGTCGTCGCCCGGCCCGATGGCGGTCTTGGTCCTGATCCGCTCCAGCATGGCCCGCGACTCCTCGAGGCTCTGCGCCGGCCATGGCAGGTAGCGGCACACGTCGTCCCGGCCATACATGGCGTGGAAGGCGGGCAGGTCGTCGCTCGTGAACGGCCGCAGAAGGAGCCGGCTGGTGCGCAGCGGGAATCGGGCGGGCGCGGTCACCCTCGCATCTTATCGGCCGAGGAGCGCTAGGATCGGCGGGTGAGCGAGATGCGAGAGGTGCTCGCCGCGATCGAGGAGCGAGCCGCCGGAGGTGAGCCGATGGCGCTTGCCACCATCGTGGCCACCCGTGGCTCCACCTACCGTCGGGCGGGCGCCCGCCTCCTCGTGCCGGGCTCGGGGGCCACGGTCGGCAACCTGTCCGGCGGCTGCCTCGAGGACGACGTCGCGCGGGCCGCGCGCGAGGTGATGGCGAGCGGCGTCCCGCGGCTGCTGACCTTCGACATGACCGCCGACGGCGACGAGGTCTGGGGATACGGCCTGGGCTGCAACGGGGCGATCGACGTGTTCGTGGAGCCGGCCGCGCTGGCGATCGAGACCGGGGCGATCCTGCGGGCGGCCATCGACGAGGATCGCTCCGCCGCACTCCTGACCGTGGTGGAATCGTCCGGCGCGCAGCCGGCCCCCGGCGCGCGCCTCCTCGTTCGGGCGGACGGCGCGGTCGTTGGCGGCATCGCCCCCGGCGTCGACGGGGAGGCCCGCCGCGTCGCGGAGGCCGCCCTGCTCGCGGGACCGTCCCGCATGGTTGACCTGCCGCTCCCCGACGGCGGCACGGCGCGCGCGTTCCTGGAGGTGGTCCGGCCACCCCTCCGCCTGGTGGTCTGCGGGGCTGGGCACGACGCCATTCCCCTGGTCCGGCAGGCGGCTGCCATGGGATGGCGCGTGGTGGTCGCCGACGTCCGGCGCGCGTTCCTGACCTGGGACCGGTTCCCCGGGGCGTACGGCTTCATCGACGCCAGCCCGCTCGAGGTCGCCGACGCCATCGGCCCCGACGAACGGACCGCGGTGGTGGTCATGAGCCACAACTACCTGCGCGACGGCGAGGTGCTGCGCTCGCTGGCCGGGGCGGGGATCGCGCGCCTCCGCTACCTGGGGGTGCTGGGTCCCCGCGGGCGCACGGACAAGCTCCTTGCCGAGCTCGCCGCCGAGGGCATCACCCTTGCCGATGCCGAACACCAACGGCTCCACGCGCCCGCGGGCCTGGACCTGGGCGCGGACGAGCCGGAGGAGGTGGCTGCCGCGATCGTGGCGGAGATCCTGGCCGTCGAGCGGCACCACTCCGGCCGCCCGCTGCGCGAGACGCGGGGGGCGATCCACGGGGACGGGTCGGCGGCTCAGCCGCCGATGTAGCTCATCTCCACCTTCTCGAGGCCCGCCGTCGCCGCCGAGCGCCGCTCGGAGTAGTTGTCGTCGCGTGCGCCCCACAGGCGGCGCAGCCGCGCCTCGATCTCCCCGTCGGTAGCGTCGCCGCGGAGCACCGCCTTGAGGTCGTGGCCCAGCACGGCGAAGAGGCAGGTGAAGAGCTTGCCGTCGGCGGAGAGGCGGGCCCGGACGCAGTCACCGCAGAACGGCTGGCTGACCGATGCGACCAGCCCGATCTCGCCGCCGCCATCGGCGTAGCGGTAGCGCCGGGCCACCTCGCCACGGCGGGTGGGTGCCATCGGCTCCAGGGGGAATTCGGCCGCGATGCTGGCCAGGATCTCCGATGCCGGCACCACTTCGTCGAGGCGCCAGCCGTTGGAGTGGCCCACGTCCATGTACTCGATGAAGCGGATGACCCGCCCGGTCCCGCGGAACTGGCGGGCCATGGGCAGGATCGCGTGCTCGTTCCAGCCGCGCTTGACGACCATGTTGACCTTCACCGGACCCAGCCCGGCGGCCTCCGCCGCGTCGATCCCCTCCAGCACCCGGCTGACCGGCACGTGGGCGTCGTTCATGCGCTCGAAGGTCGGGTCGTCCACCGCGTCGAGGGAGACGGTCACCCGCGTCAGGCCGGCCGCCGCCAGGGGCGCGGCGTGCTCCGCCAGCAGCGAACCGTTGGTGGTCAGGGCCAGGTCGTCGATCGCCGGGTTGGCGGCGAGCATCCGGACGAGCGCATCCAGGTCGCGACGGACCAGTGGCTCGCCGCCGGTGAGGCGCACCTTGTGGACGCCCAGGCGGGCGAAGATGGCGGCAAGCCGCGCGATCTCCTCGTAGGTGAGGATCTCCTCGCGCGGCAGGTACGCCCAGTCGCGGCCGAAGATCTCGCGCGGCATGCAGTACACGCAGCGGAAGTTGCATCGGTCCGTCACCGAGATGCGCAGGTCGCGGAGCGGCCGGGCACGGGTGTCGAGGACGGGCTCAGGCATGGGTGGAATCGGCGACATCAGGCGCGCCATGGTGCCACCGATCCGTGTCGTCCGCATGTCGAAGGCACCTCGAGCGCCCGGGCCAGCAGGACGCGGGCCGTTCGCCCGTCGCCGCACCCTAGGGAACGAAGATGAGCTTGAGCCCGGCGATGAACAGCACGACGGCCAGGGCGCGCCGCACGCCGGACGCCGGCAGCCGCCGGCTGCCCAGGTCGGAGCCGATGAGCCCGCCGACCGCCACCGTGGGCAGCCAGAGCAGGAGCCAGGCTGGCAGCGCAGCAGCGGAGCCGATGGCACCCGCCAGCCCGCTCACCGAGTTTGCGAGGATGAAGATGGCCGATGCGCCGGCCGCGAAGCGGGTGCCCGCCCAGCCCGCGGCGATGAGGAGCGGCGTCAGGAAGATCCCGCCGCCGGTGCCCGTGAGCCCGGCCAGCAGGCCCAGCGCGGCCCCCGCGCCGAGGGCCAGGGGCCACGGCGCGCGGGGCGGGAACTCCTCGGGCTGTCCACGGACGAGCCCGAACCGGCCCGCGGCAATGAGCAGCACGACCCCCACCAGCGGCCGGTAGATCTCGCCGGGGAGCTGGATGGCACCGCCCACGAAGGCCATGGGCACCGAGCCCACCAGGAACGGGATGATGGCGATCGGCCGGACGAAGCCGGCCCGCGCGAACCGGCTGGTGACCAGGATCGCCACCAGGATGTTCAGCACCAGGGCGGTGGGCTTCATGGTGTCGGCGCTCAACCCCACGAAGGCCATGGCCGCCAGGTATGCGGAGGCGCCCGCGTGGCCGACCATCCCGTACAGGACGGCGGCGGCGAAGAAGAGCGCGGTCAGCAGCAGCGCCTGCTCGAGCGTGGGCATCAGCCGACGGGCGGGCGGGAGAGCACCGAGCCTAGGAGGCGCGCGGGAGCGAGCGAGCGGCCTCGATGCAGGCGGTGCCGAAGACGCGGGACGAGGTCGGGAAGGCGTGGATCGTGTCCGCCAGGACGTCGATGGGGATGCGGGCCTTCACCGCCAGCACCGCCTCGTGGATGGTCTCGCTGACGGCCGGTCCGGCCATGAACGCGCCCACCAGGATCCGGTTCGCGCGGTCGACAACGATGGTGATGTGGCCCTCGGCCTCGATGACGTAGCCCCGCGCGGCCTTTGCCAGGTCCTGCGTGAACTCCACCGCATCGATGCCACGCTCGGTGGCCTGCTCGACCATGAGACCCACCGATGCGGTCTCCGGGTCGGTGTACGTCGCGCGCGGGATCGCGTGCATGTCCACGTCGACTGCGTCGCCCAGCGCCAGCATCGCCGTCAGCTCGCCCTGGTAGTGCGCGGTGTGCGTGTGCAGCTCAGGGCCGGCGACGTCACCGGCGACGTAGACGTGCTCCGCGATCTGCAGCCGCTCGTTGGAGCGGACGCGACCCTTCTCCGGCTCGACGCCGATGGCGGCCAGGTTCAGGTCGGTGAGCGGAATCTCGCGGCCGATCGTCAGCATCACGGCCTCGCCCTCCGCGGTGGAGCCATCCGAGAGGTCCACGACGTGGCGGCCGTTCGTCCCGGCGCCGGCGCGGACGCCGGTGGCGCGCACGCCGAGCCGCAGGGTGACGCCGTCGCGCTCCAGGCCGCGGCCCAGGTATTCGGAGCTTCGCGGATGCTCGCGGTCGTGGACCCGGTCGCGCGGGTGGACGACCGTCACCGGCACGCCGTAGCGGGCATAGACCTGCGAAAGCTCCACGCCCGACGGACCGCCGCCCAGGATCACGAGTCCATCGGGCAGGTCGCGGGCGCCCGTGCCTTTCTTGTTGGTCCAGTACTCGATCTGGTCGAGGCCGGGAAGGGATGGGATCTTCGAGTGCGAGCCAACCGCCACGATGACGTCGCGCGCCTCGATCTCGACCGGGGCCGCCCCGTCGCGCACGACCTCCAGCCGCCCGGGAGCGGTGAAGCGCCCGACGCCCCGGAGGACCGCGACGCCGGCATCTTCGAACGCCTTCACGTGCGATGCGTCGTCCGGGTAGGGGATGCCCTCGCGGTTGATCATCCAGTCGCGGAAGTCGCTCGCCTTCGCCCAGGGGTAGTCCCCGCCGGCGTGATGCACCGACGCGGCGTGGAGCAGCGCCTTGGATGGCATGCACTGCCAGTACGGGCAGCCGCCGCCAACGAGGTCACGCTCGATGATCGCCACCGAGGCTCCGCGCTCCGCGGCGAGGAAGGCAGCCGCCTCTCCGGCTGCGCCGGAGCCGATGACGGCGATGTCGTAGCGGTCAATCATCCGCGCATCATACGGGGCCGCTGGCGGGAGCGCGTCGTCCGCGCTATCCTGCGGCCGATGCACGGCAGCCCGCGACGTTTCCTCCACGCCACCCGCCCGGCCCCGAGCCCGGTGGACCTGCTGTGCCGCCTCGAAGGCGAGCCCTCGACCTGTACACGGCGGGGAGCCGCCGCGTAGTCACCTCGCTGGACGCCCGTCCGGCCCGCCGCCTCCGCGCCTCCTCGCCGTCCCGCGCCCACACCCCTGCGGATCGCCCGCGACCGCATGTTCCGAGGAGTCGCTCGTGTTCATCGTCCGTTCCCGTCCCGTCACAGTCTCGTCATCGCTCGCCGCGGAGAAGCGGCCCGCTGCCGGCCGCTGGATCGATCCGCGCGGCCAGCGATTTGGCGCGGCGACCTCCGCCCTGACCCTGGTCATCGCCGTGGCCTACGGCTGGTGGCCGCTGACGATCGCGGTGGGGCTGGCGCTGGGCGCCTCGTCCGCGTTCGGGACGCGCTTCTTCCCGTTCTCGCGACCCTGGCCACTGATCCGTCGCGCCGCGCGCCTTGGGCCATCCGAGCTCGAGCACGAGATCCCGCCGCGCTTTGCCCAGGCGATGGGCGCGGTCTTCCTCGCCATCGGCAGCGCGCTCCTCGCAGTTGGCATCACGCCGTGGGGCTGGGTGCCCGTGGCCGCCGTGGTGGTGCTTCAGGGGCTGCTGGCGGCCACCGGGTTCTGCCTGGGCTGCCGGCTGTTCTTCCTGCGCTGGTGGGTCCCGGATCGGTTCGCCAGGCTCATCGGGCGCGGGATCCAGCGCGAGCGGCTGATGATCGTTGACCCGCCCGCAGTTGCCGAGGAGTCCCCGGAGGGCTAGCCGAGCCGCACCTCCTCGCCGCCGATCCAGGTGCGCAGGGCGAGCACGCTGCCGAGCCGCAGGGCGAAGGCGCCCTCGTGCTCGGCATCCCAGGCGACAAGGTCGGCGGCCAGCCCCGCCGCCAGCCGCCCGCGATCGTTGCCGAGGCCGAGCGCCGCCGCGCCGCCGGCGGTCGCCGCCGTGAGGGCCTCCTCAGGCGTCATGCCCAGCAGCGTGGCACCCAGGCCCATGACCTGGGGCATGGCACCCCAGCCGCCGAACGTGCCGGCGTTGGCGTCGCTGGCGAGCGCGACCGTGGCACCCGCGTCGAGCAGGGCCCGAGCCGGGGGCAGGCCCCCGCGCATGACGACCGCCGGCCCCGGAAGCAGCGTTGCCACGGAGCGGGAGCTGGCCAGCGCCGCGATCCCCTGGGGGTCCAGCTGCTCCAGATGGTCGATGCTCGCGGCTCCCAAGCGCAGCCCCAGCTCGGTTGCCCCGGTGCGTGCCAGCTGCTCGGCGTGCACCCGCAACCCGAGCCCGTGCGCGCTCGCGGAGGAGAGGACCATGTCCGCATCCGCCACCGAGAAGAACCCCCGATCGCAGAAGACGTCGCAGAACCTCGCGAGCCCGTCCGCGACGACGGCGGGAATCATCTCGTCGGCGACCAGCCGGGCGTACTCGGCGGCCGAGGTTGCCTCCGGCGGCACGGCGTGCGCGCCAAGGAGCGTGGGGACCACGTGGACCGGGGTCGTCGCGGCGACGTCGCGGATGATGCGCAGCGCCCGGAGCTCCTCGTCGGTGGAGAGCCCGTACCCGGACTTGGTCTCGACGGTGGTCGTCCCGGCGGCCAGCTGGGCCTGCAGCCGCACGCCCACCAGGCGGCGGAGCTCGTCGTCGGAGGCCGCCCTCGTGGCGGCCACGCTGCGCAGGATGCCCCCGCCGGTGTACGGGGCGCCCGCGAGGCGGGCGGCGGTCTCGTCGGAGCGGTCGCCTGCGTAGACCGGGTGCGTGTGGGCGTCGACCAGCCCCGGGGTGACGAGCGCGGTCCCCAGGTCCTCGACCGAGTCGGGCGGTTGCTCGTGCGGAACCTCGTCGGGGGCACCGACCCAGGCAATGCGCCCGTCGCGAATGAGCAGGGCCCAGGGGGACAGGACGCCGGGCATGGGGGCGCCAACCGCCTGCGCCACGCAGAGCCGCCCCGCGCCGGTGAGGAGTAGCGTTCCGCCCGCCATGCGCGTCACACGATACCGGGCTACCCGAGCTCCGGCTCGGCGATCGGATCGGCGTTGGGACGGCGACGCAGGGTGGCGAGCATCAGGCCGGCAAGGATCACGCCCGCGCCGAGCAGCTGCGTCGGGGACGGGTGCTCGTTGACGAGCACGATCCCCAGCAGGACCGCCCCGACCGGCTGGATGGTGAGGATCACGCTCGTCAGCGACGCGGGCAGCCGGGGCAGCGAGACGCTGATGAAGAGCCAGCCGATGACCTGCGAGCTGATGGCCAGCGCAAGCAGGTAGCCGTGCCCGGGCCAGGTTGGCACCAGGTTGACCTCGCCGAGCGGCAGCCCCAGCCCGATGGCGGCAAGGGCCGCGATCCAGGTGGCGTCCAGCAGGGGACCGGCGGGACGCCGCAGGTCCGCGTTGCCCCGCCGAAGGATCAGCAGGAACCCGGCGTACGAGAACCCGGTCGCCACGCCGGTGATGACGCCGAGCAGCGGATTGCTGCCGTAGGCACCGGCGCCCACCACTCCGGAGATGAGGAACACCCCTACCAGGACCACCGGCATCGCCGCCAGGACGCGGTTCGACGGTCGCTCACCCAGCAGCGCCCAGGCCAGGAACGCGACGATGACCACCTGGGTGTTCCCCAGGACCGTGGCGAGCCCCGCCCCGACGAACTCGATGGTGTGGTGCCAGACGACCAGGTCCACGGCAAAGAAGATGCCGGCCACCCATGCCAGGCGGATCTGCCCCCATGGGCGAGGCCCGTATGCGCGTCGCTCGAGCCAGGCAAGGAGGGCGAGTGCCGGAATCGCGTACGCGCAACGGAAGATGGCCGCCGTGGCCGGCGACGTGCCGGAGAGCCGCACGAGCACCGCCGAGAAGGCGATGCACAGCGCGCCCAGGATGGCGGTGAGCACCGGGCGGTGGGCAAGTGCCACGAAGGGGTTGGCGGGTCGCGCCCGCTCCGCTGGCGAGGCCATGGGCGGGGAGGGTACTCCAAAGCCGGCGCGCCCTCTTTCGCACCGCAGGGCTTGTCCCGGGCACTCCGGGGA
This sequence comes from uncultured Chloroflexia bacterium, assembly GCA_963805645.1. Classification (GTDB taxonomy): domain Bacteria; phylum Chloroflexota; class Limnocylindria; order QHBO01; family QHBO01; genus CAVXEH01. The sequence goes on along the minus strand of CAWDVA010000006.1, from coordinate 128,889 downwards.
AGGAAACTGCACGCGCACAGCCGAGGCCGCGACATTGCCCACACTCCCCACCGGCACCGTGACGTTCTTCTTCAGCGACATCGAGGGCTCCACCAAGATGGCGGAACGCCTCGGTGACGCATGGCCCGCGCTCCTCGACGCGCACCGTGACGTGATTCGCCGCGCGATCACCGATGCCGGCGGCACCGAGGTGGGCACCGAGGGCGACTCCTTCTTCGTGGCGTTCGCGAGTGCGCCCGCCGCGGTGGTGGCCGCGGTGGCGGCGCAGCGCGGCCTGGCGGAGCACGACTGGCCGGAGGGAGTGGAGATCAGGATCCGCATCGGGCTGCACACCGGCGAGGCCTCCCTGGCGGGCGACACGGCCGATAACTACATCGGGCTCGACGTCCACCGCGCCGCGCGGATTGCCGCCGCAGGCCACGGCGGCCAGGTGCTCCTCTCCGACGCGACCCGGATCCTGACCGAGACGAGCTTGCCAGAGGGCGTCACCGTCCGGGACCTGGGAGAGCGCCGGCTGAGAGACCTGACCCGCCCGGAACGGATCCACCAGCTGGTCATCGAGAGCCTGCCCTCCGAGTTCCCGCCCCTCAAGACGCTCGACGCCACGCCGAACAACCTGCCCATCCAGCTCTCCAGCTTCCTCGGGCGTGAGCACGAGCTGGGCGAGGTGATCGAGCGCCTCGCGGACTCCCGCCTGCTGACGCTGACCGGTCCGGGTGGGACCGGGAAGACCCGCCTTTCGCTGCAGGTGGGGGCGCGGGTCGCCGATCGCTATCCGGACGGCGTCTTCTTCGTCTCGCTCTCGAGCCTGCGCGATCCGGAGCTGGTCCCGGCAACCATTGCCCAGGAGCTGGGCCTGGCCGACCGCGGCGGCCTGTCGCCCATGGAAGCGGTGACCGAGCATGTCCGGCGCCGCCGGATGCTCCTCATCCTGGACAACTTCGAGCAGGTGACCGATGCGGCTCCCCGCGTCGCCGAGCTCCTCGCCGCGGCACCGGATCTGACGGTCCTGGCCACCAGCCGCAGCGCCCTTCGCGTATACGGTGAGCGGGAGTACCCGGTCCCGCCGCTCGGGGTTCCGGACCCGCGCAAGCCGGGGAGCCCGCAGTCGCTCAGCCAGTACGAGGCGGTGGCCCTCTTCATCGAGCGTGCCGTGTCGGTCAAGCCGAGCTTCGCGGTCACGAACGAGAACGCGCCCGCCGTCGCGGAGATCAGCGCGCGCCTCGACGGCCTGCCGCTGGCCATCGAGCTGGCTGCCGCTCGCATCAACGTTCTCACCCCGCAGGCGATGCTCACCCGGCTGGGTCATCGGCTCAGCCTCCTCTCCGGCGGTCTTCAGGATCGGCCGGAGCGGCAGCAGACCCTGCGTGGGGCCATCGACTGGAGCTACGACCTCCTGGACGAGGGTGAGCGGGCGCTGTTTCGTCGGCTGTCGGTCTTCTCGGGCGGCGCGCGCCTGGACGCGATCGAGTCGGTCTGCGCCGGTGAGCAGCTGGGAATCGACGTCCTCGACGGGCTCACGTCGCTGATCGACAAGAGCCTGCTGCGCCAGGTCGCCGACCCTGACGAGGAGCCACGCTTCCTCATGCTGAGCACCATCCGCGAGTACGCGATGGATCGCCTGCAGGAGACCGGTCGCGCCGAGGACCTGCAGCGCAGCCACGCGGAGCACTACACCGCGCTGGCGGAGCAGGCGGCTCCACACCTGATGGGTGACGACAAGCGCAGGTGGCTCGACTGGCTCGAGGCGGACCGCGACAACCTGCGGGCCGCGGTCGACTGGGCCGTCGACCATGGGGATGCCTCGCTCGCGCTGCGGATGGTCGCGGCGATGTGGCGCTTTGCCCAGATGCGTGGCTACCTCGCCGAGGGGGAGGAGCGCACCCGACGGGCGCTGGAGATGCCGGCCGATGAGGTGGACCCGGCCGTGCGAGCCAGCGCGCTGGAGGCGCTCGGCGGCCTGTACTGGTGGATGGGGGACTTCGATCGCTGCGGCGCGGCCTACCGCGAGTGCCTCGAGCTGCGGCAGCAGACGGGCGACAAGGCGGCGATCGCAGAAGCCTGGTACAACCTGTCGTTCCCGATCGGGTTCAGCGCCATGGTCGAGCACCGGGAGGATCTCTCGGCGGCCTACAACGCGATCGAGGAGGCGAAGAAGCTGTACACGGAGCTCGGCGATCAGGCCGGGCTCGCCAAGGCCGAGTGGGCGTACCTCACCATCGGCTGGCGTGACGAGGACCTGGAAATGGCTCGCGAGCACGGGGAGAAGGCGGAAGGCTACTTCCGCGAGCTGGGTGACGGGTTCATGCTCGGCTGGTCCCTGTACGACGTCGGGCTCATCGATGTTCGCGAGAACAAACCGGCCGATGCGCGCAGGCGCCTGCGCGAGGCGCTCCAGATCTTCAACGACGTGCGTGACGTGTCAGGCTACGCGCTGGTGCTGGACGCGTTCGCCGCGCTGGCGCTGCTCGAGAAGGACGAGGAGCGGGCGGCCCGCATCTCCGGGGCGGTCGCCAACCTGGAGCGCACGACCGGAACAGGCCTGAACCCCTCGAACCGCTCGCTTGCCGGCTACGACCCGATCTACCTTCGTGACAAGCCCGAGACCGCCGCCGCCTGGGCCGAAGGGATGCACCTTACCCACGCGGAGGCAATCGCGTACGCCTTGCAGCTGCCCGAGGCCGGCAGTCGCTAGGCGGGCGCGGCGAGATCGCGCCGGGGGAAGATCCAGAGCGCGTACGCCAGCGGCACCACGGTGAGCAGCGTCAGCAGGGCGAAGTCGTACGGGTCGGCCTTCCCGGTGAGGATCTCCTGCGGCTGGAAGTGGTCGAAGAGCGAGTAGCTCTGGATCCATTTCGCATCGGACCAGAACGAGCCGAGGATGACCAGGAAGTAGTTCAGGAGCAGGTAGGCGAGGGAGACGCTCAATGCCGGCGCGGATCGGTCGAAGCTGGCCGATGCGGCGAGCGAGAAGGCGGTGAAGGCGGCCCACAGCAGGAACCCGTTGACCCACACCAGGGGCAGCTGCCCAAGGTCCACCAGGTCCCCGAGCCCCTGGGTCCGCATGCCAAGGGCCATCCCTGCGAGCAGGAGCGCCACGAGGAGGCCGGCGATGGCGAGGATCGCCACCGCCTGGGTGACGAGGTACGTGCGCCGCGGCAGGGGCCGCGCGAGGAGCACCTCCAGGGTGCCCGACTGCCGCTCCCCGGCGATCGCCAGGGCGGCCGAGCCGACGGCGAAGATGCCGATGAGGGCGATGAGGAACGGGTGCTGGGTGCCCAGGGTGATGGCGCCGGGGACGGTGAACAGGTTGCCGGAGCCGAAGTTCGCGAACTGCTCGAAGATCGGGTTGGAGGCGACGAGCTGCCGGATGGCGTCGCTGAACTGGCTGTAGAAGAAGAGGAGCAGCCAGCCCCAGGCGAACGTCACCAGCGCCACGATCAGGACGCGCAGCCAGACGAACCGCCAGGTGCGCAGGAGCAGGGTCCGGTTCACCATCGGCTCAGCGCCCGTCGCCATCGGCATAGAACTCGAGGAACGCCTCCTCGAGGCTGGCCGGCTCGATGGTCAGGTCCTCCAGGGACGGCGAGGCGACCGTCCGCACGAACGGCCCCACCTCGCCAAGGAGGGTCGCGGTCGCGCGGTTCCCCCGGATCTCGAGATCCTCGAGGCCCTCGATGAACGACAGGTCCGGCGCCGCCCCGCGCCAGCGAAGGGTGATGCGCCGCTTCCGCCGGGACAGGAGCTCCTCGACCGTCTGCAGGGTCATCAGCTCGCCGGCCCGGATGATCGCCACCCGGTCGCAGACGCGCTCGACCTCGGGCAGGACGTGGGAGCTGAAGAAGACCGTCCGGCCCGCGGCCTGCAGGTCGTCGAGGATGCTGTAGAACGCGTGCTGGACCAGGGGGTCGAGCCCCTCCGTGGGCTCGTCGAGGATCGCCAGCTCCGGGTCGTGCTGGAGCGCCTGGATCACCCCCAGCTTCTGTCGCATCCCGCGCGAGTAGTCGCGAACGCGCCGGCGCAGGTCGCGCGTGCCCAGCTTGAGGCGCTCGCAGAGCTCTTCGCGCCGCACCGCGGGCTGGCCCTGGAGGTCGGCCAGGTAGCGCAGGGCGTCCGCGCCGGTCAGTGACCCGTACAGGGCGATCCCGCCGGGGAGGTATCCCGTGCGCCGCCGAATCTCGACGCTGTCCCCCTCGATGTCCAGGCCGAGGACGGTGCCGCCGCCGCCGGTCGGATGGAGGTACCCCAGCAGGGTCCGGATCATGGTCGACTTGCCGGCGCCGTTGGGGCCGAGGAAGCCAAAGATCTCGCCGGGCCGGACGGCGAGGGTGAGGTCGGTCAGGGCACTGACGGACCCGTAGCGCTTCGTCAGACCATCGGTGCGTATCACCTCGGCCGGCACCGTCGCGGCAGCGGGCGGCTCGGGGCGGGCTGCCTGGGCGTCCATCGGCGTAAGCGTATCGCAGCAGCGGCACGGTCACCGCTACCATCGGCCCATGATCAGTGGCACGCGGATCGTGGTCGTGGGTTCCGGGGTGATGGGTGCGTGGACGGCGCTCTGGCTGCGCCGTCGGGGCGCGGACGTCGTCCTCGTCGACCAGTACGCGCCGGGCTCGTCGCTGGCCACCTCCGGCGGTGACACGCGCGTCTCGCGATCGGCCCACGGATCGGATGAGGTCTACCCGCGCTGGCAGCGGCGGGCGCTGGTGCAGTGGCGCGAGCTGCAGGAGACCGTGCACGAGCCCCTCGTGGTGGAGACCGGGGTGACCTGGTTTGCGCAGGCTGCCGACGGCTTCGAGGGGGAGTCGCTGGCGACGCTGACCCGGCTGGGGATCCCGGCCGAGCGGCTCGCGGTGGACGAGTTCGCCCGTCGCTGGCCGCAGGTCGCGACCGACGGCATTGGCTGGGTGCTCCACGAACCGGAGGCGGTGGTGCTCATGGCGCGGCGGGCGGTGGCGGCCGTGGCTGCGCTCGTGGTCCGCGACGGCGGCACGCTCCTGCGGGCGCGCGTCCTCCCTCCGGGCGAGGCCGATGGTGCCGGCGGGCGCCTGCATCGGCTCCGCAGGGCCGATGGCGGCGTGCTCGAGGCGGATGGCTTCGTCTTCGCCGCGGGGCCCTGGCTGCCGCGCCTGGTCCCGGCGCTGTCGGAGCAGATCAGCGTCACCCGCCAGGAGATCGTCTTCTTCGCCACGCCACCCGGCGACCCGCGCTTCGATGCCGGCACGCTGCCGACCTGGGTCGACTACGACGGCGCCTTCTACGGCCTGCCATCCGTGGAGGGCCGCGGCCTCAAGGTCGCGCCCGACTGGCCGGGTCCCGTCGTGGACCCCGACCACGAGGAACGCCGCCTCTCGGACGAGCGGGTCGCCGCGGCACGGACGTTCGTGGCGCGACGCTTCCCCGCGCTGGCCGGCCAGCCGGTTGCCGAGGGCCGGATCTGCCAGTACGAGACGACGCCGGACACCCACTTCATCATCGATCGCGACCCGCGCTGGGAGAACGCCTGGGTGGCGGGCGGCGGATCGGGACACGCGTTCAAGCACGGCCCGGTCCTCGGGGAGTACCTCAGCGCGATGGTCGCCGGGGACGAGGTGGCCGCCGCCGGGCTGGCGCCACCCGATGACCGGTTCGCGCTGCGACCACGAACGCCCGGGCGGGGAATGCGGACCTCGGCCGCCGGCCCGGGCGAGGGCTGACGGACGCCGGGCACACGCCGGGGCAATTGCCGGGCACACGCCGGGCACACGCCGGGCGCGTGGGGTAGCGCCGGGACGCCCGTCCCCGTGGTGCGGCACGCGTCGGTCGAGTGCGGACGGGCGCCGCGAACCTCCCAGGCGGGCTGGCACCCGGAGCCCGTGTGTCGGCCGGCTACACGCGGATCCTCAGTCTCTCAGCACACGCCGGGCACACGCCGGACGCGTGGGGTAGCGCCGGGACGCCCGTCCCCGTGGTGGGGCACGCGTCGGTCGAGTGCGGACGGGCACCGCGAACCTCCCAGGCGGGCTGGCACCCGGAGCCCGTGTGTCGGCCGGCTACACGCGGATCCTCAGTCTCTCAGCACACTCAGCACACGCCGGGCGCGTGGGGTAGCGCCGGGACGCCCGTCCCCGTGGTGGGGCACGCGTCGGTCGAGTGCGGACGGGCGCCGCGAACCTCCCAGGCGGGCTGGCACCCGGAGCCCGTGTGTCGGCCGGCTACACGCGGATCCTCAATCTCTCAGCACACGCCATGCTCACCCAGCGCGGTGGCGAAGTGGGCATACGTCTCGTCCCCGAACAGCACGAACCGCACGAGCTCGATGCGGGTGTCGCCCCGCAGGTGGTCCGCGGCGGTCGCGACCCCGATCCGGGCACCCTCCGCACCCGGGTAGCCGTAGATTCCCATGCTGATCGCGGGGAAGGCGATGCTGCGGGCACCAAGCTCGTCGCACAGCCGCAGGCAGGACCGATAGGCGCCGGCGAGCAGGTCCGCCTCCTCGTGGTCGCCGCCGCGCCAGACAGGCCCCACCGCATGGAGAACCCAGCGCGCGCGCAGCGCGTGAGCGCCGGTCTCGACGGCGGTTCCGGTGGGGGTGCCACCGGGGTAGCGGAGGCGCAGCTCCGCAAGGAGCCCCGGCCCCGCTGCGCGGTGGATGGCGCCGTCGACCCCACCCCCGCCACGCAGCGCCGCATTCGCGGCGTTGGCGATGGCATCGGTGTCCTGCGCGGTGATGTCGCCGCGCACCAGCTCAAGGCGCCGGCCGTTGACGGTCGCGGCGTCCACCGGCCCTAGCGGCCCTGGATCGTGGCCCGGGCGATGGCGCGCAGGGTCGGGCGCTGGCCGTAGAGCAGGACGCCGGCCTCGTAGATCCGGGCGGCGATCCACAGCGCGCCGAAGATCCCCACCACCAGCAGGCCGATGCTCACCACGTACTCCCAGGGTGCCGGCGGCGAGAGCGCCATCCGGGCCGGGAAGAGGTACGACGAGAAGAACGGGATCCAGGACACGATACGGACCCAGCCGGCGTCGATCAACGGCAGCGCGACGAAGCTGGCCAGGTAGCCGGCCAGGGCCACGAAGGTCAGCGGCACCACGATCTGCTGGACGTCCTCCTGGCGGGTGGCCATGGAGCCGGCGGCGGCATACAGGATCGAGTACAGGATGAAGCCCAGCAGGAAGAAGACGCCGAAGCCGATGACGAGCAGCGGCGTCAGGCCGGGGATGGAGACGCCCGCGTTCGGATCGCCAAGCAGGGCGTTGGAGATCGGCCCCTGCGCGAGGAAGCCCACCAGCGCCGCCCCCAGGACCGCGCCGTACTGGGTCAGCCCTGCGGCGCTGTTGCCCAGCACCTTGCCGAAGAGCAGCTGCCGGGGCGTCGCCGCGGTGATGAGCAGCTCCATGACCCGCGAGCTCTTCTCCTCGGCCACGCTGGCCGCCACCCAGTTGCCGTAGACCTGGACGGCCATGAAGGCCAGGATGACGAAGACGTAGGCGAGGACGTAGGAGGGAACGTAGTCCGCCCTGTTCTGGCGTGCCGTGCTCGGGTTCGCCGCGGTGATGCTGAACGCGGTGGGCGCGAAGATGCGCCCCCGGTCGGTGGCGGACACGCCGGCGCGCTCCAGGCGGTCCGAGATGGCCATGGAGGTGGCCGCCTGTTGCAGCAGGGCCAGGTTCCGGTCGCCGGCGGATGCCTTCGTGAACACATCGAAGGCCAGGTCACCGTCGCTGGTGCGCGAGATCGTGAGCAGGCCGTTCAGCGCTCCCGAGCGGACCGACTCCTTGGCGGCAACGGGGTCGTTCACGGCGCTGACGGTGAACTGGGTACCGCTGCTGCTGGTGCCCGTGGAGGCCGGGCTCGAGGTGCCGGACGTTGACATCGAGTTGAGGACCGACTGCAGGGTCGCGACCGGATCGACGGACAGGTCGGTCGCCGTGCTGTAGACGGCGACCTTCACCGGCTTCTCGCCGCCAATGAGCTTGATTCCCAGCGGCAGCAGCGCCAGCGCAAGGCCCACCACTGCCAGGCCGATGGTCAGGATCGCGAAGGTCCGGTTACGGACCCGTACGGCGTACTCGCGACGCGCCACGTAGTACGCGTTGGGGAAGAGCCTGCCGGCCAGGGGCAGGCTGTTGAGAAGGCGGGCGAGCGTCGGGTTCACGGGCGCGCTTCCCCGGCCGGCTCAACGCCGTCGTCGCGCTCCTCACCGTCCCTCAACCGGGGGCTGTCGGCGAGATGCCGCTCCTCGTCGACGTCGACGTGTCCGACCTTCTCGATGAAGATCTCCTCGAGGGAGGGGTCCGCGATCTCGAACCGTGTCACGCGGTCCCCACGCTGCATCGCCGCGGCGAGGATGGACTCCGGATCCGTGCCGGAGGCGACGTGCATCTCGACGTAGTCCTCGCCGCGGCGGGTGACGTTGATGCCGGGCATCCGGTCGACCCAGGCAGCGCCATCGGCGCCGGCGCCATCGGTTCCTTCCACGGAGAGGCGGACCACCTGGCGACCCATGCGTCGCTTGACGTCTCTCAGGGTGCCGGACTCGACCAGGCGGCCGTGATCCATGATCGCGATCGCCTCGCAGAGCTCCTCGACCTGCTCCATCTGGTGCGTGCTGAAGATGAGCGTCTTGCCGCGGTCGCGCATCGCCAGGAACGCCTCCTTGAGCAGGCCCGCGTTCACCGGATCCAGGCCGCTGAACGGCTCGTCCATGATCAGGACGTCCGGGTCGTGGAGGATGGCGGCGATGAACTGGATCTTCTGCTGGTTGCCCTTGGAGAGCTCCTCGACCTTCCGGTCGCGATACTCGGGCACGTGGAAACGGGCCAGCCAGTCCTCGACCTGGGCGGTTGCTCGTGCTTCGGGCACGCCGTACAGCGCCGCGAAGTAGCGCAGCACGTCCATCACCTTCATGCGCGGATACAGGCCGCGCTCCTCGGGGAGGTAGCCCCAGGTCCGACGGGGCAGATCCCTGTTGCGGGTTCCCTCCCACGTCACGCTCCCGGAGTCCGCCCGCAGGATGTCGAGGACGATCCGCATGCTGGTGGTCTTCCCGGCGCCATTCGCGCCGAGCAGGCCGAAGATCCGGCCCGGCTCCACGCTGAAGCTGATCCCGTCCAGGGCGCGCACGGGACCAAAGGTCTTGACCAGCGAATCGACGATGAGGCTCACGGCGGACTAGGGTAGTCCAGTCGATGGTGCAGACACCGTGCCAACCAGACCGAACAGGGGGCAGAATCGGACCGAAAGGAGGCGTTCCATGTGCCTGACCTGTGGATGCAGACGCGCTCACCTGGACATGGGCGAGCACAACATCCGGTATGAGGACCTCAAGGCTGCGGCCGACGAGAACGGCGTGAGCGTGGCCGAGCTGCTGGACACGTTCGAGGAGACCCTGGAGATCGATCGCGGCGACCACCCGGCCGAGTACGCCGGCTGAGCTCGGTCCTGCTTTCCGCGGGCCGTGCCTGCGGGCAGCGTGAACCGGACCCTCTGCTACACTTCGAATCCCGAGCCGCTCCGCAGTGCAAGCTGGCGGCTCGTCCATGCCATCTGCACAGAAACGGGTTCGCATGAAGATCGCTGTCCCACGCGAGACGGCCGAGGGCGAGACACGCGTTGCCCTCACGCCGCAGGCGGTCGGCCAGATCATCGCCGACGGCAACCAGGTAATCGTCCAGGCAGGCGCCGGCCAGGCGTCCTTCATCACCGATGAGGCCTACCGTGAAGCCGGGGCCACCATCGCTCCCGACGCGGCGAGCCTCTACCGCGACGCCGAGATCATGCTGCGCGTCGGACGCCCGTCGGACGTGGAGATCAAGCAGCTGACGGCCGGCACCGTCCTGATCGGCACGCTGGGCACGCTCTCCCATCCGCAGCTCGCGAAGGCCCTGGCCGACCAGGGTGTCACGGCCATCAGCATGGATTCCATCCCGCGCATCACCCGCGCTCAGAGCATGGACTCGCTGTCGAGCCAGAGCACGGTGGGGGGCTACAAGGCCGTGGTCCTCGCCGCGGAGCGGCTGCCCAAGTTCATGCCGCTGCTCACCACGGCGGCGGGCACGGTGCGCCCGGCGCGGGTCCTCGTCTTCGGCGCGGGCGTCGCGGGTCTGATGGCCATCGGGACCGCGCGACGGCTCGGCGCCGTCGTGGAGGCCACCGACGTGCGCCCCGTGGTGAAGGAGCAGGTCCAGAGCCTGGGCGGCACGTTCCTCGAGGTCCAGATGACCGAGGACGAGAAGGCCGGCGCCGAGACCGCGGGCGGCTACGCCGGCGAGATGACCGAGGACTACAAGCGTCGCCAGGCGGAGCTCATCGCCTCGCGGGTGGGTGAGGCCGATGCCATCATCACCACCGCGCTCATCCCGGGCCGCCCCGCCCCGCGCCTGATCACCGCCGAGATGGTGAGGACCATGCGCCCGGGCAGCGTCATCATCGACATGGCCGCCGAGGCCGGCGGGAACTGCGAGCTGACCGAGCCCGGCAAGGAGATCGTGACCGACAACGGCGTGCGGATCATCGGCTTCACGAACCTGCCGGCCACCATGCCCGGCAGCGCAACGCAGATGTTCAGCAAGAACATCCAGACCCTCATCAAGCACCTGGTGCCATCCGGGGAGCTCGTCCTCGACTTCAATGACGAGATCACCCGCGGTGCCACCGTCACCCACGGAGGAAAGGTGGTTCACGAAGCAACTGCCAAGGCCCTGGGCATCGAGCCCGCGCCGGTCCCGACCGCGGCCAAGGAGCCGGCGGAATGACCGAGTCCCTGGACCCGCGCACCCTGCTCGACGCGCTCTTCGTCCTGGTCCTCGCCGCGTTCGTCGGCTACGAGGTCGTGAGCAAGGTCCCCACCATGCTGCACACCCCGCTGATGTCGGGCGCGAATGCCGTCCACGGTGTGATCGTCGTGGGCGCGATGCTGGTGGCGGCCACCGCCGACGATCCGCTGCGGATCATCCTTGCCCTGCTGGGCGTGTTCCTGGGAACTGTGAACGTCGTGGGCGGCTTCGTCGTCACGGATCGGATGCTCGAGATGTTCCGCAAGCGGCCGGGTGACCGCTGATGAGCACGCTCGAGATCGTCACCTTCCTCGTCTACCTGGTGGCCTCGGTCACCTTCGTCTTCGCCCTCAAGTTCCTGGCCTCGCCCAGGACCGCGCGGACGGGCAACCTGCTCGGCGCGGCCGGCATGACCCTCGTCGTGGTGTGGACCCTGATCACCACCGACGGGATGCTCCAGCACTGGTGGATCCTGCTCGCCGCCGGCGGCATCGGCGCGGTGATCGGCGTGCTCGGCGCGCGCCGGGTCCCCATGACCGCCATGCCGCAGATGGTGGCCATCTTCAATGGTGCCGGCGGTGGCGCGGCGGCCGTGGTGGCCATGTCCGAGTTCCTCCTGGCGGTGAACGGCCGGCCGTCCTCCGACCTGCTGCCGGTGGTCCCCATGATCGCCACCCTCGCCGGCGCGGTCATCGGCTCGGTGAGCCTCACCGGCTCGATCATCGCCTTCGGCAAGCTGCAGGGGAACATCCCGGCGCGACCGGTGACCATCCCGGGCCAGAACCTGGTCGCCACCGTGGTCCTGGGCGGGCTGCTGGTCATGGCCGTGCTCCTCGCCGTGGTCACCAACAGCGTCGCCCTCTTCCTGGCCTACGTGATCGTGGCCCTGGTGGCGGGCGTGCTGATCGTGATGCCAATTGGCGGCGCCGACATGCCGGTCGTCATCAGCCTGCTGAACAGCTACACCGGCATCGCGGTGGGTGCGACCGGCTTCGTCATCGGCAACTACGCGCTCCTCATCGCCGGGACCCTGGTCGGAGCCTCGGGCGCCATCCTGACCCAGCTGATGTGCCGGGCCATGAACCGCTCGCTGATGAATGTCCTGTTCGGCGCGTTCGGGACCGGTGGCGGCGTGACCGCAGCAGGTCCTGCCGGCGAGCAGACGGTCCGCGAGACCAGCGCCGAGGATGCGGCGGTGCTCATGGCCTACGGCAAGAAGGTGATCATCGTCCCGGGCTACGGGATGGCGGTCGCCCAGGCCCAGGGGCCCGTCCGCGAGCTGATGGACCTGCTCATCGCCAAGGGCGTGGACGTAGAGTTCGCCATCCACCCGGTGGCGGGGCGCATGCCCGGGCACATGAACGTCCTGCTCGCCGAGGCGAACGTCCCGTACGACCGGCTCAAGGAGATGGACGAGATCAACAGCGAGTTCGCTGAAGCGGATGTCGCCCTGGTGATCGGCGCCAACGACGTGACGAACCCGTCCGCGCGTACGGACGAGGGCTCGCCCATCTACGGCATGCCCATCCTGAACGTGGATCAGGCGCAGAACGTCGTCGTCCTGAAGCGATCCATGGCGTCGGGCTTCGCCGGCATCGCGAACCCGCTCTACTCGGAGCCGCAGACGGCCATGCTCTTCGGCGACGCGAAGGCGTCGGTCCAGGCACTGGTGGCCGGCGTCAAGGAGGCGTAACCGGGCCACCCGGGCCACGGGGTCACGGGGTCGCCGGGGTCACGGGGGTCATCGGGCCATCGGGGTCACGGGGGTCATCGGGCCTGGCCCGGCTCACAACCCGTGCTTGTGCCTGGGTGGCACTCGCCATCCTCCGCCATCGGCTCACCAGCGCTGTGTGTGCGACCGCAGCAGAGCGAGGGCTCAGGCGCGGATGTACCCGCACCCGTTGTGCGACTGTGTGCGACCGCAGCAGAGCGAGGGCTCAGGCGCGGATGTACCCGCACCCGGTGTGCGACCACGTGCGACCGGGACCGGGATGGTGTGCAACCACGGGCGACCGGGGCCGGAGCGGGAGGTGTGGAACCCCCGCGCGTCCGCGACCCGAGTGTTGCGGACCCCCGCCGGACAGGGCAGCCTGGACCGGAGCCCGGACCGCAGCCCGGACCGCAGCCCGGACCGGAGCCCGGACCGCAGTCCGGACCGGAGCCCGGAGCGGAGCCCGGGCCGGAGTCCGGACCCGGAGCGCGGACGGGTCGGCCGCGATGACGGTAGGCTTCACCCGTGGGACAGCGCTGGGTCGTGCTCGATGTGGGCGAGACACTGATCGACGAGACCCGGATCTGGTCGGTCTGGTCGGACGAGCTGGGGATCTCGCGCCTCACGTTCATGGCCGCGCTGGGCGCGGCGATCGCCCGGGGCCAGGACCACCGCGAGGTGTTCCGCATCCTGGGCCACGATGACTGGCGCTCGCACTACGCCGCCGTGACCGCCGCGTATGGCGGCTTCCGCGAGGACGACCTGTATCCCGACGCGCTGCCCGCGGTCCGCGCTCTGGCCGACGACGGCTACCGGATAGCGGTCATCGCCAACCAGCCCATGAGCCGCACCGCCGAGCTGCGGGCCCTGGGCCTCGCCCCGGACGTCATGGCCATGTCCGAGGAGATGCGCATCGCCAAGCCGGACCCGGGCTTCTTCGCCCGGGCCCTGGCCCTCATGGGTGAGCCGGCTCCCTCCGACGTGGCGTACGTGGGTGACCGGGTCGACAACGATGTGCTCCCCGCCGCCGCCGCCGGCCTGCGCGCGGTGTGGATCCGGCGCGGCCCGTGGGGCATGATCCAGGCGCTCCCCGGCGACACCGCGCCGGCGCTGGTCGTGGACACGCTGGCAGAGCTCGCAGAGCGCATGGGCGAGGCCTGGCCGGCCTGACCGATGGCTCCGCTCACTCGTCCCGGCGCAGGATCGCGTCAACCTCCCGCTCACTGATGCCGTAGCGGCGCAGCGCGTGCCGCACCAGCTCGTTGCCCACCTGGCGTTCCGCGAGCACCACCCGCTCCACGCCGATCCGGCGCAGGGCCAGCTCCTCCGTCTCGGAGTGGGCGCGGGCCACGATCTCGATCCGCGCGTTGCGGAAGCGCGCGTACGTCACCGCCTGCCGGGTTGCCAGCGCATCGGGGATGGCCACGACCAGGATCCGCGCCTCGGCGACGCCGGCCCGATCGAGCACGGCAGGCGTGCCGGCCTCGCCGTAGATCACCGGCAGTCCGCCGGACGCGGCCGCGCGGACCAGCGGGTAGTCCGCGTCGACCGCGATGTACGGGAAGCCGCGCCCCTCCAGGATGCGGGCCACGGTCCTGCCCACCCGTCCGTAGCCCAGGATCAGGGCGTGGCGGTGTGGCGCCTCCTCGTCGCCACCGGCCGGGACACTCCCGGTCTCCGGCTGCCGCCTCCGGTCGAGCCGCTTGCCGATGCGCGCCATGACGTCGGCCATGGGACCGGCGAGCAGGATGCTGATGACCACCGCGCCCATCGCCTGGCTGAACGTGCCGGCAGGAAGGGCTCCGCGCTGCAGGCCGAGGGTGGCGATCACGAAGCTGAACTCGCCGCTCTGGGCCAGCAGCCCACCGGCCCGGAAGGCCGGGGCCGGACGCTGCCCGCCCAGGATGGCGATCGCCGCGATGGGGAGCGCCTTGCCCACGGTGATCAGGACCAGCAGGGCCGCGACGATCACCCACCCCTCGGCGACGGCCGATGGCTGGAGCAGCAGGCCCACCGACACGAAGAAGAGCGTCGCGAACAGCTCGCGCAGCGGCACCACCTCGCCCAGCACGGAGGCGGCCAGGTCCGATTCGGCGAGGGCCAGCCCGGCCAGGAACGCGCCCAGCGCCACCGACACCCCCAGCCGCCCCGCCAGGAACGAGGTGCCGATGGCGACCACCGCCACCGCCACGATGAACAGCTCACGCGAGCCGAGCCGGGCGATCTCGGCCAGCACGCGGGGCAGCACCCGGGAGCCGATGACCAGCACCGCGCCGACGAAGGCCAGGGCCAGGGCGACCGAGCGCGCGATCTGCAGGTAGGGATCGGACTCGCCGCCCGCGAGCGCCGCCAGGATCACCACCAGCACCACGGTGATGAGGTCCTGCGCGACGGTCCAGCCCATGGCGATCCGCCCGTGGAGCGTGGCCTGCAGCGACTCCTCGCCGGCGATCTTGACCAGCACCACGCTCGACGAGATGGACGCCACGCCGCCGACGAACGCCGCCGTGATGGGCTCCGACCCCAGGAGCAGCGCGGCCCCGAATCCGATCCCCAGGGTGATGGCAACCTGGACGGGCGTCCCGATCAGCGCCAGGCGGCCCACCGACGCCAGCTCGCTGAGCTTGAAGCGCAGGCCAATGCTGAACATGAGCAGCGACACGCCGATGTCGGCGAGAGCCAGCACCTCGGCGCGGTCCGCGACGAACCCGGGGGTGAACGACCCCACGAGCAGGCCGGCGGCGACGTAGCCGATCATGGGGGCCAGGCGCAGCCGGTTGGCCACCGTGCCAAGCACGAGCGCCGCGCTCAGCGACACGAGCAGCGTGATCGCCAGACCGCCAGGGGCCTCCATTGACCGATGATAGCGGCGAGCGGTCGGGTATCATCGGGGACCGATCGGACCGCGACCCGGTCGAGGCGGGGCGCGCGCCTCTATCCGCAGCGCCAAAGGTGGAGACTGCGCGCATCGCGTGGTCTCCTTGTCGTTTGTATGGAGCAGCCGTGATCGGAACGGGAACGGTCGGCGCGGTCGAGGTCTTCGTCCTGCTGCTGGCCGCGGCGAGCCTGGTGGGCGTGGTGATGCGTCGCATCGCCGTGGTGCCCTACTCGGTCGCGCTCGTGGTCCTGGGCGTGGCCGTCTCCGCCAGCCGGCTGCCGCTCGACGTGCACATCGACCCGGAGGTGCTCCTGGCGGTGCTCCTCCCCGCGCTGGTCTTCGAGGGCGCCTACCGGACCGATATCGTCCTGCTCTGGCACAAGCTGGCGGCCGTCATCCTGCTGGCGGTCCCCGGTGTCCTCATCACTGCCCTCCTGGTGGCCGCGGTGCTGAACCTGGTGATCGGCCTGGACTTCGGCCTGAGCTTCCTGGTGGGCACCATGCTGGCGGCGACCGATCCGGCCGCCATCCTGGCGGTTGTGGGTCCGCTTGGCACGCCGCGACCGCTGACCACGCTCGTGGAGGCGGAGAGCCTCTTCAACGACGGAACGGGCGTCGTCATCTTCGCCATCGGTCTGCAGATGGTGACCACTGCCGACGTCTCGGCGGGCACCGTCCTGTTCGGCCTGGTCTTCGGCACGCTCGCCTCGGCCGCCATCGGCGCGGTCATGGGCCTCCTCGTCTCGCGGATCCTGGTCAGCATCCACGACCATCTCATCGAGCTGACCATGTCCCTCGTTGCGGCCTACGGCTCCTACCTCATCGCGACCCAGCTCCACGAGTCGGGCCTGATCGCCACCGTCGTGTGCGGCCTGGTGCTGGGCAGCTACGGTCGGCGGGTGGGCATCAGCCTGCGGGCCCAGGACGCCATCGACATCGTCTGGGAGTTCATCGGCTTCCTGGCCACGACGCTCGTCTTCCTGCTCATCGGCCTGTCGATCGGGATCCCGCAGCTGCTCGCCGCCGCGGCTGCCGCCGTCGCGACGCTGGTGACCCTCGTCGCCTCGCGGGCCATGATCATCTACGGCCTGCTGGGCGGCAGCTACCGGCTGGCCCACGCGGTCGGGTGGGCCCGACGCCTGCCGCGCGGCTGGCTGCACCTCATCGCCTGGTCCGGCCTGCGGGGAGCGGTGTCGGTGGCGCTGGCCCTTTCCCTGCCCGCGGACCTTCCCCAGCGCAACCTCCTGCAGGGGATCGTCTTCGGCGCCGTGCTGCTGACGCTCCTCATCCAGGGAACCACGGCCCAGCCGCTCGTCCGGCGCCTGAGGCTCGAGGACGAGGAGCAGCCCGAGGGGGCGGCAGCGGCATGAGCGACCTCGAGCGCGAGCAGCACGAGTCCGCCGCCGAGCGCGCGGCACGCGTCCTGACCCAGTCCACCCGGATCGCCGAGGTGGGGGCCCGCCTGCGCGGCACGGAGCCGATCGTGGTGCACGAGGCGGACTCGCTGCAGCACCTTGCCGAGCTCGCCGTGAAGCGGCCGGAGTGCCGCGTGATCTCGGTGGTCGACGATGCCGATCGGCTCATCGGCCTGGTGCCCATCCGGACCCTGGTCAACGACATCTTCCTCAAGATCGTCCCGGAGGAGTTCCTGGGCGAGATCATCGACCTCGAGTCCGCCCTTCGCTACGCGACGGATCTGGGCGTGCGGACCGCCGCCGACGTGATGGTCGAGTCGGTCTCGATCCGCCCGGAGGAGACGGTCCGCGACGCGTTCGAGCGGATGCACCACGCCCACCTGAACGGGCTGCCGATCACCGATGCCGACGGGCGGATCTCCGGGTATCTCGACCAGCTCGAGCTCCTCCTGGCCTGGGTGCAGGCTGCGGGACGCGAGGCGCTGCTGCGCCCCGCCGACCGCTGACCCATGGACCTGCCCGTGATCGCCGCGGCGATCATCTTCGTCGCCACCTATGTCCTGATCGCCACCGAGCGGATCCACAAGACGATCGCCGCCATGGCCGGCGGCGTGGCCATGGTCCTGCTGGGGATCGTCAGCCAGGAGCGGGCCTTCGAGCACATCGACTTCAACGTCATCTTCCTGCTGGCCGGGATGATGATCCTGGCCAGCATCCTGCGGAAGACCGGCGTCTTCGGCTGGGTCGCGGTCCGCGCGGCGCGCATCGCCGGCGGCGAGCCGTACCGGATGCTCGTCGTCCTCTGCATCCTGACCGCAGTGGCCTCAGCGCTGCTGGACAACGTGACCACGGTGGTCCTGGTGGGGCCCATCACCCTGTTCCTGGCCGGCCGTCTCGGACTCAACCCCATGCCGTTCGTGGTATCCGAGATCCTGGCCTCCAACATCGGCGGCATGGCGACCCTGATCGGCGACCCGCCCAACATCCTCATCGGGTCCGCGGCGCGCCTGGACTTCGTGACGTTCCTCGTGACCATGGCGCCACTCTCGGCGATCATCCTCGCGGTCTTCCTGGTTGCCGCGCGCTGGATGTTCCGCGCGCACCTGGTCGCCGATCCGGAGCTGCGCGCCGGGCTCCTGGCCCTCGACGAGCGGGAGATGATCCACGACCCGCGGCTCCTGCGTACGTCACTCGTGGTGCTGGGGCTCACGCTGGTCGGGTTCCTGGTGCACGGGGTCCTTGGCTTCGAGCCGGCGACCATTGCCCTCACCGGTGCCGTGGCGCTCATGATCGTGGCCCGCGAGGACCCACACGAGATCCTGCGCGAGATCGAGTGGCCCACGCTCTTCTTCTTCATCGGCTTGTTCATGCTCGTGGCCGGGGTGCTCGAGGTGGGCATCATCGACTGGGTGGCACGCGAGCTCGTCGCTCTGACCGGCGGCGCGCTGACGGCCGGCTCCATGCTCGTCCTGTGGCTTTCCGCGGGACTCTCCGGGGTGGTCGACAACATCCCGTACACCGCCACCATGATCCCGGTCATCGGGGAGCTGTCGAGCCCGCACGACACCCACGCGCTGTGGTGGTCGCTGGCGGCGGGCGCCGACCTGGGCGGGAACGCCACCATCATCGGGGCCTCCGCCAACGTGATCCTGGCCTCCATGGCGGAGCGCGAGGGCCATCCGATCAGCTTCGGCACCTTTGCCCGCTACGGGATCCCGGTCACCATCGGCAGCATCCTCATCTCGAGCGCCTACCTGTGGCTGCGCTTCCTGCTGTAGAAGTCATGAGGCCCTAGACCGATGGAGCACCTCGCCGAGATCCTCACCCAGCTCTTCGTCCTGCTGCTCGCCACCAAGGTCGGCGACGAGCTGTTCAAGCGCCTGCACCAGCCGCCGCTGGTGGGCGAGATCCTGGGCGGCGTCCTGGTTGGGCCGGCCGTGCTGGGCTGGTACACCGTCAACCCGGAGACCACCCTGTTTGCCGAGATCGGCGTGGTGCTGCTCCTCTTCCAGGTGGGGGTCGAGACGCGGCTCGCAGACCTGCTGCGGGTCGGGGGCACCGCCGCCGGCGTGGGAGCCATGGGCGTGCTGATCCCCTTCGGCGCCGGCTTCGGCATCGGCTGGCTGCTGGGGCTCGATGCGGCGGGGAGCGTCTTCCTGGGTGCCGCGCTGACGGCGACATCGGTGGGCATCACGTCGCGCGCGCTCGGTGCCCTGGGTGCGCTGGCCACCCGTCCCGGACGCGTGATCCTGGGCGCGGCGATCATCGACGACGTGCTGGCCATGCTCATCCTGGCCGTGGCGGTGGGCCTCGCCGGCGGTGAGGTGAGCGTAGGGCGCATCGGGCTGCTGCTGGTCATGGCAGCGGCGTTCATCGGCATCACCGTGCTGGCCGGCACCGGGATCCTGCGCCGGCATCGGTCGCTGCTGACCGTCCCGCACTTCGCCGAGACGCCCTTCCTGCCGGGAATGATCCTGATGCTCGGCCTGGCCGCCCTGGCGGCCTGGATCGGGCTGGCGGCGATCATCGGCGCCTTCCTGGCCGGGATGGTGGTGGGCGAGTCGGCGGAGCGCAATGCGCTGGAGGAGGAGGTGGCGCCCGTGGCGGCCTTCTTCACGCCGTTCTTCTTCGGCAGCATCGGTGCGCAGATCGACCTGGCCGGGCTCGCCTCGTTCTCCACCCTGGGGCTGCTCGCCGCGGTCACCGTGGTGGCGGTGGCGGCCAAGTTTCTTGGCGCCCTCGGCGGCGGGTGGTCGCTTCCGCGCGCCGAGGCGGTGCTGGTCGGCTGGGGGATGGTGCCCCGCGGCGAGGTGGGGATCGTGGTCGCGGGCCTGGGGATCACCGCCGGCGCGATCTCGGGATCGCTCTACTCGGTGGTGGTGGGGATGGCGGTGGCCACCACCCTGCTCGTCCCGCCGCTGCTTCCGCGGCTCGTCCGGGGCGCTGCGCCGGTGACGGCAGAGGCGGACCCGGAGCACTGAGCCGGAGCGCAGGAGCCGGGCGCGGCTGGGGGCCGTTGGCGAGGACCCGGCTCTGCGTCATGAGTCTTCGTGCGGCACGGTGCACGACTGCACGGCTGCACGACTGCACGGGTGCACGACTGCACGGGTGCACGAACTGTCTCGACGCGACGAGGCCCCTCCGCTCGGGAGGGGCCTCGTTTGCGCCGGGGCGGCATGGCGCCGCCATCGGTCCGCAGGTGATCAGGAGGCGGACTGCGCCGCCGCCCGCTCCTGTGCGGGCTCGCCCATGGGAGCGACCATGACCAGGATCCAGTACAGGACGAAGGCGACCACCAGCCCCACCACCCAGCTGTAGTCGTAGAGCGGCTTCAGGAACGGGATGAGGCCGTCGGCCGGGAACGGACCGTCCGTGCCCGGCGTGGTGTAGGCGCCCCCGACCGCCATGACGATGCCCACCACCAAGGCCACCACGGCCCGCCAGTTCCAGCCGCTCGCGAAGCGGTACACCCCGCTGGTGCGGTACAGGTCGGCAAGCTTCAGGCCGGTCCGGCGGATGACCCAGTAGTCCGCGATGAGGACGCCGGCGATGGCCCCGGTGGCCCCGCCGTAGAAGCCGAGCCAGGTGAAGATGTACACGCTCGGGTCGCTGTAGAGGTACCAGGGCTGGATGAGGACTCCCACGAAGGCGGTGATGATCCCGCCGGTGCGGAAGCTGATCAGCTTGGGAAAGACGTTGCTGAAGTCGTAGGACGGGCTCACCAGGTTGGCGGCCACGTTGGTGGTCAGCGTGGCCAGTGCCACCGCGAACAGGGCGACCACGATCACCACCGCGTTGTCGAAGCGGCCGACGAGCGAGACCGGATCCCAGATCGCCTCGCCGTAGACGATGGCCGAGGCCGATGCAGTGAAGACGGCCAGGATGGCGAAGAGGGTCATGGTAGTGGGCAGGCCCAGCGCCTGGCCAATGGTCTGGTCTCGCTGCGATCTACCGAACCGGGTGAAGTCCGGCATGTTGAGCGACAGGGTGGACCAGAAGGCGATCATGCCCATCAGCGACGGGAAGAAGATCTTCCAGAAGTCGCCGGTCCAGCCGCCGAACTTGTTCGGCTGCGACAGGATCTCGCCGAGGCCGTTGGCCTGCAGCACCATCCAGATTGTGAGGCCCAGCGAGACGACGATCAGGAACGGCGCGGACCAGCTCTCGAAGACCCGCAGGGTGTTCATGCCGCGCAGGATGATGTACAGGTTCAGCAGCCAGAAGATGCCGAAGCTGAGCCACAGCGTCCATGGCTGCGGACCGCCGAAGCCAATCTGGAACTTCGAGGCGGTGACCCACCAGGAGTCCGGGCCCAGGATGGCACCGACCAGGGTGAAGATGGCTCCGCCGCCGATCCAGGTCTGGATCCCGAACCAACCGCACGCAACGCCGGCACGCAGCAGGGCCGGCAGGTTGGCGCCAATGGTGCCGAACGAGGCGCGCGCGAAGACCGGGAAGGGAATGCCGAACTTCGTCCCGGCGTGGCTGTTGAGGAGCATCGGCACGAGGACGATCAGGTTGCCCAGCATGACGGTGACGACGGCCTGGACCCAGTCCATCCCCAGCAAGATCAGGCCTGCGGCCAGCGACCAGCTGGGGATGTTGACGCTCATGCCCACCCAGAGCGCCAGGTAACTGTAGGTGTTCCAGGTGCGCCGCTCCAGGCGGACGGGGGCCAGGTCCTCGTTGTAGAGCGGGCTGTGCTCGACGGCCGCCTGCGTCTCAGGCGTCAGCTCGTGCCGTCCATCGGGGTAGATGGTCTCTTCGTAGGTCGCGGCTGTCATGGGCGTCCTCCGGTGCGTCCTTCACTGACCGATCGCGATCAACCCCCCACGAGGTCGCGCTGCATCCGTTTCCCCAGCCGGCACCTCCTCCGTCCCGTTGGCGGTCCTGCCGCCCTCCTCAGACCACGGCCGCGTCCGTCACCTCAAGCGCCCGGTCGATGATCGCGAAGCCCTCCCGAAGCTGTGCCTCCGTGATGCACAGCGGGGGATTGGTGAAGAAGCCGTTCCAGTGGGTCATGGTGTAGAGGCCATCGGCCTTGAGGCGGGCGTCGAACGCGCTCATCTCGGGAGCCGTGGTGTTGAAGGCGGAGAGCGGCTCGCGGGTCTCGCGGTTGCGAATGAGCTCCACGATCCCGAACAGCCCGATGTTGCGCACGTTGCCGACGCTGGGGTGCTTCGTCTTCAGCCCGTGCTGGAGCTCGCGCATGACCGGGTCGAGGCGGGCGGCATTGCCCACCAGGTCGTCGTCGCGCAGCACCTCGACCGCCGCGACGGCCGCCGCGCAGCTCATCGGGTGGGCAGAGTAGGTCAGGCCGCCGAAGTAGACGCGCTCGTCGAAGGCGTGGGCGATCTCCGGGGACATGGCCACCGCGCCGAGCGGCAGGTAGGAGCTGGTCAGGCCCTTGGCCATGGTGATCAGATCCGGCACCACGTCCCAGTGGTCCACCGCGAACCAGCGCCCGGTGCGCCCGAAGCCGGCCATCACCTCGTCGGCAATCATCACGATCCCGTGCTTCGTGCACAGCTCGCGGATGGCCTGGAGGTAGCCGTCGGGCGGGATCAGGATCCCGTTGGTGCCGGTCACCGTCTCGAGGATGAAGGCGGCGATGGTCTGCGGGCCCTCGTAGCCGATCACCTCCTCCAGGTAGGCGAGGTGCTGGTCCAGGGGCTCCGGCTCTCCTTGCCCCCAGCGCCACGGGTCGAGCACCCTGACGACGCCGGGGACGCCGCCGGACTCGTTCGCCCAGCGTCGCGGGTCGCCGGTGACGCTGATGGCCCCCGCGGTCGCACCGTGGTAGGACCGATGGCGGGCGATCACCTTCTGGCGCCCGGTGTAGAGGCGGGCCATGCGCAGGGCGTTCTCGTTCGCCTCGGCGCCGCCCAACGTGAAGAAGAAGGTGTTCAGGTCCCCGGGGGTGACCTCGGCGAGCAGCTTCCCCAGGCGGCCGCGGACCTCCGTCGCGAACTGGGGGGCGGCGAACGCCAGCTGGTGGGCCTGCGCGGTAATAGCCTCCGCCACCCGCGTGTCCCCGTGGCCGATGTTCACGCTCATGAGCTGGCTGTTGAAGTCGATGTACCGCTTGCCGTCGGGGTCCCAGAAGTAGATCCCCTCGGCGTGGTCGATGACGATGGGGTTGACCTTGGCCTGGGCTGACCAGGAGAAGAAGGTGTGCTCGCGGTTCAGCCGCAGGATCTCGTCGGTGCTGAGCCGGTCACGTGTGACGGCCAATGGGAGCCTCCTCGGCGCTGCGACGGCGATGAGGGTTCCGATTAGACCACAGGTCGCCAGGCCTTCATGGGCCGATGACGCTCATTCGCCCACGCAGCCGCCCGAGTCGACGGCCGTCGTGCGGCCCGTTCCCTCGCGAATCTCGGTCGCCACCGACGAGGCCGCCAGCGCATACCCAACCCCGGTATCGACCCGAGAAGCGCCGAAGACGATGCCTCCCACCACGCCGGGTGCCGTGAGCAGCGGCCCGCCGGAGTCGCCGCGCCGGACGTCGGCGCGCAGCTCAATGATGGCGCGGGTGACCGACCCCGATCCGTAGATGTCCGGGCCGGCCGCGTCGAACTCGGCGGTGACCACCGCGGGAATGAGCTGGAGCGGGCCGCCGCCGGGGTGGCCCAGGGCAGCCGCCTCGGTCCCACGTTCGGGCGGCGTGTCGGCGAGGCGCAGGGCGGGGGCCGACGCGGTGGGGACCAGCAGGAGGGCGATGTCCTGTCGCGGGTCGTACAGGGTCAGCCGCGCCTCGTACGTCCGGCCGCCGAGGGCCACCGAGATCGTGTCGCCGCCCGCGACGACGTGGGCATTGGTGACCACCGCCGTGGGAGTCACGAAGAAGCCGGTCCCCAGCTGCTCGTGCCCGCAGCCGATGACGAGCACCTGGACGGTGCTCGCCTCGGCGGACGCGGCGAGGGCACGCGCCGTGGCGGTGGCCGGCAGGTCGAGGGGCGGCGCCGGGGACGGTGCGATGCCCGCGAACAGGTTCGGGAACTCGGTGGGAGCCAGCAGTCCCACGATCTGGGCGGCGACACCCTCGGGTGGGGGAAGGACCCGGTTGACGGCGCCCAGGATCACGGAGGCCGAAGCGCTGCGCTCGAGGCCGGGCATCGCCCCGGCGAGGATCAGTCCGCCCACCAGCCACAGGGCGAGGATCCCCTGGCCCAGCCCGATCAGTGCGCCGCCGGCCAGGTCGACTGCGCCGAGCAGCCGTTCGCGCATCGCGGCCCGCGCGCGGCTTCCCAGGGCGGAGCCGGCCGCTTCCCCGAGCAGGGTCAGGGCGATGAGCCCCCCGGCGGCAACGAAGGCACGCAGCGGCTGATCGATGCGACCCAGCGGTCCGTGGAGCGCGTTGGCGGCGATGAGCGCCGCCCCGAAGCCGGCCGCTGCGCCGATGAGTCCCAGGAGCTGCGGGAAGAAGCCGGCCCAGGCGCCCAGGGCGACGGCCGCGGCCAGGACGACGATGGCGGCGAGATCGAGGAGGTTCACGTTGCGGGTTCAATCATGCTGCAGCCGGAGGGGCGCCAGCGTCCCCAGCGATTCCGCGACCACGACCGCGTCGTCGCCCGGCTCGAGGCGAAAGTCCGCGGCCGGGTTGACGTGTGCCGCACCCTCGCGGCTGATCCCCAGCAGCGTGGCCCGATGCTCGGCGCGCAGGCGCGCCGACAGCTCGTCCACGGAAAGGCCGCAGTAGTCCTCCGGCAGGGCCACCCGGTACAGCTCTGAACCCTCGCCTCCAGAGACGATGTCGGTCACCAGCTCCGAGAGGCCCGGGTACAGCGCCGAGCGGGCCAGGAGGCGCGACGCGAGCCGCGAGGTGACGAGCACCTCGTCGGCGTGCGCTCGCCGCAGATGCTCGACGTGCGCCGGGTTGTTGACCTCCACGACGGTGCGTACCCGCGGCGCGATCGACTCGATGGCCATGGTGGTCAGGATCGAGCGCATGTCCGCCTCGTTCGACGCGTCGGCGGGGACGATGAGCGCCGCGGATGCCTCCTCGATGCCCGCCCGCCGCAGATCGTGCTCGGCCGTCGTGTCGCCGCGCACGTAGTAGACGCCGTCGCCGGCGGGGTTGCGCTCCGCATCGTGGAGCAGCACCACCTTCTGGCGGTACTCGTCGGTCCGCAGCTCCTTGACCATCTCCCGCGCCGTCGTGTTCCAACCGCAGATCACGATGTGGTCGCGGAATCCCGAGGCTCCCATCCCCTGGCCCTCCTTGAGCAGAAAGTCGATGACGAACCCGACGATGGCACCGGTGATGGCGCCCACGATGGCCACCCCGAACAGGACGAGCAGCCAGCTCACGATCCAGCCGCCCGGCGTGGTGACGTAGTTGCTGTCCCCCTGGCCCAGGACAGTGGTCAGCGCCCAGTAGAACGACTGCCCAAAGGCACCTACGGTGAACGGCTTCTCGAGCAGTGTGATGGCGACTGCGGCCAGCACCACGAAGCCGATGAGGCCGCCCGCCAGCGCGAAGAAGAAATGGCGATCGACCGACCCGCCCACCCGGCGGGCGTGGAACACGATCCTCCGTAGCAGCGGCGGAACGCGGAAGAAGGATCGGAGCCCGGCCGGCATGGGCGGATTGTGCCATGCCCGTATCCGCCGCCGGTGGATGAGCGCCGGGGCTCCGCCTCGACACGCCAGGCCGCGTGAATCCGCCAGGCTGCCGGGTTCAGGAGATCTCGCGGGGACGGCCCAGCCGCCACAGGACCACCGCTCCCAGCGTTCCGAAGACCACGATGACCAGGAACACCGCGGCAATGGGCGGATCGCCCGGTACGCCCGAGGTCGGCGGACCCTGCGGGGCATGCGCCGATGCCGGCCGCAGCGGATCGAGCGCCGGCGTGTACTCGACCGTGGGCGAGCACTGGCTGTCGAGCAGGTTGCCGTCCTTGTCGATGGTGGGGAACACGAGGTAGCGGGTGCCCACCGTCCAGCTCCGGCCCTCGGCCGCGGTGCCGGCACTGGCCAGGCCGCCTCCGTACACCGTGATGGGGTCCGACAGGTTGGTGCCGACCCAGATCTCCTCGACATGGAAGGTCGCCGTCTGGGCGTTGTCGGCGACGGCGGTCACCGTGCCGACGAAGGCGGTCGTCGCGCTCCTGAGTGCGTCGGCGGGCGCCGGCGGTACCGCGCAGTCGGCCAGCGCACGGGCTGGAAGCGCCACGAGCCCGACCAGCAGGACGAGGAGAGGGAGAAGGCGCCAGGCCCGCCATGAGGTCATCGGTGGCAGTCTCGCACAGCCGGGCGGCCACCGGCATTCGGAGGGCTGGGCGAGCAACCTTGGTTGTAGAGTATCGGCCTCTCATGCGGCTCCTTGCGAGCCCGAACGCACCGAGATGGAGGCCGACCTGAGATGGCACGAATCGTCCGCGCGGCCCTGCTCCAGGCGGAGTGGACCGGCGACAAGGACTCGATGATCGAGAAGCACATCCGCTATGCGCGCGAGGCCGCAAACCAGGGCGCCAAGGTGATGTGCTTCCAGGAGCTCTTCTACGGGCCGTACTTCTGCCAGGTCCAGGATCCGCAGTACTACAGCTACACCGAGCACATTCCCGACGGGCCCACCACCAAGTTGATGCAGGAGCTCGCGAAGGAGACCGGGATGGTCCTCATCGTGCCGATGTACGAGGAGGACGAGCACACCAGCGGGATCTACTACAACACCGCCGCGGTGATCGACGCGGACGGCTCCTACCTCGGTAAGTACCGCAAGACGCACATCCCCCACGTGCAGGGCTTCTGGGAGAAGTTCTACTTCCGACCCGGCAACCTGGGCTACCCGGTCTTCGACACCGCCGTCGGCAAGGTCGGCGTGTACATCTGCTATGACCGGCACTTCCCGGAGGGCGCGCGGGCGCTGGGCCTCAACGGCGCGGAGATCGTCTTCATCCCCTCGGCCACCAGCCGCGGCCTCTCGGAGTACCTGTGGCGGGTCGAGCAGGTGAGCCACGCCCTGGCCAACGGATACTTCGTGGGAACCATCAACCGGGTCGGCATCGAGCCGCTCGGGGACGACGACTTCTACGGGCAGTCCTACTTCTGCGACCCGCGCGGCCAGTTCGTGGGCGACGTGGGCGACGCCCACGACGAGGAGCTCATGGTCCGTGACCTTGACCTCGACAAGATCGAGGAAGTGCGCCAGACCTGGCAGTTCTTCCGCGACCGGCGCCCCGACGCCTACGAGGACCTCGTCCGACCCTGAGCGTCGTCGGGCTCGCGCCGGAACGACATGGCCCAGGTCGCCCGCCAGGTCGCGCCGTCATCGTCGGAGACGCCCTGGATCCAGCGGGCACGGTCCGGCGGCAGGAAGCGCCATCGGAAGCGGACGAGGCGCGTCCCGGCCGGTCCGGGGCGGGTCCCGTGGAACTCGCCCCGCCCGCCGCGCATCGGTCCGCTGACGATCGAGCCGAAGGCGTGCGACAGGTTGTCGATCCAGCCGATCGCCCACGCATCCTGCTCCGGGTCGTAGATGCGGATCGAGCTGCCGATGAACGGGTACGGCGGCAGGTCCGCGATCTCCGCGTGGTCCAGGTTGGCCGATCCATCCAGGATCGGCGCCATGCGGTACGGCCCTTCCAGCCGCAGCCAGCGTGCGGTGCGCTCGCTCCAGAGCCGATGGCGCACCCGCCACGAGCCGATCAGGTAGTCGAACGCGGCGGCGCCTCCGGCGGGAGCCTCCGCCTCCGGGGTCACGTCCCGGTCCCCGCCGCTCCGTAGGCCGCCGCCCTCGCCTTCTCGGCCGTGGCCAGGTCGTCGGCCAGCGTGCCGGGATCCTGCAGGAAGGCGGTGAACAGGTCGAGGCCGATGGTGGCCTGCGGCTCGGTCGCCGTGAACTCCCAGAGCTCGACGACCCGCCCGGCATTCTCCAGGAGCTGCAGCCCCTTGGCGTGCCGCGGCAGGTAGCCGGGGTCGACGCGCGTGTCGAGGATCACGCGCGGGACGCTCCTGTAGGCGGTCCGCAGCGAGTCGGCGCTGACCAGGGCCCTGATGAGGTCCTTCGCCTGCTCGGGGTGCGGCGCGTCGGCGGGGATGGCGAGCCCGTAGGCCAGCACGATGTCGGTGCGCGGGACCGCGGGATCGATGGTCGGCGGCCGGAAGAAGTCGATGGGCAGGTTGTCGGTGAGCGCGGCATTCTCGAAGATCCACTCACCCAGGTTGTCCATGGCGGTCGTGCCCTCCTTGAGCTCAAGCAACGGATCCCCGTAGCCCTGGAGCGCCGGATCCCCGTAGCAGCCGGCATCGAAGAGCTCCGACCACTTCGCGAAGACGTCCTTCACGCGAGGATCGGTCCACGCCACCGACCCTGCCGCGAGCGCCTCGTGGAAGTCGGCGCCGTTGATGGCAAGGTCGATGGTGCTGAACCAGCGGGCGGCAGGCGGCGACCAGTTCTGCCCGCCGGCCTGGGCGATCGGTCGATCGATCCCGGCAGCACGCAGCGTCCGGCAGTCGGCGAGCAGGTCATCCCAGGTGGCCGGTGGATCGATGCTCGCCCGGGCGAACACGTCGGTTCGATAGAAGACGGGGTTCCACTGGGCGAGGGTCGGAATCCAGTAGCGGCGGCCGTTCACGGTCGCCAGGTCGGCAACGGCAGGCGGCACCGCATCATCAAGGCCAAGCGACTGCCACAGGTCGGTGAGGTCGGCGAACCTGCCCGCCGCCGCATCGGCGGTCATGGACCCGCCAATGAAGCCGGAGACCAGGTCGGGCGCCGGGGAGGCGAAGTACGCGTCCTGCAGCGCCTGGTAGGGGACGGGGCTCGAGTAGAAGTTCCCGGTGGTCGTGGTCAGGTCGATCTCCGGGTGATCAGCGGCCCAGGCCCTGGCGGTGCGGACCATCCAGGTCAGGTGCGCTCCGCCGCCACCGAAGACGGCGAAGGTCACCGGTACCGACGCAGCCGATGCCGCCTGCGTCGGGGCGGCGCTGCCCGCCGGCCCCGTGCTGCAGGCGCTCAGGATGAGCAGGGTGACCACCGTGGCCGCCATGGGGCGGACGCGCCGGGGATGCTCGGCGGGACGCATCGGCCGTATCCTCCTGTCGGGCTGGGGTATTCCGTATCATCTAACACTACTATCATGCCGGATGAAATGATCAATACCGACCAGGCGGTGCTCTTCCACGCCTCGGTTGCGAGCGATCTGCTCGGTTCCCTCCTGGACGAGCGCCTGGCGGGAACGGGGCTCTCGCCGCGCGCGTTCGAGGTGGCCACCGTTCTCGCCACCCGTGGCCCGCTGCCCCCCGGGGAGCTCGCTGCCGTCACCGGCGTCCCGAGCCCGTCGATGTCGCGGATCGTGGCCGGCATGCAGCGCGACGGCCTGGTGGCGGTCCGGGCCCATCCCACCGACCGCCGGTCGCGCGTGGTTGCGCTCAGCGACGACGGACGCCGAGCGTTCGCCGCCGCGCAAACGGGGTTCCTGGCCCTGCTCGAGGAGCTCCGCGGAGCGCTGGGAGAGAGCGCCTCCCTGGTGGCATGGGGCGTTCGCCGGCTGGAATGGGCCCTCCGCACGGTCGGCGGGGCGCAGTCGGTGGAGCCACTCCCCGATGCGGGTGCTCATGCGGTCTACTACGCCGGCACCCGCCTCCACCCCGAGCAGGAGGCTGAGCTGCTCGCCTTTCTCGACTGGCTCCGGCACCGCGGGCCCGCTCGACGGCCTGGAGCCTGAGCTTCCGGCCTCGATGCCGCCGGTGGCGCGACAGGGTGATGTACCCTGCGACCCTCGAACCGAACAGCTCGAACCGAGCAGGAGGACCGAGCCATGGACTTCGGCTTCACCCTCAAGCCGGAGCACGACCTCCGTCGCACCACTGACCTCGCACGTCGCGCCGAAGCCAACGGCTTCACCTACGGCTGGCTGTGGGACAGCCATGTCCTGTGGCGCGAGCCGTACGTGCTGCTGACCCTCATGGCACAGGCCACCGAGCGAATGCGGCTGGGCACCTGCGTCACGAACCCCGCAACGCGCGAGCCGTCGGTTACGGCGTCGACGCTGGCGGTCCTGAACGAGGTTTCGCAGGGCCGCATGGACCTGGGGATCGGCCGCGGAGACAGCGCGCGGCGGGTGCTGGGCAAGCCTCCGACCACGATCAGGACGCTGGAAGAGGCGATTGGCGTCATCCGCGACCTCGTGGAAGGCAGGATGGTGACCTACGAGGGCGTCGAGATCTCGCTGCCGTGGGCCGGCGGCTGGACCCTGCCGGTGTGGGTCGCCGGCTATGGGCCCATGGCGCTCGCCATGACGGGTCGGGCGGCCGACGGCGTGATCCTCCAGCTGGCCGATCCCGACCTGATCCGCTGGTTCGTCAGCCAGGTCCGCGAGGCGGAGGCCGGCGCCGGACGCGCCCCCGGCAGCGTCCGGGTCCAGGCTGCGGCGCCGGCGCACCTCGGTCCCCGGGAGGAAGGTCGCGAACGGACCCGCTGGTTCCCGGCGCTGGTCGGCAACCACGTGGTGGACCTCGTGAACCGCTATCCGCGCGAGCAGCTCCCCGCCGCGCTCACCGGCTACGTCCGCGACCGGGCCGGCTATGACTACCTTCATCACGCGGAGGTGGGGTCGGACAATGCGGCGTTCGTGGACGACGAGGTGACGGACCGCTTCTGCGTCCTGGGCGAGGCGGAGGAGCACATCGCCCGCCTCCGCGAGCTGGCCGATGCCGGGGTCGACCAGCTGAACATCTACCTCATGAACGGCGACGAGGAGGATCAGCTCGACCGGTATGGCCGCGAGGTGGTGCCGGTCATGCGCGAGGTGACGGCCCGCGCCTGACGCCCCGTCCCGGCGTCACGGCCGGTCGTACCATGAGCGTTCCGAGCCATCACGGATTGCACGCCCGCGCCGCCTCACCCGAACGAGCGAGAGGAGACCGATGCGCACGCTGATCAAGAACGGCACGATCATCAACGCCGACGCCACGACCCGGGCCGACGTCCTGATCGACGGGGAGCGCATCGCGCTCATCGGGGAGGAGCTGTCGGTCGAGGCGGACCGGACCATCGACGCGTCCGGGAGGTGGCTCGTCCCCGGCGGGATCGACGTCCACACCCACATGGAGCTGCCGTTCGGCGGCACGTTCGCCAAGGACACGTTCGAGACGGGCACCCGGGCGGCGGCGTTCGGCGGGACCACCACGATCATCGACTTCGCCGTGCAGCCGCGGGGCGGCTCGCTGCGGCAGGGCCTTGACGCCTGGCACGAGAAGGCGGACGGCAACTGCAGCATCGACTACGCCTTCCACATGATCGTGAGCGACGTCCGCGACGACGTGCTCAGTGAGATGGACCAGCTCGTCGACGAGGGGGTCACGACCTTCAAGCTGTTCACCGCGTACCCGGGCGTCTTCCTCTCCGACGACGGATCGATCTTCCGGGCGATGCAGCAGACCGCGAAGAACGGCGGCATGATCCTCATGCACGCGGAGAACGGGCTGGCCATCGACGTGGTCGCCAACCAGAACGCCGCGGCCGGCCACACCGATCCGTACTGGCACGGCGTCAGCCGCTCGCCGGTGATGGAGGGCGAGGCCACGAACCGGGTGATCCGCCTGGCCGAGGTCGCCGGCTCCCCGGTCTACATCGTCCACCTCTCGGCCCGCGACGCCCTCAACGAGGTGCGGCGCGCGCGGGACGAGGGCCTGCCCACGTTCGCCGAGACCTGCCCGCAGTACCTGTTCCTGACGCTGGAGGACATGGGCAACGGCTTCGAGGGATCCAAGTTCGTCTGCTCGCCGCCGCTGCGGCCGGCCGACCACCTCGACGAGCTCTGGCAGGGGCTGGTGAAGGACGATCTCCAGGTCGTGGCCACCGATCACTGCCCGTTCGACTTCCACGGTCAGAAGGAGCTGGGCCGCGGCGACTTCCGCAAGATTCCCAACGGGCTCCCGGGCGTGGAGAACCGTGTCGACCTGCTCCATCACGGCGGGGTGGTCGGGGGACGATTCAGTCCTAATCGGTGGGTGGAGGTGTGCTCCACCGCTCCGGCGCGCATGTTCGGCCTGCCGCAGAAGGGCGTGATCGCTCCCGGCGCCGATGCCGACATCCTGGTCTACGACCCGAAGAAGACCTGGACCATCTCCGCCAAGACGCATCACATGGACGTCGACTACTCGTGCTACGAGGGGATGGAGATCACCGGCAAGTCGGACCTGGTCCTGAGCCGTGGCAAGATCATCGTCGACGGCGACGAGTGGCTCGGAAAGGCGGGTGACGGCCGCTTCATCAAGCGCACGCGGAGTCCGTACCTGCAGTAGCCCCCTCTATGCGGCCGCCGCCGCATTGGATATCCTGCCCTGGCTGCCCGCACCGGCGGGTGTCACCGTTCAGCTCACCGTGGAGGACGCCCCATTCCCATGAACCGATTGCGCACCGCCGGGCTCGCCGCCCTGCTGGCCATCGCGGTGGCCGCCTGCTCGAGCGGGGGCGGCGCGAGTCCCACGCCCTCGCCCACTCCCACGCCCAGCCCCACCCCTGAGGCAACGCCCACCCCCGCGGCCAGCGAGGCGGCCAGCAGCGGCATCCCGTTCCCGTCCATCGGCAACAGCGACACCGCCCTGGAGGCAATCCTTCCCGACACCGTGGATGGCATCACCCTCCAGAAGTTCTCGATGAAGGCCAACGAGTTCCTGACCAGCGGGCAGAACGACCCGCAGTCGGTGGCCTTCCTCAACGCCCTCGGGATCGACCCCACCACCATCTCGGTGGCCTTCGGCTTCGGCGTTGACGTCGCGAACCAGTCTGCGCTCGGGGTGTTCGCCTTCAAGGCACCCGGCGCCGGCACCGACACCCTGCTCAACGTGTTCAAGACCGCGGCGAGCCAGGGGGAGACCGGGTACAGCTGGTCGTCGGGGACGGTTGGCGGCAAGAGCGTCCAGCAGTCGGACGAGCCCAGCCAGCCGGGCCTGAAGATCTACCTGTACGCCACGAACGACATCCTGTTCCTGGTGACCGGCAGCGAGGGTCCCTCTGCCGACACCCTGGCCATGCTTCCGTAAGGGGCCGTGTCTCCTTCCTGACCGATGAGGGCCGCCCGCCGGGCGGCCCTTCTTCGTCACCGTAGAATCGGGGTTCGTGAGCCTCACCGACCGCCGACCCGCCGCAGTCTTCCTCAACGAGGGGGCGGGCAGCGCACGCAGCGAGCGGGCGCGCCGAACGGTGGATCTTGTCCGGCGCGCGCTCGACGCGGACCTGCACGTGATCGCGACCCGGAACGGGCCGGAGCTGGAGGCGTTCCTGCGGGAGCGCATGGACCGCTACCGGACGGCGGTCATCGCCGGCGGCGACGGGTCGCTGGGGATCGCGTTCAATGTCGCCGAGGGGCGAGACCTCTCCCTGGGTTACATCCCCGCCGGCTTCGGCAACGCCACCTCGCACCTCCTTCGTCTTCCGCGAACGCCCGACGCGCTGGCCGTGGTGCTTGCCGCCGGGGAAGCGCGGACCCTGGACCTCATCCGCGCGGACGGTCGGCTGGCGCTGTTTGCGGGCATCGGCTGGGATGCCGTCGTCGCGGGACGGTATGCCGCCCACGGGGCGCGCGGCCTGAGAGGGTGGGCTGCCGCCATCGCAGGCTCCGCCGGTGAGCTGGCGCGCCGCCGCCGCGTCCGCGTGTCGGTGGACGGCGCGGTGGTCCACGAAGGTCCGATCGAGCTGCTTGTGGTGGGAACCACCCCCTACTACGGCCGGGGCATGATCGTGAACCCCGGCGCCCGGCCGGATGCCGGTCGGCTGACGCTCCGCGTGTATCCCGGGCCTGCGCCTCTGCTGGCGGTGGAGGCCGCCCGATGGCTGCTCCACGTCCGTCCGGGGGCACCCGGTGTGGCGGGGACCGCCGCGACGGTCGAGGCGCTCGATGGCCTCCCGCTGCCCCTCCAGGCCGATGGCGACCTCATGGGCTCAGCCCCGCGCTGGGAGGTGTCGCTCGTCCCACGGGCCGTGCGGATCATCGGCGCCTGGTGATCCCACGCACCACGGGCGCTCGAATCGGGTTGTTTGTGGTGTCTCCCCCGGGTATCGTCCTCTGATCCAGTTCACGCGGATCGGGCGCCCAAATAGCCGAACCGCCGCGGCAGATGCTCCGGCTGCTTGCACACTGGGCTCCCATCGGCGCGAGCCACTCCAGGGATTGGCGCGTACTGGCGTGCCATCGCTACGCCCAGGCACTCCGGAGGAACGACGATTGAGAACCCACAGGAAACTGCTGGCCGTGGTGTCGAGCGCGGTGCTGCTGTTGTCGCTGGCCGGGACGGCCGCCGCGGCGAAGCCGTTCCGCGACGTGATGGTCAAGCACACCGGCGTTGACTACAACAACGGTCAGGCGCTCGCCTTCGGACAGGGCGAGAAGCTCAACGGACAGCCGCCCATAGGGCCGGCGAAGATCGGCCAGAGCAAGACGTGGCTGGCCCTCGATGACTACCAGGGAAGGATCTACCTGAAGAACTACACCCTGCAGGGTGTCGGGCAGCACATCGAGGTCTGGGTTGCCAACAACCTGGACTTCCCGGCTGGTGACTGCCGGAACGATGGTGTTCGCAACGTCATCACCACCGACCAGGTTGCCTACCTGATTGACCAGTTCGACAGCAACATGTTCCCGATCGAATCCGAGTGGTGGGGTCAGGGGCCATCCCGCGATGGGAAGAACGCCACACTGCCCAAGATCTTCAACGGGAAGCACGGCCAGACCGGCCTCAACATCCCAGCGTCCACGTACAAGGGCGAGGGTGACAACATCGTCGTGCTCGTGGACAACGTTCGCGACTCGAACTACTACGACTTCGATAACGCGAACACCAACTCGTACATCGCCGGGTTCTTCTACAGCACGTTCGACAACTACTTCGACCGCAAGGTCATGACCGTCGATGCGTGGGACTGGCTGCACCGCACCGGCGCGGACCCCGAGCACCATCCGAATACCGATCCATGCACGAGCGCCCCGGCGCGACCCTTCCTGTACGAGGGCGTCTTCGCGCACGAGTACCAGCACCTCATCCACCACTACGTGGACCCGAACGAGGTCAACTGGGTCAACGAGGGCCTCAGTGACTTCACCGAGGTCATCACCGGGTATGCAGACATCAGCCGGCACGTGGACGAGAAGGGGCATGACAGCCACACCAACTCGTACCTCGGCTGGGAGGCCGTCGCGCACCCCGATTGGAACCCGATCCCGTACGACGCCGGGCCGGAGAACAGCCTCACCGCCTGGGGCGACCAGGGTGATGGCGAGATCCTGGCGGACTATGGCACCGCAATGTTCTTCATGAACTACGCGGACAGCCAGCTCACCGCGGAGAACGGCCCTGCCTACGCGAAAGACTTCTTCCATACCTGGCAGCACACCCAGACCGATGGCATCCAGGGCATGAACGACGCGCTCGCAGCCAGTGGCTCGAGCGAGACCTTCGCCAACCTGTTCCGGAATGCCCAGGTCTCGGCGCTGGCCGACGGCTACGTCGATGACGGCGCCACGGTCAGCGGCGCCACGGAAGCCGAACTCCAGAATCTGGCCGCCAACGCGACGGTCAACATCAACGACCAGGCGAACGCTACCCCCGGCGCTCCGCCGTGGGGCTCCGACTACCTCGACCTAGGTGCTGGAAGCGCCCTTACCTCAGTCGTGTTTGACGGCTCGGAATCGTACGCGAGCGGCACCGATTGGGTGGTGGACGGCAACGGCTACTTCACCAATCCCGATGAGGACGGCGATCGGTACGCCGACAACCTCGATGCGAGCATGGCGAGGGCGGTCTCCGCAGATGGGGCCGTTCTCAGCTTCGACCACTACTACGCCATGGAGCTGGGTTGGGACTTCGGATTCGTCCAGGTCTCGACCGATGGCGGCGTCACCTGGCAGTCTCTGAGCTGCACGGGGACGACCAGCGACCATGACCCCGATGCCCTTGGGAGCATCGTTGCCAACCTGCCCGGCTACAACGGGCCGAGCGCCGATCAGTCCGTGACCGACACCAACGGCTCTGCGGCGAGCCCGCTCCATGCGACATGCGACCCGCTTCCCGCTGGCACGGACTACATCGCGTTCCGGCTCATGACCGACGGCGCCGTCGAGTTCGACGGGTGGCATGTCAAGAACATCCAGCTTGACGGTGTCGACGTCGGCACCCCGGGCGATCTCACCGGATGGGACAACGAGCTGTACTTCACGCCGGCGTCGCTGGACTACGACTTCACCGTCGTTGGTCTCAACGGCACGGTGGGCAGCTACGGTGCTGTCACCGGAGCGAGCTCGGTGTACGTGATGCGCGCCACGCTCGGCGCGGGCCACGACTATACGTTGAGCGCGTCCGACCTGGCGGCGCTGTCCGGGTATGACCGCGTGGTGGCGATCGTGTCCGGCATTCCCGCCAGTGAGTTCACGTTCATCTACCAGCCCTACAGCCTGATGGTGAATGGCGCAGAACGAGCGGATGGTGCATGACCCAGGTCTGACCCATCGCTGACACTCGAAGGCGACGAGGCCCGCCGGTCCGACCGGCGGGCCTCGCGCTATCCGGTAAGCCCGCGGCGGACTTGGTCCAGGGCGGCGAAGGCCGCCCGGCGCAGGCGCTGGGGTCCGGAGCCGTGGATCCGCACCTCACGCTCAGCGAAGCCGGTTTCGCCCGCCTGCAACGCGACCCGGACGCGGCTGCGTCCCAGGCCGGCGGGCTGGCCCAGATCGACCGTGAGAATCGCATCGGCGTTGGGCAGCGCGGGCCGCGGCTCGCCGCTCACCGCCAGGACGCCTCCGGCGAAGCGGGCCTCGCCAGCGGCCGGCGGGTGGCCGGCGAGGATTGCCAGGAGGGCGCCATCGGTCCCTGACTCGAGGGTGGCCAATGTCCTGCAGCCCGTACCGGCCAGGACCCGCAGCGCCACGCCGGCGAGCGTGTCGCCATCGGTGCCGTAGACGTCGGTGCCCAGGAGCGAGAGCGTTTGGTCCACCGGTGCCGTCAGGATCGCGGGGTTGCCGCGCGTGCTGAATCGCAGGTGCACCCCGTCGTCCCGCGCGTAGATCCCGGCCTCCACGCCCGACCCAGGTCGCTCGAGCAGGTCGCCCACCTTCTCCACCACCGCCGACTCGCCGATGCCGAAGGTCTTCACCGTGCGTGTCTGCAGCGGCGCAAGCAGATAACGCGCGACCAGCCGCGGGACCACCTGCTCGGACCACATCCGTCGCATCTCGGACGGCACGCCGGGCATCAGCACCGCGATCCGACCCTCGTGCTCTGCCCACCATCCCGGCGCCGAGCCGATGGGGTTGTCCAGCGCCTGGGCCGATGGAATGCGCAGCGCCTGCCGCAGGTTGCTGGGCGGCATGCGGCCCG
Organism: uncultured Chloroflexia bacterium; assembly: GCA_963805645.1. Classification (GTDB taxonomy): domain Bacteria; phylum Chloroflexota; class Limnocylindria; order QHBO01; family QHBO01; genus CAVXEH01. Next base: position 91,808 of record CAWDVA010000006.1, on the reverse strand, counting down.
CACCGCCGAAGCGCTGCACCAGCCGATCCCGCAGCACCGGATCCTCCGTGAGCTCCTCGCCGAGCGCGTTCGCCAGGCCCTCGCGGGTGAGGTCGTCGTGGGTGGGCCCCAGCCCGCCGGTTGCCACCACGAGGTCGGCGTCGCGGAGCGCATCGGCGAATGCCACGGCGATCCCGGCACGGTCATCGCCCAGCTGCCGGGTCCCGGTCAGCGTGACGCCCAGCCGCGCCATCTCGCCGGCCAGGAAGGCGGCGTTGGTGTCCACGATCTCGCCGAACAGGATCTCGGTGCCGATGCTCAGGATGCGCGCCCTTGGGGTGGCGCCGGAGGCCACGGTCATGCGGGGAGTGTACGGGCGCTGTGCGTCTCCTCTGCGGTGTCGTCCCCTTTCGTGCCCTCGTGCAGCCGTGCGTTCGTGCGGCCGTGCCGCACGAAAACTGTCGACGAGGCGACAGGGAGGTTGAGACGACGCCGGGGGTATGCGGGCAGCCGGGTCAGGCGAAGCGCTCCCTCAGCGGCTCGGCAACCTCGTGCGCCAGGCGCTGCAGTCCGGCCGGGCCGTCCGAGGCGGGCAGCATCAGGATCACGTGGGAGGCCCCCTGTCGCCGGTACGTCGAGGCGACCTCCAGCATGGCCGGCAGCCCGTCGCGACCGAAGACCTGGGCGCTGATCTCGATCTCGGACGGATCGCGGCCCACATCCTCGCAGTGGCGCAGGAGCGCATCGCGCTTCTGGGTGAAGCTCGCCGGGTCGCCGGTGTGGTTCCAGCCGTCGGCGAGCTCCGCCACGATCCGCAGACCGCGCCGCAACCCCTGCGTCCCCAGCCAGATGGGTGGACCCCCGTGGGTGAAGGGCGGGGGATCGCAGACGGCCTCCTCCAGCCGATATGGGGGTGCGTCCAGGCTGACGCCCTGCGGCGAGCGCCAGAGCGCCTTGATGACCCGCACCGCCGACTCCATCATCGTGATCCGCTCACCGATGGGCGGCAGGCTCATGCCGTACATCGCATGCTCCTGCTCGTGCCAGCCGGCCCCCAGGCCCAGCACGAAGCGACCGCCGGAGATCTCGTCCATGGCGGCTCCGGACTTGGCGACGAGCGCCGGGTGCCGGTAGGTGTTGCCGAGGACCAGGTGCCCCAGATGGAGCCGATGCGTCACTGCCGCCAGCGCTCCAATGGTGACGAAGGCCTCGTGGCTCCCGCCACCGCCTTCGCCGAGGGCCACGAAGTGGTCGAAGATCCAGGCCGAGTCGAAGACCGGGAGGCTGTCGCCGAGCTCCCAGGTGGCGCGCAGGGTGGCCCAGTCAACGTTCGTCTGAGAGGTCTTGAAGCCGATTCTCATGCGCGGAAGTGTACGAGCCGCAGCCGTCTCACCCTCATCCCGTGGTCGGGCCGCGCTCCAGCTCCTCGGCCACGCGGCGCAGGAAGCGGCGCACCCCGTCGCGCTCACCGGTGTCCAGCTCGGCCAGCGCGCGCTCCACGGCCTGGCCGCGCCAGGCGTAGTAGGCGCGGATGAGACGCTGTGCCTCCGGCGACAGGCTCAGGCGCACGACCCGCCGGTCATCGGTCTCGCGCTCGCGGACAAGGTGGCCGCCGCGCTCCATCTCGTTCGCGATGCGGCTGGCCCAGCCCACGCTGACGCCCAGGCCATGGGCGAGCTCGCCCACGGTCTCGGTCTCGGCCATGGCCAGGTGGATGGCCGCGCGGACCGCGTGGGGCGACATGGGTGCCGGCTCCGGGGCTCCCGGCGCGTGGGTGCTGCGGCCCGCCTCCTGGGCGCGAACCAGCAGCTCGCTCACCTCGTACGCATCGCGGCTCAGCCGCCCGCCGGGAGCTCGTGGTTGCCGTGCCATGCGGCGGAGTGTACCGTAGTTTCCTCAAGAAACTAATTCGCACCGAAACTGATCCGCGACTCCGCGCATGCCGTACTCCGTCGCGGATCACCCGCCGCACGAGGAACGCACTCACCCCCCATGGCCAGCAGCAACCGCAACCGATGGCTCGGGCTCGTCATGCTCAGCCTGGGCCTCTCGATGATCATCGTCGATGCCTCGATCGTGAACGTCGCGATCCCGGTGATCATCGAGGACCTCAAGATCGACTTCACCACCGCCGAGTGGGTGAACACGATCTACAGCCTCGTCTTCGCAGCGCTGCTCGTCACCCTGGGGCGGGTCGGTGACCTCGTTGGCCGGCGTCGGATGTACATCGTCGGCCTCGTCACCTTCGCGTCGGCCTCCCTCCTGGCGGGCATTGCCCCCAACGGGAACCTGCTGCTGGTGGCCCGCTTCCTCCAGGGGCTCGGCGGTGCCGCCATCTCGCCCGCGACGCTGTCCATCGTGTCGAGCGAGTTTCGTGGCCGGGAGCGCGGGATCGCCTTTGGCATCTGGGGCTCGGTCATCGGCGGCATGGCCGCCATCGGACCGCTCATCGGTGGCTGGCTGACGACGAATGCGTCCTGGCGCTGGGCGTTCCTCATCAACCTGCCCATCGCCGCGGTCGCGGTGATCGGCACCCTCGCCTACATCAACGAGTCGCGCGACGAGCACGCGCAGCGTCGGTTCGACGTCACCGGCGCCCTGCTGACCATGGTCGGCTTCGGCGCGCTGGTCTTCGGCCTGATCGAGGGCTACAAGTACGGGTGGTGGGGCCAGTCGCAGCCGTTCGGCCTCTTCGGCCTGGACTGGCCGACCGGCTGGGCGGTGAGCGTCGTTCCGCTCGTCTTCGCGGTCTCCGCCGTCGCCCTCGTCACCTTCACGGTCCGGGAGCTCCGCAAGGAGGGGCGCCACGACTTCAGCGGGATCTTCGCCTTCCGCCTCTTCCGCCACCCCGGCTACCGGTTCGGCAACCTGACGGCGGTGGTCCTGAGCCTGGGCGAGTTCGGGCTGCTCTTCGTCATTCCGCTCTTCCTGCAGGGGATGCTGGGCCTTTCGGCGTTCGACACCGGGCTCGTCCTTCTGCCGCTCGCCATCGGGACGTTCATCGCCGGTCCATCCGCCGGCGCCCTCTCGGCGCGCATCGGCCCCAAGTGGGTCGTCACCGCCGGCATGGCGCTGGAGGCGACGGCCATCTTCTGGATCGGCCTGCTCTTCAGCCCCGACCTGTCGGTGTGGGCCCTGGTGCCGCCCCTGGGGGTCTACGGGATCGGCGTGGGGCTGGCCACGGCGCAGCTCACGAACGTGGCACTCGCGGAGATCCCCAAGGACGAGTCCGGCGTCGCGTCCGGGGGTACCTCGACCCTGCGCCAGGTGGGGAGCGCGCTGGGGATCGCCATCCTGGGCACGGTCCTGGCCGTGGGGCTGGGCAGCGGCACGCGGGACCGCCTGGCGGCCGCCTTCGCCCAGATGCCCCCGCAGGCCGTGGCCCAGCTGCCGATGTCGCCGCCGCAGCTGGTGGACGTCATTGCCGGGCCGATCGAGACGACGTTCGGCCAGGCGCTGCCCCAGGTCCTGACCAGCCCCCAGATCCCCGATGCGGCGCGCCCGTACCTCAACCCGGTGATCCGCGCCGCCGTAGAAGACTCGTTCGTCGACGGCGCCCGGAACGCGTCACGCTTCGCGACCGGCTTCGTCCTGCTGGGCCTGCTCCTCAGCCTGTTCATCCCGAACATCAAGGAGGCGACGCGGGCAGAGGCGGAGGCCGATGCGGCGGCGGCAGCAGACGGGTGAGGGCGCTCGCCGGGCCATCGGTCTAGGATTGGGCAGCGGCGCCAGCCCGCGCCCGGGCGAATGCCCGCCGATCGGCGTCGCATGGCAAGGCACCCTGACATGGAGGCGGATTTGACCGATCCTGACCTGACGATCGAGCGTGCGCTTTCCGACGAGCTGCGCGACTGGCTCACGGCGAAGCTGCGCTTCCCGGTTCTTGGCGTGCTCACCGACGAGGGGGCGCCCAGCCAGTCGGTGATGTGGTTCGACCTCGACCCGGATCGCCCCGACACCATCCTGATGAACACCAAGGAGGGGCGCGCCAAGGCGCGATACCTGCGCCGCGACCCGCGCGTCAGCCTCTGCTTCGAGGACGAGCTGACCTGGGTGGCGCTGCGCGGCAGCGTGGAGCTCGACGATGACCGCGAGCGGGCCATGGCCGACATCCGCGCCCTGGCCGTGCGCTACGGCGACGACCCGGACGCCTTCAACGGCCAGCAGCGGCTCACCCTCCGGATGAAGGTCGACAAGGTGGTCCGTCATGGCTGAGGCGCCGGTGAAGTTCGGGATGCTCGCCTGGAACCAGTACACCGACTGGCCCTCGCTGCGGAACGTGGGCATTGCTGCCGACGGGCTCGGCTACGACGACCTGTGGACCTGGGATCACCTCTATCCGATCGTCGGGTCGGACAACGGGCCGATGTTCGAGGGCTGGCTCACGCTGGCTGCCTGGGCCGAGGCGACGCGCCACGCGAAGATCGGCCTGATGGTGGGCGCCAACACCTTCCGCAACCCGGCGCTCGTGGCAAAGATGGCCACCACCCTGGACCACATCTCGGGCGGACGTGCCGTCCTTGGCATCGGCGGCGCCTGGTTCGAGACGGAGCACACCGCCTTCGGCCTCGAGTTCGGCAAGTCGCCGGGCGAGCGGCTGCGCTGGCTCGAGGAAGCGGTGCAGATCATGCGCGGGATGCTGAGCGGCGAGGAGCCCTCCGGCGACCGGTACTACCAGGCCCGGTCCGTGCGCAACCTGCCCGCGCCCGTTCAGAAGCGGCTCCCCATCGTGGTGGGCGGCGGCGGCGAGAAGCGAACCCTGCGGATCGTGGCGCGCTACGCGGACGCCTGCAACGTGGGCGGCGGCTTCGACAACGTCAAGCGCAAGGACGAGATCCTGCGCCAGCATTGCGCCGATGTCGGCCGCGACGAGGCGGAGATCGAGCGCACGGTGGGCGTGGGCGTCTGCGTCATCCGCGACGACCCGGCCGAGGCCGACCGCGTGCTGCACCGAATCTTCGAGCACAACGGGCACGCCCGGGTCTGGCAGAACCAGCTGGTCGGCACACCGGAACAGGTGGCCGCCATGCTGCGGCCCTTCCTTGGCATCGGGTTCCGCCACTTCACCGTGGGCTTTCCCGCGCCGTACGACGAGGAGAGCCTGGAGCGCCTGGTCCGCGAGGTGAAGCCGATGCTGGAGAGCGCCTGAGTCGACCCTCGGCAGGCTGCCGCCACTTCCGACCTGCGCGGTGCGCCTGGTGGTCGCGCCACGCTGGTCCGTGCCGATGCCCCGCTCGCGCGTCGATGCGCGAAGCCGTGCCGGCCGGGGTACGCTGAACGCATGCGCGTGACGCTGCTCGCGGGGGGTACCGGGGGCGCCCGGCTGGCCCACGGCTTCCAGCAGGTCCTGCCCGATGGCGACCTGACCGTGGTCGTCAACGTCGGCGACGACACGGAGCTCTTCGGCCTGCACGTATCGCCGGACATCGACTCGGTGCTGTACACGCTGGCCGGGATCCTCAACCCGGAGTCCGGCTGGGGCGTGGCGGGCGACACCTGGACGGCGCTGCGCGTGCTCGGCCGCTACGGGGAGCCCACCTGGTTCCGGGTGGGGGACGCCGACCTGGCGACGCACGTCCGGCGCACCCGCCTTCTCCACGAGGGGGCGACCCTCACCGATGCCACGCAGGCCATGGCCGATGCGCTGGGGGTGCCCAGCCGTCTCCTCCCCGCCTCGGACGACCGGCTGCGGACCATGGTGGGCACCGATGACGGCGAGCTCGAGTTCCAGGACTACTTCGTAGGCCGCCGCCAGGAACCGGAGGTGCGCAGCGTGCGGCTGGAGGGGATCGAGCGTGCCCGTCCCTCCGAGGAGGCGCTGATCGCGCTGGACACCGCCGAGCTGCTGGTCATTGGGCCGTCGAACCCCCTCGTCTCGGTGGGGCCCATCCTCGCGCTGCCCGGCATTCGCGAGGCGTTCGAGGCGGCCGGCGATCGCGGCGTGCCCCGGGTGGCGGTGAGCCCCATCATCGGCGGGCGGGCGGTCAAGGGGCCGGCGGACCGCATGCTCGCCTCGCTCGGTCACGAGTCAAGCGCCGTGGGCGTCGCGCGCATCTACGCGGGGCTGGTGGACACCTTCGTCCTCGACCAGGTCGATGCCGCGCTCGCACCCGCAATCGAGGCCCTGGGGATGTCGGCCCGGGTGCTGCCGACGATCATGGGCGGCGACGAGGATCGGGCGGCGCTGGCGCAGGCTCTCCTGCCCGCCTGACCGAGCCGGTATCCTCGCCGCGTGAGCACGCGCGTCATCGTTCCGCACCGGGGCCTCGAGGCGGCCAAGACGCGCCTTGCGCCGGTGCTGAGCCCCGAGGAGCGTGGCGAGCTCGCCGCCCGTCTGCTCGAGAGGGTGCTGCGCGTGGCGCGGGTGGCGGTCCCGGACGTGGTGGTCATCTCACCGTCCGCGGCGCTGGCGCCGCTCGTCGAGGCGACCGGCTCGCGCCTCGCCGTCCAGCACGGGATGGGGCTCAACGAGGGGCTGGACGAGGCGCGGGCCGCCGCGGTCGCGGACGGGGTGTCGACCCTGGTGGTCCTCCACGGCGACCTGCCGTCGCTGGCCGTGGAGGACGTGAGCGCGCTGGCCGGGGCGCTGACGGGACGCCGCGGCGTGGCCATCGCCCCGGACCGGGCCGGGACCGGCACGAACGGGCTGGCCCTGCGGCCGCCCGAGATCATGGGATTCGCCTTCGGGGTGGGAAGCTGCGCGGCCCACCGCGCCGGCGCGGCGGCGGCGGAGATCACGCCGGTGATGGTCGAGCGCCCGGGGCTCGCCTTCGACCTCGACACGCCGGAGGACCTGGGGCGCTGGCTGGCGGCCGGGGTGCCGGCATGAGCCGGCCCGGATCGCGCATCGAGCTGGTCGCCCTGGACGGCATTGGGGAGATCGGTCCGGGCGCGGACCTGGCGGCCATCATCGCGGACGCCCTGCGGGGCGCCGCCATCGGTCTGGTCGAGACCGACGTCCTGGTGGTCACCCAGAAGATCGTCTCGAAGGCGGAGGGCCGGATCGTGGCCCTCGACAGCGTCGAGCCGTCGCAGACCGCGCTCGACTGGGCGAGGCGCTGGAACAAGGACGCGCGGCAGGTGGAGCTGGTGCTGCGCGAGTCGATGGAGATCGTGCGCTGGGCCGATGGCGGCCTGATCATCAGCCGGACGCGTCACGGGCTCGTCTGCGCCAACGCCGGGGTGGACCAGTCGAACGTGGGCGGTGGGGACGTCGCCACCCTCCTGCCGGTGGACCCCGATGCCTCGGCCCGCGCGCTGCGCGACAGCCTTGGCGAGCGGCTGGGGGTGCGACCCGGGATCGTGATCTCCGACTCGTTCGGGCGCCCGTGGCGCAACGGGATCGTGAACGTCGCCATCGGCTCGGCGGGCATTGCGCCGCTCGCGGACCTGCGGGGCGCCCCGGATGCCTCCGGGCGACTCATGCAGTCGACGGTGATCGCCGCGGCCGACGAGCTGGCATCCGCGGCGGACCTGGCCGGGGGCAAGACCGGCCAGCGGCCGGTGATCCTGGTGCGCGGCTACGTCCCGGCGGCACCGGGACCCGGCGCAGACGAGGATGATCCGGGCGCCGCGTCGATCGTCATGGAGCGCGCGCGCGACCTCTTCCCCTGACCACCCGCACCGCGGGTCCGGGGCAGGTCAGCGATCGGGGATGGGCTGCAGGAAGAGGGCCACGATCTCGCCGCTCTCGACGCGGAAGTTGGCCTCGACCCGCATCGACGGTGCGCCGGGGCGCATGACGGTCACGTCGGCGATGTAGCTGCTCCCCATGGAGCGGCCGTCGTTCGAGTACATCCGGAACCCGTCGCCGGCGCGCAGGAACCAGCCGCCGACACGGTCGCGGCCACGCAGGTTGGTGCGCTCATCCGACCCGGGCACGGAGATGCCCAGCACGGCATGCTCGGCGAGCAGCTCCACGGCCTTCTCGCGCCGGTCGTCGTTGATCAGCTCCATGAACAGGTCGACGGTCTCGGTGGCTCCCATTGCGAGGAGGATACCCGAACCACCCGGCCCTTGGCCCCGGGTGCCCCGGGATCGCTAGACTCATGCGCACCATGACCCGCCTGCGCATCGGCCTCATTGGCTGGGGCACCGTCGGCGCATCCCTGGGCCGTCTCGTGGCGGCCGGGCCGCTGCCGCTCGACCTGGCCTGCCTGGCGGTTCGCGATCCGGCCCGCCACCGCGTCACGCCGCTGCCGGACGGCGTGACCCTCGTTGCGCCGGAGGAGGCTGCCGCGATGGCGCTCGACGCCATCGTCGAGCTGGCCGGCGGCACCGAGGCGCCGCTCGCCTGGGCGCGCCTGGCGCTGGCCCGCGGCGTCCCCTACGTCACCGCCAACAAGGCGCTCCTCTCGAACCATGGGGACGAGCTCGCGTCGCTGGCGGTTGCCCACGGCGCCGCACTCCTGGCGTCGGCGAGCGTTGGGGCGGGCGTGCCCATGATCGAGACCGTCGCACACCTGGCCGCCACCGGCAGCATCGGCCGGCTGCGGGGCATTTTGAACGCCACGACCACGTACATCCTCACCGCCATGGGCGACGGCCGCACCTATGGCGACGCGCTGCGCGAGGCCCAGGAGGCCGGCTACGCGGAGGCCGATCCCTCCCTCGACGTCGATGGGCGGGATGCTGCCCAGAAGCTGGCGATCCTGGCCAGCGTGGCCTGGGGCGAGTTTCGCGGCGAGACGCTGGTCGAGCGGCACGGGATCCGGGGGCTGGAGGTCGCCGAGGGACAGGTTGTCCGCCTGGTGGCGGAGGCCACCGAGAACCAGCTGGTCGTGGCGCCCCGGGAGCTCGGGGAGGACGGTCCGCTGGCCCGGGTGACGGGTGTCGAGAACCTCCTGGAGATCGAGGTCCGGGCGGCCGGCACGTTCCGGGTCGCGGGTCCCGGCGCCGGAGGACGGGTGACGGCCGGGCGCCGTGTACGCGGACCTGGCCCGCCTCGTCGCGGGCGAGCGCCCGGTGCTGTTTGGAGGCGCGGCATGAGCGCCTCGTGGCCGGTGGTGGGCATCGCCGGAGCCCGCGGCGTGGTGGGCGGCGTCTTCCTCTCCATCCTGGCCGATGCCGGCCTGCCGGCCGATCAGCTGCGGGTCTTCGGCACCGAGACCGGACGCGTTCGCTACGCCGATGGCGAGCGTGTCGGTGGCGATCCTCGACGAGGCCGCCGCGGGCGAGCTCGACGTCCTCTTCCTGGCCACTGACGGGCCGGTGAGCCGCGAGATCGTGGCCGGTCCCGGGCGCGGCGTGCCGCTCATCGTCGACAACTCGAGCGCGTTCCGCCTGGACCCGGCCGTGCCGCTGGTCGTCCCGGAGGCGAACGGTGGGGTGCTGCGCCATCGGTCCGGGAACGTGGTGGCCAACCCGAACTGCACCACGGCTGCCGCGGTGGTGGTGCTGGCTCCCATCCGCGATGCGTTCGGGCTCGATTCCGTAGACCTTGCCAGCTACCAGGCGGTGAGCGGTGCCGGGCGAGCCGGGCTGGATGCCTTCCTCGAGGAGCGGGGCAGCGAGCACCGGGAGGCCGCCGCGGGCTCGCCGTTCCACGGGCGGATCGCCGACAGCGTGGTGCCGCAGATCGACGTGCTGGCTGATGACGGCTGGACCGGGGAGGAGCGCAAGATCCACGCTGAGCTGCGCAAGATCCTGGACCTGCCGGACCTCGACGTGGCCGCCACCACGGTGCGCGTCCCGGTCCACACCGGGCACTCGGTGACGCTGCACATCCGCACGGCGCGGCCGGCGACGGTGGACGGACTGGAGGCGGCGCTGCGCGCGGCGCCGGGCCTCGAGTACCGGCCCGCGGACGGCAGCGAGCGTCACCCCATGCCCCTCGACGTGGAGGGGCGCGACCCGGTCCTGGTGGGTCGCCTGCGGGCGATCCCGGGACGCGAGCGCGGCTTCGCCTGCTTCCTGGCCAGCGACAACCTGCGCAAGGGTGCCGCCCTCAACGCCATCCAGGTCGCTGCGGCCGCCGACCCGGACCGCTTCGGCCGCCTGGTTCCCGCCGCACGCTGACCCGATGCGTAGCCGAAGTACCCGCCTGCCACCCTCGATCTACCCATCGCCGGCGGAAGGCGACTAGGCCACCATCCGTCTGCGGCCGGGTCGCACGGCGCGGTCGCTCGTCACGGCGCGGTGCCGTGCGCCTATGCTTGGTTGCGATTGCCGATTAGTCGAGGGGATCATCCGTGCCCGATTTCTCCGAACTCGCGCGTGCCTTCCTGGCGGAGGAGTACGCCGAATCGCCCACCGGGGCGAGCTCGCTGGGTCTCATCCAGTACGACGATCAACTTCCGGACCTGTCCGAAGCCGGCTATGTGCGTCGGCGTGCGTCCGTCGGCCGCTGGATGGAGACGTTCAGCGGCATCGATCCACAGACCCTGAACTTCGACGAGGCGATCGACCGCGACCTCGTCCTGGCCAGCCTCCACCGTCGGGTCATCTTCGACGAGTGGGAGGTCTGGCGTCGGCACCCCGATACCTACCTGGGGCCCGGGTTGGGCGGCGTCTTCGGCCTCTTCCTGCACCGGCTCCGCCCTGAAGCGGAGCTCGCGGCCAGCGCGGCTGCCCGCCTGCGCGGGGTGCCGGCCAACCTTGCGGACGGCAAGCGCAACCTGCGCGCCGAGCTTGTCCCGGCGATCCTGCTGGACCGCGCCGTCAACCAGGCGCGTGCGGGCGCCCGGTACGCCCGCGAGCTGCTGCCTGCCGAGATCACCGATCCTGCGGCGCGCGCCCAGCTGGCCGAGGCCGGCGCGGTGGCCGCCGCCGCCTACGAGGACTTCGCCGCCTTCCTCGACGAGATGCGGCCGCGTGCCACCGGCGACTGGGCGTTCGGCGAGGCGCGCTACTCGGCGATCCTGCGTGACGCGGAGCTCCTCGACGTGGACGCGCGCGGCCTGCGCGAGCGGGGTCGCCAGCAGCTCGCCGAGCTCGGAGAGGAGCTGCGCCGCTGTGCGCAGGACCTGCGTGGCACCGATGACTGGCACGCCGTGCTGGCCGAGCTGAACAAGGATCGCCCGGCCAACCCGGAGGCCATGCGCGTCGGGTACGAGGAGTGGACGCAGAAGGCGCGGGACTACCTCGCCGAGCACGAGCTCGTGAGCTTCGCCCCCGGTGAGAGCTGCGCGGTGGAGCCGTCGCCCCCGTTCCAGCGGCCGGTCATCGCGGTGGCCAGCTACCAGAACCCGCCGGCCTTCGCGCCGTCCATGCGCGGGCACTTCTTCGTGCCGTTCCCCCCGGACGGGGCCACCGAGGACGACATCGCCAAGCGGCTCGAGTACAACTCGTACCCGGGCATCCCCACTACGGCGGTCCACGAGGCCTACCCGGGGCACCACTGGCACCTGTCCATGGCCAAGCTCAACCCGTCGCACCTGCGCCAGTCGCTGGGGACCAGCTACTTCAGCGAGGGCTGGGCCCTGTACGCGGAGCGCATGATGCGCGAGCAGGGCTTCTTCGCCGACACCCGCCACGAGATGTACCAGTACGAGGCGACCATCTTCCGTGCCGCGCGGATCGTGGTGGACACCAGCCTGCACATGGGCGAGATGACCTGGGACGAGGCGGTCGAGTTCATGCTCGCCAACACCAGCCTCACGGACCCGACCGCGCGGGCGGAGGTCACGCGCTACTGCAGCTGGCCCACCCAGGCCTCGTCGTACCTGACCGGGTGCCTGGAGATCGTGCGCATCCGTGAGCGGTTCCTGGCCGCGCGCAACGCGACGATCCACGACATTCCGCATCTGCGGGCGTTCCACGACGCGCTGGTGTCCAGCGGCGATATGCCCATCGCCCTCGCCGAGCGCGCGGTGATGGCCAAGGCATAGCCATCGGGGGCGTAGCCTAGAGGCGATGGCGAGGCCGGTTTCCGACACGCGATACGCGAAGACGGTCGACGGCGTCCACATCGCCTACCAGACGCTCGGGGAGGGGCCTGTCGATCTGCTCATGATCGGCGCCTACTTCTCGAACCTCGAGCACAGCTGGACTCTGCCGGCGATCATGCGCGCCAACGAGTCCCTGTCCACCGTTGGGCGCCTGGTCATGCTCGATGGCCGGGGCACCGGGCTGTCGGATCGCCTGCAGGGTGGCCGGCTGCCTGCACTCGAGGAGCGCATCGACGACTTGCGCGCCGTCCTCGACGACATTGGCAGCCAGCGCGCCGTGGTCGTTGCGATGGCCGATGCTGGTCCGCTGTGCTCACTCTTCGCGGCCACCTATCCGGAGCGGACCCTGGCACTGGTGCTGCTCAACACCCAGCCACGTACCGCCGTGGCTGCGGACTGGCCGTGGGGCATGAGTGCCGAAGACTTCGAGGAGGAGCTACGCGCAATCGAGGAGCGCTGGGGTACCCGCGAATACGCGGCGCAGATCCTGAAGGACATCGATCCCCGCCACGCCGGAGACACGGGCCTCATCGACTGGTGGGCGACGAACATGCGCCTGTCGGCGAGCCCGGGCGCCGCGGCCGACCTCCTGCGGATGTACTACGAGATGGACGTGCGGGAGATCCTTCCCGCGATTCACGTCCCAACCCTGGTACTCGCCAGCGACCCAATGGCCGATGTCGCGAACGCCATGGCGAACGCCATCCCCGGCGCAGAGCTGGCGCGGATCCACGATCCGGCACCGGTCGTGGGCGCCAATCCTGAGCCGTTCGTCGAGCAGATCGCGCGATTCGTGCGCCGCATCGAGGGAGAGGAGGCCGCCCTCGACCGGGTGCTCGCCACCGTGCTGTTCACCGACATCGTGGCCTCGACGGAGCGGGCTGCCCGGATGGGGGATCGCGCCTGGCGTGACATCGTGGCCCGGCACCACGCGTTGATCCGCGGGCTCATCGCACGGTGGCGGGGACGCGAGATGGATACGGCCGGAGACGGCTTCTTCGCGGCGTTCGACGGTCCGGCGCGGGCGATCCGCTGCGCGAACGCCATCGTCGCCGGTGTCCGCAGCCTGGGAATCGAGGTCCGCTGCGGTCTCCACACCGGCGAGTGCGAGGTCTTCGACGGCAAGGTGTCCGGGCTGACGGTGTCCATTGGTGCGCGCGTGGCGGCCCAGGCGGATCCGTCGGAGGTGCTCGTATCGCAGACGGTGCGCGATCTGGTTGCGGGCTCCGATCTTGCGTTCGACGAGGCAGGAGAGCACGAGCTGAAAGGAGTACCAGACCGATGGCGCCTGTATCGCGTTCGCGCCGGGTCGCCGGGAGCGACGGCGTGAGGACCGGGGTGCGCGCGCTGGCATCCCTGGCGGCCCTGCTCCTGCTCGGCGGATGCTTCGGCGGCAGCCCGTCGCCGAGCGCCTCGGCGACGGTCGAGGTGCCGAGCGCCCAGGCGAGCGGATCGGTGCCGGAGGTATCTGCCAGCGCCGAAGCATCGGCACCGGCGCCGTCGGGCGGGAAGCTGACCCAGGGCACGTACGCCAGGGTGATCGTGGACGGGCTCCGGGTTCGGATCAGCGCCAAGGCGGACGCCACCGCGGTTGGCGCCCTCTTCTTCGGCGACGTGGTTCGGATCCGCGCCACGGCGGGCACCTCGGGCGGCTTCACCTGGTACCAGGTCGAGTCCGTGCAGACCGCCAACGACCAGCCGCTCCTCGGCTACGTGGCCGGCGCCAAGGGCGCCACCCCGTACCTGGAGGCCATGGCCGGCCCGCCGCCGCCCACCCCGCCGCACACCCCCACTCCCTCGCCGGCCCCCAGCGCGTCCGCCGTCGCGAGCTGACCTGTCGGGCGGACAACGCCGGGGAGCTGGCGACCCTGCGGCAATTCGGTCGGCGCGAGCGGCTTTGTTAGCATGCCTAACTAATGGCACTCCGACGTCGCCCGGGCGGGGGTCGCGCGGGGCTGGCGCGCGGCTTCTCGGCCCTGCGCAGCCGCAACTTCCGCCTCTACTGGATGGGGCAGGGGGTCAGCCGCATCGGCACCTGGATGCAGCAGATCAGCCTGCCCTGGCTGGTGCTCCAGCTCGGTGGCTCCCCGCTGCAGCTGGGCATCGTGGCGGCGCTCGAGTTCGTTCCCGCGCTCGTCCTGGCGCCGTTCGGTGGCGTGCTGGTGGACCGCATCGACAAGCGCCGGACCCTGCTCCTCACCCAGTCGCTGGCCACCGTCCAGGTGGTCATCCTCTTTGCGCTGACGGTGAGCGGGGTCATCTCGATCCCGCTGGTGATGCTCCTCTCGTTCGCCCTGGGCGTGGTGAACGCGCTCGACATGCCGGTCCGCCAGGCGCTCGTCGCCGATGTCGTGCCTCGCGACCAGCTGCCCAACGCCATCGCCCTCAACTCCATGGCTTTCAACGGGGCGCGCGTCATCGGGCCGGCCCTGGGCGGCGTCATCATCGCCATCGGCACAAGTCTCTTCGGCTCGAACCTGGCCGGGATCGCCTTCAACTTCGCGGTGAACGCCATCAGCTACGCCGCGGTCATCTACAGCGTCTGGCTCATGGACCCCGGCGAGATCCGGGTGATGCCGCGTACCGAGCAGCGGCCGCCGGTCCTCGAGAGCCTCAGGGAGGGGATTGCCTACGCTGCCCGGGCGCCCATCATCCTGTGGGCGCTGGTGCTGCTGGGCATGGTGGGCACCTTTGGCCTCAACTTCCGGATCCTGGTGCCGCTCTATGCCCAGAACACCCTGGGCCTGGGCGCTGTCGGCTATGGCGCCCTGTATGCCATGACCGCGGTTGGCTCGCTGACCGGGGCCCTGAGCCTGGCCTACACGCGCCAGCGGCGCGCGGTGGCGCTGATGCTCGGCGGCGGTGCCCTGTTCGGGGTGATGGAAATCCTCATTGCCTTCACGCACGCCACCCTGCCCGCGATCCCGCTGATGTTCGGCGCCGGGCTCTTCAGCATGCTCATGATCAACACCGTGAACGCGACGGTGCAGGCCAACGTGACCGATGCGCTGCGGGGGCGGGTGATGAGCCTGTACGTCATGGTCTTCGCCGGCACCTCGCCCATTGGCGGGATCTTCGCCGGAGCGGTGGCGGAGCGCTGGGATGCCCCGGCTGCGTTTCTCGCCGGGGGTGTCATCAGCGTGGCCGGCGTCGTCGTGGTCGCCTGGCGCTGGTGGATTGCCGCGCGCCAGGGGCGGATGGGGGTCACCCGCATCGGCCAGTCGATCGAGCTCGACACGGACCCACTGGGGCCATTTGGCGACGCGGAGGCGGCAGAGCCGACGAGCCGAGGCGAACGGCCGGCCCGGCCACCGGCTGCCTGACCCAGGCCGCTACTTCAGGCTGGCGGCCTCCAGGAGGTCGTCGAGGATCGCCTCACGGTGCTCCAGGGCCAGCGACAGGTGGCCGTGGCCCTTGGCCAGGTGGAACGTCGCACCGGGAATCCGGTCCGCCAGCCACTGTCCGTGGGCAACCGTGACCAGCTGATCGAGCTCGCCCTGCCAGATGCGGACCGGGCGGGTGATCGCTGTCACGTCGAAGCCCCAGGGCCGGGTGAAGGCCAGGTCATCGTCCACCCAGCCATCGAACCCGTGCTCGAGCGCGCGCCGGATGCCTGCCGCATCCTCCTCGGCGAACTCGCCGGTGAGGACCGCCAGGTCCACGGGTGGGAGCAGCGCCGCCATGGTGCTGGCCATCGACTCCCCGGTGACGTGCCGGTAGGGCTCACCGTTGGTCGCCATCCACCTGCGCAGGGCAGCCTCCCCCTCGAGCGCCGCGCCGAACTCCTCGACGTTGCCGGGGGCCATGCCGGCGAAGAAGTCGAGACCCTCCGCGTTCCAGGGCGCCACGGTGACGAGCGCCGCCGCAGCGAGGCATCGGTCCGGAAGGAGCGCCGCACAGGCGATGGTGTGCGGTCCGCCGCCCGAACGGCCGATGGAGACGAAGCGCTCGACCCCGAGCGCGTCGGCGAGAGCGGCGACATCCGCGGCGACGTCTCCCACGCTGCGTCCGGGGTGCCGGGTGGAGGTGGCATAGCCTGGCCGGCTGTAGCCGATGAGCCGCAGCCCGCGGGCGGCGGCGGTGGGCTCCCAGTCGGTGAACTTCGTCCCTTCGCCCGGCGTGCCGTGGTGCGCGATGAGCGCCATGTCTCCGGCGTCGGCCCCGCCGATCGCCACGTCGAGCGAACGGCCGTCGGGGAGGGTGACCTGCTGTGTCTTCATTGGCGCAGTATGCCCCGCGGACGGGTCTTCAGCCCTCGGCGGTGGTGACGTCCACGACCTGTGCGTCAAGGGCGGCCACGAGATCGGCCGGCGCCATGTGGATGTTGAGCCCGCGCACTCCGCCGCCGACGGAGACGACCTCGTGTGCCATGGCGGAGGCGTCGAGGACGACCGGCCAGGCGCGCGTGGATCCGAACGGCGTGATCGTGAAGCGGACGTAGCCGGTCACCGCGTGGGCCTCCTCCGGGTCCGGGAGTGACAGGCGCTTGACGCCCAGGTGAGCGCGCAGCCTCGGCCAGTCGAAGCGCCGGCCGGCCGGCACGAGCACGAACAGATAGTCGTCCTCACCACGCCGGACCACGATCGTGCGCAGCAGCGCGCCAACCGGGATCTCCTGGAGCGCCGCGCTCTCCTCCGGGCTGTTGGGCAGCTCGGTCTGCACCACGCGGTGGGGGATGCCCGTCGCGGCGACGGCCTCGAGGGCGGGCGTGGGTGGCTGCTGGCTGGTCATTGCCCCAATTGTGCTGCGTAACGGTGGTGGGGGGCGACGGTTTGAACGATTTCGGAGGTCACTCGCCCCATGTAACCGCAGAGGGGGGAGCTCATCCGTTGGGCCGAGCCCATGGCGCGCACCGCTGCCTTGCGTATCCGGGACCCGACGCAGTCTCCCGGCCTCGAGCAAAGAGGAGACGACATGGCACGCAGAATCCCGGCCCTGCTGGCGGCTATGGCGCTGACCCTTGTCACCGCGACATCGGCCCTGGCAATCGAGGGCGGCACCCCGGACGGCGACGCCCACCCCAATGTCGGCCTCCTGGCCTTCGATGTCGACGGTCCGGGCGGGATTCCGCCCTTCGCCATCTGCACTGGCAGCGTGATCAGCGAGGCGGGCCTTCCTGACCGCGGCGCACTGCATCATAACGCCACTCGTGAGCCTGCCCCCGAACGTCACCTGGGCCGTCACCCTGGTGGCCGGGTCGCCCGAGAGCCCCATCGTTCCGGGCGGCTACTTCCCGGACGACTATCCCGGCTGCTGTGCGCTGACCGTCCCCGAGTCGGCGATTCACTACGCGACCAACGTGGCGGTGGATCCGGACTACGACCCCGCCGCCTACACCGAGGGGACAGGGGGTGAGCATGACCTGGCCGTCGTGGAGTTCGCAGCGGGCGCCTTCGCGGGTGTCACCCCGGTGGCGATCGTCCATCCGGGGCAGCTCGACCATCTTGCTGCGGCGGGCAACCGGCGTGGTCCGCAGGTCACCCTGGTTGGCTATGGAACCGAGCTCCTGGACGGCCGCGACTACATCGCCGGTTACCGCAAGACGGGGCGCGCCTCGATCATCGACGCGACCGCCAACTGGCTGGCGCTGACTGCGACGACCAATTCCCTGCCGCGCAGCGCCGGACTGGGCTACGGCGACTCCGGCTCGCCGCAGTTTCTGGGGAGTTCGAATGTCCAGGTGTCCGTGTGCCATACCGGCGCTGACGGGGTCGTCTACGCACAGCGCCTGGACACACCGGCCGAGCGGTCCTTCCTGGCCCAGTTCCTCGGCGCTGGTTGAACGCGACGGAGGCGAACGAACCCTTACCTGATAGACCGGGCGCCATCTCTGCCGGGCCGGTGGGACACCTCGCGCCGGCCCGGCACGATGGTCTTCCGGCGGCCAAGGATTCCTCGCGCTTCGGGCCGCCGCCACCCGGACCCTGACGGCTGCTAGCGATCGGCTACAGCCGCAGAGAGCACATCACCCTTGCCGCACTGCTGGGCGATCGGATGGTGTTCGAGGCGCGATAGGGCCGGCCGGTGCCCGTGACCGCCCGCTGAGGCGCCAGCCCGGCCTCTTCCCAAAGATTGAGTCCTGCGCGGCTTGATCGGTCCCATACGGTTATAGAAGCCGGGTAGCACCGGCGACCGAGTGGGGTGGGAGACGTGGACCGCGACCTCGTCGTACGCGCGCAGCAGGGCGACCAGCAGGCGTTCCTGCAGCTTGCGGCGGCGATCGGTGACCGGCTCCATGGCGTCGCGCAGCGAATCCTGCGCGATGGTGATCTCGCGGACGATGCGACGCAGCAGGCGCTGCTGACGATCTGGCGAGACCTCCCGCGGCTCCGTGACCCGGCGCGCTTCGACGCCTGGGCCTATCGGCTCCTCGTGCGGACCTGCTACCGCGAGGGCCGGAAGGCACGTCGCTGGGCTCCCAACCTGACGCTGACGCCGGCTGACGAGCCGTCGGTGGCCGATGGGCTCCGCTCCGTTCTCGATCGCGATCAGCTGGAACGCGGGTTCCGGCGCCTGTCCATCAACCACCGGGCGGTGGTGGTCCTCCACCACTACCTGGACCTACCGCTCGACGAGGTCGCCGAGATCCTCGGCGTCCCCGCCGGGACGGTCCGTTCACGACTTCATTACGCGATGCGCGGGCTTCGTGCGGCCCTCGAGGCCGACGCACGACCCGCCGCGCGGGAGGCGTTGCCATGAGCTCCGATCACGACGTCACGCGCATCGTCAAGTCCTGGTTGGAGCAGGAGGGCAGCGGCGTGCCGGACCATGTCCTGCAGGCTGTCGCCGAACTGCTCCCCCGGACCACCCAACGCCGGCCGACCCGGCTGGCCTGGAGGTTTCCCTTGACCAGACCGAGATTCGCGATTGCCGGGGTGACCCTGATCGCGCTGCTCTCGATTGGTGCCTACGCCGTAGGGAGTCGACCAAGCGCGGTCGTCACCCCGACTGCGAGCCCTGCCCCCACCGTGTCGCCGGGCGCGAGCCCGACGGAACCCGTTGCCGGCCAGGCGCTCGCCGCGCACCAGCAGTACCACTTCTCCGTCGGCGCCATCAATGTTGGGTTCGGACCCATGCCCCTTGCCTGGGTTCAGGACGGGTGGCGGGTCACCGTCGCCCAACCCGACATGACCATCCTCAGCAACGCCGATGGCAGCCGATCCTTTGGATTCGCCATCGTGCAGGACCTGTACGCCGATCCCTGCCACTGGACGCAAGGGACGGTGCAGCCCAGCGTTGGCCCAGCCGTGGACGACCTTGTCGCCAGCATGACCGACGTGTTGGCCGGCATGGCCGACTTCAACCACGGGATTCGCGGCGCGATGCGGCTCGGCGGAATTCCCGCCACTCCATTCTGGTTCGGCCCAAGCAGCTCATCAACCTGGACCCCGGCCGGCTGTGACGATGGCCAGACCAGGTTCTGGACGCTTCCTTCCGGCGACGGGCCGGCCCTGGACCAGGCGGTGACCTGGGTGGTTGATGTCAACGGGACGCGCCTCCTGGCGTGGGTCGATCCGATCAGCCTCTACAGCACCACCGACCCAGACTGGGAGCAGTTCTGGGGTTCCATCCGACTCAGCTCGCCTGGCTTCTAGCCACGCCCACGCCTGAGCATCCCCGGACTTCGGAGGTCCCGGGGTGCCTGTTGTACGGGGTTGTACGCTTGGTTGTCTGCAGGACATGGCTGCTGTCCTGCACCTACCAAGGGAGGGGAAGGCCCCGATGCCGCCGGCGGCGGCGCACCTGCATCCGCGCGAGCTCACGCCTCGCTGGCTCAACGCTGCCCTGGACGCGGTGGAGTCCACGGCGCGCAGGTCGTCGGCCGCTGGGGGAGCGGCGGTTCTGCCGCGACCACGCGGCCAGCTGCCCCATCGGGACCCCGCGCTTCGACTACGGCGCCTACAAACGGGATGCGCCGGCGGTCGTCGCGGCCCTCGCGCACTTTCACGCCTGGGGACGGCGCGATGCGATCCGCTCCACTGCGGCCATGAAGCAGTTCGACGCCATGGATGCCATCCCGGCCGTCCCTTCCTCCCCGCGGAATAGAACGGTCCCCGATGCCCGGCGCCCCTTATGGGGCAAACCTGGAGAACAGGGGCATCAATGAGGCACCAGGTCATCGAGGAAGCACGTCGAGGCGACCGTCGAGCAATTGAAACGCTTGTGACTGACGTCGTCGACCGACTCTACGGCGCCGCCGTGCTCATCCTCCACGACCGCACCATGGCGGAGGACGCCGTCCAGGAGGCCCTGATCAGAATGTGGCACGACCTGTCCAAGCTTCGTGATCCGGATCGGTTCGACGCATGGCTGCACCGACTGCTGGTGCGAGCCTGCCTGCATACCGCCCGCCGCGAGCGCAGACCGTCGGTCACCCTTGGTGACCGTGTCGTGCCTGACGAGGGATTCCGCCTTGAGGCCGATGTCGCCGATCGCGACGTCGTGCTGCGAGGCCTGCGGCGCCTGACCGCGCGTGAGCGTTCCGTGCTGGTCCTGCGCTACTACCTGGATCTGACCGTGCCGCAGGTGGCCGATGCGCTGAAGATCCCGCTGGGGACGGCAAAGTCGCGGCTGCATCACGCCGAGGTGGCGATGCGGGCAGCGCTCGACGCCGACCGCAGGGCGGTCGTCGCGGAAGGAGAGATCGCGTGACACAGCACGAAGAAGAGCTGGAGCAGATCCTCCGTCCCTGGATGCATCGCCACGCCCCCGATGCCCCCAACACGTTCGTTCTCCGGATGATTGGGGAGATCGAAACCATGTCCGAACGAGCACCTACGCGCGGCTTCCTGTCGCGGTTCGCGGCCTGGCCGGCGGCCGCCTGGGCCGCCACGCTGGCGGCCGTCGCCATCATCGTCGCCGCGGGTGGAATCCTGTTTGCCAACCTCACCGGCGCTCCGGCAGTCGGGAACGGCGCGTCGCCGACGCCGCTACCCGATCCGCGCCCGACCGACGCTACCGCCATCGTCGACGGATTGCTCAGCGCCTGGAACAGCGGCGACCCCCAGGACGCCATCGGCAGGTACATCCCGTTGACACCCAACGTCCG
The DNA here is from genome assembly GCA_963805645.1 of uncultured Chloroflexia bacterium. Taxonomy (GTDB): domain Bacteria; phylum Chloroflexota; class Limnocylindria; order QHBO01; family QHBO01; genus CAVXEH01. Next base: position 70,892 of record CAWDVA010000006.1, on the reverse strand, counting down.
GTTCATCACGGACAGCGGCGACGTGACCACGCGCCTGTCCAACGAGCCGAAGATCCAGGCGGCTGTGGTCGCCTGGTCCGGGGAGGGGTCGGTGATGACTCGTACCGGCCCGGTGGTCCGCCAGGGGGCGTTGGTGGCGTTCCCCATGACGTGGACCTCGCCGAACAGCTCCGGGAACGGGGTGCAGGTCCTCCGGCTTGATCCGGGATCCGGGCTCGTGCTGGTTCAGTACGTCATCGGCGCTACCTCCTCGAACCTGGCGTCCTCCGGCCGTGCATCGGCGGACATCGTGTCCATGCTCGACGCAGAGCTCGCGGCCGAGAACGCCGCCGACGGGCCGGCCGGCTCAGCATTGGTTGCCGCGGACGCCGAATACCGCTGGCTGCTGCGCGGCGATCTGCGGGGAGCCGCGGCGATCGGTCGGTCGGCCGTCGAGGTTTGGATAGCATCGGGCCTCGGGAGTGTCACCGGAATACGGACCAATACCCCGGCCACGCAGGGACCATTCGTCTTCTACGCCGGCAAGGTGACGGCCGCAGACGGCAGCGACCGTGGCGATGGGATCAACGTCTACGAGCTTGATGCCAACGGGCTGATCCGCTACGGATGGAACATCGGCTATGCCACACCCGAGCCACAGGCAACCGCGGTCCCGACCGCCTCGGGGGGCTGAATGCGCGGGAGATCACGTTCCGTGAGGGGCGGGCCAGGCGGCCTGCCCCTCATTCACGCCTCGGCCGTCTCTGCCCCAAGCTCGACGTGGTCGTGGCCTGGCCCTTGGACCACGTCACCCAGCCGGCGCAGCCGTGAGACCGGTGAGAAGACGACCCAGATCGGTGCAGCAGCCATGCCGATGGCGCCCACCAGGAGGGCGGCACGCAAACCCAGGGTTTCGCCCACGACACCGCCCAGCAGTGCTCCAACCGGGATGACGCCGTACCCGAGCGTCCTGTAGGTCGCGTTCATGCGGGCCAGCAGCCGATCCGGCGTGAGCGACTGGCGGATGGTGATCACGTGGATCACGGTGATGGCGATGAACGCGCCGGCCACCGCCAGCACCAGGCCAATGGCGCCCGCCGCGAAGAACGGAGCGCCGTCAACGAACGGGATCGCGAGGTAGACGGAGCAGGCAATGACCATGGAACCCAGGATGGTGGTTCCGAGCCCCAGCCGGTTGGCGATGCGGCCGGCCACCGCGGAGCCGATGAGCGATCCGGTGGCGCCCACCGCGAAGACGGCGCCGACGAGGGCAGGATCCAGCCCGAGCTCGCCGGTGAGGAACAGGAGGAACGCCGCGTTCATGGCGTAGAAGAACAGGTTGAAGGTAGCCGCCTCGGCGGCGAACGCCCGCAGGAGCGGGTCGCCGAAGACCCACCGGATACCCTCGACGATCTCCGCGCGAAGGTCGCGGCGGACCGGCGCGGCCGGCTCCGGCTCCGCGCGGTGGATGGCACCCAGGGCGGCAACCGACACCACGTAGCTCACCGCGTCCACGGCCATGGCGAACGGCGCGCCCAGCACTGCCACGAGCGCGCCAGCCAGGCCGGGTCCGGCCACCTCGCTCGCCGAGATGCTCCCGTACAGGCGAGCGTTGGCGCCGGTCAGCCCTGCGCGGCCGACCAGTGACGGCGTGTAAGCGAGGAACGCGACCTCGAACACGACGGTGGCGCATCCGACCCCGAGGGCAACAACCAGCAGGAAGGGGTAGCTCAGCCACCCGAGGGCCGCGGCCGCCGGGACGCTCCCGATCAGCAGCGTGCGCAGCACGTTCGACCCGACGAGCACCGGGCGCCGCCGGTGACGGTCGATCCAGGCGCCCACGGGGAGGCTGAGGACGAGGAAGGGCACGAACTCGGCTGCCCCCAGGATCCCCATCTGCAACGGCCCGGTCCCCAGCACCAGGATGGCGGTCAGCGGAAGCGCGAGAAGCGTGACCTGGGAGCCGAAGAGCGAGACCGTCTCGCCCATCCAGAGCTTCGCGAAGTCGCGGTCCTTCATCTAACCACCATACCGATATCGCAGGTTACTGCAGGCAGCGAGGGTAGAGGCCCTGTGCTAACCTGTCAAGCGATATGGGTGGTTCTGAGATCCCGAGATCGCGCACCGCGGTCGCCGAGAGGCCTGCTGCGCCGGGTGGGTTGGAGCTGGTGCGCGCGTTCGTCAACTCGGCGGATATCGAGGCCGGCACCGATGCGCTGTCGACCCCGGCCGCAGCGCGGCGATGGCTCCGGGACCACGACGTCGAGGTGGGGCGAAGCGGCGTTACCGAGGTCGATCGCGACCGGCTGATCGAGGTTCGCGAGGCGCTCCGCGACCTGCTCGCGTCGCGCGAGTCCGCCGATCCGGCGGATGTCGCGCGTGCCACGCTCGAACGCGCCGCTCGGGCGAGCCTGCTGCGCATCGGCTTCCCATCGAGCGACGAGGTCACCATTGCGCCGGCAGCCCGGGGAGCTGACGGGCTGGTCAGCCGGATCCTGGCGGAGATCGCATCCGCCTCGCTGGCCGGCACCTGGAGCCGCCTCAAGGTCTGCCGCAACGACGCCTGCCGGTGGGCCTTCTACGACGCCTCGCGGAACCACTCGGGCACGTGGTGCTCCATGGCCGTCTGCGGCAATCGCTTCAAGGGTCGCGCCTTCCGCGGTCGTCGCAGAGCTCGACCGGACTAGGGCTGGCGTCAGGGCGGGTTCGCGAGCCCGCCCCTCGGCATCGGTCCTGATCAGTACTCGCTCAGGCGGGCACCACGTCGTAGGGAAGCATCATCTCGTTGTCCTCGTGGTCGAGGATGTGGCAGTGCCACACGTACCGCCCGGTGAATGGCTCGGCGAGCCGATGCCCGAACGGCACGCCCGGGGCGGCGTCAGGACCGAACGGAACCAGGATCCGGGTAACCATTCCCGGGTGCGCCTGGATGGTGTCCTTCCAGCCCGCCTCGTACGCCTGCGGGCGAGTGGCCGGACCCGTGGTGTAGCCGTCCGCGGATGGGAACGGCCGCTGTCCGGAGCCGACATCATCGGGATGCAGCTCATCGGTCCCGAACACGTCGAGCAAGTAGCGCTCGACGTCGATACGCCGTCGTTCGACTGCCTGGAACTGGATCAGGTGCAGGTGGATCGGGTGGGTGTCCGCGGTGAGGTTGACGATCTCCCATTCCTCCAGGGTGTTGACCACCGGCCGCTCCAGGTCCTCGGTGTCCCACGGCCGGGCGTTGAGGACAGCCATCACCGGATCGTCGGTCGCCGGATCGATGATCTCGGTGAGGAGCACGGTCCGCCGCGTCACGCCGGCGCGCGGCAGCGGCGTGTAGCCGCCGAGGGGCTTGTGGACGGCGCCGGTCCAGCCCGCCTGCGAGCCCACGCGGAACTCCACGAGCTCGTCGATCAGCGTCTCAGCGGGGCTCACCACGAACTCGGGGAGCGGCAGGTTCACGAGGCGCACCCGCGCCCCCGCGGGGTACGTTCCGAAGTTCGCGAGCAGGTCGACCCGCTCACCGGGTGCCACGACGACGCTGCGAAGGTTTCGTGGGCGATCGACGAAGCCGCCATCGGTGCCGATCTGGAGAAGCTGCCCATGGGGGGACAGGGCCAGGTTGTAGAAGCGCGAGCTGGATCCGTTGACGATGCGGAGCCGATACCAGCCGCGGTCGACGTCGTGGTACGGCCAGATGGCGCCGTTGACCACGGCGAGATTGCCGAAGAACTCCGGCTCCCACGGGTTCGGGTAGTAGAGGCGGTTCAGCCCGCTCGCGTCGGCTGCCAGCAGGCTCTTGTCCTGGAGGACCAGCGGCAGCTCGTAGGCTCCGCCGGGGAACCCGGCATCGGTGTCGTCACGGATCCAGTAGAAACCGGCGAGGCCGGCGTAGACGTTGAGGCGGGTGATGCCCAGCGCGTGGTCGTGGTACCACAGCGGAGCGGACGACTGGTCGTTCTCGTAGCGATAGGCGTGCGACGCTCCGGGCAGGAACGTGTCTTCCGGGTAGCCGTCGGACTCGGGCGAGGTGTAGCCGCCATGGAAGTGCAGCGAGACGCGCGGCGAGGTCGCATCGTTCGCCATGTTCGGACCGTGCAGCGCGGTGTCGACCCCCAGGACGTGCGGGCCGAGCTGGTTGCTGGCGACGAAGTCCACGGGAGCTCCCGCCATCGCCGTGATGGTCGGGCCCAGGTACGACGCGCCACCGTAGCCCCACGTGGGCGTGATGCCCAGCTGGGTGGAGAACCGATGGATGCCGGGAGCCATGGCCAGGCCGTTCGTGGCCAGCTCTGACGTGCTCCAGACAGGTGGGATCGGCAGCGGATCGACGAAGCGGGTCAGCGACGCCGGATCAACGAGGGTTGGTTCCTCCTCGGCGAACGCGCGCCAGCGGGGCCAGGGCAGAGCCAGCGCACCGGCCGCGATGGCGCTGGTGCGCAGCAGCTGCCGTCGGGTGATGGGCGAATCAAGGCGCATGTCTCCTCCTCCCCGGCGAGCCCATCCTGTCGGAGGGGCAGCCACCCCGCCGTTTCGCGGCGGAAGCGGTATCGGAAGACGCGCCGATCAGTGTGCGGACACCGTATCGGTGCCGTGATCCCTGGGCAACGGGCGAAACGGCCCCATTCGCGGTACCGATCCTGCCCCACGCAGCCGGCCTTTCGGCACGGTGCTCCGCGGCACCAGCGGCCGCCGTGTCAGCCGGCCGTCCTCTCGCGGGAGGAAACCCAATCGCCGAGCAGGTAGTGCTCGATGACCGGGGTCAGCGCCCGCAGCAGCTCGTCGCGCGACGCGGCGGCCAGTGGCTCGATCCCGATCACGTGGCGGGCGGCGGTGAGCCCCACCACCTGGGACGCCACCAGGCTGGCCCGCAGCTCCGGGCGGTCTCCGCCGACGCGGCTGGCTATGGGGTTCAGCAGGCGCTCGGCGAGAAGGCCGCGGATGAGCTCGGCCGCCTCCGGCTCGCTCACGGCCGCGCGCAGCAGGCCGGTCATGGCGCGCCGGCTGCGGGGGTCCTCGAGAACCCCGATCATCACCTCCGCCGCACTTCGGGCGACCTGGTCGGCTCCGCGCGAGAAGACGAGCTCCACGACCTGCTCCGGATCCATGGGCAGCTCCACCGACTGCCGGAAGAGCTCCTGCTTCGAGCCGAAGTAGTGCAGCAGCAGCCGAGGATCGACGCCGGCAGCGCGGGCGATGCTGCGCAGCGACGTGCGCCGATACCCCACATCCCCGAACTGGCGTCGCGCCGCCTCGACGATTGCCTCGCGGGCGCCCGTGTCACCCGTCGGCCGCCCCGGCCCCCGTCTCGCCATCCGGCAGGACCTCTTGCAATTTCTTCGACTGGAGAATAGCATTTCCCCAACTGAGGAATATTAAGCAGGAGGAATCCGAGCCGTGACGCTGACACCGCGACGCACCCGTTTGGTCCTGGGGGTCGTCGGCCTGGCGCTGATGGCCGTCGTCTCCGCGGTGAGCGGACTGAACATCGCGCTGCCCAGCCTGGCCCGCCAGACCGGGGCCACCCAGACCGACCTGACCTGGATCGTGGACGCCTACACCGTCGTGTTCGCCGGCCTGCTGCTCTTCGCCGGTGCGCTGGGCGACCGCTTCGGCCGGAAGCTCCTCCTGGTGCTGGGCCTGATCGTGTTCGGCGCCGCTGCGGGGCTGGCGCTGATCACCAACGATCCGGGCCAGCTGATCGCCCTGCGGGCCATGATGGGCCTGGGGGCGGCGGGCATCATGCCGACCACCCTGTCGGTCATCACCACCTCGTTCCCCGAGTCCGAGCGGCCCCGCGCCATCGGCATCTGGGTTGGCGTGGCGGGCGGCGGCGCCGTCCTGGGGCTCTTCGCCAGCGGCCTGCTCCTCGAGTACTTCGAGTGGCAGTCGTTCTTCGCGCTGAACGTCGTCCTGGCGCTGGTCGCCCTCGCCGGCGTCCTCGCCCTGGTGCCGGGCTCGGCCGACGAGCATCCCCCGGCCCTCGACCTGGTCGGTGCGGCTCTCTCCCTGGTCACCGTCGCTGCGATCGTGTTCGGGGTCATCGAGGGGCCTGAGCTGGGGTGGGGGGATCCGCTGACCGTTGGCGGGCTCCTTCTGGGGGCCGTGGCCGGGCTCGCCTTCGTTGCCTGGGAGCTGCGGACGCCTGAGCCGATGCTCGATCCGCGCCTCTTCCGGCTCCGCGGCCTGAGCGCCGGATCGCTGACCATCGCGGTCCAGTTCTTCGCGGCATTCGGCTTCTTCTTCGCGATCATCCAGTACCTGCAGTACGTCACCGGCCGCTCTCCCCTGGAGGCCGCCGTGGCCCTGCTGCCGATGCCGTTCGTCCTCATTCCCGTCGCGCGAAGCGCCCCCCGGGTCGCCGCGCGTATCGGCTTCCGCCGGACGGCACCGGTGGGCCTGCTCTCCATGACGATCGGCTTCGTGCTGATGAGCCGCCTCGACGCGGGCTCCCCGTACTGGTTCTTCGCCATCGCGCTGGTGGTCTTCGCCTTCGGGATGGGCCTGGCCGGCACACCGGCCACGACCGCCATCACGGCGTCCCTGCCGATCAGCAAGCAGGGCGTGGCCTCGGCCCTCAACGACGTCTCCCGCGAGCTCGGGAGCGCCCTGGGCATCGCCATCCTGGGCAGTGCCCTGAACCAGCACTATCGCGACGGCATGGCGGGCGCGGTCGTCAACCTGCCTGCGCAGATCGCGGATCGCGTGCTGGGGTCCATCGCCTTCACGGGTTCGCCCCAGGTCAGCCAGCTCGGGCCGGCTGGCCAGCAGCTGGTGGAGCAGGCGCGCGCCGCGTTCGTGGGTGGCGTCTCGGACGCGCTCCTCATCGCCGCCGGGATCCTGCTGGTGACCTCGGTGGTCGTGGCCGTGCTCGCGCCGGGCGTGGCGCCGGCGGCGGACGAGGAGCCGATGGCGACGGTCCGCCTGGAGCCGGTCGCGGTCGAGGTGCCCTCCGAGCGCTGATAGACCCGCGGACGGGGCGGTCGGCCCGCCGGTTCGGCGAAAATGGGCCAATGGAGCTGGATGCCGGCATTGGCTTCGGCACCGGCCTCGCGGAGATCGGCGCGCTCGCCGAGCGCGTCGAGTCCCTTGGCTTCGGTGCCCTGTGGACCGCCGAGACGCAGCACGACCCGTTCCTGCCGCTGGCCGTGGCGGCCGAGCGCACCTCCCGGATCCGCCTGGGCACCGGGATCGCGGTGGCCTTTGCCCGCAGCCCCACCGTGGTGGCGCAGACGGCGTGGGACCTGGCGCGGCGCTCGGACGGACGGTTCATCCTGGGCCTCGGCACGCAGGTGCGTGCCCACATCGAGCGCCGTTTCGCGATGCCGTGGTCCGGGCACCCCGCCGCCCAGCTGCGCGACTACGTGCACGCCGTGCGCGCGGTCTGGCATGCGTGGCAGACCGGCGAGCCGCTCCGGCATCAGGGTCCGTACTACCAGGTCACGCTCATGACGCCATTCTTCAGCCCGGGGCCCATGGAGCACCCGGAGATCCCGGTCTACCTGGCCGGCGTGGGCGAAGCGATGTGCGCGCTGGCCGGCGAGGTCGCGGACGGGCTCATCGTTCATCCGCTCCACTCGGCACGCTACCTAGCGGAGGTCGTTCGCCCGGCCATCGTCCGCGGGGCGGAGCGGGCAGGGCGCGACCCCGCGGACGTGGTCCTCTCGGGCAGCGTCCTGGTGGGGTTCGGCGACACGGGACGCGAGGCGGTGCGCGAGCAGATCGCCTTCTATGCCTCGACGCCAACCTACCGGCCGGTCCTCGATCTCCATGGATGGACCGATGTCGGTGCCGCCCTGAGCGAGAAGGCGCGGCACGGACGCTGGGCCGAGATGCCCGCCCTGGTGCCCGACCCGATGGTCGACGCGTTCGCGGTGGTCGCGGACTCGTGGGAGGCGCTGCCGGTCGCGCTGCGAACCCGCTCTGCGGGTCTGCTGGATCGGCTCAGTCTCTACCGGCCGTTCGGGGATCCCGACGATGACCCGGGCTGGAGGACGCTCCTCGCGCGAACCCACGGAGCGTGATTCACGGCACGCCGGGCAGGTATGCTTCGGACCCTCGAGCCGCCTGCCCCGGCCCGAAGGCATGAGGGTGAACCGAGGGCCCATGGGAGCGACGGAGGAGGAGCTGGCACGCGAGGTAGAGGTCCTCAGCCAGTTCCCTGATCAGAACCCGAACCCGGTGCTGCGCCTGGGGCGTGACGGAACGCTTCTCTACGCCAATCGGGCGAGCCAGCCCATCATCGACACGCTCGGGACGGCGGTTGGTGGCTCGGTGCCGCCCCGGTTCGCCGCGGACCTCGCGCACGCCGCCGCCGAGCAGCGCGGCCTGGAGCTGGCCTGCGGCCTTCGCACCTACTCGCTCCTGCCGGTGGACGTCCCTGCCCTGGACGTTCTCAACGTCTACGGGACCGACATCACCGCCAGCAGGGTCATCGACCTGTTCCCGGAGCGGAATCCCTTCCCGGTCATGCGCATGACCGGCGACGGGGTGCTGACCTACGCCAACCCCGCGGCGACACGGGTGATCGAGGAGATCGGGATGGCGGTTGGCGCGCCCGTGCCCGAGGATCTCCTGGCCGACCTGCAACGGGCATTCGAGGAGGGTGAGGGCCGTCCCGTGGAGCTCTCGGGTGGCGGGCGAACCTACGCGCTCCACTGCGTGCCGGTCCCCGCGCTGGGCTTCACGAACATCTATGGCGCCGATATCACCGCCGCGCGGGCCATCACCAAGTTCCCCGACCAGAATCCGCACCCCGTCCTGCGCATCGGCCCGCAGGGGAACCTGCTCTACGCGAACCCGGCCGCGGACATCGTGCGGCGCGGCATGGGCGCGGAGGTCGGCGAGCCGGTCCCGGCCGAATGGCTCGCGGCCATCCGTCGCGTTGCGGCCGCCGGGACCGGCGAGACGCTCGAGCTGGAGTCGGAGGCGCGGATCTTCTCCCTCCTGGTCGTCCAGGTCTTCGAGTTCGGCTTCACGAACCTGTACGGGACGGACATCACCGCCGCCCGCGAGGTCGAGCGGGCCCACGCCGAGAACGAGCGCCTGCTGCTCAACATTCTGCCCGCGTCGATTGCCCAGCGGTTGCGCGACGGCGAGGGCGTCATCGCCGACCGGGTCGAGGAGATGACCGTGCTCTTCGCGGACATCGTCGGCTTCTCGCAGCTGTCGATGGAGCTGCGCCCATCGGACCTGGTGGCGCTGCTCAATCGCGTCTTCTCCATCTTCGACGACCTCAGTGACCGATACGGCCTGGAGAAGATCAAGACCATCGGCGACGCGTACATGGTCGTGGGCGGCCTCGCCCCGAATGCCGAAAACCATTGCGGTCGAGTCGCGAACGTCGGGCTGGACATGCTCGAGGCCGTGGAGCGCTATCGGCGGGAGACCGGTACCGACCTCCACGTGCGGATCGGCATGCACCTGGGCCCCGCGGTGGCCGGCGTGGTCGGGCTCAAGAAGTTCATCTACGACGTGTGGGGCGAGACGGTCAACACGGCGAGCCGCATGGAGTCGCACGGGATCCCGGACCGCATCCAGGTCACGCAGGCCACCTATGAGCGGCTGCGCGATCGGTACCGCTTCGAGCCGCGCGGCGAGATCGACGTGCGCGGACGCGGGCCGATGCCCACCTACCTCATGCTCGGCCGCGCCTGACCGTCCTCGACCGCGATCCGGGACCGGGTGCCGATCCGGGGAATGGGCGACAATGGCCGCTCATGACCATCGCCTTCGGCCCGTCCTCGCGGCAGCGGGGAGCCCTGCTGCTCGCCGATATCTCCGGCTACACCGGGTTCCTGCAGGGCATCGCCAGGGCGCATGAGGAGCTCGTGGCGGACCCGGACCAGCCACCGCCGGTCTACTCCCTGCTCTCGGGCCTGCTCGACACGATGGCCACCGTCCTCGCCCCGTCGTTCAACGTGATGAAGTTCGAGGGCGATGCCATCTTCGCGGTCGCCCCGGACGGACCGGGATCCGTGCACGGAGCGTCGGTCGTCGCGTGCCTGCAGACCTGCTACGCGGCCTTCGCCGAGCGCCTCGCCAGGGGACGCTCGGAGCTGACCTGCGGCTGCAACGCCTGCGCCCTGGTGAACGGGCTGGACCTCAAGTTCGTGCTCCACCACGGGGACTACGTCCTCCAGCGGATCATCGGGCGCGAGGAGGTCGCCGGGCCCGCCGTCATCGTCGCGCATCGGCTCATGAAGAACCACGCCCGCGAGGTGGTCGGGGTGCATCCCTACGCACTGCTCACCGATGCCGCCCTCGCGGCGCTGGAGATTCCCGAGGCGGAGATGGCCGCCCTGACCGAGACGTACGAGGGCCTGCCTCCGATCCCGGCCCGTGTGCTCGTGCTCGACTGAGGGTCGGGCCGCGCTGAACGACGCTGCCGGTCCGCCGAAACGGGCGCTCCATTCCCGTCGTTGCCTCCCGAAATCAGTTGCCGTGATTGAACGGTTTGCGCGCCGTGCGACTCTTGCCTGAGTGAACCGGTCCTCTCGGAGCGAGGGACCGCCGCGACAGGGGTAGCGCAATGGAGCGGAGGCTCGTCGAGCGAGCGATGCACGGCGACGAAGACGCGTTCGACCAGCTGGTCGGCCGCGTCGGGGACAGCCTCTATTCCGTTGCCTGCCGAATCCTGCGCGACCGGTCGCTCGCCCAGGACGCGACACAGCGAGCCCTGCTCGATGCCTGGCGCGCCCTGCCGAGGCTCCGCGACCCGGACCGGTTCGAACCATGGGTTCATCGGCTCCTGGCTCACGCCTGCTACGCCGAGGCTCGCCGCGAACGACGTCACCGCGGCGCCCTACGGCTCCTTCCCCATGACGAGCCGACACTGCCCGATCCCGCGACCCGTATCGCCAACCGCGACCAGCTCGACGGAGCCTTCCGCCAGCTGAGCGTGGAGCACCGGACGGTGGTCGTCCTGGTCCACTACCTGGGCATGAGCGCCCGGGAGGCGGCCGAGGCGATGGAGACACCGGTCGGCACGGTGCGGTCGCGCCTGCATTACGCACTCAACCACCTGCGCGCCGCGATCGACGCGGACGCGCGGCTCGAGACGGAGCGAAGCACGGCATGAACGGCCGCGACGACTTCCTGGACCAGCTGGAGGACTACCTCGACACCGTCGAGGGCAGCACCCCCCTGCCCCGGTCCGTCCGCAACGCCATCCGCGCGGAGCTTCCGGGCACGAGACAGCTCGGTCCCCTCAGGGGCCCGATGAGGTTCCTTCTCATGGCAACACAGCTTCCACGTTCCAGTCGCTACGGACTGGCAGCCGCCGTCGTCGCCATTGCGCTCATCGGCGGAGCGAGCCTGCTGGTGGGCTCGAACAACCCGGCGGCGTCACCCACTTCCACGCCATCGGCGGCGCCATCCGGTCTCGCATCCAGCGCGGAGAGCGCGACGGTTGACGCCCTGATCACCGCCTGGAACAACGGCGACGGCCAGGTGGCCGCAGCCCTGTACATCGCCCAGCCAACCGTCCGATTCATGATCAACAGCAGCGACATCTCGACCTACCCCACCACGGCCGATATCGCGTCAGCCGTGACCACCTGGCACGGCGACGGCGCGGTCCTGAAGCGGACGGGGGACGTCCTCGCCCAGGGTCCGTACCTCGGATGCACGGTGACCTGGACTTCGTCGCAGGGGACCTTCAATGGGGCTCTTGTGGTGCATCCGCAGGCGAGCGGACTCATCGAGGCGGAGTACCTGGTTGGCGCCACGCCAACCGTTGCGCCCGGCGAGGCCGACGGGACTGACGTGGTCACGGCCCTGCGCGCCGCCATGCAGACGCCCGTCGTGCCGCTTGCGCTGCGGCTCGGGGCCGGCACGCCGGATCTCTTTGCCACCAATGTCCATGCATGGCAGTGGGAAGACGACACCCAGGGCGGTCCAATGCCCATCACGAGCCGATCCGACGTTGTGAATCTCAACCTTCCCGGTGGACAGCCGGCGACCAGCTACGCGTACGCTGTGGAGACCCAGGGTCCGTTCGTCCTGTACTCGGCGAGCGCCGGCGACACGGGATTCAATGTGCTCTGGCTCACCAGCGACGGCCTGATCCAGTACTCGTGGGACATCCGCATCAAGCTGGATTCGCCGGCCGCGAGCCCCGCCGGCGGCTGACCCGGACCATCATCGAACAAACCCCACCGAGGGGCGGGCCGCCGGCCCGCCCCTCGGTGACAGCGCGGCTAGCATCGGGACAAGCCCGGCCGCGCGCGACACGTTGCGGTGCTGTCGCGCTGGCTGCGGGTCGCCTGGAGGTTTCATGGCTCGCACTGCCCGCCACGCGCGTTCCGCATCTGTCCTGCTGGCCATCATCTCCGGATGTGGCTCCGGTGGGTCTGCAACCCCTTCCGCCACCCTCAGCCCCCCGAGCTGAGCGCCGAGGACCGCCGCGCCGCAGGCCCCGCAGCCGCGCGGCGCTGATCAGGCGCCCTCGACGGCGATCCGGATGCGCTTGTTGATGCGGCCCTTTGACTCGTAGCCGGTGACGCGGACCTTCCCGATTTCGCCGGTATGGGCGACGTGCGTGCCGCCATCGGCCTGCAGGTCGAGCCCCACGATCTCGATGGTCCGGACCTCGGTGATCCCTTCCGGCAGGAGGTTGATCTTGGTCCGGATCAGGTCCGGGATGGCGAACGCCTCCTCGCGGGGAAGGATATTGACGCGGATTTCGCGGTCCTCGGCGATCTCCTCGTTGACGCGCCGCTCGATGTCCGCCACCAGATCGGCGTGCATGGTCTCGAACTCGAAGTCCATGCGGCCGGCGAGCGGCTCCATGTTGCCGCCGGTGACCTGCGCGCCGTGGTCGCGTCCAGACCACCCCGCACAGGACGTGCAGCGCGGAGTGGGTCCGCATGAGCCGATGGCGCCGCTCCCAGTCGATCTCCGCGGTGACCGTCGTCCCCACCTCCGGCAGCGACCCGTCAGGCGCCGGGTCCACGACGTGGACGATGTCGCCGCCCGCTTTGCGGGCGCTGGTGACGGTCCAGGTGGCGCCGCCATCGGTCTTCAGCCAGCCGGCATCCGCGGGCTGGCCGCCACCGCCGGGGTAGAAGACGGTCCGGTCGAGGACAACGCCCTCCGGTGAGACGGCGGTGATGGTGGCGGTGCAGGTGCGCGCGTAGGCGTCGGTGGCCGCGATGCTCTCGGTCATGTCCGCAGCGTACACGACGGGTCCCGCTGGCCGGGAGGGGTCCGGTGCCTGGCAGAGAGCCGGCGTCGCGGTACCATGCGCCGCGCCGGCGCGCGCTCCCTGCTGATCCGGAGCCGCTAGCGTTGCCTCGCTCGTCACCTGCGCACCACCTGCGCGGTACGACCGACGGCGCCGCCTGACCCGTCACTTGCGTACCCCCGTAGCGTTAGGCGACTCGCGGGCTGCATCTCGTCGCTTCGCGGTGCTCGCCTGAGCGTGGATCGCGCCCGGGAGACCCGCCTGCCCACGACGGCAGTCGCCTAACGCGACTCACGGCAGCGCCTGACGAGTCGGTGGGCCTGGGAGCGGCAGGACCCCGCCTAACGCGGCTCACAGCAGCGCCTGACCAGTCGGTGGGCCTGGGAGCGGCCGCCGTGCGCGCTGCCACTTCGTGCACTCCCGCTACGATGTCCCTCACTGACCAGGACGAGGATCTGACCATGACCTTCGCCGTGCTCGTGGACGAGCTGCTCGCCGAGTACCTGCGTCTCTCCCCGGTCCACGCCACCGAGCTGGGCAACCACGACCACGACGGTCGATGGCCGGACCTGACCGATGCCGGCCGTGTCGAGCGCCTGGCCTTCACCCGCTCGGCGCTGGAGCGGCTCGACTCCCTGGATGCCGCCAGCCTGGACCGGGACGAGGCGATCGACCTGCGGATCCTGCGCATGCAGCTCGAGGCGGACGAATGGGCCGATACCGAGCTGCGCGAGGGGGCCTGGAACCCCCTCGCCTACGTGTACCTGGTTGGTGGCGGGCTCTTCTCGCTCCTCTCGAGGGAGTTCGCCCCGCTGCCCCAGCGGCTCGCCAGCGCCGCGGCCCGGATGCGCGGCATCCCGGCCCTCCTCGCGGTGGCCCGGTCGAACCTTGGCGGTCCGCGAGCAGCGGCAGGGGCGGCGGCAGGGGCAGCGGCCCGCGCCGTGAGCCGCTTCCACACCGATAAGGCGCTGCAGACCATGCCCGGCGTGGCGGACCTGGCACGGACGGCCGCGGGGATGGCGGAGTCGCTCGACGACGCTGGCCTGCGCGAGGCCGTGGTGGAGGCGTCCCGCCTGGCGACCGCCGCGATCGACGAGTACGTGGGGTGGCTGCGCAACGACCTGCTGCCACACGCCACCGGCGACTTCCGCCTGGGCCCGGAGCTGTACGCGGCCAAGTTCCGCCACGCCCTTCGCTCCGGTCAGACGCCCGAGCAGCTGGAGCAGCGGGCGGCCTCGGCGTTCGCCGAGGTCCGTGGCGAGATGGTGCGCCTGGCCCGCGACCTGTGGCCGGACTGGGTTGGCGATGAGCCGATGCCCGAGGAGGACGGCGCTTTGGTGCGAACGGTCCTGGATGCCATCGCCGCCGAGCACCCGGGGGCCGGCGAGCTGCTGGACTTCTGCCGCGAGGAGAACAACCGCATCGAGGCCTTCATCCGCGAGGTCGACCTGATCGGCCTGGCGGATGAGCCGCTGCAGATCATCTGGACCCCGCCCTTCCTGCGCGCCTTCGGCGGCGCCATGCTCATGCCGCCCGGCCCGCTGGACCGGGGCCTCGACTCGTTCTTCGCGATCAGCCCCATGCCCGACGACTGGACCGATGCGCAACGCGAGTCGTACCTGCGCGAGGACAACAGCCGCCAGCTCCGGCTGCTGACCATCCACGAGGCGGTTCCGGGACACTACCTGCAGCTCGCGTACTCCAACCGCACGTCATCCCTCGTCCGCGCGGCATTCCAGTCCGGCGTGTTCGCGGAGGGTTGGGCGGTGTACGTCACGCAGGTGATGATGGACGTGGGCTACGGTGCTGATGACCCGGCGCTCATGCTGGTCCACTGGAAGTTCTACCTGCGCTCCATCACCAACGCGCTGATGGACATTGGCATCCACGCCGGCGCCATGGACCGTGACGACGCCATGCGGCTCATGGTGACGGGTGGCTTCCAGGAAGAGGCCGAGGCCGCGAACAAGTGGGATCGTGCGCGCCTCTCGAGCACCCAGCTGTGCGAATACTTCCTGGGGGCGGTCGAGATGACCGAGCTCGAGCGCGAGGCGCGACGCCGCGCCGATGCCACCGGGACGCCGTTCAGCTGGCGGCCCTTCCTCGAGTCGGTCCTGGCGCACGGCACGCCACCCACGCCGGTGATCCGCGACATCCTGTTCGGCAGCTGAGGATCGGCGCCGCCGGGGCGCGCGGGGCAGGCGCCCCGGGCCGGAGGGCCCCCGTGGCGGGAATCCCGTGATGTTGTTAGCATTGCTAACCAACACGCCATGACGCTCCTCAACCTCGCCCGGCGGGCATCCTCCGCCGTCCCTCCTCCCCTGCGATCCTCGCGCCGGAACATGGTTCCGGCGCCGATCGTCCCCACGCCTCCCGGCCCGGGAGGCGTCTTTGCGGCCCTGCGGCATCGGAACTACCGCCTCTACTGGTCGGGACAGGTTCTGAGCCTGGTCGGGACCTGGATGCAGTCGGTGAGCGAGCCATGGCTCGTGCTGCAGCTGGGCGGCACTCCGCTCCAGCTGGGGATCGTGCTGGCCCTCGAGTTCGCGCCGTCCACCATCCTGTCGCTGTACGGGGGCGTCCTGGCGGATCGGTTCGACAAGCGCAAGGCCCTGATCTGGACGCAGGTCGCCGCCGCCCTGCAGGCGCTGGTGCTGTTCGCCATCACCGTCACCGGGGTGGTCCAGATCTGGCACATCTACATCCTTGCCGTGGCGCTGGGCTGCATCAACGCGGTGAACATGCCGGTGCGGCAGGCCTTCGCCGCCGAGATGGTCCCGCGGCGCGAGCTCGTGAACGCCATCGCCCTGAACTCCGCCTCCTTCAACGCGGCGCGCATCGTGGGGCCGGCCATCGCCGGGATCACGCTGGCACTGTGGGGCACGGCGGTGAACTTCGGGATCAACGCGGTGAGCTACCTGGCGGTGCTGGCCGGGCTGATGCTGATGAATCCCAAGACCATGTACGCGGTAAGCCAGCCGGTCCGCGGTCCCGCCCTGCGCCGCATTCGCGAAGGCATTGACTACGCGCTCCGCACCCCGGGGATCCTCTGGCCGCTCATCCTTCTCGGCGGCATCAGCATCTTCGGGCTCAACTTCCAGACCCTGCTGCCGCTCTTCGCCCGGAATACGCTGCAGCTCGACGCCCACGGGTACGGCGCGCTCTACGCGGTGATGGGCATCGGCTCGCTGACGGGCTCCATGAGCCTCGCCTTCGCCGGCAGCCGCCGGCCGCTCATTCCGCTCATCATCGGCGGGGGAGCGGGCTTCGTCACCGCGGAGCTGCTCCTGGGGTTGAGCCGCTCCCCTGCGCCGGCCTTCGGCCTGGTCGTGCTCATTGGCCTGTCGTCGATGCTGATGATCAACACCATCAACGTGATGATCCAGTACGGCGTCCCCGACGAGCTGCGCGGCCGGGTGATGTCCCTGTACGTGTTCGTCTTCGCCGGCTCCTCGCCCATCGGCGGGCTCTTCGCCGGCGGGACGGCCCAGCTCTTCGGCGCCCCGGTGGGCTTCGTCCTGGGCGGTCTGCTGTCGGCGGGGTTCCTGGCCGTGGCCGCCTGGCAGCTGATCCGGCGGGTGACGCCGCCATCGCTGCACCACCAGGAGGCCGGTCTCGAGCTCGAGACGGCACCGGAGCCGATGCCGGAGCCGATGCCGGCGCCGCCACCCGTCGCACCCTCGGAGCTGCCGGCCGATGGTGCCCCCGCCACGGCCCGAGCCGACTGATCCGCGGCGGCGCCTGCCCGACGCCGCCCGTCCTGCCAAGACTGAGTACGATTCGCGACCGATGCGCCGCACGCCACGGCCTCGCGCCACGCCGGGGCTGCTCACCTTCTGGGATGGGCTGACCCGTGGCTTCGCCGCGCTGAGGTTCCGCAACTACCGGCTCTACTGGTTCGGCCAGATCGTCAGCCTGGTCGGCACCTGGATGCAGTCCGTCAGCCAGCCGTGGCTGGTCCTGCAGCTGGGCGGTACGCCCATCCAGCTGGGCGAGGTGCTCGCTCTGCAGTACCTGCCCTCCACCCTGCTCGCCCCGTTCGGCGGGGTCCTCGCCGATCGAGTCGACAAGCGCAAGGCGCTGATGGTCACCCAGTTCGTGGCGATGGTCGAGGCGGCGATCCTTGCCGTCCTGGCCGCCACCGGGGTTGTCGAGATCTGGCACATCTTCGTGCTGGCCGCGCTGCTGGGCCTGGTCAACGCCGTGGACATGCCGATGCGCCAGGCGATCGCCGCCGAGCTGGTACCGCGCGAGGCGCTCGTGAACGCCATCGCGCTCAACAGCGCGAGCTTCAACCTGGCGCGCGTCATCGGCCCGGCCGTGGCCGGCATCACTCTCGCCCTCGCGGGCGCCGCCTTCAACTTCGGCCTCAACGCCGTGAGCTACCTCGCGGTGCTCCTGGCACTCTGGCTCATGGACCCCGCCAAGTTGCACCGGATCGAGCGGCCCGAGCGAATCCCGGTGCTGCGCAGCCTGGCGGAAGGGTTCCACTACGCCCGCAAGACGCCCACCGTCTTCTGGCCGCTCGTCCTCCTTGGCGGGATCAGCACCTTCGGCATGAACTTCCAGACGCTGGTCCCGCTCTACGCGCAGAACACGCTGGGGCTGGACGCCAGCGGCTACGGCGCCCTGTTCGCGGTCATGGGAGCGGGCTCGCTCATGGGCTCACTGGTCCTCGCCTTCAGCGGAGGCCGGCGTCCCCTCATGCCGCTCATCGTGGGTGGCAGCGCGGCCTTCCTTGCCGCCGAGCTGGGCCTGGGGCTGGTGCGCGGACCCATGGCGGCGTACGGCCTGATCCTGCTCGTGGGCCTCTCCTCAATGCTCTTCGTCAACGCGGTGAACGTGTCGGTGCAGTACGGCGTGCCCGATGCCCTGCGCGGGCGGGTGATGGCCCTCTACGTGACGGTCTTCGCCGGGTCGACCCCCATCGGCGGGTTCTTCGCCGGGGGCGTGGCCGAGCTGTGGGGCGCACCCGCCGGCTTCGTGGGGGGCGCTGCGATTTCCGCCGTGGTGCTGGCGCTCGTCTCGTGGGGCCTGCTCGTCCGGAGGCGCACGGCCCGTCGGGCCGTGCCGGCGGGGACCGGCGGCTAGGGCCTGCGCGCCTCGTCCGCGGATCCCTCGCCGACCCGGCCTCGCCCGGGCAGCAGGACCCGCAGCTGCTCCAGCGCCGCGGCCAGGTTCTCGCGCTGGTCGTCGGGGAGGGGTGCCAGCAGCTCGCCGGCCGCGGCCAGCAGCTCCCGCCGCATGGCGCGAACCCGCCGGCGACCGCGCGTGGTGAGCCCCAGCTTCACCGAACGTCGGTCGGCGGGATCCGACTGCCGCTCCACGAGCCCGGCGTCCACGAGGGCCGCCGCCTGCCGCGTGATCACCGGCGCCGAGACCATGAGGCGCCGCGCGATCTCGCCCTGCGCGGTGGGACCCTCACCGTCGATGATGCGCAGCACGTTGTACTGCTGGTAGGTGAGCTCGGCCCAGGCGGGACGCCGGCGGGCGTGGGCCAGCAGGTGGCGCATGACCGGCGGGATCGTCGCGACCAGCCACGCCTCCAGGCCATCGAGCGCGCCGGGGGGCTCCCCGGATCGAGCGGAGGGACGCGTGGAGATCGACATCGGCTCCGATCCTAGCACCCGGCTCCGGGGCCTCGCGCTGGGACTGCTCGCCACCGCGCACGCCGTCCTGCACGCGACCTCGGCGCTGCTGCCGCTGCTCTACTCGGTGGTGGTCGTCGAGTTCGGCCTGCGGCCGTCCGACATCGGCCTGTTCATCGCCATCACCACCGCGGTCGGCGGGCTCATGCAGCTGTCGTACGGGATCCTGACCCGCTACGTGGCGCGACCCGTGCTGCTGGGGGGTGGGCAGATCCTGTTCGGCCTGAGCCTGATGGCCGGCGGGCTGGCGCGGAACATGTGGCAGCTCCTGGGCGCCATCGGCGCCTCGCGGATCGGCAGCAGCCCGCAGCATCCGGTGGGCAACGCGCTGCTATCCGACCTGTACCCGCCGGAGCGGCGCGGGTTCGCCATCAGCGCCCACATCAGCGGCGGGAACGTGGGGACCATCCTGGTCCCGTTCATCGGCCTGGGCCTGATCCACGCCGTGGGCTGGCAGGCAACCCTGGCGCTCTTCGGTGCTCCGGCGCTGGTGGTGGGGACCCTGATCCTGGTCTTCGTCCGAGAAGATCACCGCGCCTACCGCAGTGCGGCACGGGCCCAGGGGTCGGTGCGGGGTCAGGTGCGCGAGGTGCTGGCCCGCCCGGACCTGCGCTCCATCCTCGCCGCCGCGCTGGTGGCGGCCGGCGGCCGAGGGCTCGACATCCTCGCTCCGTTCCTGGTGCTCTACCTGTCCGGCCCGCTGGGCTTCGACGAGGGGACCACGACCGGCCTGTACGCGCTGCTGCTGGTGGGCGCCGTGGTGGGCCCGCTCCTGGCCGGGTGGATCAGCGACCGATACGGCCGACGCCGGACCCTGATCGTCTACTACAGCCTCATGGCGGCCGGGATCGTGGCGTTTCTGGCGGCCGGGTCGAACCTGGTCATCCTGGTCCCGCTGCTGCTGCCGTTCGGCACCGCGGTCTTCTCCGAGTCACCGGTGCTCCAGGCCTTCCTCGCCGACCGGGCCACCGGGCCGCTCCGCGACGTCGCGTTCGCGGTGTACTTCACGGCGGCCTTCGGGATCGGGGCGGTGTGGGCGCTCGTCATCGGGCAGGTCGTGGATGCCTTCAGCTACCCGGTGGCCTTCGGGGTCATGGCCGCCTCGTACGTTGGCGCCGCGCTGCTGGTGGCCTCCGTCCGGGATCGCCCGCCACCGTCGCCGTCCACCATCGCCGTCGATGCACCTGGTGGACGTGTGAGAGCGCGCCGATAGGGTCGCTCCCTCATCGATGCACGCGTGGCTGGTGTGAGGGCACGCAGGGCAGTCGCCATCGGCCCGGGGCCACGCGCCCCGCGCGTAAGGGATCGGTCACCCATCGGTAAGCGGGCATCGCGATTCTCGCGTCCATGCAGTCCTTAGTTCCGCGTCCTGCAACCGTGGCGCGCGACCGCTCGCGTCTGCTTGCGCGCAGATTCGGGCGGGAGCTGCGCATCGCGCGCGTCACTGCCGGCCTGACGCAGCGACGGCTGGCTCGGTTGGCGGGGACCACCCAGCAGGAGGTGAGCCGCGCCGAGCTTGGAGACCCCGGCGTGGGGCTCGAGGTCCGATGCCGGTTGGCGTCCGGGTGCGGGCACGAGCTGTGGTGGCGGCTCGATCCGGTCGCGAGCGTTCGGCTGCGCGACAGCGGGCAGCTGCGCGTCGCGGACGCAATCGTGGGGGCGGTGCATCCCGCGTGGACCGCCCGCCTGGAGGTCCCCGTGGCACGCGGCGATCGCCGATCCGCCGATGTCGTCCTCGCGCATGCGCGCGAGCTCGTGGAGGTGGAGATCGAGCGGGCGTTGGTCGACTTCCAGGCACAACTGCGCGCGGGCCAGCTGAAACGGCGTTCGCTTGCCGAGCGGGAAACACGCCCGGTCCGCCTGGTCATCGCGGTGCCGGACACCAGCGCGACCCGAGCTCGGATCCGGCCCCACCTCGACGTGATCTCGCGAGCGCTTCCCGCGGGATCACGCCGGATCTGGGCGGCGCTCCGCTCCGGCGAGCCAATCGGCACCGATGGGCTGCTGTTCGTGCGCCCGCTCCCGCGCTGAGCCCCGTGCTGGGGCGAGCGAGGCCGCTCGCCCCGTGGAACAGGGGGCCGCTCGTCCCGGTGGGCTGGGGAGGCCTAGGGCTCCGTGGGCCGGGGGGCCTCGCGCTCCATGGGCCGGGGAGGCCGCTCGCCCCGTGGGCCACACGCAGCGCGTGTACCCCGGCGCATATAGGAGGTCCGCGGCATCGCCCCACACGGCTGGTGCGTCATGGAGCGCAGGTGCAAGGCCTCAGGCGATCCCGCACACGTCGGCCGTGTGGCGAGGGGTCAGGGGCGAGGGGTCAGGCGCGAGAGGTCAGTGGCGAGGGGTCAGGGGCGAGGGGTCAGGCGCGAGAGGTCAGTGGCGAGGGGTCAGGGGCGAGGGGTCAGTGGCGAGGGGTCAGTGGCGAGGGGTCAGTGGCGAGGGGTCAGTGGCGAGGGGTCAGTGGCGAGGGGTGGCCCGGGAGGGCCGCCCGGCTAGACGACCCGTTCCTCGTCCAGCTCCTCGACGAACTCCGATCCGAGCCGCGCTGCGTCGTACGCCTTGCCCACGAGGTGGTGGTACGGCACGCCGCTGAACTGGTGATGTGAGCGCGTGGGCACCTCTCGTGCTCCCTCCCATTCTCGCCGCTGGAGGGCGATGTAGCCATCCTGCTGCCCGTCCGCCATCTCGGCCAGGAGCTGATCGAGGCCGTAGCCGGTGGCGTGCTGCGCGCCGAGGGTGATGAAGATGAAGCGGAAGCCCATCTCGCCCAGCTGACTGAAGGTGATGGGATCTGGATCCCGGTGCCACTTGAAGGAGCTGGACCAGTTGAAGGCGAAGCCCGCATCGGGGAAACGATCACGCACGCGCCGGGAGAACTCTTCCACCGGCCCACGGTCGGAGGTCGGGAACTCGCACCAGACGAGGTCCGGGATGCCGGTATCGAGGTAGCGGAGCGCCCGCTCGACGGCGAGGTCGAGGCCGCGGGTGGACTCCGGGGCGTCCACCGCGGAAAGGCCGTCGGTCCGGGCGATGACCACGAAGTCGCGGTTGCCCAGGTCGTCTGCCACGGCGCGTGCCATCCGCAGCTTGCCGATCATCTCCGAGGTGGGGATGAGCGCCTTGCCGCCGATGTGACCGCAGCGTTTGGGCAGGACCTGGTCCTCGATGTGGGCCGCCGCCACCCCGGCGGTCACGTACAGCTCCGTCGTGCGCTGCACGTTGAAGATGTTCCCGTAGCCGCCGTCCATGTCGACCACGACGGGCGGGATCTCGAGGTGGCGGGGCGGGACTCCCTTCGCGGGATCGCCAACCGCCTGGGTCAGCTGGAACTTGCGCAGGGCGCTCACGGTACGGCGCGCACCGTCCGCGATCTCGGGCCCGGAGTACAGGTCCATGTCGGTGGTGCCGAGGTGGCCGATGGCGAACGAGTAGCCGCTGAAGTAGACCGCCTTGTAGCCGTGGTACATGACCAGCTGCGCGCCCATCGGGTCGTAGACGCCGGGGCCGAACAGGTATGGCTCCGTCTCCAGGAGCCGGCGCATCCGGGTCGACGGATTCTCCCAGCGGGAGGCGGGAACGCGAAAGCCCGGCGGGAGGAGCGGGGTCTCGACAAGCCGTGGGGTGGGCTGTGCGGCGGTTGATGCCCCGCGGGCAGGCGGGAACTGGGTGACGGTCATCGCGGGGACCTCCGAAGGGCGGATTCAGGGACGGAGCCGCGGCCCCTACTCGTTCTGGTGGTCGCGGTGGCACCACTCCGGGCAGCCGCACTCGGCGAGCTCGGCAGTGGTCATCACCTCGGGCTCATCCACCGGCGGGCGCCGCAGGCGCAGGCCCTCCAGGATCGCGGAGATTCGGGTCCGTCGGCGCGTGCCGAACCGTGGTCGTGGCAGCGCCGTCGTGGTCAGCGTCTGGTACGTCATGGACCGTACCATGCCCGCCGGGCTAAGATAAGTCAAAGCAATTCTACTGATGGAAACCATAAATGCGATTGATGACCGATGCCGCGCCGCACCACGACCCACGCTGAGGGCGAGCCACTCCTGCTGGCCCAGATCGAGGCCCTGATCACCGTTGCCGAAACGGGGAGCATCGGCACCGCGGCCGAGTCGCTCTTCGTGACGCAGCCGGCCGTCACGGCGCGGATCCAGGCCCTGGAGGCGGCGCTGGGCACACAGCTCCTCGTCCGCGGACGGGGCGGGAGCCACCTGACCGATGCGGGACGCGTGTTCCTGCCGTACGCGCAGCGTGCCCGCGCAGCGCTCACCGCGGGACGCGAGCAGGTCGCCGAGATCGTCTCGGGATCGGCGGGCCGGCTGGCCATCGGGGCGGCCCCGGCCGTGAGCACCTACGTCCTGCCCGCGGTGCTCCACAAGTTCCAGGAGACCCACCCCCGGGTGCAGCTCGCCGTGCGGTCCGGTCACTCCGAGGAGGTGCTCGAGATGGTTCTCCGCGAGGAGACCGAGCTGGGCCTCATGCGCCCAATCGGGCACCCCGACGTCACGAGCGTGCTGCTCTACACCGATGAGCTGGTGCTCGTGGTCCATCGCGGGCACCCGTTCGCCGTGCCGGGAACCATCCGGCTCGCGCAGATGTCGACCGAGCACCTGATCCTCTTCGACCGGACGAGCAGCTACCACGAGCTTACGAGCGCGCTCGTCCGCCAGGCCGGGATCGCCCCGCGGGGCACCATCGAGGTCGACAACATCGACGCCGCCAAGCGCATGGTGGAGCAACGGCTGGGGATCGCCCTCCTGCCGCGGACCTCGGTGGGGCTCGAGATCGGGACGGGGCGCTTCGTCCCGGTGGCCGTCGCCGATCTGCCGCCCATCACCCGCCAGATCGTGGTGGTGCGCCGTCGCGATGCCGGCAAGCCGACACCGCCGGCGGCCGCGTTCCTGGCCATCCTCGACCAGATGCGGCCCGGCACCGAGCGGACGGGGAGCCTGCTCGCCTGACCGTCGGCGCCCGCAGCACCGCCACCTGGCAGGCGTGTCGGGCCGCACGAGCATGCCTCGCCCGTCATCGGCGCACTCACCCGAGGTGTGCGGTGGCTCCGCATCGCCTCGACCCGCGGTCCCTCACTCGCCCACGTTGTGACGGCGATGGAACCACGGCCCAGGTCGGGGCCGGGTCAGCAATCGTCCCCGCCGAGCACGGGCGCCGCACACGTCGAGTCCGCGACCGGAGTGCCATTGCTCCCGCTGGACCGATGGCACCCATGCGGCGGGCCCGGACACGACCCCACGGCAGCGTGGGGTCGGGGAACGAGCGGCCCGGTAGAATCGGCCGATGGCGCAGGAAGACCCCGAACGCCGTCCCGAGCCGCGCGAGACGACCGACGTCGCCGCCGACTACCTGATGACCATCCGCTACATGGGCTTCGACGGGCAGCCGGTCATCGCCGCGCGCCTGGCGGAGCGCCTGAAGGTGAGCCCGCCCACGGTGAGCGCCATGGTGACCCGGCTGGTGCGCGAGGGGCTGCTGAGCGTGGACGAGCAGACCCGCAGCCTGGAGCTGACCGATGCGGGGCGCGGCGCCGCCGAGCGGACCTTCCGCCGCCACGCGCTGGCGGAATGGCTGCTGACCGAGGTCATCGGCCTTGGCTGGGCGCAGGCGGACGAGGAGGCGCACCACCTCCAGCACGCGCTGTCGGACGTGGTCGCGGACCGGATCGACGCACTCCTGGGACGGCCGGCGACCTGCCCGCACGGCAACCCCATCCCGCGGGAGGGCCGGACCCCGGACCGGCCGGCGGGCATCCCGCTCTCCGGGGTGGAGAGCGGGGCGGAGATCACGGTCCTGCGGGTCACGGAGGAGGCGGAGGAGGATGCCCGCCTGCTGACGTTCCTCCAGGAGCACGACCTGCGGCCGGGGCGGGTCTTCGCGGTGATCGAGGTGGCCGAGCACCTCGGAACCATGACCCTGCGCGACGCCGGCGACGGTCCCGCGGGCGCCGGAGGTGGGCAGCCCGTAACCCTCGGGCTGGTGGCCGCCGCCAAGCTGCGGGTGCTGCCGGGACGCGCCGAGCGGAGCCTGTTCCACGTGGTCCCGGAACGAGTGCGGCTGGCTCGCTCGAGCAGCTGAGCGTCTGCTACGATTCGCGCGATGTCCAAGGATCGCACCCGGCGGAGCGTCATTGCCGCCGTGGCCACCGTGCTCTGGCTCGGGTACATGGCGGTGGGCCTGGCGGCCATCAACCACTACCTGCCCACCGAGAACGGGAACGGGCCGGAGGGGCTGGCGGCGTTCATCGGCCTTGTCACCGGGGTGGTCACCGTGGGCCTCATCATGTGGGCCGCGTCCGAGTAGCGGCCGCCCGTGCCACCACCGTCCGAGCCCGCCGAGCGCGGGCTCGTTTGATTTCCGACGGAGCCGATAGCGTCCATGCATGATCCCCTGCCCGACCATCTCCCCCTCGACCCCGCATTGGGCCTCCGGCCGCGCCATCTCACCATCGACGACGCGCCGGCCGTCACGGACCTGATCAACGCGGTGGACCAGGCCGATTACGGAGCCTCCGACATGGACGTCGACGAGGTCGCCGACGACCTGCGGCGCGTCGCGCTCGAGACCGATGCCTGGCTCCTGGACGGCCCGGACGGCCCGGCTGCCTTCGCCGACCTGACCCGGCGCGGGGGCGGAGCGGCCTGGGAGCTGTACGTGGCCGTCCTGCCGGCCTGGCGGAGACGCGGCATCGGGGCGACGCTCGTGCGCGACCTCGAGGCCCGTGCGCGCGCCCGGCTCGACGAGGCGCCGGCCGGCGCTCGGGTCACGATCCACGGGTGGATCAAGGGTGAGAGCGCGCCGGAGCGCCGCTGGGCGCAGGCGCTGGGATATGCCGTCCAGCGCCAGTTCCTGCGAATGCGGATCGACATGACCGAGCCGCCGCCCCCGGCCGAATGGCCGGTCGGCATCGCGTCGCGGACGTTCGTGGTGGGCCGCGATGAGCGCGCCACGTTCGACGCTGTCGAGGAGGCGTTCGCCGACCACTGGGGCCACCTGCCGGCGGTGTACGAGGACTGGGTCCGTCGCACGGAGAGCTCCACGTTCGACCCCGGCCTGTGGCTGCTGGCGGTCGAGGGGGACGAGATCGTGGGTACCTCGCTGGGATCCGGCGGAGCGCAGGGCGGTTGGATCGGCGGGCTCGGCACTCGGCGGGCCTGGCGCGGCCGGGGCGTGGCGCGCGCCATCCTCCTGGAGCACTTCCGCCTCTTCTGGGAGCGGGGTATGCGGACCGTGCAGCTGGGCGTCGACGGGCAGAGCCTGACCGGAGCGACCCGCCTGTATGAGAAGGCAGGAATGCGCGTCGTGGAGCGCTACGATCAGGCCGCCAAGGTGCTGCGCGAGGGGCGCGACCTCGCGATTCGTGCCCTCGAGGGCTGACGTCGTCTCCGGCTACTCGACGTCGCCGGAATACAGGTTCGCGCTCGGCGGTCGCTGGCGGTCCTCCCCCGGGGCAAGCAGGCGCTCGTAGAGGCCGGGGCGGCGATCCGCGATCGTGTCCCACTCGTGCTCGCCGGGTCGCAGGCGCACGTGTGTGGCGCGCGCGGTCTCGGGCTCGACCTCGCCCACCAGCAGTGCCTCGTCGTCGCCGGCAGCCGCCAGGCGCGAGCCGTCGGGGTCGACCAGGAGCGAGCGGCCGATGAACCGCGTGCCCCGCTCGGTGCCCACCCGGTCGCAGGCCAGCAGGTAGCAGTGGTTCTCCGCCGCGCGCGCCGGAGCGAACAGATCCGGGTGGAATTCGACGCCCACCGGCCAGTTGGTGGGTAGCGCGATCAGGTCCGCGCCGTCCAGGCCCAGGATCCGCGCTGCTTCCGGGAAACGCAGGTCGTAGCAGACCATGACGCCTACCCGCATTCCCGCGAGCTCGTACACCCGTGGCGCGTCCGGGCCCGGCGTCGCAAAGCGGTCCACCCCCAGGTACGGCAGATGGGTCTTGCGGTACCGGAAGCGGCGGCCATCAGCACTGATGATGTGGGCGAGGTTGAAGACGCGGTCATGCTCCGGCTCCAGGGAGCCACAGATGATCGCCATCTCGTGGCGCCGGGCCAGGGCAGCCAGGCGATCCTCGGCGACCACCTTGGCCCGGCGGGCGACCGGCATGACCTCGTCAAGCGACTCGTACGCGTAGCCGGTCACCGCCGCCTCGGGCAGGACGGCGAGCTGGACGCGCTGGCGAGCCGCGTCCTCGATCGCGCGCTCGATCCGCTCCAGGTTGCGGTCGACCTCGCCGATCTGCGGGTCGATCTGGCAGGCCGCGACCCTCACGCTCATGGCCGCCATCTTACCCGGCACCAGAACCCCTTCCGCCGTACCGGGCGCCGGCCCCAGAGCATCCGTCGCACGCCGGCACCACCATCGGCGGCGGGCGCCTTGGGTATGATCCGCGCGATGCGCCGAACAGCCACGGGGGCAGCACGGTGACGGGTCCGGGCGATCCCAACGACCCGCGCGAGGATGCCTGGTTCCGATCCGATGACCTGGACTGGCCCTCCCAGGACAGGGACGATCCTGGACGGGTCGAGGCCGATGGCGCCGCCTTCCCCGACGATGACGGGCCGCGCGACGTCGAGCCGGATGGCGCGGCCGCCGAGGAGGTCGAGGTGATCGAAGGCGACCCCACCCCGGCCGAGCCGGAGATCTGGGACACCCGTCGCCTGGGCGATCGGCGCCGGCCGACCACCGCAGAGCAGGCCGTCCCCTGGCTGGTGGGCCTGGTCCTGGCGCTGTCGGGGATCGTCATCGTCCTGCTGGCCCTGATCTACGCCGACGCCAACGGCGGCTTCGCGGCCGGCCCGTCCACGAGCATCGCCCCCGCCCCCTCCCTCTCCCCGTCATTCATCGCCAGCGGGACCGCGGCGGCGTCATCATCGGCAACGCCCATCTCGTCGGGGACCGAGACCCCGGCGCCCACGCCGGCGCCCACGTACGGGACGCTGGAGATGCTCTACCTGGCCCGACCCTCCGCGCTGGGCGCCAGCGAACTCTTCCGGGACGACTTCTCGACCTCGGCAAAGCCCGTGGTCGTGGCCAAGTCGAACCTGGACATCGCCCATTACGCCGTCGCGCCGGACGGCACCGTCATGGCCGCCATCGTCAACGGCAAGCTCCTTGCCATCACGCCCGGCAAGCCCGACCGTACGCTCGCCTCCGACGTGAACGCGGTCACCTTCGGAGGCGACGCGAGCACGGTGTACGCCGTGAAGATCACGCGGGGCGGCGCGAATGACGACGCCACCGTCTACGCCATCGGCTTCACATCCGGCACCACGACGACCCTGTCGACCATCAACTTCCCGCATCCGGCCACCCAGCAGCGCTCCCAGCTCAACGAGGCCCGCTTCTTCGACGAGGGCGGGACGGAGCGGCTGTACGCGACGAGCGATGGCAACGTGGTCTTCTGGGTGGCGAACGGCGGGCAGTGGCGGATCGACCCGGTCAACGGTGACACCATCGAGGTGGCGCGCCAGCCGGTCCTGTGGTCGCCCGACGGCACGCAGCACGTCGTCATCACCGAGAGCGGCCTGCAATCCACCCTGGCGCTGGTCGACAGCACCGGCGCCACGCTCGCTCGGGTCCAGGTCACCGGCCTCCTGAGCCACCTGCGCTGGTCCCCCGGGGGGACGCGTGTCGTCTTCACCCTGGGCGTCAACTCGGCAAACGGCGGGGTGCGCCAGGACCTCTACGTGTGGGACCTGGGCAACGGGAAGAAGCCCACCCTGCTGACCTCCAACGGCGCGAGCTTCGGCGCGGAATGGCTGGGTGTCGCACAATTCTGGCAGCCATGAGCCCATCCGACCGCGTCCGCACCCCATGAGCCCACGTCCCGAGATCGTCAACCCCATCGGCGTCGAGCTTGACGAGACGGCCCGCGTCATGCGCATCCGCTGGGACGACGGGCACCTGGGCGAATGGAGCTGGACCGATCTCCGCCATGCCTGCCCCTGCGCGCTCTGCGCCGGCGAGGGAAACATGCCCGGGATCATGAGTCTGGACATGGCCCTGACCCCCGAGCAGGCGACGCTCACCGAGGTCAGGTGGATCGGCCGCTACGCGCTGGCTCCCATCTGGGCGGACGGCCACGACACGGGCCTCTTCACGTACCAGCGGCTCCGCGAGATCTGCGGATGCCCGGAGCACCACCCTGCCCCGTGACCGTCGCCGCCTGCCCGCCGCCCCCCGCGACCGTCCGCAACACGCCGGAGGAGACCTGACTGCTCATGACCCCTGCCCCCAGCCGCACCGGAGGACTCCTCCTGGTTCATGCCCACCCCGACGACGAATGCATGTCGACCGGGGGGATCATCGCCCGCGCCCTGGCCGAGGGGCGTCGCGTCGACCTGGTGACCTGCACCGGTGGCGAGGAGGGCGAGATCCACGACCCCGAGCTCGATCCGGCCGATGCGAAGCCACGGCTGCGTGAGATTCGGCGCGGAGAGCTGGAGTGCTCGGTGAGCGCGCTGCGCGAGGCGGCCCGCGACGGCGGCGAGCTGCACCTTCACCTGCTGGGCTACCGCGACTCCGGGATGATGGGCACCCCGTCGAACGACCGTGACGACGTGTTCTGGCACGCGGATCTCGACGAGGCCATTGGCCGCGCGGTGCGCATCGTCCGCGAGGCGCGCCCGGCGGTCATCGTCAGCTACGACAGCAACGGCGGCTACGGCCACCCCGATCACATCAACGCCCATCGCGTGGCGGTGGGGGCGTTCGAGGCGGCGGCGGACGCGCAGCGCTTCCACGAGTCGGGGGAGCCGCACACCGTGGCGAAGCTGTACGAGACTGCCTTCAACCGCGAGGCCCTGCTGGGGCTCATGCTCGAGCTGCGATCGCGCGGTCTCGACCTGCCCTGGGACTTCGGCGACACGCTGGAGAAGGCGGAGGCGGCGGCCGCCCAGTACGGCTACGACGCGCTCAATCCCACGAACGTCGATGCGCTGCGGCAGATCGCGGACTCGCTCGCCGGCGGGGAGGAGCCCGGCACCTTCGGGACCCCGGACGCGGATGTCACGACCCGCGTGGACGTGGCTGCCTGGATCGCGATCAAGCATCGCAGCATGGACTGCCACCGCACCCAGCGGCAGGACTTCGGCTGGCTGCTGGCCATGCCGGATGACCTCGT
The DNA here is from genome assembly GCA_963805645.1 of uncultured Chloroflexia bacterium. Lineage (GTDB taxonomy): Bacteria > Chloroflexota > Limnocylindria > QHBO01 > QHBO01 > CAVXEH01. Next base: position 40,978 of record CAWDVA010000006.1, on the reverse strand, counting down.
GGACAGAGCCCTGGCCACCGAGGACTTCGTCCTGGCCCGCTGGCGAGGCCACGACGAGCCGGTGGCGCAGCGAGAGGACTCGCTGTTCTCCGGCCTCTAGGCCGGACACGGCGGGTACCATCGGGCGCATGTCCAACGCCAGCATCGGGCTCGACGAGCTCCTTCACGACTATCTCGTCGACGTCGGAGTCCGCGAGCCGGACGTCCTGCGGGAGCTGCGTGAGCGAACCGCGGTGCTGCCCCAGCACGGCATGCAGATCGCGCCCGAGCAGGGCGCGCTCATGGCGCTGCTCGTGCGGCTCATTGGTGCGCGTCGCTGCCTCGAGGTGGGGACCTTCACCGGCTACAGCTCGACCGCCGTGGCCCTGGCGCTCCCCCCGGACGGACACCTGCTCTGCTGCGACGTGAGCGCGGAATGGACCGATGTCGCCCGTCAGACCTGGGAGGCCGCCGGCGTGGCCGACCGCGTGGAGCTGCGCCTGGGCCCGGCCATCGGCACGCTCGACGCGCTGCTCGCTGATGGCGCCGCGGGGAGCTTCGACTTCGCCTTCATCGACGCGGACAAGCCCAGCTACGACGGGTACGTGGAGCGGGCCCTCCGCCTGGTCCGGCCGGGCGGTCTGATCGCCATCGACAACGTCCTCTGGTCTGGCCGGGTGGCGGATCCGGCGGTCGACGACGGCAGCACGCTGGCGATCCGCGCGCTCAACGCCAAGCTCGCTACCGACGAGCGAGTCGAGGTGTCCATGGTGCCCATCGGTGACGGGCTGACCCTCCTCCGCGTCCGCTGAGTCCCTGCGGGGGCGCTTCGTCGTTCAGCGGCGCACACGGCCCACTTGTGGGAGGACGCGCGAGAAGGCCGTCCGTCAGCGGCGCACACGGCCCACCTGTGGGGGGACGCGCGAGAAGGCCGTCCTTCAGCGGCGCACACGGCCCACCTGTGGGAGGACGCGCGAGAAGGCCGTCCTTCAGCGGCGCACACGCCCCGCCTGTGGGAGGACGCGCGAGAAGGCCGTCCCTCACCGGCGCACACGCCCCACTTGTGCAGGGCACGTCCAGCGAGGTGGGACGCGCGCGGACACACGCGGCGCGGATACCCTGGACGCTTGCCACCCGGGTATCCTTCCCTGCCTGATGCCGATTCCGAGCCACTGGCGGATTCATCCGTGATCTGCGCCACGTGCGGCACCCAGAACGAGGCCGGCGCGAAGTTCTGCATCGAGTGCGGAGCGCGCATGGCGGTGGCCTGCCTGTCGTGCGGAACGGACAACCCCGGCGGAGCAAAGTTCTGCCGGGAGTGCGGCACCGGTCTGGCCGACGCCGGCGGCCCGCCACGGGCGGCAGCGGGCAGCGCGGTCGCTGCGCCGGCCGAGCAGGCTGCGCCGGTCGCCGCCGTCGCCGAGCGTCGCCTCGTTTCGGTCATGTTCACCGACCTGGTGGGATTCACCACGGTCTCGGAGCATCACGACGCGGAGGAGACGCGCGACCTGCTGAGCCGCTACTTCGAGACGGCGCAGGAGATCGTGGAACGCCACGGCGGCATCATCGAGAAGTTCATCGGGGACGCGGTGATGGCGGTCTGGGGCACGCCCACCGCCCACGAGGACGACGCCGAGCGCGCGGTGCGCACCGCCCTGGAGCTGGTGGCCGCGGTCGGAGCCATGGAGATCGGCGGCGAGCACCTGGCGGCCCGGGCAGGGGTTCTGACCGGGGAGGCGGCGGTCACCATCGGCGCCACGAACCAGGGCATGGTCGCCGGCGACCTGGTCAACACCGCGTCGCGCATCCAGTCGGCAGCGCAGCCGGGGAACGTGCTGGTGGGCGAGGCCACCATGCGCGCCGCGTCGAACGCCATCGCCTTCGAGGAGGCGGGTGAGCGCGAGCTCAAGGGCAAGGCCGCGCCGGTCCCCGTCTGGCGCGCCACCGCGGTCGTCGCCCGGCGCGGCGGGTCGGGGCGTGCGGCCCAGCTGGAGCCGCCGTTCGTGGGCCGCGACGAGGAGCTGCGTGCGCTCAAGGAGCAGTTCCACGCCACCGCCCGCGAGGGCAAGCCGCGGCTGGTGACGATCATCGGCCAGGCCGGCATCGGCAAGAGCCGGCTGGGCTGGGAGCTGGAGAAGTACCTCGACGGGGTCGTGGAGAACATCTGGTTCCACGAGGGCCGCTCCCCGTCATACGGCGAGGGGATCAGCTACTGGGCCCTGGCCGAGATGGTGCGCGGCCGCGCGGGGATCGCCGAGTCGGACGACCCGGCGGTCGCACGCGAGCAGCTGCGCGCGACCGTGGAGCAGTTCGTCGCGGACCCGGCCGAACGGCGCTGGATCGAGCCCCGGCTGGCCGGTCTGCTGGGCCTCGACGACCTGCCGGAGGAGTCCCGCGAGGAGCTCTTCGCGGCCTGGCGCACCTTCTTCGAGCGGATGGCCGAGCAGGGGACCGTGCTCCTCGTCTTCTGGGATCTGCAGTGGGCGGACCAGGGCCTGCTCGACTTCGTGGAGCACCTGCTCACCTGGGCTCGCAGCTCACCGATCTTCGTCCTGGCCGAGGCGCGCCCCGAGCTCCTCGAGCGGCGGGCCGGCTGGGGGCAGGGCGTCCGCGCGGCGACCTCCATCCACCTGGAGCCCCTCTCCGACGACGACATGCGCCTCCTGCTCACCGGCCTGGTGCCGGGGATGCCGGAGCCGGCCCTGCGGGCCATCGTGGGGCGGGCCGAGGGCGTGCCGCTGTACGCGGTCGAGACGCTGCGGATGCTGCTGGACCGCGGCATCCTGCACGCGGAGGACGGCCGGTACACGCTGCTCGGGGACCTGCCGGAGCTGGTGGTTCCCGAGTCGCTGCATGCGCTGATCGCCGCCCGCCTCGACGCGCTCGACCAGGAGGAGCGGTCGCTCGTCACGGATGCGTCCGTGCTGGGCCTCTCCTTCAGCCTGGATGCGCTGGCGGCCGTCAGCGGCCTCGACGGCCCGAGCCTGGAGGAGCGCCTGACGGGGCTGGTGCGGCGGGAGATCCTGGCCCTGGACGCAGACCCCCGGTCGCCGGAGCGCGGCCAGCACCGGTTTGTGCAGGGGGTCGTGCGCGAGGTCGCCTACCAGTCGCTCGCCAAGCGGGACCGGCGCGTGAAGCACCTTGCGGCGGCCCGCTATTTCGAGACGCTGGGCGAGGACGAGATTGCGGGCGTGCTGGCCAGCCACTACCTCGCCGCCTACCGCGCCACCGCCGCCGGAGCAGAGGCCGATGCGCTGGCAGCGCAGGCGCGCGTGGCCCTTCGCGCGGCCGCGGATCGAGCCATGGCACTGCACTCCTTCGTGGGCGCGGCGCAGTACCTGGAGCAGGCGCTCGAGGTGACCGCGGTTCCGGCCGAGCAGGCAGCCCTTCATGAGCGTGCCGGCACTGCGGCGATCCACGCCGCCCGCATCGAGGCGGGCCTTGCCCACGCCCACGAGGCGGAGCAGATCTCCCTCCGGCTCGGCGACCGCGTCGGGATCCTGCGCGCGCGGACGCTGCAGGCCATCGCCAAGCTCACGGAGCACCGCGACCGTCCCGCGATCGAGATCCTCGAGGCGGCGCTCGCCGAAGCAGAGGGCCTCCCGTCGTCGCGAGAGGTGGCGCGGGCCCAGGCGGAGCTGGCGCGGGCGTTGATGATCTCCGGCGATCGCCGCTCGATCGAATGGTGCGACCGGGTTCTCGCCCAGCATGCAGTCCTCACCCAGACAGACCTCGTCGAGATCCTGATCACCAAGGGGACCGCGCTCGTCACCATGGGCATCATCACGGAGGCGGAGGTGATCCTTCGCGGCTGCATCAGCGTGGCGGACCTGGCCGGCAACCCGCTGAACGCGATCCGGGCCCGCAACAACCTGCAGGTCCTCATCAATGGGATCAGCCTGCGCTCGGCGCTGACCCTGGTCGGAGAGCAGTACGAGATCGCCGAGCGGTTCGGGCTGCGCGCCCACATGCAGCAGGCGATCGGTGTCGCGCTCGGCACGGCCTTCGACTTCGGTGACTGGGACGCGTGGCTGCCGCAGATGGAGTCGGAGCGGGGCGATGCCTCCGACTTCTACGGGACCTGGTTCGAGACGGAGCTCATTCGCCGGCAGGCCTACCGCGGCGACCCTGATGAGGCGGAGACCCGGTTGCGGGTGTGCATGGCTCGGCCTGTCGTCCTCGACAGCGCGCAGGCCACCGCAGGCCTCTCGTCCCTGCTGGGCGAGCTGCATATCGCCCAGGGCCGCTGGGAGGAGGCTCACGAGGCTGGACGGAAGAGCCAGAGCGTGGGCGATGCGGCCTTCGCGGGCACCACGGCCATCCTCCTCGCCGCAGCGGCGTCCGGACAGGGTGAGTGGATCGCGCCCGCGCTGCATGCGCTGGATGCACACGCCGGTGGCGCGCCCCGCACGCTGGCCATCCACCAGATGGGCGCTGCCCTTGCGAAGCTGGTCGATGGCAAATGGGACGAGGGCCGGGTCGCATCCGGCGCCGCGCAGCGAGCCCTCGACGACGTTGGTGAGATCACGCTCCTCGCCCGGCTCCGGTTGGCGGTCGGGCACCTGGCCGCCGGGCGTTTCCGGGAGGCAGACGAGGCCGCGGCAGCAGCCGACGCCTTCTTCACCAAGCGCGCCGCCACCGACTACGTGACGGCCTACCGGTCCAGGGCCTGGAAGCCGGATGCCGAAGCGGGCCGTCGTCCCGGACGACCGGTCGAGGCGCGCTCGAGCGAGACACCCTCCGGGCGGTGACCGCCACCCCCGCCTTCCTCGTCGAGGCGGCCTCTCGCTGGGGGACGCCCGTCTGGGTCACCGATCTCGACGCCGCGGCCGCCAACCTGGCCCGCTACAGCGCGGCGTTCCCGGGTTCGCTGATCGCCTACGCCGTCAAGGCCAACGCGGATCCGGCGCTGCTCCGGCGGCTCGTCGCCGATGGCGCGGGCTGCGAGGTCGTCACCGCCGTGGAGCTGGCGCTCGCGCGCCGTGCCGGCTGCCCGCCCGAACGGATCGTGATGAATGGGGTGGGGCGCCGCGACGAGGAGCTGCGAGAGGGCCTGGGGGCCGGGGCGCTGGTGAACGCGGAGTCGCTCGACGACCTGGACATCCTGGTGCGTCTCGCGCCGGCCGTCACGCATCCGCGGATCGGGCTGCGCATCAACCCGGCGCTGGACGCGGCCACCCACCCGCACCTGGCCACCGGCGCCGGATCGGCCAAGTTCGGCATTCCGCTCGACGACCTTCCCGCCGCGCTCGCCATGCTTGGCGGCGCGGGGCTGCCGCTGGCCGGGTTGGGCGCCCACATCGGCTCCGGGATCGAGGGCATCGCGGCCCACCTGGCCCTCCTCGACCGCCTGGTAAACGTCGAGGCGACGGCGTCCGCCGCCGGCCTGGCACCTGAGTGGGTCGACCTGGGTGGTGGCCTCGCGGCCGCGAACCCGGACATCCTGTCGCGACTTGCGGATGCGGCAGGGACGCGGTTCGGGCGCCATCGGCTCATCTGCGAGCCCGGTCGCAGCCTGGTCGCCGATGCCGGCTGGCTGGTCACCCGGGCGGTGCGTGTCCAGCTGCGAGCAGCCGAGGGCCTGACCTACCTGGTGGCCGATGCGGGCATGACCGATCTGCTCCGCCCGATCCTCTATGGCGCCGAGCACTCCGTCGCGCTGCTGGAACCCGGGGACGCCCTCGCCGCCGCGTCGCGCGTTGACCTGGCCGGGCCGGTCTGCGAGGCGGGGGACGTTCTGGCCCAGGACCTCGGCCGCTGGCTCGACCCCGGGGAGCTGGAACGCTGCGGACGGGGTGCTCTGCTGGCCATTGGCCGCGCGGGCGCCTACGGGGCGGTGATGTCGATGACCTACAACGGTCGCCCGCGCGCCGCGGAGGTCGTGGTGGAGGGCGGCATCCCGCGCCTCTCGCGCCGCCGCGAGACCCTGGAGGACCTCCTGTCCCGGGACGCTTGACGCTCCCGGATCCGCCAGTGGCGCGGGTACGCGCCGCGCGTGTGAACCAGCACCCGAACCTTCCGTCGCGCTGCATCCCACACGTCCCGCGTGTGCGCCCGAGCGTGGAGCCAGCCTGAGGCCCTGAGCCACACGTCCCGCGTGTGCGCCCGAGCCCGGGGCCTGCCACACCTAGCGCGTGTGCGCCCGAGCGTGGAGCCAGCCTGGGGCCCTGAGTCACACGTCCCGCGTGTGCGCCCGAGCGTGGAGCCAGCCTGAGGCCCTGAGCCACACCTCCCGCGTGTGCGCTTCTGGTCCGGGTGCAGGACCGGGTTCTGGACCGGGTGCAGGACCGAGCGCCGGGGCCGGCGTGCCCGGGCCGGATTCAGTTCGTGCCGGCGAGCGGGACGAAGCCGGAGCCGCCCATCACCCGCCAGCCAACGCCGTCGTGCTCCAGGTGGTACAGCGCCGGCATGGGCATGGCAAGGTGGAACGCGAACCCCACCTCCGGCTCCATGGCCTGCAGGATGAGCGCGATCAGGTTGCCGTGGCTGGCGACCAGGAGGCGACCGCCATCGGGGTGGTGGACGCGGAGCAGGTCCAGGACCGCGAGCGCCCGGCGCTGTGCCTCACGGCCGGACTCGCCGCCGGGGAGCGCAAAATCCGGGTCCGCCCAGCTGCGCTCGAGCACCTCGCGCCAGTCGTCGCGCGGCGCCGCGGGGTTCAGGAGCCGCTCGCGCAGGTCGGCGAGCTCCTGGACCTGGAGCTCGTGGCGGCGGGCCGCCGGCTCCACGGTCTGGCGCGCGCGCGGGTACGGGCTGGAGTAGATGGCCGTGAGCCCGTACGACTCCAGCTCATCGGCGAGCTCGTCGGCCGCGCGCCGGCCGGCCGCGTCGAGCGGGCGCTCGTCGTCGCGCTCCGCCCATCCCGGCGAACCGGACGGCATCGGCTTCGCATGACGGACCAGGATCACGTCGAGCGTGCCCAGGCGCGTGATTCCGGGTGGTGGCTGCTGCATCGGCCGCCCAGTCTAGGCCCCCGACGCCAACGCGCGCCGGAGTTCAGGCGGGGGCAGCCTCGCCCTCCGACTCGGCCACCGAGCGCCCATCACCCCGCCCTTCCAGCCGCATCCGGAGGTCACGCTTGAGGACCTTGCCCACCGGGTTGCGCGGCAGGGCGTCGAGCAGCAGCAGGTCCTTGGGCATCTTGTAGGCGGCGATCTGCCGTTCGACGAGGTACTCGCGCAGCTCGCCCGCGGTCAGGGAGCTTTCCGGGCGAAGGACCACCACGGCGGCGATGCGCTGCTCGCCCTCGAGCCGCCGGTCCTCGATGCCCACCACCGCCACCTCGGCGACCGCCGGATGGCTGGCGATGAGCGCCTCCAGCTCTTCGGGCGCGACCTTCATGCCCCCACGGATGATGAGATCGCGGGCACGCCCCACGAAGCGGAGCCGGTCCGGTCGCTCGGCGGGGACCTCGAACAGGTCGCCGGTGCGGTAGAAGCCGTCGGCGTCGAAGGCGCGCGCGGTCATCTCCGGCCGGCGATAGTAGCCGGGGAAGAGGGTGGGACCGCGGAAGGCGAGCTCACCCGGCTGATCCGGCTCCGTCACCGGCTCCCCGGTCAGGGGATCGGCCAGGCGGGTCTCCATGCCCAGGGCGGCGCGGTTGCCCCACTCCCCGAGGTCGCTGCCAGCGGCGCGCGGACGTGGTGTCCCGAAGCGCGGGAAGTAGCGTGCCCGCTCGCCAGGATCCGGCACGGTCGCGGGGTCGCCGACCAGCGCGATCCCCTCGTTCGACCCGAAGAAGTTGAGGACGTCGATACCGAAGCGGTCCTTCCAGCCTTCCACCATGAAGGCGGAGAGCGGTGCGCTTCCGGAGCCGATGACCCGCATGGACGAGAGATCGGCCGCGGCCAGCAGCGCCTCGTTGGCCAGCAGCATGTTCAGCAGGATGGGCGGCGCCACCGTGTATTCGGCGCGTTCCGTGCCGACCTGGGCCAGGAAGACGGGAAGGCTCATGGGATGGTGCATCACCAGGGTGCCCGCCACCTGGAGCCAGGGCACCAGCATCCCGCCGATCCCCGACATGTTGACCATGGGGAACGGGTTGAGCATGACCGCGCCATCGGCCAGCCGGGCGCCGTCGGTGGTCCCGTAGGCGATGCTGATCCACATGTTGTGGCTGCGCGGGACGCCCTTGGGCTCCGCCTCCGTCCCGGAGGTCCAGCAGATGGTGGTGACCTCGTTGGCGTCCCACCCCGGGGTGGGTCCATCCAACCGCGGCAGGGCGTCATCGGCGTCGAGGATGCCGCGCAGCGACAGGACGTCGACGGGCAACGTCTCCTCGCCGTCGGCCAGGCCCACGATGTATGGCCAGGGATGGAACCTCCGCGCGCAGGGCGCGGACCATGGCCAGGTGGTCGAACCCGGTGCAGCGGGTGGCCGTGATGAAGGCCCGCGGCTGCACCACGCCCATGGTGTGGCGCAGCTCGTGCTGCCGGTACTGCACCGGCAGAGGAGAGACCACCGCCCCCAGCTTCAGCGCCGCGAGGTAGACGAGCGGCAGCTCCACGATGTTCGGGAGCTGGACCATGACCACGTCGTCGCGGGCGACCCCGGCCGTGCGCAGCGCGCTCGCGAGGCGGGTGGCCCGGGCATCGGTCTCCGCGTAGGTCCAGCGCTGCGGCTCGCCCACGGTCAGCTCCGCCCGGTTCGGGGGATCGACCAGGGCCGGGCGCTCCGGGTGGGCGGCGACGTTCGCGTGCCACAGGTCCAGGAGCGTGGTGGTGCCCCACCAGCCGGCATTCGTGTAGGCGCGGATCGTCTCGGGGCTGCTGAGGATCATTGGGCTGATCTCCCGGTGCGGTGGCGTGGGAACCACGGGATGAAGGCGGAGGTGGTCTCCATGTAGTCGGCGTAGTCGGGGCGGCGGGCAACGATCTCGCGTTCCAGGAGGCCGACCCCGGAGACGCGGACGAGCAGGAAGGTCATGAGGGCCGGGGAGAAGACGCTCCACCAGCCCCCGGCGGCGGCGGCGATGAGCCAGAAGCCCCACCACTGGGTGGCGTCTCCGAAGTAGTTGGGATGGCGGGTGAGGCCCCAGAGGCCGGAGCGCATGGTGGTGCCCCGGTTGGCGGGGTTCGCGACGAACCGGCGCAGCTGCCAGTCGCCGACCGCCTCGAAGAAGAAGCCGATGGCCCACCCCACTGCGCCGATGGCATCCAGCGGCGTCCAGTGCTGCGGCCCGCCGACCATGGCGCCGAAGAGGGGCACGCCGATCACCCAGGCCAGGACCCCCTGGAGGGCGAAGACGCGAACGAACGATCGCCACCACCACTCGGCGCCGGCGGCGCGACGCCAGGCCGCGTAGCGGAAGTCCTCCCCGTGGCCCAGGTTGCGCGATGCGACGTGCCAGGCCAGGCGTGCGGCCCATACCGCCACCAGGACGGTGAGGAGCAGCTTGCGGGGGGCGAAGCCATCCGGGGTGACGGCCAGGTAGACGAGTGCCTGGACGGCGAAGAGCGGGCCCCAGGCGATGTCCACGATGCTCGCGTTGCGCAGCGGCAGGCTCAGCAGCCACAGGGCGGTCATCACCACCGCGAGCGCGAGGAGCGACCAGCCGAGCGCGGGCAGCGCGGTGCCGATGGCGTCGAGGAACGCGTTCACGCCCCGGATACGGTCGCGGCCATGGCATGGATCATGTCATCCGCTGTCCAGAGGGCACTACGATGCGCGCGATGACCTCGGCGGCGACGATCCTGCTGCTGGCGGCCGCGGTGGCGGCTCTCGCCGACTGGGTTGCCGTGGGGACCGGCCGCCGCCGCGTGGAGCTGGTGACCAAGCCCGCGGTGCTGGCGGCGCTGCTCGCGGCCACCCTGGTGATGGACCCTCGCAGCGGCCTGGAGCGAGGCTGGTTCGCCATTGCGCTGGCGTGCTCGCTATGCGGCGACGCCGCCCTGCTCGTCCGCGGACCGCGGGAGCGGCGCTGGTTCGGGGTGGGGCTGGGCTTCTTCCTGCTGGCGCACCTCGCGTACCTGGGCGCGTTCGTCGGGGAGCAGCGGTCGCCCGGCGGCCTGGCGGTTGGTGCCGTGTTCGTGTGGCTTGCCGGCACGGTGGTGGGGAGCCGGATCATCCGTGGGGCGACGGTGGCCCGCGGCTGGCGGCTCGGAACGGCGGTCGCGGTTTACCTGGTCGTCATCTCACTGATGACCGCGGCCGCCGCGGGGATCGGCGATGCGACGGCCGCCGCCGGGGCGGTGGCGTTCTTCGTCTCGGACGGGCTGCTCGGCTGGGACCGCTTCCTCCAGCCGGTGCCGGGGGGCCGCCTGCCGCGACGCATCGCGTATCACGCGGGGCAGGCGCTGCTCGTGCTCTCGCTTCTCACCTGATCCGGCCCCGCCGGCCCCGGGCGGTCGGCCGGCACCGGCCGTCAGACCCTTTCGTGCGCCCGTGCGCCCGTGCGCCCGTACGGTCGTGCACTCGTGCAGTCGTGCGCCCGTGCAGTCGTGCACCCGTGCAGTCGTACGCCCGTGCAGTCGTGCAGTCGTGCGCCCGTGCGCCCGTGCGCCCGTGCAGTCGTGCACTCGTGCAGTCGTACGGTCGTGCGTTCCTGCAGTACGAAACCTCTCGACAGCGGGCGTCCACCATGGACCCGCTGCCTGCCCGGCGACCTCGCGGCGCCGTGTCAGCCGATGGCCGCCAGCGACGCCTGCCGCCCGCTTCGCCGCAGGCGCGCGGCAACCGCCTCCGCCTCGCGCATCACGCGCAGGACGTTGCCGCCCGCCAGGCGGGCGAGGTCGCCATCGGTCCATCCGCGGGAGATGAGCTCGGCGAACAGGTTCGGGTAGCCGGAGACGTCCTCCAGGCCCCGGGTGAGGAAGACGGTGCCATCGAAGTCGCCGCCCAGGCCCACGTGCTCCACGCCGGCCAGCCGGGCCACGTGCTCCACGTGGTCGGCGACCAGCGAGAGCGGTGGGATGGGCACGTCCAGGGTCTCCAGCTCGCGGCGCTGGATGGCCCGGCGCTCCGCGGGATCGGTGACCCCGGCCAGCAGCTCCCCGGCACGCGCGATGGCCGGGACCAGCACGGCCGCCGCATCGGGTGAGACGAAGCCGGCCACGAAGGTGACCATCACCACCCCGCCGTTGGCCGGGACCCGGCGCAGGATCTCGTCGGGGACGTTGCGCGGCACGTCGCACAGGGCGCGCGCCGAGGAGTGGGAGAAGATGACCGGCGCCTCGGTGGTGTCCAGCGCGTCGCGCATGGTCGACGGCGCCACATGGGAGAGGTCCACCAGCATCCCGATCCGATTCATCTCCCGGACCACCTCGCGCCCGAAATCGGAGAGGCCGTCGTGGCGCGGCGCATCGGTGGCGGAGTCGGCCCAGTCGTTGGTCTTGTTGTGGGTCAGGGTCATGTAGCGTGCGCCCAGGTCGGCGAAGGCGCGCAATGCGCCAAGCGAGTTCTCGATGACGTGCCCGCCCTCCATGCCCAGCAGGCTCGCGATCCGTCCCGCGCCGAACGCCTCGCGTACCTCGCGCGCCGTCCAGGCGAAGCGCAGATGGCGCGGATACCGCTGAATGAGCCGGCGGGCCAGGTCCAGCTGCTCCAGCTGGGTGCGCGCCGGCCGGGAATCCATGCCGCCCTCGCCGGGGACGTACACGCTCCAGAACTGGCCGCCCAGGCCGCCGCGCCGGGCGCGGGCGAAATCGGTGTGCCCGCGCTCGATCCCGGCCTGGCGCCGCTCCCGGACGAGCTCGTAGGCGGCGACGTCACCGGGTGCCTCCTCCGCGTTGCGAATGGTCCACGGCAGGTCGTTGTGCCCGTCGATCAGGATGTGCCGGCGGAGAAGGTCGCGTGCGTGCTGCAGGGCCGTGTCGGGCATGGGGCTCGCGTAGTCTAGGCCGATGGCGCTCCCGCCTGACGCCGTCTACTGGTACGGGCCGTTCCGCGAGCCGGCCCGCGAGGCCCCCGCTCCGGCGTCCCAGGTTCGAGCCACCGGAACCTAACGTCGGGAAAGCGGCCGCCGGTACAGCGGCCGGAACCCGGCGTCGGCAGGCCCGACTTCGCGCCGCCATCGGCGACGATAGGTTCCATTCGCTCGAACATCGCGGTGGCGAACGTTCGCACCGGCCCCCGATCGTCCCGGATAATGCCCGGCAACCGGAACCCCCCGGTACCGCGCCCAGGGTCGGAGGATCGGTGCAGCTCATCGTCGTCGGGGCGGGTGGCATCACCCGCGATCTGTTGCGAGGCCTCTCGGAGGCCTGGCAGGTGACGGTCGTCGACACCGACGCCGAGCGCCTGGACCTGCTCCGCGGCGTCCGGGCCCACGAGACGGACCCGCCGCCACGGGCGGCGCGAGGGCCGCGCGCCAACGGCGGCAATGAGACCCGCCTGCGGGTCGGAGACGGGACGAGCCGCGTCGTCCTGGAGCAGGCCGGCCTGGACCGGGCGGACGCGGTGGTGGCCGCCATCGGCAACGACCGGGCCAACCTGGAGGTGTGCCGCATCGCCAAGGCGGCCGGGATTCCGCGCATTGCGGCCGTGGCGGCCGGCCCGGAGAGCATCCCCGCCTACCGGGAGGAGGACTTCGTCGCCTTCTCGCCGGCGCAGCTGACCGCCCGCCGGCTCGAGATCCAGCTGGAGCCGCGCCGCGTCAGCTCGGCGGCGTTCGCCGAGGGGATGGCCCAGGCGGTCGAGTTCCGGATCGCGGCCGACTCGCCGCTCGTCGGGCGCCTGCTGCGCGAGCTGGAGCTGGAGCGCACGCTCATCGCCGCCATCAGCCGGCGGGGGACGCTCATCGTCCCGCACGGCGCCACCGTGCTGGAGGAGGGCGACCTGGTGACCGTGGTCTGCGCCACGGCCGACTACCCCATGGTGGTGCGGACCTTCACGACCGCCACCGCTCGCTTCCCGGCGGACTTCGGCAGCCTGGTGGCCGTTCGCCTCCACGAGGCCGAGGACCTGGACCATCTCCTGCCCGCGGCGATCGCCGTGGTGCGCAACTCGGCGGCGGAGGGCCTCCTCCTCCTGCACCGGCCGATGGCGGACGGCGGCGGAACGCCGCCGAAGCCGCCGGGTGGAAACGGCGGTGCCCCCGTCGACGATGAAGGCACGGTCGACGAGCCCGTGACGCTGCCCCCGGAGGCGCGCGAGATCCGCTCGCTCATCGACGCTGCGACAGAACGGGCGCAGGGCATCACCGTCACGGAGGCGGCGGTGGAGTCCGGATCGGCGGAGGCGATGATCGCGGCCTCGCGTGCCGGCCACGCCGGTGTGCTGGTCCTGCCGCCGCCTGGCGGTCGGTTCGCGACCGTGGGGCTCCTGCGCGCCGCCCTGGCCCAGCACGTCGCCGTGCTGCTGGCCGCGGGGGAGCCGCCCCCGTACCGGACCATCCTGGCGCCGGCCCGCGAGACGCCGGCGGGACGTGCCGCGTCGCAGGCCGCGATCGATCTCGCGGTCCACGGGACGGCGCAGCTGACCGGGGTCGCCGTGCGGCCGCCGGCCTTCATGTCCAGCACGGAAGCCCGCCAGGAGGCCGTCACCGCGCTGGCGCGGATGCGCGAGGCGGCCTCCGTGCAGGGCATCCACCTGCGCCGCATGATGCGCGAGGGGAACCCCGTTCGGGTGCTGCGCGCGGAGGCGGCGAACGCCGATCTGCTGGTCATGGGGCTGCCGTCGAGCACGCCGCACGTCTGGGCGCCGGGCATCGTGGGGCACCTCGTGATGCACGCTCCCTGCGCGCTCCTGCTCGTGCCCGGAGTGCCTCCCGCCGAGACGGAGCGGCCCGCCGGGCTCGCGGCCACGTGAACCCGGGCGCCGCCGCCACACTCATCCTCATCGCGGTCGCGGCGTTCGCCCTTCCGCTCGTCGCCCGACGGGCCGGCGTCCCGGCCCCGGTGCTCGAGATCCTGTTCGGGGTGACCGTGGGCCCGGTCCTGCACCTGGTGAGCCTGACGGAGTTCATCAGCCAGCTCGGGGAGCTGGGCTTCTTCCTGCTCATGTTCCTCTCCGGCTTCGAGATCAACCTGGCCGGCTTCGGGCGACGGGCCCGCGCGCAGATGGCGGTGGGCCTGCTCGTCTTCGGGATCACGCTGGCCGCCTCGGCCGGATCGGTCTGGCTGCTCGGGTACGGGCTGTTCACCATGTTCGTGCTGGCCACCACCAGCGTCGGCATGGTGGTGCCCACCCTGCGCACCACCCGCCACCTCGCCACGCCGCTGGGCCAGGCGATCCTGGTCTCGGCCCTCATCGCCGACTTCCTGACCCTCATCGCGGTGACCTGCCTGGCGCTCGTCACCGACTCGGGGAGCCCGCTCTCGCTCCTGGCGGTGCCCGCCTTCTTCGCCGTCATCGGTGCCGGGCTCATGGCCGTGCGCCGGCTGGCGTGGTGGTGGCCCGATGCGTTCCGGCGCCTCTTCGACCAGGACGACCCCGAGGAGGTGGGGATTCGCGCCACGCTGGCCCTCATGCTCGTCCTGGTGGGCCTGGCCCTCGTGCTGGGGATCGAGCCGATCCTGGGCGCGTTCATGGCCGGGTCCGTGTTCGCCCTGGTCTTCCGCTACCGCGGGACGCTGGACCAGAAGCTGGCCGGGTTCGCCTACGGGTTCCTGATCCCGGTCTTCTTCATCGGCGTGGGGATCCGCTTCGACCTGTCGGCCCTGGGCGACCCGATGTCGCTGCGGATCACCGTGGCGCTCATCGGCCTGGCGCTGGCCGTCAAGGTGCTGGCCGCGCTGCCCCTTCGGCTGCTCGGCCTCCCCATGCGCTCGGTGCTTGCCGCCGGCCTGCTGCTGTCGGCCCGCCTCAGCCTGATCATCGCCGTCGCCGAGCTCGGCGTGCGGCTGGGCGTCATCGACCGGCCGCTGCAGTCGAGCATCGTGCTCCTGGCCGCCGTCTCGTCCACGCTGGGCCCCATGCTCTTCCGGCTGGTGGCGCCGGCGGCGCCTGCCCCCGCCTCCTGAGCCGCAGCCCGCGCCCGTGGGTTCGCGTTACAGCGGCTGCACCCCAACATCGGGGAACGGCGTGCCGGGGGCTCCTCGCGGGCTCATGCCGACGCCGCGTTCCAGCCGACCGAACATCACGTCGGGGAAGCGGGCACCGGAGGCCGCTCCGCGACGATACGTCACGGCGGCGCGAACCTCCGTGCCGGGTCGCACCCTCAGCGGATCACCAGGACCGATGTCGCCGCCTGCTGGAGGACGCCGCGTGCCACGGAACCCAGGAGGAGCCGGGCCAGGCCGGTTCGGCCCCGCGACCCCATCACCACCAGGTCGGCCCAGGCATCGGCCATGGCAATGATCTCGGTGATCGGCCGGCCCAGGGCGACCCGGGGCTCCGCGAAGCGCCCCAGCTCCAGGAGACGCTGGCAGGCAGAATCGGCGATGTCACGGTGCGCGTCCACGAGGCGCTCCTCCGCGCCGGCGGGGACGGTCGGCCGGCGGTGCGGCCTTCTTGCCGCTCGGCCCGCCTCCCCTTCCGGGTCCCCGTTTCCCAGGCCCAGCCTGCGGAGCGCGGTGACGTGAGCCACGCTCAGGACCCGCACGTCCGCGCCGGCGAAGATGGGCCACGCCGCCAGGCGCTCCAGGGCTCGGTCCGCGTGTGACGAGCCGTCGTGGGCAAGGAGAACGCGCCTGACCGTGTCACGGCGGGCCACCAGCACCGGAGCCTCGGCCTGGTCGATCACCTCGTTGGCCACCGAGCCCATGAACCCCGATTCCGCACCGTGCCCACGGCTTCCGATCACCAGCAGGTCCGCCATCCAGCGCCGCGCCTCGTCGACGAGGGCGGTGGCCGGTCGGCCGCGGAGGACGGCGACGTCCGGACGGGCGACGTGGGTCACGGCCGCGGCCACGAACGCATCGGAGGCCGCGTTCAGCGCTGCGGACTGTTCCGCGAGCGCGCGCGCCTCCGCCTGCGACCACCCGCCCGGCGCCGAGTGGCCGGGAGCGGCGCCGAGCAGCGCGACCACGCTCTCGAGCACCGTCACCAGGCGCACCGCCGTCTCCGCGGGGAGCGGCAGCGACGCGACGAGCGCCCGTGCCGTCCCGGACGCGGGGGACCCGTCGTGGCCGATGAGGATGCGCATGTGGTCGCCTCCAGTGGGTCAGTGGCCGGCGAACCAGACGGCGCCGGTCGTCACGAGATAGAGGAGCAGGAGCAGGACGGAGTCCGGTTCGAAGCGCCCGATCCGGGTCGTGTCGTTCTCCACGATCGCCGCGAGCGCCAGCGCCATGAGGAGCAGCGCGGCGACGCCCGCCACCAGGGTCGCCGTCGAGACCGCGGCCAGGATCGGCCCGGGCAGGTAGGCCGCGTCGATGAAGACCAGGATCGCGATGTTGATGGCGTTCGACCCGAACAGGTTCCCCACGGCGAGGTCGTGGGCGCCGATCCGCAGCGCGGCGGCCGAGGCCACGAGCTCCGGCAGGGAGGTGGCGATGGCCACCAGCACCACCCCGGCGATGGTCTCGCCCAGGACCGTCTCGTCGGCGATTCCCTTGGCCGATACCGCCAGCAGCGGGGCGGTCACCACGATGCCCAGCGTCGCCAGGCCCATGCGCAGCAGCTCGCGGCGGACCGGCTGACGCGGGGTCTCGTGGCCCCAGCCGGTGGGCACCAGCAGCTCGCCGCCCTCGGCAGCCTTCGCGCTCCGGGCCCGGGCGCGGCCGCTGCGCTCGACCCAGGCGGCCGCCGCCACGTAACCGAGAAGGATGAGGATCGGCTCGATCCCGACCCAGCCCACGGTGATCCCCGACGGCGCCACGGCGCCCATGACGGCGATGGTCGTGAGGGCGATGGCGATCGCCGCCAGCCGCGCATGGCCGACGCCCACCGACGGCCACACCCGGCGCCGCCAGCCCAGGTCGATGGCGGCCAGGATCGCCATGTTGGCCATGGAGCTGCCGAAGATGTTGCCCACCGCGATGTCCGGCGCGTGGTCGAGCGCGGCGGTCATGCCCGCCAGCACCTCGGGCAGCGAGGTCGCGAAGGCCAGGAGCAGCATGCCCACCAGCAGGCCGCCCAGCCCGGTGCGCCGCGCGATCTCGTCCGCGCTGCGCGCCAGGACGATCCCGCAGGCGATGACGCCACCGCCGGCCGCCATGAAGACGAGCAGCCATTGCCAGAGCGCCAGGTCGAACGCCGGCATCGCTCCGCCTCCTCTCCCGTCCTCCGGTCCCATCGTGCCGCGTCCGGCGCCTTCACGGCGAGGGCCGGTCAGCCCAACCCGCCCGGGTCTCCGGGACCCATGGGCACGACCGCATCCTTGCATGCTCGTGCGTGACGTGCTTCGGGACGGAGTGACCCCGCCATCGGTCTAGGTGGCACTGTCGGGCGCGGGCACCGCCGGGCAGCGTAGGGGTGTGATTGGCGGGGCCCAGCGTTCAGGCGCCGCTCCGTAGCTGAGGAACGTTGCCATGCTCTCGCTTCCGGAGACCGAGCACCAGCATCACGAGCTGATGCTTCCCCACATCGACGCCCTGGCGGTGCTCGCCGAGAAGGTCGCGGAGGGCTCGACGGAGGCCTACGCGGCGCAGTTCGAGGCCGAGTACGAGTTCGTCGTGAACCAGCTTGCGCCGCACGTGGAGCGGATCGAGGAGGCCATCTACCCGGAGCTCGAGCGGCTGATGCAGAACCGCCACTCCATGGCGCCCATGCGCCACGAGCACCGGCAGATCCATCGGCTCATCGGCTCGCTGGGGGTGCATCGCGAGCCGGTCGCCAGCGGGAGGCTCACCGCGGCGGATGCCACCAGCCTGCGCCGGATCCTGTACCGGCTCTACGCGATCCTCAGGGTCCACCTGGCCGAGGAGGAGCATTACATCGCGCTGCTGGAAGGCAACCTCTCGCCGGACGAGCGTTCGGCCCTGGCCCGCGCCATGGACCATGCCATGGCCCAGCCGCTCTGATCCGCGGATGGACGACCAGGCGCCCTCCGCCCTGCGCTCCCTGCCCGAGACGACGGAGTATCACCATGCGCTGATGCGGCCGCACGTCGAGGCGCTCCCCGGACTTGCGGAGACCATCGACACGGTTCGCCGCGACGCGTTCGCGCGGCGCTTCGAGGAGGAATACCGCTTCATCGTCGACCAGATCGTCCCGCACATCGAGGCGGTGGAGGGGGCGATCTACCCGGAGCTGGAGCGCCTGCTGGCGAACCGGCACTCCATGCTTCCGATGCGCCACGAGCACCGCGAGATCCTGCGCCTCATCCGCTCGCTGGGCGACTACCGCGCGCAGATCCGGTCCGGGACGCTGGACGATGCCCGCAGCATGGGCCTGCGCCGCGCGCTGTATCGCCTGCACTCCATGTTCCGCGTCCACATGGCCGAGGAGGAGCACTATCTCGCGGTCCTGGAGGGCAGCCTCTCGGACCAGGAGAAGGACGCGCTGGCGCGGTCGCTGGACCACGCCATGGCCCAGCCGATCTAGCGGAGCGCGCGACTAGCGCCCGTTGCCCCGGGTGCGACGCCGGGGCGGGCGTGCCACCGCCGACAGGTACCGAGCGTCGAACTCGGCCATCAGCCGGGCCCGCTCGCGCATGACCGCGGCCCACTCGTCCAGGGTGGCGTAGCCGGCATCGGTCAGCTCGTACTCGCGACGCTGGGGCCCCGACTCCTCCGTGGACCAGGCCGATGTCACCAGCCCCGCCTCCTCCAGGTCGCGCAGGGTCCGGTACACCTGGCCGAAGTCCAGCTGCGAGCCGATGGCCACGCCCATCTCCTCCAGCTGGCCCACCAGGGCGTACCCGTGCGCCGGCCCCTCCGCCAGGAGGACGAGCATGAACGGCTCCATCCAGCGGCGGCGCTTGGCGGCCGCGGCCCAGCCGTGGTGGATCGGCCGCCCGTCGCGGTCCCGCGCCGAGGCGATGGCCTCGCGCTCGGGTGGAGAGTCAGTCATATGCCAGGAGAGTGTATAGGCCTGGACCACTCATGCGACCGCGCGAGCCGACGCATGGTTCAGCCGTTCGGCCACCCGAACATCCGCCCGGCGGTCGCGGACGGAACGCCTCATTCCGCCGATGAGGCCGCCGGCTCCTTGCGCAGCGCGAAGAAGAAGAGCGCGACCGGGCGGTACACCGCATGGGCCAGCTTCATGAACGGGGCCAGCAGGACCAGCTCCATGGCGATCGCTACGTGGAACAGGAAGACCCAGTAGCCCCAGGCCGGCGCGGCGGGCAGGTACAGGGCCAGCTCGATGGCGAACCCGGTGACCCCGGTGATCCACAGCAGGACCAGCAGCGTCCAGTCGGCCGGGGCCGAGGTCCGCACCGAGCGGTGAGACTTCCGCACGCGGTCCACGATCAGCATGGTCACCCCGTAGACCAGGGCGATTCCCGCCGCCGTGCCCAGCAGCCGCACCGGGTACCAGATGGGCACCGGGGTGCCGGTGGCCTTCCAGCCAATGATCTCCAGGCCGTAGTCGGCGATCGTGGCGGCCAGCAGGCCCAGGAAGCCCCAGATGGTGAGGCCGTGGATGAGCCAGCGACGCCGATACCACGGCACCGCGGACTCGTTCTTCGTGTCGCAGTCGGTCCGGTAGCGCACCTGGCCCAGCGATTCCATGCCGATGGCGCTCCACAGCGCCCGTGCGCTGCGCGCCAGCGCGGCCCGTCCGCCCAGCGTCGAGCGCAGCGTCACGCCCTCCACCCGGGAGAGGCGTCGGGCCATGGTCACGATCCCGGCCAGTCCGGCGAGGAAGACCACGGCCATCACGATCAGGCCCATGGTGTGGATCAGCTCGTTGGGGATGAACCCGAAGAGCGCCAGGGTGGCGGCGTCCTGCGGACCGTGGCTCGCGTACATGAATGCCGCGAAGAAGGCGGCCAGGATCAGCGCGATCCCGGTCCCGATCACCGGCATGGTGTACATGGTCCGAGCGAACCCGGTGTGGTCGTAGCTCGCGATCGCGTAGCGGCGGGCGGCGGCCATGAACTCGGACGGCTCCGCCGTCATGGGGCAGCTCTCGCTGCACTCGCCGCAGGCGTAGCAGGTCCACAGCTCCTTGGACGACAGCAGGGCGTCCTTCATTCCCAGCTGCGCGAAGCGGATCACGCGGCGCGGGAAGGCGGTATCGGTCTCGGACAGCGGGCAGACGGCGGTGCAGGTGCCGCAGCTGAAGCACGCGGAGACGTCGGCCGCGCCGAAGCGCTGGATCTCCGGGAACAGCCCCAGGTCGACCCTGGTGGCCGGGACCGGGGTGGTCGTGGCGGTCATTACGAGGTTCTCCCGGTCGGCTCGTAGGTGAAGTAGCCGTCGCTGTCGCTGCCCTTGACCTCGGCGAGCCAGCCGAAGCGGCGCATGCCCATCACCCAGAAGACGACCTCGTGGGTCGGGGCATCGATGGCGGCGGCGATCTGTGGAACGGTGAGGGGGCCGTCGTCGAGGGCGGCCAGGATCCGGGCGCGCATCACGGGCTCCTCGCGGATCACCTCGCGAACGTCCCGGTTCAGGGTCGGGGCGGGCCCGGGTCCCGTGGTGGACGTGGTCATCAGGCGGGTACCTCCACGAGGCTCTCGATCATGGCGCTGATCTGGGCATCGGTGTAGCCCAGGAGATCAATGGCGTTCTCGGGACACATCGGCACGCAGCCGCCGCATCCCTTGCAGCCGGTGGGGCTGATCACGGCGAAGTGCCGGTCACCCTCCTCGGTCATGGAGATCGCGTCGTACGGGCAGACGGTGAGGCAGTCGCCGCACGCGGTGCAGGCCACCGGGTCCACCGTCGCGACCAGCGGGTCGAGCTCCGTGTAGCCCTTCTTGAGCACCGCGGCGCTCTGCGTGACGGCGGCGAGCCCCGACGCCACGCTCTCCGCGGACGTCTTGGGCCCCTGGCAGGCGCCGGCGATGAGCACCCCGTCCACCACGGTCTCGACCGGGCGCAGCTTGGGGTGGATCTCGTTGAAGAAGCCGTCGCTGCCGGCGGGCAGCTTGAGCACGTCCACCAGCTCGGAGTTCTCGCGCGGGACCATGCCGGTCACCAGGACCACGAGGTCGACCGGGATGGCCAGCTCCGTGTTCTCGGTGAGCAGGTCGCGCACGGTGACGGTCATCTCGCCGGCATCGCTGCGCTCGACGGCGGGCGGCGCGTCGTTGTCGAACTTGATGAAGACCGAGCCCGACTTGCGGGCCTCCTCGTAGATCGGCTCGAACTTGCCGTAGGTGCGCATGTCGCGGTACAGGTGGAACTGCCGGACCGTCGGATCCAGGCCGGCCACGTCGACCGCCGTCTGCACGGTGGCCGCGCAGCAGAACCGCGCGCAGTACGCATTCGAGCAGCCGTTCGTGTTCCGGCTGCCCACGCAGTAGACGTAGGCCACGCTGCGGACCGGACGGCCGTTGTGCGTGAGCGGGCCGCCGGCGTTGTCGACCATGGCCTTGAACTGCGGCAGGGTGAGCACGCCGTCGATCCCGTAGCCGAACTCGCCGGCCTCCGGCTCGTAGCTGTCGAACCCGGTCGCCGTGATGATGGTGCCAACCGCGACCTCGATCGCGGCGGATCCCGGGTCGCCCACCCGGACGCTGACCCGGTAGTTGCCGAAGCTGCCGGCCTTGCCGACCACCTCGGCACCGGTGAGCACCGTGATGGTCGGTCGCTTGCGGACCTCGGCCACCAGCTCGGCGATCAGCTCGCGGCCTTCCCGACCGTGGGGGTACATGGGGCCGAAGTCGCGGACCCAGCCGCCCAGCTCCAGCTCACGTTCCACGACGGTGACCTTGAGGCCGATGTCGGCCAGGCCGATGGCGGCCCGCAGCCCGGCGATCCCGGCGCCGATCACCAGGGTGTGCGGCAGCGTGTCGACCACCATGGGCTCCAGCGGCGTCGTCAGGCGGGTCCGCGCGATGCCGGCCCGGACCAGGTCCGTCGCCTTCTCGGTGGCTGCCGCCTCGTCGTCGGTGTGCACCCACGAGCACTGCTCGCGGATGTTGACCTGGGTGTACTCGTAGGGGTTGAGCCCCGCGCGCGAGGCGACGCCGCGGAACGTGTAGGTGTGGAGCTTGGGCGAGCAGCTGGCGACCACCAGCCCGTCAAGCTTCTGAGCCTCGATGTCCGCGATCATCTCGCCCTGCGTGGCGTCCGAGCAGGCGAACATGGCGGTCTTGGCCACGACGACGTCGCCGTCGTCCTCGATGCCCTTGATGACCTTGTCGACATCGACGTAGTCGCTGATGTTGCCGCCGCAGTGGCAGACGTAGACGCCGATCCGGCGCGCGTCGTCCTTCTTCTTGGTTGTCATGCCGTCACCATCGCAATCGTCTCGAGGGCTTCCGTCTCGGGGGCCTCGACCTTCGTCTGCTCGAGGTGAGCGGCCACCTGGGCCGCTGCAGCCCCCGCGTGGACGATCGAGTCCGCGATGTCCTTGGCTCCCGAGGCCGCCCCGGCCACGAACACCCCGGGGATGTTCGTCTGGCCCGGGTTGAGGTCCTCCTCCGGCTCGGCGACGTAGTTCCACTCGTCGAGCGAGAGCTCGCCGACCTCGAACAGCTGCTCGGCATCGCGGTTGGGCTGGACGCCCACGGCCAGCACGACCAGGTCGTACTCCGCCTCCACGATCCGGCCGCCGTTCTCGATGTCCTCGTACTTGAGGACCAGGTCGCCGTTGGGCTGCTCGCGGACGTCCGCGACGCGGCCCTTGACGTAGGTGGCGCCCATGGCCTTGGCCTGCTCGTAGAACTCGTCGTAGCGCTTGCCGGGGGCCCGGATGTCCATGTAGTGGACCGTCACGTCGGCCAGCGGCAGGGCGCCCATGAGGAGCTGGTTCTGCTTGATGGAGTACATGCAGCAGAACCGCGAGCAGAGCGGGTTGCCCACCATCTCGTCACGCGAGCCGGTGCACAGGATGTAGGCGATCCGCTCCGGGACCTTGCCGTCGCCCGGCCGCAGGATCGTGTTGAAGGGACGGGTGGGCGCCAGCAGGCGGTCCATCTGCATCCCGGTGATGACGTTGGTGAAGCGACCGAAGCCGTACTCCGGCTTGAGGTCGGCGGGGAAGAGCTTGAAGCCGGTCGAGACCACGACGGCGCCGATATCGGCCTCGAAGTGCTCGTCGCGCGCGTGGAGGTCGATGCACCCGTCCACGGGGCAGGCCGCCACGCACTCGCGGCACTCGCTGCAGACCGCGCAGTCGATGCAGCGCCCGGCGGCGGCTCGGGCCTCCGCCTCGGTGAGCCCCGCCTCGATCTCGCTGAAGTCGGTGGGCGCCGCGACCAGGGTCGTGGCATCCGGGGTCGGCGGTCGCAGGCTGTACTCGCGCTGGCGCGCCAGGACCGCCTGCTTGTCGACCACCGGCAGCCGGTCGTCGAAGCCGTCCATGGGCCGGCCGTTGAGCCAGCGGTCGATCATGTGCGCCGCGCGGCGTCCCTCGCCCACGGCACGGGTGATGTCGGTGGGCCCGTGGACCGCGTCGCCGGCGGCGAACACGTACTCGAGGCCCGTCTGCCGCGTCTCTTCGTTGGCCTGCAGCCGGCCCCGGTCGTTGGTGGCCAGCTGGCCGCCGAAGGGGGTGAGGTCCGGTCGCATGCCGATGGCGGCGATGACCAGGTCGCAGTCGATGACGTGGTCGCTGCCCTCGATCGGCTCCGGGCGTCGGCGCCCGGAGGCGTCGGGCTCGCCGAGCCGCATGCGCTGGCAGCGCAGGCCGTTGACCGCACCCTTCTCGTCGCCGATCACCTCGGTCGGCGCCAGGAGGAACTCGAAGCCCACGCCCTCGGCCTCGGTGTCGGTGGCTTCCACGTGGTGGGCTGGCATCTCGTCGCGGCCGCGCCGGTAGGCGACGGTGACCGAGGCGGCGCCCAGGCGCCGCGCGGTGCGCGCCGCGTCCATGGCCACGTTGCCGCCGCCCACGACCACGACCTTGCGGCCGGACAGGTCCATGGGCGTCCCCAGCTTGACCTTGCGCAGGAAGTCGGTGCCGCCCAGGACGCCCAGGCGATCCTCGCCGGGTACGCCCAGGCCCAGGGAGCGGTGGGTGCCGGTGGCCACCAGGACGGCGTCGTAGCCCTCGTCCTTGAGGGCGGTCACGTCGCGCACGGTGGTATCGGTGACGATCTCCACGCCGGCATCGGTCAGGTTGGCGATGTCTCGCTCGACCACGGCCTCCGGCAGGCGGTAGGACGGGATGCCCAGCCGCAGGAAGCCGCCGGCCACGGGCGCGGACTCCAGGATGCGGACCGCGTAGCCCAGGCGGGCCAGCTGCCAGGCGGCGGTGAGCCCGGTGGGCCCGGAGCCCACGATGGCCACCCGCTTGCCGTTGGGAGGCGCGAACTCGATCCGGGTGCCCGCACCGGTCTCGTCGTGCTTGTCGCTGATGAAGCGCTTGAGGCGCCGGATGGGGAGCGTCCCCTCCAGCGAGCCGCGGGTGCACTCGCTCTCGCAGGGGGCGTAGCAGGCCCGGCCCAGGGTGCCCACCAGCGGCGTGGCGTCGAGGACCAGGTCGTAGGCCTTCTCGTACTCGCCGGACCGGATCAGGCTGACGTAGCCATGGGCCTGGATCCCGGCCGGGCAGGCGAAGCTGCACGGCGAGGAGCCGGCGCGGTCGATGACCGCCTTCTTGGGCACGGCCTGCGGGAAGGCGATGTGCGCGGCGCGGCGTGCCACCAGGTCGGCGTTGAACTGGTCGGGGACGGCCACGGTGCAGGCCGTCTCGCACTTCTGGCAGCCGGTGCAGGCGTCGATGTCCACGTAGCGGGCCTTCTTGGTGACCGATGCGTGGAAGCGCCCGTCGGCGCTCTTGCGGATCCCGTCCACCTGCGCGTAGGTCAGCGCGGTGATGTTCGGGTGATGAATGGTCGCCGCCATCTTGGGCGTGCTGATGCAGCTGGCGCAGTCGAGCGTGGGGAAGACCTTCGACAGCAGGATCATCTTGCCGCCGACGCTTGCCTCCTTCTCGACCAGCAGGACCTTGTAGCCCATGTCGCCCAGCTTCAGGGCGGACTCCATGCCGCCGATGCCGCTGCCCACGACCATGACGTCGTAGTTGGACGTGTTCGCGGCGGGAACCGCGCAGGCTTCGGTCATGTCGGTCACCTCGCCGTTGCCGGGCCGAGCTCGGCCAGGGCGCTCGAGAACTGGGTGACGTGCTTGGTGAAGGGCTCCGAGCAGACGGAGCAGATCGCCGCCAGGCGCACCCGGTTCGGATCGATGCCGCGCTCCTTCATGGTCGCCTGGGCCTCGGCAAGGATCCGCGAGGAGCGCTTGCCGCAGTCGGGCAGGTAGGCGCACTCGTCGCCGTCGGATGCCACGAAGACGCCGTCAAAGCCGGTCTCCAGGGCGTGGAGGATCCACGACGGGCGGATGCCGCTGGTGCACGGCAGGTTGATCACCTTGACGCCCGGGGAGTAGTGCATGTGGGCGCTGCCCGCCAGGTCGATCCCCGGGTCACTGATGTTGTTCGTGGAGAAGACCAGGATCCTCGGCGGGCCCGTGTGGGCCACCGGTGCCTCGGCGAGTATCTGCGCGCTCATGTGTGTCGACTCCCGTTGGGGTGGGTTCGGGGTGCGGCAGCCGCACCCGCCACCCATCTCGTATGCGTCCTACTTCATCCGCCGCACGAAGACGCGGTCGTAGCCGGAGTCCTGCAGGGCGCCCAGGAACTCGTGCCCGACCTTGCCGGACCATGCGCCGATGTCGGTCTTGGTCACCGGATCGGTGGACCAGATCTCGATCACCTCGCCAATGGCGACGGTGCCCATGCCCTTCTTGGCCTCCAGCAGAGGTCCGGGGCAGGCGGCGCCGCGGGCGTCGATGACCTTGGCGGCGGTGATCTCTTCGAGCGGCTGGGTGGTTGTGGTGTCCATGTCGGCTCCTTTGGCTCGACCCGCGGGGCGGATCGGCGTGGTTGATCGGTTAGTAGACGAGGGCGTTGGTGGCCGAGGTGATCTCGGCGATGAAGCGACCGGCGGCCACGACTTCGGCCCCTTCGATCAGCTCGCCCTGGTCGATCTCCCGGCCCTTGAGGCAGGGTCCGCAGACGAGCATCGTTCCGCCAAGCTCGCGGAAGTCGTTGATCAGCTTGGCCAGGGGCGGGAAGGCCCGCGCTTCGACCTGGTCCGCGTCGCCCTTGCGGACGATGAGGACGCCATCGGCCTGGAAGCCCATCACGACCTCCACGTCCGACGCCAGGGCCGCGGCGGCCATGACGAACGGGATGGTGGCGTGCTCAGGGTGGTCCGGTCCGTGGGTGACCATGAAGACGAGCTTCTCGTGGTCTGCCATTTCTCTTTTCAGCTCCTCAGATGTAGACGATGGGGCCGTCTTCGGCCTTCAGGAGGAACGTGGCGATGCCGCCGGCACCGTCCACGAGCGGGTCGAGGTCCATGGCCTCGATGCCCAGCAGCTCCAGGGAGTTGGTGCAGGCCGTGATGTCCACTTCGCCAAGCTCCTTGGCCTGGCGCAGCGTCTCGGCCCACTCGAGCTTCCCGTGCGGCGTGTGCTCGCGGACCGCTGCGGCGCCCGCCTCGCCGGCCTCCGGCAGGAGACCGTGGTCGGAGTCGATGCGGTCTGCGCGGAACGCGTCGAGGGCCCAGAACTGGAGCAGGATGTTGACCCGCTGGCCCAGCGCGGCCGCGCCGGCGGCCATGATCGCCGCCGTCTCGAGCTTGTCGTCCGTCCCCGAGCAGAGGACGAGGGAAAGGGATTCGCTCATCGTTGAACCTCCACGAGCGCGCGCCTGCGCGCCGGGCGAGCACGGCCGCGCCGGCGATCCGGTGCGGCGAAGGTGGCGGCGAGGCTCGACAGGCGGCCGAGCCGTCGGAAGAGCACGTCGCGCATGAGGTCGCAGGCCTGGAGGATCCCCGGATCGGTCAGCTCGTAGCGGACCTCGCGTCCGTCGCGGACGGCGTCCACCAGCCCGGCGCCGCGGAGCGCCGCCAGGTGCTGGCTGACGGTGGGCTGGCTCAGCCCCAGGGCCTCCGCGATGCGGTGGACCTCGGCGGGCCCGTCGCCCAGCAGATGAATGATCTCCAGCCGGCGCGGGCTCCCCAGCGTGCGAAGGACGGACGCCTGGATGGCGTAGATCTCTTCGTTGGCGCGCAGCATGGTCAGCACCTCCCGCCTCGCAGTCCCGGCATCCGGCCTGTGGTCATCAATGCCGCCCGATGCGCAGCGCCAGCGAACCCAGCCGCCAGCACAGGCAATCCGGCGACGAGAAGAGGCGGCGGAACCAGGGCCGTCGCCGCGTCGTGGTGTTCATGTGAATCCGCCTCCCTGTCGTCGCGGGTCCGGTCCCTTCTGTTCGCGACCGGCACCCGGAACAGATGCCAGGCCCATCTATAGGCCTTTGTAGGGTATATGTTTTAGACATCTATTCGGAAATGGCAACAGGCCGAATGGATCGTCGTTTGGGACTAGT
The DNA here is from genome assembly GCA_963805645.1 of uncultured Chloroflexia bacterium. GTDB lineage: Bacteria > Chloroflexota > Limnocylindria > QHBO01 > QHBO01 > CAVXEH01. Next base: position 13,717 of record CAWDVA010000006.1, on the reverse strand, counting down.
GGCTCTCCGGACCCGTGACTCCCTGGCCGGGGAGCCGTGAGCCCTGAGCCCCGAGCCCCGAGCCCCTGAGCTCCGAGGGATCCGGAGTGCCGGTGCGCGACGTGACGCGGTGCCCTTGTCACGATCCCGAAACCCTTTCGCGGGTTCTGACCAACGGCCGGCTGCGGCCCGCGAGCGTTCGAACCCGGCCGTAACCGAACCTCGCCCAGGCACCGGCCGGTTGTTGCGCGGCCGTAACCGAACCTCGCCCCAGGCACGGTCTGCGGCGCTCCCACCGACGCAGGGTTGCAGGACTGTCACCAATCCTGGGCTGCGCCCCGGTCCTGCCCACCGCCAGGTCCGGTTTGGTTCCAGGCGCGCACCCTGGCGTCGGCGAGGGGCTGTCGAAGATCTCCCCGAGCGAACCCTGGTTACAGCGCCGTACCACCCGGCAACCCACGGGGTCCGTGCGTGGTAAGCACCAGGTAACGGTGGGCCGTCACCATCGGTGCATGGGCAGTCACCAGCGGCAGGTGATGGAGGCTCGGCGAAGGGCGGCGGGCCTGGTCCGCGAGGTGGGCGACGAGGTGCGCCGCGCGCGAGTGACCGCGGGAATGAGCCAGGCGCAGGTGGCGGCGCTCCTGGGATGGAGCCGGCAGCGCCTTGCCCGGATCGAGTCCGGGCGATCCATCCGGGCCGCCGCCGCGGACCTGGCGGTGCTGAGCGTCGCGGTGGGGCTGCGACTGCAGCTGCGCGCCTTCCCGGCCGGTCCGCCGCTCCGTGACGTGGCCCAGCTGGCGGTGACGGGTCGCCTGCGCCGCATCCTCTCCCCGGCCTGGCGGCTGGCTCTCGAGGTGCCGGTCCGCATCGGCGGCGACCTGCGGGCCTTCGACCTGGTCCTGCGCGAGCCCCGCTCGAGCGCAACCGTCTGCGTCGAGATCATCACCCGGCTGGCGGATGCGCAGGCCCAGCTCCGCGCGATCCATCTCAAGTGGCGCGACGGTGCCCCGCCGGGCGCCCGCCTGGTCGTGGCCCTGGCCGACACGCCGGCCAACCGTCGTGCGCTGGCCGCGGTGCGCGAGCTGCTGCGCGACGAGCTCCCGCTGGACAGCCGGGCCGTGCTGGCGGCCGTCCGCGATGGACACGACCCGGGCGCCAACGGAGTCGTCCTGGTCTAGACCGATGGCGCCGCCACCGCGTCCCGGGCGGCGGGGCGGGCTATGCGGCGCGGGCTATGCGGCGCGGGCGTAGAGCCCGGTGATCTCACCCTGCGCGACCACGCTGCCGTCCATGGCCGCGCGCAAATCCGACAGGGAGAAGCCCGCCTCCACGGGGAGTGGCTCGCTGAGCCCGTAGACCGTCACCTGGTACCGATGCTTCCCGTCCCCCGGCGGCGGGCAGGGCGGCGTCCAGCCGTCCTTGCCCGCGGAGTTGCGCCCCTCCACGCCGGCCGCCTCCGTGCCCGACGCCCCCTCCGCCAGGAATCCCGACCCGCCGCTCCCCGGTGGGACGTTGGCCGCCAGCCAATGGACGAAGCCGTTGGCGTCGGGATCCACGACCACCACGGCCATGACCCGCGCGGTGGCCGGCGCCCCGATCCAGGCCAGGGCCGGTGACACGACCGCCGCCCCGGCCTCGGGCGAGTCGCAGGTGAACCGCGCCGGGATGTCGGCCCCGTCGCGGAACGCGGTCGAGGTCACGCGCAACGTCGCGAGCGCCGACGCGTCGACGATCGGCGCGGCACTGGTCGCTCCGCTGGCTCCGCATGCCGCGAGGCCCACGACCAGCCCCGCCACGACTGCGGCAGCCCGCTTCCCTCCGTGCATGCCCCGATTCTGCCCGATGCGGCCGAACCCAGCTGCCGGGCGGAGGCATGCGCCGAACGCATCGGCACCCTCAGCCCCGGCCGGCTGGAATGGTTCTGCAACCGTTTGTCGGCTGAGCCTGGCCGATGCCGCCCGCCCCCGACGCCAGGGTGCGATGCCGTAACCAATAAGGCCCCAACCCGGCCCGCACCCGGCCGCGACCCACCCCTGACCGCCGCCAGGGTCGGATTGGTTGCCCCCACGTAACGCAGCGTCGGCAGACAGGCGGTGCTGCCCGGTTCGAGGGAGGATCGGTTACGGACGCGTGACATCCGACACCGACACGCGGCACAAGACACCCGCATCCAGCGGATGCGGTTCGGTGTACCTGCCGGATCCTGACCGGATCAGCAGGGACAATGAGAGCAGGCCCGCTCGGGGAATGGCGGCGGGGGACGGCAGCCGTCCACCATCGGTCCACAGGCCGTCAACATCTCATCCACAGTTGTCCTACACGTACCCGACATCTTGTGGCCACCTCCCCGAAGGTACCACCAGATGTTGTGGTTTTCGGCTTGACGCGGGTGGGGGTGCGTCCTACACTACCGCTCCTGACTTCAGCGCCGAACGGCCCCCCACGGCCGGAACAGCGCGCAGCGTAACCGTCGGCGCCGGCAGCGCCCCTGGTCCTCCCAACATACCCGCGGCTAGGGCGTTCTATGCCCCGCAGCAGGGCATGAACGAGGGGGGAGGCACACCAGAAACGGCCGGCGGATGACGTATCGAGGAGGCCGGGAGCGGGGTGCTTCCGGAGGCAGAGGGACAAGAAGAAGATGGCACGCTCCGCGACCCCCACAACGGCCGCAGCCGCCAAGACCAACGGCCACAACGGCAACGGCAACGGGCACGGCAAGGGCCACAACGGCCACGGTCACAACGGCAATGGCCATGGGACCGCAGCCGCCCCGGGGGTCGCGAAGGACAAGACGGGCTATCGCCAGCTCACCCCCGGCGAGGCCCGCACCTGGAAGGGCCTGAGCATCGAGCGGCGCTTCACCCGCGAGGGCGTCCACCCCTACGACACGGTCGAGTGGGACACCCGCGAAGCGGCCATCACCAACGAGCACGGCAAGGTCGTCTTCGAGCAGCGCAACCTCGAGTTCCCCAAGAGCGTGGTCGGCCCTCGCCACGAACGTGGTCGCCAGCAAGTACTTCCGCGGCACCATGGGCACCCCGGAGCGCGAGCACTCGGTCCGCCAGATGATCGACCGGGTGGCCGACACCATCACCGACTGGGGCATCAAGGACGCCTACTTCGCGACCGATGCCGACGCCGCCACGTTCCGCGACGAGCTCAAGGACATCCTCCTCAAGCAGCGCGCCAGCTTCAACTCCCCGGTCTGGTTCAACGTGGGGATCGACGTCAAGCCCCAGTGCTCGGCGTGCTTCATCAACTCCGTCGAAGACACCATGGAGTCCATCCTGACCCTGGCCAAGACGGAGGGGATGCTCTTCAAGTACGGCTCCGGCACCGGCTCCAACCTGTCCACCCTGCGCTCCAAGAACGAGGGGCTCAAGGGCGGCGGCTCCGCCTCGGGCCCGGTGAGCTTCATGAAGGGCTTCGACGCCTTCGCCGGCGTCATCAAGTCCGGCGGAAAGACGCGAAGAGCCGCCAAGATGGTGATCCTCAACATCGACCACCCCGACGTCGAGGAGTTCATCGACTGCAAGCTGGTCGAGGAGAAGAAGGCCTGGGCGCTGATCGACGCCGGGTATGACGGCAACTTCAACGGCGGCGCCGCCTACGAATCGGTCTTCTTCCAGAACTCGAACAACTCGGTGCGGGTCACCGACGCCTTCATGGAGGCCGTGGAGCGCGACGGCGACTGGACCACCCACGCGGTGAAGACCGGCGAGCCCATGGAGAGCGTCAAGGCCCGATACCTCCTCAACAAGATGGCGGAGGCGGCCTGGGTCTGCGGCGACCCGGGGATCCAGTACCACGACAACGTCAACCGCTGGCACACCTCCGCCAACACGAGCCCCATCAACGCCAGCAACCCGTGCAGCGAGTACATGTACCTCGACGACTCGGCCTGCAACCTCGCGCAGCCTGAACCTCATGAAGTTCGTGCGCGACGACGGGGAGTTCGCCATCGAGGACTACCGGCACGCGGTGCGCATCGTGTTCACCGCGCAGGAGATCATCGTCGACAACGCCAGCTACCCCACGCCGCGGATCGGGGAGAACTCCCGCGACTACCGCCCCATCGGCCTGGGCTACGCCAACCTGGGCGCGCTGCTCATGAACCGCGGCCTGGCCTACGACTCGGACGCGGGTCGCTCGTACTCGGCGGCGGTCACCGCCCTCATGCAGGCGGAGGCCGCGCTGCAGTCCGCACGGATCTCCCGCGACCAGGGCGGCCCGTTCGCGGGCTACGCCGTCAACCGCGAGCCGTACCTCAAGGTCATGGGCATGCACCGCGAGGCGGCCTACCGCATCGACGAGCAGCAGGTCCCCGGGGACCTGCTGGACGCCACGCTGACCGCGTGGGACGAGGTGGTGGCCCTGGGCGAGAAGACCGGCTTCCGCAACGGGCAGCTGTCCGTGCTGGCCCCCACCGGGACCATCGCCTTCATGATGGACTGCGATACGACGGGTGTTGAGCCCGATATCGCCCTCATCAAGTACAAGCGCCTGGTCGGCGGCGGCTACCTGAAGATCGTGAACCACACGGTCCAGCAGGCCCTCAAGCGCCTCGGCTACAGCGCCACCCAGGTCGAGGAGATCGTCAGCTACATCGACGAGCACGAGACCATCGAGGGCGCGCCGCACCTGCGCGACGAGCACCTCGACGTCTTCGACTGCGCCTTCAAGCCGGCCAACGGCACCCGCTCCATCCACTACAACGGGCACCTCAAGATGATGGCCGCGGTCCAGCCGTTCATCAGTGGCGCCATCTCCAAGACGGTGAACATGCCGGAGGCGTCGACCGCGGCGGAGATCGCCCAGGTCTACATCGACGGCTGGAAGCTGGGCCTCAAGGCCATCGCGGTCTATCGGGACAACTCCAAGCGCAGCCAGCCCCTGAACACCAAGAAGGAAGGCGGCGACGCTGCCAAGACCGATGCGGCTGCCATCGGTCCAGACCGTCTACAAGCCGGTCCGGCGACGCCTGCCCGACGAGCGCTCCGCCTTCACCCACAAGTTCAACGTGGCCGGGCACGAGGGGTACCTGACCGTTGGCCTGTACGACGACGGGCAGCCGGGCGAGCTCTTCATCCGGATCTCCAAGGAGGGGAGCACCGTCGCCGGGATGATGGAGGCGTTCGCCATCGCGGTGAGCGTGGCCCTCCAGTACGGGGTGCCGCTGAAGGACCTGGTCAACAAGTTCAGCCACATGCGCTTCGAGCCGGCCGGGTTCACGTCCAACCAGGACGTGCCCATGGCGAAGAGCATCGTCGACTACATCTTCCGGTACCTGGCCAGCAAGTTCCTCAGCAGGGATGAGCAGGATGTGGTGGGGGTCATCAACCGGCAGATGTCCCTTGCCGAAGCCCAGCCTGTTACGGGGGAGGCGTCTGAGGAGGGACCCACCGCCTCAGGCTTCGCCACTTCGGCGGCGGGGACCTCCTCCGACGCCGCAACCAGTGACGTCTCGGATCCGGCACGGGGAGATGAGGCGGTTGGCGAGTCCACCGCAGCAGCGATTCCCGTTGAGGCGCCTGCCGGCGCAGATGCCGGGGAGGTGGGGGAAGAGGCGCACGAGAACGGGCTGCTGGATGGGCTGAAGATCGTGGCCCAGGCGCGGGACGAGCGGCTCTCGGTTGGTCAGCCCACGGTGATCTTCGACACCGCGGACTCGCCGTCGTGCAGCGAATGCGGCTCGATCATGGTGCGCAACGGGTCCTGCTACAAGTGCATCAACTGCGGCGCGACCTCGGGCTGCAGCTGATAGGTCTGGGGGCCACGGCGGCCATTTCGAGCCGTCTGGCCTCGTCGGCGTTGAGCTTGCGCCTAACCGAGCGAGAAGGTGTAGATCCGCACGCGCTCGCCGTCGAGTAGCCCGTTCGGCGGCGTAACCCAAGGGCCGACTGCTTCCGCCCATATTGCCTTGGCCGTTGCGGCGTCGAGCGTGGTCATGGAAGATTCGCGACCACCTAGGCCTGACACTGACGTGCCGAGTTGAATGCCCCCGCGCTTGGTTAGGACGTATCGGTCGTGCAGGGGACATCTACCTGAGGCAGTACCGAGCAGCGTTACGTCGGTGGGCGGCGGAGCGTCATCATACCGTTGCCCCCATGCCGTCGAGTAGGCAGCCTCCAACTCAGCGGGAGCCGGATGACGCTCGTTGTGGAGTCCGCGTTGCGCGTCCAACCCAGCTATTACGTGCAGCCGGCTGCCTCCTGGTATGAGCCTCAAGAACTCGACGTCTCGCACCGAGAAATACGGGTCCACGAGCATGAAGACATCGCTGCCATCCTCGAGCATCCATTGTGCGATCCGCGAGAGGGCATCTGTACGATCGCCGACCCCCACGAGCGCAACTTGGCGCGGCAGCCGCCCAGCCTGCAGGGACTCACCCGCGGCCACAGGCTCGCCGGCGGACGCTGCGGAGAGGAGCCGGGCAAGCGACACGGCCTGCAGCACGGCGGCCGACATTTCGAGGCGTTGTGACTCCGGCCAACCCGCGCGTTCTGCGTTCTCGCATACCCAAGCGATGCACTGCATGACCTGCGGAAAGCCTCCGCCGATGGAACGCAGAAGCCATACCGATGCGACATCCGCCGATTGCGTACCTGTGCGGCCTCCTGCCAGGGAACGCCGCAGGTGAAACGCCGCGCGCGCATTCGTCTGGATGACCCAGAAACCCTCATCGGCTTGCTTGGCAATGTCGGCGGGCCGCAGCTCGAGCTGGCGCGAGTAGGTCTTCTCCTCAAGCGAGTAGCGGCGCACCTCGTCATCGATAAGGGGGGTGAGTGAGCTGGCCAGCTCAGGGCTTATCGCATTAGCCTTCTCTATGATCCGATCCTGCAGTTCCCAGACTCGCTGGTCGTCTCCCATCAGTTGGGTCGCGTTGAAGGCCGCTGTGATCGCGCGCGAGGCCTCGCGGCGCTCACCGAGCGACTTGTAGGCGGAGGCGATACTCTCCAGCCTGGTCAGCCTGTCGATTTCGTCGGGAATGAGCGTGAGATCGCCCTCGGCAGCAAGTAGGAGATCAAGCGCGCCCTTTCTGTCTAGATCGTGCAGGAGCTCCGTGGTCCAACAACTCACCAGGGCGCGGTCTGCTGTGTTAGGAATCGACCTGACCTCTTGAACAAGCCCTCCCCAGTCGACCGCCACTTTCGGCTTTGCAGCGGCGTACATCCGCATGGTGAGTCCACGGAACGCAGTCAAATATCCGCCGTGTGAGATGCCGCTTGGATCCGGCAAAGCTTCCGCTGCTTCAGTCTCCAGCGAGCCCGCCAGTTCGCTTGCTTGCCTCGAGGTAAATCGATCCTTGCCTTCGACTACGGTTCGCTCAACGAGGCTCGCAAGTGCGTGGAGTGCAACGTCGGACCGGACCAGGTGCATGAGGGCGACGGTATCTCTACATGCCTCGTACTCTCCGCGCGTGACGGACTCGAGTTCATTTACCGGAACGTCGGGTGGAACTTGGGTCAACAGGTAACTCGTCGGCCGAAAGCACAGCGGTTGAGATTGCCCATCGGGGTTGGTCGCGCAGACGGTCACGGAGTTCGCCGAGGTCGTAGGATGCGACCGGACCCGCAATTCGGGATAGAGCACTTCGTCTGCTGTACTCGTCGAGGGATGCGTCTAGCGCGCGTAGCGAAGCCTCCGCATGCCCCTTGCCCGCCCGGTTATCACCAGCGAGGAACTCTCGAGCCGCTAGCCTCCCAAGCATGTCGGCCCGTACCCCAGGCGCTGGGATACTCTCTAACAGCGATTCGATCGTTGTGAGCTGATCGGTACGTCCTGGGGAGGACGAGCTGGGCAACGCGATAATCGCCAAACCGACGGCGTCCGCGAAGCCCGGCCCCAATAGCGGGCGCGCGAGCGCGTCAGCCTGGTTGTCTCCCTCAGCCTTCTCTATCAGGTTTCGCGCGGCGTCAGCCGCGACAGGGGCCAGGATCCGAGCGACGGTAAACCTCGCCTCCGTTCGTGCCCAGGGCTCTCCGATCCGTTCTGACGCCTCAACTGCCTGCCGCAACACGTCCGAGAGCGACGGTGATTGAGTTCCGATCCATCGCGCGCACCAAGCCATGGCTCGGGCGATGTCGTATGGGTCCGGCAGGCCGCTCGCCAAACTCAAGACCATCTCGGTAAGGTCCGGCGTCGCAGGAAGGTCCCGCACGGTGACCTTCTCGAGAATCTCCGCCAGCAGAGGGCCGAGAACAGAGTCCTGATTCTCTATGACCGCTGCTCTTGCGAGGACTCCTGCTATGTCCGGAACGTGATTCCGGTCGTCAAGGACGGAGCGGATAGTGTCTGCCGTGGCGAAATCTCGCCGCTCCTGAGTGTTCAGGCCTCCGGCGAGGTCGAACGCTAGGTCCGGGTGCACCAGTGCAACGGTCCGGAGGATGGACTTGGCTGCCTCATATTGATCGGCCGAATCATCCAAGAGGGTTGAAAATGCCGTACGGAACTGGCCGGTGATCTCGTCACGGATGCCAATCTTCGTGCCGTCTGGATCGATGCGATCCACGGTGAGGAGCACCTGGGCGAGGGCGTCTGCGCGGCCCTCCGCGATGCCGCTCGTCGCGTAGTCCGCGTAAATGGACATGACTCGGTCGGCACCGGAGTCCCAGTTCCAGCGGCACTCCTGCTCAGCGAGGAGCAGCTCCAGGCTGACGCGTTCTCTGCGCGGTGTCTCCGGCAACCCGGACGCCAGGAGCCCGAATCGACTCGCCACCGGTCTGACCTCGTCGACGCCGCCGGACCGCAGCGGCTCAGCGAGCTGGCGAAGCATTCTTACGCCGGGGGTGTCGCCGCGCGATTCTGCGAGAATGTCCAATGCCCTGCTGACTACCCGATAAGCGTCTGGATTGCTCCTGTTGCCATTGCACCAGTCACGAAGGAGTTCGATCTTGTTTGAGGCCGCGTCGATCGACGCGAGTCTCCCGAGAACGTCGTCCGCCGTTAGGTTCGCCAAGCTCGGAAAGCGGGCGGCGAAGTCGCGCAGTGCCTGATTTCGAATCCGGCCCTGGATCGCACTGAAGGTGTCGTACGAGTCGATGGGCTCGGGTGCGCCGACGCTCAACATCGCTAACGCGCGGTCTAGGGCCCTGCCGTCGCCGTTCCCCGCGCAACGCTCAACCAGCCGAATCGCAGTGTCAGGGCGCACCGAGAAGAAGGAGGCCGCGATGCGAGCTGCATCTTCCGGTGGCATTGGGCCAGTGATGGACTCGGCGATCTCGTCGATGGCGTCTTCGATGTCTGGCGAAATCTGCAATCCGGCCTCCGCCATCGCTCGGGCGATGGTGGCCAGAGCGGCAAGCTGCTCACGGTTGGTAAGGAAGCGTCCTGCTACTTGAATTGCGAGTTCATAGTCCTGCAGGGCCGCTATCGCGGCGATCTCAGACTGCCCGGTTCCTGACTCTTCGACGAAGGTACGGATGATCCCCGCGGCTGCGGCGGCAAACACCAAGGTAGGAACATCCGACTTCTCGTGAGCCTGGCGCGCGGTGACCGTTAGTAAGCGTGTCGCCGCCGCCGGATCGCGCCGGGCCCTCACAAGAGAGGCAACGAATTGGGGGGTAGCCAGGCTGCGCAGACGGTCATAGTCATCGGCTTCCACCAACAGCGAAGGCAGGAATTCGACTGCGTCGTCACTTTCGGGATCGCGCTCGTAGAAGCTCACCATTCGCTCAAGAGCCGCTCCACGGTGTTCCTTGAGAGCCTCGGCCGCGTATTGGCGATGGGCCCGGGTGAGGTACTCAACACCCGTCGGGTCGGACTTCAGGAATGGGTATCTCGAAACCAGTGCAGACGGATCCTCCTCGACAACGGTGGACAACAGTTCGAGACTTACCCCACCTGGCGCATAAGCCACCATCGCCAGTGCGAGCGAGTCCTCCCCCTTCACCAGGGATTGCCAATCCGTCCGATTAGCTGAGCGAGCGTCCGTGGCGGCCGCTCGAGGAGGTCGTCTGCGTTGGCCCCTGCAGTGAGTTGCCTCCTTGTCTCCGCGAGGTATCCGGGGATGGCACCGGACGCTTCGTGGAACTGCCCGATCTGGCGACTCGTGAGGCCCAGCCCACTGATAGGCTGGCGGTCTCCTCCAACGAGAGAGCCGGTATTCGCTGGCTCGCGACGACGGCACGTTGAAACACAAGGCTCGCGTCGCCTGAAGTGGACGCGAGTACGTATACATTGCGCGCCCGGAAAAGGGACACGGGGACTAGGTCCCGTACGCTTCCTCCCGCAGCATCGGCCGAAGTTTCATCGAGGCCATCCAACACGAGGTAGATAGGTCTGGGCGACCGACGGGCCTCCGATGTGAATGCAGCGAGCGTCGTCTCGAATACCTGCCGAAGTCGATCGCCCGACACCTTGGCCGACAGCGGCTCTTACCAGTGAAGGCGAGCATCTGTTGACACAGATCGAACAGGAATCGGCGACTTCCTGAGGCCCAGCGGTCTTCGCCCACGAAGAAACTGACGCATGCGTCCGCGTGCTTAAGAACGAATTGCGCCAGTACGGTCGTCTTCCCAATACCTGAGGGTCCGTAGACAACAATCACCTTGTTATCTGGGCTGAAACTGTCTTCCAGCAGGGAAATGATGTTGTCGCGGGAAACAAGTCTTCCGGGGAGGCCCGGGAGCGTTGAGGAGAGGGCGGAGAGATTGACGGCTGGTTTCACGGCAACCCCCCGGCGCCATCTGTCGAAGGCGGGCCAGCGACCCTTCGGCGCGCGTGGTGTTGGCTGGCAGTATCAGCCACGTATACGTAGCAGCCTTTCATGCCGCGGGTGAGGAGGACGCGGTAGGTGCGCTTGACGAGATCGGTGAAGCGGTCGCCGGAGCGCTTGACAATGGAGTCGAAGGACTCGGAGGGATCGCCGATCCACTCCTCTGACGCTGGATCCCAGCGCAGGTCGCGGCCGATGATGACGCCCACGTAGTCGAACTCGAAGCCCTGGGCGGTGTAGATGCAGCCGACCTGGTTGATGCCCGCGGGGTCGGAGGCCCAGTAGCGCTCGGGCGGGATGCCGTCCGCGAGGCGGCCGGCATCGGCCTTGGCATTCCAGGGCATTTCCCAGGAGCCGATCTTCACGTCGTCGACGAGGGTGCCGGAGGCAACCATCGCGGTCTTCCTTGGTACTTTGCCTTTGCCTCGCGCACCATCTTCTTCACCCACGCGTCCGTGTAGAGGTACGTCTCCACCGGCTCGTCATCGACGCAGTACCTCGCATCGGTCGTTGCCGGGTCAGGGCCGCCCTCCGGAGGGCGTACCTGGTGCTCCTTCCACTTGGCGATGTGGTCACCCATCGTGAACTCCGGCACCGTCGCGCGGACGCGGGCTACTACCGCCGATGGTCGATACCACCCTTTGTTCTGCACGGGTACTTCCTCGACCCTGGTGGCCACGAGACCCGTTCTCCCCAGCTGCTCCATCGTGGCGATTTGCTCAGGAGTCAGGTCCTTCTGTTGCACGAATGTCACGGCGAGATCGGCCTTTGTCTTCGGACCGATCTGTGGGACCAGGAACATGCGGAACTCGAATCGCGAGTCGAGTGCGACCTTCTCATCCAGGCCCGCATGAAACTCGTCGATGTACCGCGCAGTCCGCGCAGGGATGGACGCTCGAATCTTCTTCAACGCCTCCACTCCCATCTCGGTCATGCTGCTCAAGAAGACTGGGAAGCGCAGCCGATCGGCAAGTGCTTCTCCGGAGCCGAAGCCACTCACGACCTCGGTCTCGTAGTTCATCAATAGAGCCTGTGCATGACCGGCGACCGAGACCGCCAGCCCGTCGCCGAAGCGGTGCTCGATCTTGTTTCGGAGCCCTATGAAAAACTCAAGGTTCACCCGCACTGGGTCCTGCGGATCAGCCCATCGGTGTCGAACGCACTTCAGGAGTTCCCAGGTCTTAGGTTCACCGTCCACCCTCTCCAGGTGGCGAGCGTCCTTCCAGTAGCGGAAGTCCACTCGGTCTCTTAGGAACTCGGCATGCAGGAGGTAGAGCCACGCGAGATGCATGTGCACCACGAACGCTTCGAATGACCGGCGCTGACCGCTGCCGTTGTATAGGTCCACCGCTACCAGAGCCTCTGCTTTGGACGCCTGAAGGATCTGCCACACACGCGTCCGGTGTCGAAGGGTTGGGCCGCCTGATCGCTTTCGGTCTTTGCTTTTCGCGAAACGCACCGCGGCCGCGCTAGTTTGCTTTGCCGTCAGATACCACCGGTGGTGGAGGTGCCCCACCGGTCTTGGGTACCTGCTCCGGAGCCAACTGCGGACAGCTGTTGGCGAGACTTCTAACTCGGAAGCCAATGCATTTGGCATGACGCCGGTGGACGAATCTCTCGCAGTCACAGCCTTGTCCCGGTGGCCAGCGGTAGAAACGGGATCAGCCGGCGAACGGCCACTGCACATCCTTGCGCATAGCCGAGACGCGGTGCCTGCGCCGTGCGCTGAACGCGAAGACGAAGCACTCGCCGGTCCTCCCCTTGGGCAGTGCCTGCACTCTAGCAATGCGGGACAAGCCGGGATGGCTTTGGCGCGCAATTAGCTGTTGATTTGGAGCGGACGTCGGGTAGGATGCCGGCGCAAGTACCGGAGATGCGATGAGCCCGTCGGCACCGGGATCCTCCCACTGACCAAGTTCTACCGGCTCCTGACCTCGTCGGGGAACTGGCGCTGGTTGCGCCCGGAATGACGCCGGATCAAGTCCGAGGAGTGCTCGCAAGCGGTCACCAGGAGCTTGCGGACGATCTGGTCCTGTACGAATCGGGCGCCGCCGTTGATGACCCGCTTCTCAGGCCTGTCGGAGCGGTTCAGGGTCAGCACTCCCTCTTATCTGGATTGCCCTCACGATGGCTGACCATCGTCTTCGCAGATCGCTGAGAGTTACCTGACGGACGGCGACGGCAGACTACTGGCCGATCACTTCGACACAGATAGTCTCGAGAGCGCATTACGGCGATTGCTCCCGTCGAGTGCGGCACGCGGAAACCGGCCACAAACATCTTGTCCTATCTCCGCGATTCGGGCCTTGTCGCCCCGGTACTCACCGCGGAACGATCGTCGGGATTGAGAGCATGACGGACGCCTCTCCGTTCGTCCGGGATGCGGTTCGCTACCTGATGTTCCGTCTTCAGCACATGGGTCTCGCGTACCCGCTCGATGGGGACGACGCCGAGGTGGGTCTCTGGCTAAATGCCAACCACTGGTCCAACCGGACAGCCGAGGCATGGCGCGCCGCGTACCCAGGAACAGCTCCAGAGCAGCCCTCAGCTACTGCCGGCTCCCAGGTCCCGGATCAGGGCCTAAGGGCCAGCCATGACCTCGGAAGTGGAGGTCGAGGCCCAGAACACAGAGAGTTCAGAAGTATAGGGCCAGAGGAGTGGAACGGCGATCCCGTCGTGAGCAGGACTCTTCGTGATCGCGTACAAAGTGTGGATAGAGGCCAAAGGCAGCGAGATTGTGCGTTATCGCGTTCGCCCACCGGGTGTACCCGCTCACCTGTACAACGACGCCTATGACAAAGTGCGGAACAACCTGATCGAAGGTAAGGCGAACGCTACTCGCCCCTCGATCCGGATGGCGATTGGCCCCGGGGGATTACCGCCGGTTTGCCCCCGAGCGGCGTGAAGCTCGCTGTTCTTACGACTCGGCGCCCCCATCCCGACCTGGGAGGACTCCTTCTCCGCTCTCTGGGTATCGCCTGCATCTGGCGATCGGACCGACGGGTTCGAGGACAACGCGGA
>CAWDVA010000005.1:0-445518 GCA_963805645.1 uncultured Chloroflexia bacterium | reverse complement strand
TCAAGCCTACCGCCGGACGCTGGTATCACGTGGCGGCGACGTGGGATGGTTCGGTGGGCAAGGTCTTCGTGGATGGTCAGTTGGCCGCACTGGGCGCCGCCAGCGGCGCCACAGGGGCCGGGGCCAATACCTTCGAGATCGGCAGCTACAGCAACGGCACCTCATCGACGTTCATCAACGCCCGCATCGACGAGCCGGCCGTGTATGCGGCCGCCCTGGATGACAACCGCATCGCCGCTCATTACCAGGCCGGACTGGCCATGACTCTCCAAGACGCCGAGACCCTCTACGACGGCGAGGGCCATCCCATTCAGAGCGACAACAACTACCAGGTCAACGGCGGGTTCGAGTCCGGGATGTTCGGCTACGAGTACGGCAACGGAGCCTCGGTGTACGTGGCTACCTCGCCCACGGACGGCCTCGTGCAGGACGGCTTCGCCTCACTCAAGATCACGGGTTCCGCCTACATCCGCCAGGACAGCCAGCTGGTCCCGGGACAGACCTTCCGATTCCAGACCGGCGTGCGGACCGACGGCGGTGGCAGCACTCGCGGAACCATCAGCGTCTACTACTGGAGCACCGCCAGTGGGAGCTGGGCCACGCTGACCCAGATCGACTACACCAGCGCGACCTGGGCCACCAAGGCCTGGGATTTCACGCTGCCCCTAGCCAGCGATGGCCGGGTGCGGATCAGCTTCTGGAACACGGCCCAGACTGGCACCGCGTACTTCGATGACACCCTGCTGGTAACTCGCTGGACCGCCACCTCCTACACCGGTAACGGACTGCCCAGCGACCAGCGGACCTTCCAGCCGGGCAGCGCCACGGCTGCCAGTTACGACAGCCACAGCGACTATGCCGCGAACACCTACTACCCCCCGATCTTCGCCACCAAGACCACGGAGAACTACGTCGACGGCACCTGGTCGTCCTCGACGCCGGACGTCGATGTGTGGACGACCGCCACCTACGACCGATGGGGCCGGATTACCGGCACTGGCGACCTGGATGGGATGAACACCACCACGACCTACGCTGCGAACCAGACCGACGTCGCCAGCACTGCCGATGGCCTGACAAACACCACCAGTTACCTCTACGACGCTGCCGGGAATCTCACTTCCAGCACGGCACCGGCCGGCGAAGTGACGAGCACGACCTATAACCTGCGACACCCGCTCCTCACGACCGCGCCGGACGGCACGATCAGCTCCCAGGTCTGGAACGGGTACGACGAAATGACGTCGTCGATTGCCAACTACGTGAATGGCACGCCATCTGGCTCATCGGCGATCGATGACATCACCACCAGTTACACCTACGACGCCTACGGCAACCAGACCCGCTCGATCGCTGATGACGGGACCTTCGGAGGTGCCATCAAGCAGCAGAGCGACACGACCTACGACCTGCTCGGAAACGTGGTGGCAACCACGGTCCACACCGGCGCAGGCTCGGGCGGGACAGCCCGCACCACGACCAACCATTTCGCCACAACCACCGACCAAATTGCCGGCGGCACCTCCACCGCGGCGAAGGCCACGGCGGTCCAAGGACCCGTTGTTGGATGGGTCTCCTGCGGTGACGGCACCAGCGCGTGCACCTCGGCCAGCGGCATCGACATGAATGGCACCGCCTGGTCGACGACAACCGTCACCAGCGTGGCCACCAACAGCACGGCCCTGTCGGTCGTCGACCGCAACCTAGCAGGGCAAACCGTTCGCACCATCGCCAACTACGCGGCCGGCGGCGGCAGCACTGCCGACCAGAACGTGGCCACCAGCGCCACCTTCGATGTGCTCGGTGAGCCGCTAAGCAGCACCGATGCCGCTGGCCGACGCACGAGCAGCATCTACGATGCCGTCGGGCGCGTCACCCAGATCTCCTTCAGTGACACTGTACGGCGCCAACATCTCCAAGCAGAAGACGGTCTATACCGCCGCAGGCCGGGTCGATCGAGTCAGCGATCTAAGTGACGCCTATGCCACCGACGCCAACCTGACCTGGACCAAGACCCAATACGACGGCGCCGGGCGAGCCATTCGGACCCTGGCCCACTACGACATTGGCGGCTACTTCCGGGACGACCTCGAGACGTTCGAGGTGGGCAGCAGCGGCTGGTCCGCGGCAGCGAGTGGCTACTTCACCACCTCGGCCGCATCTTCCGGGCTGGACAGCGACTACCACACCACCGGTCCAAAGTCCGGCCAGAACCGGCTGCGGGTCACCACCAGCGCCAGTGGGACCACCTCCGGAGGCTGGCTGGATCTGTCGGGCCAGACATTCCAGTCGGGACGCACCTACCACCTGCATGCCGACGTTATCGGCTGGTCCGGGAACACGCTCACTGCGCTGCTGGGTGTCGACGCGTCAGGCGGCAACAACGCTTCCACCCAGTTGGCCACCAACGGGCAGTGGCAGCAGATCGACCTGGACTGGACGCCCTCCAGCACGGTCAGCAGTAATGTGCACCTGGCCGTTCGGCGGGACGCCGCCGGCACCATGAACTTCTACCTCGACAACGTGCAGATCTGGGACACCGCCTACCCCGACCGCAACATCCCCAGCGAGACGGCATTCGACGCCGACGGTCGGATCACGGCCAGCGTGATGCCTCCGTCGCAGCCCGGAGCCGAACCGATGGTCACCACCACCGCCTACGATCCCGCGGGTCGGGCGGTGAGCGTGAGCGTCAATGCCACCGATACCTACAGCCACCGGATCGAATCCGATGGGCAGTCCAACGGGCTGGTCAGCTACTGGCCGCTGGACGAACGCGCCGGATCCACCGCGGCCGACAAGAAGGGCTCCAATACGGGTACCTACCAAGGTGGCGTTCGCCTCGGTCAGGCGGGTGCGCCCGATGAGGCGCGCACCAGCGTGAGCTTTGACGGAAGCACTGGTCAGGCCAGCGTTCCCGATAGCAGCAGCCTCGACATCTCCTCGAACCTGAGCATCGAATTCTGGGCCCGCAGCGACGGCCTGCTGGATGGAAGCCTGCCGGGAAGCACCTGGTATGGCGGTGTCTACAAGTCCGGCGCCTATGGCCTGGGCTGGACAACTTGGCTGGCCGGGGGCGGCTGGCAGTTCAAGATCACGTCCGGCGGATCCAGCTACGCGGTGGACAGCGGCGTCATGGTGGTCCAGCCCGGGCGCTGGTACCACGTCGTCGGCACCTACGACCAGAGCGTCATGAGCCTCTATGTCGATGGAGTCCTGGTCGGCTCCAACTCCATCGGTGCCAAGACCATCGATAACAGCAGCGCCGCCCTGTCGATCGGCAACATGAGTGGCTACTGGGCAGGGGCCCTGGACGAGGTGGGGCTGTATAACGCGGCACTCTCGTCGACCGCAGTGGGAACCCACTACGCGGCCGGTCGCGAGACGACGACCGACACCCGCTTGACCACCCGCACGACCTACGACGCCCTGGGGCGTCCGATCCTCAGCAGCGATCCGCGCGGGCTGCGCACCAAGTTCGACCTGGACCACCTGGGGCGAACCATGGCAACCTGGGCCGACTACGAAGACGGTGCGACTGGGGCCGGGGACGACCTCAAGGCCACCTTCGCCTATGACGCGCTCGGCGAGCAACTGGGAACGTGCAGCCCGGAGGCCGTGGTGGCCGGCTGCGACCCATCGAACCCGGGCAATGCCGCGGCGTGGACCTACACCTACGACGCCATGGGCCACCAGGCGAGCCAGGTCCCGCCCACCAACCTCAGCGCGGCGGCAATGGACAGCACCAGCTGGACGTACGATGCGGCCGGAGGCCTGACCACAACCTGTTCCTACTCGGCCGGCGGCTCGTGCAGCACCAACGTCCATCGACATGTCGACGACACCTACGACGCCATGGGCCGGGTGTTGACCGAGAAGACGTACGCCGGCTCTGGAACCGGGTCCCTGCAACTATCAACCACCACGACCTACACCGTGGATGGCAACCCGAGCAGCGTCCATGCCGACTACTCGGGTGCTGGCGAGGCCAACCCCGCCGACACCACCTACACGTACGACAGCATGGGTCGCCCGGACCAGGTGAAGATCGGCGCCACGGTGCAGACCGACTACAACTGGAACACGGACAGCAGCCTGGCAACTCGCGTCGATGGTGCGGCCGGCGCCCTGGGGACCACCTCCTTCGGCTACGACTGGGCCAAGCGGGTCAGCTCGGTGGCCAACGCCACCCTGGTCTCGGGCAGCCTGGGCACCACCTGGAACCTGGACGGCACCCTGGCCGGCCGCAGCTGGCCCAACGGCGAGTCCGCGTCCTTCAGCTACGACGCGGCCAAGCGGGCCACCGGCGCCACCTACGCCTCGGCAGGCTCCTTCGGCCAGACCTATGACCGCGACGGCAACGTCACCTCGGACTCCCGCAGCCTGACCGGGGTCACCGGCGACGCCGGAACAGGCACCCAGTCCTTCACCTACGACGGCCTCAACCGGCTGACCGCCAGCAGCGGGCTGGCGACCAGCGTCGGCTACGCCTATGACCGTGACGGCAACCGCACCAGCGTCTCGGCCGGCTCGTCGACCACCACCTCCACCTATGACCGCAGCGGGGAGCTCCTGAGCCTGACCGATGCCAACGGCTCGGTCCAGTACGCCTACGACGCCCGCGGCAACCTGACCCAGGCCGGGGTGGCCTTCAACCAGGTCACCACCTACGCCTACGACCTCGGCGACCGGCTGACCAGCCTGGCCGGCCCTTCCTCGCCGACCGCCGCCTTCACCTTCGACGCCACGGGGCGCTTCGCGACCCGGGTCGTGTCAGGCAGCACCGATACCTACACCTACCTCGGCTCGTCCGAGACGGTGGCCGCCATCAGCACGGGTGGGGTGCTGACCGCCAGCCTGCTCGATCCGTCGGGATCGCGCCTGGCCAACCCGAACACCAGCAGTGGAGTGGCGGCCTACACCCTGCCCGACCTGCACGGTGATGTTGCCGCCGCCGAGCTGACCAGTGGGACCAAGCTGTCCGATGCCTTCCGCTACGACGGCTACGGCCAGACCGTCGCCGCCGGAGGCGCCGGTGGGGGACCGACCCAGCCCTACCGCTACCAGGGCCGCCTGGACATAAGCCCGGATGCCAGCCAGCCGCTCTACGACCTCGGCGCCCGCTTCTACCAGCCCTCGCTGGGGGTCTTTACCCAGCTCGACTCGGTCGCCGGCAGTGCCCAGGACCCCCTGAGCCTTAACCGCTACCTGTATGCCGAGGCCAACCCGGCCACCCTCATCGACCCGGATGGGCATATCGCGATGAGCGGGGCCGGGGTCGACACCTCGGGGACCTGGAGCCTGGCCACCGCGCGGGTTGTGCAGAACATGGTGGCCCAGCACGCCGCCCAACGGGCTGCCCAGGCGAAGGCCCAGCCCAAGCAGGGGTCGGGCTTCAACCTGTTTGGGGCCATCGGCACCGCCTGGAACGCGACCGGGGGACACGCGGTGAATGCGGCCCAGCACGTGGTCGGCGGGGTCGCCTCCGTCGTCACCTCGAGCACTTTCCTGGACTCCGCCAAGTCGTTCGCCATCAACGCCGCCATCGGGGTTGGCGTCGGTCTGGCGGCGGGAGCCGTCTGCGTCGGCACCGTCGGCGTCGGGTGCGCGGTGGTCGGTGCTGGGCTGCTGACCTACGGGACCGTGTCCACCAGCGCAACCCTTCTTGACAGCACCGTCTCTGCCCACGACAAGTGGGTGAGCGCGGCCGGCTTCGCCGGAGGATTCCTGGGTGGTGGGCTGGGCTACCGAGGTGGTACGGCTATCCGCGCTTCGATCAACGAAGGTCTCGGAGGTGCTGCGACCCAAGCGGCACCTGGCGTGCCGGCCCAACTGTTGCGGGGGCAAGATTGGGAATCTCAGCAGCTGGCGCAGCTTGGTGCCCCTAAGAACTCGGAGGTCTTCCGCCCAACTCCGCAGCAGATTGACAGCGCGGCATTCCGGACCATCGTTGGTGAGGCGAAGTACACACTAGGAGGAAGGCCCGTAGGCACGATTGTTGATTCACCTGGTCTCGAGTTGAAGGCTGGCTCATCGGCGCTTGGATCTTCGTATCAACTGCGGCTGCAAACGTACCGCGCCTTGCTTCAGGGCGAACCTCTTACCATTCGCACCACGAGGCCAATCGTGCCGTCCTTCCAGACATACCTGACGCGATGGGGTGTAACTGTCAATGGTGCTCCGTAGCGACAAGCGTGACACACGCGGTGTCCGCCCGGATGCCGTCATCGGCGGCACTTGGTACCTGTTGAAAAAGGTGTCTCACATTCGCCTGACGGGGCAAATCCGTCTCCTCACCGCCATGGCACATGATGTAGGGGCAACGGTCGAGGTCCGCGTGCCCAAGGGCTGCACAAGCTCCGGCCCATTGGTGAAGTTCGTCACCGCACACGCCCGAAATATCCGGATCGAGTACGTCTGACCGTGGGACTCTATCTCTGCGTGTTCGACAGTGAAGTCGATGACCACGAGTTGCTGGGCATCGACGCGGGGGGCTACGACGACTTCAACGCCTTTCGACAGGCGGTCGCCGAGCACCTTGAAGGTGGATCTTGGGGTAGCCGATTCCCCGTCCTGATGGCCCACGTCGATTCCGACGGGATATGGGCTCCCGACGACTTGGGTGCATTGCGGAGCGAACTCCTGTTGATCGCGAAGGGCCTAAGTCAGGAACCGCCTCACCCGCCCCAGGGTGGATGGCAGTTTGAGGTCATCCGCGAGAAGGGACTTCGTCCGACGACCCTAGGTGAGTCATTCTTCGACGTCGACGGAAGACCGTTGCCAGACGCACTCCTCGAACTCGTCGAGGTCGCGATTCGGTCCGGACGATCAATCTGGTTCCAATAGGCGTTGTCCATGAGCCGCGGCCATCGCCTCGGTGCCGATCGTCGCGTCGGCTAAGGTGCCGCCATCAGCACGGGTGGGGTGCTGACCGCCAGCCTGCTCGATCCGTCGGGATCGCGCCTGGCCAACGCCGATCTCTCCAGCGGAGTGGCCGCCTTCAGCCTGCCCGACCTGCACGGTGACCTGGGCGCCGCCGAGCTCACCAGCTCGACCACCGTCGCCGACGCCATCCGCTACGACGGCTACGGGCAGACCATCGCCAGCGGGGGTGCCGGTGGGGGACCGGCCCAGCCCTACCGCTACCAGGGCCGCCTGGACATCAGTCCGGATGCCAGCCAGCCGGTCTACGACCTCGGCGCCCGCTTCTACCAGCCGTCTCTCGGGGTCTTCACCCAGCTCGACTCGGTGGCCGGTTCTGCCCAGGACCCCCTGAGCCTCAACCGCTACCTGTATGCCGAGGCCAACCCGGCCACCCTCATCGACCCGGATGGGCATATCGCCATGAGCGGAGCCGGGGTCGACACCTCGGGGACCTGGAGCCTGGCCACCGCGCGGGTTGTGCAGAACATGGTGGCCAAGCACGCCCCCCAACGGGCTGCAAAGGCCAAGCCCCAGCCCAAGCAGGGGTCGGGCTTCAACCTCCTCGGCTTCCTCGGCACCGCTGGCAAGGTGGCATGGGGGGTTACCACCCGTCAGGTCAGCCACGTCCTCGAGCTCCCAGGGGCGGCGGTCAGCCTGGCGTGGCGCACCCCGGGCGCCATCGCCGCGGCGCCAGGAGCCATCGCCGACGCTGCGCGCAACCCCGGCAGGGCTTGGAACACGGTGAGCACCGGCGCCATCGTGGGCTTCCGCGACTGGACGACCAGCATGCACGACAACCTGGTGAGCGGTGACCCCGACCGCATCGCCGCCGGGATCAGCGGCTCCATCGACGTCGCCTGGCTGGCGACTGGCGTGGCCGGCGCCGGCAAGGCGGCCGCCAGCCGGGTGAGCGGCGCGTTCAGATCAGGAACTGAGGCGGGGGCAGCGGACATCTCCGCTGCCGTTACGGATCAGCTCCGAACGACGGCAGTTCATGGCAATTCGCTCGCCAGTACACGACTGACTACCCTATACCGGCTAAACGATGTTGACGGTAACCTCCTCAAGTGGGGGATCACCAGCCAGGTAAATCCGCTCAGACGGTACAGTCGATCATTCCTCAGCGACAAGCAGATGATTCCGATGCTGCAAGGTACGCGGTCCGAGATCGCCCGTATAGAGCGATTCCTCACCGAGCGCGTCGGCGGACCGCTGAATCTTGAGCCGTGGGCAGGGAGTCAGTACGGTAGTCAGATGGACTTAGTGACGCGCATCTTGGAGTCGGCAGGCCAATGAGTGCAGAAGTTCCGAAGCTCCTTTCTATCGGGATCAACAGCGGAGGTATCTCGCCCGCTAATCGACCAATCCACGACGGCCTCGCTGAGGTCCAACGCCGCGTCGTCCGGGAACGAGCGCGTTTCCCGAATGAGGGTGTCCGTCTCAATGTCGTGTTTGATATTCCAGGTCCGTTCTTCAGCCCCGACTACACAGGGGTTCACGTCGCCCGTTTCGATCGGCGGAAAGACCACATTCTCGTCATCGCCGCCGTTCCAGAAGGGTTGATGGCTGCGGACGTCGAATCCTACGCGGCAGGAGTCCTCAGCGAGGCCGTCATGGAGGCAAAGGCTCATCTCGCTCGCGCCGGCCAGCATCGAAGCTTGGAGTGCGCAGAGCGACTGGTTCACGAGCTGACGGTCGCCGCCGACGCATGACCTCGACCCCGGACGCGTCGATAGTCATGCTTGCGACGCAGGGGACCTGCGGGCATGCAGTTGGAGTGCGCACGCTCCCTCCCGGTCACGCCTGGCCAACACCAACACCAGCAGTGGAGTGGCGGCCTACACCCTGCCCGACCTGCACGCTGATGTTGCCGCCGCCGAGCTGACCAGTGCGACCACGCTGTCGGATGCCTTCCGCTACGACGGCTACGGCCAGACCGCCGCGGCCTGGCCGACCGGCACCAGCAGTGGACCCGCCCAGCCCTACCGCTACCAGGGCCGCCTGGACATAAGCCCCGATGCTAGCCAGCCGGTCTACGACCTCGGCGCCCGCTTCTATCAACCCTCGGTCGGGGTCTTCACCCAGCTCGACGCGGTCTCAGGCTCGGCCCAGGACACCCTGAGCCTCAACCGCTACCTGTATGCCGAGGCCAACCCTGCCACCCTCATCGATCCCGACGGGCACATGGCGATCAGCGGTACCGACGCATCGACAAGCTACCGGGCCTACGTGACCGTCACGCCCAGCGGAAAGCGGATCCTGCACACCATCTCGCCAGTGAAGCCGGCATCACCGAAGTCGACAAGGTCGCCCAAGTCCGCGAGCAACGCGGTTGAACAGGCCGCCGATTCATCCATTGTGTTCCTAGAGAAGGTAATGGAGAGGGCCGGCGAGAATTACCTCGAGAAGGCGGCCGCCCAGAGTTGGTGGCGGCCGCTCTCGAAGGCAGGGTCCTGGCTCGTCGGCAAGAGCCTTCAGGTTGGCGGATCCGCGCTTGGCATGGCGGGTTCGGCCTTCAGCGTGGGCACCGGCGTGGCGGACGAGTGGAACAGCGAGGCTGACAATCCCGGCATGGCGCTTGACACTCCTATTGGCCGCATCGAATGGCAGCGTGGGCTCAGATCGGCCACGGTCGGCCTCTTGAAGACGGTGATTGGCGGCGGCGCGGCTAGCCTGAGTGCCGCCGGATGCGGCGCCCTCACTGAAAACCCCTTAGCTGCCGGAGGCTGTGGCGTGGGAGGATGGATCGTCGGCAGCGATGTCGGAGTGCGCGCGGGCCACTTCGCCACCTGGCTGGAGGATCGCGCAATCGACCTCGTGCATGGCGCGGTGACGTATCTCACCACACCCCCATCCGGCCCATCACCACTGGATCCGTACAACTATGTCTGTCAGATGACCCATACCTGCCCTGACGTATCCAATGTCTCGTGAGCACGAATATATGACCCCCGTTCTGATAATTGTCATGGGGCTGGCGCTCATGGTGGAGGGGACTGCCTACCTGACTGGACGTCTCAGACCTAAGTCGAGGAGCTTTCAGAATCCAAAAGCTCCAATCTGGTGGCGAAACGCGCCCTCCGTATTCCTTCCCGGCGGCTTGACGCTCGTCCTCGCAGGAGTGGCCAACCTGGCATTCCTCGCCCGTGACTCGCTTCCCTTGGTGGTGAGCTACTTCCTTGGGGTGGCCCTGTTGGCAAGCGGAGTCGTGACCTTGCGTTGGGCATTCAGGCCCCCATGGTGGCTAAAACCATCATGGCTTCGAGGACAGGAGTCCCCGGATGAGCGAGACCGCATGCAGCGCTCGATGGATGCGACCACGGGTTGGCTGCTGGGTGGTGGCACGGCTGCGGTCCTGGCAATCCTGGTTCTGCTGGGGGTCCTGATCGGCGTCCTGCAACTCTTCGGTGGGATTCACTAGACGCTCGCGAGTCTGACGACACCGGGGCGCGAGGGATACCCGGGATTGTCCCCAAGCACCATGCTGTCACGTTCGGCAGTCAAGGCTCCCGAGGTTCAACCGTTCGCACCACCACATGGTGAGTGACGGCGACGAGCCGCTCTGACGCGGTCGACGGCGTCGCGGGCGCGCGCTCCCTTCAAGGCCCGCCGACACTCGACGCAGTACCGCTGAACAGGTGAGGTTTGTGCGACGACCTGGTGGCATTCGGCGCACTCGATGCGCGCGACCTTCAGCCACTCCCGGTTGCGCACAGGGTGGGGGAGCGAGATCTCGCTCGAGGCCTCGCCTCGGGAACGCAGTAAGTGGCCGGCTCCGGCCCGCCGGAGCCAAGCTACCTCGAGGTAGCACGTTTCTGCGCCCTGGCTGAGCACGGAATCGGGCAGGTTGAACGGCTGAGCGCTGTCGCGCGGACATAGGTTCGATCCGGTTCCCAACGTCCGGGCGGCTCCCCGCCCCTCGGGATGGCGGCCAACACGGCCAACGGCAGACCCAGGGTCGGCGAGGACTCCGACGTGGCAGGCTTTGTGGAACCGCGGGCAATGAGTCGCACCTCAAAGATGGTCGTGTAGTCGAGCCCAACCTTGTGGCCCTGTCTCCACTCCTCTAGCTTCCAGAATCCAAGCCGGAACACCAATCCATCGCGGTGCCAGGCGCGAGCCTCGACCTCGTGTGTGCCAGTGATTCCACTCTCCCCGCCACCCGCCGCCCAGCCTCGCGATGCCAGCTCCCCCGCATAAAAGTCCTCGATCTTGGGAATGGAGAGATTGGTCCCAAGGATGTTCCAGGCTTCGGCGGGAATAGGTCCGTCGATACCCTGGCTCGCATTTCCGCCTCCTTTCGCGAGCGACTCGGAGCTCAGTGGCGCGAGTGCTGACTCGGGCATCGCGCGAAGCTCGTCGAGACCCGACGGTGGGGCCTCAGAGCACGCGGTCCAGAGCAGTGTCGCCGCTACGATCACGACCACGGCGGGCCGAGGAACCCTTGCCACGCGGCCATCCTAGCTCGCACTCAACCAAGACCAGCCCATGACCATAGTCCCCGCTCGGTGAATCATCGAACGGGTCCGACAGAATGATTTCCTACGGCACAAGCCCCGATCGGGTACGATTCCGCCGAGGAGAGAGGGGGAGGACCACCACGCGCATGGTTCGGTCGGCACGCTCGGTCGCGTCTATCGCTGTCGGACTGCTCATGCTGGCCGGGCTGACCGGGTGCGGACCTAGTCGCCCCGATGGCGCACCCACCCCAACCGTCGTCGGCGTGGTCCAGTCGCTCGACAAGCTGCCCAACGGGCACCAGGTGGCCGTTCTTGACGACGGCACCCGCTACGACCTCGACGCCGGTCGCAACCTGAGCGGGGGCCGGCAGCCCGGCTGGCTGCTCCTGGCGGGGACAGACCCTGCCGCGTGGTACTACCAAGTCCCCCGGGAGGCTTCCTCGGACCTGGCCTCGGACTGTCCGTTCATGCTCTTAGCCGACTACGCCTGGGAGGTCTCCGACGCGATGCTGTTCCTGGTCCTCGATCACGCCGGCGGCGGGATGGTCGGGCTGCGCCTGCCCAGGGCCCGGGCATTCGCGCCACCTGAACTCTATCCGCGCAATCCGTGGGTCAACCAGGACTGGTGCGTCGATACCGAGGGACAGGTCACCCGTCACGCCTAAGTACCAACATTCTAAGACCGGAGGGGGATCAACTCATGCGCCCTGACTCGCGGCACCATGGACAGACCGCTGCGTACCGCGGGGCGGTCCTTACCCTGTCGCTGTTGCTGCTGGTACCGACACAGGTGCGGGGGGCAGATCCGAAGAGCGGCCCGCCCTCTGCGACCGCCCTGGTGGAGTCCGGTGGCACTATCCAAGTCCAGGACGGACCGCTGACTCGGATCTTCATCTCCACCGATCTGAACTGTGCCGTTCAGCCACATCTCCGACAGCAGTAACGAGTTCTACGGCGACACAGCCTGCGGGACCTTGGTTGCGGTCGATGGGACTCTGTATGGCCCGGCAACCATTCCGGCCGGCGGGAGCGCCAGCCCACGCATCGCTTACACGCCACTCTCGCAGACAGCCGTAACGGGCACCGGTACCACGCTCGATCCATACCAGATCATCACCGAGGTGCAGCTCGGATCCAGCGGGCTACGCATCGAGCAGACGGACCGCTACGTCGCCGGGGAGGAGGCGTATCGCACCGATGTCACGTTGATCAACGACGAGCCATATCCGCGCTCAGCAACCATCTACCGGGCTGGCGACTGCTACTTGCAGGATTCGGACTGGGGATTCGGCAGCGCGGACAACGCCACCGGCGCAGTCGCCTGTATCGGCACTGACGACGGGGGCGCTACTCCCGGATCAAGGCGCGAGGAATGGATTCCACTCCAGGGCGCCAGCCATTACTACGAGTCGTTCTACAACTCGGTCTGGACGCGGATCGGCCAGCAGCAGGACTTCCCGGATTCCGCGGACTCCGACGTCTACCAGGACAATGGTGCCGGCCTCAGCTGGTTTGTGACCCTCAGCGGTTCGTCGTCGGACACCGTCGCCCACCTGACTTCGTTCTCTCCGGAGCTGGCCTCGGTCTCGTTCTGTCCGAATGAGCAGACCGACCACTACGCTGGCCCAGGGCCGGATCAGCCTGGGGTCACGGTATGGTACGACCCGGCCTACCTGGTCGATCCTCGCCGGGCCGAGTACACGAGCGATGCGGCCTGGATCGCGAACCAGGTCCAAAGCAGAGCACAGAGCACCCTGGCCAGGTACCACGACCTTGGATTCTCCGTTTCGCCCCGGGTCGACATCCGCCTCGTCTGCAACGTCACCACCGGAGCGCCAGCGATCACCCTCGGGCCGGACTCGATAGAGATGAGCATTGACAACGTTCGGACGTGGTTTGCCGACGCAATCGTTGATCATGGCAAGACCGGACTTTGGGACCTGTCGAAGACCGAAAACAGTTGGCGGACGGCCGTCGACCACGAGCTGTTTCATACCCTCCAGTACGTGGCAGAGGGCTCGTTCTTCGCCTTCCTCTACAACTACGGGCCCAATCACGATCGGCTCAATGACGAGAGTTCGGCCACGCTGGGTGCTGATCTCGTCGACGCGTATCAGGACGACACGGACCTTGGCAACGCCCAAGGAGACGACTATCTCCAGCAGACAATGCGCTTCTACAGGGATGGAAACTTCCCTATCGACATCACGGAGAACCAGTTGCAGGCATACGAAGCCGCGGCCGTGCTGCAATTCTGGGGTGAGCATTACGGACCTCAGGACGTCACTGACCTCGAGCAGCGGGTCGCTGACTTCGCCGATGCGCTGATCAACGCGCCAGGCACGCGCCTGACCGCCATGGGCAACGCCTTGGGCTATGACTACACGACCCAGACCTACCCGTCGATCACCTCGGCCCAGGCGCGGGAGCGCGCCGTGGACGCCTATCGGGAGGCGATGCTCGCTGCGTATGTCCACGATGCCGGGGGTGGGTTGTTTCAGTGGTATCGCTACCTCGACGAGGTTACGCCCCACACAGGACACAGTGGTTCTGTTGCCCCGTACCCGGCATCAACAGACCTGAGACTACTCAGTGAGGCCGCACCCCATACGTGGTCCGGACAGCACCTGCGAGCCGGCTCCGCGAGGGTCTACCAGGTCGGCCTGCCCGCGGGCACGCAGTCCGCGCAGGTCAGTCTTGCGCCGCCCAATGATCCCCGGGCGCGCGGGGACTTCGCTTCGCTTCGAGTCGCGGTCGTCCTTGAGAGTGACCTCAACGCAGGAGCCTCACGCACGGTCTGGGTCGCCGACGCGAACATGTTCGGCGGCTCGTCGGTTGCCGGGGAAACGCCCGGCCTTACGGTCAACGTTGGCTCGTGGCAACGGCTCGGCATCGTGGTGGTGGGTGGTCCGTCTCTCACAAGTAGCTACGATCTCAGCGTGACGGTGGACGGTGCCTCGCAACCGACTCAGCCCGCGAGCGCATTGTCCAACGTGGGGGAACTCACGGCCTCCGGCAGCGGACTGGCGGGCATGCCCGTCGATGTGGGCCTCAACCTCTCGGACGCCGTCGGACCAATCGCCGGGGCAGCTGTGACGGCCACCGTCACCGATCCCAATGGACAGACCAGATTCGTCCAGCTGCGCGACGAGGGGACGGCTGCCGCTGGGGCGCGCAACGATGGCGCGTACGGCGGTGCCTTCTGGGGCACCATGCCTCCAGGCACGTACCAGATCAGTGCGGAGGCCACCGGCATCGACAACTCGGGGCAGGCGTTCGACGACACCTATGCGACGTCGACCATCCTGGCGGCAGCGCCCGATTCGGACGGCGACGGTGTCGTGGATGCCCTGGAGACGGCCGTCGGCCTCGACCCGCAGGATCCGGCTGATGGGTCTGTGGACATCGACCACGACGGGTTGGGGTTTGCAGCCGAGTTGACGCAAGGGTCGGATCCCTTCGCCGCCGACACCGACGGGGCCGGCGAGGCCGATGGCTCGGAAATTGCGCGCGGAATGGATCCAACTGCTGCAAGCGACGATGATGCGCCGCCCATTGCCGCGCTCGCGATCAACCCGCAAGACGGCAGTCTCGTTGGCATAAGAGGAATGACCCAGGATCAGACTGGAAGCATCGAGGTCTACCGGACGGACTCCGCGACGTGGACGTCGCTCGGTACTCTTTCAGGTGCCGGATTCGAGTTCACGGATGGCCCGCTCATCCCTGGGAGCTACGACTACGTCGGGGTGCCTATCTCCGATGCGGGAGCTCGGGGTGCTCCTGAGCTGATGGAGTCCGTGACGGCGGCCCAGGATGTCACTCCGCCCACCGTGCGCATCGCGGTCAACGAAGGGAACTGGGAGGCACCCAGTACGGACGTCGGCGTTCGGTTCGTCGATCTGTCCGAACCTGCGGTGTCGTATCGGATTGCCGAGTCTCAGGACGCGCTGGAAACAGCCAGCTGGCAGCCCTTCACCGCGGTCGCGGACTTCAGCCTCACGCCTGATCTTGGCGAGCATGCGCTGGTTGCGCAGGTCAGAGACGCCGCAGGCAACATCTCTTCCCCGGCAAGCGGGGTGGTCTTCCTGGTCGACGAGACGCCGCCCTCGTCAGCCGTCGGACCCCTCGAAGCGCAGTACCCAACGGAGGCGATCGATGTCCCGTTCTCGGCCTCAGACGACCTCACCGGGGTAGCGTCGGTCAGTCTGTGGTGGCGGTTCAGCGGCGACGGCGGCGCGACGTGGACCACTTGGGCGGAGGGACCATCGGGCACTTCCTCACCGATAAGCTTCGCCTTCCCGTCAGGGCCAGGGCTCTACGAGTTCTACACGATCGCGACGGATGACGCCGGCAACCTTGAGCTTCCTCCTAGCGTGGCGGATGCCACCACAACCTTCGTCGCAGGCACCGCGCCAACGCTCAACGTCTCGGGTCAGTCGGCAATCACGAGTGGATCGTGTGGGATCATTCAAGGCCCCGCCTCACCCGTCACCACTTCGCCAGCCCAATGTGTTTCTCTGATCCTTAGTGGCGATGCGCACGCCGACCAAGTCATCGATTCGATCGAGGTGAGGGTGTACGGCGTCTTCGGAGGCGGCGGGTCTGCCCTACTGACAGACTGGCAAGTGGTCGAGCCTCTCGACGGCGCCTACGACTCGGGTGACGAGTCCTTCGCGGTCATCTACCCCTACGACGATGGAGGGTGGAGCGCGTTCACTGTCGATGCGCGGGCGTTCAGCCAGGGGGCGGAGGGAGACGTTTCGCTCTTCGTCCCGATTGACCGCACGCCGCCTCCACCTGCCGACACGACACCGCCCGTAACGCACGTAGACCAACTGCCAGGCACGACCAGAGATTCCTCGATTCTCCTCACGGGGAGTGCATATGACGACGAGTCTTCGTGGATCACTGTCGAGATCTTCTACCGCTTCCGCAGTTCTAACCACGTTGCGTGGGGTGATTGGATAGGCGGTATCACGTTCAGTGCGCTGCCCAACCCATCACCGTTCTCTCGTGCTTTCCTTTTCCCCGACGGCAAGGGTTACTACGAGTTCTACTCGATCGGGACAGACGAAAATGGGAACGTGGAGGCGCCGCCGGGTTCGGCTGACGCGTCGATTCAGAAGAAATAGGCGCCGTGCTCGCAGTCCTCTTGCGATTCCCCTGATCCTTGGATTCCTCGTTGTCGTCCTCGGCACCCACTAGCCGTAACGCCGGGGTCCGGCGTCGGCGCGCCCATGCCGACTCGACCGTCGACAACAATCTCGACGTACGACCGTACCGGGGAGCTATGTTCCCTGACCGATGCCAACGGCTCGGAGCGGTCGATAAGGATCACGTCCGCCGTCGGCGAGCCGCTCTGGCGCGCGCAACCGCAGCATAACTGCGCGTTCGCTTCAAGGCTCGCCGGCAGTTGGCGCAGTGCCGCTGCACCGGTGAGGTCTGGTCGACCACCTGGTGGCATATGGCGCAGTCGACCAGCGCGACCTTCAGCCAATCGCGAGAGCGGCCGGGACGGGGGAGCGAGATCTCGCTCGAGCTCTCGCCTCGCGAACGCAGTAAGTGCCCGGCTCCCGCCCGCCGGAGCCAACCTTCGCCTCCACGGTCCTTGCGTGGCCGCCGGCTGCACCGGCGCTGCCGACGTTGTCACGAGTACAACCACGAAACGATGCCCATAGCGCCTTGCCGATGATTGTCATATGGCATACAATTGGCGGGTAATGCGAGGACAGGACTGACGGTGGCGGCAGGCCGCTGACGAGACCGAGAGCGCTCGGCCGACGACGCCGGGCGGTCGCCGCGGTTGCATCCCGGGTCCACATCTCCTCTCGCGCTCAGCCCTCGGCGTTCTCGCACCGCTGGCCGGTGGCGCTCCTCGCGGGCGCGGGGCTGCTCATTGCCGGCTACCTCTCGCTCTTCGAGCTTGGCGTCACCAACGGTGTCTGGGACCCGGTCTTCGGCAACGGCAGCCGCGAGGTCCTCAGCTCGACGCTCGCCACCTCCCTGCCCGTTCCGGACGCTCTGCTCGGCGTTCTCGCCTATCTCGCAGAAGCGGTGCTGGCGCTCGCCGGCGGCGCCGAGCGCTGGCGGGTGCAACCGCGACTCGTCCTCGCCTATGGGGGACTGTCGACCGGGCTCGGCTGCGCCGCGATCGGGCTTGCGGCGGTCCAGGCATTCGCGATCCATGCGTGGTGCCTCCTCTGCCTGGGGTCCGCGCTCGTTTCCCTCACCGCCCTTTTGCTCGCCGCCCCCGAGATCGTGGCCACGATCCGACGCCTCCGCGGGATGACCTGACGGGAGCCGGCCGGCCGCTCGGCACGAATGAAGCAGAGCCAGTGAAGCGAAAGGAGCCAAGTCAGATGGACCAGGTTGTTGTCATCACCGGAGCCTCCGCCGGCGTGGGTCGCGCGGCCGCGCGCGCGTTCGCGCGGCGGGGCAATGACGTTGCGCTGCTCGCGCGCGGAGAGCGGGGCCTCGAAGCTGCCGCGGAGGAGGTGCGCTCGTTGGGTCGACGCGCACTTGCGGTGCCGGTCGATGTGGCCGATGCGGCCGCGGTCGAGGCAGCAGCCGACCGTGTCGAGCGCGAGCTCGGACCGATCGACGTGTGGGTCAACAACGCCATGGTCTCGGTCTTCTCCCCGGTTGCCGAGATGCGCGCCGAGGAGTACCGGCGGGTCACCGAGGTCGCGTACCTCGGCTGCGTGCACGGCAGCCTGGCGGCCCTGCGACGCATGCGGAGCCGTGACAGCGGGGTGATCGTGCAGGTGGGCTCGGCTCTTGCCTATCGGTCAATTCCGCTGCAGTCGGCCTACTGCGCGGCCAAGCACGCGATCGTGGGCTTCACCGATTCCCTCCGATGCGAGCTCATCCATGACCGCAGCCACGTCCGCGTCTCGGTCGTTCACCTGCCGGCGGTCAACACCCCGCAGTTCGGCTGGGTCCGGAGTCGCCTACCGCACGGAGGGCAGCCGGTGCCGCCGATCTTCCAGCCCGAGGTCGCGGCGCGGGCGATCCTCTTCGCCGCGGAGCATCGCCGGCGGGAGCTGTTCGTGGGACGGTCCACCTACGCGGCGATCTGGGGCCAGCGTCTGATCCCCGGCCTGCTGGACAGGTACCTTGGACGAACCGGGTACGGCGCGCAGCAGACGGACGCGCCAATTGACCAGGGGCGCCCGGACAACCTCACCCATCCCCTCGACGCGGAACAGGACCACGGGGCGCACGGGCAGTTCGACGCGGCGGCAGTGAGCTGGAGCCCGGCCCTGCGGCTCACAATGCGCCGTGGCATCGTCGCCGCCGGGGCGCTGGTGGGCGGCGCAGCGGCTGTCGCGACGCTTGGTTGGCGGGCCATCTCCCGGAGTGCAACGGCCGTCTAGCCTCAACCGCGGGCGACGTGGGGGTCCCCAGATTGTTCCTCTTCGTCCTCCGGGGCCGGCGTCGGCGCCTCCTCGGGGCCCTGGCCCGATGGGCTCGGCTGTGCCGCGGCTCGCCGATCGGCGGCGAACTCATAGCGCGACGCAATCGCGGCATCGAGCAGCTGGAGCTGGCGCGTGATCGGCGTCTGGCGGAAGCCTGGAGCGGCGTCCTTCAGATCGAGCAGGAGGTAGCGCAGGCGGCGGGCGACCTGGAGCGAACCGGCGCCGAACAGGCGGATCTCGTCGAGCGCCAGGCTCACGTAGTCGTCCCAATCGGGTCGGGGCAGGCTGAGCAGGACCGGCCCGTCATCCGGCAGTCGTACCGGCGACGGAATCTTGCGCCGAGCGAGACGTCGCAGGAGGTCGTGGAGTTGGTCGAGCGCCTGGACCGCCGTGGTCGGATCGTTGATCCCCGGTGACAGCGCCCGCTCGGCAATGTCGACGATCTGCCGGAAGCCGAACGCGGCGTCCTGGGTCATCGTCCGCTCCGTGCCGGTCTGGATCGCCCGAGCCAGGGCCTCGAGCGGCAGCGGCGCCTCGTCCGTCCCGTCCGGCTGGTCATCTGCCATCGCCTGCACCCGCCAGACTCGGGCGAGCGGGGCGCCGGTCGGGACGAAGTCGCCGACCATGTGCGTCAGCTCGACGCTGATGCCGTGATCGGTGGCAAGGTTGACGAGCGCTTCTTCGTCAACCGAGGTGATCACGCCCGGCGCGCCCTCGAGCGTGGCAACGCCGTCCGTGGGGCGCTCGGGCAGCGACGGTACCGGTGGCGAGGGTTCACCGCCGACGTCCTCGGGATAGAGCCGCAGGATCGCCTCGCGCGTCTCGGCAGCCACGCTGCGCAGGACGGTCGCCGCGCGGATGGCCTGCGCCATGTGGTGGATGTAGACCACGAACAGGCCAACCGATGCGAGCAGCAGCAGGTATGCGACGGTCACCGCGATGGCGGGCACGAACGCCGCGGCGTTCGGCGACGAGCGCACGTCGCGGAGGACGAGCAGCGCATAGAGGAACGTGGCGATGAAGAACCCGAGCACGCTCTGGTTCAGCCGATCGCGCAGGAACGTGCGCATCACGCGCGGCGAGAGCTGCGCACTGGCCAGCTGGAGCACCAGCATCGTCACCGTGAAGACCAGGCCGGTGAAGGTCAGCATCGCTGCGGCGATCGTGGACAACACGAGGCGGGCGCTCTCGGGTCCGCCGGAGAACAGGATGCCGCTCAGGTTGCTCGCGACCGACCGGTCGACGAGCCGATCGAGGCCAGCGAGCGCGAACGCGAGGAGCGCGGAACCGATCGCCAACATCCCCGGGATGAACCACAGGCGTGACCGGAGCCTATCCAGGAACTCGACCAGGCGGAGCGAGGTCATTTCCACACCGATGCGGGCGAACTGCATCGCAGCATACGACGCCGGTGGCGGGATCGATTCGGCTCGACGTCGTGGACACGCTCATCTGACGTCGTTCGCTCCGGATCACATGACCGACCGTCATGACGAGTCGGTCCGCCGGGAGCATGGTCCGGGGGCGCTGCGAAGCCGCGGTTTCGACGTGCCGTGCATGGCGAGCTGGCCATGGACCGCGCGTCACGCAGATGGAAGCAGCGCAGAACGGGACACCTCGCATGCGTATACGCGCTGGGAACGATGTCAGGTTGCCACTGTGGGCCGGCATCGTGGCCGCCCTCGCGATGGTCACCTTTGTCGTCGCCGAGACAGCCTTCGCCGCAGGTCCTGCGCCCGTCGGGCTCGGGACGGCCGCGCCCTTCGCGGTCCTGGCCGGTACGCCAGCGGTGACCAACACCGGGCCGACCACCATCACCGGCGACCTGGGCATCTCCCCGGGTAGCGCCGTGACCGGGTTCCCGCCCGGGACGGTGACCGGGACCATCCACGCGGCCGACGCCGTCGCGGTGCAGGCCCAGACCGACCTGACCGCCGCGTACACCGTCGCCGCGGGGCTGCCGGTGACGGCGACCCACGGGACGCTCGGCGGCCTGACCCTCGTCGGCGGCGTCTACAACGCGGGGGGCGTCACCCTCGACCTGACCGGGACCCTCACCCTCGACGGCCAGGACGACCCGAGCTCGGTATGGGTCTTCCAGGCCACCTCGGACCTGGTCACCGCATCGGCCAGCTCGGTGGCCCTGATCAACGGCGCGAGCCCCTGCAACGTCTTCTGGCAGGTCACCAGCTCGGCGACCCTCGGATCGGGATCCACCATGGTGGGCACCATCCTGGCCCTGACCTCGATCACCATGGCTGACGGGGTGCAGCTCAACGGTCGCGCCCTGGCCCGCAACGGCCAGGTGACCCTGATCAACGACAGCATCAACGCATCGACGTGCGCGGCCGCAGCCGCATCGGCTACTCCGGTCGCGACCCCGGTCCCGACCCCGACCCCGGTGGCTAGCGCCGCCGCGTCTGCCGCACCCAGCGGGGTGCCGAACACCGCCTACCTCTCCGAGGATGGGGTTGCGCCATGGCCCCTCTTCCTGCTCATCGTCGCGCTCGTGCTTCTGCTCGCGATCGCCGCCGCCGCCCGCTGGCAATTGGACGGGGACGGGCGCTAGAAACGGAAGGACCCTGGCTACTTGCCGCCGCGGTGCTCGAGGATCAGCCGTACCCGAATTCAGGGTGGTGTGGGACCGTCATGACGGACCGTCATGACGGTCGGGGTTGCAGGCACCACCGTACCGGCGTGCCTGATCACCGTGACCCGCTCGACTTCCCGCGAACTGCATGACGACATGGTGAAGCGCAAGCATCAGCGGCGGAGTCGGCCGCAACCGCTCGCCTTGAAGCGACGAACCACCCGGGCGACCCGCGAGGAATTCGACACGAGGCGCGCTCTTGAGCGCTGGGAGCACCAGGGACCGTCCGCCGAATCGCAACCGCAGTCGCGATAGGCGACGCCGTTCGAGGACATCGCCAGCGCAACGCTGGCGTGGGCTCGTAAGATAGGGATTGTCGCTACGAACCAGTTGAGATGTCCGGGGGGCTCATCGAAAGATGGCACACGGCCAGGAGAATTCACCTCCGCCCGAGGCGCGACGAGCGCTGGTCCTCAATGACCGTCCGCTGGTCGTGGACCTCATTACCCTGACACTGAACCACGGCGTGTTCGCCGTGCGCGCGGCGAGCAGGCTCGCCGAGGCGGAGGCGATCCTCGCCGCGTGGCAGCCGCATATGGCCGTGGTCGACATGGACCACGATGACAGCACCGCCCTGCTGCAGCGGCTCGCCGCCGCGAGCTCCCTCACGGGGAGCCCGACCCCGGTCCTGGGCCTGACGCGACGCGGCGACCTGAAGACCAAGCTGCAGGCCTTCGACCTCGGAGTCGACGATATCGTGACCATGCCCTTCTCACCCGAAGAGCTGCTGGCGCGATCGATCGTCATCACCCGTCGTGTCGTGGGACCCGGCCAGCCCATCATTTCCACCATCCGGCTCGGCGAGATGGAGATCGACATTCTCAACCGCCAGGTGCGCGCCGGCGACTCGGTCGTCCACCTGTCCGGCATCGAGCAGAGCCTGCTCTACCTCCTCGCCAGTCATGGCGGCCGGGTCGTGACCAGGGAGCAGATCCTCGACGCCATCTGGGGCACCGACTTCATGGCGGAAAGCAATATCGTCGATCGCCATGTCCGCAGCCTGCGCGTCAAGCTCCAGAACGACTATCGCCACCCGCGCTTCATTGCCACCGTCCCCGGCAAGGGCTATCGGTTCATCCCGACCTTCTCGAACCTCGGCTGGAGCGGCGAGGAGGCGGGCACGGCCGACTGACCTCCGCGGAAACGCCCTCCGGATCCATGACGTCTCGTCATGACCCGGCGGCGCACCGCGGGCATCCTCCGTGCAGGATCGACGATGTGCGGATGGCTTGCCGGCGGCAGGTTGCCGTGTTGGGCCGGCATCCCTGCCAACAGTCGGCCTTGGCGGCCTCGCCACTGCGCCGATGGCCCATTCCGCTTATCCACCGCCGGTTTGTCGGGACGGCTCTCTCGTGTTGACGACCGCGCAGCGCGGCCCGCGTGGGCGGGATATTCCGCGACGCGGATGCCGCGCTCGTGCTCGATGCGGAGCTGAGACGACGGACCCGGCTAGACTCGTTGCCGCGCGGTTCGATGCCACGACGAACCCCGCGGTCATGTCCATGTCGGGGTCATGGCCTCGATTCGGTCCCGCAACCCGGAAGGAAGGCGACGGTTACCAGCGATGATCACAACCGGCGGGAGCAGCCGCACGAAGCCCGCACGCTCGGACGCATTCGTCTTCTTCGGCGCGACGGGGGACCTGGCGTTCAAGCAGATCTTCCCTGCCCTCGCGGGCCTCGTCCGCGACAGCGGCTGGAAGATGCCGATCATCGGCATAGCGCGGCACGGTGACGTGGCCGGGCTTCGGGATCGGGCGGCGAAGAGCCTCGAGGCGCATGGGATCAAGGGCGCGGCGGTCCGCCATCGGCTCCAGCAGCAGCTGCGCTTCATCAAGGGGTCCGATGACGACCCCGATACCTTCCGCCGGCTGCGCGCGGAGCTCGGCACGGCGCAGCACCCGCTCCACTACCTTGCGATTCCGCCGACGCTCTTCGGCGAGGTGGTGCGCCTGCTGGGCGAGTCTCACTGCGCCGATGGCGCCCGGGTCATCGTCGAGAAGCCATTCGGCCGGAACCTGGCTGGCGCCAGGCGGCTCAACGCGACGCTCCACACCGTGTTCGACGAGGAGCAGATCTTCCGGATCGACCATTACCTGGGCAAGGAACCGGTCCAGAACCTGCTCTACTTCCGGTTCGCCAACCGGTTCCTGGAGCCGATCTGGAACGCGAACCACGTCGCATCGGTGCAGATCACCATGGCCGAGGCGTTCGGCGTGGCCGACCGCGGGGCGTTCTACGACAGCGCCGGGGCGATCCGTGACGTGGTCCAGAACCACCTCCTGCAGACGGTCAGCATCCTGGCCATGGAGCCGCCGTCCGGGCTCAGCGCGCAAGCGCTGAGCAACGAGAAGTTCAAGCTGCTCGATTCGATCCGGCCGCTCCGCACGGAGGACGTGGTGCGCGGCCAATACAGCGGCTATCGCAAGGTCCGCGGGGTTGCAGCCGACTCGGTCGTGGAGACCTACGTGGCGCTCCGGATGCACGTCGACACCTGGCGCTGGGGTGGCGTGCCGTTCTTCATCCGCGCCGGAAAGTGCCTGCCGGTGACGGCGACCGAGGTGCTGGTGGAGCTGAAGGAACCGCCGTTCGACGTCTTCGCCGAGCGCGGGAAGCGCCACCCGAACCATCTTCGATTCCGGCTGACCCCGGACATGTCGATCTCGCTGGGGGCGCGGGCCAAGCAGCCGGGCGAGGAGATGGTCGGGGAAGAGGTCGAGCTGTACGCGTCCCACGAAAGCGGCGACGAGCTCCCGCCCTACCAGCGCCTCATCGGCGACGCGTCGTCCGGCGACCCGATGCTCTTCGCCCGCGAGGACACCGTCGAGGCTGCCTGGCGCATCGTGGATCCAGCGCTGGATCGGGAGGAACCGCCGCAGCCGTACCGGGCGGGAAGCTGGGGACCGAGAGCGGCGGAGGAGCTGATGCCGCCCGGCCGGCACTGGCACGCACCTGCCTCGGCCCCAAACGCCAACCCGGCGTCCGTCTCAACTCGAAAGCGCGGCGTTCGGCCGGCCTGAGCCGAGCCTGAGCCTCACGCGCGGCTGGATGGAAGGCCGGCGCGTCGTCGAGCCCTGTACCAGGCGAGGTATTCGACCAGCTCCGCGCGCTCGTCATCGGTGAGATCGGCGAAGAGCGCGGCGTCGAGCTCGCCACCCGCGGGCTGGACCGGCGTGCCGGGCACGCGGTAGCCGCTGAGGTGCATCAGCTCGCCGTAGGGCAGGCGGAGGGCCTCACCAAGCTGGTGCAGGACGGGCGGCGAAGGCTTCTTGACGGCGTCGTGCTCGAGCTTGCTCAGGTACGCGGCAGAGATGCCCGCCGCGCGCGCTGCGTCATTCACCGACAGCTGGCGCACGCCTCGTGCCTGCTTCAGCACTGCTCCAAGGGATGCGGCCATGCTCGCGGCTCCTACAGTAGATTCCAATAACTATAGTTGACAATAGCAGGTCAGCGTGATTCAATGCAAGGGCGGTAGTGGCCGGAGTGTCTCCCGGCGGTGGTCTTGATGACCCCGCTTCCCCGGATGCCCTCGTCAGCAGATCGGAGCACTCACCATGTCCATTGCCGACCCGGTCGACCCTGCGGTCGTCCCCACCCAGCAACCCGCGGTGGTGGCACCCGTCGCGGCCCCGGCCACCCCGTCACCGCGGAGCGCGAGCATGCGGCCCGGCGGCGCCGAGCTCAGTCGCCGCGTCGTCGTCCTTCTCTTCGGGCTGATCCAGCTGATGATCGCTCTGCGCGTGGTGCTGCTGGCGCTTGACGCCCGCGCCGGGAACGCGCTGGTGTCGGCCATCCTCAACATCAGCCAGGTCTTCGTGGCGCCATTCAACGGCGTCCTGCATACGAACGCCCTCCAGTCGGGCGGTGCAATCCTCGACCTGGCGGCCATCGTGGCCCTGGTGGGCTGGACGGTCCTCGAGATCGTGGCGTTGTGGGCCATCGGCATCTTCCGCCGCGAGCCCGCGTAGACCGGCTCACTCGAGCGCGGTCGCTGCCACCCGGGGCAGCGCATCTTCCACATCAACCATGAGCATCGGCCGTCGGAAGGCCGATCACTTGAGAGGATCGGAATCGCAATGGGATGGTTCGCTTGGATCGTAGTCGGCGCCATCGCCGGCTTCCTGGCCAGCAAGATCACCGGGAGCCGCCAGGGCCTGGTGATGATGGTCGTCCTGGGCATCGTCGGCGGCCTCGTCGGCGGGTTCGTGGCCACCAACCTGCTGCACGTTGGCTCGGTCAACGGCTTCAACGTTGAAAGCATCCTGATCGCCACGCTCGGCGCCGCCGCCGTCCTGCTGGTCATGCACCTGGCGACTCGCCCGCGCGGGCTGGCCCGCCTGTGG
The DNA here is from genome assembly GCA_963805645.1 of uncultured Chloroflexia bacterium. Lineage (GTDB taxonomy): Bacteria > Chloroflexota > Limnocylindria > QHBO01 > QHBO01 > CAVXEH01. Next base: position 419,724 of record CAWDVA010000005.1, on the reverse strand, counting down.
CGATGACCTTCGCCCCGCCACCAGTGGTGCAGGCGACCTGATATCGACGGCCGAGGTCCTTATCACCCAGGGTTCTCGTTCACTCCATGCTCCCGCCTCCGGGCGCGGGCGTGGAGTGGCGACGCGCCAGGTGCTCGGGTACCTGGTCGACCTGGATCGCCATGTCGGCGGTCGTCCTGATCGCCCTGGCGTAGACTCGTCTCATGGCCGAGGAGCTTCGACCCGAGTCACCGTTCGGCGTGCAAGGTGCCAACGAGAACATCTGGCACGTCGCAGCCGCGGAGCGCTGGAGCGACGGTCGGCTCATCGGGCACCGCACCTTCTGCGGCCGCAACTACGCGCAGCCCTTCGAGCAACACGATCTTGCCGGGCTCAGAGAAGTCTGCTCGGACTGCACAGCGCAGGTGGCCGACCGTCATTAGCGGTTGTCCGCTGGCGCTGCAGCCGCCAACCGGGCTGCTGATCCGCCCGGGCTACCGCCCGCGATCATCCGCGCGGCCGGCGTGACGGGAGCCGGTGCCGTCGCCTTCACCTGATTGAGCGAAGACCATCTCCACCTCGAGCAGGAGAGATCTCCCCGGTGCGAGCCACTGCAGCGCGCCCGGTTCGTCGCGAAGCAGGCGACGCAGGCCGTTGGGTGCATGGGTCTGTGGCTCGATGGCCACGTGGTCGAAGGCGCTCGGGCTCGCGGCGCACAGATAGCCCGCGGACGGTCCGGCCTGCAGGCGGGCCCCCACCCCGATGTCCGGCCAGCTCAGGGTGACCGGCTGGTTGCCGCGCCGAACCCACGTGGCGTCCAGGTCGGGCGGCATTGGCCGCAGGCCCTGCAGGTCCAGGTTCCCGCGGACCGCCTCGGGATCCCGCCCGCTGGCGTCGTTCGAGGCGAAGACGCGGTCGGCGGGGAAGGCGACCTGGAGCGGTCGTCGGAACCAGGGGTGGATCCCGATCCCGCCCGGCATCGGTGCATCGGATCGGTTGGTGAGCGCGTGCTCGAGCATGACCCGGGCACCATCCACGGTAACCGCGAGGCTGACCTCGTAGCGCCAGGGCCATGCGTCGCTCCCGGCCTGGACGCGCAGCCGGCCATCCGGCATGACCTTCCAGGGCAGGGCCTGGACCTGGCCGTGGATGGCGGTGCCATCGGCGAAATTGCTCGGCAGGTCCACCGTGTGGTCGCCGACCCGGGTCGGTCGGGCCTCGATCCGGTTGCACCAGGGGGCCATCACGAACCCGCCCCAGAAGAACGGCTCGCGGTCGTACGCATCCACTGTGTCCGGCGTCCGCAGCAGGTCCTGCCCAAAGGCGCGAAGCCGATGCAGCCGGGCACCCCGCTCCGGCAGCAGCACGACCTCCACCTCGTCAGACGCGATCCGCAGGCTCATGGCGTCCCCGGAGTCCATGGCTGCGCCTGCGATGCCCCGCGATCGACGATCGCGAAGGTGTTCGCGGCGACGGTGAGCGGCGGTCCCTTGGTTCCGTCGGGCCAGGCGACGGTGACGGTGGCCTCCTTCGCGGCACCGATGCCGACGTGGATCCAGCCCAGCTCGCCACTGGCGTGCCCGCCCCCGATGGTGATCTCGCGCGTCTGGGTCGCGTCGCCGCTGGTGACGGTGACCCAGGCGCCGATGCCGTCCGTGTCGGGCGCCGGCTGATGGAGGCGCAGGGCGATCCAGCTGCCCATGGGCGCTGCCTGGGCGGCGTCGCCCCAGCCGACGTTGCGCCAGAGGGAGACATTCTGGTTGCGGTTGACGACGACCATGTCCAGCATGCCGTCCAGGTTGAAGTCCGCGACGGCCGCCCCACGCGCCTTTGCGTAGCTGACGATCCCGGCCTGCTCCGCCTTTTCGACGAAGGTCCCGTCCGGCTGCTGGATCATCAGGTCGCTTGGATCCCTGGTCGCGAAGTCAGCCATGGCGTCGACGTTGCCCTTGGTGACCAGCAGGTCGGCGCGCCCGTCGTTGTTGACGTCGGCGAACTCATCGTGCCAGGACGTGCTGGGCAGCGACGTGTCACCGATGTATGGACGCGTGGCAGTCACGCCCCGCGTGAGCGCGATATCCGTGTAGTCGGGCTGCGACGGCCCGTTGGCCAGGGTCTGCAGCTTGTTGTCGCCCTGGCTGGTGAGGTAGACCTCCGGGTAGCCGTCCCCGTTCAGGTCGTAGCTGGCGATCCCCATGCCCCACACCTTCACCGTCTGCCAGCCCTCGGCGGCGGTGTACAGCGTGGGCGGCTGGCCGGGCCGCACCCGCCACAGCTGCTCCTCGCCGTTGCTGGATTCGCCGTAGTAGTGCCGGTCGTTGGAGACGCGCAGGTCGGCATGCCCGGAGCGGTTCCAGTCGCTGAAGAGCATGGAGAGCGGGCAGTATCCCGGCGATAGGGGAATGGGCGCGGCATAGGTCTGCCCCTCGGTGTCCGGCCGGAAGAGGGAGGAATCCGTGCAGGGCAGCCCGGTCGTGCCGTCGGCGTGGAGGGTCAGGTAGTTCCCCACGGCCAGGGTCGGCAGGCCTGCACCCGGCTCCCAGGTCGCGCTGAAGGCGGCCGACCAGTCATGGCCGCCGTCGAAGCCCCAGGCCTCGTTGGCGCGCTCGAAGCGGCAGTTGCCGAGGCCACGCAGGAGGACGTTCTCGCCCAGGCGCAGGACGGCGAGATCGGTGATGCCGTCGCCGTCGATGTCGATGGGATAGGCGCCGGTGACATCGCGCAGGTCGGTGGCCGGGTCGTGGACTGCCGTGAAGCGCAGCGCGCCGCCCACGGGGCTGTCGTTGCGGTACAGGGCGGCCGGATCCTCGCCGCCGGCGAGATACAGGTCCTGGCGGCCGTCGTCGTTGCAGTCGAAGGCCGCCACCCCGCCGCCGACGAAGAAATTGAACCCACCCGCGTAGCTGTGGTCGATCCCAGCGGCCAGCGCCTCCTCGACGAAATGCGGGGGATCGGCGCTGCCCGGCCCTGCGGCGCCCAGGAGCCCCGTGCGCCAGGCGAGCAGCCCGCCGCCCAGGGCCACGACCAGGGCAGCGCCGATGGCCGGCCAGCGGTACCGGCGTGCCCAGCCCGGACGGGCCGGTCGCGCATCCATGCGTTCGGGGGGTCGGGTCGGCGCAGCCATGCGTCCTGGCCGGCACCTGCGCCGCTACGCGCCGGGCCCGGCGCCGGCGAAGATGCGCTCGATGACCTCGAGGTTCGCGACCGGATCGTCGGACGCGACCGGGTTCGGGGCACCGTCGAGCACGACGTCGGCGAAACGCTCGAACTCCACCGCGTAGGGATCGGCGATCCCGAAGGTCAGCGTCTCCGTGTCGGGAGCGACCGGCGGGTCACCGCCGGCGGTGACGTACACCTCGGTCGGCCGGTCGGGCGGGATGTTGAACGGGATCCCGATGCTGATGCGCCCCTCGGTCCCGTAGATGTGCACCCGCTGGTCGTCCTCGGCCCGCGTGGAGCAGGTGAAGCTCGCCACGCCCCCGGCGAACTCGAGGAGCGCGCTGGTGACGACGTCGGTGCCGCCCACCGGGTCGCGGGTGAGCGCGGCCTGCACGCGCGTGGGTTCCGACCCGAAGAGCATCCGCGACAGGTTCACGCAGTAGCAGCCGACGTCGTACAGCGCCCCGCCGCCGGCCGAGCGGATGTTGCGGATGTTCGCCGGGTCGTCGTTGAAGTAGCTGAACCAGCTCTGGATCGCGGTCAGGCGGCCGATCCGACCCGACGCGACCAGCTCGCGAACCGCGACCCAGGACGGATGGAGCCGATACATGAAGGCCTCGGCGAGGTGGACACCGGCTGCGCGACAGCCATCGACCATGCGTCGGGCATCGGCGCTCGTCATCGCCAGGGGCTTCTCGCAGAGGATGTGCTTGCCGGCATCCGCCGCCCGCAGGGTCCACTCCGCGTGGAGGCTGTTCGGGAGCGGGATGTAGACCGCGTCCACGGTCGGGTCCGCGAGCAGTGCCTCGTACGATTCGTGGGCGGTCGGGATGGCCAGCTCGGTCGCGACCTGGCGAGCACGATCCCCGTCGCGGGAGGCGATGGCCACCACGTCGGTGCGCGCCGCGCGGCGCATGCCGGGGATGACCTTGGTCCGGGCGATGTCCGCGGTGGACAGCACCCCCCAGCGCAGCGAGCTCACCGGTGCCTCACCCCCACGACGGCTCGCTGACCGGTCGGAAGGCGACCTCCAGGATCCGATGCGTCCGCGGCCGGGTCAGGACGAAGACCACCGCCTCGGCCACGTCCTCGGGATGCATCATCTCAGCCAGGGCCGGCATCTCGGGAGTGCGCCCGCGTCCCATGGCGAAGTCGGTGGCGACGCCGCCCGGGCAGACGTTTGTACAGCGCACACCCTGCTCGCGCAGCTCGTGATCCAGCGCGCTGGTGAGCCCCACCTGGGCGAACTTCGATGCGCAGTACACCGCTTCGTACGGCAGGCCGCGACGGCCCGCTTCGCTGGCGATCGTCACGACATCGGCCGCTTCGCTGCGCAGCAGGTGGGGGAGCGCGGCGCGGACCGAGTAGATGGCCCCCTTCACGTTGATGTCGATCATCTCCTCGATGTGCTCGGCCGGGAGGTCGAGGAACGGCCCATAGGCGCCCACGCCGGCATTCACCACCAGGATGTCGAGCTTCCCGAACCGATCAGCGGTCGCCGCGGCGATCCGCGCCAGCGCGTCAGGGTCGCGAACGTCCGCGGGCTGCGCCACGACGTTCGCGAGTCCCAGGTCGTCCCCGCTCCGCGAGGCCAGGCCGAGGTGCACGCCGTGCTCGGAGAGGGCGCGTGCCACGGCGGCGCCGATGCCGCGGCTGGCACCCGTGACCAGCGCTACCTTGCCGTCCAGGTTTTCCATTCTCCGCTCCTCCGTGTCTTGACACGCGTCGGCCCGATGTAAGAGTCTACGACAAACATTTGGAAGAGAGGATCACAAAACGGCGGTGATCACGGCCCGGGACGCGGTTGGCCAGCGCAGCGAGACGGTGCGCCGCGCGAACCTGAGCGCCATCGCAACGGAGCTGCACCTCCACGGTCCGCTGTCGCGGTCCGAGCTCGTCGCGCGCACCGGGCTGACGCGGAGCGCGATCCGCGGTCTCATCGGTGAGTTCGTCGCCGCCGGGCTCGCGAGCGAGGAGCGCAGCGCGACAGCCGGCATTCCCGGCCGCCCGTCACCACTCGTGCAGCCGAACCCGGAGCGAGCCGTCGTCCTGGCGCTGGACATCGCCGTCGACTCCCTGGGGGCTGCCCTCGTGGGGTTCGGGGGAGACGTCCTCGAGCGCCGGCGGGTCGACCGTCCCCGGGGCCACCTCGCCGTCGACCAGATCGTCGGCGACCTCACCGAGCTCGCGATCCCGGTTCTGCGCCGTGTGAGCCACCCGGATGCGCTGGTGGCCGTCAGCGTCGGGGTCGTCGGTGTCGTCCGCCGCGGCGACGGCCAGGTGCGCGTGGCTCCCAATCTCTCGTGGCACAACGTGCCGCTGGCGGCCCTGCTGACCGGGGCCCTGGGCGTGGGCGTGGATGTCTCCGTGGCCAACGAGGCTGATCTCGGGGCGCTTGCCGAGCATCGGCGGGGTGCGGCCGTGGGAGTTGATGACGTGGTGTATATCTCGGGAGAGGTGGGGGTCGGGGGTGGCATCATCACCGGGGGTCGCCCGCTCGACGGTTCGGAGGGGTATGCCGGCGAGGTGGGGCACATGCCCGTGAACGTGGAGGGAGGACCCTGCCGATGCGGTTCCATCGGCTGCTGGGAGACCGAGATCGGCGAGCACGCCCTGCTCACCCGGGCCGGGCGCAGTCCGTCGGGCGGTCGCGCCGGGGTCGACGCGATCCTTGCTTCGGCCGGCCAGGGATCATCGCGGGAGCTGGATGCGCTGGCGGAGGTGGGTCGCTGGCTCGGCATCGGCCTCGCCGGTCTGGTCAACGTCTTCAACCCGCAGATGGTGGTGCTTGGCGGACTTTTCGGCCGCATGCACCCCTTCGTGGAGCAGACTGTGCACGCGGTGCTCGAGCGTCGGGCGCTCGAGGCAGCCCGCGAGCACGTCGAGGTCGTCCCCGCGGTCCTCGGCGGAGATGCGCCGCTGCTTGGTGCGGCGGAGCATGGATTCGAATCGCTCCTGCGCGACCCGGCGGCCTGGTTCGGGCGGCAACGAGCTCCGATCGAGGCCGCGACGGCATGAGATCGGTCGAGTGGAGGGGTAAGGTACTCGCCACGCGCGGCGCGGCACGCTGGAGGACGAGAGGAGGGGGCCTCACGGGAACATAGCTCACTGGAACGCAGGTGATGCGTTCACTACCCACCATCGGAGGAGAGGACAACACATGAGCATTCGAAGGTTGGCGGCAGTGCTTGGCGTCGCGGTGATCGTGATGGCCGGCTGCAGCTCCAACAATGGCGGCAGCAGCGGCAGCGCGGTCGGCTCGGTCGGCAGCGACTGCGTCGTTGCCGTGTCCTGGAACAACTATCAGCAGCCCCGCTGGGCCGCTGCGGACCAGCCGAACATCAAGAACACCGTTGAGGCCGCCGGTGGCACCTACATCGACGCCGACGCAAACCTGAGCAACGAGCAGCAGCTGACCGACGTCGACACCCTCATCTCGAAGGGCGCCAAGGTCCTGATCCTGCTCGCCCAGGACACGACTGCAATCCTGCCCGCCGTCAAGAAGGCGCAGGATGCAGGCATCCCGGTCATTGCCTATGACCGCCTGATCGAGGACCCGAACATCCTGTACATCACGTTCGACAACGTGAAGGTCGGTGAGGCCGAGGCCAAGGCCGTCCTGGACAAGGTCCCGACCGGCAACTATGTCCTGATCAAGGGTGACCCTGGCGATCCAAACGCATCGACGTTCCTGCCCCAGGGCTGGGCGGATGCCGGCCTGAAGGACAAGATCGACTCAGGCGACATCAAGGTTCTGAACCAGTCCGGCAGCAACTATCCCGAGGACTACGGCACCTATACCGATGCCTGGGCGACCGAGACGGCCCAGTCCAACATGGAAGCCATCATCGACAAGGCCAAGGCCGATGGAAACACCATCGACGCGATCCTTGCCGAGAATGACAGCACGGCACTGGGCGTCGTGGGTGCCCTCACGTCCAAGAGCTACGGATTCCCGCCCCTGAGCGGCCAGGACGGCGACAAGGCCAACCTGAACAACGTCGCGCTGGGCAAGCAGTACGTGGACGTCTGGAAGAACGCCAACGAGCTCGGCAAGGCTGCCGGCCAGGCGGCGCTCGGACTGTGCCAGGGCAAGTCCATGGCTGACCTGTCGATCAGCATCGGCGCGTCGGTCGCGCCGACCAACGGGGGCAGCAGTCCCACGGACTTCAAGACCCCCGGGAACAACACGGTGAAGTCGTTCATCCTGCAGCCCACGCCGATCACCGCTGACAACCTCAGCGATGTCATGTCGGCCGGCTGGTGGGTGACCAAGGACGACATCTGCAACGGTGTCACCTCTTCGGATCCAGGCGCGAAGGCCTGCGGCCTATAGGGGTCGCTGCTTGAGCGTGTGACCTAGGCCCGGTCTGCGCCCCCGGGGCTCCCGGGGGCGCAGACCCATCTGACCTGCACGAGGAGCGCTGTCGTGACCAACGTGGCTGCCGCGAACCCGGTTTCGGATCCTGCACAGCCTTCGTTGCGTGCCCGGATCAACCGACGCTTCCGTGAGACGGAGATCGATCTCCGTACCTTCGGCATGCTGGTGGCGCTCGCCATCATCCTGCTCGGCTTCAACATCCTGAACGGCGGCAAGTTCTTCACCCCGAACAACATGGTGACCCTGGCGATCCAGGCCACGAGCGTGGCCATCATCGCCACCGGGATGGTCCTGGTCATCGTCTCGCGGAATATCGACCTCTCGGTCGGATCGCTGACGGGCTTCGTCGCGATGAGCTACGCGCTGCTGATGACCGACTGGCTGCCCAACGTCCTGGGCATGGGTCCCGACTTCCCGTTCCGCTGGCTCATCGCGCTCGCCATGGGGATCGGCATCGGTGCCGGCTTTGGCGCGGTCCAGGGATTCATCGTCGCCTATGTCGGCGTCCCGTCGTTCGTGGTGACCCTCGGCGGCCTGCTCTCCATCCGGGGGGCCGTCTGGTATCTCTCCAGCGGGGCGGCCGTGACCGGGTTGGATCCCACCTTCCAGCTCATGAACGGTGGATCCGAAGGATCCATCGGGGGGACGCTGACCTGGGCCGTCGGCATCATCGGCTGTGCTGCTGTTGTCGCGCTGCTCGCCAACCGCCGTCGCCAGCGTCAACGCTTCGGCTTCCCGGTCCGCCCCATATGGGCGACGGCCATGCTCGGCGTGGTGGCGTGCGCCGCGATCATGGGCCTGACCTTCTTCGCCAACGGCAACTACTGGCCATCGGGCCTCGCGCACCAGTACGCACTGGAGCATGGAATCACCGAACCAGCGGGCGGGCTGAAGATCTCGGCGGGGTTCCCGATCCCGATCATGATACTCATCGGCGTGACCCTGGCCATGGGCTGGCTGGCCAACCGACGCAGCTTCGGCCGCTACGTCTATGCCTACGGCGGGAACCCGGATGCAGCCGAGCTCGCCGGCATCAACACGCGCTGGACGATCATGAAGACCTTCATCCTCATGGGCGTCCTGTGCGCGCTGGCCGCGGCGGTCGCCGCTGCGCGCCTCAACGGAGCGACCCTCGATATCGGGGTCAGCTATGAGCTCTACGTCATCGCCGCCGCGGTGGTCGGCGGGACCTCGTTCTCCGGCGGCATCGGCACCATCCCCGGCGCCGTGCTTGGCGCGTTCGTCATGGCCTCGCTCAAGTACGGCTTGAGCTTCTCGGGCGTGAACTCGCCCGGCCAGAACGTCGCGGCCGGCATCGTGCTGATTCTGGCCGTCGCATTCGATGCGTACACGCGCCGGCGGGGTCCCCGACGGTGAGCGAAGAGGAAGGCAAGACCATGACCGGCGTGACCGAGGCCCCGGCTACACCCCTTGTCCAGATGGACAACATCCACGTCTCGTTCGGCGGAGTTCATGCCGTGGACGACGTGAGCGTGGACCTCATGAGGGGTGAGGTCGTTGGGATGGTCGGCCACAACGGTGCCGGCAAGACGACCCTGATGCGGGTGCTCTCCGGAGCTCACCCGGCCGACGCGGGCCAGATCAGCATCGATGGGAAACGGGTCCAGATCTCGAATCCACGAGATGCGCAGCGGCTGGGCATCGAGACCATTTACCAGACGCTCGCCCTCGCCGAGAACATCGACGCGGCGGGCAACCTGTTCCTGGGGCGCGAGATCACGAGCCTGATTGGCGGGCTGAACGACGGCGCGATGGAGGCCGCCACCCGCGAGGTCATGCATCGGCTCAACCCGAACTTCTCCAACTTCAAGACGCCGGTCATGTCACTGTCCGGCGGCCAGCGGCAGTCGGTGGCCATCGCCCGGGCCGTTCACTTCAACGCCCGGATCCTGATCATGGATGAGCCCACCGCCGCGCTCGGTCCGGCGGAGACGGAGCAGGTGCGCGACCTGATCCGGCAGCTCAAGTCGGAGGGGATTGGCATCTTCCTGGTCAGCCACGACATCCACGACGTCTTCGACCTGTCCGACCGGATCAGCGTGATGTACCACGGCAGGCTGGTGAAGACCGTGCGGCGCGAGGAGGTGGCGCCGGACGAGGTGCTGGCCATGATCATCATGGGCGGCGACCAGGCCGAGCCCACCGCCGAGGAACGGGAGTTCCCCGTCAGCTAGACGACCGCCCCCGGCGCTCAGGGCGCCCGGTGGAACGACGGCGCCAGCGCGGGGTAGAGCTCGCGGAACGCGGCGTGGGCGTCGGCGTAGGTGGCCGCACGCCCCGGGTCCGGCGCGGCCGCGGGCGACGTCCGCACCAGCGCCTCGGTCGCGGCGGAGACGTCCGCGAACCAGCCGGCACCCACCGCGGCCAGCGTCGCCGCTCCGAACGCGGCGCCCTCGGTCGTCGAGGGGGTGACCAGCTCCACGTCGAGGACGTCGGCGAGGATCTGGCGCCAGGTCGCGCTGGCCAGGCCGCCACCCGAGGCGCGGATCTGTGCCGGTCGGGGCATCCCGGCCGCGAGCATCAGGTCGAGTCCGTCCCGCAGGCCAAACGCGACGCCCTCGAGCACTGCGCGGACCAGGTGCCGGCGGTCATGAGCCGTCGTGAGTCCCACGAACGCGCCGCGCGCCTCCGGGTCGGGGTACGGGCTCCGCTCTCCGGTGAGATAGGGGAGGAAGTGCAGCCCCTCGGTGGCCGCCGCGACCGGCTCGGCCGAGGCGGCGAGGTCGCCGAAGGCCTCTCCCGGCGCCAGGGCGTCCCGGAACCAGCGGAAGCTGCCGGCCGCCGAGAGCATCACCGACATCAGGTGCCACCGTCCGGGCACGGCGTGGCAGAAGGCGTGGACGCGCCCCCTTGCCTCACGGATGGGGGAGCGGGTGGCTGCGAAGATGACCCCCGAGGTCCCCAGCGAGAGCGCCACGACGCCCTCGTCGATGGCGCCCACGCCGACGCCGTTTGCCGCCTGGTCCCCGCCGCCCGCCACGACCGGCGTGCCGGCGCGGAGCCCGGTGGCGGCTGCCGCCGCCGTGGTGAGCCGGCCGGTGACGGCAGGCCCCTCGAAGGTCGGCGGGAACCACCCCGGGTCGAGCTCCAGTGCCGAGAGCACCTCCGGTGACCAGGTGCGTGCCGCAAGGTCGAAGAGCAGCGTCCCCGAACCGTCGGCGACGTCCATGGCCACGTCGCCGGTCAGCTGGCGGCGCACCTCGTCCTTGGGCAGCAGGACCGTCGCGAGGCGCCGCCAGGCATCCGGCTCGTGGTTGCGGACCCACAGCAGCTTCGGCGCGGTGAACCCGGTCAGGGCGTCGTTGCCGGTGAGCTCGATGAGCCGTTCGAGGCCGACCCGGGCGCGGATCTCGTCGCACTCCGCGCCGGTTCGCTGGTCGTTCCACAGGATCGCGGGCCGGATGACGGAACCGTCCCGGTCGAGGAGCACGGCACCGTGCATCTGGCCGGTCAGGCCCACTGCCTCGACGTCATCGCCGGTGGCCCCCGCGGCGGCGAGCGACCGTGGAATCGCCTCCTGCGTGGCCGCCCACCACAGCGCCGGATCCTGCTCGCTCCACAACGGCCGCGGAGTCGAGAGGCCGTACTCCGCGGTTCCCACGCCGCGGACGGTTCCGGTGCCGTCGACCAGGACCGCCTTCGTCGCCGTGGTCGAGACGTCGATCCCCAGGACGAGCGCCATCGGTCAGGTTCGGTCGCTGCGGTCGGCTGTCCAGATTCGCTGGTTGACGATGTTCTCGAGCCGCTCCTGCTGGCCCGACACCGGCCGCGGATCGATCCCGCCTGCCGCCACCTCTGCCTCCAGGTCGGCGAGGGTGCGCTGGCCGTCCAGGATCGCCGAGCCGAGCTCGCCGGACCAGCCGGCGTAGCGCTCGTCCTTGAGCGCCTGGAGGTCACCCGCCGACAGCATGTCCGCCGCCACCAGCAGGGCCCGGGCCAGCGTGTCGATCCCGCCGATGTGGGCGTGGAACAGGTCGCTGCGGGCCATGCTCTGGCGCCGCAGCTTGGTGTCGAAGTTGAAACCGCCGGTGGTGAAGCCTCCGCCGCGCAGGATCTCGAACAGCGCCAGCGAGAGCTCGTCCACGGAGTTCGGGAACTGATCCGTGTCCCAGCCGTTCTGGTAGTCCCCGCGGTTCACGTCGATGCTGCCGAAGGTCCCGCTCGCCATGGCCAGCGCCACCTCGTGGTGGAAGCTGTGGCCGGCGAGGGTCGCGTGATTCACCTCGATGTTGACCCGGTACTCGTCGGCAAGGTCGTGGCGCGTGAGGAACCCGAGCACGGTCCCGACGTCGTAGTCGTACTGATGCTTGGTGGGCTCCTGGGGCTTCGGCTCGATGAGAAGGGTGCCGCTGAAGCCGATGCGGTGCTTGTGCTCGGCGACCAGCGTCAGGAAGCGGGCCAGCTGTTGCTCCTCGTGGGCGAGATCCGTGTTCAGGAGCGTCTCGTAGCCCTCGCGGCCGCCCCACAGGACGTAGTTCTCCCCTCCGAGCCGATGGGTCGCCTCCAGCATGTCCTTCACCTGGGCGGCGGCGTAGGCGAACACCTCCGGATCCGGGTTGGTGGCGGCCCCGGCGGCGTACCGCGGGTGGCTGAAGAGGTTGGCCGTTCCCCACAGCAGGCGCTTGCCGGTGCGCGCCATGTGGGTCTCGATCTCGCCCACCATGGCATCGAGGTTGCCACGGGTCTCGGCGAAGGTGCGCCCCTCGGGGGCGACGTCGCGATCATGGAAGCAGAAGTAGGGCGTGCCGAGCTTGGTGAGGAACTCGAACGCGGCCGCGACCTTGGTCCGCGCGGCTGCCATGGGCTCGAGCGACGCGTCCAGCCATGGACGGTCGAAGGTCCCGGAGCCGAACACGTCGGATCCGGGCCAGTTGAACGAATGCCAGAGGCAGACGGCGATGCGCAGGTGATCCTCCATGCGCCTGCCGAGCACCATGCGATCGGGGTCATAGACCTTGTAGGAAAACGGATCGTCCGAATCGAGCCCGGAGTAGGGGATCGGTTCCCTGACATCCGTGAAGAAGTCACCGTCCACGTGCACCCTCCTGCGCCGCACCAGGTCGTGCGTCGATCACGAACGAGCGTACCACACGTTTGTGAGAAAGCAACACAAACCGCCGTGCGCCGGTCTGCGGTGGGCGGGTGTCAGCTGCCCGGTGGCGCGGGGAGCACCCCGACCAGGAGCCATCGGGCCCCCGTTGCGCGGCGCATCGCAAAGGTCAGGGTGAAGGGCGAGGGCTCCTGCGACGCGACGGTTCCGCCGGGACCGTACGTCACGGTGGTGACCGTCCCGCTGGCCGTGAATCCCAGGCTCAGGCCGGTCTGCACCCCGAAGGGCACCAGGAGGGAGACGTGCATGGAATCGAACTGGTAGCGCGCGATCGTGGTGGTGCCGGTCGCCTGCGCCTCGCGCAGCCGCTCCTGCATCTGGGCGAGCCGGTCGCCGTGGTCGACGGCGGCGAGGATCGCCGGGTCGCGCCGGAGCAGCGCCTGGCTCTCCAGCTCCAGGTTCTCTGCCAGGGTCAGGACGATGCCCTGCATCTCGGGGCCGGCGATCTGGTGATCCCAGTCGGCGACGTCCTGCCCCACGGTGAAGGACGGGAGGGTGGCCGCGTTGATCTGGTGCGGCACCTGGCTCAGGAGCTCGGAGGCATTCGGCAGGACGACTCCACGTGCCGGAGATCCGGCCAGCACGATGCCCGCCCCGACAAGGGGCACGGCGGCAGCGATTGCCCCGAAGCGGGCCACGGCACCCCAGCGCCACCTCCCGCTGCCGGCGAGGCGCCGCGAGAAGGACGTGAAGTCGTCGTCCGCCGACCGTGCGGCCGGCATGATGGCGTCAATGAACGGCCGAAGGGAGCAGATCACGACCAGCCCCGCCAGCAGGCCGACCTTGGCGCCGAACTCGTTGGTCTGGGGGGCCATCAGCAGCGTGGTCGTGATCGCGACCAGGACTCCGAAGACGATGCGGGCCAGCCGGCCGGCGGGGGCCGTCTTGGGGTCGGTGATCATGAAGAACAGGAAGATCAGGACCTCCGGGGAGGTCACGATCACCCGCCAGAAGTCGAAGCCGCAGACGGGTGCGAACGCCCAGCGCGCCGTCATGCAATGGCCCGATGCCGCGAGCACACCGATCCCGATTGCGAGGAGCCCCCAGTAGGTGGCCGCCAGCGCCAGCAGGTGCAGCCGGCGGGTGATGAGGACCCCGCCACCGACGATCACGGCGTAGGCAATGACCATGGGGACATCCAGGGGAGCCCACCAGAAGTCCAGCGGCTCGATCCGCGTGCTGCCCAGGAGCAGGAAGGCAACGACCAGACCGATGTTGGACGGATTGAAGATGTGCGAGCCGCGGAATCGGATGACGTACTTCGTCAGGAGCGAGAGCCCCGCAATCGCGGCGAAGACGTACCAGCCGTCGAACGTCCAGTGGTCGTCAGGGTGTGTCCCGACGTACCGCAGGATGAGGGCCACGCCGCTGCCGGTGAGCATTGCGCTCGCGGGCCAGACGATCGACCGCGTCTCCCTGAAGGTGAGCGTCAGCTCGATGATGGCGCAGGTCAGGATCGCAGCGAGGATCTGCGGCACGCTCACCGCGAAGTGCAGTCCCACCTGCCCCAGGACGTGGATGGTGATGATGACCGCGGCCACGTGCAGCCTGGGATCGCGGAGCTTGGGGAGCACCACCGGGTAGCTCGTCCCCCGGACGGTGAGCGCTCGTGCCGTCATGACCCCGTGGCCTCGCGGCGTGCCACCCCGCGGCGGCCACCGCCGCGCAGGATGCATCGAAGCGACAGTCCGGCAGCCATGCTGGTGTCCAAGGATAGCCGCCGGCGGCCGCCGGGGGCATACTTGCTCCGAATGTCCTGAGTGGCAGCACGGAGGGATTTCGGATGGCACGTGATGAAGAGCGTCTCGCCCGCGCTCGGCAGGACCCGATCGTCGGCAGTCTGCCCGACGTTCCCGGCATCGTGGCGGCGATGCAGCTTACCCCCGGCCTCGGTCTCCACATGCGCGGACTGGCCGACGAGCTGCTCGTTAACGACTACCCCGGCACGACACTGACCCGCGCCGAGCGCGAGCTGCTTGCAGCCGCCGTGTCGGCGGCGAATGGCTGCTTCTTCTGCATGGACTCGCACGGCGAGCACGCGACTGCGCTCCTGGAGCGCTCCGGCAACACGGACCGCATCGCTCTGATCGACACGCTCAAGGTGGGATCGTCGGAGGGCTTCGACCCGAAGATGCAGGCCCTGCTGAACGTGGCCCGGACCGTTGGTGGCGATGCGCGGGAGCTGTCCGGCGAGGATGTCGCGGCCGCGAAGGCGGCCGGGGCGACCGACGCCGACGTCCAGCTGGCGGTGCTCATCGCGGCGGGCTTCTCCATGTACAACCGAATGGTCGACGGGTTCCGGGCGAAGACGCCTGGTTCGCTCCAGGCGTACCGCTCGCGCGCCATGGAGATCGCGGAGCATGGCTACAGCGTGCCGGCGGGCAAGCCGGCGATGGCCAGGTCGTAGGCGCAGGCCCGGCGGCGTCCGGGCAGCGGCCCGGTGACAACGGGCCATTCGGCATCCGCCCGGGAGGAGATTTCTCCCTTCCGCGGGATCTGCGAGACCCCTAGCGTCGGGGTACCGAGATCACCGCAGCCCGCCGAGGAGGAAGCTTGTCGTCGCGCACGCGCGACCTCCGGTTCACGGCGGCTCCCGGGCGTCCCCGGCTGCCGACCGCTCGGGCATTCCCATCGACCGCGGACGCGCGGTCGACCCCCGGTCCGGTGAATCCATCGACAGTGGACAGGTGAGGCTGCCGGCCCGCTGCCGGCCGCCCGTTCGACGTGCGCGGCGCAGGGTGCCGCGCGGAGGATGCACGCCCGTATGAATGCGCTTGACCTCGCTCGCTGGCAGTTCGGCATCACCACGGTCTATCACTTCCTGTTCGTCCCGCTCACGATCGGCCTGGCCTTCCTGGTTGCGGGCCTGCAGACCGCGTGGGTGCGCAGCGGGAAGGAGAGCTACCTGCGCCTGACGAAGTTCTTCGGCGAGCTGTTCCTGATCAACTTCGCGCTTGGGGTGGTGACCGGTATCGTGCAGGAGTTCCAGTTCGGGATGAACTGGAGCGACTACAGCCGGTTCGTGGGGGACATCTTCGGCGCGCCGCTGGCCATCGAGGGGCTGCTGGCGTTCTTCCTCGAGTCGACCTTCCTGGGCCTATGGATCTTCGGCTGGAACCGGCTCTCCAGGCGGGTGCACCTCGCGACGATCTGGCTGGCCGCCATCGGCACCATGCTGTCGGCGTACTTCATCCTGGCCGCCAACGCGTGGATGCAGAACCCCGTGGGCTACACGCTCAACGCGGCCAGCGGCCGAGCCGAGCTCACGGACTTCGCCGCGGTCCTGACCAACAAGCTCGCGGTGATCACCTTCGCCCACACCATCGTGGCGGCCTTCATGACGGCGGGTGCCTTCGTGGCGGGTATTGCCCTGTGGCGTCTGGCGCGACACCCGGACGAGGATCGCGACGCCTTCCGCACGGCCGCTCGCCTGGGCGCCGTCACCGCGCTCGTGGCGGCGCTCCTGGTCGTGGTCAGCGGCGATCAGCAGGCACGGGTGATGACCAGCGTCCAGCCCATGAAGATGGCCGCCGCGGAGGCGCTGTACCAGACGAGCCAGCCGGCCTCGTTCAGCCTCTTCACGGTCGGTACCCTCGATGGCAGCAAGGAGGTGTTCTCGATCCGGGTGCCGGATCTGCTCTCCTTCCTGGCGACCGGCGACCTGAACGGCTCGGTCGAGGGCATCAACGACCTGCAGGTCGAGTACCAGTCGCTGTACGGGGCGGGTGACTACCGACCGATCGTCCCACTTACCTACTGGTCGTTCCGGCTGATGATCGGGGCGGGCGCCCTCGCCGCGCTGGCGGCGCTGTGGATGCTCTGGGCCGTGCGCCGGCGTGGCCTGCGGCCGAACCGATGGCTGCTCGCGACTGCGATCGCGCTGCCGCTCCTCCCACTCGCGGCCAACTCCATCGGCTGGATCTTCACCGAGATGGGCCGCCAGCCCTGGATCGTCTTCGGCCTGATGGGCACCGCATCCGGCGTCTCGCCCGGGACGCCGGCCTGGGAGGTCCTCATCACGATGGTCGGGTTCACGGTGCTCTACGGCGCCCTGGCGATCGTGGAGGTTCGGCTGCTGCTTCGCCGAATCCGGGCCGGGCTGCCGTCACCCGAGGAGGCGACCGCCGACCACGACGCGGATGAGCCATTCAGCTTCGCGTACTAGGAAAGGGATCGCGCTGTCATGCAACTGACCGACATCTGGTTCGCGCTCATCGCGATCCTCTGGATCGGCTACCTGGTCCTGGAGGGCTTCGACTTCGGGGTCGGCGTCCTGCTTCCGTTCCTGGGGCGGACCGGGTCAGAGCGCCGGGTCCTCATCAACACCATCGGTCCCGTCTGGGACGGCAACGAGGTCTGGGTGCTCGTCGCCGGAGGCGCGACCTTCGCGGCCTTCCCGGAGTGGTACGCGAGTCTCTTCTCCGGCTTCTACCTGGCCCTGTTCCTGATCCTGGTGGGCCTCATCGTGCGAGGCGTCGCCTTCGAGTACCGCAACAAGCGCCCCGAGCCGGCCTGGCGTCGGCGCTGGGATGCAGCGATCTTCGTGGGTTCGCTGCTGCCCGCGGTGCTGTGGGGCGTCGCGTTCGCCAACATCGTGGCGGGCGTGCCGCTCGACGCGAACCACGAGTTCACCGGCAACCTGCTCACCCTGCTCAATCCCTATGCCCTGCTGGGTGGGTTGACGACCCTGGCCCTGTTCGTCACGCACGGCGCCGTGTTCCTGGCACTGCGCACAACTGACGAGCTTCGCGCGCGCGCGAACCGGATCGCGGGCCGGGCCGGGCTCGTGGCCGCCGTTCTGGCGGTTGCGTTCCTGGGGTGGACCTGGGCCCAGCGCGGCGACGCCACGACGCTCGCGCTCTCGGTCGTGACCGCGGTGGTGTTCCTTGGTGGCCTGGCGGCGAATCGCGTCGGCCGCGAGGGTTGGGCCTTCGTCGGCTCGGCGGTGACCATCGCCCTCGCGGTGGTGACCCTGTTCGTGACGCTCTACCCCAATGTGCTGCCGTCGAGCACTGACCCCGCGTGGAGCCTGACGGTGACGAATGCCGCCTCGACCTCGTACACGCTCACGATCATGACCGTGGTGGCCGTGATCTTCACCCCGATCGTGCTGATCTACCAGGCCTGGACCTACTGGGTCTTCCGCCACCGGATCGGCCTGGGGAAGTCGGCCCGGAGCGCAACGGAGCCCGGCGAGACGCCCGGCGGGTGAGGCGGCTCGACCCGCGCCTCCTGGCGCACGCCCGGGCGGCGCGGATCCACCTGGCGTCGAGCGTGGTGCTGGGGCTCGCGTCCGCCGCGCTCGCCATTGCGCAGGCCGCCCTGCTGGCGCGCGCCATCAGTGCCGCCGTCCAGCGGGGAGCCGATCTGGCGAGCCTGGGCCCGGAGCTGGGCTGGCTCGCAGCGGTGCTCGCCGGCAGGGCCGTGGTCGGATGGCTGCGCGAGTCCACCGCCCATGGCGCCTCGGCGCAGGTGAAGTCGACGCTGCGCATGGGCATCCTGCGGCGCGCCGTTGAACTCGGGCCGCGGCGCGACGTGGGCGGCGGCGAGGGGGAGGTCGTCGCGCTCGCCACGCAGGGTATCGACGCGCTGGACGGCTACTTCGCCCGCTACCTGCCACAGCTGGTCCTGGCGGTCATCCTCCCCGTGGTGGTCGTGGTCGCGCTGCTCCCCGCGGACCTCGTGGCGGGGCTGACCGTCGCGCTGACGGTGCCCCTGATGGTCGTGTTCATGGTGCTCATCGGCCTTGCCACCGAGGCCCATCGCCGGCGCCGATGGCGCGCCTTCACGCGCCTCGCCCACTACTTCGGGGACGTGCTGGCCGGGCTGCCGACGCTCAAGTTGTTCGGACGCGCCGCGGCCGGGGAAGCGGGACTCGCCCGGGTGACCGACGAGTACCGGCGCGAGAGCCTGGCCGCTCTGCGAGTCGCGTTCCTGTCGGCCTTCGTCCTCGAGCTGGGGGCGACCCTCTCTGTCGCCCTGGTGGCGGTCGGCATCGGCCTGCGGCTGGTCGACGGCGCGCTCGACCTGCAGACCGGCCTGTTCGTGCTTGTCCTCGCGCCCGAGGCGTATCTACCGCTGCGCCAGCTCGGTGCCCATTTCCACGCCAGCGAGCAGGGCCTTGCCGCCGCGGATGCGGCGTTCGCCATCATCGAGGCTCCGACGCCGGCGACCGGCGACCGCCGGGGGATCCCGGACCTGCGCCGTGGGCGCCTGGTGGTTCGCGACGTGACCGTCCTCCAGCCGGATCGCGCCCTTGCCGCCCCGTACCGCGCCAGCCTGGAGGTGCGTGGCGGTGAGCTCGTGGCCCTCACCGGCGCGAGCGGCGTGGGCAAGACCTCGCTGCTGCTCGCCATCGCCGGCCTGGTGATTCCGAGCGACGGGTCGATCCTGGTGGAGGATGGGCGCTCCTCGGTCCCCGTGGTGGCGATGGCGCCCGACGCCTGGCGCCGTCAGATCGCCTGGGTGTCGCAGGAGCCGTACCTGGTCGCCGGCAGCGTCGCCGAGCAACGTCCGGCTCGGTGACCGGGGCGCAGATGACACGGCTGTTCGAGCCGCGCTCGCAGCGGTTGGCCTCGGAGCGGTCGATCCGGCGACCCCCCTCGGGGAGGGGGGAGCGGGACTCTCCAGCGGGCAGCGCCGGCGGCTCGCCATCGCGAGGGCCTTCGCCCGCGACGCGCCGCTGGTCCTCCTCGACGAGCCGACGGCCGGCCTCGACGCGCTGACGGAGGCCTCCGTGCTCGAGGCGCTGCGCACCCTGGCGCGCCGGGATCGCAGGGCGGTCCTCATCGTCGCTCACCGGCCGGCGGCGCTTGCCGGGGTCGACCGGGTCGTCCGCGTGGCGGCGCGCGAGGAGGCGCTCGCGGCATGAGACGCACCGGCAGCCTTGGCTGGGTCCTGAGCCTGGGGTGGCTGCACCGCCGCCGGGTCGTGCTGGCCGCGGCGGCCGGGATGGCCGGCGCGGGTGCGGCCGTTGGCCTGACGGCGACCTCGGCGTGGCTCATCAGCCGAGCGGCCGAGCGGCCACCGGTCCTCTACCTGATGGTGGCCATCGTGGCGGTTCGCGCGTTCGGTGTTGCCCGCGGCGCGCTTCGCTACGCGGAGCGCCTGGCGGCGCACGACGTGGCCTTCCGTGTTCTCGCCGACCTTCGCCTCGCGGCCTATCGCCGCCTGCGCGCGCTCGCGCCGTCCGGCCTGGCCCAGGATCGGTCGGGGGACCTGCTGGCCCGCATCGTCACCGACATCGACGGCCTCGCCGATGTCTGGCTGCGCGTCGCGCTGCCCTACGTCGTGGCGGCGACGATCGGCGGTGCGACGGTGCTGCTCATCGGCACCATCCTGCCCCTGGCGGGTCTCGCGCTCGCGCTCAGCCTGGTCACGGCCGGTGTCGCGGCCCCGCTGCTGGCGGCCGTCGTCGCCCGTCGCGCGGAGGCGAGCGTGGCGCCCACCCGTGGCGCCCTTGCGGGTGAAGCGCTTGAGCTCCTGCGCGGCGCGCCGGAGCTGCTCATCTCCGATGCCTGCGAGCCCCGCCTGCGCGCGGTGGGTGCCATCGACCGCCGGCTCCGCGACGCCGAGGCGCGCTCGGCCCTGGGCTCCGGCCTGGGCACGCTGGTCACGGAGCTTGCCCAGGGAAGCGCGGTCTGGCTCGGTCTCGTGCTTGGCGTGCTGGCGCTGCGCGCCGGAGCGATCGGCGGCGTCGCGCTGGCGGTGGTGGTGCTCACCCCGATTGCCGCGCACGAGCTGATCGGCGGCGTGGCGCCGGCCGCGCAGCAGCTCCCGCGAGTCCGCTCTGCCGCACGGCGCTTGAGCGAGGTGCTGGCGCGACCCGATCCCGTCCGCGAGCCCGACCGACCGATCCGGGTGCCTCGCGGTCCCTATGGCCTGCGGCTGCGCCGGGTGTGCGCGCGGTACCCCGCCGGCTCCCGCGACGTCCTGCGCGGCGTCGACCTGGACCTGCGAGCGGGCGAGCGCGCGCTGGTGACCGGGGGAAGCGGCACCGGCAAGAGCACGCTCGCCGCGCTGCTCCTTCGGCAGCTCGACCCGTCCTCCGGCACCGTCGAGCTGGTGACGGCCGATGGTTCAGTCGAGCTGAGTGCTCTGGCGGGGGACGACGTGCGCGGGATCATCGGCCTGTGCGCCCAGGACCCGCACCTCTTCGACACGTCCCTGCGCGAAAACCTGAGGATCGCGCGTCCGGACGCGACGGACGCCGAGCTCCTGGAGGCCATTGGGGCCGCGCGTCTCGGCGCGTGGGTCGCATCCCTGCCGGGCGGGCTCGACACCCTGGTCGGCGAGCACGGAGCGCGCGTCTCAGGGGGCCAGCGCCAGCGGATCGAGCTGGCGCGCACGCTCCTCGGCGATCGACCCGTCCTCGTCTTCGACGAGCTCACCGAGCACCTGGACGAGGCCACGGCCACCGCGCTGATGGCGGACACGCTCGCCCTCACGGCGGGCCGCACCGCCCTCTTCATCACGCACAGGCCGGCGCTGATGGCCGCCGTCCACCCGATGGTGACCATCGACCTCGGAGCGACTCCGGCGGATGCCGTCGGGGACCTCGCCGACGCGGGGGAACAGGGCGTCCGCCCCGGGCATCGTCTTTCGCCCGGCCCTACCCCGGTCCCGGCGCGCCAGTAGCCCCCGGGCCGTCTTCACGAGGGCCGTTCGGCTCTAGGCATATGTTGGAGACATATTCATGCTATTGGCATGGTCGATGCTGATCGCCAAGGGCAGGACCACGCACGGCACCACGCCGACCCCCATCCGCATCACGGCGGCTACCGGGGCTGGGTACGCCCTGGCGGCCGCCGGGGACGGTGGCTGGAGCCATTCCTGCTGCGACTTGTCGCGGACGGGGAAGCCCACGGGGGAGCGCTGATCGCGGGCCTGAACGACCTCTGCCTGGCGCCCGACGGTGTGGATGTGGGGATGGCGTACCGGACTCTCCGTGAGCTTGAGGCGGATGGCCTGGTGGAATCGGCCTGGGTGATGGAGGACGGACCACCCCGGCGGACATACCGGCTCACGCGGGCCGGTCGTGCCGCGCTCAACGAGTGGATCGGGGTGATGCATGAACGTGCGCGCCTGATCGAGGCATTCCTGGACGGAACCGATCGTCTTGGCTGGCGTGCGGGAGGTTGATGTGGGTTGTTGGCATGGCTGGCACGACGGGCACGGCTGCGCGCCCTGGCACCGCGCACCATTCGACCGTGCCTGGTATGGGCCCGTTGATTGGTATGACGAAGCCGACTGGCCGACCTGGCGGCCGCGCCGCCGCGGTTCGCGGCCGGACCGGGCCGCCCCGGCGGAGGCGATCGAGGCACGGCTGGACGAGCTCCGGGAGGAGATGAGCCGACTCGAGGCCGATCTGGAGGATCTTCGCGGCGTCCGCCCGGCTGCCGGACGCCCTTGACAGACGAGGGCGACCCGGCTTGCGCGGGCATGCCGGGTCGTGCTCGACACATGAGACGGAGGGTTCCCGAGATGATTGCTCCCGCGCAGAGCGTCTCCGGCATGCGGGGGGCGCTCGCCGACGAGCTTGCACGCCTGCTCGCCGACACGTACACGCTCTACCTCAAGACGCACGGCTACCACTGGAACGTGACGGGACCGCACTTCCGCTCACTGCACCTGATGTTCGAGGAGCAGTACCTGGAGCTGCGCGACGCCGTCGACGAGATCGCGGAACGGATCCGAGCCCTCGGGTCAATGGCCCCCGGCTCGTACCGAGAACTCTCACATCTGGCTTCGGTCGTGGATGCGGAGGGTGCGCCCGACGCCATGGAGATGGTTCGACGACTCATCGAGGGCCACGAGGTGCTGCTCCGAACTGCGGCCGCGGTCGCCCGCGCCGCGGAGGCGGCATCCGACCCGGTCTCGCTGGATCTGGCCGGCCGCCGGATGGCCATCCACGAGAAGACGCTGTGGATGCTGCGCGCAACGGTCGGAGAGGCCGCAGGGAGGTGACCCCATGCTGCCGCTGACCAAGGTGACCCATGAGCACCATGATCTGATGTGGCGGTATGTGAACCAGCTGAACGAACTCGCCGACTGTCTCAACGGTGACTGCCTGGACAATGCCCGGCTGGTCAGCCAGCTGCCGCAGCTGCGCGAGGTACACGAGGGCCTGGTGCACAGCCTGATCCCGCACATGGAGACCGTGGAGGTGGCGGTCTACCCCACTCTCGACCGCTTGCTGGCGACCCGGGGCATTACCGTCCCCATGGCGACGGAGCACCGGGAGATCCGGCGGCTCGTCGCATCCCTCGGCCGTCGCATCGGAGCGGATGCGGTGCTCGAGGTGGATCGGTCGTCGGTGCTGGCGCTCCGGCGGATCATGCTGCGGCTCTATGCTCTGCTGAAGACGCACCTGTCGGAGGAGGAGCTCTACCTGCCGGTCCTCGAAGGACGCCTGACATCGGTCGAAGAGGCGGCTCTGGCGCGAGCGCTGGATCATCTTGCGGCGGAGCGCCTCTAGCGACCGGACGCGAATGCGGCGAACGGGTGCGGAACCCGGAACCCGGAGGCGGGCCGCGGCGTCTGACTGGGGTGACCGTTCGAGCCGCATCCACGGTGCTGCCGGCCGTGGTCCTTGCCCTGGCCGTCGGCCTCGGCGCGTGCGCACCGCCCGGATCGCGGGGCCCGGCGTCGGGCCTGGTCGCGGTGGTCGGGCTGGTCACCGCCGCCCCGACCTGCCCGGTCGAGCGCGCGCCCCCGGCGCCGGCGTGCTCGGCGCAGCCGGTTCCGAACGCCGTGATCTCGATTCGCGACGCCGACGGCACCGAGGTCATGTCCGTCGTCTCCGGGGCGGACGGTGCCTTTGTCGCCGACCTGGCTCCGGGGACGTATCGGCTCGTCCCTCAGCCTGTTGCCGGACTGCTCGGGACCCCATCGCCGGTCAGCGTGGAGGTCCGGGCGGGGGAGAGCCGCGTGGTCGTCGACATCGGGTACGACACGGGGATCCGCTGATCTGGCGCCATCGGGCCAGGATTTCTCAGTGGGTCGACTAACACCGGGCGGGCTAGTCCGTTAGTACTGGTGAGCCGGGGCTCTGTGTTAGCGGGCAACCGCTAGGGCAGCCACAGGGACCCCGGCATCAACGTGTCCGGCGTCCGGGGTGCTGCGGCGGGGGATCAGTCCGGGCGCCTGCCCGGCTCCCAGTCCGGATCGACTGGCGCGGTGGGGCCCACGTCGTTCGCGGACGGCAGCAGGATTGCGCCGTACAGGCCCGTCGCGAGGCCGAAGATGCCCAGCATCGTCGTCCCGGCCATGTCGTGCGACAGGAGCCAGTAGACGAGGGCAACGGCCAGGATGCCGGCAGGGACGATCAGGAATCGCGTGGACATCGCGGCAGATTCTACTCGATCGGGGTCGGCGTGCTCATTCGCCTGCGGCGCGCCAGGTCAGGCGGGAGAACCAGCAACATCTCAGTAAGTCTCGGTAAATCTGCGCAAGAATCCTAGACGATCCAGCCGCAATCCGTGCGATGCGTCGATGGCGCCGGCGCGACGGTGCGGAGACCGCTGAGCGGCGCGTGGCCGCGGACCAGGGGCGGCCCGCCTGCCGTCTCTTCGTCGGCCTCGAGCGTGCCCCGGCGTGTGGAGGGCTCAATGACGGTGGGCGAGGACTCCGTCGTGTCGGAGATGGCCGGGAGCGTGTCCTGCGGTGTCGCCGAAGGAGGCTCCTCGCGCGCCGTCACCACCGAGCCGTCCGGGTAGCTGAGCCAGAGGCCGCGCATCCGGGCGATGAAGTGCTCGGCCATGCCCGGCACGAGGAAGTCGACCTGCCCGTGTGCGCTGCGTCGGTAACCCCGTGGACGCTCGTCTGCCTGGACACGGTCGACGAAGGGACGCGCCAGCAGCTCGCGGATGGCCACGGCCACGCTCTCCTCGGCGTCGACCGTTGCGCTGCCGCGGCTGAAGACCGCGCGACCAATCACCGCGGGCACGTCGGTGCCGGCAGTGCCGCGCAGGATCTCGAACGCGATGCGGTCCTCGGTGCGGGGGTCGCTGGCACGGTTGATCACGACCGGAGGATAGCAGGGGAGCGGCGTCGCCCGGCGCCTGCCGGCGCATCGTGTCGGCGGCGCGTCTGGGCCGGGCGTCGCTCGGCTATCATCGGCCCATGAGCAGCGCCACCGTCGAAGAGCAGCCGTACCGGGAGATGGTCGCGGCCCAGTCGGACGAGCAGATCGACCACTGGGCGGCGGACCTGTTCGTGGACTTCGCCAAGCGGATGGGCGTGGGCACCGCCATCGCCGCCTTCTGCAGCGTCGCGAAGCTCGACACGCGCGGCTTCCAGCGGGCGTTCCTCGTCGGTGGGGGACCGGATCACGTGGTCGGAATCGACACCGCGGGTCACCTGGCGGCGCCCATCTTCGAGCTGCCCCGCGCGATCTCCGGGTTGCGCCGGATCGACCCCCAGGCCCGCGAGCGACTGATCGACTTCCTCGTCGCGCACCGCGAGGTGATGGCCTACACCCCGTAGCCGTCGGCCGCGCGAGCGGCTGTCGCCGGAGTCGGCTACTCCTCGATCCCGGAGCGCAGGATCGCGATCGCGTTTTCCAGCTTGAGCCGGGTGATGGTGAGGTACTTGGCCAGGTTGGCGCGGTTGACCTCCGGAATCTGCTCCATCACGTCCGGGTGTCGGAGCAGATCCACCAGCTCGTCGACGGCCCCGCTCAGCTTGCCCTTGGTGTCGAGGAGCGCGTCGTCAGCCTGGCGGGCGGCGGCCACGGCTCCCGCCGTCGTCCGGGCCCGTCGCCGGGTCGTGGGAGCCGCCTCCTCGCCGTCGGGAACATCGCCGCCCGTGATCGCGCGAAGCTTCGCGAGGGTCAGGTCGCCAGCGGCGACCCGCTTCGCCAGACGGCGCCGGACCCGGTCGTCGGTGATGCGCATCAGCTCGTACGCGTGGCTGATGGTGTCTTTGCGCACGGACACGAGCTCACGGATCTCGGGAGGCGCGTCGGCCAGGCGCAGGCGGTTCTCGACGTAGCCCTTGTCCTTGCCGATCTTCTGCGCCAGCTGGCGGACCGAGTAGCCCAGGTCGGTCATCTTGCGGTACATCGCCGCCTCCTCCAGGGGCGAGACGTCCTCGCGCTGGAGGTTCTCGATGATCGACACCTCGAGAGCCGTCTGCTCGTCGAACTCCACGACGATGGCCGGGATCGTCTGGCGCTCGGCGAGCCGTGAGGCACGCCAGCGTCGTTCGCCGGCGATCAGCTCGAACTGGTTGCCGACCGGGCGCACCAGGATCGGCTGCAGGACGCCATGTTCCCGGATGCTGTTGGCCAGCTCTGTGAGCGAATCCTCCTCGTAGGACAGGCGCGGCTGGGCGGGGTTCGGGAGGATGCGGTCGACGGCGATCTCGCGGATCTGCGCGCGGGTCGCACGCGACTCGATCAGCGACACGACGCCCGGACCGAGGTCCATGGCCGCCGCCTCGTCGAACAGGCGGTGGATGTTCTCCCGGAATGCGGGACGCTTGCTAGCCAAGTTCGACCACCTCTCGGGCAAGGTCGCGGAAGGCATGCGCTGCGCTCGAGTTCGACGCGTACTCGGTCACCGGCTTTCCGGTCAGCGGTGCCTCGCCGAGCTTTACCGTGTTCTTGATCATGGTGTTGAAGACCCGCTGATCGCCGAGCTCGCGCAGGTTCTCGAGCATCTCGCGGGCGAGGACCGTTCGTCCGTCGAAGAATGTCGCCAGCAGGCCCTGGATCTCGAGATCGTGGTTGAGCTTGAGCTTGATGGTGTTGATGACCTTGATCAGGGCGGTGAGGCCCTTGATGGCGTAGTACTGGGTTTGCACGGGGATGATCACCCGGCTGCTGGCGACGAGCGCGTTGATCGTGAGCAGACCGAGGGTCGGCGGACAGTCGATGATGATCACGTCGAAGGTCGTCTCCGCCCAGCCGGCGATGGCATCACGCAGCACCATCTCGCGGCCGATGGCGGTGAACAGCTCGACCTCCGTCGACGCCAGCTCGAGCGTCGACGGCGCCACGGACAGTCCGGGCATCTCCGTCTGGCGCACCACCTCCTCGAGCGGCGTGCGGTCCTCTGACAGCACGTTCCCCATGGAGAGCCGGACATCGGAGAGGGAGATACCGAGCCCGACCGTCAGGTTCGCCTGAGGATCCATGTCGATGCACAGGACCCGGTATCCGATCTCGGCCAGGGCGCCGCCGAGGTTGATGGAGGTGGTCGTCTTGCCGACCCCACCCTTCTGGTTCGCAATGGCAATGACCTTGGTCAACGCAACACCTGTGTGCGACTCGGCTGGCGGGAGATGGCCGCGAATGCGGTTCCGCCGATGATAGCGGCGCGACCGGGGGCCGGTCCACGAAAGTTATCCACAAGGTGTCCGGCACCTGTTGTCTTTGTGCAAAGACGAGCGCCTATACTCGACTTGTCCACCAGCATCGACGGGCCCATAGCTCAGTGGTCAGAGCATCCGGCTCATAACCGGCTGGTCGCAGGTTCGATCCCTGCTGGGCCCACCACGCACTTTCGGAGGAGATCCGTGTCGACGGCGGACAAACATGCGCGGCTGATGGAGCTGCGCCGCGAGGCGAAGCTCGGCGGCGGCGAGCGACGCATCGAGCAGCAGCATGCGCGCGGCAAGCTCACCGCGCGTGAGCGCATGGACCTGCTTCTTGATGAGGGAAGCTTCTTCGAGCTGGATGCGCTGGTCGCCCATCGAGCCAGCGACTTCGGCCTCGACGCGCAGCGCATCCCCGGCGATGGGGTGGTGACCGGGTTCGGGCGGATCGAGGGCCGGCTCGTCTTCGTCTACGCCCAGGACTTCACCGTGTTCGGCGGGTCGCTGTCGGAGGCGCACGCGGAAAAGATCTGCAAGGTCATGGACCTGGCCGTGGAGGCGGGTGCGCCCATCATCGGCCTGTCTGACTCCGGTGGCGCGCGGATCCAGGAGGGCGTCGTGAGCCTGGGCGGCTACGCGGATATCTTCCTGCGCAACACCCTGGCCAGCGGTGTCGTCCCCCAGATCTCGCTCATCCTGGGGCCCTGCGCCGGGGGCGCGGTGTACTCCCCGGCGATCACGGACTTCACCGTCATGACCGAGGGTACGAGCTACATGTTCGTGACCGGTCCCAACGTGGTGAAGACGGTGACCCACGAGGAGATCGACTTTGACGGTCTCGGCGGCGCACGGGTGCACAACGAGAAGAGCGGTGTCGCGCACTTCCTATCGCCCGGCGAACCGCAGGCCATCGCGCTGGGGCGGGCGCTGCTCGGCTACCTGCCGCAGAACAACGTGGAGCTCACGCCGCGGATGGGGGAATGGCAACCGCCCGCCGTCGACGGGGCAGCCCTGGACGCCGTGATCCCCGACTCGCCGCAGCGCTCCTACGACATGCACACGGTCATCGGCGGCATCGTGGACGCCGGCTCCTTCCTCGAGGTGCACGCCCATTTCGCGCGCAACGTCATCTGCGGCTTCGGCCGGATCGAGGGCCGGAGCGTGGGGATCGTCGCCCAGCAGCCGGAGGTGCTGGCCGGGGTGCTGGACATCGACGCATCGGACAAGGCCGGGCGCTTCGTCCGGACCTGCGACGCCTTCAACGTGCCGCTCGTCACCCTCGTCGATGTCCCGGGCTTCCTCCCGGGCGTCGACCAGGAGCATCGCGGCATCATCCGGCATGGCGCCAAGCTGCTGTACGCCTACTGCGAGGCGACCGTGCCCAAGCTGACGGTCATCACCAGGAAGGCGTACGGCGGGGCCTACGACGTGATGAGCAGCAAGCACGTTCGCGGCGACCTGAACTTCGCCTGGCCCACCGCCGAGATCGCCGTCATGGGCGTCGAGGGTGCGGTGAACATCATCTTCCGCGACCGCATCGAGTCTGCCGCCGACCCGGCTGCGGAGCGCGCGCAGCTCGTGGCCGAGTATGAGGAGCGCTTCGCAAACCCGTACATCGCCGCGGCCCGTGGGTACGTCGACGAGGTGATCCTGCCGTCCGAGACGCGCGCCCGGCTCGTCGCCGGCCTGGCCATGCTGGAGGGCAAGCGGCAGTCGCTGCCACCCAAGAAGCACGGCAACATCCCGCTGTGATTCGCCGGCTGTCCGTGCGCAAAGACACCGGACCGGGTGCCGGCTAGACCGATGGCGCCGCCGTTCCGCCGCGTCCTGGTCGCCAACCGGGGCGAGATCGCCATCCGGGTCATGCGCGCCTGCCGCGAGCTCGGGATCGAGAGCGTTGCGGTCCACTCCGACGTGGACGCCGACGCTCTCCATGCGGAGGTGGCCGATGTCGCCGTCGAGATCGGGCCGCGGCAGGCGGCCGACTCCTACCTGAACATCGCCGCGGTGGTGGAGGCCGCCCGGCAGAGCGGCGCCGACGCCGTCCATCCCGGCTACGGGTTCCTCTCGGAGAATGCCGCGTTCGCCCGCGCGGTCATCGCCGCCGGCCTGGTCTGGATCGGACCGCCGCCGGAAGCGCAGGAGGCGTTGGGGAACAAGCTCGCCGCCCGGCGTGCCGTCGCCGCGGCCGGCGTGCCCATCGTGCCGGGGCTGACCGTCGCCGTCGACGGTGATGCACCGCCCGACCTGGCCTCGGTGGGCTTTCCGGCGATGGTCAAGGCCGCAGCCGGTGGCGGGGGACGGGGCATGCGGCGCGTGGACCGCCAGGAGGACCTGGCCGACGTGCTGCCGGCGGCGCAGCGGGAGGCGGCTGCCGCCTTCGGCGACGGCACGGTCTACGTGGAGCGCCTGGTGAGCCCGGCGCGGCACGTCGAGGTCCAGCTGCTCGGCGACCGGCACGGCAACCTGGTCTGCCTGGGAGAGCGGGACTGCTCGGTCCAGCGCCGGCACCAGAAGCTCGTCGAGGAGACGCCCTCCCCGGCGGTAACCCCCCAGATCCGGGCCGCGCTCTTCGACAGCGCGCGTCGGGTCGCCGGCACGGTGGACTTCAGCAACGCGGCGACGGTGGAGTTCCTGCTCGACGCCGAGGGGCACCACTACTTCCTGGAGATGAACACGCGGCTGCAGGTGGAGCACGGGGTCACCGAGCTCGCGACCGGCGTCGACATCGTCGCCTGGCAGATCCGCATCGCGGCGGGGGAGGCCCTGCCTCCTGAGGTGCTCGACGTGGAGCCGCGGGGGCACGCAATCGAGGTCCGCCTCTACGCCGAGGATCCCTGGGCCGGCTTCCGGCCGGTCGGCGGCGCGGTGACCGCCTGGCGCCTTCCGGCGGGGCCCGGCGTCCGGGTGGATGCGGCGGTGAAACCGGGTCTGCCGCTGACCCCGGAGTACGACCCGCTCCTCGCCAAGCTCATGGTCCACGCCGCAGATCGAGACGCTGCCGTGCGCCGCCTGCGGCGGGCGCTCGACGAGACCGCGGTGGGCGGCATGCAGACCGACCTCGGCTTCCACCGGTGGCTGGTGGACGAGCCGGCCTTCGTCACAGGGGAGTACGACACGGCCCTCATTACCGAGCGCTGGGGCGACGGAGCGGAGCTGGGACGAGCCGATGCCGCGCTGGCTGCGCTGGCGGCCGTCGAGGGTCGGCGGTCCGCGGCGGCGCGCGGCGATGGGACCGGATCCCCCGGCCGATCGGAGCACGCAGTCGCCGGCGAGTCGGCCTGGGCGCGGCTCGCGCGGCGCGAGGCCGTCGGCGAATGACGGACTACCAGGTCCTCGTGGCCGGTGACGAGACCGCACCCGTCGACGGGCCGCGCCTCACCTGGATCGACCGCGCCACCGGCGTTGCCCGGCTGACCGACGGGAGTACCTCCACGCTGGTGGTGGTCGAGGGGTCGGGGAGCGACTGGCACGTGACGCTCCGCGGCCGGCGCATTCCGGTCAGCGTTCGCACCTGGCGCGAGCGCATGCTCGCCGAGGCGGAGGTTGCGTCGCGCGCATCCGGCGGAGCGACCGAGGTCAGGGCGACCCTGCCCGGACTGGTCGTCGTGGTCGAGGTCGAGGCGGGCAGCGAGGTCGAGGAGAACCAGCCGCTTCTGACCCTGGAGGCAATGAAGATGCAGAACGAGGTGCGCGCGCCGCGTGCCGGGCGGGTCGCCGAGGTCGCCGTGACCGCGGGTCAGGCGGTCACCACCGGCCAGCTCCTCATCCGGCTCGACTAGCGCCCCACGCCGCTCCCATCAGGGCCGCGGCCCGCTCGCGAGCCGCCCGAGCAGCGCGACGAGGAACGCCACCGCCACCGCGAGCACCAGGTCGAAGAGCAGCGAGACCTGGAATCCGAACAGCTCCGTGCTGGGTCCCACCTCGATCCGCAGCCGGTGGCCGGAAACGTAGAGCGCCGCGAAGGCGGCGAGGATCGGCAGCACCGGACCGAGGGGCAGCCGGGAGCCAAGGAGCCACCAGGCGAGAAGCCCGGCGGCGATCGAGGCGGCGGTGAACACCGCGAGAACGCCGAATGCGGCGGCAGGCATGCGCTTTGAACCTTTCAGCGGCGGGGCGAGTGGGGCGGGATGAGTCTGCCATGGCGGCGCCATCGGTACAATCGCGACTGCCATGCCCGACCACCCCGAGGCCCCGCCACCGACCCACGACCGGTCGACGTCGGGCGTCGAGATCGACACCGTCTACGGTCCACCGCCCGGCGCCGCCGCCCCGGCGGACGGCTCCGGGCTCGGCGAGCCGGGATCGTACCCGTACACCCGCGGCATCCATCCTGACGGGTATCGTGGCCGGGCCTGGACCATGCGCCAGTACGCGGGGTTCGGTTCCGCGGAGGAGACGAACCGGCGCTTCCGCTACCTGCTGGCGTCGGGGCAGACCGGCCTGTCGGTCGCCTTCGACCTGCCCACCCAGATCGGTTATGACAGCGATGATCCGATGGCGGCGGGCGAGGTTGGGCGGGTCGGCGTCCCCATCGACTCGACCGCCGACATGGAGATCCTCCTCGACGGCATCGGCCTGGACCGCGTCAGCACCTCCATGACCATCAATGCCACGGCCGCCATTCTGCTGGCACTGTATGAGACCGTGGGCCGCCGCCAGGGCGTCGATCCCCACCGGCTGCGGGGGACGATCCAGAACGACATTCTCAAGGAGTACATCGCGCGCGGGACCTACATCTTCCCGCCCGAGCCCTCGATGCGCCTGGTGACCGACACGTTCGCCTACTGCCGGAGCGAGCTGCCCGCGTTCAACACCATCAGCATCAGCGGGTATCACATGCGCGAGGCCGGTGCCACCGCGGCCCAGGAGGTCGCCTTCACCGTCGCCAACGCGATGGCCTACGCCGATGCCGCCCTGGCCGCGGGCCTGGCCTTCGACGAGTTCGCGCCGCGCCTCTCCTTCTTCTTCGCAGCCCACAACGACCTGCTCGAGGAGGTCGCGAAGTTCCGCGTGGCGAGGCGGGTCTGGGCCACCATTGCCCGCGACCACTACGCCGCGCGGGAGCCGAAGAGCATGGCGATGCGATTCCACGTCCAGACCGGCGGGTCCACCCTCACCGCCCAGCAGCCGGACGTCAACGTGGCGCGGACCACGGTCCAGGCTCTCGCGGCCGTGCTGGGCGGCGCCCAGAGCCTGCACACCAATGCGCTCGACGAGGCGCTGGGCCTCCCCACCCCCGAGACCGCTCGTCTGGCACTTCGAACACAACAAGTGTTGGCCTACGAATCCGGGATGGCCGCGCCGGTGGACCCGCTCGGTGGCTCGTACTACGTCGAGGCGCTGACCGACGCCCTCGAGGCGCGAATCCGCGCCGAGCTGGCCGTCATCGAGGAGCGTGGCGGAACCCTGGCTGCCCTGGTCGGCGGCTACCAGCAGGGCGAGATCGCGGAGGCGGCCTACGCGTACCAGCGCGCCGTCGAACGCGGCGAGCAGATCGTGGTTGGCGTGAATGCCTTCGAGGAGGGCGCATCCCTCCGACCCGCACCGCAGCGGATCGACCGCGAGGCCGAGGCGCGGCAGGTGGCACGGACCCGCGGCGTCCGGCGCGAGCGGGACCCGCGCCCCGTCGAGGCGACGCTTGCCGCCCTGCGCGACGCGGCCGTGGGGACCGAGAACCTGCTGCCCCGCATCCGGGCCTGCGTGGAGGCTGACGCGACCCTGGGAGAGATCGCCGGCATCCTGCGCGACGCGTGGGGAGAGTACCGGCCGTGACCGCGCGGCTCGGTCCCATCGACCACGTGGCGGTCGTCGTGCGCTCGCTGAGCGAGGCGCTGCCGCGCTATGAGAGCCTCCTCGGCCTGGAGCCCATCGGCGAGCCGGTGACAATGCCGGCGCAGGGGGTCCGCCTGGTGTTCCTGGCCACGGGGCCCGAGCCGGCAGCCCGGATCGAGCTCATCGAGCCGCTCGACGCCGAGAGCGGCGTCGCCCGCTTTCTCGCCGCGCGCGGCGAGGGCCTTCACCACGTCTGCCTGCGGAGCCGGGACCTGCCGAACGACCTGGCGGCGCTCGCTGCCGCAGAGGCGGAGCTCATCGACGCCACACCCCGGCAGGGGGCGGACGGCCAGGTCGCCTTCGTCCACCCCCGGACGCTCAACGGGGTCCTCTGGGAGCTCCTTCAGCCGGACGACTGAGCCCGGCGGGGGATGGGATCAGCCGCGGGCGCCGGCCGCCCGGAGCAGCTGCGGGATGTGCGAGGGCGACTCGGCCACCGCGATCCCGGCCGCCTCGAGCGCCTGGCGCTTGGACTCCGCGGTGCCGGAGCCACCGGAGATGATCGCCCCGGCATGGCCCATCCGGCGTCCCGGCGGGGCGGTGCGGCCCGCGATGAAGGCCGCCATCGGCTTGCGCACCTCGCGTGCCACGAAGGCGGCCGCCTTCTCCTCCTCCTCGCCGCCGATCTCGCCGATCATCACGATCGCCTCGGTCTCCGGGTCGGCGTTGAACGCCTCGAGCACGTCGGTGAAGTTCGTGCCGACGATCGGGTCGCCGCCGATGCCCACGCAGGTCGATTGGCCCATGCCCGCATCGGTCATCGCCTGCACGACCTCGTAGGTGAGGGTGCCGGAGCGGCTCACCAGGCCAACGGTGCCGGGCCGGTGGATGTCGTTGGGGATGATCCCCACCTTGGCCCGGGCGCCCACGCTGGTGAGACCCGGACAGTTGGGCCCGATCAGGCGGGTGCCCATCTGCTGCAGCACGTGGTAGACGCGGAGCATGTCGAGGGCGGGGATGTTCTCCGTGATGCAGACCACGAGGCCGATGCCCGCCTCGGCCGCCTCCAGGATGGCATCCGGCGCGGCGCCGGCAGGGACGAAGATGCAGCTCGTGTTGGCACCTGTCTCGCGCACGGCATCGGCGACCGTGTCGAAGACCGGCACCTTCCCGTCCAGGGCGGCCTGGCCGCCCTTGCCCGGGGTCATGCCGGCCACGATGTTCGTGCCGAACTCGAGCATCGCCCGCGAGTGGAACTCGCCCTCGCGGCCGGTGATGCCCTGGACGAGCAGGCGCGTTTCGCGGTTGACCAGGATGCTCACGCTGCACCTCCCGCTGCCGCAGCCGCGGCGACCGCCTTGGCCGCCGCGTCGTCCAGCGACTCGGCGGTGATGAGCCTGGCTTCGGCGAGGATCGGTGCCGCCTCGGCCGCGTTGGTCCCCACGATGCGCACCACCATGGGGACCTCCCGGGTCAGGGACTGGCGGGCCTCCACGATGCCCCGGGCGACCTCGTCGCCACGGGTGATGCCGCCGAAGATGTTGACCAGGATGGCCTTCACGTTCGGGTCGTCGAGGATGATCCGGAACGCGGAGGAGACCTTGTCGGCCTTTGCGCCGCCGCCGATGTCGAGGAAGTTGGCCGGCTCGCCGCCGGCGAGCTTGACGAGGTCCATGGTGGTCATCGCCAGCCCGGCCCCATTGACCATGCAGCCTATCGTTCCGTCGAGCTTGATGAAGTTGATGCCCGCCTCGCGCGCTGCGATCTCCGAGGGCTCCTCCTCGTTCAGGTCGCGCATCGCCTCCAGGTCCGCATGGCGGGGGAGCGCCGAGTCGTCGAGGACGATCTTGGCGTCGAGTGCCAGCAGCCGTCCGTCGGTGGTCACCACCAGCGGGTTGATCTCGGCGAGGTCGGCATCGGAGGCGACGAACGCCGCGTGCAGGCCGCGCAGCACGGCGCGGAAGTCCTTGCGCAGCTCTGCGGGGATGCCCAGGAAGAACGACGCCCGCCGGATGTTGTGCTCCTGGAGGCCGATGAGCGGGTGAAGCGGAAGGCGGAGGATGGCGGCGGGGTTGGTGCGCGCTGTCTCCTCGATCTCGACTCCGCCCTCGGCGCTGGCGATGATGGTGATGGCCTTGGCGCCCCGGTCGAGGATGAGGCCCAGGTAGTACTCCTTGGCGATATCGGCGGCCGGCGCCACGAGAACCGTCCGCACGGTGATGCCCTTGATCTCCATCCCGAGGATCTCGCCCGCGCGGGCCCCTGCCTCGGCCGGGTTCGCCGCGAGCTTGACGCCGCCGGCCTTCCCCCGCCCGCCGACGAGGACCTGGGCCTTCACGACCACGGGCCCGCCGATGCGCTCTGCGGCCGCACGCGCCTCGTCCGGCGTCGTCGCCGTCTCTCCGGCGAGCAGCGGCACGCCATGACGGTCGAGGATCTCCTTCGACCGGTACTCCTGGAGCTTCATGCACTCTCCTGTCTTCGCTGTATTGGGCCCGCCGCGACGCGCGCGCACAGTGAGGGGCAGCAGCCGCAGGCGGGAACCTCCCGATTGTACCGGGCTTCGGCGGACGGGCACTCCGGCGACCCGCAGTCGTCGGTAGACTGCGCGCCGTACGCCGGCGCTTTGACCGGCGCAACCTGAAAGGATTCACGCATCGTGAGCTACGCCGTCACGCTCATCCCCGGAGACGGGATCGGCCCGGAGCTGTCGGAAGCCGGACGCACCGTCCTGGAGGCAACGGGGATTGCCTTCGACTGGGACATCCAGCAGGCCGGCGAGGCGACCATCGCCACCGAGGGGACGCCGCTTCCGGACCGGGTCATCGAGAGCATCCGCCGCAACGGCGTCGCCATCAAGGGACCCATCACCACGCCGGTTGGCTCGGGCTTTCGCAGCGTCAACGTCGGGCTCCGCCAGGCCCTGGAGCTGTACGCCAACGTGCGCCCGGCCCGCAGCATGCGGGGTGTCACGAGCCGCTACGAGGATGTCGACCTGGTCATCGTGCGCGAGAACACGGAGGACCTCTACGCGGGGATCGAGCATCGGGTCGGCCCGGATGCCGCGGAGAGCATCAAGATCATCACCCGGGCCGCCAGCCAGCGGATCGCCCGATATGCCTTCGAGTACGCGGTGCGCAACGGCCGCTCCAAGGTCACCGCGGTCCACAAGGCGAACATCATGAAGCTCTCGGACGGCCTCTTCCTGGAGAGCTGCCAGCAGGTCGCGGCCGAGTACGAGGGCCGGATCGCGTTCGAGGACCGCATCGTCGACAACATGTGCATGCAGCTTGTGCAGAAGCCTGAGCTCTACGACGTCATGGTGCTGCCGAACCTCTACGGCGACATCGTCAGTGATCTGTGCGCCGGGCTGGTGGGTGGCCTTGGCGTCGCCCCGGGTGCGAACATCGGCGAGACGGCCGCGGTCTTCGAGCCGGTGCATGGCTCCGCGCCCAAGTACGCGGGGCAGAACCGGGCCAACCCGACGGCCCTCATCCTCTCGGCCGCGCTGATGCTCCGTCACCTGGGCGAGACCGCCGCCGCCTCCGCGGTGGAAGGCGCGGTCCGCGACGTGATCGCCGAGGGGAAGACCGTGACGTACGACCTGGGCGGCACCGCCGGCACCCGAGAGTTCGGCGAAACCGTCGCCGCACGCGTTCGGGCGGCCTAACGGCAGGCGCCGCGCTAGAATCGTTCCGCCCGACGTGTCAGATGCCTCCGGCGCCGTGCGCCGCGGAGGACGAAAGTGCGAAAGGGGATGATCTGAGCGGGATGTTCCGCTATCGCGTGTCCTGGGCACAGCTCGCCTGGTTTGGCCACCGCGCCTCCGGTGTGGGTGTGCTCGTGTTCCTGTTCCTCCACATCGTGGAGACCGCCACCGTCTCCTTCGGTCCCTCCGTCTACGACTGGACGCAGACGCTCTACAACAATCTGCCGATGCGGCTCGTCGAGGTGCTGCTCATGGCGGCCGTGGTCTACCACTCGCTCAATGGCCTGCGGGTGATCGCCATGGACTTCTGGCCGCGTCTGACGATCCACTATCGGGCGCTGACCTACGCGGTGGTCAGCTCGACGGTCGTGGCCATGATTCCCCTGGGCCTGATCATGATCACGCCCTTCATGCCATGGGGCCACGCATGAGCCGCGAGCGGACGATCTACGTATCGGGGACGAATCCCTCGCGGGCTGCCAGGACCCGCCCGGAGAACGCCGGGTTCGAGCGGTTCATGTGGTGGTTCATGCGGATCAGCGGGCTGCTGCTGGTGATCCTGGCCCTGGGCCACATGCTCATCATGCACGTGCTGACCGAGATCAACGGCCAGGCAGTGGACTTCGCCTTCGTGACGCATCGCTGGGGCTCGCCGTTCTGGCGGATCTACGACCTGCTCCTCCTGCTCCTGGCGCTGGTGCACGGCGTCAACGGCGCGCGGATCGTCATCGGCGACTATGTCCACCGCGGGGGATGGCGAACCTTCCTCCTGCTTGGGCTGGGCGCCTTCACGCTCGTGTGGCTGCTGCTGGGGATCTTCGTGATCATTGCCTTCAACCCTGCGACCGCCCCTGCCGGAGCCGGGCCGCTTGGGCTGCTCTCCGGCACGGTGGGAGCCTTCTAGCACCATGACCAACCGATCCCGCTACGCGCCGCCGCCCGGCCTCAACATCCACGAGCTCGATGCCGTCGTCATCGGTGCCGGGGGCGCCGGCCTGTATGCCGCGCTCGAGCTGAAAAGGGACCTGGGCGCGACCGGAAAGGTGGCGGTCGTCAGCAAGCTGTACCCCTCGCGGTCGCACACCGGCGCCGCCCAGGGCGGCGTGTGCGCAGCGCTGGGTAATTCGGAGGAAGACCACTGGGAGTGGCACTGGTTCGACACCGTCAAGGGTGGTGACTACCTGGTTGACCAGGATGCTGCCGAGGTGATGTGCCACGACGCGATCGAGACGATCATCAACCTCGAGCACCTGGGAATGCCGTTCGACCGCACGCCGGAGGGTCTGATCGACCAGCGGCGGTTCGGCGGCCACACGCGCAACTACGGCGAGGGCCCGGTCCGCCGCTCCTGCTTTGCCGCGGACCGGACCGGCCACGCCATCCTCTACACGCTCTACCAGCAATGCATCCACCACGAGATCGACTTCTTCGACGAGTTCCAGGTGCTCGACCTGCTGATGCCCGGCGGGCCGGACGGACCGGTCACCGGGGTGGTCGCCCTGGAGCTCGCCACCTCGGAGATCCACATCTTTCGCGCGCGCGCGGTCCTCTTTGCCACGGGCGGCTACGGGAAGCTCTTCAAGGTCACGACCAACGCCCACACCCTGACCGGCGACGGGATGGGGATCGCCTACCGGCGCGGCCTGCCGCTGGAGGACCTGGAGTTCTACCAGTTCCACCCGACCGGCATGTACAAGCTGGGATTCCTGCTCTCCGAGGCGATGCGCGGTGAAGGCGGGGTGCTGCGCAACGACGAGGGCGAGCGCTTCATGGAGCGCTATGCGCCGACCATGAAGGACCTCGCCAGCCGCGACGTCGTGAGCCGGTCGATCTACCTCGAGATCGCGGAGGGGCGGGGGATCGGCGGGAAGGACTACGTGCACCTCGACGTCCGGCACCTGGGCGACGAGGTCCTCAACAAGAAGCTTCCGGACATGACCGGCTTCATCAAGACCTATTTCGGCCTGGATCCTCTCCACGACCTGGTGCCCATCCAGCCGACGGCCCACTATGCGATGGGCGGGATCCCCACCGATGTCGACGGGCGGGTCCTGGGCGCGCTCTCCGACGATGGGAAGCAGGCGGTGGTCCCTGGCTTCTACGCGGCAGGGGAGTGCGCCTGCGTCAGCGTCCACGGCGGGAACCGGCTGGGGACCAACTCGCTCCTCGACCTGCTCGTCTTCGGCCGTCGCGCCGGGATCGCGATGGCGCAGCACCTGCACACCGCGCCTGCGCCTGAGCCTGATGCCTCGGCCGAGACGGCGGTCGCCGAGCGGATCGCCACGCTCATGCACTCGACCGATGGCGAGCGTCCGGCCGCCATCCGCGAGGCGCTGCAGGCCGTCATGTTCGACAAGTGCGGCGTCTTCCGCACCAGCGAGTTCCTCACGGAGGCCCGCGACGCCGTCGCGAGCCTGCGTGAGCGGGCCCGGCACCTGCACGTCGAGGACAAGGGCAGCCGGTACAACACGGACCTGGTCGATGCCCTGGAGTTGGACTACCTCCTCGATATCGGTGAGGCAACCGTGGCCTCTGCGCTGGCGCGTACGGAGAGCAGAGGCGCGCACGCGCGCGAGGACTTCCCGGAGCGCGACGACGCGAGCTGGCTGAAGCACACCCTCGCCTACCGGGACGCCGATGGCGGGCAGCCGCGGCTCGGCTACAAGCCGGTGACCATTACCAAGTTCCAGCCGAAGCCACGTGTCTACTGATCCGATGGACGTCCAGCTGCGCATCCGCCGCTTCAATCCCGAGCTCGACCGCGCCCCGCACTGGGAGGAGTACCGCGTCGAGGCCGAGCCGTCCGATCGGG
This sequence comes from uncultured Chloroflexia bacterium, assembly GCA_963805645.1. Lineage (GTDB taxonomy): Bacteria > Chloroflexota > Limnocylindria > QHBO01 > QHBO01 > CAVXEH01. The sequence goes on along the minus strand of CAWDVA010000005.1, from coordinate 380,459 downwards.
TCCTCGACCTCCTCCAGCAGGTGAAGTGGTATCAGGACGGCACCCTCACCTTCCGCCGGTCCTGCGGCCACGGGGTCTGCGGCTCCGACGCCATGCTCATCAACGGGCGGAACCGCCTCGCCTGCGAGTACCTCGTCAAGGACGCAGGGCGCAAGATCACGGTGGAGGCGCTCCGCGGGCTCCCGGTGGTGAAGGACCTCCTTGTCGACCAGACCAGCTTCTGGGAGAAGTACCGGGCCGCGATGCCGTACCTCGTAAACGACGAGGTACCCGAGGACGGGAAGGAGCGTCGGCAGTCGCAGGCGGACCGCGCGAAGTACGAGGACACCTCGCGCTGCATCACCTGCGGCGCCTGCACGACCGGATGCCCGGTCTTCTGGACCAACGGTGACTACATCGGCCCCGCGGCGATCGTCAATGCCCACCGCTTCATCACGGACACGCGCGATCATGCCCACGAGGAGCGGCTGCAGATCATGGCCGATGCCGACGGCGTCTGGCGCTGCCGCACCGTCTTCAACTGCGTCGAGGCCTGCCCGCGTGGCATCAACATCACCCGCGCCATTCTCGAAGTGACCCAGGCAATCCAGGGCGGACGTGGCTGAGGCCGGCAGCGGCCGGCGCCTCCTGATCCACACCGATGGCGCGGCCCGGGGGAACCCCGGCCCCGCAGGCCTGGGCGCCATTCTGCGGGATGCCGAGACCGGCGAGACCGTCGCCGAGCTGGCGACGTACCTGGGCGTCCGGACGAACAACTACGCCGAATGGACCGCCGTCGAGGCCGCGCTCGACAGGGCGCTGGATCTCGGCGCGACGCATGTCGACCTCCGCATGGACTCGCAGCTGGTGGCGCGCCAGATCACCGGGATCTACCGGGTGAAGCACGCGGACCTCAAGCCGATCCACGCGCGGGTGATGGCGCTCCTTGCCCGCTTCGATGGATACACCGTCGGCCACGTGCCCCGGGAGCTGAACAAGGACGCGGACCGGCTCAGCAACGTCGCGATCGACCAGCCGCGGACGTACGGCTGATCCCGCGGAGCGCCGGGTTCCGAACAGGCGTTCGGTCGCGTACAATGCGGCTCCCTGGAGGCGGCTGGACGGCCGCGGGCGCGATCGTCGAAAGGCGGCGTCCGAGGAAAGTCCGAGCTCCACAGAGCAGGCTCGCGGGTAACGCCCGTCCGCCGTGAGGCGAGGACCAGCGCCACAGTGACGATGCCCGCGCAAGCGGGAGTGAAACGCGGCAAGCTCGAGCCGGAGCAAGACCGAATAGGAGGGCAAAACCCGGCGCACGTGCCGGACCAGGCTGCTCGCTCAGCCCTCGGGTAGGTCGCAGAGATGGATGGCCGTCCCCGGACCGATGGCGACATCGGCGCGGGACAGAACTCGGCTTACAGGCCGCGCTCCAGGGACTCCCGGCTCCTCCCTAGTCCTCGTCGGCGCGCCAGACCGTCGTCGCGGTGCATGCCTTGCAGATGGGCCGCGCCTCGTCCATGCTCCCGAGAGGGAGCGGATGCTCGCGGCCGCCCAGGAGACAGTCCACCTGGACGCCCCCGCCCTGCAGGATCGCGACATGGCGAACGCTGCAGCGCCGGATCCGACCCCCGCGCGGGATCGGGGTGCGCTCCCCCGTACGGATCGGTTCGACTGCCATGGGTCAACTCTCCTCGGCGGCGGCGCCGATCGGCACCACGCCCCCGGCAGCGTACGCAGCCCCGTGCCCGTGCAGCAATGAGGTATTGGTACCGCTCCGGTCACCATACCCGGGGCCATCGCGCGCGCGGTGGGCAGGACGCTAGACTCACACGGTGCCGGCGAAACGGTCCTGTGTGACCCGCGGCGCCGGCACCCGTCAGAGGAGGGACCGTGTTCGGTCGTCGCAAGCGCGAGCAGAAGGAGGCGGCGGCGGAGTCCGCCCGCGAAGCCGAACGCCGCGCGCTCTTCGCCGAGCTCGCTGAGCGCCCCGAGTCCGTCTGTCCCTTCCTGGGGTTGGTCGACGCGCGCGCCGGCTACCGCGCGGAACCAAATGGCGAGCACCGCTGCTACGCCTTCGGCGACCCGACACCTCTGTCCGACGAGCAGCAGCGGCACGTCTGCCTGGAGCGCGGCTACTCGAACTGCCCGCGCTACCTGCGCGGCGTCCTCGTCATCCCCTCGGAAGAGCTCGAGGCACTGCGCCGGCCGCAGGCACCTGCGCCCCCGCCGCCCCCGGCGCCGGCTCCCAGCGGGGGAGGCGGACGGCGGCGCTTCGTGCTTGTCGCCCTGCTTGTGCTCCTCGTCGCCGCAGGGGGCGTCGGCGGCTGGTACGTCCTCAACAATGGTCGGGGCCCGGTCGCCGGCGGGCCGACGGCCACTCCCTCGGCCACGCAGGCTGCGACGCCATCCGGGACGGTGCTGGCAACCACCCCGGCGTCGCCCAGCCCCGCGCCAACCCCGACCCCGGAGCCGACGCCGGCACCGACCGACCGGTTCGCTTTCTATGAGGTGGGCGTCGGGCCGGAGCGGTACACCCTGTTCCTCATCGATCCCCAGACCGGAATCACCGACTCGCGCGACATCACCTTCGGCGACTTCTCCCGGGCGCCGGTCCAGCCCTTGAAGACCGCCGATGGCCTCGTCTACTGGGAGACCACCGAGGGCGGGCTGACGGGCTACGCGTACGTACCGGGTCAGTCGGGCGACTTCCAGCTCCGGGAAGTCTTCTTCACCCCGCAGGGCGAACGGCGGGTCACAGTCATGACCGCGGCACAGGCAACGATCCTTCCGCAGGCGACTCCCGCGCCGCGCTGAGCCGTCCCGGGCTGCCGCGCGTCCCCGGGCTGCACCGCCCCGGCTGCGCCGTCCGATAGCCGGCAGGCCCGGGCACCTTCGTGCCACGGGGCCCCGGTACAAATGCCCCACCAGAATGTGCCGATTTCCCTTGACGGGTGGTGCCTGCCCTGTAGAATGGCGCCCTGTGGGTCCAAGTGGGGCCAAATGGGGATCAGTGGTAGAAATCGCGCATGGCGCAGGCATCCTTTCTCACCGGTGAGTTCCGGCACGCGCTCGACGACCGTGGTCGCGTTGCGATCCCGGCGCGCTTTCGTGCCCGCCTCGCCGAGGGTGCGACGCTCGCGCGCTGGCTTGACCGCTGCCTGGGGGTCTTCCCGTCGGAGGAGTGGAACGTCCTCGCCGAGAAGATCCGAGCCCTGCCCATGACGAACCCGAACGCCCGTGAGTTCGCCCGCTTCATGTCGTCCGGCGCGGTCGACGCGGAGCTCGACCGCCAGGGCCGCCTCCTGGTGCCGTCGTACCTGCGCGAGTACGCGGGGCTGACGGAGGGCGAGGTCGTGGTGGTGGGAGCGCTCAATCGCCTTGAGATCTGGGCGCCATCGGCATGGCAGCCGTATCGGACCCGGATCGAGAACGCGCCGGAGGAGCTGGCGGCCCACCTGCAGGACCTTGGGATCTAGGGCACGCGATGTCATGACGCACGTCGCGCGTCCCTCATTCATGCGTCTCCGGGCCGCTCGGCCCGTCACCCGACCTGAGAGGTGCGGTCCATGGGAGAAGGGCACCTGCCGGTCCTCGTCGAGGAGGTTCTCGCCCTCCTCGACGCGAGGACGGGTAGCTCCGTGGCCGACTGCACGGTCGGAGGCGGTGGGCACGCCGAGCGGCTCCTGGAGACGACGTCACCGGATGGTCGCCTGCTCGGCCTCGATGCTGATCGGGCGGCCATCGCGGAGGCGTCACGCCACCTGGCGCGGTTCGGCGACCGCGTCGAGCTGCGCCAGGCCAACTTCTCGTCCCTGCTCGACGTCGCGACCGCCGCGGGCTTTGTTCCGCTTGATGCGGTCCTCTTCGACCTCGGGCTCTCCAGCTACCAGCTCGCCGATCCGTCGCGTGGCTTCAGCTTCGCCGCCGAGTCGGCGCCGGACATGAGATTCGATGAACAAGCCGGCCTCTCGGCCCTCGACCTCATTGACGCGACCACCGAGCGAGAGCTCGCCGGCATCCTCGCGACGTTTGGTGAGGAACGCCGTGCTGGCCGCATCGCGAAGGCGATCCTGGCGGCGCGTCAGGAAGGTCGCCTCGTGAGCGCGGCGGACCTGGCGGGCGTGGTCGCGGCCGTGGCCGGCCGGCCCGGCGCGGCCGACAGGGGACGCATCCACCCCGCGACCCGGACCTTCCAGGCCCTTCGCATCGCGGTCAACCGGGAGCTCGAGGTCCTGGGAGCCGGCCTGGCCGGCGCCCTGGCCGCGCTCCGTCCAGGCGGTCGCCTGGCAGTCATCAGCTACCACTCGGGTGAGGACCGGATCGTCAAGCGCTTCATCGCGCGCGAAAGCCGGGACTGCATCGAGGAACCGTTGCCGCCGGTCTGTACCTGCGGCCACCGGGCGCAGGTACGCCCGGTCACCAGGGGCGTAGTGACGCCGACCGATGCCGAGGTCGGCCGCAACCGCCGAGCCCGCAGCGCACGGCTGCGGGTTGCCGAGAAGCTCATTCCCGCGGACGCGTGAGAGGAGGCACCATGAGCAGAGGACGACCCCGACACCAGGCCAGCCGCAGGCGCACCTATAGTGCGCGCCAGCGGGAGCTCCGCGATCGACGCACGCGTGCCATCGTCGAGGACCGACGCTGGCTCGACGAGAGCGTGGCATTCGAGATCGAGGAGGGACTCGACTTCGAGTCGCCGACCTCGTGGGGCATTCGCCTCCACGGCCGCTCCACGGCCGCCTAGCAGCATGGCAGTCATCGGCGCGCGTCCTGCATCCGGGCTCGGCGGTATCGGCCGTCGCGCTCGGCCGCGGCCCGCCCGCCGGCCGCAGACCCAGCGTGTGCGCCACGTCGGTGCGCTGCGGCAGAAGCGGCAGGTCGGCGTCGCCGGGCTGCTCCTTACGATCGTCGCCGCCGCGGGCCTCGCGTTCTTCTACCTGTCGCAATCGAGCCACGTGGCCGCCGTCGGCTACCAGATCGACGGCCTGCAAACCCGGATCGCTGCGCTGAAGGCCGAGCACCAGCAGCTCGTCATGGAGATCGGGGCCGCACGCGCGCCCTCGCAGGTGCTCGACAAGGCTGCCACCGACCTCAGCCTCGTGCCGCTCCCGCAGTCGGCCGTGACCTTCGCCACACCCAGCAGCGGCGCTGGAAGCGCCACTTCATCGCCAGACACCGCCCGTTGAGCCGGGCGTCCGGATGAGGACGCCCGATGGAGTCGCGCATGCTCGCCAGGACCGATAGCCGGGGTCGCGCCCTCTTCCTGCTGGTGGTGATGGCGTTGGTCGCCACCATCATCGGCGGACGGCTGGCCTGGTGGCATGTCGCCCAGCACGACTGGCTGACCGCAATGGCCGCGAACCAGCTCGCGCAGCGCGAGGAGATCCCCGCGGAGCGCGGCGAGATCCGCGACGCGCACGGCGTGCTGCTGGCGACATCGGTCCAGGTCTTCTCCGTCTACGCCACGCCGCCCCAGGTGACCGATCCCGAATCCGAGGCGTCGATCCTGTCCAACGTGCTGTCCGTCACGGACAGCGACCTGCTCGACCTGTTCGGGAGCGGCAAGGCCTGGATCTGGCTGGAGCGACGCGTGGATTCGAGCGTCTCCGACCGCATCCGGGCCCTCGGGTTGCCGGGGATCGGGCTCCTTCCCGAGACACGGCGGGTCTACCCGACCGCGGGTGCGGCCCCGGACACGACCCTTGCCGCGCAGCTGCTCGGCTACGTCAACCTGGACGGGAAGGGGCAGTACGGCGTTGAAGGCGAGGACGACGCGCTGCTGGCCGGTACGCCCGGTTCGGTGATCGCCCAGGAGGACGTGGCGGGGCGGCAGATCGCCGATTCGATCAGCTCGGCCCAGGCCCCGGTCAATGGCGCCGATCTGCGGCTGACCATCGACGCGGGGCTCCAGCACATCCTCGAGAACCGCCTGTACGAGAGCTACTCGAAGAACCTGGCCCACGGCGCGACGGGAATCATCATGGACGTGCATACCGGTGCCATCCTGGCCATGGCCAGCTTCCCGACCTTCGACGCGAACACCTACAGCGCCGCCGATCCCACGCTCTTCGACAACCCGGCCATCGCTCATCCGTACGAGCCCGGCTCGGTGATGAAGGCGTTCACGATCGCCGCCGCGCTGGACGCCGGCGCCATCACCACCCGGACCAAGGTCCTCGACAACAACGACCTGCTGCTCCGCGGCGTGCGGATCCAGAACGCGGATCGCTACGACTGGCCATACGGCCATGGCGAGATCACGGCCCAGCAGGTCCTCCAGCTCTCGAACAACAATGGCGCGGCGCGCATCGGTCTCAAGCTGGGAGGCGAGAAGCTCTACCAGGCGTTCCGCCGGTTCGGGTTCGGCCAGCCCACCGGCATCGACCTCACCGGTGAGGTCGGGGGCACGGTCTGGGATCCTGCGAGTCCCAACGCGTCCGGCGACCTCACGACCGCCCAGAACGCGTTCGGCCAGGGACTCGCGGTGACCGCGGTCCAGCTCGTCGCGGGGTATGCGGCCATCGCGAACGGCGGCGTGATGGTCACGCCGCATGTCATCGCCGGGTCCACCGATGCCAGCGGGACCTACCATCCGAGGGTCCTGCCCGAAGGCGAGCGGATCATGAAGGCATCCACCGCGCAGACCGTGGTCCAGCTGCTGACCGGCGCCATCGACGGCGGGATCGCGCATGCTGCCAGCGTCCCCGGCTATGCGATCGCCGGCAAGACCGGCACGGCGCAGATCGCGGGCCCGGTGAAGGTCCGGGACGCGAGCGGCAATCTCGTGACGCGCAACGAGTACATCGAGGGCTGGATCGACTCGTCCTTCATTGGCGTCTACCCGGCCACGAACCCACAGCTCGTGACGCTCATCCTCCTGCACCGACCGTCGACCTGGGGGCGCTACCAGATGGTCGAGCGGCCGGAGGCCGTGTTCCATGACCTGGCCCCGCAGATCCTTGACTACCTGGCCATTCCGCCGGACCGGCCGACGTCCCCGGTCGCCGCCCGGTGAGCGGGCGCTGGGGTCCCGGCGCGGTCGCTCCGGCCGGGAGCAGGCTGATAGACTCCGCGGGAATCTCCGCAGGGTGTCGCGTGCCTCCGTCGATCCGTCTCGAAGACCTCCTCTCCGTCACCGGCGGCCGTCTCGTCGCCCCCACGCGGATCGACGCCTTCGCCGGCGCCGGGGTGGACTCGCGGACGGTCGCCCCCGGTTCCCTGTTCGTTGCCCTCCGGGGTGAGCGCGTGGATGGCCATCGCTTCGTCGCCGAGGCCCTGCGGTCCGGCGCGGTCGCCGCCCTGCTCTCCGCCCCGGTCGAGGCGCCCCCGGCGGTGGACGCAGCTCTCGTCCAGGTGCCGGACACGTTGCAGGCGCTGCAGGAACTGGCGGCGTGGTGGCGATCCCGGTCGGCGGTGCGGGTGGTAGGTGTCACCGGCTCGACCGGAAAGACGCTCGCCAAGGAGATCATCGCCGACGTCCTCGCGCGCGGTCACCGCGTGCTGCGCAACGAGGGCAACCTGAACTCCGAGACCGGTCTGCCCATGACGCTCCTCCGGCTGGAGCCGGCCGACGATCTCGCGGTGCTCGAGATGAGCATGTACACGGTGGGCGAGATCGCGCGCCTGGCCGAGATCGCGAGGCCGGAGGTGGGAGTCGTCCTGGCGGTGCATCCCACCCACCTCCAGAGGACCGGGAGCATCGAGCGGATCGCGCTCGCCAAGTCCGAGCTGCCGCGGGCTCTCCCAGCCGACGGGCTCGCGGTCCTCAACGCGGATGATCCTCGCGTGGCGGCCATGCGCGACGTCACCCCTGCCGCGGTGCGCACCTTCGGGGTGGCGACGCCGGCGGACGTGATGGCCCTTGACGTCGTGAGCCACGGCGTCCAGGGGACGGAGTTCACCCTCCGGGCGCCCTGGGGTGAGCGTCGGGTGCGGAGCGGCACGCCGGGACGGCACCTGGTGCCCCATGCCCTGGCCGCCGCCGCCGTCGCCGAGCACTTCGCCCTGCCGCTCGAGGAGGTGGCGGCCGCGCTCGCGGTAGGGAGCCACGCCGATCACCGCATGGCGGTGCGGGAGGCCGCGGGCGGGGCGACGCTCATTGACGACACCTACAACGCCTCGCCCGTCAGCGTGCGGGCCGCGCTCGCCTTCCTGGCGGAGACGCCCGTGGCGCAGGGTCGCCGACTGGCGGTGCTGGGCGACATGCTCGAGCTGGGTCCCGACGAAGAGCGGCTGCACCGGGAGATCGGGGCGGAAGCGGCGCGTTCGCTCGACGCGCTCGTCGCGGTCGGGCCGCGCGGCCGATGGCTCGCCGAGGCGGCACGCGCCGCGGGTCTCGCGACCGTCCTCACCGCGGAGGACGCCGATGAGGCGACCGTCCGGGTCGAGCGGGACCTGGCGCCCGGCCCCGGGGACGTCCTGCTGGTGAAGGGCTCGCGCGGCATCGAGCTGGACCGCGTGGTGGACGCCGTCGCCGCGACCGCGGGCGGCCGCTGATGCTCACCATCGTCGTGGCCCTGCTCCTCGCCTTCGGCGGCGTCGTGGCGCTGGCGCCGGTCTACATCGGCCTCCTGAGGCGGCTCGGCTTCGGCAAGCAGATCCGGGTCGAGGGCCCAGAGGGTCATTTCGCGAAGGCCGGCACTCCGACCATGGGAGGGATGCTGATCGTCGTGGTCGTCATGTTCCTGGCCATGGCGATGCGCATCGAGGACGTGAGCACCCTGACCCCCATGCTCACCCTGGTGGGCGTGGGGATCCTGGGTGCCGTCGACGACTACGTCAACGCCCAGACCGGCATCGGCATGCGGGGCCGCTACAAGCTCGTGTGGCAGACGGTCGTCGCGCTGCTCGCCGCCTGGTACATCCAGCGCCACTTCGCCATCAACGAGATCAGCGTCCCGCTCGTAGGGGACGTGCCGATCCTCCCCATCCTGTTCATCGTGTTCGTGGCCTTCGTCATCGTTGCCATGAGCAACGGGGTCAATCTCACCGACGGCCTGGACGGGCTGGCCGGCGGCGTGCTCATCTTCAGCTTCGTCGCCTACCTGCTGATCGCCCTCGTGGCGTTGCCGGAGGTGGACAGCACGGCGACGCCCAACCTGGCGGTCTTCTGCGCGCTGATCATCGGGGCGCTGATGGGCTTCCTGTGGTTCAACGTCCATCCAGCCCAGATCTTCATGGGGGACTCCGGCGCGCTGGGCCTGGGCGCCACGCTGGCGGTCGTCGCCACCATCACCACCCAGCTCCTGCTGCTGGCCGTCATTGGCGTTGTCTTCCTGGCCGTCACGCTGTCGGTCGTCCTGCAGGTCGGGTCGTTCAAGCTGCGCGGGCGTCGGATCTTCCGGATGGCGCCCCTCCAGCACCACTTCGAGCTCCTCGGCTGGGCCGAGGAGAAGATCACGGTTCGGTTCTGGATCGTCGCCGCCCTCGCCGGGCTCCTGGGCTTCAGCCTCTTCCTGGCCACGGTGAACGGGCTGTAGGTGGGCCGATGATGACCGTCGAGCGCCCGATCCAGACCCGTGCCGATCTGCGGGGGCGCCGTGCCCTGGTCCTGGGCCTGGCCCGCTCCGGCGCCGCCGCTGCGCGCCACCTGGCCGATGCCGGAGCGCTGGTCACCGTCTACGATCGGCGATCGGCGGACGACCTGGCCGATGCCGTCGCCGGCCTCGGCGGCCGATCGGTGCGGCTGGCGCTCGGGGTACCGGCGACGGACGCCGCCGCGCTGGTGGGCGAGGCGGAGGTGCTGGTCACCAGCCCGTCGATCTCGCCGTGGCTCCCGACCACGGATGCCTGGCTCCGCGAGGCGCTCACCGCGGCGACCGCGCGCGGCGCCGAGGTGGTCAGCGAGGTCGAGCTCTTCCTGCGACTCACCCGGGCTCGAATCGTGGCCATCACCGGCACGAAGGGCAAGACGACGACGACCGCGCTGCTGGGCGCCATGCTGGCGGAGGCGGGGTTGCGGCACGAGGTGGGGGGCAACATCGGCCGGCCGCTCATCGAGATCTCGGATGCGCTCCCAGCCGACGCCTGGGCGGTGCTCGAGCTGTCCGAGCTGCAGCTCCCCACCATCTCGCGGGGCGCCGATGTCGCGGTCTATACGAACATCCTCGCCGACCATCTCGATCGGCACGGGACGGTGGAGGCCTATCGCGCGGTGAAGGCGCGCCTCGCCGAGCTGACCGCTGCGCGGGGCGGCGAGGTCGTCCTCAACGCCGACGATCCGGCGTCCGTGGCGCTTGGCGAGCGCCTGGCCGGCGGCCGGGTGCACTGGTACGGCGCTGCGCGGCCGCAAAGCGGACCCGCGCTGGAGGCGACCGAGACCGGTGGCGTGCTGCACCTGTCCGGGACCGCCCTCCTCCCGGTGGCCGAGGTCCCGCTTCCCGGCGCGCACCTGCGGGCGGACGTCCTGGCCGCGGCGCTCGGCGCGCACCTCGCCGGCGCCGGCCCCACGGCGATCGCCGCCGCCGTCCGCGGCTTCTCCGGCGTCCCGCACCGGCTCGAGACGCTCGGCTGGCGCGGCGGCGTGCGCTGGGTCAATGACTCGCAGGCGACCATCCCGCCGGCATCCATCGCGGCTCTCGATGCCTTCGCGCCGGCTCCGGTGGTGCTCGTGGCCGGCGGGAAGGACAAGGATCTCGACTACCGGGAGCTGGCCGAGCGGATCGTCAATCGCTGCCGGGCCACCGTGCTCATCGGGGAGACGGCCGCGACCCTGGCGACCCTGGTCGCCGGCCGCGTACCGGTGCACCGCGCCGGCTCGATGGAGGAGGCGGTGACCGTCGCGGCGGGCCTCGCGCGCGCCGGCGACGTGGTGCTGCTCTCGCCTGCCGCCGCGAGCTTCGACATGTTCACCGACTACGCGGCCCGCGGCGACGCGTTCCGGGCCGCCGCTGCGGCCCTCGGCGTTGCCGCTTCCGCGGCGGGGGAGGGGTCGTCGTGACCGCCGGCGCCGTCGCTGCCGCCACGGCCCGCCGTCGCCGCGCGGGAACCGGCGTCCGCCGCGACCGCCACCAGCCGGCCTACCCGCTGCTCGTGGCGGTCGTCGGCCTCGTGGCGGCCGGGGTGGTCATGGTCTACTCCGCCTCCTCGGTGCGGGCCTACTTCTCGTCCGACGACCCGTCGATGTACGGCGTGCAGCAGCTGATCTGGGCGGTGCTGGGCATTGCGGCGATGGTGGTCGCCAGCCGGATCGACTTCCGCTGGCTGCGCTACATGGCCATCCCGGCCTACGTCCTCACCCTCGTCCTGCTGGTGGCGGTGCTCCTGCCGGGGATCGGAACCTCGGTTGGCGGCTCTCGCCGCTGGATCGTGCTGCCCGGCGCGGGAGGCTTCCAGCCGGCAGAGCTCGCGAAGCTCGCGATCGTGCTCTACCTGGCCCACTGGCTCGATCGTCGGGGGCGCCTGGCCGGCACCTTCTGGAACGGGCTCGTGCCGTTCACCCTGCTCGTTGCGCCCGCGTTCCTGCTGATCGCCCTGGAGCCGGATCTCGGCACGGCGGGAGTCTTCGTGGTCGCGGCGCTGGCGGTCTTCTTCATGGCCGGCGCGAACCTGCTCTACCTGGGCGCCATCGGCTCGGCGGTGATCGCCATGGCCGGACTGATGATCGCCAGCACGCCGTACCAGCTCCAGCGCGTCGAGAGCTTCCTGGACCCGTTCCGCGACCCGCTGCACACCGGCTACAACGCGGTGCAGGCGCTCATGGCGCTCGCGCTGGGCGGGGTGACGGGACTCGGCCTGGGGGCAAGCCGCCAGAAGTTCCTCTACCTGCCGGCACCGTCGACCGATTTCATCTTCGCGATCATCGGCGAGGAATGGGGCCTGATCGGCACCTTGGTCGTGGTGGCCCTGTTCCTGGTCATCGCCTACCAGGGCTACAAGATTGCGATCCACGCCCCGGACACGTTCTCCGGCCTGCTCGCCTGTGGCCTGACGACGTGGCTCGTGGTCCAGGCGTTCGTCAACATGGCCGTTGTGACCGCGCTCGCGCCGGTCACCGGTATCCCGCTGCCGTTCATCAGCTACGGCGGCTCGGCGCTCACCATCAACCTCGTGGCGGTCGGCATCTTGCTGTCGATCAGCCGCGAGACCTCACAGTCAGGATCCTTGCTCGATGCGGTGTTCGGTGTCGGGCGGCGGGACCGGCGGGCACATCTACCCCGCGCTGGCCGTCGCACGGGCTCTGCGCGACGCGCAGCCCGACCTTGAGCTGAGCTATATCGGCGGCGTTCGCGGCCTCGAGCGCAGGCTCGTCGGCGACGCCGGCGTGCTGCCCTATCACCAGCTCGTCGCGCGCTCGCTGCGGACGGCAGGGCGCGACGTGCACCTGGTCCTGGACCCGCTCCGCCTGGGCGCCAGCGTTCCGCAGGCGTCGCTTCTCCTCGGGCGCCTGCGGCCGGCGGCGATCTTCAGCACCGGCGGCTACATCGCCATGCCGCTCGTGCTCGCGGCGCGAGCCCGTCGCATCCCGACCCTGGTCTGGGAGGGAAACGTGGTCGCGGGGCGCTCGACGCGCGCGGTGGGCCGGGTGGCGACCCGGGTGGCGGTCTCCTTCCCGCCGACCCTCGACGCGTTTCCGGGCCGCTCGTTCGTCTCGGGGACACCCATTCGCTCATTCGCCGGGATCGATCGGGAAGCCGCGCGGGCAGAGCTGGGGGTCGGCCCCGATGAGCGGCTGCTGCTGGTCTTCGGCGGATCGCAGGCCGTCACCAGCCTGAATCGCGCCGTCATCGACCGCCTGCCGGAGCTCCTCGCGGACTGGCGCATCCTGCACGTCGTAGGCTCCGCCGGGCTTGCCGATGCGCATGGGGCCAGGGACCGGCTCGAGCCCGGCCTTCGCGACCGCTACCGGCCGGAGGCCTTCATCACCGATGGCATGGCGGAGGCGCTCGTTGCCGCCGACCTCGTCCTGGGGCGTGCCGGCTCGTCAACCTGTGCGGAGGTGGCCGCCACCGGGACCGCGGCGATCCTGGTGCCGTACCCGTACGCGGGGTCGCACCAGAGCGCAAACGCGACCTGGCTGGGAAACCAGGGCGCCGCGGTCGTCATCGCCGACGCGGCACTGACCGCCGAGCTCCTCGTCGCCGAAATGCGGCGGCTGCGCGACGACGCCGTCCGCACGCCGATCGCGGAGGCCGCTCGCAGCCTGGGCCGTCCCGACGCCGCCGCCGTGCTGGCGGCCGAGCTGCTCGCCATGGCCACCGGGGCGCCGCTTCCGTCGGAGTCCGTGGCATGAGCCGGGTCGATCTCGCGCGCCTCGACCGGCTCGCGGCCGAACGGGGGATCGCCCTCGAGCGCGACGTTCCGATGGCACCCCTCACCACCCTGCGGATCGGGGGCCCGGCGGACCGCCTGCTGGCGGCCCGGGACCGTGTCACGCTGCTGGCGGGGCTGGGCCTGGCCCGGGATGCGGGCGTCCCGTTCTTCCTGCTCGGAAACGGCAGTGACCTGGTCGTCGCCGACGCGGGTGTCCGCGGTCTCGTGATCCGCAACCGGGCGCATGGCGTGCACGTCGAGGGGACGCGGGTGAGCGCCGAGGCCGGTGCCGCCATGGCCATGCTCGTGAAGCGCTGCGTCGGCGCGGGCCTCGCCGGGCTGGAGTTCGGCATCAGCATCCCGGGGACGCTGGGTGGCGCGGTGTGGGCCAATGCCGGCGCCCATGGCCGCGAGATGCGCAGCGTCGTCGTCGGCGTCGAGGCCTGGTCGCCATCGGACGGGGAGGCCCGCACGCTGGACGCGGCGGACTGCGCCTTCGACTACCGGGACTCGCGGTTCAAGCATTCGGACGAGATCGTGATCGCCGCCACGCTCGCGCTGGAGCGCGGAGATCCGGGCGCGATTGCGGCCACGGTGGCGGCTCACCAGGCCCAGCGGCTCGCGACCCAGCCGCTGGCGGACCAGAACGCGGGCAGCGTCTTCCGCAACCCGCCGGGCGACTTCGCCGGGCGGCTCGCCGACGCGGCGGGGCTGAAGGGCTTCCGGATCGGAAGCGCCAGCGTCAGCACCAAGCATGCCAACTTCATCGTCAGCGATCGCGGAGGCAGCGCCGCCGACGTGCGCGCGGTGGGGGAGCACGTGCGCCGCACGGTGGCCGATCGCTTTGGGGTGGCGCTCCACTACGAGATCGAGTTCGTCGGCGACTGGCCGGCGCAGGAGGGTTCGACATGACGGGACGGGAGGCAGCCCGCCGCAGGGTCGGCGTCTTCGCCGGTGGTCTCTCGGCCGAGCACGAGGTCAGCATCAGCTCGGCGGAGGCGGTGCTGCGTGCCATCGATCGGGACCGCTTCGAGCCGTACCTGATTTACATCGACCGCGACGGCCGATGGCACCTACCGGCCGGGCCGGCACCGGAGCTCGGCAGCGGCTCGCTCGCCAGCCTGCTTGGCGCGGAGACGCCCACCGCCCAGGTGATGCGCCTGCGGGCGGGCGGCGGCCTGCCCGTGCCCTCCGCGCCGGACGCCAGCGCCCTCGACTCCCGCCAGGCGCTTCGCTCACTCGCGGACGCCATCGACATCGCCTTCCTCGTGATCCACGGCCCGTTCGGCGAGGACGGCACCCTGCAGGGATTCCTGGAGATGGCCGGCATCCCGTACACCGGCGCCGGAGTCCTGGCCAGCGCCGTGGCGATGGACAAGATCGTCTTCAAGGACCTCATGCGCGGCCACGGGCTGCCGGTCGTGCCCTTCACGTGGTTCCGCCGGTCTGCCTGGCGGTCGGCGCCCGAACGAGTCCTCCGCGACGCGGTCGCTGCGGTGGGTGACCGCTGCGTCGTGAAACCCGCGCGACTGGGAAGCAGCGTGGGTATGACCGTGGTCCACGCCGCCGGCGAGCTTGCGGACGCCCTCGACACGGCGTTCCGCCACGATGCCAAGGTCATCGTGGAGCACTACCTGCCGGGTGCCCGTGAGCTCGAGTGCGGGGTGCTGGGCAACGACGAGCCGATCGTCTTCGAGCCCGGGGAGGTGCGCAGCCATCACGAGTGGTACGACTACGAGGCCAAGTACGTGGAAGGGCTGGCCGACGTGGACGCGCGCGCCGACATCGCGCCCGACCTGGCGGAGCAGCTGAAGGCGCTGGCGCTCGCCGCGTACCGCGCCGTGGACGGCGCGGGCCTGGCCCGCGTCGACTTCCTGGTCAACGCCGAGGGCACCTTCATCAGCGAGATGAACACCCTGCCGGGCTTCACCGCCACGAGCATGTACCCCAAGCAGGCCGAGCTGGCCGGGATCGGCTTCACCGAGCTGATCGCGCGCCTCATCGACCTGGGCTTCGAGGCGGCCGCCGAGGAACAGGATCGTGCCGGGGCCGGCGAGGCGCGAGGATGAAGCTCAAGCGAGGCGAGGGAGCGCCCCGCGGGGCGCGGCGCCGCGGCGCCGCGCCGCAGACCCCGGCACGCGCACGTGCGGCGAGCCGGCCGGCCGCTCGCCCGGCCGCGCGGCCGCGACGAGGTGCCGACCATGCCCGTCGGCGCGGCCCGCGAATCCGCATCCCACGCCTCTCCGGCGGGCCATCCGGCGGTCGGATCGTGGCGACGGTGCTCGCGATCGCCTGCGCTGGCGCGCTCCTCTTCCTCGTGAACGGGCCATGGCTGCGCGTCACGTCGATCGCCTGGGCCGGCGTCCGCTACACCTCCGACGACCGACTCACCACCGTCCTTGACCCGGTGCGCGGGGAGAGCCTGCTGACGGTGGACGCCGGTGCGCTGGCCCGGCAGCTCGAGGCGCTCCCCGCGGTCGCATCCGCGCAGGTGCAGACCAGATTCCCGGACGGCGTGGCCGTCGACCTGGTCGAGAAGGCGCCGGCCTTCATCTGGCGGACTTCGGCCGTGCAGCTCGTCGTGGCGGACGACGGGATCGTGTTCGGCGAGGTGCCTCTCACTGCCACGCTGCCGAAGGAGCTGGGGAGCCTGCCGTTCGTGGACGATCGCCGGGTCGTGTCGCGGAACCTCATCATCGGGGACCGGATCCCCGCCGGCGACATGGCGATCGCCCTGCGCCTGGAAGGGCTCGACCCCGCCGCGCTGGGCTCGACGTCAGCGGGCCTCTCGGTCCGCCTGGACGACGTGTGCGGGTACTCGCTGCGGCCCCGCACCAACGGCTCGTGGCAGGCGATCCTGGGGTCGTACGCCCTGCAGGAGGGCGACGAGGCAGCGATCGCAGCGCGCATCAGTGACCAGGCCGCCGCGGTCCGGACGCTCTTCGCCACGCACAAGGAGAACACCGTGGGCTGGGTGGATGCCCGGAACCCAGGGAAGGTATATTGGCGACCGAACGGCCCGGGTGGCTCGGACACATGCTGACGTCGGCCCGCGGTCCCCATCCAGCGGCTATCGGTACCGTCCCTGATGTGGCTTCCCCTGATCGGCCTGGCGGTCGGTATTGCGCTCGGGCTCATCTTCGGCGTCAACGTCAGCCCGGACCTGGCGCGCTACAGCGCGGTTGGGATCCTGGCGGGCCTCGATTCCGTGCTCGGCGCCATCCGCGCGCAGCTCGACGCCCACTACGACAACCGGGTGTTCCTCTCCGGGTTCGTGACGAACGCGATCGTGGCGATCCTGCTCACCTTCGTGGGCGACCGGCTGGGGATCGACCTCTATCTCGTCGCGCTCTTTGCCTTCGGGTTGCGCATCTTCCAAAACGTGGCGCTCATCCGGCGCCACTTCCTGTAAGGTCGATTCATCCCAGCGCCCCTGCCGGGCGCACGGTCAGGAGGTAGCTTGGACAGGGAAACGGTCCTCGTCGGCATCGACGCCGGCACGACCAAGGTGACGACCCTCATCGGCGAGGTCGGTCGGACGGGCGACGTCAACATCATCGGCTACGGCATCGGCCCGTCGGTCGGGATGAAGAAGGGGATGGTCGCCAACATCGACCAGACCGTGAACTCGGTTGCGCAGAGCATCGAGAAGGCCGAGCGTCTCTCCGGCTACAAGATCAGCTCAGCGTTCGTCGCGGTGGGCGGCAGTCACATCACCAGCCAGAACAGCCGGGGCGTTGTCGCGGTGTCAGGGCACAAGCGCGAAGTGAGCCGCGAGGACGTCGCGCGCGCGACCGATGCCGCCAAGGCCATCCAGGTTCCCTCCAACCGCGAGCTGCTCCACGTGATTCCCCGCGGCTTCATCGTCGACGGCCAGGACGGGATCAAGGATCCGCTCGGGATGAGCGCGGTGAGGCTCGAGGTCGAGACGCACATCGTGGCCGGGGCGGCGACCTCGGTGCAGAACCTGACCAAGTGCATCACCCAGGCCAACGTGCAGATCGACGAGCTGGTCATCAGCTCGCTCGCCGCGGCCGAATCGGTGCTCACCGATACGGAGAAGGATCTCGGCGTCCTCGTCGCGGACATCGGTGGTGGCACCACGGACATCGCGATCTTCGTCGACGGCGCCGTCTACCACTCGGCGGTGCTGCCGGTGGGCGGCATCAACGTCACCAACGACGTCGCCATCGGCCTGCGGACCAGCCTCAACCTCGCCGAGGAGATCAAGATCAAGCACGGCACCGCCAACGTGGCGGACGTCCAGCCGGAGGAGCTGCTCAACGTCGCGGTCCTCGGGGAGGACGGCGGCCAGACGATCCAGCGCCGCCGCCTCTCGGAGATCATCGAGGCCCGCATGGGCGAGATCTATTCGCTCATCGCGGAGGAGGTGAAGCGCTCCGGCCACGCGGGCATGCTCCCCGCCGGGGCCGTTCTGACCGGTGGCGGGGCACGGCTGGCCGGAGCGGCGGAGCTCGCCCGGGAGGTGCTCAACATGCCGGTCCGCATCGGGGCGCCGCAGGGCGTGGGCGGCCTCATGGATCAGCTCTCGAACCCGGCCTTCTCGACCCCCATCGGCCTGCTCCTGTGGGGCGCCACCCACCTCGGCGAGGAGCCGATCGGCTATGCCACCAGCCCGTCCATCTCCGGCGGCATGGGGCGCGTGGTCGAGTGGCTGCGGGGCCTCTTCCCGGGCTGATCCGCCCCGGGCCGGTGCACAGACCGACGCGCTGTCCACCGCCGGTTGGCGGAGTGTGGATAACTTCGGACCCCACTGTGGAAAAATCGCCAACGGGCCGGCGGAGGGCTCGCTAGAATCGGACAAACCCGCGCGAGACGGGTCGATACCACCACACCCGCGCAGGAGATCTTTGGAATGCCGCTCCGTTCGGACGCAGAACACTTCGCATTGATCAAGGTCATCGGCGTCGGCGGCGGCGGCTCCAACGCCGTGAACCGGATGATTCGCGCCGAGATGATGGGCGTGGAGTTCATCGCGGTGAACACCGACGCGCAGGCCCTCCTCCAGAGCGACGCGCCCCACAAGATCCGCATCGGCGACAAGCTGACCCGTGGCCTCGGCGCCGGGGCGGATCCGGGCGTCGGGCAGCGGGCTGCCGAGGAGGACTCCGAGAAGATCTACGAGGCGCTCAAGGACGCCGACATGATCTTCATCACCGCCGGGATGGGTGGTGGCACCGGGTCGGGTGCTGCGCCGGTCATCGCCGAGATCGCCAAGGACCTTGGCGCGCTGACGGTGGGCGTCATCACCAAGCCATTCTCCTTCGAGGGCGTGCGCCGCAAGCTCGTCGCCGAGCAGTACAGCGAGGGCCTCAAGGACAAGGTCGACACGCTTATCACCATCCCGAACGACCGGCTGCGCGAGGTCGTCGACAAGAAGACCTCCATCCTCGACGCGTTCCGGGTGGTCGACGACGTCCTGCGCCAGGGCGTGCAGGGGATCAGCGACCTGATCACCGTCCCCGGTCTCATCAACCTGGACTTCGCGGACGTGAAGACCATCATGCGCGACGCCGGCAGCTCGATGATGGGCATCGGGACCGCCACGGGCGAACAGCGTGCGGTCGAGGCTGCCCGCGCGGCCGTGATGAGCCCGCTCCTGGAGGTGAACATCCAGGGCGCCCGCGGGATCCTCTTCAACGTCACCGGCGGCGCCGATCTGGGCCTCTTCGAGGTGAACGAGGCCGCTGAGGTGATCAAGGAGGCCGCGGATCCGGAGGCGAACATCATCTTCGGCACCGTGATCGACGATCGGATGCGCGACGAGGTCAAGGTGACCGTCATCGCCACCGGCTTCGACTCGGCGAAGAAGGTCCGCCAGCCGGGCCGGCAGGCCGCGGCGGAGGCGTCCAGCGGCATCGAGGCGTCGCTCGACGAACGCAGCCGCGAGATCCTCGCCGAGATCGAGCGCGAGCGGGCGGAGCGCGCATCGCTCGAGGAGCAGATGGGCACCGAGTCGCCGTTCGCCCGCGGCCCGCAGGCGGAGCCGCGCGAGTCCCGGGTCACCGAGCGACAGCCGCTCCCGGTCCGCCCCAGCCTCGATCGGCCGTCCTACGGCGAGACGGACCTCGATATCCCGAGCTTCCTGCGTCGCAAGGAGGACTAGCCGGCGCTTCCGGTCGACGAGCCACGCCTCGACGAGGCGCTCGTCCGTGAGCGCCTCGCGTCACTGAGCACCCGTCTCCGCGCGGCGGCGGGGGCCGGCGGGCGCGACCCGGATGGCTTCCGGATCGTGGCGGTCACCAAGGGGTTCGGCCCGGAGACGGTTCATCTCGCGGTGCGTGCGGGATTGACCCGTCTGGGGGAGAACCGGGTGCAGGAGGCCCTGCCCAAGGTCGCCGCCGAGCCCGGGGTCGAATGGCACCTCATCGGCCACCTCCAGTCGAACAAGGCCCGCCGGGCGGTCGAGGCCTTCGGCTGGATTCATTCGGTGCACGACACGCCGCTCCTCCAGCGCCTCGAGAGCATCGCCCACGACGCCGGTGCGGCTCCCCGCCTCCTTCTGCAGGTCAACCTGACCGGTGAGCCGACGAAGGCCGGCTGGGAACGGGAGGACTTCCTCCATGCGCTCGACCGCCGCAGCGAGCTGGTCTCGACCCTGCGGGAGCTACGGCACGCCCGCGCCGCGGGGCTCATGACCATCGCCAGGTTCGGGGCCGTCGAAGAGGAGGCGCGAGCAACCTTCCGAAGGCTGCGCGAGCTGCGTGACCGCCTCGAGCAGGCCGCCGGAATCGGCCTTCCGGAGCTCTCGATGGGCATGACCGCCGATGCCGAGGCCGCCGTGGTGGAAGGGGCCACCCTGGTCCGGATCGGCACCGCCCTGTTCGGGCCGCGACCCGCGTGAGAACCCCGCAGCCGCGCCGAACCCTTGGGCGACGCGCGGCCGCTGCTATCCTTGGGCGGCGATGAGCCAGGTCATGCTGTCGTTCCTGACACTCCTGGGCGCCGTCTATTCGCTGCTGATCCTCGCTCGCGTCGTGCTGAGCTGGATGAACCCGATGGGCGGTGGCCCGTTCACCGCGTTCATCTACCAGGTCACCGAGCCGGTCCTGGGGCCGATCCGTCGCATCTTGCCCCCCATGGGCGGACTGGATTGGTCGCCGTTCATCGCCCTCGTCCTGCTGAGCCTGCTGCTGCGCTTCGTCGCGAGGCTCTGAGCGCGGTGAGCGCCCGGGAGGCGGTCCTCGACGTCGTGGTCCAGCCGCGCTCATCGCGGAACGCGGTGACGCTCCAGGAGGATGGCTCGATCCGGGTCTGGGTCACGCGGCCCCCGGCCGACGGCGAGGCGAACCGGGCGGTCCTCGGTGCCCTGGCGAGGGCACTGGGCTGCCCGCCATCGACCCTCGAGCTGGTCGCCGGGGCGCGGGGACGCCGCAAGCGGATCCGCACGCTTGGCCTGTCCGTGGCCGACGTCCGCGAGCGCCTCTCGAGCCGTCCGTGAGCCTGCCCGCGATTGCCGCTCCCAGGCCGGCGCGGCTATACTGCGGGCCCCTTCGTGGGCGATTGGCTCAGTCGGTTAGAGCGCACGGTTCACATCCGTGAGGTCACTGGTTCGAATCCAGTATCGCCCACCAGCCTCTCCCCTCCGCGAGGAAGCCTGACCGATGTCTTCCGCGCCGCCTCGCGGCAACGCCGCGCCACCCGACCGCGTCCGTGCGATGTTCGACCGGATCGCGCCGGTGTACGACGCCATGAACACGGTGATGACCGCCGGGCTCGACGGACGCTGGCGCCGGGCCGCCGTGGCGGCCGCCCGGCTGAGCCCGGGCGACGCCGCCCTGGACGTCGCCTGCGGGACGGGACGCCTGACGGAAGCGCTGGCCGCCGTGGCGGCGCCCGGCGGTCGCGCGGTGGGGGTCGATGTTGCGCGCGGGATGCTCGTCCGCGCGAAGCGGCGCCTGGACCGGGCCCGCGAGGCAGACGCGCGCGCAGTTCTGCCCGAGTACCTGGTCGCCGATGCGCTGGCCCTGCCCTTCGCAGACGCAACGTTCGACGCGGCGACCATCGGCTTCGGGCTGCGCAACCTGCCCGACTACGCTCGCGGCCTGGCTGAGATGGCCCGGGTGGTGAGACCGGGCGGTCGCGTGGTCGTCCTGGAGATCGCGGTCCCGCCGCGGGGCATGGCCCGCGCGCTGTTCGAGACGTGGTTCC
The DNA here is from genome assembly GCA_963805645.1 of uncultured Chloroflexia bacterium. Classification (GTDB taxonomy): domain Bacteria; phylum Chloroflexota; class Limnocylindria; order QHBO01; family QHBO01; genus CAVXEH01. The sequence continues at coordinate 359,060 of CAWDVA010000005.1, read as the reverse complement.
GGCGGATCGTGCCGGTCCTGGGACGTGTGGCCGGCCGCTCGGCGGCGTACCGCTACCTGCCCCAGAGCCTGCTGGAGTACCCCGACCCGGCGGCCGTGGCGACGCTGATGGCAGATGCCGGGCTGGAGGATGTTCGCTGGCGCTGGCTGCCGTCCCGGATGGCCACCCTGCACGCCGGCACGCGGCGCGGCGAATGACGCCGGACGGGCCGCTGACCGTCGCCATCTTCGGCGAGTCGTACCTGCCGTATCTGTCCGGTGTCACGGTCGCCACCGAGGCGCTGGCCCGCGGGCTGGGCGCGGCGGGCCATCGCGTGATCCTCGCGGTGCCGCGGCCGGCCGACGGCGTGCCGGGCAGCGCAGGTGCGGCCGGCCCCGACCCGGAGCCGGCCTGGCTCCCGTCGTATCAGGGCCCACCGCCCGCCCCGCCCGGCTACCGCATGCCCTGGCCGCTGCCCTCGGCCGCGCTGGCCCGGGTTCGGTCGGCCCGGCCCGACATCGTCCATGCCCAGTCGCCGTTCGTCTCGGGGCTCATGGCTCGTCGCGTTGCCCGCGCGGTGGGGGCGCCGCTGGTGTTCACTCACCACACCCGGTTCGGCGACTACGCCCACTACCTCGGGCCTCTCGCCACACCGGGGTCCGCGCTGGTCCGTGCGTACCTGCGCGCCTTCTGGACCGGCTGCGCCGCGATCGCCGCGCCCGCCGCCGACCTCGCCGCTGAGATCGAGGCTGGCCTGCCGGCGGCCGGCAACGGCGCAACGCGTCGCCCCGTGGTGCGGGCCATCCCCGCGGGTCTCGACCTGGAGACGCTGCGGGGCCTGGCGCCGCGCGATCCGCGGCCGCGCGCCGGCTGGCCGTCGGACGCCGTGGTGGCCGTCTCGGTCGGGCGCCTGGCGCGTGAGAAGAGCACGGACCTGCTCGTGGCCGCCGTCGCCGCCGCCGCGCGCGACGAGCCGCGGCTCCGCCTGCTGCTGATCGGGGGAGGACCGCTGCAGGGGGCGCTGGAGCGCCAGGTGGCCGATGCGGGGCTCGAGGGCCGTGTCCACCTCACCGGGCGTCTCCCGCACCTCGAGGCACTGGCCCTCGCGGCGGGCGCCGATCTCTTCGTCTTCGCCTCGCAGACCGAGACCCAGGGCCTGGTGCTCGCCGAGGGGCTCGCGATGGGCCTCCCGGTCGTCTCGCTCGACGGTCCGGGGGTGCGCGACTCGGTACGGGATGAGATCGACGGAATCGTGGTCGAGCGCCGGGAGAACCGCGCGCCGCGGGACCTTGGATCCGCCATCGCCGCGCTCGCGGCCGACGCCCCGCGGAGAGCGCGAATGGCGAGCGCCGCGCGGGATGGCGCGGGCCGGTTCGACGCCGCCACCCGCATCGAAGAGATGGTCTCGCTGTATCGGTCGCTCCGGTCCCGGAGCCGCTGACGCGAAGGCGCTTGCAGGGGGGAGGGCGCCGCGTACAATGCGACCATGCGAGTGAGTCTGACGGCCCGCCTCGTCTCCCATCCGTCGATCGATTTCGGAGCCGGTCGCCGCAGTGCCGGGCGCGCGCGGCTGGGCCTCCGGATGGGGACGACGGTCTTCCACCGGCCGCGCCGTCTGGCTGCCACGGTGACCGCCCTTCACCCTCAGACCAGCCGCTTCAGCTTCCCAGCGGTCGGCCGGGTCGGTCGCGTCGGAACGCGCCGGCAGGTCCCCCCGCTCGGGCTTCCGCGCGCATATCGCGGCTGACGCGGGCGTGGCCCCGCTCCGCAACGCGCGCGCCACATCGGCCGGGGGAGTCGTCCACCGGCCCGTCGACTCCCATGAGGAGATCCTCCTCGTTCATAGGCGCGTGCCCCGGCTGTGGGCGCTGCCCAAGGGAACCCCGGATGCCGGCGAGACGATCCTCGAGACGGCGTTGCGGGAGGTGCGCGAGGAGACCGGCATCGCCGTCGAGGCTCAGGATGCGCTGGGGGCGATCAGCTACTTCTTCGTGCGCGATCACACGCGCTTCCACAAGACGGTCCACTTCTTCCTCATGCGGCCGGTCGGCGGAAACATCGATCAGCACGATCATGAGTTCGACGAGGTGCGCTGGCTCCAGCTCGAGGAGGCGCTGCAGATGATGACCCACGCGACCGAGCGCGAGGTGGTCGAGCGAGCCGCGCTGCGCCTCGCGGAGCGGCCGGACGAGGCGGCGAGCGCATGAGCGTCGAGGCTGCCGGCGACCTGCGGCGGACGCCGCTCCACGACGTCCATCTCGCGCTCGGGGCGCGGATGGTGCCGTTCGCGGGCTGGGAGATGCCGGTGCAGTACGCCTCGATCCTTGACGAGCACCGGACCGTGCGCACCGCCGTGGGGCTCTTCGACCTGTCCCACATGGGTGAGTTGCACGTCTCCGGCTCCCAGGGCCTCGAATTCCTGCGGGAGGCGGTGATCTCCGACCCCGGCCGGCTGGCCCCCGGCCAGGCGCAGTACTCGATGCTCTGCACCGAGGACGGCGGCATCGTCGACGACCTCATCATCTACCGCGTCGAGGACGGGTACCTCGTCGTCTGCAACGCGAGCAACCGCGAGGCCGATGTCGCCCACCTGCGCGACCTGCTGGCCGCGACGGGAATGGACGCGGTCCTCGAGGACCGCAGCGATCGGACCGCCCTGGTGGCGCCGCAGGGCCCGGCCTCCGCCGAGCTGCTGAAGACCCTGACCGACGCCGACATCGACGGGCTCGGCTATTACCACTGCACGCCCGGGATCGTCGCGGGCATCAGCTGCCTCATCGCGAGGACCGGTTACACGGGCGAGGACGGGTTCGAGCTGTTCTGCGCTCCCGCGGACGCCGAGGCCCTGTGGCACGCGGTCCACGACGCGGGCCGGCCGTTCGGCATCAAGCCCTGCGGCCTGGGCAGCCGCGACACGCTGCGCCTCGAGGCCGGCATGCCGCTCTACGGCAACGAGCTGGACCGCGACACGAACCCGTACGAGGTGAACATGGGCCGGGTCGTGAAGCTCGGCAAAGGTGCCTTTCACGGCAGCGAGGCCCTGGCCCGAATCAGCGACGCGGGGCCGGCCCGCCGGCTGGTGGGCCTGGTGATGCGCGAGAATGCGATCCCGCGCCACGGGTACCCGGTGCTGGTCGACGGTGAGGAGGCCGGCCACGTGACGAGCGGGACCGCCTCGGCCACGCTGGGCGAGAAGATCGCCATGGCGTTCGTCCCGGCCGACAGGGCGGTCGTGGGGGAGGCGGTGCAGGTCGTCGTCCGCGATCGCCCGTACCTCGCGGAGCAGGTAGCGTTACCCTTCTACAGGAGACCGCGCTGAGCGGCGCCGGACCGGCGGTCATCTGAGTCGCCGGCGGCGCCATCGGTCCAGCCGCGCTAGCGAAGAAGGCAGGAGGTTCGGTGAGCTATCCCCAGGGGCTCCGGTACACCAGGGAGCACGAGTGGGTGCGGGTCGACGGCACGACGGTGACCATCGGGATCACGAGCTTCGCGGCCGATGAGCTCGGTGACATCGTCTTCGTTGAGCTGCCACAGGTGGGCGCAGAGCTCAAGCAGTTCGCCGGCTTCGGCGTGGTCGAGAGCGTCAAGGCGGTCAGCGACCTCTTCGCGCCCATCTCGGGGACCGTCACGGCGGTCAACGAGCGCCTCGGCGACGAGCCGGAGCTCCTCAACAGCGACGCATTCGGCGACGGCTGGATCGCGACCGTCGAGCTGGCAGATCCCGCGGAGCTCGACGTGCTGCTCGATGCGGATGCGTACGCCGCGCTGACCAGCTGACGGCGGGCGTCCCATGGCCTACAGCCCGCACACCAGCGCCGATCGGGCGGCGATGCTCGGCGTCGTGGGGGTCGAGCGCATCGACGACCTGTTCGCCGATATCCCCGCCGGAGTTGCCCCTCGCTCCTTCGCCATCCCCGCCCCGCTCAGCGAGCAGGAGGTGCGCGCCGAGCTGACCCGGCTGGCCGAACGCAACCGGCTGCCCGAGGTGAGCTTCCTGGGCGCCGGCGCCTACCGGCATCACATTCCCGCGGTCGTCGACGAGGTGATCGGTCGCAGCGAGTTCGCCACCGCCTACACGCCGTACCAGCCCGAGGTCAGCCAGGGCACCCTGCAGAGCATCTACGAATTCCAGTCGCTCGTCTGCGAGCTGACGGGCATGGAGGTCGCGACCGCCAGCCACTACGACGGGGCGACCGCGACGGCCGAGGCGGCGCTGATGGCCTGCCGGCTGACGCACCGCGACAGGGTCGCGGTTTCGACCGCCGTGAATCCCCAGGTGCGCCGCGTGCTGGCCACCTACTGCTCCGGTCCCGGCATCGAGATCATCGAGGTAGCGGCCGACCTGGCGCCGGGAGGCAGCGGACTGACGCCGGTGGAGACGGTTGCCCGGCTGGTGGACGAGGAGGTGGCCTGCCTCGTCGCGCAGCAGCCGAACATGTTTGGCGGGATCGAGCCGATGGCGGACCTCGCGGCATCGGCGCACGCGGTCGGTGCGCAGTTCGTGGCGGTCGTCGAGCCAACCTCGCTGGCCGTTCTGGCCGCCCCGGGGAGCTACGGCGCCGACATCGTCACTGCCGATGGCCAGCCGCTCGGCATCCCCCTGGAGTTCGGCGGTCCCTACGTGGGCCTCATGGCGGCGCGCATGGCGTCGGTGCGGCAGATGCCCGGACGGCTGGTGGGAGCCACGCACGACGGCGCGGGGCGCCTCGGCTACGTCCTGACCCTCCAGGCCCGCGAGCAGCACATCCGCCGCGAGAAGGCGGCGAGCAACATCTGCACCAACCAGGCGCTCTGTGCGCTGGCGGCGACGGCGTATCTCTCGTCGGTGGGCCCGGCGGGCCTGCGGGAGGTCGCCGAGCTGTCGATGCTCCAGACGCGCCATGTCGCCGCCGCGATCGAGGCCGCCGGCGTCGGGGAGCGGCGCTTCAGCGGCCCGTATTTCGCGGAGGTCGCGATTCGTCTCCCGGATGCCGCGCGCCGGCACGCCCGGCTCGTCGAGCAGGGGATCCTTGCCGGGCTGGTCCTCGAGCCGTACTACCCGGAGCTCGCCGACACGCTGCTCCTGGCGGCCACGGAGCTCACCACCGATGACGACGTCACCCGCCTGGTTGACGGGCTGGGGGCGACCGCATGAGCGTGACGGAGCGACCGGGCGCCCCGGCCGGAGCCCCCGGCGCGTCCGACCCCTCGGGGCGGGGCGCCGCGTTCACCTCTCCCGAAGCGAGCGGCCCATTCACCGTCGTGGAGCCGCGGATCTTCGACCGCTCGCGGCCGGGACGCCGCGCAGTGCGCTTCCCGGCGCCGTCCGCCGACGCGGTCGCGGCGGGAAGGGCGCAACCCGCCCTGCCGGCATCGGCGCTTCGTGACGAGGCGCCGCGGCTCCCCGAGGTGAGCGAGCTCGAGCTGCTGCGTCACTTCAATCGGCTGAGCCACCTGAACCATGCCATCGACCTGGGCTTCTACCCGCTCGGCTCGTGCACCATGAAGTACAACCCCAAGGTCAACGAGTGGGCCGCACGGCTGCCCGGGCTGGCCGGGTCGCACCCCCTCGACCCGCCGGAGGCGAGCCAGGGGAGCCTCGAGCTCCAGTGGCTGCTCGCGGAGCTGCTCCGCGAGGTCAGCGGGATGGCCGCCGTCTCCCTCCAGCCGGCCGCCGGAGCGCACGGAGAGCTGACCGGCATGCTCATGACCCGCGCCTACCATCGCTCGCGTGGCGAGGGAGAGCAGCGGACGCGCGTCCTCGTCCCGGACAGCGCGCACGGGACCAACCCGGCGACCGCATCCATGGTCGGCTACACGACGGTCACCATCCCGTCGAACGAGCGCGGCGGGATCGACCTGGGAGCCCTGCGCGAAGCCCTGGGCCCCGATACCGCGGCCCTGATGATCACCAACCCGTCGACGCTGGGCATCTTCGAGGACCAGATCGACCAGGTCGTCGCTGCCGTGCACGCCGCCGGGGCCGTCGCCTACATGGATGGCGCCAACCTGAACGCGATCCTCGGCCGTTTCCGTCCGGGAGACGCCGGCTTCGACGTCATGCACTTCAACCTGCACAAGACGTTCTCGACGCCGCACGGCGGTGGGGGACCCGGCGCCGGCCCCGTGGGCGTCAGTGAGCGGTTGGCGCCGTTCCTGCCCGTGCCGCTGCCGGTGCTGGTCGCCGGCGATGCCGACGAGGTGCGCCGGAACGCGTGGGCCGGACGCTCGACCCCCGGCGCGCGCTTCGCGCTCGAGGCACCGGACGCGCGACCGACCACCATCGGCCAGGTCCGTGCCTTCACCGGGAACTTCGGCATGCACGTGCGCGCCTACACCTACATCCGTTCGAACGGGGCGGCGGGCCTGCGCGAGATCAGCGACGACGCCGTGCTGGCCGCGAACTACCTGCGCGTGCGCCTGGCCGATGCCTACGACCTGCCGTACGACCGCATCTGCAAGCACGAGGTCGTCTTCAGCGGTCGGCGGCAGAAGCAGGAGCACGGGGTGACGACCCTCGACATCGCCAAGGCCATCCTCGACCACGGCATCCACCCGCCCACGATCTACTTCCCGCTCATCGTCGAGGAGGCACTGATGATCGAGCCAACCGAGACCGAGAGCCTCGAGACCCTCGATCGCTTCGTCGACGTGATGCACGAGATCGCGGCCGCGGCCGCCGCCGACCCCGCAGCGTTGAAGGCGGCGCCGGTCACCACGCCGGTGGGCCGGCTGGACGAGGCGGGCGCCGCCCGGCACCCGGATCTGCGTCATACCTTCCCCGAAGCGGCGGCCGGTCAGGATGAACCCGCCTGAGGGCGCTGGCGTAGTATGGGTACCGATCGGCGCATCTGATCACGGGGTGCCAGTGGGAACGACGCAGCCGGATGGCCTCGTCGAACGGATCCAGTCGGGGGACCTGGACGCGTTCGAAGAGTTCTTCAATAGGTACAAGCGGCCGGTGTACACCACCGCGCTGGCGATCACCCGTGACCCCTTCCTCGCCGAGGAGATCCTCCAGGATTGCTTCGTCAAGGCCTACCGCGTCCGAGATCGGCTTCGCACCGATGTCTCCCCCCTGCCGTGGCTGCAGCGGGTCTGCACGAACCTGTGCTACTCGCGCGTCACGCGGCGGAAGGCCAGCGTCGAGCCGCTCACGGCCCTCATCACGAATCTCGTCACCGACCTGACCAGCCGCCCCGACCAGGTGGTCGAGTCACGCGAGATCATCGAGGTGCTCCAGCGCGGGATCGATGCGCTGCCACCCAAGCAGCAGACGGCCATCATTCTCTACTACCTGCATGGGTACTCCCTGGCGGAGTCCGCCGAGATCGCGGAGTGCAACGTGGGCACCATGAAGTCCCGGCTGCACTATGCATTGAAGGCGCTCCGCGCGCAGCTGCCCATCGAGCGCCGTGCGTCCGCGCACGCGGATTCGAGGCTGACCTCACATGAGCTGCCGTAGGGTCAGCCGCGAGCTCATCGAGCGCTTCCGATTCGGGGAGGAGCTCGACTCGCGGTCCGCACCGCACCTGGCTCACCTCGCCGACTGCGCGACCTGCCGCGAGGAGGTGGGGCTCGAGCGATCGCTCGTCCTTCAGCTGCAGCGTGCGCTGCGTGCCCGGATCGCCGGTCAGGACCCGTCTCCACGGGCCTTCAATGCGGTTCGTATCCGGGCGCTCGCCGAGGAGGAGCAGGTGACCTGGCGATCGCGGCTCTTCCGCATTGCCCGCCTGATGCCGGCCGGCGCCGCGATGGCCCTCATGCTAGCCGCGGTCGTGAACGTGGCCGGCGATCGGCAGCCTACCCTGCTGCAGGCACGCACCGTCGCGTGGCCGGGCGTCATGGAGCGCGCGGACAATGATCCGCTGACGCCGCACGAGGTGGCCTGGTGGCTGGTGTACCAGCCGCCGCCGCCGATTCCGCCCCCGGCAACGGGCGTCATGCCCTCCGCCGATCCATCCACCAGGGGGCTGGCGACCCTCCCGAAGCCGGCGACGGGCCTGACCGAGTGATCCTGGGATCCCGGCGTCTCACGCGGCGTGCCGCGTTGGTCGCCGCAGCCGGAGTCTTTCTCGCCGGCTGTGCCGGCCCCGGCGCGGGCACGTCGGACGCTCCGAGTCCGGTGCCCTCGGCGGTGCCGTCCGCGGTGCTCTCGCCCAACGCGTCGACGGCGACCGGCGTCCCCGTGCACCTGCAGGTCGTCGTCCCCCCTGTGCCGGGACCGGTCAAGCCGTATCGCGGCCAGATGGTCCAGCAGGTCTACATCGCCGACGGGCAGATCAGCATGTACTTCGAGCTCAACAACGTCGGGGAGGAGCCGGTCACCTTCCTCAACACGCTGTACGACTACGAGCCCACCCAGCTCTACACGCCGGCCGTTCGCCTCGAATGGAAGGATGGCGGCAACGCGGTGTACACCCGCGCGGGTCGCTTCTTCCCGAGCCCGGCTATCGTGCAGCCCGGGCAGTCCGCCGTCTACATCATGGGCGGTCAGCCCGTGACCGGAGCCGGGACGCCCGGCGACCTGGTGACCCACATCAAGTACTGTCCCACGCGCGGGATGGACGACGTCCCGGCGATTCCGCTGACCGTGGCCGATCTGCGCTGGACGGCGGACGGAGCTGATGCGGTGACCGTGAGCGGGACGCTGCGGGAGACGAGCGGGACCAAGCGCAACAAGCCCCCCACCATCGGGGTCGCCTTCTTCGATGCCGCGGACCAGCTGGTGGGTGCCGTCGTGGCGTCGCCCAGCGGGATCACCCTCCCGGCTGGTGGGAGCCGGGCCTTCTCGGTCACGGGCGCCGGCGTCGACACTGCGGCGATCGCCAGTGCCAGGGCCTACGCCTTCATCCCGTGATGCCTCCCGCCGTCGGGGCCTGGCCAGGATTGAACCTTTCCGGGGGGCGTCGGGTAGCACTTGTAACCCGGCTCAGCGGCTGGAGCGCTGATGCTTTCTTGACGTTACCTTATGCTCCGGACAATCATTGGCGGGCCCTACGCCCGGCGAGGCGCCTGATGGCGCCTGCGTTCATGTCCCGGGGCTCCCTTCGGGGCGGGGCCGGGCGCTATCGGACGGTTGGGCGCTTCGCACGTAGGAGAGGAGGTCACACCGCGATCATTGCGCTGACGTCATGACCGGCGGTTGTCCAGGGCGCACGCCCCCAGAAGGCGCTGGCCGTGGACCTAACCGATCCCGCCGCACCCCGCGGCGGTCACCTTTGACGCCGTACCGGCGAAAGGACGAGGTGTATGTGGATTAAGAAGAGCTTTGGAGTCCTGGTCGCGCTGATGGTCGTGCTTGCGGCCTGCAGCTCGAACAACAACACCGGTGGCTCGACCGCGCCGTCGAATTCGACGGCCGCGACCGCGTCGCAGATGGCCATGGACCCCAACCAGGTGCTCCATGTCGATATGGGAGGCGAGCCGCCGACCCAGGACCCGACCCAGGCGACCGACTCGCAGTCGATCACCGTCCTGCGGAACACGACGGCCACGCTTGTCTACTTCGACAAGGACCTGAACGTGATTCCGTGGCTGGCGAAGAGCTGGGACATCAGCCCGGATGGCCAGACGATCACCTTCCACCTGCGTGACAACATCAAGTACAACAACGGCGATCCGATCGTCGCTGGCGACTTCGTCTACAGCTGGAAGCAGCTGATCGACCCGCGCAACGCGGCGGGCTACAGCTACATCATGGCCGACGTCGTGGAAGGCTCGGAGCTTCTTGGCGTTGACGTCAAGAGCACGAGCGACGCCGACATCAACGCCATGATGGACAAGTTCGGCGTTGCTGCGCCCGACGACAAGACCTTCGTGGTGACGCTCGCTCACCCGGCGGCCTACTTCGTGTACATCGCGACCCTGTATGGCACCGTGCCCATGGAGAAGTCCTGGCACGAGTCGGCCGACTTCACCGAGGCGGCCAACTACGTCTCGTCGGGCCCGATGATGTACAAGGAATGGCAGCACAACTCGAAGATCGTGCTGGTTCCGAACCCCAACTGGAACCCGGACATCAGCTCGGCCTTCGGCGGGGCCCCGACGATCAAGGAAATCGACTACGCCATGATCACGGACCCGTCAGCGAGCCTGGCTGCCTACGAGGCGGGCGAGCTCGACATTGCGGGCGTTCCGTCGCAGGAGGTCTCCCGCATCCAGAGCGACCCGGTGTTGAGCCAGCAGGTGCTCTCGGGGGCGACCCTGTCGATCACCTACTTCGGCTTCGACGTGAAGCAGGACAAGAGCCCGTTCACCAAGAGCATCAACCTGCGGCACGCCTTCAACGAGGCGATCGACAAGAAGACCATGATGGCGACCGCGTTCAGCGGCATCGGCGTCGTGGCCAACAGCCTGGTTCCGCCCGGCATGCCGGGTCACCAGGACTTCGACATGTACCCGTTCGACATGGCCAAGGCCAAGACTGACTTCGATGCCGGCCTCAAGGACCTGGGCCTGACCGACGCGAGCCAGCTCAAGCTCCAGATCGGGTACAACACCGGCGCCAACTGGGAGAACAAGGTCGACTTCATGGTCGAGGCCTGGCGGACCGCCTTCGGCGTCTCCGTTGAGCCCGTCGGCCTGGAGTGGGGCGCGTATCTCGACCGGCTGTCGAAGGATCCGTTCACGATCTTCCGTCTCGGATGGGGCGCGGACTACCCGCACCCGAACAACTTCCTGACGGACCTGATCAGCTGCACCTCGGCGAACAACAACATGGGCTACTGCAACAAGGACGTTGACGCGCTCCTGGCGCAGGCAGCCACGAAGCCAACGCTCGAGGAGCAGATCCCGCTGTACAACCAGGCGCAGGAGATGGTGATGAAGGATGCTCCGATCATCCCCGTCCGATTCGGCCAGCGCTTTGGTCTGGTCAAGCCCTACGTCCTCGACTTGAACCCGTCGGCGCAGGACTCCCAGATCTCGGGTGAGAACTTCCTCTCGTGGGTGCAAATCGCCGCCCACTGACGGGGTGACTGACCCCAGATCGGGGTCGACCTACGGTTGGGTGGGCCGGACCAGTCCGGCCCACCCGACGACCACAGCCCTCCGGACGTCACCGGAGGCCTGTGGCCGTCGGACGCGGAACCAGGCAGTAGGAGAGCAACGTGGTCGGCTACATCATCCGGCGAGTGCTGTGGATCATCCCGGTCCTCTTCGTCGTGTCGGTGATCACCTTCACCCTCATGCACGCGGCACCGGGCGGTCCCTGGGCCCGCGAGAAGAAGCTGCCCCAGGCGACCATCGACCACCTGAACGAGAAGTACGGGTTGAACGACCCCATCCCGGTGCAGTACCTGCGCTGGGTGGGCGGCCTGATCCAGGGCGACCTCGGCCCGTCCTACAAGTACCTGGATCGCTCGGTGAACGACATCGTCGCCGACGGCATCGGCACCACCGTGCAGCTCGGGCTGCAGGCGTTCCTGCTCTCCGTCATCATCGGGATTCCGCTGGGGGTGATCGCGGCGCTACGCCACAACGGCTGGCCGGACTACCTGGCCACGTTCATCAGCGTGCTGGGGATCAGCACGCCGAGCTTCGTCGCGGCGATCCTGCTCCTCGTCGTGTTCAGCGTGACGCTTCGCTGGTTCCCGACCTTCGGCTGGAGCGACCCCTCACGCTGGGTGCTGCCCACCGTGGCGCTCGCGCTGTTCCCCATCGCCCAGATCGCCCGCTACACCCGGGCATCCATGCTGGAGGTGACGCGCAAGGACTACGTGCGCACCGCGGAGAGCAAGGGTCTCAGGGAGCGGACGGTGGTGATCGTCCACATGATCCGCAACGCGCTGATTCCGGTGATCACCATCCTGGGACCCATCCTCGCCTTCCTGATCACCGGCAGCTTCATCATCGAGACCATCTTCTCGATCCCGGGAATTGGGAAGTACTACGTCACGAGCATCGGGCAGCGTGACTACGGGGTGATCATGGCCATGACCATGCTGTACGCTGCGGCGATCGCGGTCATGAACCTGGTCGTGGACGTCCTGTACGCCTACATTGATCCGCGGATCCGGTACAGCTAGGAGGCCCGGGCATCATGGCGAACCAGACCCAGGCCCTCGAGGCCCCCGGAGCCCTCACCCGAAAGCCCGCGAGCCTGTGGGGCGACGCCTGGAAGCGGCTGCGGCGGAACAAGCTTGCCCTCGTCGGCGGCTTCGTCGTCCTCTTCCTCATCTTCATCGCGATCTTCGGTCCGTACCTCACCCCGTACGACTACCGGGTCCAGGACTTCACGAGCCTTGCGAAGAACAACTACCAGGTCATCCCGCCGTTCAAGTTCGGACACATCCTCGGGACCGATGAGCTTGGCCGTGACCTGCTGTCGCGGCTCATGGACGGTGCCCGGATCAGCATGACCGTGGCGGTGGTGGTCCAGATCGTGGTGCTGCTCATCGGGCTGCCCATCGGCGCCGCCGCCGGCTGGTTCGGCGGCCGGGTCGACACCTTCCTCATGCGCTTCACCGATGTCATCTACGCGTTCCCGGACCTGCTGTTCGTCATCCTGCTGTCGGTCTCCTTCCGCGAGACGTTCTTCGGCAAGGCCATGGACGGCCTGCTCCTGGTGTTCGTCGCCATCGGTCTCGTCGCCTGGGTGACCATGGCGCGGCTCGTTCGCGGGCAGCTCCTGTCACTCAAGGAGCAGGAGTACGTGGAAGCGGCCAGGGCCATTGGTGTGAGCGACTTCAGGATCGTCACCCGCCATCTGCTGCCCAACGCCATCGGCCCCATCATCGTGGCCGTCACGCTGGGGATCCCGGGTGCCATCCTCACCGAGGCGACCCTCGCGTTCATCGGCATCGGCGTTCAGGCGCCACGGGCCTCCTGGGGCAGCCTTGCGAACGCGGGTCAGGCCTACATCCGCTCCCAGCCGCACCTGATCCTGTTCCCGGCCATCGCCATCGCGCTCGCCCTGGTGAGCTTCACGTTCCTGGGCGACGGCCTGCGCGATGCACTTGATCCCAAGCTGAAGGGGAAGCAGTAACTTGACCGTCTCCGACGACCAGGGCCGGGCGGGCAGCCCGGTCCTCACCGAGCTGCCCGAGGACGTCACCGTCGAGACCGAGGAGGGGCGCCGCATGGCGGAGTCGCTCCAGGACAGCCGCCGCCACGCGCGCAACCTGCTGGAAGTCCGGAATCTCTCGACCCAGTTCTTCACGGGGGACGGCATCGTGCATGCCGTGGACGGGGTCAACTTCGATCTCGATTACGGCGAGACCCTGGGCCTGGTCGGCGAGTCCGGCTGCGGGAAGAGCGTGACCGCCCTTTCGCTGACCCGCCTCGTTCCCAACCCACCCGGCAAGATCGTCTCCGGTGAGATCATCCTGGACGGGATCAACATCCTCAAGCTCTCCAACGAGGAGATGCGGCGGCTGCGGGGCAAGAAGATCGGCTTCATCTTCCAGGACCCCATGACCAGCCTCAACCCGACCCTCACGATCGGCTTCCAGATCGCCGAGTCGGCGCGCCTCCACCTGGACCTGTCGAAGAAGGCGGCCGACGAACGCGCGGTGGAGCTGCTCAGCAAGGTCGGCATCCCGCGGGCCCGGGATCGGATGCGCGACTACCCGCACCAGTTCTCGGGAGGGATGCGGCAGCGGGTGATGATTGCCATCGCACTCGCCTGCGACCCCATGCTCCTCCTTGCCGACGAGCCCACCACCGCGCTGGACGTGACGATCCAGGCGCAGATCCTGGAGCTCATCAAGTCGCTCTCCTCCGAGTTCGGGACCGCGGTAATCCTCATCACCCACGACCTGGGGATCGCGGCAGGCATGTGCGACCGGATCAACGTCATGTACGCCGGGCGCATCGTCGAGACCGGCAAGGTGGACGACATCTTCGAGAAGCCGAGGATGCCGTATGCGTGGGGCCTGCTCGAGTCCCTGCCCCGCCTGGACGAGGAGAGGCACGCTCGCCTGCGGACGATCGAGGGCCTCCCGCCCGATCTCATCAACCCCGGTGCCGAGTGCCGCTTCAGCCCGCGCTGCCGCTACGCGCGCGACGTCTGCCGCGAAGAGGAGCCAGAGCTCTCCGAGCGCGAGGGCGAAGGGCACCTCGCCCGCTGCTTCGGCACGGAGCCCGGAGGGTGGATCCAGTGACGAACGGCAGGTCCCAGGACACGACGAACCTCGTCGAGGTCGAGAACCTGAAGGTCCACTTCCCGATCACCGCGGGCATCTTCCAGCGCGAGATCGGGCGAGTGCGGGCGGTGGACGACATCAGCTTCGAGATCCGCAAGGGCGAGACGTTCGGCCTGGTCGGCGAGTCCGGCTGCGGAAAGAGCACGACCGGGCGGGCCGTGATCCGGCTCCGCAACCCCACCGACGGGACCGTCCGCTTCGAAGGCACGGACCTGATGACTCTCACCCGCAACGAGCTGCGCGGCATGCGCCGCCGGATGCAGATCATCTTCCAGGACCCGTACTCCAGTCTCAACCCGCGGATGACCGTCGGCTCGATCATCTCGGAGCCGATCGAGACCCACAACCTGGTGCCGGCCAAGGGACGGCTGGACCGGGTCAAGGAGCTGCTGCAGCTCGTGGGTCTCAATCCCAACTACACGAACCGCTACCCCCACGAGTTCTCCGGCGGCCAGCGGCAGCGCATCGGGGTCGCCCGGGCGCTCGCGGTCGAGCCGGAGTTCATCGTCTGCGACGAGCCGATCTCCGCGCTGGACGTTTCGATCCAGGCGCAGGTGCTGAACCTGCTGATCGAGCTTCGCGAGCAGTTCGGCCTCACCTACCTGTTCATTGCCCACGACCTGTCCGTGGTCCGCCACATCAGTGACCGGGTCGCGGTCATGTACCTGGGCAAGCTCGTGGAGGTGGGACCGCCGAGCCGGATCTACGTGACACCGGCCCATCCCTACACCCGTGCTCTCCTCTCGGCCGTGCCGATCCCGGACCCCAAGGCAGAGCGACGCCGGAAGCGCGTGATCCTCACCGGCGACGTCCCGTCGCCCGCCAACCCGCCCAACGGCTGCCGCTTCCATACGCGGTGCTGGCTCTACGAGCGGCTGGGACGGCCTGAGAACTGTCGAACGGACGATCCGGAGCTCCGGGTCGTGGGCGGTGACCACCGGGCCGCCTGCCACTATGCGGAGGAGGCGCTCAAGAGCGACGTCGGCGTGGCCAACGTCGTGGCTGGATCGGTGCCGTCGGAGCTCAATGCAACCGCGGCGGCCATGGCCGTCCGCGAGGCATCGGACCGAGACGATGCCGGACGAACGAGCGGCGGGGAGGCTCCCGCGACGCCCGCCGAACAGGAGCCCACGCGAACGCAGGAGGAGTAGCGGCGCAGCAGGGGGCATTTGCCGGCGGCCGGCGCTGGTAAGGTTGGCCATCCTTCAGTCCAGGAGTCGATGGCTCGGCTCGATCCACGGCCGGCGCGACGAGGAAACAGGGACCGATTAGCGGAGGGTTACCGAATGCGGAAGTGGAGACCGTTCTCCATGGTCATCGCGCTCGGCCTCGTCCTCGCCGCATGCGGCGGGACCGGCCAAAGCGCGTCTCCATCAACCGGCGCAAGCCAATCTCAGCCAGCCATGAGCGAGACACCGTTCTCGGCCATGAGCTACCCGGAGACGGCGGTCGACTGCACGGCCAATGGCTACACCGGTGAGTTCAAGCAGATCAAGTCGATCGACGCCAACACCGTCGAGTTCGATCTGTGCTACCCCGACGGCTCGTTCCTGTCGAAGGTCGCGTTCACCGCGTTCCAGATCCAGGACTCCGACTACCTCAACCAGGCCATGGCCAACCACCTGATCCTGGCCAAGCCGGTTGGCACCGGGCCCTACATGCTCGAGAAGTGGGCCCGCGGCGACAGCATCACGCTCGTCGCGAATCCCAACTACCAGGGCGACAACCCGCCCAAGGTAGGCACCGTGGTCATCAAGTGGAGCGACCAGGCCGCCCAGCGGCTCGTCGAGCTCCAGTCGGGCACGGTCGATGGCATCGACAACCCCGGAACCGATGACTTCCAGACGATTAAGGACGACCCGAACCTGACCCTGTATCCGCGGGCCGGCCTGAACATCCTTTACCTCGGCATGAACAACGACCCCAAGGTGGACGGATTCGATAACACCACGAACCCGTTCGCCAAGGAAGCCGTCCGCCAGGCGATTGCCATGGGCATCGACCGGCAGCGGATCGTGACCAACTTCTACCCGGCCGGCTCGACCGTCGCCGACTACTTCACGCCGTGCGAGATCAAGTACGGCTGCGTCGGTGACAAGTGGTACGACTTCGATGCCGCCAAGGCCAAGCAGATGCTCGCCGACGCCGGCTACCCCAACGGCTTCAACACCAAGATCAGCCTGCGCGACGTGGTCCGCGGCTACCTGCCGGATCCGACCTCGGTCGCCCAGGAGATCCAGACCCAGCTGAAGACGAACCTGAACATCAATGCCACGATCGACGTGCAGGAGTCAGGTGCCTTCCTCGACAACGCGAGCGCCGGCAAGCTGACCGGCCTGCACATGCTCGGCTGGGGCGCTGACTACCCCGACCAGACCGACTTCGTGGACTACCACTTCGGACAGGGCGCCTCGGATCAGTTCGGTGACAAGTTCCCCGACCTGGTGGACGCCATCAAGCAGGGTGCCCAGTCGTCCGACGACGCGACCCGCACGGCCGCCTACACCAAGGTCAACGACCTGATCAAGCAGCACGTTCCCATGATCCCGATCGCGCACGGCGCCTCGGCGACCGCCTTCCAGGCCGATGTCGAGGGTGCCTACGCGGCGCCGCTCACCGACGAGCGCTTCTACGTCATGAAGCCGGGTGACCGGAACCAGCTGGTGTGGATGCAGAACGCCGAGCCGATCAGCCTCTACTGTGGAGACGAGACCGACGGCGAGACATTCCGCATCTGCGAGCAGATCGGCCAGGGCCTGTACACGTACAAGATCGGCGGGACCGACCCGATTCCCGAGCTTGCCACGGAGTGCACGGCGAGCAGCGACAACCTGACCTGGACCTGCAAGCTCCAGCAGGGCGTCAAGTTCAGCAACGGCGCCACGTTCGACGCGAACGACGTCGTGAACTCGTACGCACTGCAGTGGGATCTCAAGAACCCGCTGCACATCGGACGCACGGCGGCCTTCGACTACTGGAGCGCCCTGTGGGGCGGCTTCCTGAACGCGGAGCCCGCCTCCTGAGGGGCTGCTCGGGTAGTACCCTCTAGCACGGCTCGGAGGGGTGTCGTCCCGACGGACGACGCCCCTCCCGTTCTTCGGTACGCGGACTAGGGGCGATGCTGCGCTTCATCCTTCGACGCCTGCTTCTGGCGATACCCGTCCTGTTCGGGGTGATCTTCGTGGTCTTCGCCCTGTCCAGGCTGATCCCGGGTGACCCGTGCCACGCCCAGCTCGGCGAGAAAGCCACGCCCGTCGTGTGCGCGGCATTCATCCACCGCTACGGTTTCGACCAGCCGATCCCCATCCAGTTCGGCGTCTACCTGGGCAATCTGCTGCAGGGCGACCTGGGCACCTCGCTCAAGTACGGTCGCCCGGTCACCGACGTGCTGTGGGAGCGCCTCCCGGTGACCGTGGAGCTGACCGTCATGGCCCTGCTCTTCGCCACGGTGGTGGGTGTCACCCTCGGCGTCCTCGCGGCCTCGCGGCGCAACTCGATCTTCGACGTGATCACGATGTTCTTTGCGAACATCGGCGTATCGATCCCGGTCTTCGTGCTGGGTCTGATCCTGGCCTGGCTCTTCGGCGTCGTGCTGCGTGACTCACCGATCTCGCTGCCGCCATCGGGCCGCTACACCGCCGGGATCGTGCCCATACCGCTCACCCAGGCATGGGGTCTCACCGGGCTGCAGGGCCCGCTGCGCGCCCTCGCCGATTTCGTGTCGAACACGGCCATCCTCAATGCCATCCTGACGGGGCAGTGGAAGGTGCTGGGGGACGCGCTGCGGCACATGATCCTGCCGGCGCTCGCGCTGGGGACGATCCCCCTGGCCATCATCGCCCGCATGACGCGTTCGTCGCTGCTCGACGTCCTGGGTCTCGACTACATCCGCACCGCGCGCGCCAAGGGGGTCTCCGAACGGCTCGTGATCCTCAGGCATGCCCTGCGCAACGCGCTCCTGCCGGTGGTCACCATCATCGGCCTCTCGCTCGGGGGGCTCCTGTCGGGTGCGGTCCTGACCGAGACCATCTTCAACCTCGCGGGGGTCGGTCGGACCCTGGTCGACGCCATCACCGGGCGCGACTACGCGGTGATTCAGGGCATGACCCTGGTGACCGCGGTCATGTACCTGGTCATCAACCTCGTGGTGGACGTCAGCTACGCCTACCTCGACCCGCGGATCCGGCTGAGCTAGACCGATGACGGCGGGCACCCCGACCTTCGAGCAGGCAGAGGAGCTGCTGAGCACGCGCCCGGCGAACCTGTGGCGCGACACGCTGCGCAACATCATCTCGCAGCGTTCCGCGCAGGCCGGCCTGCTCCTGCTGGGGATCGTGATCTTCCTCGCGCTGTTCGCGCCGCTCATCGCCCCCTACGACCCGATCAAGAGTGTCCTGGACCTTGGCGAGACGCGTGACGTGGGGGCCATTCGCAACGCCCCGCCCTGCATCCATCTGCTGGGCTGCGCGCCGACCTGGCCGGAGCACATCCTGGGCCTCGACTCGAACCTGCGTGACGAGTTCAGCCGCGTGATCTTCGGCGCGCAGATCAGCCTGCGGGTAGGGTTCCTGACGGTGGGCATGGCAATCGTGGTGGGGACGGTCCTGGGCGCCATCGCCGGCTTCGCGGGTGGCTGGACGGACAACGTCATCATGCGCCTGATGGACGTCCTCCTCGCCTTCCCGGCCCTGGTGCTGGCGATTGCCATCGTCGTCGTCCTGGGCCCGGGCCTCATCAATGCCCAGTACGCGATCGCCATCGTCGCCATACCCGTGTACGCGCGCGTCATGCGCGCTTCGGTGCTGTCGATCAAGGAGCGCGACTTCGTCACCGCCTCCCGCGCGCTGGGGGAGTCATCGGCGGGGATCCTGTGGCGCCGCATCCTTCCCAACGCGCTGACCCCGCTCATCGTCCAGGGCACCCTGGGGATCGCGGGTGCGATCCTGGACGTCGCAGCCCTGTCCTTCATTGGCGTCGGCGCGCAGTATCCGCAGGCGGAGTGGGGCTCGATGATCGGCGCCTCCCGCAACGTGGTCTTCGTGGCGCCCTGGCTGGTCATTGGTCCCGGCGCGATGATCGCGGTCACCGTGCTGGGCTTCAACCTGCTCGGCGACGGCCTGCGCGACGCACTCGACCCGAGGCTGAACCGATGACGATCTCGGAGATCGCTGAGGCTCCGCGCCCGGCGGGCCGCCCGGGCGAGCGGCTCCTCGACGTCCGCGGCCTGCGGACCAGCTTTGCGACACGTGACGGGTTGGTGCGCGCCGTGACCGGGATCGACTTCCACGTCGACCGTGGCGAGATCCTGGGCCTCGTGGGTGAATCCGGCTGCGGCAAGAGCGTGACCAGCCTCTCGCTGCTGCGGCTCATCGCCCCGCCCGGTCGGATCGAGGCCGGCGAGGTGGTGTTCGATGGCCAGGACCTGATGACGCTGAAGTCGAAGGAGATGCGGGCGCTGCGCGGCGACCGGATCAGCATGATCTTCCAGCAGCCCACGAGCAGCCTGAATCCGGTCTTCAACGTGGGGATGCAGCTCAGCGAGGTGCTGGAGCTCCACCGCAACATGAAGCGCAAGATGGCGCGCGACCGTGCCGAGGAGCTGCTGCGCATGGTCGGCATTCCCGATCCAGCCCGGCGGCTCGCGGCCTTTCCGCACTCGCTGTCGGGCGGAATGGCCCAGCGGGTCATGATCGCCATGGCGCTCGCCTGCGAGCCGGAGCTGCTCATCGCCGATGAGCCCACGACGGCGCTCGACGTCACCATCCAGGCCCAGATTCTCGACCTGATGCGTGCGCTTCAGCACGAGACCCGCACCGCCATCATCCTGATCACCCACGACCTCGGGGTCGTCGCCGAGATGGCCGACCGGGTGGCGGTCATGTACGCCGGCGAGATCGTGGAGCAGGCCGATGTCACCTCGCTCTTCGCGCGGCCGCAGCACCCCTACACCCAGGGGCTCATCGGCTCCGTCCCCACCATCGGCGTGCAGAAGGAGGAGCTGGATACCATCCCCGGGCAGGTGCCCAACCTCATCGACCTGCCGGAGGCCTGCCGCTTCGCGCCGCGCTGCGGGGCCCGGGTGGAGCACAGCGTGCCCCACTGCGAGGAGATCCATCCGGAGCTGCGCCCGTTGCGGGATGGCCACGATGTCCGCTGCTGGATGTACCACGAGCCGGACGGCACGCCGCGATGATCGCCCCCGAGCGCGCTGACGACACCCTGGTCCGCGTGGAGCACCTGACGGAGTACTTCCCGATCACCGGCGGCATCCTCCAGCGCCGTCGGGGCGACGTGAAGGCCGTGGACGACGTGAGCTTCACGATCCGGCGCGGCGAGACCCTGGGCCTGGTGGGGGAGTCAGGGTGCGGCAAGACGACCATCGGTCGCCTTCTGCTGCGCCTCATCGAGCCGACCGGCGGCTCCATCACCTTCGACGGGCAGGAGATCACGTCGCTGCGCGGATCCGCGCTCAAGCCGTACCGGCGCCGGATGCAGATCATCTTCCAGGATCCGTTTGCCTCCCTCGATCCGCGGGCGCCCATTGGCTCCTCCATCGGCGAGGGGCTGCGCATCCACGGGATGGGCACGCCTGCCGAGCGTCGCGACAAGGTGGGCCGGATGATGGAACTGGTCGGGCTCCAGTCGTACCACGCCCGTCGCTACCCGCACGAGTTCTCCGGCGGCCAGCGCCAGCGGATCGGGATCGCGCGGGCCCTGGTCCTGGAGCCGGACCTGCTCGTCTGCGATGAGCCGGTCAGCGCCCTTGACGTCTCGATCCAGGCCCAGGTCCTGAACCTCCTCCGCCAGCTGCAGCGCGACCTGGGGCTCACCTACCTGTTCGTCGCCCACAACATGGGGGTCGTGGAGCACATCAGCGATCGGGTGGCGGTCATGTACCTGGGGGCGCTTGCCGAGATCGCTCCCCGCGACCGCATCTACGACCAGCCCCAGCATCCGTACACCATCGCCCTGCTCTCGGCGGTGCCGGTCGCGGATCCCAGTGCGCGGGCACGACAGCGGCGAATCATCCTGCTGGGCGATGTGCCGTCGCCGGTGAACCCGCCGTCGGGATGTCGCTTCCACACTCGTTGCTGGCTGCGCCAGCAGCTCGGCGAGCCCGAGCGCTGCGTCACCGAGCGGCCCGAGGTTCGCGAGCTCCATGCCGGCCACGGGGTCGCGTGCCATTTCGCGGAGGAGCTTGCCGAGCCCGTCCGTCGCGAGCAGCTGATCAGGGCCGCCGCCTCGGTGAGCTCCGCCCACGCGGCCGGCGACGACGAATCGACCGACCCCCCGCCGCTCCCGCCCGTGGATCGTCCACGTCCGTTCAAGAGCCTCGACGAGGGATCCGACGATGAGGCCGCCGCTGGGCTAGGCTGACGTCGTGCAGTACCGCGTCGCGCTGGCCCAGATCGCCCCGCGCCTTGGCGACCTGGGGGCGAACCTCGAGCTCGTGGCCGAGCACACCGCCGAGGCCGCCGCGCAGGGGGCGAACCTCGTCGTCTTCCCCGAGCTGGCCCTGAACGGCTACCTGCTCCAGGACCTGGTCCCTGAGGTGGCCATCAAGGCGGACGACCCGCGCCTGCTGGCCATCGGGGCGGATCTGCCCGGGACCCTGGTGGCGGTGGGCTTCGCCGAGGAGACCCGGGCGCATCGGTACTGCAACTCGGTGGCGCTGCTGCGGGGCGGCGAGCTCATCGGCCTGCACCGCAAGGTCTACCTCCCGACCTACGGCCTCTTCGACGAGGGGCGCTTCACGCGCCCCGGCCACGAGATCCGCACCGCCGATGTGGGGGACCCGCTGCGGCGCATCGGCCTCAGCGTCTGCGAGGACTTCTGGCATCCGTTCATTCCCATGCTCCAGGCCCAGGACGGTGCGTTGCTGCTCGTGAATGTGGCGGCCGGCCCGGCTCGGGCTCCGGGCAGCGCATCCGGGCTCGAGGCGATCGCCAGCTGGCACCGCATGCAGGAGACCTACGCGCTGCTGGGGACCGTGGGGGTCGCGTTCTGCAACCGGGTCGGCAACGAGGAGGGACTGACCTTCTGGGGCGGCTCACGGCTCCTGGGGCCCGATGGCGCGCTGATCGTGGAGGCGCCGCTCTACGAGGAGGCACTGGTTGTCGGGGTCCTCGAAACCGACGACCTGCGCATGCAGCGATACTCGCTCCCGATCATGGCCGACGAGCGCCTGGAGCTCGTTCGCCGCGAGATCGACCGGATCATCGCCGAGCGGGCCCAGCTGCCGCCACCGGACGTTCCCGATATCGACGACGAGTCGGCGGTGGACCGGGCGTGAGCGACACGTCCGACGTCGCCCCGCTGCCCCTCATCGACCCGGCGGTCACCGCCGACCTGATCGTCGCCTTCATCCGGTCGCAGCTGGAGCAGACCGGGTTCGAGCGGATCGTGGTCGGGCTCTCCGGGGGAATCGACTCTGCCACGGTGGCGCACCTGGCCGCGCGCGCCGTGGGACCCGACAACCTGCTTGCGGTGCGGATGCCGTTCCGCTCGAGCGCGCCGGACTCGGAGACCGATGCGCTGCGCGTGGTGGAGGCCCTCGGCTGCCAGACCGAGCGGGTCGACATCACTCCCATGGTCGAGCCGATGCTCGCGCTCATCGGTGCCGAGGACGCGCCGGACCTCCGGGTGCGACGGGGGAATGTCATGGCCCGCGCGCGGATGATCGTTCTCTACGACCGATCGGCAGACTTCGACGCCCTGGTGGCCGGGACCTCGAACAAGACCGAGGCGCTGCTGGGCTACGGGACGCTCCACGGCGACATGGCCTGCGCCATCGCGCCCATCGGCGACCTGTACAAGACCCAGCTGCGCGCGGTGGCGGAGCATCTCGGGGTGCCGCCGCAGATCGTGGCCAAGCCGCCATCGGCCGATCTGTGGCCGGGCCAGACCGACGAGGGCGAGCTGGGCCGCACCTATGCCGACCTGGACCGGGCCCTGTTCGCGCTCGTGGATCGGCGCTGGAGCATCGAGCGCTGCGTGGCCGCCGGCCTGGCCCGCGACCTGGTCGAGTGGGTATCCGCGCGCGTGGCGCGGATGGAGTTCAAGCGCCAGACGCCGCCGGTCGCCAAGGTCAGCCTCCGTACCCCCGGCATCGATCACCTCTACCCGCGACGCAGGCCCGGCTCCCGCCGGTAAGGCGTGACGCACTCCGCGGTAAGCGCGGCCGGCTAGCCTCCGGGTCCGAGCCGCCGTCTCGCCCGGTGCGTTCACAGCCCGGGACGCGGGCAGGAGGTTGGAGATCCATGAACAAGGTGCTGCTGGTCGGTCGGCTGACGCGTGACCCCGAGCTGCGGTCGCTGCCGAGCGGGAAACCGCTCGCCACGTTCGTCGTGGCCACGAACGAGTTCCGCGGTGGCGGCGGGGAGCGGACGGAGTACCACAACGTGGTCGCCTGGGATCGCCTCGCGGAGATCTGTGGGCAGTTCCTCTCGAAGGGCCAGATGGTCGACATCGAAGGTCGACTCCAGACCCGGCAATGGGACGACGACGCCGGCATCCGCCACTGGAAGACCGAAGTCGTCGCCGCCTCGCTCGAGATGCTCTCGGGCCGCGGCAAGAAGGAATACGCCAAGGAGGTCCAGGCGGCCGTCGCCGGGGACGATCCTGCGGCTGCTCCGGTCGCCGACGGCGAAGGCGCTTCCGGAGAGGAGGAGCTCGCCATCGCGATGTGACGGCGCCGTGCCGCGCGGATTCCCCGGTGGGCCGCGCGGCACCCGCCCCACGCGGATACCTCGCCTCCGCACGGCGCGTCGGGAACCCACGTCGACGCGTCCGCCCGTCACTCGACGGAGAGGAGGATCACCCACCCATGCGACACCGTTCCCGCACCGCCGGACTGCTTGCCGGCCTCTCGCTCATCCTGACACTCGCCGGTCCCGCGCTGGCCGCGGCACCCACCCACGATCCCGGACCGCGATCCGCGCGGACCGTTCATGCGCTCACGACCCATCCGTTGCGCCTGGACGCCACGGAATGCACCGGGCGGTCACTGTCGGCGTCTGCGGGACACGCCCCGGCCGGCGGGTGCACGGCCACGGTGACGTTCGAGATGACCGCGTCGGGGGTGCCGTCCACCGTCGCAGCCACAGGCGTGTCGTCGACCGCATCGACGTGCTCCATCACCTGGGCCATCATCAGCCTCCGCGCCACGGTCCAGAGCATCTTCGGCGGCTTCTTCTGGTCGGCGACGGCGAACGCGACCGGCTACGGGGACAGCTGTGGCCGCGTCCTGTGGACGTCGGTGACCTGCGACCAGCATGGAATCGGATATGCGGTGTCCATCGACTGGTGCGGTGCGTATCCCGGGCGCTGGGCGTGGTACCCCTATACGTCGTCCAACATCGGGCTGAACATCACCCTTTCGGCGGTCGCCAACGGGGTTCCCATCTCGTGGACACACGGCGCCCGCAATGGCTTCAACCCGTACACCGGGACCCAGTACGGCTTCTTCGCCTGGTGACGCGATGAGACGGGTCCACGTGCTCATCCTCGTCGTCGTGGTCGTGGTGGTTGTCCTCGTCGCGCTGGGCTGGGTGGCAACCGGAGGGTCGTCGCTCAACCTGGAACCGGCCGCCAGCGTGGCGGCCGGTCGCTAGGACTCGGTCCGGACGAGCCGACTCAGGCGGGAGTGGTGGCGGTGGCGCGCGCCTGCCGTGCCTCCGTCGCCGGTGCGTCCTCCGGCGGCGGATACGACCCCTGCAGATAGGCGTCGATGGCCTTGGCGGCCCGCTTGCCGTCGCCCATGGCCAGGATCACGGTCGCCGCGCCGCGCACGATATCTCCACCGGCAAAGACCCCGGGCATCGAGGTCATGCCGTGCTCATCGGTCTGCAGGTAGCCGCGCTCGTTGACCACGAGCTCCGGCGCGGTGGCGGTCAGCAGCGGGTTGGCCCGCGTGCCGATGGCGACCACCACCATGTCGCATGCCAGCTCGAACTCGGAGCCGGGAATGGGCTCGGGCCGGCGACGTCCGGATGCGTCGGGCTCGCCGAGCGCCATCTCGATGCAGCGCAGGCCGGTGACCCAGCCCTTCTCGTCGCCGATCACCTCGACCGGGGCGACCTGGAAGCGGAACTCAACCCCCTCCTGCTCGGCGTGGTGGACCTCCTCGATCCGCGCCGGCAGCTCCTCGCGGCCACGACGGTAGACGATCGTCGCATCGGTGGCGCCCAGGCGTCTCGCGGTGCGGACCGAGTCCATCGCGACGTTGCCGCCGCCCACGACGGCGACGCGGCGCCCGTGGAGGATGGGCGTGTCGGATTCCTCGTTCCAGGCACCCATCAGGTTGACCCGGGTGAGGTACTCGTTCGCGGAGTAGACGCCCTTGAGGTTCTCCCCCGGGACGTTCATGAAGACCGGCAGGCCTGCGCCGACGGCCACGAAGATGGCGTCGAACCGCTCGCGCAGCTCGGGCAGGGTGAAGGTCTTGCCGATGATGGCGTTCGGCTCGATCTTGACGCCGGCTTCCTTGAGACGGTCGACCTCGGCCTGGACGATGTCCTTGGGCAGCCGGAACTCGGGGATGCCGTAGATCAGCACGCCGCCGGCGGCATGGAAGGCCTCGAAGATGGTCACCTCGTGGCCCCGGTGGACCAGCTCACCAGCCGCGGTGAGCCCGGCCGGACCCGAGCCGATCACCGCCACGGACTTCCGGGTGCGCGTCGCGGTGGCGTGCTCGAGCTGATCGGCGTGGGCCTGAGCCCAGTCCGCCACATAGCGTTCCAGGTAGCCGATGGCAACCGGCTTGCCGGTCTTGCCCCGCAGGCAGACGAGCTCGCACTGGGTCTCCTGCGGGCAGACCCGCCCGGTGACGCAGGGCAGCGCGTTGTCGGCCAGCAGGGAGTTGGCGGCCGCCGCGACGTCTCCATCGCGCAGGAAGCGGATGAAGCGCGGGATGTTGACCGAGACGGGGCATCCCTCGATGCAGTACTCCTTGGGGCACTCGAGGCAGCGCTGCGCTTCGAGCAGCGCCAGCTGGTAGGTGAGGCCCTGGTTCACCTCGGCGAAGTTGATGGAGCGCAGCTCGGGGTCCTGCTCCGGCATGGCGACCCGATCGATCGCCATCCGCTCCTTCTTGGTCAGGGGCGGTCGCTGCTCGGTCATGACCGCGCCTCCGTCGCCGCAACGGCTGCCTTCTCGCCGGCTTCGATGTGGCAGGCCTCGCGCTTGGCCAGGGCCTCCTGCTCGAAGACGCGGTACGTGCTCAGGCGATCCATCAGCGCCGCGAAGTCCACGAGATGCCCGTCAAATTCCGGACCGTCAACGCAGGCGTAGCGTGTCTCGCCGCCGATGCTCACCCGGCAGCCGCCGCACATCCCGGTCCCGTCGAGCATGATGGCGTTGAGGGAGACGGTCGTGGGGACCTCGAAGGGGCGGGTGAGCTCGGAGACGGCTCGCATCATGGGCACCGGCCCGACCGCATACACGGCGTCCACACCGCCTGCCTCGATCGTATCCTTGAGTGCCTCGGTGACGAACCCGGGTCGTCCGTAGCTGCCGTCATCGGTGCAGGCAATCACGTCCCCGGCCTCGCCCAGCTCCTCTTCCATGATGACCCACTCGCGCGACCGGCCGCCAACGATGGAGGTGACGCGGACTCCGCGGCTCTGCAGCTCCCGGGCGATGGGCAGGATGACCGCCGTCCCCACACCGCCTCCCACGCACACGGCGTGCCCGGCCTCGATGAGGTCGGTCGGGCGGCCCAGCGGACCGGCGATATCGGTGATGGCCCCGCCCGGCTCGAGCTCGACGAGGTCATAGGTGCTCTTGCCGACGGACTGGATGACGAGGCTGATGGTGCCTGCGTCCGGGTCCGCGTCGGCGATGGTGAGCGGAATGCGCTCGGCACCCGGTCCCAGCCGCACGATGACGAACTGGCCGGGCTGGCGGATCTCCGCGATCCGTGGCGCGTCGACCACCAGGCGCCAGACGTTCGGTGAGAGATGGTGCTTTGCTCGGATGGTGTGCATACGGGCTCCCATGCATCGCGGTTCGACCCGCGTCCATGGTGGGGCCCCGACATATGCGCACTCATGCACCAGAGCGCCCGTGTTATCCGGGCCGAAGGTCACTTCGGCACCGGACACTCGGGCCGGGCCGGCCGGGACGGCCCGGCGCAGCCGGCGTCCGCGATCAGCAGGTGCGGCCTAGGCGCGCCCCTTGCCCTTGGGCCAGTAGAGCTCCTTCTTGACGTGGAATTCGGGGAACCCCGATGCCAGGAGGCGCTCCTCCGCGTTGACGATCATTTCCGGGTTGCCGCAGATGTAGACGACGGTGCGCTGGGGATCGAGCTCGAGCTCAGCGCACACCGAGTCGATGATGGCCTCGACCCGGCCCGTCCTGCCGTTCCAGCTCGCGTTGCGCGGATCCTTCGGCCGCGAGACGGTGGGGATGTAGGTCACGGGATAGGTGCCCTCGGCCTCCCAGCCACGGAGCAGGTCCGCGTACCCCAGCTCGCTCGCGTATGAGCAGCCGTGGAGGAGCACCGTCCGGCGCGGAGCGCCTGCCGCCAGCGACTCGCGCATCATGGCGATGAAGGGCGCGATGCCGGTGCCGGTGGAGACGAACAGGTGGGTTCGGTCATCCTCGGGCTCCAGCAGGAACTTCCCCTTGGGACCGATCATCCGCATCCGGTGGCCGATCGGCAGCCGCCACAGGAGCGTGGTGAAGCGCAGGATGGGGACCAGCTTCACGTAGAACTCGTAGCCCGTGTCCCCGGCGTCCCGCGGGGCAGAGGCGACCGAGTACGGTCGCTGCACGATCTTGCCGTCCGCGTACACACCGATGGTCATGTACTGGCCGGGCTCGAAGGGGGTCGCCTCGTCATCGAACCTGACCCAGAAGTAGCCGAGGTCATCGGTCTCGTCGACGCGGCGGATGAGTGTGGCGTTGTAGGTAGGGTGCTCGGCCTCGATGAGCCGGGCGTCTACTTCGGTCTCGTACATCTGGGACCCAAGTGTAGACGCGCTCCGGGTAGAATCGCCGCCCGACCATGCGCGACCACGACCGCTTCTACCTGACCACGGCGATCTTCTACCCGGCGCCTCGACCGCCGCTCCACTCGCTCTTCGAGGTGATCGGCGCGGATGTCCTTGCGCGCTACCACCGGCTGCTCGGCGACGACACCCGGTTCCTCACCGGGATGGACGAGCACTCCGCCCAGGTCGAGCCGCTGGCTCGCACGCACGGGACGGACCCGCGCTCGCTGATGGACGCGTGGTCGGGCGAGTGGCGGGCCGGCTTCGACCGCTTCGCGATCAGCTACGACCGGTTCATCCGGACGACCGACCCCGATCACGAACGGGCATCGGTGGAGATGGTGCGGCGCGCCCGCGCCAACGGCGACATCTACAAGGGCGTCTACGCGGGCTGGTACTGCCCCGGCGACAACGAGTTCAAGACCGATGCCCAGATCGTTGACGGTCGGTGCCCGGATCACCCGACCCTGGAGCTGGAGTGGCTGGAGGAGGAGAACTACTTCTTCCGCCTGTCCGCCTACCAGGAGCGGCTGGAGACGCTCTATCGCGAGAACCCGTCGTTCTGCGAGCCGGAGCCCTTCCGCAACGAGGTCCTGGCCTGGCTGCGTGAAGGGCTGCGCGACTTCTCCATCAGCCGCGCCGGAGGCAGCTGGGGGATCCCGTTCCCGGACGACCCGGAGCACCGCATCTACGTGTGGTTCGACGCCCTCACCAACTACGTCACCGGGGCAGGCTTCCCCGACGATCCGGAGATGTTCGCGCGCTGGTGGCCGGCGGACGTCCACGTCATCGGCAAGAACATCACCCGCTTCCACTGCCTGTACTGGCCGGCCATGCTCATGAGCGCGGGCCTTCCGCTCCCGCGGCAGGTGTTCGCCCACGGGTTCATGCTGCTGCGCGGGGAGAAGATGTCCAAGACCCGTGGCAACGTCCTGGATCCGGACGAGGCGATTGGCCTGTTCGGCGTGGACGGAACCCGCTACCTCGTGCTGCGCGAGATCCCGTTCGACCGTGACGGCGACATCACCGTGGAAGGGCTCGTGCGGCGCTACAACGCGGATCTCGCGAACGACCTGGGGAACCTGGTGAACCGCACGGTGAGCATGAGCCGGCGCTACGCCGATGGCGCCCTTCCGCCGGTGAGCGCCGCGACCGGGCCGGCCGACCTCGAGCTGCGCGCCACGGCCGAACGCATGGTGGCCACGTACCGCGAGACGATGGGCCGGCTGCACTTCGACGAGGCGCTGGCGGCGGTCATGGGGCTGGTGCGCGCCGGCAACGGCTACGCGGAATCGCAGGCGCCCTGGAGCCTCACCCGCGCCGGCGAGCACGAGCGAGTCCGCGCCGTCCTCTCGGCCATGGCCGAAACGTGCCGCATCCTCGGACATCTCGTCGCGCCCTTCACACCCGCCGCCTCCGCGCAGCTGGCCGTCCAGCTGGGGGTTCCGCAGCCCTACGACGGCCGCGGCGCAGGTGGCCCGGGACTTGACGCACTCCTGGCGTGGGGCGGGGGACCCGATGCCTGGCAGACGGGCACGCCCGAGCCGCTCTTCCCGCGCACCGAGCTGGCGCCGGAGGAGGCGTCCTCCTGAGCCGCAAACGTGGCCCCGACCGGCTGCCCGGGATCATCGACTCCCACAGCCACCTCCAGCACCCCGCTTTCGACGAGGATCGCGACGCCGTGCTGGAACGTGCGCGGGCGGCCGGCATCGAGCGGATCGTGGTCCCGGGTTGGGACCGCGCCTCCTCCGAGGCCGCCGTGGCGCTGGCCGCCGCCCACCCGGACCTCCTGGTGCCGGCGGTGGGCATCCATCCGCATCACGCAGCCGAGGCCAGCGAGGCGGACTGGGACGCGATCGAGGCGCTTGCCGCGGACCCTTCTGTGCGCGCGATCGGCGAGATCGGCCTGGACTTCTTCCGCCTGCTCGCCCCGGCCGACGCGCAGCGCGAGGCGCTGACGCGGCAGCTCGCGCTCGCGGCCCGCGTCGACAAGCCGGTCCTGGTGCACGACCGCGACGCCCACGACGAGGTGACCGCGTCGCTCATCGCGTGGCCGGGTCCCCCCGGCCGCGCCGTCCGCGGGGTGCTCCACTGCTTCAGCGGCGATGCCGCCATGGCAGGCGCCCTCGCGGGGGCGGGATACCTGGTCTCGTTCGCCCTGCCGGTCACCTTCCGCTCGGCGATCGGGCCGCGCGCGGCGGTTGCCGCCCTGCCCGCGGAGGTCATCCTGGTGGAGACCGATGCGCCGTGGCTGGGGCCGGGGACGGACCGGCGCAACGAGCCGACGACCGTGCTGCGCGTGGCGTCCGAGATCGCACGCCTGCGCGGGGACGAGCCCGGCGCGGTCGCCAACGCGGCCGCTGGCGCGCTGGCGCGCCTGCTCGACCCGCTGGCGGGGTAGGCTGGAGCGTGAGCAGTCCTGGGAGGAGCACGAATCGATGACCGAGGGAACCGTGAACGTTCCGGATGGCGGGCCGGATCCGGTGGAGTCCGGCACCAGCTACGGCTTCATCGCGGGGATCCTTGTCGCGATCGTGGTCATCGCGCTGCTCGTCTACTTCCTGCTGCTGAGCCCCGGCAGCACCACGCCGGCGAACACCGCTGGCGGGAGCCCCGGCAGCGGCGACGTGACGACACCGGCTCTGAGCGCCTGGCACCTCCTCGAAGTGGCGTAGACGCCGCCCGGTGCGGCTGGGCCGGGGAGCCTCCTCGGGGAGCTCGCGCGGTCCGGGCAGACCGGGTGGGAGACGTGAGCGCGGGCGTGGTCGGCACGGCGCGGGTGGATATCGCCGCCATCGGTTGACAGCCCGCCTCGGCAGCCGTTACTCTCATTAGCACTCTACGTGGTCGAGTGCCAGAACGGTCCCATGGGCCGGTGGCCTCCCACCGGAGATCGACACACGGCGGATCAGGTACCGCATCCTGCGACACGATTGAGGAGGCACCACCAACAGATGGCCACCAAGGTAGCCGGAGCGACGAAGCTCAAGCCCCTGGGCGATAGGCTCGTCATCAAGCCCACGCCGCGGGAAGAGACGACGAAGAGCGGCATCGTGCTGCCGGACACCGCGAAGGAGCGCCCCCAGGAGGGCACCGTCCTGGCGGCCGGACCGGGCCGCATCCTGGACGACGGGTCCCGCGAGGCGATGGATGTCGCCGTGGGCCAGAAGGTCCTGTTCCAGAAGTACGCCGGCACGGAGTTCAAGCTGGACGAAGAGGAGCTCCTGATCCTCTCCCAGAAGGACGTCCTGGCCGTCATCGAATAGTCGTCCCGGGTCGTCGATCACGACATCCGTGGATTGATCAAGGAGGAAACAGACACCCGTGGCGAAGCAGCTGCTGTTTGATGAGGAGGCGCGTCGAGCGCTGAAGCGCGGCGTCGACAAGATGGCCGAGGCCGTCAAGGTCACGCTGGGCCCGCGCGGCCGGTACGCGATCCTGGACAAGAAGTTCGGTGCGCCGACGATGACGAACGACGGCGTCACCATCGCGCGCGACATCGAGCTCGAAGATCCCTACGAGAACATGGGCGCCCAGCTCCTCGAGGAGGTGGCCGCCAAGACGAACGACGTCGCCGGCGACGGAACCACCACGAGCATCGTGCTGGCGCAGGCGATCATCACCGAAGGACTCAAGAACGTCACCGCCGGGGCCAACCCGATGGGTCTCAAGCGCGGAATCGAGCGCGGCGTCGCGTCGGTGGTCGAGGAGATCAAGACCCTCACCAAGCCGGTCGACAGCCGGGACGACATCGCCCACATCGCCTCCATCAGCGCGCGCGACACCGATATCGGCAACACGATTGCCGAGGTGATGGAGAAGGTCGGCAAGGACGGCGTGGTCACCGTCGAGGAGGGGCAGGGCCTCAAGCTCGAGATCGAGTACGTCGAGGGGATGCAGCTCGACCGCGGCTACGTCAGCGCCTACATGGTCACCTCGAACGACGGTGGCCGCATGGAGGCCACCCTCGACAACCCCTTCCTGCTCGTCACCGACAAGAAGATCAGCGCGGTGGCGGACATCCTTCCCGCCCTCGAGAAGGTCGTCTCGCTGGGACGTCCCCTCCTGATCGTTGCCGAGGACGTGGACGGCGAGGCGCTCGCCACGCTGGTCGTCAACAAGCTGAAGGGCACGCTGAACGTCCTCGCCGTCAAGGCACCGGGCTTCGGCGATCGCCGCAAGGCAATGCTCGAGGACATCGCGGTCCTGACCGGGGCGCGGGTGATCAGCGAGGAGGTCGGCCGCAAGCTCGACAGCGTGCAGCTCGAGGATCTCGGCCAGGCTCGTCGGGTCACGGCCACCAAGGACACCACCACCATCGTGGACGGCAAGGGTGCGGAGGACGCGATCAAGGCCCGAATCGGCCAGATCAAGCTCCAGATCGAGGACACCACCAGTGACTTCGACCGCGAGAAGCTCCAGGAGCGCCTCGCGAAGCTCTCCGGGGGCGTCGCCGTCCTGAAGGTCGGCGCGGCCACGGAGGTCGAGCTCAAGGAGAAGAAGCACCGCATCGAGGATGCCCTCTCCGCCGCCCGGGCGGGGATCGAGGAGGGAATGGTCGCCGGTGGCGGCTCCGTCCTGGTCCATGCCGTCCCCGCGCTCGACAAGGTCGAGGCACTGGGTGACGAGGCGGTCGGTGTGAACATCCTGCGCCGCGCGCTCGAGGAGCCGCTGCGCCAGATCGCGGAGAACGCCGGCCAGGAAGGCTCGGTCGTCGTCGACGCGGTCCGCAAGATGAAGCCCGGACACGGGTACGATGCCCAGAAGGGCGAGTACGCCGATATGTTCGCGGCCGGCATCATCGACCCGGCCAAGGTGACCCGTTCCGCGCTCGAGAACGCTGCGTCGGTCGCGGCGCTGCTCCTGACCACGGAGACGATCATCACCGACCTTCCCGAGAAGGAGAAGGCCCAGATGCCCGGCATGCCGCCCGGCGGCATGGACTACTAGACCCGGGCCACGCGCCACACGACGGCCCCGGCGGGATCGACCTGCCGGGGCCGTTCGCTGTCCGAGGCGGGGCGCCGGTCCCGTGGCGCGCGGTTGGTGCGATGATGCGAGTGGCCCCGCACGGCGATCGGCCGCCCGGGCGGGGGCTGGTGCGGGCGGCTTGCCGGAGCTCGAGGAGGGCCGCGGCCCGCAATGCAGGCACAGGTCGACCGCGAGGCACACGCCCTGGGGCGGCTCGTGGCGCTGTCGGTCGTCGCGTGGCTTGCCTACGTCGGCCTGCTGATGCTGGTGCGCGGTGGCACGCTCAGCCCCGACCTGCTGCTGGTGGTCGCCGGCATGATCGCCATCGCGGCGCTCGCCGACCGGCCGGTGCTCCGTGAGCTCCTGCCGTTCGGGCTCATCGCCCTCGCCTGGGAGGCGATGCGCGGCCTGTCGGCAGACCTCGTCTCGCGCGTCCATGTTGCCGACGTCGTGAGCCTCGAACGGAGCCTGTTCGGCGGCCTGTTCGGCGGGCGCACGCCGAGCGAGGCGCTCCAGGCGGCGTTCCACACCGTCGGCTCGGTCAATGCCCTCGATGTCGCCACGACCACCATCTACCTGGGCCACTTCGTGGCGCCCGTCGTTTTCGGCTGGCTCATCTGGCGGCGCAGCCGATCGGTCTACTACCGGTACGCGATGGCAATGGTCATCATCGCCCTGGCCGGATACGGCACCCAGCTGCTCTTCCCGGTGGCGCCCCCGCGCCTGGCGGGACAGTTCGGGACCGCCATCGGCGTCACGGACATCACCAGGCAGGTCCTCGACGGCTTCCGGCTGGTGCCGATGGCGGCCTGGGGCTACGGCAACCTGTCGGGGAACGAGCTGGCGGCCCTCCCGTCGCTCCACGCCGCCTTCCCACTGGTGGGAGCCTTCTTCCTGGCGCGGGTGGGCCGGCGGGCGGCCTGGGCGGCGCTGGCCTGGTCGGCGCTCGTCTGGTTCGCCATCGTCTACCTCGCCCAGCACTACCTGGTGGATGCCCTGCTGGGGTTCGTCTACGTGGTGGTCGTCTGCGCGATGACCAGCCACCCGGCATTCGACGCCTTCACGGAGCGCCTGGCGGCCGCGCGCCTGCCGATCCTGGTCTCCGGTACGAAATGACGGCGGCGCGGTTCGTCGATCCGGGCCCGTCCCCCGCGTCGTAGGGTGTGGAGGACGCGCCCGATGCGCGTGATGAGGCCGGAGGTGCCGACCATGCGATACGTGATGTTCACCTACCCGGACCCGGAGCGGTCGGCTGGCTGGGAGCGAATGACGACCGAGGAGCAGCAGGCCTTTGTGGGCGACCACGAGGCCTGGTTCGCCCGCCACGCGGCCCGGATCCGCGGCGGGGAGGAGCTCGGCCAGCGGGCGGCCGCCCGCCTTCTGCGACGCCGCAAGGGGGAGGCGCTCGTCACCGACGGCCCGTTCGCCGAGGCCAAGGAGCTGGTCGGCGGCTTCGTGATCCTCGAAGCCGCGAACCGCGACGAGGCGACCCGCATCGCACTCGAGTGGCCAAGCCTGAGCGACCCCGGCGCGAAGGTGGAGCTGTGGCCGGTCGCCGAACGCGGTTCGGGCGCGGACTGACCGGCGGCTCCGAGAAGGGGAAGGTCAGGCGCCGATGCCCTGCCTGCACCCGCCGCGGGCTCTGCGTCAGCCGTTGTCGCCCGGACGCCATGCACTGGCCGGCCTGACCGCGCGCAGGTGGAGGAACCTGGGCATCCGCTGCCACCGATCCCCGGGTGGTGCGCTCGAATCGGCGATCTCCGCCAGACGCTCGATGACAAGCCCCGCCGCAGCCAGGCCATCCGCGTACACCTGCAGGGGCCGATGCTCTGACGCAAACGTCATCCGCAGCCCGTCGCGCTCGAAGGTGTCCCGGGTCCGACGGCGCTCGAAGTAGCTCTCGCGGATCACGAACGGCGCATCGGCTGTGCGCTCGATGAAGGTTCCGGCGGAGGTCATGGGGTGGACGATCGCCATGCAGAGGTGACCGCCGGGCGCCAGGACCCTCGCCGCCTCGCCCAGCGCACCGGCGAGGTCGTCGACGTCCTGGAGGGACATGAATGCCACCACGAGCGCCGCGGACGCGTCCGCAACGGGCAGCCGTGCGGCGTCGGCCTCGATGTACCGGCCGTCGTGATCCGCGTCGCGGGCGGCCGCCAGCAGGGTCGGCGAGGCGTCCATGCCGGTGACGTCGTACCCGCGATCGCGCAGGTCACGCGTCAGCCGGCCCTCGCCGCAGCCGACGTCGAGGGTCGGGCCCGCCGGTGGCGGGAGCAGCGGCAGGAACCGGTCCCGGTGGAAGCGCCAGTAGCTGTCATGGCCGGGCGCTCGCGCCCACGCGATCCAGCTGCGTGCCTCCGCCTCCCACGCATCGCGGAGGCTCACGTTCGCCGAGCGCCCCACCGCTCGTAGTGGACGGTCTCGTTGACGGGGCGGCGCGCGGTGCCGGGTGCAGCCTTGCGCCTGCGACGGGCGGCATCAGGCGTGCCGATGGCGATCGCCGTGCGCACCTTGCGCTCGCTTGGAACGCGGAGGAGCTCCTTGACCGCTCCCTCGCTGGCAACGACCCAGGCCATGCCGCAGCCCAGGCCGTGGGCGGTGGCGGCGAGCATGATCCGCTCCGCGATGCGGCCCTCGTCGAAGGCGTCGGTGATCCGCCGCTCTCCGGGCATCACGATCACGATCGCGAGCGGTGCCCGGGCGAGGTGTCCCGCGCTGGGGCTGGCCTCGCCCAGCTGTCGGAGCGTCTCCGGGTCGGTCACCACGACGAGCTGCCACTCCTGCTGGTTCTGGGAGCTGCCGGTCCAGCGGGCCACCTCGAGGATGTCGGCCAGCGCCTCCTCGGAGACGGGGGTGGCGCCGAAGGAGCGCACCTGGCGCAGATGCTTGAGGAATCCGATTCGGTCAATCGCGTCGTCGTTGCTCATCCCTCGATGCTAGCCCCCCGGTCCGTCTTGCGCCCAGAATCGGTCCGTCCGGCACTGGTGAATGCGGTGATCGGAACCATGCTGGGCCACCAGGACCCGCACGAGAAGGCCGCCATGACCATCACCGCGCAGCCCGTGGTCGAGTTCGAGCATCCCGAGCACTGGGAGGACCTCCTGGCCGCCGATGCCGACCGGACCCGGTTCGTCTATGTCCCGTACCGTCGATACCTCGCCATCGAGGGGGACGCCGTCCCCGGCTCGGACGATTTCCAGGCCGCCATCGGTGCGCTGTATGCGGTGGGCTACACCCTGCACTTCGCCCTGAAGGGCCGCGGCGTGTCCGTGCCCGTGGGCATGCTCGAGGGGGTCTACTGGATGGACCGGCCCGAGCCGATCCCGCTCGAGCGGTTCGCGTCGGAAGGCAGCGTCATCCCCATGCGCTGGCGCCTGCTGCTCGTCACGCCCGAGGAAGCCACTGACGAGGAGATCGAGGCCGCCATCGAGGAGGCGGGCCGGCGGGGGACGGCGCCGACCGAGGCATTGGCCCGGCTGGCCTGCAAGGGCTGGCTGGAGGGAGAGTCGGCGCAGATCCTGCACGTGGGCCCATACGACGCGGAGTACCCGACGGCGTCCCGCCTGCACGACGCGATGGTCGCCGCGGGTCTCCGGGCGCGCGGGTGCCACCACGAGATCTACCTGAGTGCGCCATCCGAGGCACCCGAGCGCACGCGGACCATCATCCGGCAGCCGGTCGAGGAGATTGCCTGGTAGGTCGCTCGCGGGTCCTCGGAGTACATGACGGGAAGTGTCAGGTTCGACCGGTAGCCTGTCGGCAAAGCCGACCGAGCGAGGATGAGTCGAACCAATGTTCTCAAGCGATCTGTACCGTCTCCTGGCCGACGAGCGGGAGCGCGAGGTCCGTCACCTGCTGAGGGTACGGGCCCTGCTCGCCGGGCGCCGCCGCCATAGCCCTGTGGTCGCCCCAGCGCTCCGTGAGCGCAGGGCGCGTGGCCGGTGAGCGGTCGCACTCACCGCTTGGCAGGAGCGCCATGACGGGCCAGCGAGCCGCGGGCCAGGTCGACGACCTCGGTGCGCAGCTCTGCTGGCCGGAGCACCTCCATCGCGCTTCCCATCCCGACCAGCCGAGCTGCCGCGTCCTGTGGCCAATCGACCGCCATCCGAAGGTGGAGCCATCCGTCCGGATCCTCGTCGTTCGGGAGGCGTTCCGCCTCGTCCACGGCCCCGCCGCCGACGAGCGTCGCCAGCAGATCGAGCCGCTCGGGGTCGACGCGCACGGTGGCCTCGATCCGCGGTAAGCCGCGCTCGTAGGCCTGGGTCGAGGCGGTCCAGTACGCCGCCAGGTCGAAGTCCGGTGGACGCTCGAACCGCTCGTCGAGCGCCTCGGCTGACCCGATCCGCGAGACGCGATACGTCCGTGGCTCTCCGTTGCGGAGCGCGACCAGGTACCAGACGCCGCTCTTGAGCACCACCCCCAGCGGATCGAGGATCCGGTCCGGCTCTTCGGTCGGTCGGAGGTAGCGGACCCGAAGCCGGCGCTGGTTCCAGACAGCCTGCGCCACGGTCGCCAGCTGGGGAGCCTGGTCCGCGCTGCGGAACCAGCCGGGAGCGTCGAGGTGGAAACGCTCGCGGATCCGCCCGGCGCGTGCCCGCAGCTCGGTCGGCAGCGCGGCGAGCAGCTTGAGCTGGGCAGTTGCCAGGATCGTGCCGAGCCCCAGGTCGGCGGCCGGGCCGGGCATTCCCGCCAGGAAGATGGTCCCCGCCTCGTCCATGGTGAGTCCGGTGAGGCGCGTCCGGTACCCGTCGATGAGCTGGTACCCACCGGCCGGCCCGCGGTCGCCGTAGAGCGGGACGCCCGCCTCGGAGAGGGAGTCCACGTCGCGATAGATGGTGCGGATGGAGACCTCGAGCTCGGTGGCGAGCTCGCGGGCCGTCATGCGGCCGCGGGTCTGGAGGAGGAGCAGGATGGAGAGCAGGCGGCTCGAGCGCACCACGCCATGGTACCCCGCAATACTGTCACCGGCTGGCAGCATCGTGGGTGCCCTTCACCGGGACGCGTCGGGGCCGCGCGGTCGGTGCGCCCGCGGCGCGGATCGGCCGTCGCTCGACCCCCCGGGGCCATCGGTGCGGAGGTCGCTAGAATCGGTGACCCGATGCCCGCAAGACGCCAGCTCACCCGCCCACCTGCTGCCCCCACGCCCAGACCCTCGGGCGCCGATGCCGCCCGTGCCGAGCGCCTGGCGGCCGTGCTGGCGCGCCTCAACCCGCCGCAGCGCGAGGCGGTGGAGCACATCAAGGGCCCCCTCCTGATCCTGGCGGGGGCGGGCAGCGGCAAGACGCGGGTGCTTGCGCACCGCGTCGCGTACCTCGTCGCCACCGGGTTCAAGCCCTGGCAGGTCCTGGCCGTCACGTTCACGAACAAGGCCGCCAACGAGATGCGCGAGCGGATCGCGGCGCTGATCGGCGACGAGGAAGCGCGCGAGGCGACCATCGGGACCTTCCACGCCGTCTGCGCGCGCATCCTGCGCCGCGACGGCGGCGCCATCGGCCTGACGCGGAGCTTCACCATCTACGACCGGGCCGACCAGGTGGCCCTGGTGAAGCAGGTGCTGCGCGGGCTGGACCTGGACGAGAAGCGCTTCAGTCCCAACGGGATGCTGGCATGGATCGGCCAGCGCAAGGACGAGCTGGCCGATGTCGCCACGGCCCGAAAGCAGGCGGGGAACTTCTACGAGGAGACCGCAGCCCGCGTCTACGATGCCTACCAGTCCCAGCTGGCGGAGGACGACGCGGTCGACTTCGATGACCTCCTGATGCGCGTGGTCTTCCTCTTCGAGCAGCACCCCGACGTGCTGGCGAGGTACCAGAACCGCTGGCAGCAGGTTCTCGTCGACGAGTACCAGGACACGAACCGGGCCCAGTACCTCATCTGCCGGCATCTCGCGGCGAAGCACCACAACCTCGCGGTGGTGGGCGACGACGACCAGAGCATCTACTCGTGGCGCGGCGCCGACCTGCGCAACATCCTGGACTTCGAGGCCGACTACCCCGATGCCCACGTCGTGAAGCTGGAGCAGAACTACCGCTCGACCCAGACCATCCTGGACGCGGCCCACGCGGTCGTGAGCCGCAACGAGGGGCGCAAGGACAAGAAGCTCTGGACCGACCGCGGGTCCGGGACGAGCATCACCGTCTTCGATGCCTACAACGAGTACGAGGAGGCGGAGTTCGTCGCCCGCCAGGTCGAGCGGCTCACCGGGGGAGCGGCGAGCGGGTCCATGACCAGGCTGCTCACCAGCCGGGCCGATGACGACGACGGGGCCCTCCGCTACGGCGAGATCGCGATCACCTACCGGATCAACGCCCAGAGCCGCGTCCTGGAGGAGGCGTTCATGCGCTTCGGGATCCCGTACCAGCTCGTGGGCGGGACCCGCTTCTACGAGCGCCGCGAGGTGAAGGACGCGCTTGGCTACGTGCGGCTGGCGCGGAACCCGGCCGACCGCGTGGCGCTGGAGCGAGTGGTGAACGTTCCCGCTCGGGGCGTGGGCGCCAAGACGGTCGAGGAGCTGCGGGCCTGGGCGGAGTCGCACGGGACGACCCTGTGGGCCGCGGTGGAGGCGTCCGGCGACAACCCGAACCTCGCCGCCCGCTCGCGCGCATCCCTCGCCGCCTTCGTGGCGATCATGCGCCCGCTCATGGAGCTGGCACGCACCGGACCGCCCTCCGCCGTCTTCGACGCCGCCGTGGAGCGATCGGGGCTCCGGGAAGCGGTGAACGACGGGACCGACGACGGCGCCGACCGCTGGGCGAACGTGATGGAGCTGCGCAACCACGCGGCCGAGTTCGACGAGATCGCCCCGCCGGAGGGGCTGGCGCGCTTCCTTGAGGAGGTGGCGCTCGTCAGCGACCAGGACACGCTGGAGGACCGGCCAGATCGGGTCACGCTCATCACCCTGCACGCGGCGAAGGGCCTGGAGTTCCCGGTCGTCTTCATCGTGGGGCTCGAGGAGGGCCTGCTGCCGCACCGTCGGGCGCTCGAGGACGAGCGCGAGCTCGAGGAGGAGCGTCGGCTCGCCTACGTGGGCATGACGCGAGCCAAGGATCGCCTCTACCTGGTGCACGCCAACCACCGTGCCACCTGGGGGGTGGGCGCCATGAGCGAGCCGTCGCGATTCCTGGCGGAGCTCCCCGAAGAGCTCCTGACCGCGGAGCGGGCTGCAGCGCCGTTCCGGCGGGGGTGGGGCGAGCGACGCGGCATCGACGACGACGGCGACTGGCTGCCCGGTGGGTACCGCTCGCCGCGGCGTTCGCCCCGCAACGAACCCCTGCGTCCCGTGAACCTGCCGGATCTGTCGGCGCCGCCCGTGAGCCGGGCCGGACGAGCACTGGACGCCGCGCGCGATCGGGTCGCCGGTGCGGGGTACGCGGCAGGCGCGGGGGCGGACCTCGGAAGCGGAACGTTCGAGGCCGCGGGCGTTCCCGGGGGGGAGGAGCCCGCCGCGCCGGGCTGGCGCGCGGGGGACCGCGTCCGACACCGACGCTTTGGTGAGGGGATCGTGGTCTCATCCCGGATCGTGAAGGGCGACGAGGAGGTCACGGTCGCATTCGTCGGCCAGGGGGTGAAGCGTCTCATCGCGGCGTACGCGGGTCTCGAGCGGGAGTAGGCTCACCCCCGACATCGGTCCACCCCTGAGGAGGAAGGCATGGCAGATCCCCAGGCGACGCCGGAGGCGCTTGCGGCCGATCTCGTCGCGGCTCGCGACGAATTCCGTGCCGTCCTCGCCTCGCTCGACGTCCTGCAGCTCAACGCCGCACGGCTGGTTGACGACTGGGGAGTCCGCGAGATCGTTGCGCACCTGGGGTACTGGGCCGGCCACGCCGCCGAGGCCCTCCACCACGCCGAGCAGCGCCGCACCGACGAGTTCGGCGAGCCGGAGCTCGACGTGGAGGAGCGCAATGCGACCGTCGCCCGTATTGCGCGCGAGACGGACCTGGCCACGGTGAGCGCCCGGGAGGAGACTGCCTGCGCGGCGCTCCTGGAAAGGATCCGGCGGATGGACCCTGCCTGGCTCGAGGAACGCGTCGGGTACGGCGACAGCGTCGAGCAGGTCATCCGCGACGACGGGGCCGATCACTATCGGGGTCACGCCCAGGAGATCCGGGACGTCCTGCCCGCCCGCGGACCGGCGGAGGGCTGACGGGTGGGCGTCGACCGTCGGGATGCCCTGCTGCGCGACCTTGATGCCGCACGGAACGCCTTCCGGCAGGCCGTGGCCGACGTCGATGCCGACCTGGCAACCGCGCCGGGCATCGTGGGGCGCTGGAGCGCGCGGGATCTCGTCGTCCACGTGGCGTTCTGGGCCGAGCACGGCAGTTCCGCGCTGGCGCTCGCGAGGGCCGGGCGAGGCGACGAGTATGACTACGACACGAGCCGGACCGATGAGATGAACGAGCAGGTCTTCGCCGATGCTGCCCACCTCGGCCCGATGGCGGCCGCCGAACGCGAGGACGTGGCCTATGCCACGCTGCGGGCCGCCCTCGCCGGGCTGGATCCGTCGCTCCTCGACGCGGTGCTCGGCAACGGCGACACGGTCGAGCAGGTGGTGCGCTATGACGGGCCCGCCCACTACCGCGAGCACACGGGACATCTGCGGGCGTGGTTCAGCGGCGAGCCGGATCCCGAGCCCGGCGACGCCTAGCCGGGCGGCCGGCCCCGTAGAATCGGATCTGCATGGCAGACCGAACCGCTGATCCCGCCGCGCGTGCCGCCGAGCTCCGCGGGGCGATCGAGGAGGCGAACTACAACTACTACGTCCTGGACGCGCCGACGATCGACGACCAGGCCTGGGACCGGATGCTGCGCGAGCTGCAGGATCTCGAGGCCGCGCACCCCGAGCTGATCACCCCGGATTCGCCCACGCAGCGGGTGGGCATCGCCCCGCAGGCCGGATTCGCGGAGGTCCGCCACCGGTTCCCGATGCTCTCGCTGGGCAACGCGTTCGGACACGACGAGCTGCGGGAGTTCGACGCCAGGGTGCGCCGCGGGCTTGGCCGCGCGGATGGCGATCCGCCGGTGCGCTACGTCTGCGAGCTCAAGATCGACGGGCTGGCCATCTCCCTGCGGTACGAGGGCCGTAACTTCGTCCTTGGCGCCACCCGTGGCGACGGGACCACCGGGGAGGACGTGACCGCCAACCTGCGGACGGTGCGCGCCATCCCGCTCCGACTGCGGGAGGATCCGCCAGGCGACACCCTGGAGGTCCGCGGAGAGGTCTACCTGCCGCGCGGCGCCTTCGCGGAGCTCAACGAGCAGCTCGAGCGCGAGGGGAAGCCGCTGTACGCGAACGCCCGGAACACCGCGGCCGGGACGCTCCGCCAGAAGGATCCCGCCGTCACCGCGAGTCGCAGCCTGTCGGTCTGGTGCTACCAGCTGGTGGGTGCCCATGGCCTCGAGACACACTGGGAGTCGCTCGAGCTGGTGCGGCGCCTGGGCTTTCCGGTCAACCCGAACATCCGCCGGGTGGACGGCATCGAGGCGGTACTGGCGTACGTGGACGAGTGGGGCGAGGCGCGCCAGAGCCTCGACTACGAGACCGATGGCATCGTCATCAAGGTCGACGCGCTCGCCGAGCAGGAGCGGCTGGGGTTCCTGTCGCGCTCGCCGCGCTGGGCGACCGCCTACAAGTTCCCCGCGCAGCAGGTGACGACCAGGCTCGAGGCGATCGAGGTGTACGTGGGACGCACCGGGGCCCTGACGCCGGTCGCGCACGTCACCCCCGTGTTCGTGGGCGGGACCACGGTCCGCAACGCCACGCTGCACAACATCGACGAGATCCGGCGCAAGGACCTGCGGGTGGGCGACACGGTGGTCCTGCAGCGGGCCGGTGACGTCATCCCCGAGGTCGTGGGCCCGGTTGTCGAGTCCCGGGATGGCTCCGAGCGGGAATGGCAGATGCCGGAGCGCTGCCCGGTATGTGACACGCCCGCGGAGCGCGAGGAGGGCGGGGTCGTGTGGCGCTGTCCGAACCCGTGGTGCCCTGCCCAGCGGGTGGGCGGGCTGCTCCACTTCACGGGGCGCAGCGGGATGGACATCGAGGGTGCCGGCTACGCCGTGGTGATCCAGCTCGTCGAGCGCGAGCTCGTGCGCGAGCCGGCGGACTTCTTCCGTCTCGACGTCGAGACGCTCGAGACGCTGGACCGGTTTGCCCAGAAGTCGGCGGAGAACCTGTACGCCGCGATGCGGACCGCGCGGCGCCGGCCGCTGGCCAGGATCATCAACTCGCTGGGGATCCGCCACGTCGGAGAGCAGACCGCCATCGACCTGGCAGCCTGGATCGCCCGCGAAGCACCGCGCGGCAACGACGAGCCGGAGCGGGACTGGACCGAGCGCGCCGTGGTGCTGTTGGAGGGCGCGACGGCCGAGGAGCTCACCGCGGTGCCGGGCATCGGTGCGGTCGTCGGTGAGTCGATCGCCGGCTACTTCGCCCACGAGCACACTCGCGACACGCTCAGGCACCTGCTCGAGACGGGGGTCACCGCCGAGGCACCTGCGCCCGGGGCCGCGGAAGCGGCGGAGGCCACCGGTCCCCTGAGCGGGAAGACGCTGGTCGTGACCGGGACCCTGGCCGGCTTCAGCCGGCAGGAGGCGGAGGAGGCGATCCGGGCGGCGGGGGGCCATGCGGCGGGGTCGGTCAGCGCAAAGACGGACTACCTGGTCGCCGGCGAAAAGGCCGGGAGCAAGCTTGCCAGGGCCGAGAAGCTGGGCGTGCCGGTGCTCGACGAGGACGCCTTCCGGCGTGCCCTGGAGGGAGACGAGCCGGCCGGCTAGCGGTGCCCGTTCGCCATGCGCATCGCGTCCGGACGACGCCGGAGGCGCCACATGGCCAGGATGCCGAGCGCCGGACCCAGGGCGAGGATCGCGAAGGCCACTCGCCAGCCGCTTTCGTCGGCGGGGTTGATGAAGCCGATACCGACGATGGTGATGGACGTCAGCAGGAAGCCGGCCGCCGTC
This sequence comes from uncultured Chloroflexia bacterium, assembly GCA_963805645.1. Lineage (GTDB taxonomy): Bacteria > Chloroflexota > Limnocylindria > QHBO01 > QHBO01 > CAVXEH01. Next base: position 315,034 of record CAWDVA010000005.1, on the reverse strand, counting down.
TGGAGGGTGAGCGCCGAACCGGCAGTTCCCGGCGGGGCAAGCTCGCTGACCGCGGTCGAGAACTGGGCGGAGTCCGCCACGACGGTGATGCCCCACACGAGGCTCGAGGCCAGGATCAGCCACGCCGGCGCGCCGAACAGGAGCCCGGTGATGATCGCGAACGAGCCCGAAAGCCCCATGGCTGCCATGGTCGTCGTGGTCCGCCCGAGGCGGTCGGCCAGTGCCCCGGCGACGATGCACCCGATGCCGCCGGACGCGATGACCGCGAAGGCGCCGAGGCTTGCCAGCCCGGTGCTCGCCACGCCGGTCGCCGCGAGCGCGGCGACCAGGTAGGTCGGAATCCAGCTCCACATCGCGAACAGCTCCCACATGTGGCCGAGGTAGCCCAGGTTCGCGAGCAGCACCGATCGCTCGCGAAGGGCGTCCGCCGCGACCTGCGGGCTGAACCGCTGCGCGGGAACGTTGTACGGTCCCTCGCGGGCCCCCACGGCCGCGGTGACGGCGCCGAGCAGGGCGATGAAGGCGGACGCCAGGACCACGCTTCTCCAGTCCAGCGCCACCAGTGATCCCGCTGCGCGCAGCAGATGGGGCAGCGCAGAGCCCACCGTGATGGCGCCGATCAGCGTTCCGACGGCGAGGCCGCGGCCGCGGCGAAACCAGCCGGCCAGCACCTTCATCCCGACCGGGTAGACCGCTGCCGCTCCCACACCCGTCAGCACCCGCCAGGGGATCGCCTCCAGCGGGTCATGGGCGAACAGGGCGAAGCCGGCAGTCGAGATGGCGGCGGTCAGCGCGCCGAGGGCCATGAGCGTGCGCGCCGGCAGCACGTCGGGCGCCCCCACCGAGGCCAGGACCACGGCGCCTGCCGCGAAGCCAAGCTGGACCGCGATGGTGAGACTGGCGATCGCAAGCCCGGAGACGTGCCACTCGGCCGAGAGCACCGGCGCCACCGCGGCCGCACTGAACCAGGTTCCGAGCGCGCACAGGACGACGAGCGACAGGATCGCCAGCTGCGCCCAGCGTCCGGCCGCCTCATCGGGCTCGGCATGGGTCGTCGCGGTCATCGGGCGATTGTCACCGGCCGGTCAACCGGCTGCGGCGGGCGGCGCATCTCCCTCGGCCAGGAACGCCTCCACGAGCTCGTCGTACCCTGCGAAGGTCGCGCGCACGGTGTGTCCCGATCCGGGGTCGAGCACGAAGCGGGCGCCCTGGATCTCGTCGGCGATCTGCCGCGAGCGATCGGCAGGCACGACCTGGTCGCGGCCGCCGGCGATGACCAGGGTCGGCACGTGGATCTCGTCGAGGCGGTGCGTCACGAATGACGAGGCGTCCAGGGTCGCTCGAAGCTCCGCGATGAAGCGCTCAGGGGTCGATGGCCGCGGCTGCAGGCGGGCAGCCGCCGTGAACGAGTCCGATGGCGCATCTTCCACGGCGGGACGCATCTGCAGCGCGAACCCCGCGAACAGGCGGCCCCAGTCGTGCGCCTCCGCGAGGACCACCCAGCGTCCCAGGCGCTCGGCCATGGGTGAGCGGGCAGGGGTCTCGGAGGCGGCCGACACGAGCACCAGGCGGGCGACCAGCTCAGGGTGGTCAACGGTCAGCCACAGGGCAATCCGGCCGCCGCCCGACTCCGCCTCGATGGCGACGGGTCGGGGGAGCGTCCCGAGGACCCGGGCCACGGCGTCGGCGATGACGCGCGGATGGAGGAGGATCGACGCGTCGCGCGGGTCGTCCGGCAGCGGTCGCCCCATGACCGTCAGCGGACGCCGAATCGTGCGCCGCTCCCAGCGGCGCACGATCACGTGCTCCGTGCGCTCCAGGTGCCGCAGGCCGTGCTCGACGCCGCCGAGGACGAGCAGGGGAGTCCCGGACCCGCCCCGCAGCTCGAGCAGTTCGAGGCGCCCGCCCTCGATGGGGACGGATCGGACCGTGGGGTTGGCGCGCGGCTCGGACATCGGCGGTTGAATCGTAGCCTGCTAGCATCGGCTCATGATCACGCGAGCCGATGTCGAGCACGTGGCCGCCCTCGCCCGCCTGGGCCTGACCGACGACGAGATCCAGCGCATGGTCGGGCAGCTGAACTCCATCCTGGAGGCCGTGGGTGTCCTGGCCGACGTGGATACGTCGATGGTCGGCCCCACGGCACAGGTGATCCCGCTCGAGAACGTCATGCGCGACGATGTCGCGCGACCGGCGATGCCGCGCGACGTGGCGCTCGCCAATGTCCCCCTGCGCGATGGCGACCATGTCCGCGTCCCGGTTGTCCTCGAGGAGGGGCGCTGAGCATGGCCGCCACCGCCGCGCCGGTCCTGCCGCTCGCCGACCGCACGATCGGCGAGGTCATCGATCAGCTCGCCGCTGGAGCGGTGAGCGCCGTCGATCTCACCCGCGTGTGCCTCGATCGGATCGCGCGGGACGGGCAACGCCTCAACACGTTCCTGGCCGTGCGGGACGAAGCGGCGCTGGCGGACGCAGAGGCCGCGGACCGGGCGCGCGCGGCGGGCGACCGGCGTCCGCTGCTGGGGGTCCCGTACGCCCTGAAGGACATCTTCGTGACGCGCGCCCTCGACGACAACGGCGAGACCATCCCCGGGGGTCTGCCGACCACGGCCGGATCCCGGATCCTGGAAGGCTATCGCTCTCCATACGCGGGATCCGCCGAGGAGCGCCTGGGCGCCGCGGGAGCCATCCTGCTGGGGAAGACCAACTGCGACGAGTTCGCGATGGGCTCCTCGAACGAGAACTCCGCGTACGGGCCGGTTCGCAATCCCTGGGATGAGACGACCGTCCCCGGTGGGTCGTCGGGAGGATCATCGGCGGCCGTGGCGGGCGGGGAGGCGTTCTTCGCGCTGGGCACCGACACCGGGGGCAGCATTCGCCAGCCGGCGTCCCTCTCCGGGATCGTGGGCATGAAGCCAACGTACGGGCGCGTCAGCCGCTACGGCATGGTCGCCTTCGCCAGCAGCCTGGACCAGTGCGGCCCGCTCGGACGCTCGGTGCGCGACGTCGCCACGGTGCTCGGTGCGGTGGCGGGCCACGACCCGCGTGACTCGACGAGCGTGGACGTCCCGGTGCCGGACTACCTCGCCACTCTCGAGGACGGCGTGCAGGGCCTGCGCCTGGGCGTGCCACGCGAGTACTTCGTGCGGGGGATGGAGCCCGGCGTCGAACGGTCGGTGCGGATGGCAATCGAGGTGCTCGCCGGCCTGGGGGCGGAGATCGTGGACGTCTCGCTGCCGTCAACCGACAAGGGGCTCGCGACCTACTACATCATCGGCCCGGCCGAGGCGAGCGCGAACCTGGCCCGCTACGACGGAGTGAAGTTCGGCCTATCCGCTGGCGATGACGACCTGCTGGAGAACTACCTGCAGACCCGCGGCGCCGGCTTCGGGCCGGAGGTGAAGCGCCGCATCATGCTCGGGACCTACGCCCTTTCGGCCGGCTACTACGACGCCTACTACGTGAAGGCGCAGCAGGTGCGAACGCTCATCAAGGCGGAGTTCGACCGCGTGCTCACCGACGTGGATGCCCTCCTGGCGCCCACCTCGCCAAGCGTGGCATTCAAGATCGGCGCCAAGGTCGAGGATCCCTTGCTGATGTACCTCAACGATGCATGCACCCTGCCGGTGAACATCGCCGGCCTGCCCGGGATCAGCGTTCCGTGCGGCCTCTCGGAGGGCCTGCCGGTTGGGCTCCAGGTCATCGGTCGCGCATTCGACGAGCCGATGGTGCTGCGGATCGCCGCGGCGTACGAGGCGGCCGCCGGCTTCGCCGGTCTTCGGCCCCCGACCGCAGTTGGCTGACATCTGCGTCTTCTGCGCCATCGTCGCCGGCGCTGCCCCGGCGGAGATCGTGTACGCCGATGATCTGACGGTCGCCTTCCTCGACATCGCACCGCTCGCCCCCGGACATGTCCTCGTCATCCCGCGACGGCACGTCGCGAACCTCTGGGACCTTCCCGACGAGCTTGCCGGGCCGCTCATGGCCACCACGGTACGGATGGCGGGTGCGGTCAACGCCGCCTTTCACCCTGGCGGGCTGAACCTGTTCCACAGCACCGGCGCAGATGCCGGCCAGTCAGTCTTCCACGTCCACCTGCACGTGGTGCCGCGGTGGCGTGGCGACCGGTTCCGCCCGCCCATTGTTCCGGATCGTTCGCCGGATCCCGAGCTGGCGGCCACCGCGGTGCGCCTCCGCGCCGTGCTCGACGCCGGGGACTGACTCCCCGCCGCGGTAACGCGGTCAGTCGATGCGCAGGATGGCGCCGACGATCGCCGCGGCGATCGCCGCGGTCCCCGCGATCACGACCAGGCGGATGCCGTCCCTGAGCCGTGATCGTCCGGTGACGGACGCCGTCCAGGTGCCGAGCCCGAACAGCGCCACGATGGAGATGCCCACGCACACGGCCATGGCCGGGATGAGCGGCAGGACCATGAAGGGCACGAGCGGCACCAGGCCGGCGACCATGCCCGCGCCGAAGGTGACCGCGCCGGCCTGGAACGGGGTCAGGCGGGGGCGAGCCGAGGTGGTCTCCTGGGCGAGGGTGATGGCGCCCTCCCGGACGGCCTGGGCGTCCAGGTCACGGTCCGCCTGGGTTCCGGTGTAGAGGACACCGCCCATCGAGATCGCCTCGGCGATGCCCGCGGCGAGACCGGCCAGCGCCACCATGTCGGCCCGGCCGGCGCCCACGGCCACGCCCAGCACCACGGCGAGAACGTTGGTCAGGTTGTCCTGCGCGCCCATGAGCACCTCCCGGAGCAGGGCGCGCTCGACGCTCCGGCGGGTCGTCGCGGTCGCCAGGGCCTCCGTGGCGTCCCGGGAGGTCGGTCGCGGCGTCGCGGTATCGGTGAGGACGTCCATGAGCCTTTGTGTACGGCTCCGACGGTCGTTCGGGCAGGGCCGTATGGACTCTGAAGCGGGGCGAAGGGTCCCCGCGGTTCCGTGACCGTTTGAACCCGTTGGCGACCGATGGTGGCTCAGGAGGGACAGGAGCCAGTCAGAGTGAGGACCCACATGGCCTACGTCATCGCGGCACCCTGCGTCGACCAGAACGACCAGTCGTGCGTCGCGGTCTGCCCGGTCGACTGCATCACGGCCGACCCGGACGTGGATCGCAAGTTCTACATCGACCCGGATGTCTGCATCGATTGCGGCGCGTGCGCGAATGCGTGCCCGAACCAGGCGATCCTGCGAACCGACCAGCTGCCGTCGGAGTGGGCGGACTATGCCTGGGTCGATGCCGCGTGGTACCGCGATGCGGCGGCGGCCCGATCCGTCGTGAACCGCCTCGTCGCCGGGGCCGCCTGAGCCATGACCCTCGCCCGGCTCCCCGTCGAGAGGCCATTGCCAAGGCCGGGGCCCTCACGTGGGGTGACGATGAATGCGACGGTGCTGGCGATCGACGAGGTGTCCTCATCAATTCGTCGGTTCCGCGTCCGCCCCGACGATGGCGTGCCTCCGTTCGTCTCCGGGCAGTACTTCGCCCTCGGTGTCCGGGCCGAGGGTCGTCTGCTGCAGCGCCCGTACTCGACCGCTTCAGCCCCCGATCAGCGTGACACGCTCGACTTCCTGGTCCGGCGCGTCCCGGGCGGTGCGCTGACCACGAGGCTCTGGGCGCTGGCCGTGGGCACGCGCGTGCACCTTGGCCGGCCGAAGGGCCTGTTCTCCCTTGACCCCGCCGACCGCCGCGCCCACCTGTTCGTGGCGACCGGGACGGGGATTGCCCCGTTCGTCTCGATGGTCGCAACCCTCGCGACGCGAACAGACCGCCCCGGGATCGTGGTGGTTCACGGTGCCGCGCGCCCCGCGGAGCTGGCCTACGCGGAGACGCTGCGCGGGGTGCCCGGTGCTCGCTACGTGCCGGCGGTATCCCGTCGGGAGGAGGCCGACCGCTCCGGCTGGACGGGGCCGGTGGGACGCGTGGGATCGGTACTCCGTGCGTCGTGGCCGGACCTCGCCCTCGACCCGCTGGGCACGGTGGCGTACCTGTGCGGGAATCCCGGGATGATCGCGGGGGTCCGGGGCTTGCTCGAGGACATGGGCCTGCCGGTGGCGGCGATCCGCTCGGAGGAGTACTGGTCGGTGCCGTCGTCCTGAGTGGGATGGACGCCTGGTCCTGAGTCCCATCGCCCATTGGTACCGTTGGATGCGCACGCCCCCCGTGACAGACTTGCGCCCACCGTAGCGTCGGGCAGATCCGGCCCGATGCATCAAGCAGAATCCAGGACGGGGGTGCACCCAAGTGACGAGCCTCGCGTGGCTGCGACATTCCGATCCCGAAGAGCGGCCCGGGACGCCGCCCGCGGATACGCCGGTCTGGCCGGAGCTCGCCGAGCTGGAAATCGTCACCGCGGATCGCCGGATGCGCGGCTGGATCGCCCCGGAGGGTGAGCGCACCAGCGACTGGATGAACCGGGGCCGCGAGATCGAGCTGATCGGGCCGGTCGACGAGCCGCTCACCGACGCAACCGGCACCCTGGCCGAGGCCGACGCCGACTCGCGACGGCTCCGCATCGCCGCAGAGGAGATCCTGTTCGCGGTGCCGCCCGCGCTGCCGCTGGGCCGCCACCTTCGCCTCCATCGGCGCGTCCACGGCATTCACTTCGAGGCCGGTGGCTACGAGGTCCATGGCCGCATCCACGTGCGCCCTGGCGCGCAGGTCGGGGATTACCTGCTCCGGTCGAGCCGGGTCTTCGTGCCCATCACCGAGGTGGATCTCGAGCATCGTGCCGAGCCGCATTTCCGCCGACGTCTGCCAGTGCTGATCGTCAACGCTCGTCACGTGACGCGTCTCTACTCGGGCGAGGGAGATCGGGCCGTTTCCGCCGCCATCGACGGCGCCATGACCCTTGGCGCCGCCATGGAACCGAGGGATGCGGGCGGCACGCCCGAGCCGATGCCGCCGGGGGCCGATGCCGTTCCCGGTGACGACGAGATCGAGCCTGTGAGGGGCGAGGCCCACCGGGCCCTCGCCGAGCTTGCCGCCCTGCGCGAGGACGGCCTGATCACCGTCCGCGAGCACCAGGCCAAGCGGAAGGAGATCCTGGCGCGGCTGTGACCCCGGCGCGGCGATGCGCATCGGAGCGTTTGGCTATCCTTGCGGGGACCGATGTCCGAGATCAGCCACGTCCGCATGGCCGTCCCCGAGCAGGGGATCCTCAACCGGATCCTCCGGGAGGGGGGCGCTCAGCTGTTCCCGCAGTGGCTCTACGCGGAGCCCGGGCCGGAGTCCCGCATTCTCTGGTGGGGCCTGCGTGGGGCGCCGCTCTTCACCGACGTACCGGACGGGGCACCGGCCGGCCTCTTCCCGCGCCCGGTGGACGACTGGACGGAGGCGCCGCGCGGCCTCGTTCTCGCATCGCTCGACGCCGAACGGGCGGCGGGGGATCTCGCCCCGCTGGTGGGTGACGACTGGCACGACGTCGGCAGCGACGAGGTGCTCGGTGCGCGATGCCGGAGGATCACGCTGGAGCGCAGCATCCTGATCCTGGCGGAACCCGTCACCGAGGGCTACGTGGCCGGTTGCCTGGCCCGATTCGGTGAGGGACCGGTAGCCGTTGCCCTGGACGGCAGTCCGACCTCGGGGCGTTCCGTCACCCGCAACCCGGTCAGCGACGGGCCGGCAACCTACGTTCGCATCGGCTCCGGCAGCGCCCCGATGCTCATATTCATCCCACCCCAGACGGGGCGCTGAGTGGACGCCGACGGCGTGGCCGCACACGCCGGCCGGGTTCTCGCGATGCGCGAGCGCCGCGCGGCCGGCCTCCGCAACCCCATGGGCTGGCTGAGCCTCGTGGGCCTGCACTGGCTCGCGCCGGGGTCCGTGGCGTTCGGCTCGGATCCGGCCAACCCGATCACGCTCCACGCCGAGCGAGGGAGCGTGGCGCCCATCGTCGGATCCTTCGAGATGGTCGGCGATCGGGTTCTCGTGCACCCGGCACCGGGTGGCGGCCTGACGTTGGCCGGTGCCCCGGTGTCGGACGGGCTGGAGCTCGTCGACGATGTGACCGGGGCCGAGGAGGGGCCGACCGTCCTCGAGGTCGCGTCGCTGCGCCTGTACCTCATCGCGCGCGGCGCCGGGCGCCTGGGGATTCGCGTCAAGGACACCGCGGCGCGAGCCCTGCGCGAGTTCGAAGGGATCGAGTCCTTCCCCGTCGATCCTGCCTGGCGCGTGGTGGGGCGTCTGGAGTCGGCCGCGCCGGGATCCACGATTGCCGTGCCGGACATCCTGGGCGCGAGCACCCCCGAGCCGACCCCCGGTGACGTGGTCTTCGAGGTTGGCGGCGTGGCCCACCGGCTCCACGCGCTCGAAGCCATGCCGGGACACCTCGAGCTCATCTTCGGCGACGAGACGAACCGACACGAGACCTACGGCGGAGGCCGCTTCCTGGAGACCGGCCCGGTTCAGGCCGATGGCGCCGTCGAGATCGACTTCAACCTTGCCTACAACCCGCCCTGCGTCTTCAGCCCGTACGCCACCTGCCCGATGCCCCCACCGGGCAACAGGCTCGCCCTGCGGGTCGAGGCCGGGGAGTGCCTGCCGAAGGGAGGTACACTCCACACGTGAGCGTCACCCGCCGCCCTGCCGAGGCGTTCCTGTCGGAGCGGGTCCGGACCCTGGCTCCCTCGGGCATCCGCCGCTTCTTCGACATGCTCGCCGAGATGCACGACGTGATCAGCCTGACCATCGGCGAGCCGGACTTCACGACCCCCGAGCCCATCACCCGGGCCGCCATCGAGAGCCTCGAGCGCGGCGAGACGCACTACACGGCCAACGGCGGCGCCATCGAGCTGCGCGAGCTCATCAGCGAGAACCTGCAGCGCCGGTACGGTGTGGCCTACGACCCACGTGCCGAGCTGATCATCACGGTTGGTGCCTCCGAAGCCGTCGACGCCTCGCTGCGCGCCCTGCTGGACCCGGGCGACGAGGTGATCTACCACGAACCGTGCTTCGTCGCCTATGCCCCGTGCATCCAGCTCGCCGGCGGCGTGCCGGTCCGGGTTGCCACCAGCGACGCCACCGGCTTCGCGGTGCGCGCGGAGGAGATCGAGGCCGCCGTCACGCCGCGCACCAAGGCGATCTTCCTGGGCTACCCGAACAATCCCACCGGCGCGGTGCTCTCGCGCGAGCAGCTGGCGGCCATCGCCGAGGTCGCCGCGCGCCACGACCTGGTGGTGATCTCCGACGAGATCTACGACCGCCTGGTCTACGGCGACCACGCCCACACCGCGTTCAGCAGCCTTCCGGGGATGCGTGAGCGGACGGTCCTGATCGGCGGGTTCAGCAAGAGCTACGCGATGACCGGCTGGCGGATCGGCTATGTCGCCGCCCCGGCGGGCCTCATGACCGGGATCGCCAAGGTCCACCAGTACGGGATCATGTGCGCCCCGACATCGGCCCAGTTCGCCGCCGTCGAGGCGCTCCGGACCGGGGAGCCGTTCGTGCAGGCCATGCATGACGAGTACGACCGCCGCCGCCGCCTCATGACCGACCGGCTCAACCGGATGGGCCTCCTGTGCTTCGAGCCCAAGGGCGCCTTCTACTGCTTCCCCAACGTGACCGATGCGACGGGCCTCGACGAGGAGACGTTCGCCCAGCGCCTCCTCGCCGAAGAGCGGGTGGCGGTCGTGCCCGGAACGGCGTTCGGACCGTCCGGGGCCGGCCACGTCCGGGCCTGCTACGCGACCGCCTACGAGGAGATCGTCGAGGCCATGGATCGCATGGCCCGCTTCGTCGCGCGCTGCCGCCTCGAAGGCTAGCCCGTCAGCGCGGGGGATATGGGTCGTCCGCGGCGGACGGCCGTTCGGCGGTCGCATTGCTGCCCTGGCTAGAACCGGGTGGTGGCCCGCTGGGCGTCGGATACCGGAACCGCATCCCGGAGAAAGTCCAGCACCAGGCGCGTGAAGCGCTCCGGCTGCTCCAGGTTCACCATGTGGGCGACGCCTTCGAACAACTCAAGGCGCGCATCCGGGATATCGCGCGCCAGGCGTCGGCTGGACTCTACCGTGGCCTCCTCGTCCAGGTCGCCAACCATGACCAGCGTGGGCACGGCGATGCTGCCAAGGCGGTTGACAGCTGGCGGGTCGAGCAGGTCAGGCTGGGGATCCTCGGAGGCATGGTCGCGGTAGCTGTCGGCGATCCAGTCATGGACGCGCTTGCGAATGGCCGCCGGGACGCGCCCACTCGACTGTCCGGGACCGTCAACCCAGAACGAGGTCTCCGTCTCGATGATCCAGTCCCAATCGCGCGCCTCGTAGCGCCGGTCGTACTCGTCCCAGAGCGCCTGCTCGTCGGCCGTGGGCTCGATCTCGAACCCGCTGACGCCGGACGCGACCGCGACGAGCGCGCTCACGCGGCCCGGACATTCGAGGGTGAAGTCGACCGCGATGGATCCCCCGCGCGACGTTCCAAGGACCGCAGTCTCTTGCACGCCGAGATGGTCGAGGAGGGCAGCGAGGTCACCGCGGTTCGAGAACGGCACGTCCCCGGTGGTCGTGCGTCCGAAGCCGCGCGTGTCGTAGCGGATGACGCGATGGCGCTCTGCGAATCGCGGGACCTGCGCGTCCCACTGGCGGAGGTTGGCGACGCCTGCGTGGATCAGGGTCAGCGCCGGCCCGTCCCCGTCGACTTCGTAATACAGGCTCCCGCCGTTGTGGTCGAGTCGTCCGATGTCGGTCATGCCACGGATCCTGTCCCCGGTTCCTGCCACCGGTCGGCAGCAATCTCCCGGAGCAGCGCGTCCCTCAGCCAGCGCGCTCCACGCAGGCCCGCGCGAAGGCCAGCAGGGCGGTGAGCGAGCGGTCCGTGGGATCGGGCGCCTCGCTCGAGGCGGACAGCTCGACCTTGGGATCCTCCGCCACGAGGCGCCAGATCGACTGCATCTTCTCGTAGACCGGGTCGAACTGGGCGTCGGCCTGAAGCCGCAGCCCCTTGACGCTGTGCCAGCGGGTCAGCCCGCCGCGCAGGAACCAGGTTGCGTCCGGCTCGGTGCTGTTAGGCCCCCACGTGAAGTCCAGCAACCCGAGCTCGGTCGCCACCAGGATCCGCTGCCGCCCGTTGTCGTGGACGGTGACGTGCGCCGCGAGCTCGTGGGCGTCGAGCTCCCCGAGCTGGTGCACGATGAGCGCCCGAGCCCGGCCGATGCCGTCCCATTCGCCGATCTTCATGGCGCGCAGGATAGCGGGTCACCGCCGCCTTCGGCGCCGCCAGTACAATCGGGCGCATGGCCGTCAGCACCCGCTACGAGACGATCATCGGCATCGAGGTCCACGCGCAGCTGCGGACCGAGTCGAAGATGTTCTGCGGCTGTCCCGCCTCGGCACCCGAGGACGGGCCGGATGAGCCGAACACCCGGGTCTGCCCTGTCTGCCTGGCACTGCCGGGGACTCTGCCGGTCATCAACCGGCGTGCCGTCGAGCTGGTGATCCTCACGGGGCTGGCGCTCGGCTGTCATGTCGAGACCGAGGCCGTCCGCTTCGAGCGCAAGAACTACTTCTATCCGGACCTGCCGAAGGGATACCAGATCAGCCAGTACGCGCTGCCGCTCGCCAGCCGGGGCCGGCTGGCCGTGCCGGTCGCATCCGAGGACCGGGAGGTCCTGGTGGGCATCACCCGCGCGCACCTGGAGGAGGACACCGCGCGATTGCAGCACGGCGGGCGAGGTCACACGCTGGTGGACTTCAACCGTGCCGGGATTCCGCTCATGGAGATCGTCACCGAGCCGGACGTCCGCTCGCCCGCGCAAGCGCGCGCCTATGGGGAGACCCTGCGCGACATCCTGCGCTACATCGGTGCGTCGAACGCGGACATGGAGGCCGGGAGCATGCGGATCGAGGGCAACGTCTCGGTCCGGCCGTTCGGGTCCGATACGTTCGGCACCAAGGTGGAGGTCAAGAACCTCAACTCGTTCCGCTCGCTTGAACACGCCATGGCGTACGAGGTCGCCAGGCACGGAGAGGCGCTCGATCGCGGTGAGCCCATCCTCCAGGAGACCCGCGGCTGGGACGAGACCAATGGCCGGACCATTCCCCAGCGGTCAAAGGAGGAGGCGAACGACTATCGCTACTTCCCCGAGCCGGACCTGCCGCCGCTGCGTCCCGCGGCGGCGTGGGTGGAGGAGATCCGGGCCCGGCTCCCGGAGCTTCCGGCGGCTCGCCGCGAGCGGTACATCACTGAGCTGGGTCTCTCCGACTATCAGGCCGGTGTAATGACCTCGGACGTGGCCCTCGCCGATTACTTCGAGGAGGCCGTTTCCGCAGGGGCGAGCGCAGCGGGAACCGCGACCTGGGTCGCAGGCGAGTTCAGCCGGCTCCTCAACCAGCATGCGGCGGAGGGCCTGCGTGCCTCCGCGGTGGCACTTCGCCCCGAGCGCTTCGCCGAGCTGGTCCAGGACGTGGAGGCCGGGAAGGTCTCCGGGACGAACGCCAAGGCGGTCCTGGCGCGGACCTTCGAGTCCGGGGAGTCGCCCCGGGCCATCATCGAGGCGGAGGGCCTGGCGCAGGTCAGTGACACCGGATTCATCGCCGGGGAGGTGGTGGCGGTGATCCGCGAGCATCCCGTGCAGGTCGCCGAGTATCGGGCCGGGAAGCAACAGATCTATGGATTCCTGGTGGGGCAGGTGATGAAGCGGACTGCCGGGCGCGCGGACGCGCGCCTCGTCAACGAGGAGCTGCGCCGCCAGCTGGCAGAGGAGGATGGCACGTGACCGCGGAGCCACGGGAGCGAACGCGCGACGAGATCCGTCGCTGGTGGGACGAGGATGCGCGGGTCTACGACGAGGTCCCGAACCACGCCATGACCGACCCCGTGGAGGCGGCCGCCTGGCGCTCTGCCCTCCTCAGGCTGCTCCCGCCACCGGGCGCCCGCGTGCTCGACGCCGGTGCAGGCACCGGGGCCGTCTCGCTGCTCCTCGCCGAGCTCGGGTACCGGGTCACCGCCCTCGACCTGTCGGAGCAGATGCTCGCCCGGGCCCGCAGGAAGGCCGAGGAGCGCAGGATGGACCTGGAGTTCGTGGTCGGTCCCGCCGAGGAGCCACCGCCCGGCCCGTTCGACGCGGTGGTGGAGCGACACGTCCTGTGGACCATGCCGGAGCCGGGTGCCGCGCTCGCCGCCTGGCGCGCCGTGGCGCCGGGGGGCCGGCTCCTGTTGCTCGAGGGCCTGTGGGGCGCCGACACGGTCGTCGACCGCGCGCGCACCATGCTCGCCGAGCGGGTGCGTGCGGCGCGCGGGCAGCGCCACGCGGGGCACCACGGGGAGTACGACCCCGACCTCCTCGAGCGCCTTCCCCTCGCGCGCCAGCGCTCGGTCCGTCCGGTGCTGCGCTTCGTGGCTGATGCCGGCTGGGCGGCGATTCGCGTCGAGCGGCTGCGCGACGTGGAATGGGCCCGCCAGCTGGCGGCGGGTCAGGTCCTCGGGACGCTCCAGCACTCGACGCAGTTCGCCGTCATTGCCGACGATCGTCCGCGCGGGTCCTGAGGCGGCTCCTCACCCCGGGGGGAGACCCAGGTCGGCGGCCACCGCATCGCGAAGCACGGCCAGCGGGAGAGCGCCGTGCCCAAGGAGCGCATCGTGGAATGCGCGCACGTCGAAGCGGGGGCCCATCGCTGCCTCGGCATCGGCGCGCAGCCGGCGCTGTTCGAGCTGGCCGATCTTGTAGGCCAGGGCCTGCCCGGGCCAGCCCAGGTATCGGTCCACCTCGTTGGCGATGTTGTTCGGCGCCAGGGCGCTGTGCTCGGTCATGAAGCCGATGGCGGCCGATCGTGACCAGCCCAGCGCATGCATCCCCGTGTCGACCACCAGTCGGCAGGCGCGCCATGCGTCGAAGCTGAGCATCCCGATGCGGTCGAGATCCGCGGTGTAGAGGCCCATCTCCTCCGCGAGGCGCTCCGAGTACAGGCCCCAGCCCTCGATGAAGGCGGTCACCTCCGCGTGCCGCCTGAAGGTCGGCAGCGCGGTGAGCTCCTGGCCGATGGCGATCTGGAGATGATGGCCCGGCACCGACTCATGGAAGGCGAGCGCTTCGGCCTCGTAGCGTGGGCGCGTGTGGGGGGCCCAGGTGTTGACGTAGTAGCGCCCCGGGCGGCCGCCTCCGACGGCCGGCTCGCGGTAGTACGCGATGGTGGAGTGCTCCTGCTCGTGACGTGGCATGGGCACCACCTCGCAGGGCGTGCGCGGTACGCGGCCGAACCAGGCCGGCACCGCAGCCTCCGCGGCCCGCAGCGATCGCTCGGCAACAGCCTGCAGCGCCTCGGGCGTGTCGAAGAACAGGTCCGGGTCGCCGCGAAGCGCCGCCAGGGTCGAGGGCAGGTCCCCGGTACCGAGGACCCGGCCGCCCAGCTCGGTGATCTCGGTGTCGATCCGGGCGATCTCCTCCAGCCCAATGGCGTGGATCTGCTCCGGCGTGAGCTCGGTGGTGGTGTGCACGCGGGCCAGGGCCGCATAGCGCTCCGCCCCGCCGGGCAGGTTGGCGATCCCCGCGTGCGCCTCGTCGCGGGCAACGGGCCGGGCCTCCTCGGCAAGGAACGCGCGGTAGCGCGCGAAAGCCGGGCGGATCTCGTGGCTGACGATCTCAAGCACCTCGTCGGAGAAGTGCGCGACCGCCGCCGCGGACCAGCCGTCATGCGTCGCGTGGGCCGGCTCGCTCAGCGGCCAGTCGGCCGCCGGGCGATCGAGCGTCTCATCGAGCTGCGCGATGACGCGATCGACCGGGATGCGGATGGGGGACAGGCCGCTCTCGATCCCTGCCCGGAGCCGGGCCACCGCCTGGTCCAGCCAGGGCCCCATGGCCCGCCAGCGGGAGAGGAGCGCGACGCCATCGGCCTCGGTTCGCATCGGCTGCAGGGAGGGGATGTTGAGGAAGCTCACCTGGGGTCCGCTCATCGCGTCCACCGTGTACGACAGCGGGTCCGCGGCGAGCACGGTCCGGTCCGATGCGATGGCATGCCGCAGGGAGGCGAGGGTCAAACGCTCCTCGTCGGACAGGCCGGCCGGGTCCAGGGTTTCCACACGAGCGGCCAGCGCTGCGAGGCGCTGGTCCATCGCGTCTCGCTCGGCGTCGGTGACAGGCCCCAGTCGGTCCGAGTAGCGATGGTCGCCCAGCGCGGTGCCCTGGACCGGGTTCGCGGTGAGGAACGCGTCCCAGTAGTCGTCGGCCAGGTCGGCAAGGGTGCGGTTCGGCATCCTGCCATGCTACGCATCGTGCGAGACTGGCGCGTGCCCGACTCGCCAGCGGATCTCCTCGCCTTCGCTCACCGCCTGGCCGATGAGTCCGATCCCATCGCCCTCGCCCATTTCCGCGGTGAGCTGACCGTGACCGCCAAGCACGACCGGACCCTGGTGACCCAGGCCGACACCGGCGTCGAGGCGCTCCTGCGAGAACGGATCGCGGCCGCCTATCCCGCGCACGGCGTGGTCGGCGAGGAGCTGGGGAGCGAGGTCGGCGATGGCGAAACGCGGTGGATCATCGACCCCATCGATGGCACGCACAACTTCGTCCGGGGAATCCCGGTGTGGGCCACGCTGATCGCGGTGGAGCGTGCAGGGTCGCTGGTCGCCGCTGTCGTGTCGGCACCCGCCCTCGGGCAGCGCTGGGCGGCGAGCGAGGGTGGGGGAGCGGCGACCCGGACGGCCGACGGCGAGCATCGGGTCCATGTCTCGCGCGTGGTGGACCTGGGGTCGGCCCAGATCGTCTTCTCGACCCTGCGCTCCCTGGATGCCGCCGGATGGGGCGATGGCCTTCGGCGTCTGGTGGCGGGGTCCTGGCGTGACCGCGGCTTCGGCGACTTCTGGGGGTACATGCTCGTGGCCCAGGGATCGGCGGAGGCCATGGTGGAGGTTGGGCCGACCCTCTGGGACCTGGCGGCCCCCGCCCTGGTGGTGCGAGAGGCGGGCGGGCAGATGACGGACTTCTCCGGCGATCCGTCCTACGCCGGACCGGAGGCGGTCGCCAGCAACGGCGTGCTGCACCCGGCGGTCATCGCCGCGCTCGCCCGGCGGTGACGCGCTGCTCGCACGGACGGCGGATGATCGCGCCTACGCCCGAGTGGCGGCGCCCGACGGCTAGGCGGCGTCGAGCCCCTTGTAGCGCAGCCAGGCGCGCGTGCTCGGGGGCCGGCCCACGAACGCGGCGAACATGTCGTCGCCGCTTCGTGAGCCGTTCGGCTCGAGGATGGCGTGGCGATACGCGGCGCCGACCGCCGGGGAGAGGATCCCTTCACGCTCGAAGCGGTCCCACATGTCGTCGCCGAGCGCCTCGGCCCACAGGTACCCGTAGTAGCCGGCGTCATAGCCCCCCATCAGGTGCCCGAAGCTGGACAGCATGAACGTGCCGTCCGGATAGGCGAGCCCGGTGACGGCAAAGGCGGCCCGCATGATGTCGTCGAGCCGGGGGTCCGGGCCGCCGGCGTGCAGGTCGAGGTCCGTGGTGCCGTAGAAGACCTGGATGGCGGCCTTGAGGCCGGCGTTCAGGTTCTGGGCCGCAACCATGTGCGCGACCAGCTCGGCCGCGATCGGCTCACCGGTGCGGTGATGGCGAGCGAAGCGCGAGAGAACGTCCGGCTCCCAGGTCCAGTGCTCCATGATCTGCGACGGGGCCTCGACGAAGTCCCATTCCGTGTCCGCGCCGGAGAAGCGCGCGGATGCCGCCTGCGTCAGGGACATGTGCAGGATGTGGCCGAACTCGTGGAACAGCGTCTCGACCTCCTCGTGGCGGAGGAGCGAGGGTCGACCGTCGCCGGGCGGAGTCAGGTTGGCGACGATGGCGCTGACCGGACGTTCGTAGCCGCCATCCGCGCGCCGATGGCCCACCACCAGCGGGAAGGCGGCCGCGTGGCCGTACTTGTCGGCTCGTGGGAACAGGTCGGTGTAGAAGTGCGCCAGCAGGGTGTCGCTGGCCGCGTCCCGAATCTCGTAGAGCTCCACGCCGGGATGCCAGGCGCGTGGTTCCTCGACGCGCCGGTAGCGGAGGCCGAAGACCTCCGCGGTGATGGCGAACAGCCCGTCCAGCACCCCCTCGAGGGGCAGGTGCTCGCTCACCAGCGCGGCGTCGACCCCGTAGAGATCGCGGCGCTGACGAAAGTCGCAATAGCGCCAGTCCCAGATGCCCGGGGCATCGTCCTCGCCCTCGTCGTGGAGGAGCGTCTCCATGGCGCGGATGTCGCGCTGCGCGGCCCGCGACACCGCGGGCAGGATCTCGTCGTAGAAGGCACGCACCCGGTCGGGATGGGCAGCCATCTTCACCGCGAGGGCGTGGTGCGCCCACGACGGCTCGCCGTGAATGGTTGCCATGCGGTCACGCAGCCGCACGGCCTCCTCGAGGAGCGGGCGGTTCTGGGCCACGGCCCGGCTCCAGTAGCGCTCGTAGAGCTCGCGACGGGCCCTGCGATCCGGAGACTGCTCAAGGAAGGGCACCAGGTCGGGAGTGTCCAGGCTGACCCGCCACGTCCCCTCGCGGCTGCCCGGGGCGAGACGGTCGATGTAGGACGGCGGGAGGCCCTCGAGCTGCGCCGCACCGACCTCGATCCCGTCGTCCCACTCGTTGACATTGCGCTGGAACGCGACCTCGAGCTCCACGAGCCGCCGGCGCAGCGCAGCGAGCTCGTCGCGACGTTCCGGAGCAAGCTCCTGGCCGCCCCGACGGAAGTCCCGCTGCCAGAACGCGAGCAGCCGGCGTCCCTCGTCGTCGAGCGCGGCTGCCTCGGGGGTCGCCGCGAACGCGGTCACCGCGTCGTACAGATCGCGCCGGAAGGCCAGCCCCACCCGCCACTTCGTCAACCGCTCGTCCGCGGCGTGGCCGGCCTCGCGGGCCTCGGTATCGGTGCTCACCTGGCCGAGGAAGGCGCCGCGCCCGTAGGCCTCCGCCACCCGCGCCCATGCGAGATCGATGGGGCGCAGCGTGGCCTCGAACGACGGCTCCGCCACGGAGCGCGCAGCCTTGTGGATCAGCTCGTCCGCCTCGCGGAGGGCCTCATCGGTCTCTCTCTCGATGCTCGCGGCAGAGGCGCGGCGGTAGTCGTACGGCATGGGGTGCATCGTACGCGAGGGGTGCCGAGGCTCGCTCCGTGGCGGCGGCCGGACTACCCCACGGACTCCAGGACTTCGTCGCCATCGGGCACCCCGGTGGCCGGGTCGCGCGGGTCGGCGAGGAATGCCGTGGCACGGATCGGATCCAGGGGTCGCGCAAAGAGGAAGCCCTGGCCGTAGTCACAGCCGAGCTCGCGCACGCGCTCCAGCTGCTCCATCCGCTCGATACCCTCCGCCACCGTGCGCATCCTCATGGCCGACGCCAGCTGGATGACGGA
This sequence comes from uncultured Chloroflexia bacterium, assembly GCA_963805645.1. Taxonomy (GTDB): domain Bacteria; phylum Chloroflexota; class Limnocylindria; order QHBO01; family QHBO01; genus CAVXEH01. Next base: position 296,737 of record CAWDVA010000005.1, on the reverse strand, counting down.
GCGCAGCAGTGCGGTGTTCTCGCGCGGGGTGCCGACGTCGGCGATGAAGCTGCGGTCGATCTTGAGCAGGTCCATCGGGAACCTCGCCAGGTAGCTCAGTGAGCTGTATCCCGTCCCGAAGTCGTCGAGTGCCAGGCGGACGCCCAGCGCGCTGAGCTGCTGCAGGAGCCCTTCGTCGTCCTGGAGCAGGCTCGACTCGGTGAGCTCCAGGACGAGGTTGGCGGCCGGCAGGCCGGTGGCCGCCAGGATCTCGCCGACCGACGCGGGCAGCTCGCGCTCCTGCAGCTGGCGGGATGACAGGTTGACGCTGACCACGATGCCCGGGTGGCCGGAATCGCGCCACGCCTGTGCCTGGCGGCAGGCCTGCTCCATGACCCAGCGACCGATGGGAACGATGAGACCAGTCTCCTCGGCGATGGGAATGAAGGCATCCGGCGCCAGGTCACCACGCTCGGGATGCCGCCAGCGCAGCAGGGCCTCGAACGAGTGCAGGCCACCCCCGACCAGGTCGTGGACCGGCTGGTAGCGCAGGCGAAGCTCGCCCCGTTCGAGGGCATGCTCCAGGTCCCCGCGAAGCTCGAGGCGGGTCACCACGGCCGCGTGCATGGAGGCCTCGAACAGCTCGACCCGACCCTTGCCACTGCCCTTGGCCGTGTACATGGCAACGTCGGCGTTGCGCATGAGCTCATCGGCGGTCGTCGCGTTGGTGCCGAACGCGACGCCGATGCTCGCGCTCAGACGAACCTGCTTGCCGGCAACCTCGAACGGTTCGGCGAAGGCACCCAGGATGCGGCCCGCGACCGCCCGGGTGTCGGTCGGATCGGCGTCCTCCACCAGGATCGCGAACTCGTCACCGCCCAGCCTTCCCACGGTGTCGCCGGTTCGGAGACACGTGACCAGGCGGTCCGCGACGGCACGCAGCACCAGGTCTCCGGCCACGTGTCCGAGGCTGTCGTTCACGGTCTTGAAATCGTCGAGGTCCAGGAAGAGAACCGCGATCCGTCGATCCTCCCGCCGCTGACGCATCGCGTGATCGGTGCGATCGCTGAAGAGCGCACGGTTGGCAAGCCCGGTCAGCGGGTCGTGGAAGGCCTGGTGGGTGAGCTGCTCCTCGAGCTCCTTGCGCTCGGTGACGTCGCGGTAGTTGACCACGATGCCCCGGACCGACGGATCGTCGAGGAGGTTCCGCCCCGTCGCCTCCACGGTTCGCCATGATCCGTCCGCGTGTCGGGTGCGCAGCTCGATGGTGTTCTGCGCCCCGGGCGTGCCGAGGAGATCCGCGATGGTCGCCTGGACGAAGCCGATGTCGTCCGGATGGGTGAGCTCGAAGATCTGGCGTCCCACGCGGTTGTCGGCCGGGTAGCCAAGCACGCGTTCGACCGCGGGGCTCTGGTAGGAGACGGTGCCGTCCGGCCCGATGATCAGGAACACATCCGAGGAGTGCGTGACGAGAGAACGGAAGCGCCGCTCGGATTGGCGCAGGTCGTCGATGAGCGCTCCCTCCCGCTCGGCGGCCGCCCGGGCCTCTCCGGCTCGCTGGTCCCGATCCCGCAGGAGCATCGTCTGGCGGACGACGCACAGCATGAGCACCAGGGCCAGCATCGCGTCCGCGGCAAGGCCGCCGAGCTGGTCGCCCTGGTCGGAGAGGAGCAGCTCGTTCATGATCACCAGCAGCGGGGCGACGCCCACCGCGGCCATGGGGAGCCAGGCCCGGATCCGCCTCGCGAAGGCCCGGAAGGCCTCCGATGTATCTGGCTCGGCCGACCAGGTGGCGGCCCCGTACGCGCACAGAAAGACGCCTGCGCTCTGAACCACGGCGTAGGGGCCGGCCGGTCCGCCCATGCTCCGCAGCTCCATCATCGAGCCCACGACCAATGGGACGATGCCGGCCACGATGGCGAGCCAGCCGCCGGTGAACCGTCGGGGGGTGATGGCCAGGTGGAGGATCACCGTGGCACCCAGTGCCGCGGCGAACGCCACCGTGTAGGAGAGCGTCGTGGTGCCCGGAGCATCGGTCCCCTGGTTCCCCAGGACGATCAGGACGGCGGCTCCCACGGTACAGAAGACGACCGCGGAATCGAGGACCACCGCGATCTGCTCGGCGCGGCTGAAGCGGCCCCTGAGCACCAGGTACCAGCAGCCGGCGACGGTGAGCATCAGCCCGGAGAGCGGCACCGCGTCGAAGGCGATCGGCGGTTCGATGCGGCCGACCGCGGCAGCGAGGTGGACGAGCTGTGCCACGGTGTAGAAGACCGCCGTTCCTCCCAGCATGGCCCGGACGCTCCGATCCAGCGGGTCGTCCGCTGTCCACGCGCCCCGCAGGATCGCGGCCACGGCGGCGAGACCGGCCACCATCTCGATCACGTGGTTGGTGACGGCATTCGGGGCGGGAACCCCGACTGACGCAACCAGCAGCACCAGCGCCGCGACAGCCAGTCCCGCGACGATGGGCGCGGAGATGCTCCTCGGCTCGCGCAGGTCGGCCGAGGAGGGCGCTGTGAGCGAGCCGGCGATGCGCGCCTGCCCGAGCAGGGACTCCGACGTGGCCTCCACGTCCCGACCGTACGGGAGCACGCGATATCGGGCCATGACCCGATAGACCCACGCGGTCCTACGAGGGCTGCAGGACCGCGCTCAGCGACCCTCCTCGGCCGCGATGCGCTCCATTGCACGCTCCGTCGCCGCGGCCATGGCCTCCAGGGCGGCGACCAGCTCGTCGTTGGCGATCGTCAGCTCGTCGTAGACGGTGCGCACGGCGCGGGTGAAGGCCGGCATCACGGCCTGGACCGTCTCCTCACCGGCGGGGGAGAGGCTGAGGAGGACGCTGCGACGATCGGCGGGGTTCGGTCGACGAACGAGGTGTCCCCGCTCGGCCATGGTCCGGATGTAATCGGCCACCGTGGTGAGCGGCATCCCCGTGGAGCGGGCGAGCTGCGTGGGCGTGAGGCTGCGCGCCATGAAGACCGCGCTGTAGACGCCGTACTCGTCGGAGCGAATCGGCGCGTCGCGCATGGCGATGGCCAGCAGGCCCCGAAGCCGCTGGTTGGCAACGAAGAGCGCGTAGAACGGGTTCCGGGGGACGGGCACCGGGGCCTCGCCGGCTGGACGGCCGGTCGCGGTTCGGTGACGGGTCTGGGGCACCCGACCATTGTGATGCCCGGCCCGTGCCGCCGCCAACGCATTCGGCCGTGCCGCCGGACCATGCCTGACGGTGGGTGGCAGCAACATCCGCTACGGTGGCGCCTGACACCACGGAACGCGCAGAATCGCCGCGTGACGGGCTGCCATGGCTCGAACCGCCGCGGGAGGCATCCGATCATCGAGGCGATGACCAGGCGAGGCCGAGCGTGAGGACGCTCCTGACCGTCGACGCGGCCATGGAGATCCTGCGGACCACGGTGCCGCGCCTCGAGGCGCTGACCGCGAACGTCCCGGCCGCGCACCTCACCGCAGTGACCGGCTACGGGTGGTCGGTGAGTCAGCAGCTCGCCCACCTGCGCTCCTGTCACGACATTCTGGGCGGGAACCTGCTGCGCATCCTGCGCGAGGACCACCCTGCCTGGAAGGGCCGGTCCCCGCGCAGCAACCAGGGCCGCTACATGGCGCTGCCCTTCGAGGAGAACTTCGGCGCCTTCCGGACCATGCGCGCCGATCTGCTGGCCGTGCTCGATCCCGCGCCGGCCGCCGCCTGGGAGCGCACCGCCACGGTGGCGGACATGGTCAAGCGCACATCCGAGGTCACCACCCTCTACTACGCCGACTGGATGGCCAGGCACGAACGAGGCCACGTGCGGCACATCGCCACGATCCTCGGCGAGCTGGCCGCGGGCTGAGGTGGCGGATGCCGGAAGAGGAGGATCACGCATGACGGCACGGAGCATCCGACCCGCCTTTCCCACCTGGCCCGAGCTCAATCGCCGATTCAGCACCGCCGTGGCGGCGCTGACCCCGGAACAGCTGGCGATCGAGCCGGCCGCTGGCCGCTGGCCCCTGTGGGCCACCATCGGCCATACCGCCTGCCAGCGCGTGTTCTGGCTGTGTGACTTCGCCGGAGAGCCCGGAGCGGCGGCCACGCCCTTTCCCGACGCCGCCTGGAACTGTCCGGGCGACGACGACCTGGAGCACGTCCTTGGCCCGGGCGCGCTGGCGTCTGCCCTGGACTCGACGTTCCGGATCGTGGAGCGCTGCCTGGACGCCTGGACCCTGGAGATGCTCGACGAGGAGATCAGCCATCCCGAGTGGGGACCCGGGCGCACCCATACCCGAGGGTTCGTGCTCCAGCGGGTCTTCAGCCACGACGTCTCGCACGTCACCGAGGTGAACGAGACCCTCGGCAGGAACCGGCTGCCGCAGATCGACCTCTGGGAATAGCTCGCGCCCGGGCTCAGGCCGCGGCGGCGAGCACCTCTCGCAGCCGGGCCGCGAATGCGTCGGGCTTGCCCATGCCGCCGTACTCGCCGCCCAGGAAGCCATCGTGGCCGCCCGGGAAGGTGACCGGCGTCTGTCCGAGGCGCTCGGCCACGGCCGCCGCGCCTCGCCCGGCGATGGTGCCGGGCGAATCCTCGCTGATGCCGATGACGATGCGGGTCGGCGCAGCGCGGATGGCGTCAACGTCCGGCTCATGGGCGATGTTCGTGTTCATGTTCTGACCCAGGAGCGGGTCCGTCCGGCTTCCGTCATCCTGCACCGGCAGGCCGAACATCGATGGGTCGGGGGCGGGGCGCTCCAGGTAGTCGGCGGGGAGCGGTCCGTCGAAGCTGACCAGGGCGATGAACTTGGCCATGGCCGGACCGAAGCCGGCGCGCTGGTACGTCTCGCCGATGTCGCGGCCGGCCGCGAGCACCCGCTCCCGATCCGGCAGCACGCTGGCCGCCGGTGGTTCGTGGGCCACGAGCGTTCGAACGTCGCCCGGATGCCGGGCCACCAGGGCCAGCGCGTTCACAGCGCCGCCGCTGCTAGCGAACAGGTCGACCGGTCCGAAGCCCACCGCTGCAATGAGCCGATGGAGGTCGTCGGCGTGCTCCTCCGGGGTGGATGCGGAGGTCGGATCGACCTTTGTGCTGCGCTCGACGCCGCGCGGATCGTAGGTGATCACCGTGCGATCGGCGAAATGCCCGGCGAGGGTCACGAATCCGGCAGCACCCATGGGCGAGCCGATGATCAGGAGCGGTGGCAGGGTGGAGGCCTCGTTGGCGCGGAGGTCGTACGTCAGCGTGGCCGCGGGCACCTCCAGGGTATGGGTGGTCAGCTCAGCCATGGGATCGGTCTCCTCTGGTGATGAGGTCAACTCCTCGTTCGGCCACGCGACGGGTCCGTCGGGCGAGACGCCGGCGCCGGTCAGGACTCTGCCCATCTCACCCTCCAGCCAGGATCGCGTCGATCTGGCCGACGGCCTGCTGCAGGCCCTCTTCCATGCCCATGGCCAGGAGCTGCTCCATGGACTCCACGCTCGGGAAGCGGCTCTGGATGGTCATCCGCGTCTTCCCGCCGCCGATCTCCTCGATCGTCACCTGGGCCGATGTCCCCGGGAAGTCCGTGTTCGGTGTCCCGTCCTCGTTGGCGAAGCCGTCGTGGAAGGCGAGATGGCGCGGGGGGTTCACCTCGTCGACCTCCCAGAAGCCGCGCGGCTGGTCACCCTCCGGCCCGGTCATGTGGTACTCGACCCGTCCGCCGGGACGCAGGTCGTGGGCGGTGACGGTGGCGGGGTAGGTGGGTGGTCCCCACCAGCGCTCGAGCTGGCGCGGATCGGCCCACAGCTGCCAGACGCGCTCCGGCGTCGCGGCGAACTCGGCGGTGACGGTCATGGACAGGCCCCTGGGGTCCTTGGTGACGGCGGTGACGGTCATGGCTCGGTCTCCTGGGTGTCAGCAATGAGCGCGGCCATGCGGTCGATCCGCTCGCGCCACAGCTCCTCGTACTGGTCGAGCAGGCGCCGCGCGGTGCGGAGCCCCTCGAGGTGGGTGCGGACCACCTTGCGGCGGCCGATGCGGTGCTTGGTGATCAGCCCGGCCCGCTCCAGGATCGCGACGTGCTTCTGCACCGCGGCGAAGCTCATGGGGTAGTGGGCGGCCAGCTCGGCAACACCTTCGTTGCCGTCGATCGCCCGGCGAACGATGTCACGCCGGGTGGCATCCGCAAGGGCTCCAAAGACGCGGTCGTGGTCGAGCGGTATCACCATTGGTACAACCATACGGTTGTACATCATGCCTGTCAAGCGTTGGTCGTGCCGCTGCTCGGTGCGTCAGGGATGGGGAATCGACCCGCGCGGGTCCGCAACTGGTCGCTCACCGAACGGGGCACCCGCACTCGCCCGGTGCAACAAGCCGATACTCGACCGCGCGCCCGCGGGCGCCCACTGCCTCGACGGCGCCGAGCTTGCGCAGGCAGTAGGCCAGCTGCTGGGCCGTCCGTCGTGGCCGCGTGAGCCGCAGGGCGAGATCTGCGGAAGTGAAGCACTCGGGCAGGACGGCGGGCAGGAGCGCAGCAAGATCCGCGGGCCCGGCGATGGTGTGCGAGTCCAGCACATCGAGCAGGCGGCGTTCAACGGTCGTCCATCCGTGGCGACGCCAGGATCGCTCCGGGTCGTGGCGGCGCCACTCCTCCTCGACGGTCATCAGCACCTCGACCTCGAAGCACGGGTGCGCCAGCAGGTCCGGGAAGCTCACGAGCTCGGTGACGAGGTCCGCCGGAATGCCGTGCCTCGGCGACCGCCGCCGCGAGAGGATGTTCCCCGCGGCATCGGCCTTCACGATCCATCGATCCACGGCGATGGGATGAACCAGGCGAATACGATGCCCGCTGGCGAGAAGGGCGGTCAGCTTGGGCCGGATCCCGGAGAAGCCGCGGGTCTGGATCTCGATGAGGAGGTCGCCGCGGACCACGTCGACGACGTAGCCGTCAACCGCCGCCTCGACCTGGTCGCCCGACTGGGTGCACCAGCGCTTCAGTGAGGCGTGGAGCGGCTTCTCCCTCAGGATCCCGATCCCCCTGGCGACTTCCGGCACGCGCGGATGGTAGCGCGCCGCTGGACCTCCTCTGGATGGGCGATCTGCCCCCGCGCAGCGGAGAGGGCAAGTTCGACCATCCGTCCTCGGCTGATCTCGGTACCATCGACCGGTGACCCAGCGACCCGAACTTGACCGCACTGACTCCTTCGTCCACCTCCACGTCCACTCGGAGTTCAGCCTGCTCGACGGCCTCTCGCGCACCGGGGAGATGACGCGCCGCGTCGCCGAGATGGGGATGCCGGCCATGGCCATCACCGACCACGGCGCCATGTACGGGGCCATCGAGTTCTACCGCGCGGCCACCGCGGCGGGCATCAAGCCCATCATCGGCGTGGAGACCTACGTCGCCCCCCGCCGCCACACCGACAAGGAGCCGCGGATCGACGCCAACCCGTACCACATGGTGCTGCTGGCGAAGGACCAGACCGGCTACCGCAACCTGATGGAGCTCATCACCCGCGCGCATCTCGACGGCTACTACTACCGGCCCCGGATCGACAAGGAGCTGCTGGCCGCGCACAGCACCGGGCTCGTCGGCCTGTCCGGTTGTCTCTCGGGCGAGATCCTTCGCCGCCTCGGAGAGGGAGACGAGAAGGCCGCGGAGCGCGCGGCCGACGAGTATCGGTCCATCCTGGGCGACGGCAACTTCTACGTCGAGGTCCAGGATCACGGCGTCCCGGACCAGGTCCGGCTCCACCCGCAGCTGGTGGAGCTCGCGCGACGCATGAACCTGCCGCTGGTCGCCACCAACGACACGCACTACACCGTCCCGGAGCAGCACGACGCGCACGACCTGCTGCTCTGCATCCAGACCGGCGCGAACCTGGACACGCCGGGCCGCATGCGGTTCGACACGAACGAGTTCTACCTGAAATCCCCGGCGGAGATGCGCGCGCTGTTCAACGGCGAGCTGCCCGAGGCCATGGACAACACCCTGCGCATCGCCGAGATGGTCGACCTGCACCTGGAGTTCGACCAGCTGCGCCTGCCGCATTTCCCGGTTCCGCAGGGCGAGACGGCGACGACCTGGCTGCGCAAGGAATGCGAACGCGGACTCGCGGCGCGCTACGGGGAGCCGCTCCCGGAGGCGGTGCGCCATCGGTTCGAATACGAGCTGGGCATCATCGACCGGATGGGGTACTCCGCGTACTTCCTCATCGTGGCCGATTTCACGCGCTTCGCTCGCGAGCAGGAGATCATGACCACCTGCCGGGGCAGCGCGCCGGGCAGCATCGTGACCTACTCCCTGGGAATCACCCCGGTCGATCCGCTCGAGTACGGACTGCCGTTCGAACGGTTCCTGAACCCGGACCGGGTGACGATGCCGGACATCGACATCGACTTCCAGGACTCGCGGCGTGACGAGGTGATCCGCTACGTCACCGAGAAGTACGGCGACGACCGGGTGGCGCAGATCATCACCTTCGGGACCCTGGGCGCCAAGGCTGCCATCCGCGACGTTGGGCGGGCCATGAGCCTCACCTACGCGGAGGCGGATCGAGTTGCCAAGGCGGTCCCCAGCGAGCTGAACATCAGCCTGGACCGCGCCGTCGAGACCAGCCCCCAGCTGCGCGAGCTGATGGCCGGGGACGACCGCGTCGACAAGCTGATCACCGTCGCCAAGCAGCTGGAGGGAGTGTCGCGCCACGCTTCCACGCATGCCGCCGGGATCGTCATCAGCCGCGAGCCGCTGACCGAGATCATGCCGCTCCAGCGCGCCACGGACGGTCGGACGACCATGACCCAGTTCGAGATGCACGCCTGCGAGGCGCTGGGCCTTCTCAAGTTCGACTTCCTGGGGCTCATCAACCTCACCATCCTGGCCGATGCGGTGGAGCTGATCCGGACGCATCGCGGGGTGACGATCGACGTCGACAACCTGCCGCTGGACGACGCGAAGACCTTCCAGCTGCTCTCCACCGGCGAGACGACCGGCGTGTTCCAGCTCGAGGGAGCGGGGATGCGGCGCTACGTGAAGGAGCTCAAGCCCACCGAGGTCCGGGACCTGGCCGCCATGGTGGCCCTCTTCCGCCCGGGACCGATGGCGAACATCCCCAGCTACATCCGCCGCAAGCACGGGGAGGAGCAGGTCACCTACCTCCACCCCTCGCTGGAGCCGGCGCTGCGCGACACCTACGGGATCTTCGTCTACCAGGAAGACATCATGACCGCCGCCATCGCCATGGCGGACTACACGGGGCCCGAGGCGGACAACCTGTGCTACGCCATCCGCAAGAAGAAGGAGAAGGTCCTCCACGAGCACGAGGCCAAGTTCAAGGCGGGCGCGAAGCGCAAGGGGATCAGTCCGGGCATCGTCGACCAGGTCTTCGCCGCCTTCGAGCCGTTCGCGCGGTACGGCTTCAACAAGGCCCACGCCACCTGCTACGGGCTCATCGCGTACCAGACCGCCTACCTCAAGGCCAACTATCCGATCGAGTTCATGACCGCGGTCCTCAACGGCTTCCGCGGTCGAGCCGAGAAGGTGGCCGGTGTGGTCGCAGAATGCCGGCGGCTGGGGATCGAGGTCCGGCCGCCGGACGTGCAGCGCTCATACACGCTGTTCACCGTGGAGACTGATGCCGCGCGGACCCCGGAGGCGATCCGCTTTGGCCTGGTGGCGGTGAAGAACGTGGGCGAGGGGGCCATCGAGTCGATCGTGGCGGCACGCGAAGGACGATCCGAGTTCAGCGACGAGACGGGCGACTTTCGCTCGCTCGACGACCTGGCGCGTCGGGTGGACCTGCGAACGGTCAACAAGCGAGTCCTGGAGTCGCTCATCAAGGCCGGTGCGCTTCGCTCCCTCGGGAGCGCGGGGACGCTGCTCAACCACCTCGACGTCGCGCTGGAGACGGCGGCCCGCCACCAGCGTGATGTGGCCGCGGGCCAGGGGACCCTCTTCGACCTCTTCAGCGCACCGGCAGAGGAGGTGCCGCCAACGAGCCTCATGGACAGGACGCCAGCGGTCCCGGAGGAGGATGAGATCCCACAGCGCGAGCGCCTGCGCTGGGAGAAGGAGCTCCTGGGCCTGTACCTCACCGAGCACCCCCTGGGCGAGATCACCGACGTCCTGCCCGAATACGTCACCGCCTACTCCGGTGACCTGTCGGAAGAGGACGATCAGGCACGGGTCACGCTGGGCGGGATTCTCCAGGGCGTTCGGCGGGTGATCACCCGCGCCGGGTCCACCATGCTGGTGGCCAATCTCGAGGATCTGCAGGGGACCGTGGAGGTGGTGGTCTTCCCCAAGGTCTTCGCCGACACGGCCAACGCGTGGGTGGAGGATGCCGTGGTGCTGGTCAGCGGCCGCGTGGACCATCGTGACGATGAGGCGAAGCTGCTCTGCGAGGCGGTCCATGCCTGGGACGACGTGGTGCGGATGGGACCTGTGGCGTTCTCCGCCGAGCGGGACCGGCTGCTTCGCGGCCGCGGTCGTGGCGCCTGGGGCGGCAACCGCCCGGGCGGCAACGGAGGGCGGACCCCCGCCGCCGGGAATCGACCGACCGCACCGGTCCGGATGGCGGAGCCCTCGCGGGGACCGGTCCCCATCACGGAGAGCGTTCCCGCTTCCGCGCCTGGCGAGTCGGCCGCCGTCGCCGTCGTCAGCCCAATGAAGCCACGTCCATCGGCAGACGACCGGCCGGCCGCGGCCGGCGCGGCTCCCGTGACCGAGCAGAGCGACGAGCCCCCGGTACCCAGGGAGGCCGTGCCGTTGCCGGCGGTGGCCGGTGGTGCGGCGACCGTCGAGGTGACCTTCGAGCCCGGTGCACCGGTGGAGCGGCTCCTGCCCGCCATCGAGGCCGTGACCGAGCTGCTCCGCGCGCATCCCGGATCGGTGCCGGTGCTCCTGGAGGTCCCGGTCGCGGGAGCGCGGCGCCAGATTCGGCTCCCGGATTGCGTGGCGTGGGACGAGCGGCTGGGCGACGCCGTCCGACGCGCGGCAGAGGTTCCCGTGGCGGTTGGCCTGCGGGCCGTCACCACCGAGCCGTGAGCCGGCTGGTATCCTCCGGCTCGTGACGACCGCATCCCCACGATCGCGCAGACGCGCCGCGAAAGAGCCCGAGACGCCGATGGCGCCCGCTGCCGTGCCCGCCGGCGACGAGCTTGACGCGGCGATCATCCGGTTCCTGCGACGCACACCGAGTCGGTTCGTGGACCTCGCGCCCCTGGCCGCCGAGCTGGGTGTCGAGCCGTTCACGATGCAGCTCGCCGTGGAGCGGCTCCATCGGCGCAGGCTCCTGAACGCACCCTTCATCGAGCCGGGCACCGCCGGGGGAGCGGAGCTCACCGAGGAGGGAAATCGTTGGCTGATCGAGCGCGAGGGCGGCAAGCCTGCCGACGTGCCGGCGGCCCTGAAGCCGGCCACGAGGCGGGTGCGCTCCGAGGCGGAGGCGGCTCGTCTGCCCCGCGCCCAGGTCTACGGCGTCAGGCGCGGCTGAGCCTCAGCCCGTTCGGCTGTGGTGCGCACCCACGGGGCGTACGGGGTCCGTGCCCGAGCGCCGTCAGAGGATCTTCGAGAGGAACGACCGCGTCCGTTCGTGCTGAGGGCGGGAGAAGACGTCGTCCGGCGTGCCTTCCTCGACGATCTGGCCTTCGTCCACGAAGACGACGCGATCGGCCACCTCCCGGGCGAATCCCATCTCGTGGCTCACGACGATCATGGTCATGCCTTCGCGGGCCAGCTCCTTCATCACCTCGAGCACCTCGCCGATCATCTCGGGGTCGAGAGCTGACGTCGGCTCGTCGAAGAGCATGAGGGCCGGCTTCATGGCCAGTGCGCGGGCGATTGCCACCCGCTGCTGCTGGCCGCCCGAGAGCTGGCTGGGATACGCGCCGGCCTTCTCCGCCAGCCCCACCCGCTCCAGGAGTGCCTCCGCCGTCACGCGGGCCTCTGCCTCGGCGACGCCTCGCACCCGCACGGGCGCCTCCATGATGTTCTGCAGCGCGGTCATGTGCGGGAAGAGGTTGAATCGCTGGAAGACCATCCCGATCTCCATGCGCTGCTTCGCGATGTTCCGCTCGCGATCTTCAACCAGCTTCCCGGAGCCGCTCTCGCGGTACCCGATCAGGTGCCCGTTCACGAAGATCCGACCACCCTGGATCTTCTCCAGGTGGTTGATGCAGCGGATGAACGTCGTCTTGCCCGAGCCGGAGGCACCGATGACGACCACGACCTCCTGCCGCTTCACGGTCATCGAGATCCCCTTGAGCACGTGAAGCCGCCCGAAGTACTTCTGCACGTCGCGCGCATCGACGACAACGTCCCCCTCGGGGCGAGGCACCCCGCCGATGGCGCTCATCAGGTCATGTGCGGTCCCCTGGGCGTTCATGGGCGACCCTGGCCGTCGCGGCTGCGTGAGAGGCCGAGCATGCGCGCCCGCAGGCTGGGCCGCTCCGCCTGGGCGCCGTACCCCCTGCCGAGACGGCGCTCGATGAACGACTGGATGATGCTCCACACCGACGTCATCATCAGGTACCAGACGGCTGCGGCCAGGAAGAGCTCGAACGGTGCGAACAGGAGCGCGTTCTTGCGGCTGAACGTCACATAGAGCTCCGGAACGCTGATGATCACCAGCAGCGAGGTGGTCTTCAGCATGTTGTTGAACTCGTTGCCGAGCGGCGGCACGATCACCCGCGCCGCCTGGGGCAGGATGATGCGCCGCATGGCAAGGCCGTACGTCATTCCGAGCGAGCGGGCCGCCTCCAGCTGTCCGGCGTCGATCGACAGGATGCCGGCCCGCACGATCTCGGTCATGTAGGCACCCTCGTTGAGGCCCAGGGCGACGATGCCGGCCACGACGGCGCTGTCGATCTGGAACGAGAACAGGTCGTAGACCCGGGGCCAGCGGTAGATGCCGCTGACGCTCAGGCCGAAGTAGATGAGCGTGATCTGGACGAGCAGAGGGGTGCCGCGAAACGCCCAGACGTAGAAGTTCGCGACCCACCGGAACGGGAGGAATCGGGAGAGACGGCCAACGGCGCCGAAGACGCCCAGCATCACGCCGATGAACTGGCTCACGACCGAGATCGAGAGGGTGAGCCACAGGCCCGACAGGATGAGGCTGTCGGGTTCGAACAGGGACTTGAAGAAGTAGTCCCAGTGGTACTGGTATGAGCTGCTCGCTCCGCTGCAGCCGGTGAGGCTCACCGCCAGGATGACGCACCCGGCCAGTACCAGCGGCACTGGCCGGGTGCGGAACCAACGTCGTGCGGTGGTCATCTCGTCGGTGCGAGCTCTCCCGCCGAATGGGCTACTGGGTGACGATCGTCACGTCGCTCGGCGTGACAGCGCCGTCCTCCAGGCCGTACTTCTTGAGGATCTGGTCGTACGTTCCGTCCGACATGATCGAGAGCAGCGCCGCCTTGACGGCGTCCGCGAGCCCGTTCTTGTCCTTCGGAACGCTGATGCCCTCGTTGGCGATCTCGAGCGTCACGCCCGACAGCTCGAACTGGTCGGGGTGCTCCACGGTGTAGTAGCCGGCGACCGGCGAATCCGCGAAGTAGGCCGCCACCTGCCCGCTCGAGAGGGCGAGCAGAGCGTCGCTGTCCTTGTCGTACTGCTTGAGATCGATCGCGGCCTTGCCCGCATCGGTGCACTGCTTGCTGAGGCCGTCCCCGGCGTAGTCGCCGGTGCCCTGCACGAAGTCAGCCTCCGTGGTGCCCGTTTCCGCTCCGATGGTCTTGCCGCACAGGTCGTCCTGGGTCTTGATGTTCTCGGGATTCCCCTTGGCCACGACGAACGCCTGGCCGGCCTTGAAGTAGGGAATCATGTTGACCTGCTTGAGCCGGTCGGTGGTCAGGTTCTGGGCGCTGACGATGATGTCGCATTTCCCGCTGGTCACCGCCGCGATGATCGTGTCGAAGACGCTGTTCACGATCTGTGGCTTGAGTCCGAGCCGCTGGGCAATGGCCTGCGCGATCTCGATGTCCGAGCCGGTGGGCTGGCCGTTCGCGTCGAAGAACTCCTGCGGCGGGTATGGCAGGTCGGAGCAGATCAGCAGCTCTCCCGCGAAGAGCAGCTGGTCGGCAGGGACGGTGGCCACCGCGCTGGGTGCTGCCGACTCCGACGCCATGGCCGACTCCGACGCCATGGCCGATGCACTGGCCATCGCCGAGGCGCTGGCGCTCGGGCTGGCACCGCCGTTGGAACAGGCGGCGAGGATAAGGACGGCGACGATTCCAGCGATCGCCCCCTTCCGCGGCGAGATGAACATTCCGGTCCTCCGTTGGGCCTCTCTCGCGGGCCTGGTGCGTGGGCTGCGTGTCGTGAAGCACGCAATGTAGCGGTCCGAGCGACCGCGTGTCGAGGGAATCGTGGCTCTTGACACAAGGCACGGGGGCAAGCCGATCCCTGCCGCACCGCTACACTCGCGGCCATGACCATGCCCGAACCGCTCGCGCGGGCCGCCACGTTGCCGTCGCGCTACTACCTCGACGAGGGCACGTATGCCCGCGAGGTGGAGCTGATCTTCGGGCGAACCTGGCAGCTCGTGGCCCGCGCCGACGAGCTCGCGCGGCCCGGCGACTTCGTGCCGGTGACCGTGATCGACGAGCCCGTCGTCATCACCCGCGGCACCGACGGCCGGCTCCGCGCGTTCTACAACGTGTGCCGGCATCGGGCCGGACAGGTGGCGCTGACGCGCGGCAACCGCAAGAGCCTGCAGTGCCGCTACCACGGCTGGACCTACGGGCTGGACGGGACGCTGCGGGCCTGCCCGGAGATGGAGGCCACGGAGGACTTCCGCAAGGAGGACTTCGGCTTGGCGCCGGTACGGGTGGACGCCTGGGGTCCGTTCGTGTTCGTCTGCCTGGACCCGGGGGCGCCGAGCCTGGCCGAGATGATGGGCGCCATCGGCGCGGAGGTCGCCGATGCCGGCTACGACGTCGACGCGATGCGCCTGGTTGAGAGGCGGGAGTACGTCATCGAGTGCAACTGGAAGGTCTACGTCGACAACTACCTGGAGGGCTATCACCTTCCCATCGCCCATCCCCAGCTGTTCCGCGAGCTCGACTACGACGCCTACCGTGTCGAGGAGTTCCGCTACTACTCCAAGCAGCATGCGCCGATCCGGGAGCTGCGCCCCGGGGAGGAGCTTGGCCGCGACCGTCGCTACCTCCGCCTCCCGGGGCAGGAGGAGAGCGCCCTCTACTACTGGCTCTTCCCGAACACGATGTTCAACATCTACCAGGACAACCTGAGCTCCAACGTGATCCTGCCGCTGGGCGTGGATCGGACGCTCACCATCTTCGAGTGGTTCTTCGCCGAGCCGGGAACCGGGCCGGGCTGGGAGTCGATGCAGCAGACAATCGCGTTCTCCGACGAGATCCAGCAGGAGGACATCCTGATCTGCGAGCAGGTCCAGCGCGGGCTCCGGTCACGCTCCTACGACACCGGTCGCTTCTCTGCCGCGCGCGAGAACGGCGTCTACCACTTCCAGAACCTCGTCCGCGAGTTCCTCGGGGAGTAGCCCGGCCGGCCCCTCGCCAGCCAGAGTCAGGCACCCAGCCATTCGGCTGACCCCGTCGCCCTGGTGAGCTGGTGGCCCGCCGCGACGGTTGACCAGGGGGCCGGTCAGCTGGCTGTCAGGGTGAACGAGCCCTCCGCGATGAGCGTCTGGCCGTCGTAGATGCGCATGATGAAGTTGCCCCCGCCCGCCCAGTCGCGCAGCAGGCTGTTGGTGCTCACCACGAAGCCAAAGACCTTGGCGGTCTTCGTAACGGGAACCGGATAGCGCGTCTGCATGGGCGACTCCGTCCCGTCATCGGCGACGCGGACGACCGTCTCATACAGGGTCGAGACGCCGAAGGGCTCCTTGGCGGAGACCGAGTGGGCGAAGGTGCTGCCCGGGCCGAAGGTGTCCGTCTTGCCGCTGATGGTCTTGGACGCCGTCAGGCCGGTGCCGAAGGTGATCGTATCCGGCAGCTCGGGTGTCGGGGACGGCGTCTCCTCGGCGACGATGGACGGCGATGGCTCCGGTGGGAGCGTGGGAGCGGCGGTCGGGGAGGGCGACGGCGAGGGTGAGACGGAGACTCCGACGGTGGGCTGGGTCGGGTTCATCGCCGAGAAGATCATCCCCAGGACGATCGCCAGGACGATGGAGCCAACCGCGGCCCCGATGGACAGAAGCGACGCCTGATCCGTCGGGAACGGACGCTGCGGACGGCCGACCGATCGTGCCACCTTGCGACTGAGGGAGAACCCGCAGGTCCGGCAGACCTGGGCCCAGCCGGGGTTGGGGCGCCCGCAGTTGGGACAGTCGATCGTCTCGCCGAGGTCGTCGAGCATCGGACCGGGTTCCTCCAGGGAGATCGCCTTGACGGCGAGCCGCCACGACGGTCAGGCCAGCGCGCGTCAGCCTAGCATGCGATGGGCCGCCGACGGTGAGAACGCCGACGGCCCGGTGGCCGTCCGCGCAACCGGTCGGCCGTGCGGGATGGTACAGAACCACGCCGCCTCGCGCACTGAAACGGTTCCTGAAGCTCACCGGGCTCGGTGCCGCCACCGCGGCCGTCGGGTGCTGAATCCTCCGCACGGCAGCTCCGCGCGGCAGCCCCCGCCGCCACCACCCGTACCAGGTGGTGCCAGATGTCATAGGACAACGTTCGCATGCCGGCCATGACCAAAGGGCGGTAGCCGGCATCGGTGATGCACGGTAGGTTGGGACGGCATAGCGCGGCGGTCGTCGGCGTGTGGCCCATGATGTCGGTCGCCGGGCGTACACCGAGCCAGTGGGCGAGACCGATCCGTTCGCGCGCTCTGGATTGCCAGGAGGGCAGCATCTCGTGCGGAAGTCATTCATCGCGGCGGCGATCCCCCTCGTCGCCTCCCTCGCGCTCGCCGGCTCAGCCCTTGCCGCCAGTGCCTTCACCAACGGCAGCTTCGAGGACGGGTGGTCCTACGGTGGCGACGGCTTCCATACCCTTGCGGCAGGCACGGCGGATGCGACCGCGATGGCCGGCTGGACCGTCGACGCGGGGAACGTGGACTGGGTCAGCGACAGCTACTCGACCTGGACGAGCCAGGACGGCAGCCACAGCGTCGACATGAACGGCACGGGGACTGCGGGCGGGTCGGCTGCCGGCACCATCAGCCAGGAGTTCGAGACCACGGCAAACGACACCTACACCGTGCAGTTCTCGGTCTCAAACAACAGCGTCTGCGGTCCGTCGACCAAGAGCATGACCTACAGCATCGCGGGGAGCTCGGAGACAGTTGATGTACCCGACTCGTTCAGCGTCTACGCCGGTCAATGGTTCGCCGCCCCTGCCGTGAGCTTCGTGGCGACCACCGCTTCGGCCACCGTTACCTTCGAGGCGGATCCGACGAACACGAGCAACTGCGGCGTCGTGGTCGACAACGTCACCGTCACCCAGGTCGCCGCTACCGGTGCCCAGTGCAAGCAGGGCGGGTGGCAGGAGATGGTCGATTCGGTCTTCTTCGCGCCGTTCACCAACCAGGGCCGCTGCGTCAGCTCCTACGCGAAGGCCGGCGCTGTGCCGATCGGCAGCGGCAAGGCCAACAAGGGCACCACTACCACCACCGACACCACCGGCAACACCGGCAACACCGGTGCGCAGTGCAAGCACGGTGGATGGAAGTCGATGGTCGATGCGGATGGCGCCTCGTTCAAGAACCAGGGCGCCTGCGTCAGCTACGTCGCCAAGGGCGGCGTGGTATCGAGCGGCAGCTAGCGCTCCTTCTCGCCTGACGCCTCCGAACGCGAAGGACCCGCACCCTCCGGGGCGCGGGTCTCTTCTTTGCTCGCCCGGGAGTCGTGCCATGCCTCGCGCGCTCCTGCAGGTGAGCCTGATGATGTTGGTGCCGGAGGTGGGACTTGAACCCACACGAGGTTGCCCTCATCGGTGTTTGAGACCGACGCGTCTGCCAATTCCGCCACTCCGGCAGCGGGGAGTGTGATTATAGGAAGCCGATGGCGGAGCCCCAGCGTGCGCAGCCGGCGTCCCGCGTGCAGCCGCTCGACGACGAGGCTGCCGTGGTCGCGCGGGCCGCTGCCGGCGACCGGGCCGCGTTCGCGCGGCTGGCCGAGCACTACCAGTCCGCCTGCTACGGGCTCGCCCTGCGCCTGATCGGCGACCCGGACGCGGCCCTGGATGCCACCCAGGACGCCCTGATCCACGCCTACGACGGGATCGGGCGGTACCGGGGCGGCATCTTCCGCTCCTGGATGCTGCGGATCACGGCCAATGCCAGCTACGACATCCTGCGGCGTGCCCAGCGGCGTCCGACCACGACCCTGCCGGGGAACGAGGAGAATGCGCCCGAGCTGCCCGACGCGAGCGCGCCGAACCCGTTCGATTCGGCGCGGCGCGGGGAGCTCTACCGACATCTCGAGATCGCGCTCCGTGATCTCCCGGAGGACCAGCGCGTGGCCGTGGTCCTGTGCGACGTATACGGGATGGACTACGGCGAGGTGGCGACCCTGACCGCGGCGCCGCTCGGCACCGTGAAATCGCGGATCCATCGTGGCCGCCTGCAGCTGCGGGAGCTCATGGGGCCGCACAAGGAACTCTTCAATGGCTGAGGGCGTCTGAGCCGATGACCATGCTGCAAGAACCGCACCCTGACGACGAGCGGCTCGCTGCGCTCGCCGGCGGCGACCCCGACGCCCGTGCCGATGCCACGCTCGCCGCGCACACCGCAGCCTGCGAGCGCTGCACCGGCATCCTCGCAGAGCTCCGCTCTGTCACCGTCGCGCTCGCCGAGCTGCCCGACCTCCCTCCGCCTCGGCCCCTGCGTCTCCTCCCGCCGGCTGACGCGCCGCAGCAGCCCTCCAACTGGCTGGGCATCATGCGACGCCTCACCGCACCCGCCATGGCGCTCGCCGTGGTGCTGATCGTGGTCGGGGCGGTAGGGAGCGGCTCTGCCCTGTTCAGGTCCGCCGGCGCCGGCGTGAGCGACACCGCGCGGATGGCAGGGGGTCAGCCGGAGATGGCTGCAGCGTCCGCCGCCGCGAGCGTCTCCGGGGTCAGCAGGGACTCCGTCTCGCAGCCGACGCCGACGGTCGCGCCTCCCAAGGCGCCGGTGAGCGGCGGGACGACGGACAGTGCCTCCGGTGGCCAGGGCGTGCCGGCCCATGACACGGGGCTGCTCTTCGAGTGGTTCCTTGGCCTGGGCGTGGTGCTGCTGGCGGCTGCGCTGCTTGCGCGCGCGGTGTTCGCGCGGGGCGACCGGCGCGATCGCGCCCCCTGAGGACCGCGGCTACGCGATCCGACCGGCCACCACGGCGGCGACGAGCAGGAGCAGGATGAGCACCGCGACCAGGATGGCGGCCAGCCCGCTGTCGCGGAATGTCCGCTCGGCCGGCTCCATCCGCGGCGGCCTCCGGGTGGCGGGAATCGGGATCTCGCCGGGCGCCCGTCGTGTGCGCGGGGCGGCGCGAGTCTCGTCGGCGGTCGCGCGCCAGCTCGCCCAGGTGCGTGTCGTCGTGGCCTCCTCGACCGGGGCGGGACGTGACGGCGTGACCCAGTGCCCGCGGGGGCCGCTGCCGCTCGCCGGGTGATCCAGGTCGTAGACGGCGCGCCGGGCAGGGTTGGAGAGGAGATGCCAGGCCTCGTTGATGCGCCGCATGCGATCGCTCACGTCCTCGCCCGGATGCAGGTCCGGGTGGTAGCGCTTGGCCAGGCGCCGATGTGCCCGCGCGACCTGCAGCGGCGTGGCCTCGCGGGGCACGCCCAGCACCGCATAGGGGTCATGTCGCGGCTGCTCCGGCATTCTGGCGATTCTACGGCGCAGCCCGGATGCCGGACGACCGGTCCGGCGTCTGCGGAGACCGTTTGGTGGGCGCCATCGGGCTAGACTCGTCAGTGTCATGCAGGAGCGCCGCCGACCCATCCTGATGCTCATCGACGGGCCGAGCCTCGTCTACCGCGGGTATTTCGCGCTGCCGCCCCTCACGACCTCGGACGGGACACTGGTGAATGCCGCCTTCGGCTTTCTGCAGATCGTCCTTCGGGGCATGCAGGACCTCAAGCCGGACTACGCGATCGTCACGTTCGACCTGGGCCGGCCGCAGTTCCGCTTCACCGCCTACCCGGAGTACAAGGCCGGACGACCCTCCATGCCGGACGACCTCCGCGCCCAGTTCCCGATCGTCCGCGATCTGTGCGGGATGATGGGCATGCCCATCCGGGAGCTGGAGGGCTACGAAGCCGACGACGTCATCGGCTCGCTGGCCCAGGACGCGACGGCGGCCGACGTCGACACCATGATCGTCTCCGGCGACCTGGACGGCCTGCAGCTGGTGAACGACCACGTGCGCCTGCTCACGACGCGGATGGGCGTGGCCGCCACGGTGATCTACGACATCGCCAAGGTCAACGAGCGCTACGGGCTGCGGCCGGACCAGATGCTCGACTACAAGGCACTCAAGGGTGATGCCTCGGACAACATCCCCGGCGTCCCCGGGGTGGGGGAGAAGACCGCGATCAGCCTCCTCCAGCAGTTCGGCACGCTCGACGACATCTACGAGCATCTCGACGAGGTCAAGGGCAAGCTGCGCGAGCGGCTGGCGGAGCATCGTGAATCCGCGTTCCTCTCGCGCGAGGTTGGCCGCATCGTCACCGACCTGCCGGTCGAGCTGGAGCTCGATGCCGCACGCACGGGCCGGTACGACCGGCGCGCGGTGGCGCAGCGCTTCCGCGAGCTCGAGTTCCGGTCGCTGATCGACCGGCTGCCCCCCTCCAGCCTTGCGCCGAGCGGCCCGGAGCCGACCGAACGCGAGACCGGCGGTGGTCTCCAGCTCTCGCTGGACCTGCTGGGCGGCGGATCCGGAGCCGATGGCGGCGCCCCGCCCGCGAGCGCCGAGCCGCTACCCCAGGCGCCCAACCCGGTGGTGGACCCCGGGGGCGCCATCGAGCACGCCGATCCGCGCGTGGTCCGTTCCCGGGCGGACGCGGCGGATCTCGATGCCTGGCTCGACGCGCGCGGCGGGGACGTCGGCCTCGGCTGGGCGACCGGCGCGGGGCGGCCGCTCGAGCGCACCCTGGTGGGTATCGCCCTGGCCGGCGGCGATGGGAGCAGCTGGTACCTGCCCTGGGACGACAACCCGGCCGCGCGCGCGCCGCTGCCGGCGTGGTTCTCGCGGGAGGATCGCCCGCTGATCGGGCACGACCTCAAGCAGCTCGTCGTCTCACTCGGCTGCCGCGAGGTGACGCTCGGCGGACCCGCCGTCGACACCCTCATCGCCGGCTACATGCTCAACCCGTCGCTCCGGTCCCAGACGATCGACGACCTGGCGGCCACCCGCTTCACTGCCGAGCTGCCGCCGCGCCCCACCGCGGCGGAGACGGGCGCGGAGGAACGGGCGGTCGCGCGCCGCGCGGCCGCGGAGGCGCTGACCGCCTTGCTCGCCCGGCCCGCGCTCGAGAACGAGCTCGCGGAGGCCGGCCTGGCGAACCTGTTCCGCGAGGTCGAGATGCCGCTCCTGCCCGTGCTTGCCCGCATGGAGCTGGCCGGGGTGGCCCTCGACCGAGAGGCGTTGGCGGTCATGGCCGAGGAGTTCGGCGAGCAGCTCGCCACGCTGGAGGACCGGATCTACACCGCAGTCGGCCACCCGTTCAACATCGGCTCGCCGAAGCAGCTGGAGCAGATCCTCTTCCACGAGCTGGAGCTCCCGGCAACGAAGCGGACCCGTACCGGGTACTCGACCGATGCATCGGTCCTCGAAGACCTGCGCGACAAGCACGAGGTGATCGGCCTCATCCTGGAGCACCGGCAGATCGCCAAGCTCAAGTCGACGTACGTGGATGCGCTGCCGCAGCTGATCAGCGGGGACGGGCGGCTGCACACGACCTACCAGCAGGCGGTGGCGGCCACCGGGCGCCTCTCGAGCATCGATCCCAACCTGCAGAACATCCCGGTCCGCACGCCGCTCGGCCGGCGCATCCGGCACGCCTTCGTGGCGCCACCCGGCAAGCTGCTCCTCGCCGGCGACTATTCGCAGCAGGAGCTGCGCATCCTGGCCCATGTCTCCGGCGACGCCGGTCTCAAGGCGGACTTCGCGGCGCACTCGGACATCCACCTCGCCGCCGCCGCGCGCGTCCTTGGCCTGTCGCCGGACCAGGTGGGACCCAAGGAGCGCAGCGTGGCGAAGATGATCAACTACGGGATCGCCTACGGCCTCTCCGACTTCGGGCTCGCCGACCGGCTGAAGATCCCGCGCGAGGAGGCGCAGAAGTTCATCGCGGACTACTTCGAAGCCTATCCGGGCATCCGGCGCTACACGATCGAGATCCGGATGCTGGCCCGCGACCAGGGCTTCGTCACCACGCTCCTGGGCCGGCGCCGATACCTGCCCGAGCTCACGGCACGCAACGGCGCCCTGCGCCAGGCGGGCGAACGGATGGCGATCAACATGCCCATCCAGGGCACGGCGGCCGATGGCATGAAGATCGCGATGAACCGCCTCGACGCGGCGATCCGGGAACGGGGGCTCCGGTCGCGGATGCTGCTCCAGGTCCATGACGAGCTCGTCTTCGAGACCGACGAGGAGGAGCTGCCCGCCCTGGCCTCGCTGGCCAGAGAGATCATGGAGACGGCGTTGCCGCTCGACGTGCCACTGGAGGTCGACCTCAAGGTCGGCACGAACTGGGAGCAGATGGATCGCCTGCAGCAGGCCGATGGTGGCTGGTCACGGGTCGCGCGCGACGGCGAACCGGAGTCCGGGGCAGAGGCTGACGACTCGGCGCTCGCCGAGCTCGAGGCCTGATCGTCTTCGCCCATGCCCGAGCTCCCTGAGGTCGAGACCGTTGCCCGTGACCTGCAGCGTTGGGTCGCAGGGGCGACGTTCGCCGAGGTGGAGGTCCGGTGGGAGCGGACCATCGCGCATCCACTCCCCGCAGAGCGATTCGCCGCCGAGCTGCGCGGCGCGACGATTGCCCGCGTCGGCCGTCGCGCGAAGAGCGTGCTGATCCACCTCGTCGACGGGCGGGTCATGACCGTGGCGCTCCGCATGACGGGCGCGCTGATCGTGACGCCCCCGGACGCGCCGGAGGATCCATACGCGCGGGTGGTGTTCCACCTGGCCGATGGACGCCAGCTGCGCTACCGCGACGTCCGAAAGTTCGGGCGGATCGGGCTCTTCGCCGGGGGTGGGCTGCGACGTCGCCCGGCGCGGCGGAACCCCGTCCGGCGAGTGGCCGAGGACCGTGTCCCGTACCGGGTCGGCGACGTCTTCGCCCGGCACGGCCCTGAGCCGTTGACCCGGACGTTCACGGCGGCACGCTTCGCCGAGCGCCTGGCAGGACGCTCGGCACGGCTGAAGTCGCTCCTCCTTGACCAGTCGTTCATCGCCGGGGTCGGCAACATCTACGCGGACGAGGCCCTCTGGATCGCGCGCCTGAACCCGCTGCGTGCCGCGGACACGCTGACGCCGGACGAGGTCCGGCGCCTCCATCGGGCCATCCGGAAGGTGCTCCGCGACGGGATCGAGAACCGGGGCGCCAGCTTCAGCGACTACGTGGGGGCCGATGGCGAGCCCGGCGCGAACGCCGAGCGCCTGGCCGTCTACCAGCGGACCGGGGCACCCTGCCTGCGCTGCGGGCGACCGATCGCTCGGATCGTGGTCGGGCAGCGCAGCACCCACTTCTGCCCCCACTGTCAGCCTGCATCGCCGCCGGTGACCGCGGTGGAGGAGGCATCGGCGTGATGAAGGTGATCGGCCTGACCGGGAACATCGGCTGCGGAAAGAGCACCGTGGCCGGCATGCTTCGCGAGCTGGGCGCGGCGCACATCGATGCCGACGCCGTGGTGCGCGAGATCCGCCAGAACGACGGTGAGGCCCGGGCCGCGATCGAGCGGCGCTTCCACACGCTCGACGCTGCGGCACTCGGCCGGATCGTCTTCCACGATGCCGATGCCCTGCGCGACCTCGAGGCCATCCTGCACCCGCGGTTCCGGGACGTGGTCAGGGCGCGGCTGGCCGAGCTGGCCGAGGGAGGCGTCGCGGTGACCGTGGTGGAGGTGATCAAGCTCCTCGAGTCTCCGCTCCACGATGCGTGCGATGAGACCTGGGTGGTGACCTGCGACGAGGCAGATGCGGTTTCCCGTCTGGCCGCGAGCCGGCACCTTTCCGAGACCGAAGCGCGGGCGCGTATGGCGCACCAGTCGCCGCAGTCGGTGAAGGTCGCGGCCGCCGACGTGGTGATCGATGGATCAGCCCCGCTGGCAGAGACCCGGCGACAGGTGCGTGCCGCGTACCGGGCGCTGCTCGGGCGCTAGTCCCGGCCGGCTGCGGACACCACGACGCCGGCCGCGTGGGCCGGCGTCGAGACGCGTCGTGGAAGCCGCCCGGCGGCAGATCCTCAGGGCGTCGCCTGGTTCGTGCCGACCTGCGGCGCCTCCGGGTACGGGAAGTGGAACTCGTTGATCAGGGTGTCGATGGTCGAGCCGGTGGTCTTGGCCACGCGGTCGTCCTGGTCCGGGCGGAGGGCCATGGTGAACTGGCCGCCGGCGGCCTGGAGCTCGGCGATCTGCTCGGCCGTCGCTAGGTCAGCTCGGAGGATGTAGATCGACCCGTTGCGGGCCAGGATCGTCACGCTTTGCAGCGTCACCTTGGTCGACGGACCGGGCACGAACTTGGCCTGGGTCTGCGCGGCCTGGCCGGCCGGCTGGCCCAGCTCCGGGTTGAGGGCCATGGTCACGATGAGGTCGACCCGCTGTCCGGCCTGGAGCGTCCCGGCCACCGCCCGGTCATCCGGAACGGTCACCGACACAGCCCGCAGGTCCGGACCCGTCGGGTCGTAGGCCTGGCCGGCGTCGAGGATCGAGAACGGCTGCCCGGAGGTGTTCGAGGCGAGCAGGTTGCGGGTGATCAGCTCACCGGTGGTGATCGTCACGCCGCTGATCCGGCCCAGCACGTCGTCGATGCGGGTGTAGGCCTGCTGGTTGGTCGCATCAGCGGGGACGGTGCGCATCACGACGTCACCCTCCTCGATGGGCTTGCGGCTGGCGATGTCGCGCGCCGCGACCACCACGCTGCGCATCTCGGCCTGGGTCGTGTCGGTGACGCTCGAGAACCGCAGCGCGACGAACACGACACCGCCCACGATGAGCGCGATGATCACGCCCACGGCGATGTACAGCTTCGAGCGCTTGCTGTTCTTGTCGGAGTATTCGAGTTCCACGATGCGTCAATCTCCTTGGGTAGTGAGGCCGGTCACCACGGGATCAGCCGGGCCTGCTGTGCGCGCCGGAGCGCCGGGTCGGTGGGATCGGACGAGACGGCCGAGACCGCCTGCACCTGAATCGAGTTGGCGTCGATGTGCGTCACCTGGAAGACCGCGAAACCGATGATGTCCACGTAGGACCCGCCGCTCGCGGAGGTCGCCACGGTGAAGGTGACCGGCTGGACGTGAACGACCGGCTGGCCGGCGACGTTGGTCCCGTACCCGCGGACGTCGAAGCGGTAGCAGCCGGCCGCCAGGCCGGCGGTGTTGATGGAGAGCGTCGACAATGCCCCGTCGCCGCTGCTCGGCACCACGGAGGTGTTGCTGAGCGTGATCTGCCCGGCGCCGATGGAGGCGGGCCCGAAGCTGCAGTCGGTGAACGAGCTCTGGTCGACGGCAAGCGTGACCGGGTTGTTCGTGCCCCACTTCGTGTCGCTGGCGGTGGTGGAGGACACGTACAGATCCATCTGGACCGTGTCGCCCAGCGACGCGGCGGTGCCGCTCACCGTCGAGTTCTCGAAGCTGAAGTCGTGGGTGGCCCCGCCCACCAGGACCGGGACCGGGTAGCGGCGGGCCTGGAAGTACGGGTTGCCCGAGTGGCCTTCGAGCCAGATCGTGTAGATCCCGGGCGCGACCGCGTTCGTCCGCAGGTTGCCCATCGTTACCCGCGTCCCGTTCCTGGCGGGGATGAAGACGTCGGTCGACCAGATCGGCATGTTCATCTGCCCCGCGGCCGGCGGGTCGTTCGTGGGGGGATCGGTCTGGATCAGGTCCCACTCGGGATGGCCGAGGGTGTCCGCCTCGGTATCCCCGTGCAGGTGGAGCGTCACCGTCGAGTTGAACGCGTCGTTGCGGCTCACGCTGAAGGGGAACGCCGGTCCCGGGATGGTCTCGGTGCCCCCGATGGTGATGGCACTCGGCGGCGAGATCGAGAAGTCGGGGATCTGCATGACCGTGCCGTTGTACAGGGCGAGCAGCAGCCGGTCGCCCACGGCGAAGCTCTGGGCGAAGTTGCGGACGACCATCGCGGTGTCGTTGCCACTGATGGCGGCGACCTGGTCGTTCGGGTCGGCCGGCGTCGTGATGGACGGGAAGCTGGGACCGTCGTATCCGGCGGTGATGTAGGCGCCCTCCTTGTCCTTGAGGGTGTTCACCGTGGTCCCCGAGGTGACTCCGTTGTAGTACACACGTGAGAAGGTCGACTGGTAGTTGCGGACGTCGAGCGCCACGAACCCGCGGAACGAGCTGTCGTTGGCCGCCTTGGAACCGGGTCCGTAGAGGTCGAACTCCGGCCCGGGATCGGTCTCGGACGCCGGCATCCGGCTGTCGTAGCCGGTGGGGCTGAGGGTGTCGACCACTCCTTCGGTGGAGGTCAGGATGGTCGCGGCGTTGTCGACGAACCCATTCTCCGGGCCCGGAGCACCGATGTAGCGACGGGCCACGAGCGGGAGCGCAGGTGACCCCTGCAGGGCGCAGCGCGCATGCGCGCTCGTCGCCATGGACTGCACGCCCACGATCTTCCCCAGCGTGGTGTCGAGGGTCGAGCTGACCGCGACCCGGACGCTCGTGCCGCTGACGAGCACGCCGCTGGTGAGGTATCCGGGGTCGCCGGCGTGGCCGTCGGCATAGACGAGTCCGTCGCTGATGGTGGCGGTGGCCCCCGCCGGGGAGTGCTCGAGGTTCACGCGGGCGGTCTGCCGCGCATCGGCGGCCGCGGCGTTGTCCGACGCGCCGTTGATGAGGGCGCGGCAGGCGGCCAGGGCCCCGGCATCGGCGGCTGTCTGGATATGGCGGTGCTCGGCCGCCTGGCGGCCGACGTCGATCGCCAGGCCGGTGAAGGCCAGGAGCACCACCAGGAGGATGGCGACCATGACCAGGACCTGGCCGCGAGCGTCGCGCGGTCGCGCCGCGGGGGCGCGCATCAGTTCACCACCATCGTTGCGGTGACCCGCTGGACGAAGCGCCCGTTCGAGTCGTTGGCGAGCATGTCGCCGAGGAAGGGAACGATGATGTCGGACCGGTACGTGAGGGTGACCTGCATCAGGCAGCCCTCCCGGGTATCGGGAACGCAGGTGGTGCTGCTGTCCGCGGTGTCCGGGCACGGGCTCGTTGAATCCGCGACATCCGCGCAGTAGGCGATGGTGAGGTCGCCGTTGACCTGCGTGTCGCCACTCGTGGTCGAGCAGGAGCCGCCGCTGGTCGTGACGCTGAAGTGGGGTGACGTCGGCGAGAGCAGACCGAAGGCGTCCGTGGCCGCGGCCAGGACGTCGGCACAGCGCTGGCCGTCGTTCCAGGCCTTGTCGTGGTTGTGGTCGTACAGGTAGATCGTCCCGGCGCGCGTCCCCTCGCGGGCCGCATTGGTCAGCGTCACGTTCGCGGCGAAGAGAAGGCCGAACTGGATGATCCCCACCACGAGGAGCAGGAGCGGAACCAGCACGGCGACGAACTCCACGAGTGCCTGTCCCCGCGCTTCGCCCCGGCGCCGGGATGCGCGCAGCCGGCCCCGCAAGCCACTGCTCGCCGGGCCCGGACGCCGGAACGGTCGCTCGGGCAGGTGCATGAGTCGCCTTCATCTTGGTGCCCACGATTCCTGACCGATATAGGCCGTTATGGCACCCGAGAATCGGTACCCATGGGGTCCGCTAGAATCGAGCGGCCCTGTTCCATGCCCCCGCGAGGACCGCCCGCATGCCCGATTTCACGGTGAATGCGCCCTATCAGCCGACCGGCGACCAGCCATCAGCCATCGCCGGCCTGGTCGGTGGCATCGGCGATGGGCTGCACCACCAGGTGCTGCTGGGCGCCACGGGCACGGGGAAGACGTACACCGCCGCCAAGGTCATCGAGGCCGTCCAGAAGCCGACCCTGGTGATGGCCCACAACAAGACGCTCGCGGCGCAGCTCTACCAGGAGTTCAAGGAGTTCTTCCCGGACAACGCCGTCGAGTACTTCGTCAGCTACTACGACTACTTCCAGCCCGAGGCGTACCTGCCGCGCAGCGATACGTACATCGAGAAGGATTCCTCGAGGAACGAGGAGATCGACAAGCTGCGGCACAACGCCACGCGTGCCCTCTTCGAGCGCCGGGACGTGATCATCGTCGCCTCGGTGAGCTGCATCTACGGCATCGGCGCACCGGTCGACTACGGCTCGACCGTGCTCAACCTCAAGGTGGGCGGCCGATATCGCCGCGACGGCGTCCTCCGCCACCTCGTGGACCTCCAGTACCAGCGCAACGACATGCAGCTGGCCCGGTCGCGATTCCGCGTGCGGGGTGATGTCCTGGAGTTCTCCCCGGTCTCCGGCGACTACATCGTGCGGATCGACTTCTTCGGCGACGAGGTGGAGCGCATCGTGGAGGTCGACGATCTCACCGGCGAGGTGCTTGCCGAGCGCCGCGAGGTGAACGTCTACCCGGCCTCGCACTACGTGACGCCGCGGGACAAGCTGCTCGCCGCCATCGGCGACATCGAGGTCGAGATGGAGGAGCGCACGCGTCAGCTGGCGAACGAGGGCCGCGAGCTGGAGGCCGCTCGTCTCCGCCAGCGGACGATGTTCGACCTCGAGATGATGCGCGAGGTGGGGTTCTGCTCCGGGATCGAGAACTACTCGCGGCACCTTGCCCGGCGCGAGGCGGGATCGCGGCCGTGGACCCTGATCGACTACTTCCCGACCGACTTCCTGCTCGTGGTCGACGAGAGCCACATCACGATCCCGCAGGTCCACGGGATGTACAAGAACGACCGGACCCGCAAGGAGATCCTCGTCGACTTCGGATTCCGCCTCCCGTCGGCTCTCGACAACCGGCCGCTCACCTTCGAGGAGTTCGAGGACCACATGAACCAGGTGGTCTACATGAGCGCCACGCCCGGACCGTACGAGACCCGGCGCGCCGAGCGGGTGGTGGAGCAGTTCATCCGCCCGACCGGAGTCGTGGATCCGATGATCACCGTGCGGCCCACTGCCGGCCAGATCGACGACCTGATCGCGGAGATTCGCGACACGGTCGCGCGCGGCGAGCGGGTCCTGGTCACCACCCTCACCAAGAAGATGGCCGAAGACCTCGCTGACTACCTGGCGGAGCTCGGGATCAAGGTCCAGTGGCTCCACTCCGAGGTCGATACCCTGGAGCGCGTCGAGATCCTTCGCGACCTGCGTCTGGGCGTCTACGACGTCCTGGTGGGGATCAACCTCCTCCGAGAGGGGCTGGATCTGCCCGAGGTCACCCTGGTGGCTATCCTCGACGCCGACAAGGAGGGCTTCCTGCGATCGGGAGGCTCGCTGATCCAGGTCATCGGCCGGGCGGCCCGCAACATCGGGGGCCGGGTGCTGATGTACGCGGATCGGGTGACCGACTCGATGCGGGCGGCGATGGACGAGACCGACCGACGCCGCGCGAGGCAGGTCGCCTACAACGCGGAGCACGGGATCGTCCCGGAGACGATCACCAAGGCCATCCGCGACATCAACGATGGCCTGCGCCGGGTGGCCGAGGAGCGCGCGTCGCTCACCGTGGAGAGCACCGAGCCCGAGGAGCTGGCCGCCATGATGGGCCGTCTCGAGGCGCAGATGAAGGAAGCTGCCCGGAACCTCGAGTTCGAGCGCGCCGCCGCCCTGCGCGACGAGATTCTCCAGCTCCGGCGGTTGCGCGCGGAGCTTGCCGCCGCCCCGGGCACGATCCCGGCCGACGTGTACGCCGAGGCGGCCGCGGACCAGGGCTCGGGTACGGCGGAGACGGGGACGCGCCGCCGGCGCGAGGTCTTCAGCGTCTCGGCCCGGCCCAACGTCATCGCCGCCGGATCCCGTCGACGGCCACCGCGACGCCGACGCCCGTGACGCCGATGGACGACGTGCGAGGGAGCTGCTGATGGCCGGAACCATGCCCCACGCGATCTTCATCGAGACCGGGCTCGACGAGGGCGCGACCGCGGCGGCCTATGCCGCCGAGCTTCCGGGCTGCGCGACATTCGCCCCGGATCCCGACCAGGCCGCGGCGGCCATGCCCCGGCGCGTGGGCCGGTTCACGGCCTGGCTGGCCGAGCAGGGCGAGGCGGCGCCGACCTTCGTCGGGGACAACTGGTACGAGGTCGAGCGAGGCGGGGCAGGGCGCGGGGCGGGGGAGCGAGCGTCGTTCACCCTGGACGAGCTGCCTCCGTCGGAGGAGGAGTGGGAGCGCTGGCGGCGCTGGATGGAGCTCGCCCGCGAGGAGCTGGCCGCCGCGCTCGACGCGGCACCGGCGATGGCCGGGCAGGTCGCCGCTGAAATCGCCGCGCAGGACGAGGCGTTCGTCGCCGAGCTCGGCGGGTCGGCCGCTGACGTCGCGGCGGACGCGATCGACCGGTGCTACGCGGCCCGCGACGTGCTCACCGACGCCCTCGAGCAGGCAGGTCCCGCACGCGATGGCGTGCGTCGGATCCTGCGGCTGGCGATCGCCGACGACCTTCGCGGCGCGGCGCGGCTGCGGGGGGACGAGGCCTGAACGCCGTGCGCATCGACGGCGCAGCCGCCGAGATCGCCACAGCACTGCCGAAGCGCCTCCGGCACGCGGGCACCTGGCCGCTCGACCCGCCGCGCCGGGCGCGCCGCGGGAGCGACCTGCGCGCCCTCCAGGACGGGATGGATGGCTGCCCGGACGGCCGGCGCCCCGTGCTGTCGGGTGACGGCACGGAACCGGCGATGCTGATCGGGCAGGCGCCGGGATGGCGCGAGATCGAGACGGGGCTGCCGTTCGCGCACGACGCCGGTCGACGGCTCGTGGGATGGCTGGAGCTGGCCGGCATCGGCGTCGAGGACTTCCGCACCCGCTGGTACGTGACCTCCGTCGGCAAGTGCTACCCGGGACGGCGCCCGGGCGCCTCGGTCGATTCACCCCCGTCACGGCGCGATGTGCAGCGCTGGTCACCCGTGCTCGCATCGGAGGTCGCGCTGGTCGCGCCGCAGCTCCTGGTGCTGGTCGGCGGGCTGGCCCACCGGTTCGCCTTCGGGGAGTGCGGCCCGGCTCGACGACCTGGTCGGGCGGCCGCTGGCGTGGGATCGGGCTCCGGGCGCCTCGGTGATCTGCCTGCCGCATCCGTCGGGCGCCTCGACATGGCTGAACGATCCCCGACGCGTGGCGCTCTGGCGCGCGGCGATGCGCGGCCTGGCAAGTGGTTGGTCCGACCTGCGGGAGGGGACGTGAACGATCACGGGCCGCGGCCGATCGAGAGAACCGACGAGGATGGTGGTGTCGGCCCGGTTCCAGGAGGCGGGTATCCGGTGCCGGAGCCGCCGACGGATGCCGGACCGACCCGCGAACGCTGGCTGTGGACGGCCATCGTGGTCGGCACCGGCCTGCTGATCTTCGGGCTCATGGTCTTCGGCGGATTCGGTGGTGTGCGCCCGGACCTCCAGCAGGTCACGGTTGGGGAGGTCCTCGCCTCAGGGCAGCTGCCGGCGGACCGCTACGGTTCGACCGACCTGCGGATCGTGGGCTGGTTCGCGCAGATCACCGCCGGCTGCTCCGGCGACACGGCGGGGGAGGCGGCTTCCGGCTGGCTGGAGGCGACGTGCCCGGTGCGGGTCCTGCTGCCGGAGCGGCCGACCGGCACGCCCAGCCAGGGCGAGCTCCTGAGGACCGGCCTGCGGCTCGCCGCACCCAACGGGAAGCCGTTCCCGCCCCAGGCGCCCGCCGGATCGGGGACCGCCGGGCTCGAGCAGCTGGTCTTCGTAGGTCACTTCGATGATCGGGCCGCCGACGCGTGCGCGCCGGCACGCATGACCCAGTGCCGGAACACGTTCGTCGTGACCGAGTACAGCGGCCAGATACGGTGAGGTCGGTGGGCGCCGGCCCCGGTCCGCGGACGGCGAGGACCCTCACGATTCGAACAGACGTTCACATCGGTCTGCTAGGATAGCGCGCGATGCCCTCCGACAAGATCGTCGTGCGCGGCGCGCGCGAGCACAACCTCAAGAACCTCGACGTGGAGATGCCGCGGGACAGGCTGATCGTGATCACTGGCCTCTCCGGATCCGGAAAGTCGAGCCTCGCCTTCGACACCATCTACGCCGAAGGGCAGCGCCGCTACGTCGAGTCTCTCTCTGCCTATGCCCGCCAGTTCCTGGGGCAGATGGAGAAGCCGGATGTCGACCAGATCGACGGCCTCTCCCCGGCGATCAGCATCGACCAGAAGGGGGCGTCGCGAAACCCGCGTTCGACGGTCGGAACCGTGACGGAGATCTACGACCACCTCCGGCTGCTGTTCGCGCGCATCGGCCGCATGCACTGCCCCGTCTGCGGGCGCGAGATCACGCGGCAGACCGTGGAGCAGATCGTCGACCAGCTCTACGACCTCGCGGATGGCACGCGCGTTATGGTGATGGCGCCGCTCGTGCGCGACCGCAAGGGCGAGCACGAGAAGGTCCTTGCCGGGGCGCGGCAGGCGGGCTTCGTGCGGGTGCGGGTCGACGGCGAGCTTCGCGACCTCGACGAGGAGATCAGCCTCGAGAAGAAGTACAAGCACAGCATCGACGTGGTCGTGGACCGGCTGGTGGTCCGGCACGGCTCGGCGGGTGACCCGGACGGGGAGCGACCGGACGCCTCGCGCATGGCCGACTCGATCGAGACGGCGCTGCGCCTCTCGGACGGGACGCTGCTCGTCAACCTTCCGGACGAGGGGCCCAACGGAACGGACAGGCTCTTCAGCGAGCGGTTCGCCTGTCCCGAGCACGGGGGGAGCTTCGAGGAACCGGCGCCGCGCAACTTCAGCTTCAACTCGCCGCACGGGGCCTGCCCGGACTGCACGGGACTCGGCAGCCGACTCGAGATCGACCCCGACCTCGTCCTGCCCAACAAGGACCTCTCCATTCGCGAGGGCGCGGTCCTGCCCTGGCGCCGCATGGCCATCACCGACTCGTGGTTCAGCAAGATCATCGAGTCGGTCGCCACGCACTACGGCTTCCGCACCGATGTCCCCGTCCGGGAGCTTCCCGAGCCGGCGCGGCAGATCCTGCTGTACGGCAACAAGGGCGAGCGCGTCAGCGTGCTGTACACGACCCGGCAGGGCGCCCAGCACACGTTCAGCACCACCTTCGAGGGCGTGGTCCCCAACCTGCAGCGCCGCTACCGGGAGACCGGCTCGGAGATGATCAAGACCGAGATCGAGCGGTACATGACCACGCGGCCCTGCCCGACGTGCCGGGGGATGCGCCTCAAGCCCGAGGTCCTGGCGATCACCGTCGGCGACCGGAACGTCATCGAGACCACCCAGCTGTCGGTCACCGATGCCCTGCGCTGGTACGAGCGCCTTCCCAACCGCCTGACCGAGCGCGAGAACCAGATTGCCCGCCAGGTGCTCAAGGAGATCCGTGCACGGCTCGGATTCCTGGTGGACGTGGGGCTCGACTACCTGACCCTGGATCGCGCGAGCGGCACGCTGTCGGGGGGTGAGGCACAACGGATCCGGCTGGCGACCCAGATCGGCTCGTCGCTGATGGGCGTCCTCTACATTCTCGACGAGCCCTCCATTGGCCTCCACCAGCGGGACAACGACCGGCTGATAGGGACGCTGGTGCGCCTGCGCGACCTCGGCAACACCCTGATCGTGGTCGAGCACGACGAGGACACGATCAGGCACGCGGACTGGGTGATCGACATCGGTCCGCGGGCTGGCGAGCACGGCGGGGAGCTCATCCACTCCGGCCCGCTCGACGGACTCCTCGCCAACCCACGCTCCATCACCGGCGCCTACCTGCGCGGTGAGCGCGCGATCCCGGTACCACCCCGACGGCGTGACGGGAACGGCGCCTGGCTCACCGTGCAGGGAGCCCGCGAGAACAACCTGCAGGGGATCGACGTCGGCTTCCCGCTCGGACGGTTCGTTGCCGTGACGGGCGTCAGCGGGTCCGGGAAGTCGAGCCTGGTGACCCAGATCCTGTACCCGGCCCTGGCCCAGGTCATCTGGGGCTCCCGCGAGCCTGCCGGCCGTCACGAACGGATCGAGGGGATCGAGGCCATCGACAAGGTCATCGAGATTGACCAGAGCCCCATCGGCCGAACGCCGCGCTCGAATCCCGCCACCTACACCGGTCTGTGGACGCCCATGCGCGAGCTCCTGGCCGCGGTTCCGGAGTCACGGCTGCGCGGCTACAAGCCGGGTCGCTTCAGCTTCAACGTCAAGGGCGGCCGCTGTGAGGCGTGCCAGGGTGACGGCATCGTCCAGATCGAGATGCACTTCCTGCCCGACGTGTATGTCGCCTGCGAGGTCTGCAAGGGCAAGCGCTACAACCGCGAGACGCTGGAGATCCATTACAAGGGCAGGAACGTGGCCGAGATCCTCGAGATGACGGTGGATGAGGCGCTGGCCTTCTTCGAGGCCGTCCCGTCGATCAGGAACAAGCTCCAGACGCTGCACGACGTGGGGATGGGATACGTCCATCTTGGTCAGCCGGCGACGACCCTGTCGGGCGGCGAGGCGCAGCGCGTGAAGCTGGCGACCGAGCTGTCGAAGCGCGCCACCGGGAAGACCTTCTACATTCTCGACGAACCCACCACGGGCCTCCACTTCGACGATGTCTCACGCCTGCTGAGCGTCCTCGGGCGCCTGGCCGATGCCGGCAACACCGTGGTCGTCATCGAGCACAACCTGGACGTGATCAAGTCGGCGGACTGGATCATCGACCTGGGACCGGAAGGCGGAGATGGTGGCGGGCGGGTGGTGGCCACCGGCACCCCGGAAGAGGTCGCCGCGAACCCCGGCTCGTACACCGGCCGATACCTTCGCGAGGCGCTCCCTGCCGTCGCCTCCCGTACCTCTCGTCGCCGTGGCCGCCGTCGCGAGGCCATCCCGGCCTGACCCGACCAGCGTCCCCCGGGACGCCCCACGTAGAATGCAGGTCGCCGCGAGGGTGGGGGTCGCACAGAGGGGTTGGAGGACGGAACGATGCCGATCGCCGCGCTCGTGATCGTTGGGATTCTGCTCGTCGTGCTGGGGCTCTTCGCCGGTGGAGTGTTCTGGCTCGTCGTCCTCGGCGTGGTCGCGCTGATCGCCGCCGGCGCGCTCGAGGTGATGGCGCGCCAGAGGAGATGAGCGGGTGGCCGAGCCTTCCCGGGTCGAGGCGCGTGCGCTTCTCTTCGCCTGGAACGTGAGCCCGAGCCTGCGCAACCACGGGATCCTGGTCGAGGCGGGCGTCCGCGGCTACGCGATCGACGATGGGCTGGACGATGCCACGGTTGACCGATGGGGGATTGCCGGGCTCCTCCACGACCTCGACTACGAGCGTCATCCGGATGCCGCCACCCACGGCGCCATCGGCGCTGATGAGCTCCTGAGGCTCGGATATGCCGCGGAGGTGGTCGACGCGGTCCGTCGCCACAATGACGCGCTCGGCATTCCGCGCCGGACGCGACTCGACCACGCGGTCTACGCGTGCGACGAGCTCGCCGGCTTTCTCGTCGCGGTGGCGCTCATGCGGCCCACCCGCCGGCTGGCGGACGTGACCCCGGCCAACGTGCGCAAGAAGATGAAGGATCGCGGTTTCGCGCGGGCGGTCCCGCGCGAGATGCTCCTGCTCGGCGCGGAGGAGATCGGCATCGGCTTCGACGAGCACGTCGAGCGGATGGTCCGGTATCTCAGCCTCGTCGCTCCCGAGGTGGGTCTCTAGGGACCTCGAGCCCCATCTCCTCGACGAACCGCGAGGGGCGGGCCGGGTCGAATGCGAGGACGAGCCTCCGGGTCGCACGCGTGACCGCCACGTAGGCGAGTCGCCGCTCCTCCTCGACGGCACGAGCCGGGTTCGGGGCGCCGACGAGGGCCCGCCGGTTCGGAAAGCGCTCCTCCTCGAACCCCACGATGATCACCGTCGGCCACTCGCGGCCCTTCGCCCCGTGGACCGTCACGAGTTCGATGGGGGCGGCCGGGTCCCGCAGTCGGGCCATCTTCTCGCGGGCACGGGTCGCGGCAGCCAGGAACCCATCGAGCGAACGGAAGGCGACGGCCCAACCGGCGAGGGCGTCGAGGGCAAGGTGGTCTTCGTCGCCAAGGTCATCCGCCATGTCGACGCGTCGCCAGCCGAGGGCGCCGCGTGCCGTGGTGATGGCGGCGAACGGTGGCCGATCACCCGGAAGACGCCGGACCGCGTCGACAAGGGTCACCACCCGGGGCGAGTCGAACGGACCCGGAATGCTCGCTGCGTGGGGTATGCCGCGCCGGACGAGGGCGAGAAGGATAGGCGCAAGCTCCGCGCGGGTCCGCGCGAGGAAGCAGGTCCGGCCGCCTCCCGCGGTCGTGTCGATCGAAAGCGTGACGAGGCGCTCCGGCCAGTCGGGAGCATCGGTATGGATGGCGAGGAGGCTGGGCCCTCCGCCGTTCGCGGCGGGTTCCTCGGCTCCGGGCTCGATTCGCTTCGCGAACCGCTCGACGTTGACCGCGATGAGGCGGGCGGAGCGTCGCACCACCTCGGGAGGGCAGCGGTAGTTCGTCGCCAGCTGCACGCGACGGGCATCCGGGTACAGCGTGCCGAAGTCCAGGATCCGGCGGACATCGGCCAATCGCCAGGCATAGATCGTCTGGTCGTCGTCGCCCACCACGAAGAGGTTCCGCTCCGGCTCGGCAAGGATGCGGACCAGCCTCAGCTGCGCCGCGTCCACGTCCTGGAACTCGTCGACGCAGATGTGCGCGAAGCGCGCCTGCCAGCGCACCGCAGCGTGAGGGTCGCGCTCGAGGAGGGCCGCGGCGCCGGTGACGAGGTCGTCGAAGTCCAGGGCGCCACGCGCTGCAAGGAGGCGCGCATAGGCTTCCAGGACCGGCAACACCTCCGGCGCGGGAGGCGTGCCTTCGATCTTCCACGCCGACAGCCAGCCGTCCAGCGTCGCGACGTCGGGCAGCGGCGGCGCGTCCGAGGCCCGGCCGACGAGGGTGCGACGTCGGGCTGCGCGAAGCAGCGGGAGCCGATCCGCGACGAGCTGGAGGCGGGGCGAGCCTTCAAGCAGGATCTGCCGCGCGAGCGCGTGGAGGGTGCGAATCTCGATGCGCTCTGCGCCGGGAAGGGCCGGCCCGAGCCGGTCACGCACGCGTGCCTGGAGCTCGCCGGCCGCATCGCGATTGAACGTCGCGACGCAGATGCGATCCGGCGGGACCCCGCCGGCGATGAGGAACCCCAGCCGTGCGACCAGGGTGGTGGTCTTGCCGCTGCCGGCCGGGGCGATGATCTGCGCCGGTCCGTCCGGAAGCGTGGCCGCCGCGCGTTGCTCCGGGTCGAGTCGTCCAAGCATCGCGGCGACCGGCGGCGGTGCGGCTGCGGGAAGCGATGCCACGTGGCCGCGGGCGGGCGGGGACGGCATGCCGGTTGTCACCGCCCGATCATCTCGACGGGCGCTTATCAGTGGATGGGGCATGGCTTATCGGTTGAGGGTCGGCCCTTCCCTCCCTGGCGCCGTACGAACGCCCTCCGGGGAGCGGCCGAACGACGCGGCGACCGAGTCGCTATCCTGACCGCCGACCGCGGTGCGGGCGAGCACCGTGCTACACCAGACCGGAAGACACACGAGGGCCGATCGGCCGGATGACGTCCCGATGATGCGCCGGGGCCGCAGGAGTCAGGCGGTACCCACGGCGCGGACAAAGCGAATGCGGCAGGAAGCGGAGCGGGCAGCCGCGACGCCCCCGGAAGGCGGGTCGGGAGATGCGGCGCCGTCGTCCTGGGGTCGCTCTCGCGAACCGGGCACGGACACGGACGTCATCCCCGCCCCGGTGGCCATCGCCAGGCGGCGTCCGAGCCTCAAGCGGGTCGCGCTCGTCGGCTCCCTGCTCCTGGTGGCGATCGTCGTGCTCGGCTCAGTTCTGCTGTGGCAACGGGTCAGCAGCTTCAACGCCGTCGTGTCGAGCCGCTCGATGCTGTCGAGCGCCCTCTTCGGGCCGCTGGGGGGCAAGGACCGGGTGAACGTCCTGCTCATCGGCTACAGCGGCGATCCCAAGCATGGCGGCACCTACCTCGCCGACTCCCTGAACGTCATGAGCATCGACCCGCAGATGAACACCACGACGCTCATCCCCATCCCGCGGGATGTCTGGGTCCAGGGGCTTCCGGAGATGCCGCACAACGGGAAGGTGAACGAGGCCTTCGCCGATGGCTGGGACGCGGGCGGCTGGCAGAACGCGGGGGCGGTCGAAGCGTCGGTGGTGTCGAAGCTGACCGGTCTCCGCATTGACCACTTCATCGCGATTGACTTCGCCGGGTTCTCGGCCGCGGTCGACTCAGTGGGCGGCGTCACGATCTACAACCCGACCGCGTTCAAGTACACGTGGGATGAGCACAACTACCGCAACCAGCACTGGACCGGCGGCTCGTTCAAGAAGGGCACGCTCCACCTCGACGGCAAGCGGGCGCTTGACTACGCGCGCAACCGCTATACCAGCGTGCCCAAGGAGTCGAGCGACTTCGCGCGATCGGTGCGCCAGCAGCGCGTTCTCACTGCGCTTCGCTCCCAGCTTGGTTCGGGTCTTGGCGCGCTCGGACCGGGCCTGGCCCTGATGGATGCTCTGAAGGAACACCTCAATACTGACCTGTCCGCGTTCGACCTCTTCCTGCTGTCAGGACATCTCCAGATCGATTCGCGGCTCGAGCTCAGGGAGGACGTCGCCCTGGTGGCCGGCCGCAACGACGCCGGGTCGTACATCCTCTTCCCGAAGGGCGCCGACACGCTCGGTGACTACGCACCGCTCCATCAGTACATCGCGACGGAGCTCGCCAAGCCGATCCCTTCGCCAGGCCCGACAGCCAGCCCCGCGCCCGCCACCTAGCCACGGGGCGTCTCCTCGTCGCCATCGGCCTAGAATCGGCTCGTGCCAGCCGCTCCCGACCGCGCCCGCGACGCACACCTGCGGGCCATCCTCCGCCAGCTCCCGACAGCACCCGGCGTCTACCTGATGAAGGGCGCCGATGGCCGCGTGCTCTACGTTGGCAAGGCCGACGTGCTCCGGAACCGCGTGCGTTCCTACTTCGGATCCAGGGCAGCCCTTGACGCCCGCATCGTGCGGATGGTGAGTGAGGTCGCGGACATCGAGTACATCGTCACCGACACCGTTTCCGAGGCATTTCTCCTGGAGGGAAACCTCATCAAGGAGCACCGCCCCCGGTTCAACATCCGCCTCCGCGACGACAAGAGCTACCCGTTCGTGAAGATCACCCTCGGCGAGGACTTCCCCCGGATCGTGCGGACCCGCAAGCTCGCCCGGGACGGGAGCCGCTACTTCGGGCCGTACGCGTCCGCGTCGAGCGTCGATGAGACGCTGAAGCTGCTTCGCAAGATCTTCCCGTTCCGGACGTGCAACCTCGAGATCCCCGAGGGGAAGCGCGTCCTCGAGCGGCCCTGCCTGCTCTACTACATCAATCGCTGCCAGGGTCCCTGCATCGAGGCCATCGGCAAGGCGGAGTACCGCGAGGCGATCGATCGTGTGGTGGATTTCCTCGACGGCAAGCAGGAGGGGATCGCGCGCGACCTCGAGCACGAGATGTCCGAGCACGCGGAGGCGCTGCGCTACGAGGCCGCGGCGGTGGCCCGGGACAAGCTGCGCGCCGTGGAACGCACCATCGAGCAGCAGAAGATGGCCGCCTACGCCACGACCGAGGAGGACGTGGTGGGAATGGCGCGCGAGGAGGGGGAGGCGTGCCTGCAGGTGTTCGTGATCCGCAACGGCAAGATGATCGGGCGGGAGCACTTCATCGTCGAGAACGCGACGGATGCGACCGATGGCGAGGTGCTCACTTCGTTCCTCCAGCAGTACTACGCCGCCGTCGAGCGACCGCCGCGCTCCGTCGAGCTGCCGCTGGCACCGGGGGATGCCGATGCCCTGTCCGGATTCCTCGCCGACCGACGCGGGTCACGGGTCGTTCTCCACGTCCCCGAGCGTGGAGAGAAGCGGCGGCTGGTCGCGCTCGCCACCCAGAACGCGGTCGAGGCGCTGGCCAGGGAGCGCGCCGCGTGGCTCGCCGACGAGGGCAAGCGCGACGAGGCTCTCACCGAGCTCGCGGAGGCGCTTGCGCTGGATCGGGTGCCGGAGCGGATCGAGTGCTACGACATGAGCAACATCCAGGGCACGAGTGCGGTGGGCAGCATGGTCGTGTTCGTCAACGGGCGCCCGGATCCGCGGGAGTACCGCCGGTTCCGGATCCGCTCCGGTGAGACGCCCGACGACTTCCGGATGATGGCCGAGGTGCTGCGGCGGCGCTTCACCCGGGCGGCCCGCCTCCGGGCCGAGACCGGGGCGCTTTCGCTGGCCGCGGTCGGGGCGGATGAGGCGCCCGAGGAAGCGGGGTCCGAGCCGGAGGCCGATGGCGGCACTCCTGCGTCCCGCGATACGAGCTGGGCGCTCCCGAACCTCGTGGTCGTGGACGGCGGCAAGGGGCAGCTGTCTGCGGCGGTGGGCGTCATGCGCGACCTGGACCTCGCGGAGGTTCCGCTGGCCGGCCTCGCCAAACGGTTCGAGGAGCTGTACGTGCCGGGCCGCTCCGACCCGATCGTGCTGCCCCGCCGCAGCCAGGGGCTCTACCTCGTGCAGCGGATCCGCGACGAGGCCCACCGGTTCGCGATCACCTACCACCGCGAGGTTCGGGGCAAGCGCGCGCTGCGCTCGGAGCTCGACGGTGTGCCGGGCATCGGCGCGGGCCGCAAGAAGGCCCTGCTGAAGCGATTCGGGAGCGTGCGGCGCATCCGCGAGGCGAGCATCGACGAGGTGGCCGAGACGCCGGGAATCAGCCGCGCCATCGCTGAACGGGTGAAGAGCCACCTGGCTCGCGAGGGGATGCTCGCCTGACCGCGTTGCGGCCCCGGCGCGGCGGCCCCTATAATCGCGCGGCCCGCCGCGAGGAGCGGCGTGTTCTGTGTCTGCGCCGTCGCACCCGCGATCGGTCGCCCGACTCCGAGGGAAAGGACCAGCTGGCCAAAGCATGACCTGGCGCCGCATCGCACCCTGGCTGATCATCGTGATCGCCATCCTGGCGACCTACTACGACCTCCCTCGCAAGACGCTGGGGCTGTACAACAGCGCCACGCAGTCGAGCACGCTGCCGGCGCCGGGCTTCGGCGGCGATGCCCACACCGTGCTGGGTCTCGACCTGCAGGGCGGCATCCGGGTGACCCTCAAGGTGAACCCGCAGCCGGGGCAGGTCGTTAAGGACGACGACGTCAGCGTCGCGCGCAACATCATCGAGCAGCGCGTCGGTGGCCTTGGCGTGAGCGAGCCGCAGGTGCGCACCGAGACGAACGGCTCCGGCGACCGCCTCATCGTCGTGGAGGTGCCGGGCGTCTCCAACGTCGAGGAGGTGCGCAAGCTCGTCGGCTCCACCGGCCAGCTGCAGTTCATCGACCCCAAGTCCGAGACGCTGAGCGTCGGCCAGGACATCCGGCCCCTGCTCGCCGATGGCAAGGTGGGCGTCATCTTCGACGGCGGCTCGATCAACGCCGGCAGCGTGGCGCCCGATTCGAACCAGGGCGCACTCGGCGTGAGCTTCAGCCTGAAGGACCAGGCGAGCAAGGACTGGTGCACGTACACGACCAACCACGTCAACCAGCCTGGCCCGGTGGCCCTCGACGGCAAGATCATCACCACTCCGAACATCCAGAGCGCCATCTGCCAGGGGACCACCATCATCACGGTCGGGACCGGGGCGAGCGCCGAGCAGGAGCGGACGACGCTCTACAACCAGCTCCGCTACGGCGCCCTCCCGG
The DNA here is from genome assembly GCA_963805645.1 of uncultured Chloroflexia bacterium. Classification (GTDB taxonomy): domain Bacteria; phylum Chloroflexota; class Limnocylindria; order QHBO01; family QHBO01; genus CAVXEH01. Next base: position 254,845 of record CAWDVA010000005.1, on the reverse strand, counting down.
TCGGCCTGCAGGAGATCGGCTTCGACAACGTGGCGCCCACGCTGGGCCGCGGGTTCCTGACCCAGGCCCTCTTCGCCGGCGGCGTCGGCCTGCTGCTGGTCCTGCTGTTCATGATCGGCAGCTACCGTCTGCCGGGGGTGCTCGCCTCGTTGGCCCTGGTCTTCTACACGCTCGTCAACTACGCGATCTTCCGGATCATCCCGGTGACCCTGACCCTCGCCGGCGTCGCGGCGTTCGTGCTGTCGATCGGCATGGCGGTCGATGCCAATATCCTCATCTTCGAGCGGATGAAGGAGGAGATCCGTGCCGGCAAGACGCTGGGCCCCGCCATTGAGGCCGGGTTCAACCGCGCCTGGTCGAGCATCCTGGACTCCAACGTGAGCTCGCTGCTCGTGGCGAGCTGGCTCTACTGGCAGGGAACCACCGTGGTCCGGGGCTTTGCCCTGGTACTGATCATCGGCGTCCTGATCAGCATGTTCAGCGCCATCACCGTGACCCGCACCATGCTGCGCTGGGTGGTGCGACGCGAGTGGGGACGGCGCATCGAGCTGTACCACGTGGAGCGCTGACCCATGTATGACATCGTCGGCAAGCGCCGCTGGTACTTCCTGTTCAGTGCCCTCATCACCATCCCGGGGCTGATCTTCATCGCCCTTGGCGGCCTGAAGCCGACCGTCGACTTCACCGGCGGCACGGTCTGGCAGGTTCGCTTCGCCGATCGCCCGAACGCGGCAGAGGTGCAGTCGGCGCTCGTCGCCCTGGACCATCCCGAGGCCATGGTGACGACCCTGCAGGACGGCTACCTGCAGATCCGGACCAACCCCATCGACCTCCTGCCGGCCGCGACGCCGGCGCCGATCCCGTCGGTGGTCCCCAGCGCCCCCGCGTCCGGAGCGGCGAGCCCCACCGCCACGCCCTCGGCGACGCCCGAGCCCAGCCCCGGCGCCACGGCCTCGCCGGCACCGATCCCGACCGGCACCCCGTTCGACACCTTGCGCACCGCGCTGGTGGCCCGGTTCGGCGCCGCCGAGACGGCCAGCGTGACCACGGTGGGCCCGATCATCGGCGCGGACCTGATCCGCAGCTCGGCGATCCTGATCATCATCGGCGAGCTGTTCATCCTCGCCTACCTGTGGATTCGCTTCGGCTTCCGTTACGGCACGGCGGCCATCGTCGCCCTGCTCCACGACGTCATCGTCGTCGTGGGTACGTTCGCCATCCTGGGCTACTTCTTCGACCTCGAGTTCGATGCCCTGTTCGTCACGGCGCTGCTGACCATCATCGGCTTCTCCGTCCACGACACGATCGTGGTGTTCGACCGGATCCGCGAGAACCGGATCCGGCATGCCGCTGAGCCGTTCGGCGCCATCGTCAACCACTCGATCCTCCAGACCCTCGGCCGGTCCATCAGCACCAGCCTGACGGTGGTGGTGACGCTCACCGCGCTGCTGCTCCTGGGTCCGGTGACCATCCGCACGTTCACCCTCGCCCTGCTCATTGGCGTCATCAGCGGAACCTACTCGTCGATCTTCAACGCGAGCCAGATCCTGGTGGCGTGGTACGAGTGGGAGGCGAACCGCAAGAGCCGGGCCCAGGCCGGCGGCCGGCGACAGGTGCGCCCGCTGAGCCGATAACCAAACCGCGCACCGCCGGGTAAGCCGGCGCGGCTACCATGACGGGCGTGATCGCGCCGCGACTGGAATGGCTCCTGCCCGAACCCATCGTCGCGCCCACGCTCCCGGGATTCGACGCGCCGGTGGCGACCCTCCTCGCCCGACGCGGCATCGTCGAGCCGTCCGCTCTCGACCGGTTCCTCTCCGCCGGCGAGGCGACGCTCCATCCCATCGAGCTGATGGCGGACGCGGACCGTGCACTGGACCGGATCGAACGCGCCGTCGCGGCCGGCGAGCAGATCGCGATCTGGGGCGACTACGACGCGGACGGCATGAGTGCGGTGGCCGTCTGGACCCTCGCCCTGCGCGCGCTGGGCAGCGATCCGTTGCGGCACGTGCCCTCGCGCTGGACCGACGGGTACGGTCTCTCCGTGCCCGGCCTGGAGGCGCTCGCGGGGAAGGGCGTGCGGCTGGTCATCACCTGCGACTGCGGGGTGACGAACGTGGCCGAGGTCGCCGAAGCCAACCGCCTCGGGGTGGATGTGGTGGTGACGGATCACCATCTGCCGGGGCCGGTGCTGCCCGCCGCCGCGGCGGTGGTGGATCCACACCGCACCGACTGCGGCTACCCCGACCGCGACCTCACCGGCGCGGGGCTCTCCTACCGGCTCGCGACGGCGCTCCTTGCCCGGAGCGGGCGCGAGGTCGTGGACCTCGCCGCCGTGGCCGCCATCGGGACGGTCGCCGACCTGGCGCCCATGATGGGGGAGTCGCGCACGATCGTGATGCTGGGGGTTCGCGAGCTCGCCGCCACGCGGCGTCCGGGCCTGCGGGCCCTGCTGGCGCGCGCCGTTGCGGATCCCTCTGCGCCGACCGCCCGGGACCTCGCCTACGCCATCGCTCCACGCATCAACGCCGCGGGTCGCATCGCGGAGGCGGAGCTGGCCATGGGCCTCCTCGTGTCCGAGGATGCCGCCGAGGCGGAACGCCTGGCGGGCGAGCTCGAGGCCGTGCATCGCCGCCGCAGGGAGCTGACGGCGACTGCCCTTGCGGAGGCACGCCGAATCGCCGCAGAGCGGGGTCGGTCGATGGGCGGCAACGGTCCGCTCGTCCTGCGCAACGATGCATGGGAGCCGGGGCTCATCGGCCTGGTCGCGGGCAGGCTCGCCGACGAGCTCGCGCGGCCGGTGGCCGTGGTCAGCGCGGCCGGGGACGAGCTGCGTGGCTCGGTGCGAGCCCCCGCCGACTTTCACGCGGCCGCGGCCCTGGAGGCCTGCGCCGCGCATCTGACGAAGCGCGGTGGTCACGCGGCGGCGGGCGGCTTCAGCCTCGCTCCGGCCGCCTGGGAGGCGTTCGAGCACGCGTTCCGCTCGCTCCCCCGGCCGTTCGGCGTGACGCATGGAGCCGCACCGGCACGCACCGGCACCCTGGGCGTCGACCTCGTCCTGCCGGCCTCTCACCTGGGCTGGCCGCTCGCCGGTCAGCTCGCTCGGCTCGAGCCGTACGGTCCCGGCAACGCCGAGCCGGTGCTGGCCGTGACAGGGCTCACCGTCGGGGAGGCGAGGCGCGTCGGATCAGGGGAGGCACACATGGCGTTCCGCATGCGGCGCGGGCCCGAGACCTTCGATGCGGTCTGGTTCGGTGCCCCGGAGGACCTGCCGCTCCCGGAGCCGGGGGCGTCGGTCGACCTGGTGGGGACGCTCGAGCGTGACCGCTTCCAGGGAATCGACCGCCTGCGTCTTCGCGTGCTCGACTACGCAGAGGCGGACGCGAGCCCGCTGATGGCGCGGCGCCGCGCTCACGTCCGGCGTCCGGCCCTGGCGGCAACCGGATGACCGCACCGACGTCCGCCGGCGTGACGGCTCCCCTCGAGCGGCTGCGGGCCCGTGTCGAGCGACTGGGTGCACCGCTCTGCCTGGGCATCGACCCGCATCCCGACCAGCTCCCCGAGGAGCTGCCGCGCTCGGTGGACGGGATCGAGCGCTTCGCGCGCGGGGTCATCGAGGCGGCGGCGGACGAGGTCGTGGCGATCAAGATCAACGTTGCGTTCTTCGAGGCGTTCGGTTCGGCCGGGTTCGCGGCTCTCGAACGCGTTCGCGCCGAAATCCCGCGCGAGCACGTCGTCATCCTGGACGCAAAACGTGGCGACATCGGCACGACCGCGGAGCGCCAGGCAGCGGCCCTCTTCGGCCACCTCGGCGCGGACGCCGTGACGCTGTCCCCGTACCTCGGGGCAGACGCCATCGAGCCGTTCCTGGCCTGGCCGGAGCGGATGGTGTACGTCCTGGCCAGGACGAGCAATCCGAACGCCGGGGAGGTGCAGGATCGACTGGCCGATGGCCTTCCGCTGTTCCGGCGGGTCGCCGGATGGGTCGCCGAACGCTGGCCCGATCCGCGCGTCGGCCTGGTCGTGGGAGCGACGGCTCCCGATGAGCTGCAACAGCTGCGCGCGGCCGTCCCGGGACCGGGCTTCCTGGTGCCCGGCGTGGGTGCCCAGGGCGGCGATCTCGCGGCGGCCGTCGCCGCGTGTCATGGTCGTCGGGCGCCGGGAGTGGTGTCGGTGTCTCGGGGGATCGCCGCGGCGAGCCGCGGCGCCGACTGGCAGGCCGCCGCCCGGGCGTCAGCGGAGCGGCTGCGGGACGACATGCGCCGGCTCGGTGCTACACTCGGACGGTAGTCCCGCCTGTCGACATCGGCAGGTGAACCTGATCGCACGAGGTGCCAACGCAGGCTCATGCCGTTCAATATCGGCCCGGGCGAGTTGATTCTCGTTCTGGTCATTGTCCTGATCATCTTCGGCCCCGGAAAGCTGCCCGACATCGGGAGCGCCATCGGCAAAGGGGTGCGTGAGTTCCGCAAGGCATCCACCGACCTCGAGGACTCCATCCGCGGGGAGCCGGCAGCCACGCCGCCCGCGGAGGACAAGACGCCCGCCGCCTCCTCCGGGGGCAGCGCGCCGACCACGCCTCCGACCGAGTCGAAATAGCGATCGGCGGGCGACGCCAACCGCGTCGCCGCACCAGCACCGCCCACCGAGCCTGAGGCCTCGATGACCCAAGACGAGGCGGGGATGTCGCTTCTCGAGCATCTCGAGGAGCTCCGTCGCCGCCTGATCATCACCGTGACCGCCGTCGTCGTGGCGGCGATCGCCGGCTACTTCGTCGCCGACCCGGTCATCGGCTTCCTGCGGGCCCCGCTCCCCGACAAGTACGAGACGCTCTACTTCAACACGGTGGGCGGGGGCTTCGCGGCACAGATCAAGGTTGCGGTCTTCGTGGGCATCGCTCTGGCCATGCCGGTCATCCTCTTCCAGGTCTGGCGCTTCGTGACGCCGGGCCTCACTCGCCGAGAGCGGCGCATCGTGTGGCCGCTTCTCTTTGCCGGCCTGGCGCTCTTCGTGCTGGGAATGGGAGTCGGCTACTTCATCATCCCGTTTGCCCTGGCGTTCCTGCTCGGCTATGCCGATGCGGGCCTCCAGCCCCTCCTGACCATCAACGAGTACCTCGGGTTCGTCACCACCATGATGCTGGCCTTCGGCCTGGTGATGGAGTTCCCGATCGTGCTCATCGCGCTGGCCCGGGTCGGGATCCTGTCGTATCGGCGGATCGCCGCCCAGCGCCGCTTCGTGATCGTGGGGATCGTCATCTTCGCCGTGGTCGTGACACCGGGTGGCGACCCGTTCTCTCCCTCCGTGCTGTCGGCCGTCATGTACGTCCTCTTCGAAGCCTCGCTGCAGATCATCCGATTCATCCGCAAGTGAGCGACGCACGGCGGGTTCTCCTCCTGACCGACCCGGCAATGGAGCGGCATGGCGCGCCGGGTCACCCGGAGCGAGCGGACCGGCTGCGAGCGGTGATCGACGGGGTCCACCAGGGCGCCGAGCTGGCCGGCGCCGAGGTGGAGGAACGCTCGCCGTCCGCCGCGGACGCCGCGACCATCGAGGCGGTCCACGATCCGCAGTACGTCGCCGCCCTTGACGCCTTCGAGGGAGCCGGTGGCGGGTGGGTGGATGCCGACACCTACGTGGTGCCGGGCACGATGGCTGCCGCGCGGCTCGCCGCGGGCGGCGCGCGAGACGCGGTGCTGGCGGTGGCGCGAGAGGAGGCCACGCTTGCCTTCGCGGCGGTGCGGCCCCCCGGCCACCACGCGGGGTCGCGCCGCGCGGGCGGCTTCTGCCTGCTGAACAACGTCGCGATTGCCGTGGAGGCGCTCCTGCGCTCGGGCGCGGCGCATCGCGTGGCGATTCTCGACTGGGACGTCCACCACGGCGATGGCACCCAGGAGATCTTCGACCATCACCCCGAGGTGCTGTATGCCTCGACCCATCAGCGACCGCTCTATCCGGGGACGGGCGCCCCGGGCGATAGGGGACGCGGCGCCGGGCTTGGGACCATGCACAACCTGACCCTGGCACCGGGGACCGACGACGCCGCGTTCGTCGAGGCCTGGACCGGCCGGCTGCTGCCCGAGGTCGACGACTTCGCACCGGATGCGGTGGTGATCTCCGCCGGCTACGACGGGCATCGCGAGGACCCGCTGGCTCATCTCTCGCTGACCGATGCGGGCTACGGCCAGGTGGCGCGCGCGGTGGGCGCCCTCGCGCGGCGCCACGCCCTGGGGGGCGTCGCACTGGTGCTCGAGGGCGGCTATGACCTCGTGGCGCTGCGGGACTCCGTGGCGGCGACCGTGGAAGGGCTCTTGTCGGGCGTGGCCGGCCAGGGATCGGAAGCACCCGCCTGACGGTGCCGATGGCGCGGCTATACTCGCAGGCGACCGCCAAACCCACGGGAGATACGCGTGCCTCGGAGTGCCGAAAGCAGAGCCACGCGGCGGGCGGAGCGTCCCGCTGCGCCGCCCGGGCAACCCGTGCGCGAACGACCACGGACGGGTTCGACGGCGGTTCCGCCGGAGGAACCGGCCGGCCAGGTCGTGATCCTCAGCGGCCTCTCCGGTGCCGGAAAGAGCCAGGCCACGAAGCTCTTCGAGGACCTCGGCTTTGCCTGCATCGACAATCTTCCCACCGACCTGCTCGATGGCTTCATCGAGCTGCGGGCGGCGAACCCCGAGCGATTTCGCGACGTTGCGCTGGTGCTGGACATTCGCGGCGGCGACCCGGCGCCATCCATCGAGCGCGCACGCGCCGCGCTGGCGCAGCACGGTGCCGAGCCGATCGTCATCTTTCTCGAGGCAAGTGACGCGGTGATCGTCAGCCGCTTCGCGGAGACGCGGCACCGGCACCCGTTGCTGTCGCGGGCGGGAGTCCAGGCCTCGATCGCGGAGGAGCGCGAACGGCTGCGCGCCACGCGCGTGCTCGCCGACCACGTCGTCGACACCAGCGGCCTGTCGATCGGGCAGCTCAAGGAGCGCCTCTTCCGGCTGGTCCCGACGCGCTCGGCGGCCGACGTCCTGCAGATCGAGATCGTGACCTTCGGCTTCAAGTTCGGCGTCCCGCTCGAGGCGGACCTCGTGTTTGATGTCAGGTTCCTGAACAACCCCTACTGGGTGCCGGACCTCAAGCCCCTCTCGGGGCTCCAGGCCCCGGTGCGGGAGTTCGTCCTCGGGCAGCCCCGGGCCCATCGCTTCCTGGAGCTCGTCGAGGAGCTGCTCGACCTCACCGTCCCCGCGTTCCGAGCGGAGGGGAAGGCGCACCTCGTCGTCGCCCTGGGCTGCACGGGCGGCTACCATCGCTCCATCGCGCTCGCCGAGGAGCTGGCAGGGCGCCTGAAGGGACGGGACGGGACCAGCGTGAGCGTGTTCCACCGGGAGCTCGAGCGATGAAGCGGCGGCGGCTGCCCCGTTGGCTCTACCCGGGCATGCACCTCAAGCGCTGGCTGCTGCTGGCGTTCCTGGGGATCACCATCCTGGGCCTGGGCGCGGCGATCTTCCTCGTCGATCTGTACCGGCGCCTGAACGCCGACAACATCGCCATCGTCTACTGGCTGACCGGCGCCGGGCTCGAGCGGCCGATCCGGGCCGTCGTCGTGGCCACCGCGGGCCTGGTCATCACCGCGCTCGGCGTCTGGGGCCTCATGCGCAGCATCGTGTCGCCGTTCGTCGCCCGCGGCGACAGCGTCCTGGAGGTGCTCTACACGAAGCGCTACCTGGCCCGTGGACCGCGGATCGTGGCCATCGGCGGTGGAACGGGCCTGTCGACCCTCCTGCGCGGCCTGAAGGCCTACAGCGCGAACATCACCGCCGTCGTGGCGGTCGCCGACGATGGCGGGTCCTCCGGGCGTCTCCGCCAGCAGCTGGGGATCGTGCCGCCCGGCGACATCCGCAACTGCATCGCCGCCCTCGCCGACGCGGAGCCGCTCATGACCCAGCTCATGCAGTACCGATTCCCGCCGGGATCCGGCCTCGACGACCACGCCTTCGGGAACCTGTTCATCGCCGCCATGACGGCCGTCACCGGCGACTTCGAGGAGGCGGTGCGCGAGTCGAACCGGGTTCTCGCCGTCCGCGGGCAGGTGCTGCCCGCCACGAGTGTGCCCCTCAACCTCTCCGCGCGGCTCTCGTCGGGACGGCGGATCGACGGCCAGGTCGGCGTCGGCACCGCCGAGGAGCCGATCGAGCGCGTCTTCATCGAGCCGGCCGACGTGCGCGCCAACCCGGAGGCCCTGGAGCGCATCCTGGAGGCCGACATGATCGTCATCGGCCCCGGGAGCCTGTTCTCGAGCGTTCTTCCGAACCTCCTGATCAGCGATATCCGTGACGCGCTGATGGCCGCGCCGGGCCAACGCGTGTACGTCTGCAACGTCGCCACCCAGCCCGGCGAGACCACCGCCTTCTCTGCCGCGGAGCACCTCGAGGCGCTCTTCGCCCATACCGGGGAAGGGCTGATCGACTACGTCCTGCTGAACCGGAACCGCGACGCCCGCCGGCCCGAAGGCTGGGAGGGCCAGCCGGTGGTCATCGACGCCCGTCGACTCGAGGAGCTGCCGGTCGTCGTGGTCGAGGAGGACCTGGTCGATGTGACGAACGCCCATCGCCACGATCCCGCGAAGCTCGCCGCTGCGTTGATGCGGCTCCAGCAGGAAGATCGCGTCGAGCATCCGCGGACGCGCCGGATCGCCCGGCCGCAGGCCCGGGCCTCCTGATCGGGACCCGATGCTCGTCGCGAGCGAGGTAAAGGGCGAGCTTGCCCGCATTGTTCCCGCGCGGACCTGCTGCCGGCGCGCCGAGCTGGCGGGCCTCCTGTGGGCCGACCGCACCGAGGCCGGGGTCAGCACCTTCGACCACGCGACCGCCCGGATAGCGGTGCAGCTCGCAGGTCTCCTGGGCGTCGAGACGTCCGGCCCGCACCCCGCGGCGACGGGAGCCCGGCCCGGGCGGATGGCGCGCGGTCGGGGCCGCCACCACCTGGTCGTCGGGCTCGACGACGCCCGGGTGGCCGCCTGGAAATGGGAGACGGCGCCGGCATGTGACCACCGGGCCTTCCTTCGCGGCGTCCTGCTGGGCGGCGGCTCCATCTCCCTCGCCGCGAAGGGACCCCATGTCGAATTCGTCCTTCGCGATCGCGGGCGCGCTGCGGAGCTTCTCCGACGTCTCGCCGCCAGCGGTGTGCACGGCGGTGTGCTCGAGCGCCGCGGCCGCTGGGTCGTCTACCTCAAGGGGCGGGAGGAGATCGCGACTCTCCTCCAGCTGGCGGGTGCCAACCGCGGCCTGCTCGACTTCGAGACGAGCCGCGTCGGCCGTGACGTGCAGAACCGCCTCAACCGGCTCGTCAACGCGGAGGAGGCGAACCTGGGCCGCACGGTCCGCGCGGCCGACCGCCAGCTGCGGGCCATTGCCGCCCTGCAGCAGTCCGCTCGGCTCGAGGCGCTCCCGGAGGGCCTCCGCGCCGCCGCTCGTCAGCGTCGGCTGCAGCCCGAGGCAGACCTTGAGACACTGTCGGCTGCGCTGGGCGTCAGCCGCTCGGCGACGAACTACCGCCTCCGGAGGCTCGTGGAGCTTGCCGAGGGCGACGAGCACGACCAGGCCGCGACACGACGCAGAGCACGGAGGGCGGCATCGTGAACCCGAACCGAACGCCGGTGATCGCCGGCAACTGGAAGATGAATCCGACCGCGCGGACGGCTGCGCTCGCGCTCGCCTCCTCGGTCGCCGAGCGCATGGCCGGCCTGCCGATCACGACCGTGGTCTGCCCGCCCACGATCTGGCTCGAGGCGGTCGCCGCCGTGGTGTCAGGCCGGGTCGAGGTCGGGGCGCAGACCATGGCGTCCCGCGAGAAGGGCGCGTTCACCGGTGAGACGTCACCCCTGATGCTGTCCGGCGTCGCCGGGTGGGTGATTCTCGGCCACTCGGAGCGGCGCCAGTACGACGGCGAGACCGACGAGCGCGTCGGGGAGAAGGTCGCCAGCGCCGTCGCGCACGGTCTGCGGCCCATCGCGGCCATCGGCGAGCGGATCGAGCAACGCGAGGCGGGGGAGACCCAGGCGGTGATCGATCGCCAGCTGCGCGCTGCGATCGGCATGCTTGGCGCGATCACCGGCAGCGGACTGGCCATCGCGTACGAGCCGGTGTGGGCCATCGGCACCGGCAACGCGGCATCCGGGGCGGACGCCCAGCAGGTGGCGGCCCAGATCCGCGCCATCCTCACCGAGGTTGGCGGGGCCGATGCCGCAGCCGAGGTGCCCATCCTCTACGGCGGCAGCGTGACGGCCGCGAACGCCGCCGAGTTCTTCTCGCAGCCCGACGTCGACGGCGCCCTGGTGGGCGGTGCCTCGCTCGACACGGACGGATTCGTCGCCATCGGCGCTGCGGCGGTGGCACAGCGCGAGGTCGCGCCGGCATGATCGATGCGCGTGTGCCGCGGCCCGTCGTCCTCTGCGTCCTTGACGGGTTCGGCATCAACGAGGACCCGGAGCGCAATGCGCTGCTGGCGGCCCGCATGCCGACCTGGGACGCCATTCGCGCGCACTGGCCGGTCAGCCAGCTCCAGGCGGCCGGGACCGATGTCGGCCTTCCGCCGGGCCAGATGGGCAACTCCGAGGTGGGGCACCTGAACCTGGGCGCGGGGTTCCGCGTGCTCCAGGACCTGCCGCGGATCACCGGGGCCATCGAGGACGGCAGCTTCTTCGAGAACCCGGTGCTCAGCGCGGCCGCCGGGCACGCGGACCGCGGGGGGGCCCGCCTGCACCTGATGGGGCTGGTGGGTCCGGGAGGCATCCACGCGGTGGACGGGCACATCGAGGCGATGGTGGAGCTGGCCCATCGGGCGGGCCTGCCGCCCGACCGGGTGATCCTGCATGCCTTCACCGACGGTCGCGACACGCCGCCGCGTTCGGCGATCGAGTTCGTGCCCGACCTGCAGCAGCGAATCGCCGGGAAGGCCACCATCGGCTCCGTCTCGGGCCGCTACTACGCCATGGACCGGGACAAGCGCTGGGAGCGCACGAAGCGGGCCTGGGACGCCCTGGTGCACGGGGAGGGCCTGCAGGCGCCGTCCGCCAAGGACGCGGTCACCGCGGCCTATGCGCGCGACGAGAGCGACGAGTTCATCCAGCCCACCGTCGTGAGCGGCACGCCCGCGATCAGCGACGGCGACGCGGTGGTCCACATGAACTTCCGTGCGGACCGGGCGCGGGAGATGACGCAGGCGCTGGCCCTCGACGACTTCACTGCCTTCGATCGCGGCGGCCGGCCGGCTGACCTGCTGGTGAGCACCCTGACCGAGTACCAGTCGCCCGACGAGCTGCCGGTCCCGGTGGCGTTTCCGCCCCTGGAGATCGACTCGCTGGGCGCGTACCTGTCGCGGCTGGGCAAGCGCCAGCTGCACGTGGCCGAGACGGAGAAGTACGCCCACGTCACCTACTTCTTCAACGGCGGCGTGGAGGCGCAGCTCCCCGGGGAGGAGCGGATCCTGGTGCCGTCGCGGCGCGATGTGCCGACCTACGACCACGCCCCGGAGATGTCGGCGGCGGCCATCACCGACGAGCTGGTGGCGGGCATCCGCTCGGGCTCCTTCGATTTCATCGTGGTGAACTACGCGAATCCCGACATGGTGGGGCACACGGGCGTCTGGGACGCCGCGGTGGAGGCCGTGGAGTTCGTGGACGCCTGCCTGGCCCGGGTGGTCGAGGCGGTCCTGGCCGCGGGCGGCGCCCTGCTCGTCACCGGCGACCACGGGAACGTCGAGGAGATGCGCGACGAGTCGGGGCAGCCGCAGACCAAGCACACCACCTCGCCGGTGCCCCTGGCGCTCGTGGGCCCGGGCTTTGCCAGCGCACGCCTGGCGGACGGGATCCTGGCCGACGTCGCCCCCACGATCTGTGACCTGATGGGCATTCCGCCCGGCCCGGCCATGACCGGGCGCAGCCTGGTAACCCGACCATGAGGACGCTCTCCGCTATACTGCGCCGGCCATGAATCCACTCGTCATTGCCCAGATGATCCTTGCCGTGGCGCTCATCGCCGCCATCCTCCTGCAGCAGCGGGGGACCGGCCTTGGTGGTGCGTTCGGCGGCGAGGTGACCGCGTACCGCAGCCGCCGCGGGATCGAGCGCACGCTCTTCCGGCTGACGGTGGTACTCGGTGTGCTGTTCGTCGTCTTCAGCCTGCTCAACCTGCTGCCCCAGACATCGGTCTAGGCGCGCCGGGAAGCCCCGCCGTCCCCGTACGGGGGCTGTGCTATGATCGGCCGCGCTTCGCCGGCGGTGACGCCCGTGGAGCGTCTCGTGCCGAGGTGGCGGAATAGGCAGACGCGCTAGGTTCAGGACCTAGTGACCATTACGGTCGTGTGGGTTCAAGTCCCTCCCTCGGTACCACCCTCTGGCCCAGGTGGCGGAATTGGTATACGCGTACGTTTGAGGGGCGTATGGGGAAACCCATCCGGGTTCAAGTCCCGGCCTGGGCACCAACTCGCAACGACAGACCGATGACGCCGCTTCCGTCAGGGAGCGGCGTTTCCGTAGGCCGCCCCTCGCGGGCTGCACGACGGGGCGCCGTGCCGCGGGCGCTGACGCCAACCCGGGTCGCAACCACGGGTGATACGCTCCCCCGTGGGGCGGTTAGCTCAGCTGGTGAGAGCGTCTCGCTTACACCGAGAAGGTCGGGGGTTCGAGTCCCTCACCGCCCACCACGCCCGGCCACCGGACGGTCAGCGCCATCGCCTTTTGCACGGCCCGCTGGTACGATGCCCGGGTCCATCCCGAACAGCAGGGAGTTGACCAACCACCGATGCCTACCGTCTGGATCGTCCTGATCGTCCTCGCGGTCATCGCGCTCTTCCTCGTCCTCATGTACAACGGGCTCGTTCGCCTGCGGAACATGGTCGACGAGGCCTGGAACCAGATCAGCGTGCAGCTCAAGCGCCGGCACGACCTGATCCCCAACCTGGTGGAAGCCGTCAAGGGCTACATGGAGTTCGAGCAGACGACCCTGACCAAGGTCATCGAGGCTCGCAACGCCGCCGTCAGCGCGCAGGCGGCCGGACCTTCGCAGGCGGGAGCCTCCGCCCAGGCCGAGAACGTCCTCTCCGGAGCCTTGCGCCAGCTCTTCGCCCTGGTGGAGAACTACCCGCAGCTCAAGGCCAACGAGAACGTCATGCAGCTGCAGGAGCAGCTGACCACCACGGAGAACCAGATCGGGTTCTCTCGTCAGCACTACAACAGCACCGTCCGGGAGTACAACACCTCGATCCAGACCTTCCCCAACGTGCTCATCGCGGGGATGTTCGGGTTCAGCGGACGTGACTACTTCCAGATCGCCGAGGAGGACACCGCGGTCCCGGCCGTGGACCTCAGCCTGAAGTCCTGACCCGGCCCGTCACGCATGCAGCGACCCGGCGGCGCTGACTCATGACCTCGTCAGCGCCGTCCACCACGTTCTTCCGCGAGATCGGCCGCAACCGGCGCAACAGCTGGCTGCTGGTGGGGGTCGTCATCGTGGTGCTCGGCGTGCTCGGCGGCGCCATCGGCTATGCCACCGGCTTCGGCTGGGGTGGCGTCATCGTGGCGGTGGTGATCGCCACCCTGATGAGCATCGGCTCGTTCTTCGGGGGCGACAAGCTGGTCCTCGCCTCGTCGGGCGCCAAGGAGGTGCCGGTCGCCAACCCGCCCGACCAGTACCGGCAGCTCGTCAACGTGGTGACCGAGATGAGCCTGGCGTCGGGGATGCCCATGCCGCGGGTCTACGTCATCGACGACACCGCGCCGAATGCCTTCGCCACGGGGCGGGACCCCAAGCATGCCTCCGTCGCGGCGACCACCGGGCTCCTGCAGAAGATGGACCGCGAGGAGCTGCAGGGCGTCATTGGCCACGAGATGAGCCACGTCCGGAACTTCGACATCCGCTTCACATTGCTGGTCGGCGTCCTGGTGGGCTCCATTGCCCTGATGTCGGACTGGTTCCTGCGCTACACGTTCTGGTTCGGAGGAGGTCGCCGACGGAGCAGCTCGGACCGGAGCGGAGGTGGGGGAGGGCTCCAGGTGATCCTGTTCGTGGTGGCGATCGTGCTCGCCATCGTGGCGCCGCTCATCGGTCGCATGATCCAGCTGGCCGTGTCGCGGAGCCGCGAGGAGCTGGCCGACGTGAGCTCCGTGGACCTGACCCGCAACCCTGTGGGACTCGCTCGCGCCCTCCGCAAGATCAGCGATGATCCGGAGGTGCTGGAGGTGGCGAACCGTGCCACCCAGCACCTGTACATCGTGAATCCCATCAAGAGCTTCGAGGAGCGCGCGAAGTCGATGTGGGACACCCATCCGCCCATTGCCGAGCGGATCCGGATCCTGGAGCGGATCGCCGGCCAGATGGGCCAGCCGTTTCCCTCCGGGCTCGACACGCCGGCCCCGGTTGGAACGGGAGGGATGCCCTCGCCGCAGTAGGCCGATGGCGCCTTGCCGCTCGGCGAACGGCTGTGCTATCGTCCGGCTCGATACGCGACCACGAGCGGGGCCGCAGATCCTGAGGATCGAACGGGCGAGCCGAGGTAGCTCAGTTGGTAGAGCACCGCCCTGAAGAGGCGGGTGTCGTCAGTTCGATTCTGACCCTCGGCACCACGTTGTGGCGCGCATCGGCGAAACGGGCGGAAGTGGCTCAGTTGGTAGAGCATCACCTTGCCAAGGTGAGGGTCGCGGGTTCGAGTCCCGTCTTCCGCTCCATTTTTCTGCCCAGGCGGCACTGACCTGCTAGCCTCGTGCCTCGGATCCGCTGCCCCGTCGTCTAGTGGTAGGACAGCGGACTTTGGATCCGTGAACCGAGGTTCGAATCCTCGCGGGGCAGCCAGTGCGCAGCATCGGGGCGACGTGCCCGAGTGGTCCAGGGAGCGGTCTGCAAAACCGCGTACACGGGTTCGATTCCCGTCGTCGCCTCCAACATCTGAGCAAGAATCGAATAACGATGCAATGGCTAGCCCTGGAAGTGCTTCTCTCCAGCCAGTCCGATGCCTCACAGGCATTCGACGTACCCCGCCGCGCGGCCCACGTGACGTGAGGACGGCCAAACGATCCTCACGGACTTAATCGACGAGCGGCGTGCCCGATTTTGGCGGTGGGCAGTGAGCGCAGACTTCTGAAGGAAATGCGCGACGCGCGCCTCCGGAGTCGGGCCGCGGGATGCAACTCTGACTCCGGGGCTCATACCGGATCGCTAGGTGCCACTCCCCAACACGGCCTTCCTGACGTAATCGTCGGGGTACGGGTAAGCCACGTAGGTGCGTGTCATCCGCCCGTCCTCGTTGTATTCGTCCAGATTGACCCCCGGCAGCTCGAAGGGATTGCCAGCCGCATTCGTCCCATGCCACAGCCAGATGGACCCGCCCTGGGAGCCGTCCTCCGACAGCCAGGTGTAGGTCGTGTCGATCCGAGCGTCCATCGCCCCGCCGTAGAGGGTGTTGCGCCAGGCGCTCTTCATCGGTACGGCGCTGAAGACAGCGTCGTCCATCATGGCACCCGGCGTCGCGTAGGCGGCCAGGGCGTCAATGACCTCGTCCTCGGTCCCGACTGATTCGGGGTCGTCAAGGATGGCGCGCACCGCATCTTGCGTTGCCTGTGCCTTCGCGTGCCGCTCAGTTGCCGGCTGCTGTGCGGCCGCGAGAAGCGCATCGCGATCGGCCGTCACGTCGGCCAGCGACCGCTGGGTGTCGGCGAGCTGCTGCGCCACTGCCTGGTATTCCTCCGAGGTGGTCGGGTCGCTGGAACAGGCACCCAACAGCAGGCCCAGCACCGCCACTGCCGCAATCACGCGTCGCATTGCTCTCTCCTCCCATGACTGGGACCTCCAGCAAAGCGCGCGTCAACGGGTGCGGCAAGGGGAGAAGGTCCCGAACGCGCGGTCAGGCAGGACTCACAAGCGCAGTCGGGTTGCTGCTGGGACCGACTTCGCGATCACATGGAGCCGCCATTGGCCCGTTTGCGGGGCCATTCGCCTCCTTCGTTCATTGCACCTCACCAAAGGCCAGCTGTGCGACGTCGCGGGCCGGCTGCAGACGCCGCCAGTGGGACGACGAGGCCGGCGTGCCTCGGTGGAAGCATCGGGACCCCCCGGCAGCAACGCTGGCAGCAACAGGGGCGGACCACGGCGGTCAAAGGGTCGACCTGACCGGCCGATCTGAGCGTGGCGACGCCGCCAACGGACGTCCGCGGCCGGTATGGCCATCCCTGAAACCCGCGTACACGGGTTCGATTCCCGTCGTCGCCTCCAACATCTGAGCATGAATCGGGCTTCATGGGCGCCTAGCGGCAAGGACCCGCCGAAACACGAGCCCCGATCCGCCCCCTGGCGGGGGCGACCGCTGATCAGCCGGCGGTGCTCCGGCCGTGGTCCGCGGCCGGCACCTTACCGGCATCCGGGCCAGGCGTAGCGGCCGGCATCGCCGCGTCCAGGCGTGCCACGAACGGCTTCGCGCCCAAGCGAACGAGGATCTCGCGCGCCGATTCCGCGGCAGCGCGCACCTCGGGATGCGACGGCTCGAGCATGGTGGCGATGTCGATCCCGGTGAGGGCCTCGTCCCAGGCGAGCCCCACGCTGTGCCAGCCCCGCAGGGCCTCCTTGTACAGCTGCAGCGCCTTCGTGGTGTCGCCTTCGCGAGCGGCCAGGCCGGCCGTGATCGTCGTCCGGCGCAGCTCCACCACGCGGCCGTGGACGCCCGTTGCATCCAGCGCCGTGAGGTCCTCCCGGGCCTCGGCCACTTCGCCGTCCCACAATGCGAGCCGGGCGGTCCGATACCTGAACTCCGGGGCATTGACCGCGGCGTGATCCGCCAGGCGCCGCCAGGCCGCGCGCGCCTCGCCCAGCCGCCCGTCCGCGGTAGCGGCGTTCGCGATCGCATCGTCGACAGCGGCGCGGAAGTCTGGGCCGGAGTCGGGATCGTCATCGAGCAGGCGCTGCAGCTCCTCGAGCGACCGGGTCACGTCCTCGCCACGACACGCGTGGACGATGGTCGCGTTTGCGAGCAGCGAGATGCGGTGTCCCCGGTCGAGGTCCTCGGCCAGCTGTCCGTCGAGCTGCTCCAGCGCCTCGTCCCAGTCGCCGGTGAGGAAGGCGGTGTACCCGATGTTGTTGACGATGCGCAGCAGTCCCGCGCGGTTCCCGATTCGACGGGCCACGGCGAGGGCTTCGCGGTTGGCGTCCAGCGAGTCGGCCATGTCGAGATCGCTCTGCAGGAAGCCGCGGATGCCCAGGGCAAGCATCAGCGTGTCGTCCAGCCCGTTGCCGCGCGCGAGCTGCTCGCCCGCCCTGACAACGCCGATCCCCTCGCGCCGGCGCCCGAGCTGGCCGAGTGCCGTCCCCTTCGCCACCAGCGTCACAGCGAGGACCTCTGCCAGGTCGCCGTGCTCCGCCGCCTCCAGGACACGCTCCGCGACCTCAAGGCCCCGGCGGGGCTCCTGGTTCTCCACGTAGGCCTCGGCGAGCACGCCGGACAACGCCAATACGGCAGGATCCGGGAACAGGTCCGTGAACTCTGCCGAGGCCGCCAGCAGGAGGTCGATCGCCGCCTCCGTCCGGTGCGCCCACCGCAGTGTCCTGCCGAGCGAGGCGGTGGCCCGGGCGGCTGCGAGGCGATCGTCCCGCGTTCTGTGGATTGCGACCGCGCGACGAAGGAAGTCTCCCGCTGCGTCGTAGCGGGCCGCCTTGCCTGCCGACAGGCCTGCGCGCTCGAGAAGCTCTGCCTCATCGGCGGCATCGGTGGTCACCGCCAACCCCTGCTCGAGCAGGGCGACCGCCTGGTCGTGGGCTCCCAGGGATGCCGCACGCTCCGCAGCGCCCTTCAGCGCGACCCGGGCCTGCGCGGCGAGGGCGTCTGCCTCCGGTCCCTCGGTCGCGTTGGCATGGGCCGCCAGGTAGTGTCCGGCCAGGACGCCCGCCAGCTCGTCCGATCCGACCTGCTCGAAGTACCGGGCCGCCGCGAGGTGGCGTGCCTTGCGGTCCTTCCTGGCCAGGGTGTTGTACGCCACCTCCCGGATCAGCGACTGCAGGAAGGCGTACTGGCCGCGCTCGGGGGAGCGGGGATCCAGCTCGACGGCCAGCAGCTCGCGACGAACCAGGGCGCGCAGGCGAGGCTCGAGGTTCGCGGCATCGAGCCCGGAGATTGCCGACAGCGCGTCGAGCGTGAAGCTCTGTCCCAGCACCGACGCGTCCTGGATCAGCGCCCGGTCGACTGGATCAAGGCCGTCGAGGCGTGACCCGATGAGCGCGGTCAGCGTCTCCGGCACGGCCACGTCGGTGAGGTCGCCCACCGGCACGTAGGCTCCCTCCTCCTCTTTGAGCCGCCCCTCGGTGACCAGCATCCGCACCGTCTCGACCGCGTAGAGCGGAATGCCGTCGGCGCGGGCCACGATTGCCCGCATCGCCCGGTCGGGCAGTCCGGGCACCAGTCCCCTGAGCAGCTGGTTCATGTCGGGCTCGCTGAGGGGCTCGAGGTGGACCGACGCGAAGTTGCGCTTGCCCGCTCCCCAGTCGGGACGCTGGTCGAGCAGCTCGGGACGGGCCAGGGTCACGATCAGGATTGGGTGGCCCTTGCTCCATTCCAGCAGGTGGTCCACGAAGTCGAGGGTGCCGCTGTCCGCCCAGTGCAGGTCCTCGAAGGCGAGGACGACGGTGCCCGTGTCGCTGAGCCGCTCGAAGAAGGTGCGCCAGGCGGCGAACAGCTGCTCGGAGCCGCCGTCGGACCCTATCCCGAGCAGGGGGAGCAGGGCGCGCTCGATCCACCTTCGCTCCTCAGGATCGGGGACTGTCTGCGCCAGGACCTCCGCGACCTTGGCCCGGGTGGTCGCCTCATCGTCGTTCTCGGCCAGACCACAGCGGCCGCGGACCATCTCGCCCAGTGCCCAGAAGGTGATCCCGTCCCCGTAGGCCGGGCTGCGCCCGTGATGCCACCAGGCCGTGTCGACCAGCCCGTCGAGATACTTCTGGAACTCCCAGGCGAGGCGGCTCTTGCCGATCCCGGCCGGGCCGATGACCGAGACGAGCCGGGCTCGCTGCTCGCGACCGGTGGCGTGGAACATCTCCTTGAGCAGGCGGAACTCCTCGTCCCGGCCGACGAAGGGCGCCTCGAGCGCCTCGCTGCGATTGCGCCCGCCCCGCTCCGAGACCACGCGCATGGCGCGCCAGGCCGGAACCGGGCTCGCCTTGCCCTTCAACGTCTGCTCGCCGGCTTCTTCGAAGACGATCGCCTGGCCCGCCGCGCGCCGGGTGGCCTCGCCGACCAGGACGGTGCCGGGCGCCGCGGCCGACTGCAGGCGGGCGGCCGTGTTGACCATGTCACCCGCGACCATGCCCTGGTTCGTGGCTCCAAGGGTGACCGCCGCTTCCCCGGTCAGGACGCCGGCCCGGGCCTGGATGGTCGGACCCAGCGCGGGCACCGCGTCGACCAGCTCGAGGGCGGCGCGGACGGCACGCTCGGCATCATCCTCGTGCGCGACCGGCGTGCCCCAGACCGCCATCACCGCATCGCCGATGAACTTCTCGACGGTTCCCCCGTAGCGGGCCATCACCTCCGAGGCGAGGTCGAAGTAGTGGCTCAGCGTGTCACGGACGTCTTCGGCGTCGCGCTCCTCCGAGAATGGGGTGAAGCCGACGAGGTCCGCGAAGAGCACGCTCACCAGCCGACGCTCGGCAACGGGCGCCGGCGTCTGGGCCAGCGCTGCGGGCAGTGCACCGCTCAGCGCAGTGCCGCAGCTGCCACAGAACTTCTCGCCGGGCTCGGTGGGACTTCCGCAGCTGGGACAGGGAACCGCGAGGGACGAGCCGCATTCCACGCAGAACCGTCCACCCGGCTTGTTCTCGGTGCCGCACTTCGAGCAGATCACGGATATCCCCAGACTCGGTCACTCCCAGAGTACCCGGAGCGGACAGCCGCGCAAGCCCGGATATGGTGGTGTCAGCGCCGGGCTTCCGCGTGCCAACGTCAGCACGATGGTTTGGCGACCGAGCAGCTCCATGACCACGCGCCGATCCGGCAGGGTGGACCGAGCTATGGGCCGCCGCGGATTCGGCTCCTCATGATGCTCGGGCCCCAGTCGCCAGACACCGCCCCGTCAATTGGGAGTTGATGACAGGCCGTAATGGCGTCACGCCGTCGCCGATTCATGCTGTGGCCATCGGGTTCGCCAGGCCACTGTGCGAGTCTGGCGTCCCCGAAACAACCTTCAGATCGAGATTGCGTGTCTTTCTCGGAGACGGAGTACCGTGGGAACACCTAAGGGGGTCCACCGTGACCCACCGCCACACGACACTGTCGCTCCTCACGTCGCCGGGGCCCTCGCTGGCGAAGGTGCGCCGGCTGCCGCCCCACCTTCGCAAGATCCTCGGTGACCTGTCCGGCGTGGATCGCCTCCTGGTCGGATTGAACGGGCGCCCGCTTCGGCGCGTGCGGACGTGACCCGGGAGGGCGGCGGACCCCGCTGGTCGCTGGTCCTCTACGTGAACGGGGCTGCTCCGCGCTCCCTGCAGGCGGTGGAGAGTGTGCGAAGGGTGTGTGATGACCAACCAGACGGGAAGGTCGACCTCGTGATCGTGGACGTCCGCCTCGACCCCGATATCGCCGTGCGCAACGGCGTGGTAACCGTACCGACGCTCGTCAGATGCTGCCCCGCACCCGTCCGGCGCATCAGCGGGGACCTCAGTCATGCGGCGTGGGTCCGTGGGGAGCTTGGCCTCCAACCGTTCACCGCCCCTGCGCCAGGCCCGCCAGTCGGGGACTGATCAGTGGCAGGCAAGATCAAGGCGACCGTCCGACGGTCCGCTCCGGCTCGGGCCGGCGCCAGGGGGCTGCGTCGAGACGCAGAGCTCAACGAGCTTCGTGATCAGCTCCGTGAGGCTCGCGAGACACTCGATGCGATCAGGACCGGGGCGGTTGACGCCATGGTGCTGGGATCGCCGGGCGAGGAGCGGGTCTTCGCGCTCGCAGGTGCCGATCGCCCGTACCGGCTCCTCGTCGAGGCGATGGACGAGGGAGCCGCTACGATCTCGGCGAGCGGCATCGTCCTGTTCGCGAACGCACGTTTCGGCGAGCTGACCGGGGCCGACGCCGTCGTCGGGATGCCTGCGCTCGAGCTCGTCCCCGAGGCCGATCGCCACGCGTTCGCCACGCTCCTCGACGTCGATGTCGGCAAGCACGCCCAGGCGGAATTCGACCTTGTCGGACGCGGTGACGTCCGGTTCAGCGTGAGGATCTCGGTGGTGGGGTTCGACCTCGACGGCGCGCTGCTGCGATCCCTGGTCGTGACGGACCTCACCGAGCGCCGCCGATCGCAGGGTGAGCTCGCCGCGGCTCACGCGAAGGTCCGCGAATCAGAGGAATTCCTTCGCACTGCCCTGGATGCCATGCTCGATGGAACGTCGATTGCCTCGGCGATCCGGGGTCCGCATGGACGGATCGTCGACTTCCGCATCGAGTACGCCAACCCGGCCATCGCCCGGCTGGGTCGCGTGGCCGTGGCCGACCAGATCGGGCACACGCTCCTCGAGCATTTCCCCGCCCACGTGGGGAACGGCCTCTTCGCGGAGTACGTGCGGGTGGTCGAGACCGGTTTGCCGTCAGCGGTCGAGGATTTCCGCTACCTGGATACTGACGCGTCCGGCGGACCCCTGGACCAGTACCTCGATATCTGGTGCTCAAAGCTCGGGGACGGCTTTGTGCAGTCGGTTCGTGATGTCACCGAGCGCCGGGCAGCCGCCGCCCAGCTGCAGGAGAGCGAGTACTTCTTCCGCGAGACGCAGCGAGCGGCGTCCATGGGATCCTATCGGGCGACATTCGCCGAGGATCGCTGGGAATCCTCGGAGGTACTCGACAGGATCTGGGGGATCGACGCGGCCTATCCGCGAACCGTCGCCGGATGGCTCGCGCTCATCCATCCCGACGACCGCGCGGAGATGGAGCGGTACCTCCGACGCGACATCATCGAGCGTCGGCAACCGTTCGCAAAGGAGTACCGCATCGTCCGCCCGTCAGATGGCGCGATGCGCTGGATGTACGGGCTCGGCTCGGTGGCGCTTGATCGAGATGGCCGCGTCGCGACGCTGGCCGGCACGGTCCAGGACATCACGGACCGCAGGACCGCCGAGGCCGAAATGCGGCGAATCGCTACGGCGATCGAGCAGTCTGTCGAGCTCGTGATGATCACGAACGCCTCGCGCGAGATCGAGTATGTCAACCCGGCCTTCGAGCGGGTCAGCGGGTACTCCCGCGACGAGGTGATCGGCCAGAACCCGCGGATCGTCAGCAGCGGGATCCATACCGCGGAGTTCTGGGCCACCATGTGGGCGCTGCTCGAGAGCGGCCAGCCGTTCACCGGCGAGCTCACCAACCGCTGCAAGGACGGGAGCCTGTTCAAGGTGGAAGCGATCATCTCCCCGCTGCGCGAAGCGAACGGGGAGATCTCGAGCTACGTGGCCGTCAGCCGCGATGTCACGCGCGAGCGAGTCAGGGAAGCCGCGCTGACCCGCCTTGCCCACGAGCGGGAGCTGGTCGCGGGCGTGCTCGCCGAGGTGCGCGGCGGGTCCACGCCCGAAGCGACGGCGATCTCGATTTGCGGGCAGCTGATGCGCATGGATTCTGTCGCGGCGGCCGGCCTGATGTACTTCGATCACGACGGACTGGCTGTGCCGCTGGCCATCGTCCGCGCGGATGGCGTGGAGGCGCGAGTCCGGCCCCTGCCGACCGCCCGAGCGCAGGTGCTCCGCGAGCGGGCCCAATCAGGGCCATGGGCAGAGGTCTGGGTCAAGCGTCCCTGGCATCCGAACACCAGGCTGTTCACGGACCTTGGCATCACCGCGCTGGGATTCGCGCCGATTCTGGACCAGGGTTCACCGATCGGCCTGCTCGAGATCGCGACGTCCGACCCGGATGGCGAGGTGGTGCTCACTGACCGGCTCCCGGCTCTCCTCGAGTTCGCACACCTGGCGGGCGCCCTGATAGGGCCGCAGGTGGCGGACCTGACGGAGATCTCCGCCGTCCGCGGCAGGGTCGAGTCGAGCATTCGCTACGGTGCCTTCTGGTCGGTGTACCAGCCGATCGTTGACGTCTCGACCGGTGTGCGCGTCGGATACGAGGCGCTCACACGGTTCACGGAAGGTCGTACCCCGGATCGGGTCTTCGCCGATGCTCGCACCACCGGCCTGGAGGCCAAGCTGGAGCTCGCGACCCTCGCCCGGGCGATCGATTCCGCGGCAGCCCTGCCGCGTGGTGCCTGGCTCAGCCTCAATGTCTCGCCGGATCTCGTGATGGGAGGAGGGGACCTGGCGCGCCTGCTGCGACGGGCGGATCGGCCGATCGTGATCGAGATCACAGAGCATGTTCCTGTCGATGACTATGCCGCGCTCGTGGACAGGGTCAGCCGCATGCGGCCGAAGGTGAGGATCGCGGTCGACGATGCCGGGGCAGGTGTCGCAAACTTCAACCACATCGTGGAACTGCATCCCGCCTTCGTGAAGCTCGATATCAGTATCGTCCGCGGCGTCGACAAGGACCTCACGCGACAGGCGCTCGTCATGGGGCTCCTGCACTTCGCCGCGGAATCGGCAACATCGGCCATTGCGGAGGGCGTCGAGACCCAGGAGGAGCTGGCGATGCTCACGAAGCTCGGCATCACCCTCGTCCAGGGGTATCTGCTCGGGCGACCGCAGCCGGCCGAGCACTGGGCGACGTCCGCCTGACCCCTGGAGACCACGTTGAGCCAGCAGTGCCTCCCGCTCGAATTCCGATCCGGTCCTGCAGTGCCGTGGCCGCGGCCCGAGCCCGGCCGATGATCGACCTCATACGGCGCCTGCTTCGCCGGGTCGGAATCGGCGAGCGTCGCTGGATTCCGGAGCCCTCCGAGCGCCATCGGCACACCAGGGTGGTCCGCGGCCGAATGCCCAAGGGTGCGCAGGATACGCCGCCGGCGGACGCCGAGAATGAAGGCAGCGGGGCGGGCGATCCCACGGATTCTGTGACCACGGAAACCTGATCCGCTACGCTGGGCTCGACGCGGTCGCGTTCAGGCCGCGCGACCGGGCCGGAGTGGCGGAACGGCAGACGCGGCCGGCTTAAACCCGGCGGCCCCGCGAGGGGCGTGGGGGTTCGAATCCCTCCTCCGGCACCACCCTACCGACGGCCGAACAGGAATCCCTTGCGCTGGGACGCGGGTGCGGGGGCGGCGGGCGGTGCGGTGATACCCATGATGTTCTGGGCAATGCCGCGGAGGGCGCCGGCGACCGGAGAGGCCGGGCGGCTGGTGACCACCGGGACCCCCTCGTTCACCGCGCGGATCATCTCCACCTCGGTATAGGGGATCTCGGCGACCGGCTGCGCGCGCAGCAGGTTCTCGATGTCGCGCGTCTTGAGCAGCTCCTTGGGGAAGATGTGGTTCACCACGAACTCGGTGCGGGCGCGCAGCGTGGCGGTCTCGGCGAGGTAGCCCAGCATCAGGCTCGTGGCCCGCAGGGCGGCGATCTCCGGGAAGATCACGAACAGGTGCGTGTCCGCCTGCTCCAGGACCCACAGCACCCGGGGATCGAGGGCGCTGCCACAGTCGACCACGATCACGTCGAAGCGCGGTCGGAGCAGGTCGAAGATGCGGGAGAGCTCGTCCACCCCGATGCGGGCCTCCGCGTCCGGGATGGACGGTGCGGCGAGGATCGTGACGCCCGAAGCGTGCGTCGTCAGGTACGACGCCGCGAGCTCGGGATCGGCGAGCGCCGGCTCGTCGCTCGCCAGCCCGGCGATGTCGAAGCGCGGGCTGAGGTTCAGATGGGTCGCAACCTGGCCGAACTGGAGATCGAGGTCCACCAGGAGCACCCGCTGGGTGGGGAAGCCCGATCCGGAATGCTCGCCCCCGGCCAGGAGCACGGCGGTATTCACGGCCAGCGTCGTGGTTCCCACGCCGCCCTTCGGCGAGAAGAAGGTGACAAGGTGGCCCGCCGCCGTCGTGCGCTCCGTCTTCGGGTGCACGCGCCCCGAGCGGATGAGGAGAGCCTCCACCCGTGCTGCGAGCTCGCGCTGCTTCCATCCGGCCGCGAGGACGTCATCGGCTCCGGCCTCGAGGAAGGCGATGCGGGCCTCGACGTCCCCGGCCGGAGCGACAACCAGGCATGGGGTCGGCACCGTCGAAGCATTGCGAATGGAGCCGATGGCGCCGGTGACCGAGAGGCCATCGGCCACGACGAGGTCGAAGCTCGCATCACGGAGCGCAGCGACAGCGTCAGCCGGGGTGCGGACGGTGCTGACCGGATAGCCGGAGGCGGTGAGCTCCTGCTCGAGCCGGGTGCGCAGCTCACCCGGTGGTGAGCAGAGGAGGATCGGGTTGCCTGGCATTCGTCCTTCACAAGTGCGGGCAGCGGGAGTGGGAAGGAGTATAGGACCACCGTAACGGGTCGTTGCCGAGCCCAACCCGGGCGACTATACTGCCCGGGCGCCTCCGAACGCGGAGGCGGTTGTGTTGTCTGGCCCCTTTCTGCCGCATCGTCCGCGCCCGTGGTCGAATGCCGCAGTCCCAGAGAGAGGAGGCGTTCGGCTTCATGCGCCGATACGAGCTCATGCTTCTGCTTCGCCCGGATATGGAGGACGACAAGCTCCAGTCCGCGGTCGAGAAGGTCACCCGTGCCATCGTGAACGCGGGCGGCAGCCTGTCCAAGGTCTCGCCATGGGGGAAGCGCCGGCTGGCCTACCCTATCCAGCACCTGCGCGAAGCAAGCTACTTCCTGATCCACTTCGATATCGAGCCGTCCGCCGTCCGCGAGATCGAGCGCGGCATGCTGATCAGCGAGGAGATCCTCCGGCACCTGGTGACCGTGATCGAGGATCGCGGTCCGGCGCCCGAGGAGCCCGAGGCTGCTGCTGACCGGGACCACGAGCAGCGCGAGGAGACCCCCGACGCCGGAGCGTCCGAGGATGCCGGGAAGGCGGCGCCGGATGAGGCTGACGATTCGAATGTCCCGGCGGATGACGCGCAGGAGTCCACCGAATCGGAGCAGGAAGAGGCCGCCGACGAGGAGCGCGAGGCGGCAGCCGCGTCGTCGGAGGGATGAACCGCGCCCACGGCCGGAGGAGGACCTGACCCATGACCCTGAACAAGATGATGATCATCGGCAACCTGGGGGCCGATCCGGAGCTGCGCTACACGCCGAGCGGCAAGGCCGTCACGAACCTGCGGGTCGCCGTGAACAGCAACCGTCGCGGGCCGGATGGCGAGTGGGTCGAGGAGACCCTGTGGCTCCGGGTGGAGGTCTGGGACCAGGCCGCCGAGCGCGCCGCCGAGCAGCTCCGCAAGGGCAACAAGATCTACGCCGAGGGCGAGCTGCGAGCTCGCGAGTACGAGCGCAACGACGGCAGCAAGGGCACCAGCCTGGAGCTGCGGTTCGCGCGGGTCGTCAACCTGGAGCGGCGCAGCCGCGAGGAGGGGGAGGCGGGCTTCGCGGACGCCCCGTCCGGTTCCGCGCCCGTTGCCAAGCCGCGCGGTGCGGCGCCGCGTGCCGGCGGTGACGAGCCCTACGTTGACGTCGACGACATCCCGTTCTAGAGCACTGAGGACCACCGACAACCATGGCTAGCCCACGTTCCCGCCGCGAGACGGCGGACTACTACCGCGATCGGCGGCGGCGCAAGGTCTGCAACTTCTGCGTCGACAAGGCCGATAGCATCGACTACAAGGAGGTCAACCGCCTCCGCCGATACCTGTCAGAGCGCGCCAAGATCGAGCCGCGCCGAAAGACGGGCACGTGTGCTCGGCATCAGCGGATGCTGACCGTGGCCCTGAAGCGCGCCCGGCACGTGGCCCTGCTCCCGTACGCGCCGCAGCACCTGCGCCCGTAGTCAACCGCACCGGGCCGGCGGCCAGGAGAGCGGCCGGCCGGCCCCGCACCGCGGAGGCGTGACGTGGACGTCGTCCTGCTCATCGGCTCGCTGGCGCTGATCCTCGTCGGCGCCGAGCTGTTCACGAACGGCATCGAGTGGTTCGGGCACGTGCTGAACCTCGCGGAAGGTGCCGTGGGCAGCGTGCTGGCCGCCGTGGCGACCGCGATGCCCGAGACGCTCATCCCGCTCATCGCCATCGTCGGGCCCATCGTGTTCGGCGGCGGTACACCCCACTCCGCGGAGGTGGGCGTGGGCGCCATCCTGGGCGCGCCCTTCATGCTCTCGACGCTGGCGATGTTCGTCACCGGCACCGCCGTGCTGATCTTCGCGCGGGGCGGCCGGCGATCCACTGACCTTCGCGTGAACGTCCGCGTGCTCGGTCGCGATGTGGGCTACTTCGTCGTCGCCTACGCCATCGCCATCGGCGCGACCTTCCTGCCGGAGCCGATCCACTGGCTCAAGTGGCCGGTCGCTGGTCTCCTCCTGGTGCTCTACGCGATCTACGTGCGTGCGCATTTCGCGGAAGAGGGGGCGGACAGCGACGCGGCCGACCTCAACCGGCTGCACGTCACCCGCCTGCCGGGCATGCGCGCCGGTCGCGCCATGGATCTCGACCTGCTGCCGGGCGAGATCGATGCCTGGGAGGCGACCGAAGGCACGCCGCGCCTGCGCATCGTGGTGGCGCAGGTCCTCCTGGCCCTGGCGGCGATCATCGTGGGCGCCCAGGTGTTCGTCGGAGCCGTGGAGCATCTCTCGACGGTGGTCGGCCTGGATCCCCGGATCCTGGCCCTGGTCATCGCTCCCATCGCCACCGAGCTGCCGGAGAAGGCCAACTCCGTGCTGTGGGTGCGCACCGGGAAGGACACGCTGGCCATGGGGAACATCACCGGCGCCATGGTCTTCCAGAGCTGCATCCCCACGGTGCTGGGGCTGGTCTTCACCGACTGGGTCTTCAGCCCGGAGAGCGCCCTCTCCTTCGCCTCGGCCGCAGCCGCGTTCCTCGCCACATTCCTCATCTTCGGGGCCATGCTCCGGGTCCGTCGGCTGACGGCCTGGCTGCTGCTCGTCGGCGGCCCGATCTACGCCGCGTATATCGCGATGGCACTGATCCTGCCGGTCCCGGTGGTGGGAGGCCACTGATTCCGCAACGCGCTCAGCGCTGGGCCGAGACGGCCCCCATCGACGGCTATACTGGAAGTGCCGCAAGCTGGCGCGCGCGCACGACGCGAGCCCGGCCCATGAGGAGAGCACGTTGCTGAAGCAAGCCACACCGGCTCCCGCCGCCGGACTGGAGAAGACCCCCGACCTGTGGGCGTTCTTCCAAGGCGGATTCGTCCCGCTCCGCGACGCGAACGTCAGTGTCATGACCCATGCGCTGAACTACGGCACCGCCGTCTTCGAGGGGGTGCGGGCCTACTGGAACGCGGACGAGGGTCAGCTGTACGCGCTGGACATCCTGCCGCACTTCGAGCGCATCATCCGCTCCGCCAGCGTGCTGTTCATGGCCGTCCCGTACACGCCGCAGCAGATGGCCGATGCCACCCTCGAACTCCTCCGCCGCGACGGGTTGCAGGAGGACGTCTACATCCGTCCTCTCATCTACAAGTCCAGCGAGCTCATTGGCGTCAGGCTTCACAACCTCGACGCCGATTTGGCGATCTTCGCCATTCCGTTCGGCAAGTACATCGACACCGAGGCGGGGGTGCGTGCGCAGGTCAGCAGCTGGCGGCGCACGGATGACAACGCAATACCCGCGCGGAGCAAGATCACCGGTGCCTACGTGAACTCGGCGCTGGCCAAGAGCGAGGCGCAGCTCAACGGATTCGATGAGGCCATCGTCCTGACCCAGGACGGGCACGTCAGCGAGGGGAGCGCGGAGAACCTGTTCATCGTTCGCGGCGGCATGCTCATCACGCCGCCGGTGACCGACAACGTGCTCGAAGGGATCACCCGCAGGCGCCTGATGTCCGTCGCCAATGACCTGGGCATCGCCGTCCTCGAGCGGTCGATCGACCGCACGGAGCTGTACAGCGCCGACGAGATCTTCCTGTGCGGCACCGGCGCCCAGGTCTCCCCGGTGATCGAGGTCGATCGCCGCACGGTGGGGGACGGCCGTCCCGGCCCGGTGACCACGCGCCTGTCGAGGATCTACTTCGACGCGGTGCGCGGGAAGCTCGACGCCTACCGCTCCTGGGTGACGCCGGTCTACTAGTCGTCGGCGCGACCGTCCCGCCGGGCGGGCGCCCGGCCGGAGAACCGCATGGTCGAGGACGCGCAGGCAGATCGCTATCGATGGCTCCAGCGCCTGCTGGAGATCGTCCCGGGGCTGATCAGCTGGGCCATCATCCTGGGCCCGATCTGGCTCAGCTTCAGCTATCCCTGGCTCGTGGCCTACTTCGTCCTGACCTTCGACTTCTACATGCTCTGCCGCTCGCTCTGGCTGGGCGTCACGGTGGTCGTCGGGTTCCGGCGGGTGCGATCGGTGGAGGCCACGGACTGGATGGCCCGGCTCGAGGCGGGGGACCATGGCGGGAGCACGGGGGGCAATCTGTCTCCGGATGCCGATGCGTTCGGGGCGGCCGACGGGACGCCGGTACCCGACTGGCGCGGGTACACCCAGCTGGCCCTGATCCCGACCTACACCGAGTCACTCGACAAGCTGCGCGAGACCGTGCGCGCGCTCGCGGCGGCCGAGTGGCCGCGGGACCGGAAGGTCTGCGCGATCATCACCCGGGAAACCGATGAGCAGGGGATCGAGAACGTCCGCGTCCTTCGCGAAGAGTTCGGGACCGCGTTCGGGGACTTCATCCACATCCGCGACCCGCTCGAGCCCGGGATCGTGGTCGGCAAGAGCAGCGCGATGGCCTGGGGCGGCCGATACCTGTACCGGCTCCTGGTGCGCGAGCGCGGCATGGACCCGGCGCGGATCCTGATCACCGACCTCGACGCGGACTTCCGCGTGCACCCCCAGTACTTCACCTACCTGGCCTGGATGCACGTGAGCGACCCGAACCGCGAGACGCAGCTCTACCAGCCGATCCCGTACTTCCACAACAACATCTGGGAGGCGCCGGTCCTGCTGCGGCTCTTCGCTGCGATGCTCACCCAGATGCAGCTGTGGCGCAACGTGATGCCGGAGAAGCTGGTGAGCTTCTCGAGCTACTCGACGACGCTCAAGATGGTCCACGAGGTCGGCTACTGGGCCACCGACGCCATTCCCGAGGACAGCCGGTTCTACTGGAAGAGCTACTTCCGCTACGGCGACCGCTTCCGCGCTGTTCCACTCTTCATCCCGATCTATGGGGACGCGGTTCGGGCGCGGACCTACTGGCGCTCCATGATGGTCCAGTACACCCAGGCGCGTCGATGGGCCTGGGGTGTGACCGACATCCCGTTCGTGGTCCAGAGCGCCTTCCGCCACCCGGAGATACCGCGCTTCTCGCGGGTCTGGCGGATCATGAACCTGTTCTGGGAGCACATCAGCTGGGCCATCGGGCCGTTCGTCATCACCTTCGGTGCCCTGATCCCCCTGCTCCTCAACCCGGCCTTCGGCCAGACCATCCTGGGCCAGAACCTGCCGCTCTTCGCGAGTACCATGCTGACCCTGGCCTTCGTGTCCCTGATTGTGATGATCTACGTGGAGAATGCCATCGTGCCGCCACGTCCGGCGAACTGGGGGCCGGTCACCCGCGCCATCAGCTACGCCCAATGGCTGGGGCTCCCGGTCATCGGCATCCTGTTCAGCAACCTGCCGGCGCTCGATGCGCAGACCCGGCTGATGACCGGGCGATACCTCGAGTACCGCGTGACGGAGAAGGCCTGAGCCGATGGCAGACGAACCCATGGCCATCGCGCGCGTGAGGCTGGCCCGGACGCTTTCGCGCGTCCTCGCGGTCCCGGCCGTGATGGTGGTGGTCGCGGCCGCGGCGACGATCGGCGGGTTCTTCGTGCCGACCGGCGTGGACATTGGGCTGTGGGTGCTGGCCGGGCTGCTGGTCGGGGCCGCGCTGGCGATCTCCCTCGCCCCGCTGACCCTGCGGCTGGAGGTCGAGGTGGGCGGCCTGCGCCTCCGGTGGCTCGGCGGCAGTCGGCGCTTCCACCTCGTCCCCGGTGCCGTCACCCGGGTCGCCATGAGCGGGGACGCGGGGAGCGCGATTCGGGCGCGGTACGGCTTCCTGGGCTGGGCCTACGGGGCGGCGATGCTGCGCGGCGAGGAACGGATCTGGATCGTGCGCCTGGCTCCGACACGCACGGTGATCCTGGTCCCCACCAATCTCGGGCGGCTGGCCATTGCTGCCGCGTCGGAGCCCGAGCTGATCGAGGCGCTCGGGGCGGCGGCCCGCGTCCAGCAGCGGCTGGACGAGGTGAGCGGCCGCGTGCAGGCCGCACTCCCGCCACCGGGCGAGCCGGCCGAGGTCCTCGAGCCCGCGGCGCAGCTCCCGGCGGCGGAGCCGGCCGAGAGTCCTCCGTCGGGGCCCCGAGTGCTGACCGGCATCGAGCGAGC
The DNA here is from genome assembly GCA_963805645.1 of uncultured Chloroflexia bacterium. Taxonomy (GTDB): domain Bacteria; phylum Chloroflexota; class Limnocylindria; order QHBO01; family QHBO01; genus CAVXEH01. The sequence continues at coordinate 223,455 of CAWDVA010000005.1, read as the reverse complement.
GCGGCTGGAGGCCGAGCTTGCGGCCGCGCGGCAGGCCGCCCTGGAGGCGGCCGAGGCGGAGCGGCAGGCGATCGAGGAAGCCCGGCGGGCCGGCGCGGCATCGCCGGCCGCGGCACCTGCGGCCGACGCCGCGCGGGTTCTGCCGGAGGCGGAGCCTGAAGCACCATGGCGGGAGGCAGGCCCCGCACGGCAGCGTGTCCGCGGCACGTGGACTCGGCCCGCCTGGGCCATCGATGCCCGGCTGCGCGTGATCGCCACCGTCGTTTGGGCGCTCATTCCGCTGGTGGGCTCCGTGGCCTTCTACCTGGCCGTGGGAGGCGACGCGGCGATGAGCGCGGATAACACGCCGGCGCGCCTGGAGGCGCTTGCCCTGCTGGCCTGTGGACCGCTCGCCGCGGTCGGCGTGCTCGCGGCACGCGCGTGGTGGCCGCGCCTCTCGGGTCTCGTCACGGTCAGCGCGCTGTCGGCCCTGGTTCTGCTCGCGCGCGCGGTGACCGGCTGACTCACCGTCACCGAATTGACAAGCGCGGTGCCGCGCTGCGAGGATCCGCCCAGATCCAAGACGGCTGAGACGGAGCCAGCGCTCCCGTTCCCAACGAGCCTGCAGCGAGCCCGGACGGTGGAAGCGGGCGGCATCGAGGCGCGGAGCGATCCCTCCCGAGCCGGAGGTGCGAAGCGCCGGAGGCAAGCCCGCCGGCGTGCGTAGCGTTTCCCGGGGCCCGCCCCCCGATATCGGTGGCGACGCCATCGGTCCATGCCGCGAGGCGGGCCCGTGGCGGGTGAGCGGATCGAGGCGTCGACGCGGGCGCCATCGGTCAAGCGCGGGTGGTACCGCGGGATCGCGCGACGTTCCCGTCCCGGCAGCGGGACGGGTTTTTTCATGGGCCGCGCGGGCCCGCAAGGAGAACAGGAGGAACGGTGTTCAGGCCGGTCAGCCCCAAGCTGGACGTACCGTCTCTGGAGCGCGAGCAGATCGCCCGCTGGGAGGCGCGCGACACCATGGCCCGCTACCTCGCGCGCAACGAGGCTGCGGCGCACCGCTACAGCTTCCTGGACGGGCCGATCACCGCCAACAACCCCATGGGCGTGCACCACGCCTGGGGCCGCACCTACAAGGACCTCTTCCAGCGCTACCACACCATGCTCGGGGAGCGGCAGCGCTACCAGAACGGCTTCGACTGCCAGGGCCTGTGGATCGAGGTCGAGGTCGAGCGCGAGCTGGGCTTCAACAACAAGCGCCAGATCGAGGAGTTCGGGATCGACCGCTTCGTCGACCTGTGCAAGGCGAGGGTCGACCGCTTCGCGGGCATCCAGACCGAGCAGAGCAAGCGTCTCGGCTACTGGATGGACTGGGACAACAGCTACTACACGAACTCGGATGAGAACAACTACACGATCTGGGGCTTCCTGGCCGAGTGTCACCGGCGCGGACTGATCTACAAGGGGCACGACGTCATGCCCTGGTGCCCGCGCTGCGCCACGGGGCTGTCGAACATGGAGATCGCCACGGAGGGCTACCGCGAGCTGGCCCACCTGTCCCTCACCATCCGCCTGCCCATCAGCAGCCCCGGTCACGAGGACGAGGACCTGCTGGTCTGGACCACGACGCCGTGGACCCTCTCGTCCAACGTCGCCGCCGCGGTGCACCCCGACCTGACCTACCACCTCGTCGAGGGGCGGGAGGGGCGCCGATGGTGGGTCTCTGCGGGGTCCAAGGCGCGGGTCACCGGCGATGCACCCATCATCCGGTCCGTCGATGGGGCCCAGCTGGTGGGCCTCGCCTACCGGGGACCGTTCGACGACCTCCCGGTGCAGGCCGGGGTGGCGCACCGGGTGATCGACTGGAACGAGGTCTCCGACGAGGAGGGAACCGGGATCGTCCACATCGCGCCCGGCTGCGGCCAGGAGGACTTCGCCCTGGCGAAGGCCTACCACCTCGCGGTCCTGGACCCGATCGACGAGTTCGGCATCTTCCGGGACGGCTACGGCTGGCAGACCGGCCGGTTCGCAGGGGCGACATCGGACCCCGCCGAGGACGTCGCCCGGGACGTGGCGGCCGACCTCGAGCGCCGCGGCCTGCTGGTGGCCAAGGAGACCTATCGCCACAGCTACCCCGTCTGCTGGCGATGCGGCACGCAGCTCGTCTTCCGCCTGGTGGACGAGTGGTTCATCCGGATGGATCCGCTGCGCGAGCCCATCTCCCGGGCCACCCGGCAGATCACCTGGCTCCCGGAGGGCGTGGGCCTCGAGGAGCGCGAGCTCGACTGGCTCCGCAACATGGGCGACTGGATGATCAGCAAGAAGCGCTACTACGGCCTGGCGTTGCCCATCTGGGTGTGCGAGGACTGCGAGGGCTGGGAGGTCATTGCCGGGCGGGAGGAGCTGCAGGAGCGGGCCGTGGCCGGCTGGGAGGCCTTCGAGGGGCACTCGCCGCATCGGCCCTGGGTGGACGGAGTGGAGATCGCGTGCACCGCGTGCGGCGGACGCTCGCGGCGCATCGGCGACGTGGGCAACCCGTGGCTGGACGCGGGGATCGTTGGCTTCTCGACCCTGGGCTGGAACACGGATCGCGACTACTGGAGGGCCTGGTTCCCGGCCGACCTCGTCACCGAGTCCTTTCCGGGCCAGTTCCGCAACTGGTTCTACGCCCTGCTGACCATGTCGACCGTGCTGGCCGACGAGCCGATGGCCCGGACCCTCTTCGGCTACGCGCTCATGCGCGACGAGCACGGGGAGGAGATGCACAAGAGCAAGGGCAACGCGATTCCGTTCGACGAAGCTTCCGAACGAATCGGCGCCGATGTCATGCGCTGGATGTTCATGGCCACCAACCCGGCCACGAACCTGAACTTCGGCTACGGTCCCGGCCACGAGGTCGTGCGCCGCTTCTTCCTGCCGATGTGGAACACGTACGCGTTCTTCGTCACCTACGCCCGCCTTGACGGCTGGACGCCAGAGACCGACGAATCCGGTTCAGGTGAGGGGACGCGGAGCCTGCTTGACCGATGGATCCTCTCCCGCCTGGACGCGGTGGTCACCGATGTGCGATCCGCGCTGGACGGCTACGACGCCCAGCGCGGCACACGCAGCGTCGAGGCCTTCGTCGAGGACCTGTCCAACTGGTACATCCGTCGCAACCGGCGCCGGTTCTGGAAAGGCGCGATGGACGACGACAAGCGGGCCGCCTACCGCACCCTGCACACCGTGCTGTCGACCCTTTCACGGGTCATCGCGCCCTTCGTGCCGCACCTGGCCGACGCCCTGTGGGAGAACCTCGTGGTCGCCGTGGACCCCGCGGCGCCGGACTCGGTCCACCTCGCCGACTTCCCCGCGCCTGTCGACGGGCGACGGGACGTGGCCCTCGAGGAGGCCGTGGTCCGCGCGCGGGCCGTGGTGGCCCTTGGTCACTCCGCGCGCGCCGCCTCCGGCGTCCGGGTCCGCCAGCCGCTGGGCGCGCTGCGGCTGCGGCGCGCGGGTGGCGGCTCCCTGGCGGATGACCCGGCGGTCGAAGCCGAGCTCAGGGCCCAGGTCCTCGACGAGCTGAACGTGAAGTCCCTGGAGGCGATCCCGGACGCCTCGTCGCTCGTGGAGCGAACGCTGCGTCCGCTTCTCCCCGTCATCGGTCCACGTCGTGGTGCGGCGGTGGGCGCGATCATGGCCGCTGCGCGCAACGGGGAGTGGGAAGCGCGGCCGGACGGACGGGTCGTCGCCGGCGGCGTGACCCTGGAGCCGGACGAGTTCGAGCTGGTCGCCCGCGCCCGGCCGGGCCATGCCGTGGCAGAGGAGGGGGACCTGCTGGTCGCCCTCGATACCACGCTGACGCCGGAGCTGGAGGCGGAGGGAATGGCCCGCGAGGTCGCGCACCGGCTGCAGGGCCTCCGCAAGGAGGCTGGCTACGAGATCAGCGATCGGATCGAGGTGGCGGTCAGCGGCGATGGCGGGTTGCTCGCGACGCTGGAGCCGCACCGCGCCTGGCTGGCGGACGAGCTCCTGGCCACGTCGGTCGCCATCGGTCCGGCAGCGGGACTCGACGATCCCGACCGCACGGAGAACGTCGAGATGGACGGAGGGCGGCTCGCGCTCTCGGTCCGGCGCGCGGTGTAGGCTTCGCCCCAGATGGACGAGCGAGGCACCACCGGACCCCGAGGCCGCGAGCTCGCGACGATGCTGGGAGTCGCGGGCGTTCTGCTCGTCGCAGACCAGGTGAGCAAGGCGCTCGTCGCGGCGAACGTGGCGATCGGCGCGCAGGTGGACGTGATCGGGTCGTTCGTCCAGATCTGGCACGCGGAGAACGCCGGCGCCGCATTCAGCCTGTTCCAGAACGCGCTGCCGGTGTTCCTCATCGTCAGCGTACTGGCCATGGGACTGGTCGCGTACTTCGCCCGCGCGTTCCACGGGCGCACCCTGTGGTTCTTCCTGGTGCTCGGGGTGGTGCTGGGTGGCACGCTGGGCAACCTGGTGGACCGGGTCGTCCGTGGCGGGCGCGTGATCGACTTCGTCTCGGTGGGGGTGGGCGACCTGCGCTGGCCGACCTTCAACGTTGCGGACAGCTCGCTCGTGGTCGGGATCCTGACGCTGGTGGTGATCCTGTGGTTCTTCGACGGGGATGCCCGCGCGACCGCCACGTCCCCGGAGAAGGCGAACCGCGAGCCGGGCGCTCCCGATGCGGCCGCCAGCCCGGGGGAGCCGACCCAGGACGGGGGCGCGCAATGACGGAGACGGGCCACGGCGGCGCAGCCTCCCGCGCGCCGATCGCGGATCGGGAGGCGGCCTCTCGGGTGGTGAGCGGTCCGGCGGTGCCGGGCCGCTTCGATCTTTCCGTGGCCGCGGTCGGCGGCATCAGCCGGGCGCATGCCCAGCGGCTCATTGGCGACGGGCGCGCGTTGCTCGACGGACGTCGCGCGCGATCCAGCGACCGGCTGCAGGGCGGCGAGGAGATCAGCGTCGAGCTCAGCGCCCCGCCCGACCCGAGCCTGGTCCCCGAATCGATTCCTCTGACGGTCGCGTACGAGGATGCCACGATGCTCATCGTGGACAAGCCGGCCGGCATGGTCGTCCACCCGAGCGCCGGCCATGAATCCGGAACGCTCGTCCACGCTCTCCTGGGGCGCGCACGGGCACGCGGCGAGCGGTTGGGTGCAATCGCGGGCCTCGAGCGCCCGGGCATCGTCCATCGGCTCGACAAGGAGACCTCCGGCCTGCTCCTGGTGGCAAAGACGGACGCGGCGCAGGCCAGCCTCATGCGGCAGTTCGGCGAACGATCGATCGACAAGGCGTACGTGGCGCTCGTGCGGGGGACGCCCCCGGCGCTCCGCGGCCGCATCGAGGCGCCGGTTGGCCGCGATCCCCGGGATCGGCAGCGCATGGCCGTCGTGGCGTCCGGTCGCGAGGCGGTGACGGAGTACGAGGTACTCGCCGCGAGCGGCGGGCACTCGCTGCTGGTCCTCCGGCCCCGCACCGGACGGACACACCAGCTGCGCGCCCACCTCACCTACCTGCGGCTGCCGATCGTGGGCGACCTGCGCTACGGTGGAGGCACGGGCCCGGGCGGCCTGCGCCGCCAGTTCCTGCATGCCGCGCGGCTCGCCCTGCACCGGCCCATGGATGGCCGGCGGCTCCGCGCCTGGAGCGAGCTGCCGGCGGACCTGCAGCAGGCCCTGGAGGCCGCCGGACTCACGGACGTCGGGCTGCCCCGGGGAATCGGGGCATCGGTGGACGGCGAGGACGGAAACGAGGAGGACGGGAGCCGGTGACGAAGGAACCCCTGCCGCCGGACGCCACGATGGCCGGCGAGCACTCCACCGAGGGCCCCGCTGCCGAGAAGCGGATGACGTTCCCGAACCCGCTGCTCGTCGTGGTCTCGGGGCCTTCGGGGGTGGGCAAGAGCACCATCGTCGCGCAGCTGGCGGAGGAGCATCCGCAGGTCGTACCCATCATCACCAACACGACGCGACCGCGCCGGCCCGGCGAGATCGACAACGTTCACTACCACTTCCTGCCGGAACGTGAGTTCGAGGCGCTGCGGGCCGAGGGTGGCCTGCTGGAGTGCGCCAACGTCCACGGCTACTGGTACGGGACGCCGGTCCAGCAGGTGCGAGGCATCCTGGCCGCCGGGCGCGACGCCATCCTGACCATCGATCCCCAGGGGGCGCGCTCCGTGCGGCAGCTCGTGCCGGACGCACTCCTCATCTTTGTCATGCCGCCCTCCCTGGAGGATCTCGACGCCCGCCTGGCGGGTCGTGGATCAGAGTCGGCGGAGTCGTTCGCCATCCGGCGCCGCAACGCGGAGCGCGAGATGGCAGCCTCGGGGGACTACGACTATGTGATCGTCAACGAGACCGATCACCCCGAGGAGGCAGCCGAGCGGATCTGGGAGATGATCCAGGCGGAGGCGCGCCGTGAGCCGCCGCGCCGGCCCCAGGTCTGACGAGGGCGGCCGCGTCGTCCGGGTTGCGGTCGACGCGATCGCCGATCGACCCGAGCGTACCTTCAGCTACCGGCTGGGCTCCGGCGACGCCGTGCCGGAGCCGGGGTCGCTGCTCCTGGTGCCCTACGGCCGGCGCCGGGCGCTTGGCTACCTGGTGGACGTCGCGGCCGATGCCCCGGGGGACGGGACGCCGCTGCGGGCCGTGGAGGCGGTGGTCTCCGCGCCGATCCTCACGCCGGACCTGATCGAGCTCGCCCGCAGGATCGCCGTCTACTATCGCGCCCCGATCGGAACCACCATCGCCGCAATGCTGCCGCCAGGTCTCGAGTCGCGCCTCCGGCGCCGCTGGCGGATCGTCGACGCGAGCCAGCTGCCGGCCGGCGTGGCGGAGACGGCCGCCCTCGACGACGCGGGGCTCCTGGAGGAGGGGGAGCTGCTGCGGTTCGGCCCGGTGCGCAACGCGAGCGCCTGGCTCGAGGGGCTGCGAAGACGGGGAGCGCTGGCATCGGTCTGGTCGCTGGCGAATCCGGAGCTGCATCCGCGCCGGGTCCGCACCATCCGGCGCGCGGGCGACGGGGACGCGCCACTGCGCCGGGCTCCGGTCCAGCGCGCCATCCTCGACAGCCTGGGCGAGGGCGCGGAGGATCTGCCCGCCCTCGCCGCGCGGATGGACGTCCCCGCGACGTCGCTCCTCGGGCCCGCGCGGCGCCTCGAGGCCGCCGGCAGGGTTGTGCTCGGATGGCGGGAGGCGGTCCGGGATCCGCTCGCGCACCGCGCTGCCGGCCCGCCCCTCCGCGACGAGCTGGCAGCGGAGCAGGTCGCCGCCCTCGCGGCGATCGACGGGCTCACCCCGGCGGGATCGCTGCTGCTTGAGGGGGTGGCGGCGTCGGGGAAGACCGAGGTCTACCTGGCCGCCATCGAATCGACCCTGGCATCGGGGCGCAGCGCGCTGGTGCTCGTGCCGGAGGTGGCGCTCATCCCGCAGCTCGGCGATCGGCTCGCGGCGCTCGCCGGCGGCGGCCTGGTCGTGATGCACTCCGGCCTCTCGGCGGGAGAGCGGCACGACTCGTGGTGGCGGATGCTGCGCGGGGAGGCCCGTGTCGTGCTGGGGACGCGGATGGCGGCGTTCGCCCCCTTGCGGGACCTGGGCCTCATCGTCGTCGACGAGCAGCACGAGGGTGCGTACAAGTCCGACCGCACGCCACGCTACGACGCACGCTGGGTGGTCCGCGAGCGCGCCAGCCTGAGCGGCGCGCGCCTCGTGCTCGGAAGCGCCACGCCGGACCTGGTGACCCTGGCGGCCGTGCGGGGCGGCCACGTGGAGCGCGCACGCCTCCGCGAGCGACGGGTCGGTCGCATGCCGAGCGTGGAGATCGTCGACATGCGGGCGGAGCTGGCGGGAGGGAACCGATCGGTCCTGTCGGAGGCCCTCGCGGACGGGGTCGCGGGGCTGGGGGATGGCCGGGGGCAGGGCATCCTGCTGATCAACCGCCGCGGCGCGTCCACCTTCGTCCTGTGCCGCGACTGCGGCGAGAGCCTGCGCTGCCCGGACTGCGACCTGCCATACGTGTTTCATCTCTCCGGAGGCCAGCTCCGTTGCCACCACTGCGGGCGCAGCGCACCGGTGCCCGACCGCTGCCCCAGCTGTGGGTCGGCGCGCATCCGGTACTTCGGGGCGGGAACCCAGCGGGTCGAGGCGGAGCTCCGTGCGCGGTTCCCGCGCCTGCGCGTGGCACGCCTCGACAGCGACGCGCTCGCCGAGCGACGCGCCTTCGAGTCGGTGTATGACGACTTCCGCGAGGGGCGGACGGACGTGCTGGTCGGCACCCAGCTCGCGGCAAAGGGTCTCGACCTGCCCGGGGTGGTCCTCGCCGCGGTCGTCGCCGCCGACGTCACGCTGAACCTCCCGGACTACCGCGCGGCCGAGCGGACGTTCCAGCTCCTCGCCCAGGTTGCAGGACGAGCCGGGCGCGGCCCGCGCCTGGGACGGGTCATCTTCCAGACGTATGCACCGGACCACTTCGCCATCCAGGCGGCGGCCCGCCTCGACGTCGACGGCTTTGCCGACGAGGAGCTGGGCCGCCGCCGGCTGCTCGGCTACCCGCCGTCTGGCCACCTCGCCCGGCTGCTCATCGCCGATCCCGACCGTGCGCGCGCCGAGGCGCGCGGCCGTGCCGCCGCGGAGGCGGTCTCGCGGCCCGGCGTCGAGGTGCTGGGACCGCTGCCGGCCTATGTGCCCCGCCGCGCGGGTCGCTGGCGGATGCAGGTCGTGCTGCGCGCCGCGAACCCGTCCGAGCGGGCGACGGCGCTCGAGGCGGTCCCGGCCGGCGTGGCGGTGGACGTGGATCCCGAGGCCCTCCTGTAGCAGGCCGCGTCCGGGAGCGCGCGCATCGCGCCCGGTCGCCATCGGTACAATGGCGTCATGGTGATCCGCCGCATCCTCACCGCCGAGGAGCCCATCCTCCGAGAGAAGACCAAGAAGGTGTCGACCTTCGATGCCTCGCTGCATCGCCTGCTCGACGACATGCTCGAGACGATGCGCGACGCGCCCGGCGTGGGGCTGGCCGCGAACCAGGTCGGCGTGCCTCTGCGCGTGGCCGTCATCGAGCTCGAGGACACGGTCACCGAGCTCGTGAACCCGCAGATCGTCAAGTCCTCGGGCGAGCAGGTCGACTGGGAGGGCTGTCTCTCGATTCCCGGGTTCGTGGCGGAGGTGGCGCGGGCGGCCAAGGTGACCGTCAAGGCGCAGGACCGCCACGGGAAGGAGTTCCGGGTCAAGGGCGACGAGCTCTTCGCCCGTGCCCTGCAGCACGAGATCGACCACCTCAACGGCCTGCTCTATATCGATCACCTCGAGTCGCTCGAGGAGCTGGTCCGCGTGGGCGAGCACCCGAGCGACGTGGAGGAAGGGCAGACCGCGGGCATCTAGTGGCCCGAATCGGCCGCGTCGCCTTCCTCGGCACCGGCGCCTTCGGCGTCCCGCTTCTCGCACGCCTGCGGGAGATGACCGATGCGTTGCTCGTCGTCTCCGCTCCGGATCGGCCCGCGGGACGCCGTCTGAAGCAGCGTCCGTCGCCGGTGGCGGCGCTCGCTCGCGATCTCGGCATCGATCTCGTCACGCCGGCGCGCCTCCGCTCCGAGGAGGGGCGTGACGCGCTGGCAGCGTTCCGACCCGACGGTCTGCTGCTGGCGGCCTACGGGCAGCTGGTGCCGCCCGACCTGCTGGCGATGGGGGAGCGGCCCCCGTTGAACGTGCATCCGTCCCTGTTGCCCCGGCATCGCGGCGCGGCGCCCGTGGCCGGAGCCATCCTGGCCGGCGACACCGAGACGGGCGTCACCCTCATGATCATGACCCGGGCGCTGGACGCCGGCCCGATCGTGGCTCAGTGGCGGGTTCCGCTCGACGGCCGCGAGGAGGCCCCGGCGCTCGAGGCACGGCTTGCCGAAGTCGCCGCCAGGGAGGTCCCAGCCGCGCTGGGATCGTGGCGCGACGGCGTCCTGCGCTCCGAGCCCCAGGACGAGGGGCGGGCGACGCTGGTCCACGCCTTCACGCGGGGCGACGGCTGGATCGATTGGAGCGCCGATGCGGTGGCCATCGACCGGCAGGTTCGCGCGCTGCAGCCGTGGCCGGGGGCCTGGACGACCCTCGACGGCCGGCGGCTCCACGTCCGTCGCGCGCACCCGCTGCCCGGCGTGAGCGAGGTTCCCGTGGGGGCGCTCCTCCCCGGCGACGCGCCGCGGGTCGCCTGCGGCGTCGGCGCCCTGGGACTCGATCTGGTTCAGCCGGAGGGTCGGCCCGCGATGCCCGCCGCGGACTGGCGGCGGGGCCTCCAGCGTGACCACGTGCTCCTCGGGACGGTGCGGCCCTGAGGCGGATTGGGCGTGGCGCGGGCGCGCGGCCGGGATCCCCGGGGGGCGTCACGAAACCGCAAGAGAGTCCCGGGTATACTCGCCTCACTTCCCTCCAGGAGGTGGAAGGACCGAGATGATCTTTGGCAACTTTGGACTCTACATTCTGCTCGTCCTGCTCCCGAGCCTGGCGCTCACCGGATGGGCAGCGTTTCGCGTCCGGTCGACCTACGCCAAATGGGCGAAGGTCGACTCGGGCATCGCCATGGACCCGTTCGACTTCGCCCGCCGGCTGCTGGACCGGCAGGGCCTGACCGATGTTCGCATCGAGCCCACGCCCGGCCAGCTGACCGACCACTACGATCCGCGCGGCAAGGTGCTGCGCGTCTCGCAGGCGGTCGCCGGCCAGCCACAGCTGGGCTCCCACGACTCCCGGCGTGCAGCGGTCGCCATGCCCGCGCAGGGCGCTCCGCGGCTGTCCGTCGCATCGGCGGCGGTCATCGCCCACGAGGTCGGACACGCCCTCCAGGATCGCGAGCGCGATCCGTGGATGACCGTGCGGATGGCCATCGTCCCCGCGGTGCAGTTCGGCTCCGGCGTGGCGCCCTGGCTCATCATTGCCGGGCTGTGGATGAATCTCCTCGGCCTGGCCTGGGTCGGCCTCATCGCCTTCGCCGCCGCGGTGGTCTTCACGTTCGTGACCCTGCCGGTTGAGATCGGCGCGTCCGGCAAGGCGCTGGCCTTCGTCTCGAGCCTGGGCATGGTGGGGGAGCGGGAGACCGGTGCCCGCGACGTGCTGAAGGCCGCGGCCTGGACGTACGTGGCGGCGGCGTTGACGGCGCTGCTCACCTTCCTGTACTACCTCAGCCTGGTGACGGGCATGGGTCGCCGTGCCTGATCTGGCGGTCGTCGGACCGCGTCCGACGATCAGCGACCTCGCGCCGGAGCAGCTCGCCGCGTGGCTCACCGCCCGCGGCGAGCCCGCGTACCGGGCCCGGCAGGTGCTGACCGGGATCCATCGGCCCACCGTTCGCGGGTTCGAGGACCTGACCGATGTGCCGCTCGCGCTGCGGACCGCGCTCGCCGCGGAATTCCGCTTCTCGGCGATCGGGGCGACCCACGTCATCGGCGCCGACAGCGGCCTGACGGCGAAGGCCGTCCACGAGCTCCACGACGGTCAGCGCATCGAGTCCGTGCTGATGCGGACGCCAGCCCACGGGCGGAGCGCGGCACGGACGACCATCTGCATCTCGAGCCAGGCGGGCTGTGCCGTGGGCTGCCCGTTCTGTGCGACCGGCCAGGCCGGCTTTGGCCGCCAGCTGACCCCCGGCGAGATCGTCGACCAGGTGCTGCACTGGCACCGCACGCCATGGCTGGCACTGGGCGAGGACTGGCGCCCCGGCGAGCACATCGGTCACTACAACGTCGTCTTCATGGGCATGGGAGAGCCGCTGGCCAACGCCAACCGGGTGTTCGCGGCGGTGCGGCTGCTCAATGACTCGCGGCGGCTCGGCATCGGCGCGCGACACATCACCGTCTCGACCTCAGGCATCGTCCCCGGCATCGAGCGCATGATCACCGAGCTCCCGCAGGTGAACCTGGCGATCAGCCTCCACGCCCCGACCGACGCGCTTCGCGACGAGCTGGTACCGCTGAACCACAAGTGGAAGATCGCGTCCGTCATCGGCGCGGGGCGGGCCTTCGCGGAACGCACGGGACGGCGCGTGAGCCTGGAGTACGTGATGATCGACGGGCTCAACGACACGCCGGAGCTGGGCGCCGCGCTTGGCGACCTGGCCGCTGGCTGGCTGAGCCACGTGAATCTCATCCCCCTCAACCCGACACCGGGATCGCCCTGGAGCGGCTCGTCTCGCGCGCGCATCGACGCGTTCGCGGCCATGGTGCGCCGGCGCGGGGTTCCCCTCACCGTGCGCGACACGCGCGGCCGCGAGATCGAGGCCGCCTGCGGACAGCTGCACGCCCAGCTCGCCGGCCGGGACCTGCCCAGGCCGGCGGTGCCCATGGAGGCCGGTGTGCCGATGTCGCTCGCATGAGCGGGCTCGAGGCTCGGCCCGCGCAGATCAGCGCAAGCCTGCTGAACGCCGACTTCGCCCGTCTCGGCGACGAGGTCGAGCGCGCGGCGCTCGGCGGCGTGGATTCGATCCATCTCGACGTCATGGATGGGCACTTCGTGCCGAACCTGACCATGGGCCCCGTCGTGGTCGAGGCCGTCCGGCCGCGGACGCCCCTGCCGTTTCACAGCCATCTGATGATCAGCCAGCCCCTTCGGTACGTCGAGGCGTTCGCCAACGCCGGCAGCGACCTCGTCGTCTTCCACGTGGAAGCGGAGGACGATCCTCGCGCGGTCATCGAGCGCATCCATCGGACCGGCCGTGGGGCCGGGCTGGCCATCAACCCGGAAACGCCCGCGGAGGCGGCTCACCCGTACCTCGAGGAGATCGACCTGCTGCTCGTCATGACCGTGCATCCGGGCTTCGGCGGGCAGGCATTCATCACCGAGGTCCTGCCCAAGCTCTCGGCGCTGCGTGCCGAGGCGCAGCGACGCGCGCTCGACCTGCCGATCGGTGTCGACGGTGGAGTCAACGAGGACACCATCGGCGCTGCCTACCGTGCGGGAGGCGACGTGCTGGTCGTCGGGTCGGGCCTCTATCGGCATGACGGCGACCTGCACGACGTGGTGGCGGACCTTCGCACCCGCGCCCGACGCGGGCCGATGGGACTGGCTGCCGCCGGTGAGGCACCGGCATGATGCGTCGCTGGCGGCATCCCGCCCGCGGCGGACGCGTCACGCTGGTCGTCCTCTCGCTGGCGCTGCTGCTGGCCGCCTGTGGCGGCGTGGACCTTCCGTTCAACGGGACTCCCACCCCGGAGCAGCCGCGCGAGCTCACGCTGCACGCGGTGACGACCACGAGCGGCTCGCCGGTGCCCGGTGCGACGGTGACCGATGGCGCCGTCACGGCGACCACCGATACGAACGGGGTCGCGAACCTGACCGCGATGCGCGGCACGACCGTGACCGTGACGGCCAACGGCCACGACGATGCCACGGGCACGGTCCCGGGCAGCGGCGATCTCACCGTGCAGCTGCGGCCGAACGTGCTGACCGGCACGATCACCGACGAGACGGGCGCGCCGCTGGCAGGGGTGAGGGTATTCGTGGACGGGCAGCAGACCGTGGTCCGGACCGACCAGGAGGGGCGATACGCGCTTCCGGGGGTGCCCACCTCGGGGAGCGTAGTGTTCAAGCGGGCCGGTTACCGCCTCACCGAGCTCCCCGTCCCCGAGTCGATGACCCAGGACATGGCGATGCAACCCTTCACCGTCCGGGCGCTCTACGCGCCGGCATCGGTGTTCGAACGCACGGGCGGCCTCGATGCCATGCTGAAGACCATCGCCGACACCGAGATGAACGCGATGGTGATCGACGTCAAGGAGGGGACCGGGAACCTCTACTACGCCACGGACCTGCCCGAGGCAAAGGCTGCCGGGGCCGTGATGCAGTCCCCGCTGCTCGACCTTGGCACCCTCCTGCCGATGCTCAAGTCCAAGGGCATCTACACCATCGCGCGGATGGTCGTGATGAAGGACGACACGCTCGGGAAGGCGGAGCCGGACCTGGCCGTGCAGAACTCGAAGACCGGCAAGCCGTGGACCGATTACCGCGGGGATATCTGGCTGGACCCGAGCCAGCCACAGGTCGCGAACTACATCGCGGCGATCGCCAAGGACCTGGCCGACAAGGGCTTCGACGAGGTGCAGCTCGACTACGTGCGGTTCTTCAGCGACGGTGACTACAGCACCGCTCAGACCGTCCTGCCCAATACCCAGTCGTTCCGGCTCCCCGCCATTCGCCGCCTGTTCCGGATCGTCTCGGGCACCCTGGCGCCGACGAAGGCGTTCCTGGGCGCCGACGTCTTTCCCATCAGCTTCATCGCGGCCGATGACCAGGGGATCGGGCAGCGACCCGAGGTGATCATGCCGTACGTCGACTACTTCGACCCCATGGTCTACCCGAGCCACTACGCGCCGTACACCTGGGGCTATGCGAACCCCAATGAGCACCCGTACGAGATCATCTCGAAGTCCCTGCAGAAGATGAATCCCGAAGCCAAGGGCCTGCCCATGGTCATCCGTCCGTGGATCCAGGACTTCGGGTACGGACCGTACCGCGCCTACACGGCGGCGGACATCCACAAGGAGATGCAGGCTCTCGCCGACAACGGCGCGACCGGGTTCATGATCTGGAATGCGGCGGCGCGCTTCACCGTCGCGGCCCTGGGTCCGCCGAAGCCGGACGAGGCGTCTGGGCCGGTCACGAGCCCGGTGCCCATCCCGTCGGCCGCGCCCCAGCCGTCCGCGACGCCCTCTGCGTCCGCCGGGACGGCCTCGCCGGCGCCGAGCGCCACGCCCTAGCCGGTCCGATGCGCCTCGTCGTCCAGCGCGTACGCCGGGCCGCTGTCCGCGTCGAGGACGCGGTGGTGGGGGAGATCGGCGCGGGAGCGGTGGTCTTCGCCGGAGTCGGTCAGGATGACACGCCGGCCGTCGTCGACGCGATGGCCGAGAAGCTGGTGCGCCTGCGGTACTTCGAGGATGGTGAGGGCCGGACGAATCGCGACCTCCGCGACGCGGGCGGCGCGCTGCTCGTCGTGAGCCAGTTCACGCTCTATGCCGATCTCCGCCGTGGCCGGCGTCCCGGCTTCAGCCGCGCGGCCGATCCCGGGATCGCGGAGCCGCTCGTGGAGCGATTCATCGCGCGCCTGCGTGGCCTGAGCGTCGTGGTGCAGACCGGGCGCTTCGGGGCGGAGATGGCCGTGGAGCTGGTGAACGACGGCCCGTTCACCCTGGTGCTCGACTCGGTGACCGACCTGGCGCCCGTTCAGGGCTGATCGGTCGCGGCGCTCAGACCTTCTCGGCGGTTCGGCGGCAGCGTGAGCAGGCGCGAATGCGGACCTGCCGCCCGTCGCGCTGGATGAGCATCGGCTGCAGGTTGGGCAGCCAGCGCCGGAGGGCGCGCTTCCGGTTCATTCCGACCGATTGCGGGTTCCAGCCGGTGATCGGCTTCTTCCCGCAGATGTCGCACTCGCGTGCCATGAGCGTACGCAGACTCCATGCATGAACGAACCGGCCCGCCGGTCGGCGGCGCCGGAACGCGGGGATGGTAGCACGCTACGATCGGGCCATGCAACGCGCCGGACGAGCTTGTGCCAGGAGCCGGCGGGTGGTGGCCGGGCGGGGCAGATGACCTCCCCCCGTCTGCCCGCCACCGAGGTCGACCCACTCGACCTGCCCCTCCGGCGCGCCGTTCCGGAGCTGGGCCGCGGGGCGGCGACCCTGGGACGCCTGGGCATCGCGTCTCCGCGCCAGGCGCTCTTCTACCTGCCCTTCCGCTACGACGACTTCAGTGCGCTTCGGCCACTCGGGGAGCTGCTGCCCGACGAGAAGCAGTCGGCCCACGTGCGGGTGACCGACCTTCGCGTCGAGCCCGGATTCGGCCGCCGCCCGCAGCGGGTCATCGCCCAGCTGGTGGACGACACGGGCAGCGCGGAGGCGATCTGGTTCGGCCGCCGCTTCGTCGAACGCCGGATCCGGGCGGGCGACGAGATCGTGGTCAGCGGCAAGGTCACGCTGCGCGGCTGGCGGCCGCAGTTCACGTCGCCGGACTTCAGCCCCGCGGGGAGCAGCTCGCTCCACACCGGGCGGGTGGTGCCGGTCTATCCCCTCACGGCCGGCCTTACCCAGCGGCGGGTGCGCGAGCTCCTGGCGCGGGTGCTCGACCGGTGCCTGCGCGACGTCCGCGACCCGCTGGCGCCCGAGGAGCGCACGGGGCTGCCGCCCCTCGCCGATGCCCTGCGCATGGCGCACTTCCCCGGCGATCTGACCGACCTCGTCGGAGCCCTCGACCGGCTGGCGCACGACGAGCTGCTGGCGCTGCAGCTGGTCCTCGCCCAGGCTCGCGTCGCCCGGGCCGGGATGCACGCCCCGCGCATCGAAGTGGCCCGCGATGAGCTGGCGACGCTGGTCGACGCCCTTCCCTTCACCCTCACCGGGGACCAGCAACGGGCCGTGGACGAGGTCATCGGTGACCTCGCGGCGGCCACGCCGATGCGCCGGCTCCTGCAGGGCGACGTCGGCAGCGGCAAGACGGCGGTCGCCGCGGTGGCCCTGGCCGCTGCCTGTCGCGCGGGATGGCAGGGTGCCCTGATGGCGCCCACCGAGATCCTGGCCCGGCAGCACTTCACGGGCATCGCACCGCTCCTCGAGGCGCTGGAGGTGAAGGCCGAGTTCCTCTCCGGCAGCCTCTCGGCTGCCCGCAAGCGAGCGATCCACGCGGCGATCGAGGCCGGCGAGGTGGAGGTGCTGATCGGTACGCACGCGGTGATCAGCAGCGGCGTGGCCTTTCGGCGCCTGGGCCTCGCGGTGGTCGATGAGCAGCACCGCTTCGGGGTCGAGCAGCGCGCGGCCCTCCAGGCCAAGGGGGAGAACGGCGAGCCCCACCTCCTGGCCCTCACCGCCACGCCGATTCCTCGAACATTGGCCCTCACCTTCTACGCCGACCTGTCGATCAGCACGCTCCGTGAGGCCCCGCCGGGGCGGCATCCCATCCGGACCGAGATCCGCGACCGGGCCGGCCTCCCACGGATCGAATCGTTCATCGCCGACGAGGCGCGGGCCGGCCGCCAGTCATTCGTGGTGGTGCCGCTCGTGGTCGAGAGCGAGGCGCTGGCCGCCGCCTCGGCCGAGGCGGAGGCCGAGCGGCTGGGCGGGGCGCTCCCGGGGGTTCGCGTGGGACTCGTTCATGGCCAGCAGAAGGCCGAGCTGCGCGACGAGACGATGACGCGCTTCGCCGCCGGTGAGATCGACGTGCTGGTGGCCACCACCGTCGTCGAGGTCGGGATCGACATACCGAATGCCTCGGTCATGCTGATCGAGGACGCCGACCGCTTTGGCCTCGCCCAGCTGCATCAGCTGCGCGGGCGCGTGGGACGAGGCCCCCATCGGTCCTTCTGCATCCTCCTCTCGGATGCGAACGACCCGGTGGCGCGCGAACGGCTCGAGGTCGTGCGCGACTCGGCCGATGGCTTCGTCATCGCGGAGGCCGACCTGCGGCTGCGCGGCGCCGGGAACCTGCTGGGCACGCGGCAGAGCGGGCTGCCGCCGCTCCGCGTCGCGTCTCTCTTCGACCCGCGCCACCTCGCCCTCGCCGAACGGGCGAGGGCGCTCGCGACCCGGCTCGTTGACGCGGACCCGACGCTCGCGGCGCGTCCGGGGCTGGTTCGGCTGCGCGACGACTTCGCGCTGCGCGAGAACGACGATGCGCCCTGACCGTCGGACCGGAGCCCGGACGTGCGCGTGATCGCGGGGTCCGCCGGTGGCCGCGTGCTGCAGGCGCCACGCACCCGTGCGACGCGCCCCATCACCGATCGAGTGAAGGAGTCCCTCTTCGGCATCCTGGGCGCGAGAGTGGTCGAGGCTCGCGTCCTGGACCTCTACGCGGGCAGCGGCGCCATCGGCATCGAGGCCCTCTCGCGCGGCGCCACGGCCTGCACCTTCGTCGAGCGTGGTCGCGAGGCGCTCACGGCGCTGCGTGCGAACCTGGCGCACACCGACCTGGCGCTGCGGGCGACCGTGATTCCCGGTCCCGTCGAGCGCTTCCTGGCCTCCGGGCCGGCGGCCGCATTCGACCTGGCGGTGCTCGACCCGCCGTTCGCCGAGCATGCTATCCTCGCGCCGCTCGAGGCCCTGGTGCCGCTCCTGGCTCCGGGCGCAACCGTGGTGGTGCGGACCTTCTGGCGGACGGAGGTCCCGTCGCCGACGGGGTTGGCGGTGCTCCGGGAGCGCCGGTTCGGCGAGACGATGCTCACCTTCCTGGGGAAGGATGCCGCCGGAACGCCGGCGAAGGGCGAAGGAGGCGACCAGTGACGCGCACCGCGGTCTTCCCCGGATCGTTCGATCCCATGACCAACGCGCACCTCGATGTCGCGCGCCGCGCGGCGGGCCTCTTCGACCGCCTGGTCATCGGGGTGCTCGACAACCCGGCAAAGCGGGCGCTGTTCAGCGCTGCCGAACGCGTGGAGCTCATCCGGGCCTGCGTGGCGGACCTGGGCGAGGCCGTGACCGTGGAGGCCTTCGAGGGGCTGACGGTGGAGTTCGCGCGTCATCACCGTGCGAGCTTCGTCGTCCGCGGTCTTCGTGCGGTGAGTGACTTCGAGTTCGAGCTGCAGCTGGCCCACACGAACCGCAGGCTGGCGCCGGAGGTCGACACGACCTTCCTGATGACCGCCCTGGAATACGGGTACATCTCCTCGTCGCTGGCGAAGGAGGTCGCCCGCTTCGGCGGTGACGTCGCGGGAATGGTGCCGGCACCGGTCGAGGCGGCCCTGCGCGG
Organism: uncultured Chloroflexia bacterium; assembly: GCA_963805645.1. GTDB lineage: Bacteria > Chloroflexota > Limnocylindria > QHBO01 > QHBO01 > CAVXEH01. Next base: position 204,772 of record CAWDVA010000005.1, on the reverse strand, counting down.
TCGGGAGGGCAGGTCCCGGGCGGCCGACTAGAGGAACATGGCGGCCGGCGCGTCGGGTGCCGGCAGGGGAGCCGGGTCGTTGGCGGCGTGGGGGCGCGGCTATAATCTGCCGCAATCCGACCCGGTCACCAGTCCCGGGTCGATGGAGGGCGTGGCCACGGACATCCTTTTCCTCGTCGAACGTCTCGAATCGCTCGTGGCGGCCGGCAAGAAGCTCCCCCTGACGAACAACGTCGTGCTCGACCAGGCGGCGGTGCTCGAGCTGATCGACCAGCTCCGCGTGGCCGTGCCGGACGAGGTCCGCCAGGCGAAGCGCATCACGGACGATGCGGGGCGCATCACCGAGCGCGCGCGTGATGAGGCGGATCAGGTCATCGCCCGTGCGCAGGAGCAGGCCGCCCAGATGCTCGAGGAGCGTGAGCTCGTGAAGCTCGCGCAGCAGCGGGCGGGGGAGCTGATCGACCAGGCCAACGAGGAAGCGGTCGAGATCCGTCGCGGCGCCGACGAGTACGCGGCCGGGGTGCTCATTCGCCTCGAAGGTGAGTGCATCAAGGCCCTGACGAGCATCAAGCGCGGCATCGACATGCTCGACGAGCGACATCGCGGCAGCCAGCCCCCGGCCACGGATGGCGAGACGGTCGACACCTCGGAGGAGCCGTCCGGCGCACCGGCCCGCCCATGACCTCCGTGAACGTCGCGGGCCTCCTCCACGAGGCCACGGGCGCGACGCGTGACCTGCGCCTGCGCGACCACTACGTCTCCCTCGGACCTGACGTGGAGCTGGCCGGGCCGCTCAACGGCATGCTGCGCCTGCAGCGAACGAACCGCGGGATCCTGGTCCGCGGCTCAGTGTCCGCCTCGCTGCGCCGAACGTGCGCGCGGTGCCTCGAAGCCTTCGTCGAGGAGGTCGAGGTGCCCGTCGCTGAGGAGTTCCTCCCAACCCTCGACCCGAGCACCGGCGCCCCCGTCGAGACCGGCGAGGAGACGGCGCGAATCGACGAGCATCACGAGATCGACCTGGTCCCCATCTTCCGCGATGAGCTGAGTCTCACCGAGCCGATGCACCCGCTCTGCCGCCCGGACTGCCCCGGCCTCTGCGGTGTCTGCGGGGACAGCCTCGCGTCGGGCGCGCACGATCACGAGACCGATGAGGTGGATCCTCGCCTGGCCGGACTCGCCCGGCTGCTCCACGACGGTCCCGACAACTGACGACGGACGGGGACCGGCTGGCCCCGCTCGTCAGGGATCGTCCGGGACCGCTATACTGCGGCGTCCCGAATTCGTTGCTGCACAGGAGTTGTTCGCGTGGGCGTTCCCAAGCGAAAGGTTTCCAAGGCCCGCCAGGGCGAGCGCCGCGCTCACCTGGCCCTGACGGCGCCCGCGCTCGTGGAGTGCGACCACTGCCACGAGCTCAAGCGGGCGCACCATGTCTGCCCGACCTGCGGCTACTACGACGGCCGCGAGGCGGTGTCGGTGGAGACGGTCACCCCGGCGGAGGGGCCGCGCTGATCCGCACCACCGCCGCCCGCCGGTAGCGGAGCCGTGCGCATCGCGCTGGATGCGATGGGCGGCGATCACGCACCGCGTGAGACGGTCCGCGGCGCAGTCGACTTCGCCCTCGGGCGGAGCGACGAGGTGCTCCTCGTCGGCGACGTCGAGCGCATCGAGCGCGAGATCGCCGAGTACGGCAAGGGGCATCCGACCGGCATCTCGCTGGTCGAGGCCCCCGACGTCATCACCATGGGGGACCATCCCGCCAGCGCGCTGCGCACCAAGAAGCGAGCATCGGTGGTCGTCGCCACGGAGCTGGTGCGCGACGGCCATGCGGATGCGGTCGTCTCCGCCGGCTCGACCGGGGCGACCATGGCGGCGGCAGTGTTTCGGCTCGGCCGGATCGAGGGCATCGACCGGCCGGCGCTGGGTGCGCACCTGGTCACCGCCGAGGGGCCGATCATGCTCCTCGACGTCGGCGCCAACGTCGACTGCGATGCGGACAACCTCCTGCAGTTCGGCGTCATGGGCTCGATCTACGCGGAGCATGTCCTCCACGTGCCGCAACCGCGGGTTGCCCTGCTGAACATCGGCGAGGAGGCGCAGAAGGGGAACCGGCTGGCGCAGGAGGCGAACCATCGGTTCCGGGCCTCGAGCCTCAACTTCGTGGGCAACGTGGAGGGCAACGACCTCATTGCCCACCTGGCCGACGTGGTGGTCTGTGACGGCTTCATTGGCAACGTGATCCTCAAGTTCTTCGAGGGGCTCACCACCTACATCTTCCGGTCGGTGCGGGAGGATCTGCAGCAGGGCCCGATCGCGCCGCTGGCCCTCCTCGCGCTGCGTCCCGGCTTCAACCGCATCCGGCAGCGCTTCGACTACGAGCGCTTTGGCGGCACGCCGCTCCTGGGCGTGCGGGGCGTCAGCATCGTGACGCACGGGCGGGCCAAGGCTCGCATGGTTCGCTTCGCGCTCGAAGCGGCCTCGGACGCCGCCGCCGCGCGCATCCCGGAGCTGATCGCCCAGTGGATGAAGGAGCATCCGGCACGGCTCCGCGGCGAGCTGCGGGCCCGACTGGCAGCTCGCCTGGGGCGCGGTGAGCGGGACTGAGCCGGTGCCCACGCCGAGTCGACCCCGGGCCACCGCTCGTCGCAGCGTTCGGCAGCGCCCCGGCCGGGTGGCGCGCCGCCTGGCCCTGATGGCCCTGTTCGAGGACGAGTTCCGGCCGCAGCGGGCACTGGAGGCGCTGGACCGCCTCGCCATGGATCGCGCCGTCCCGGCGGGCGTGGCCGACCATGCGCGTCGCATCGTCACCGGCGTCGTGGAGCACCGGGCCGCCCTCGACGAACGGATCGCGACGCTGGCACCGGCGATCCCCGTTTCGGAGCTCGGACGCGTCGAGCGCACGATCCTCCGGAGTGCGCTCTACGAGGTGCTATACTCCGCCGCGACCCCGAGCGGGGAGACGATCGAGGACGCCGTTTCTCTCGCCCGGATCTACGCCGGAGACGCGGCCCGGCGCCTCGTGAACGGGGTGCTCGGGAGCGTCGCGCGATCATCGGGTGGAGGAGGATAGAGACTGGTGGCCGAAGGCACTACGTTCGAGCGTCTCAAGAAGCTCATCGTCGAGCAGCTGGGCGTCGACGAGGAAGAAGTGACGCCGCAGGCGTCCTTCGTGGAAGATCTGAACGCCGACTCGCTGGACCTCGTCGAGCTGATCATGAGCCTCGAAGAGGAGTTCGGCATGGAGATCTCGGACGAGGACGCCGAGAAGATCCAGAAGGTGCAGGACGCCGTCGACTACATCGAGGAGCATCAGCAGTAGCGATCACCGCCGATGGCCGATCCATCCGTAGACGAGCTGGGCGAGCGGCTCGGCATCGTCCCGCGAGACCCGGAGGCCATCGCGCAGGCGTTCGTCCATAGCTCGTACTACAACGAGAATCCGAACGCCGCGAACGGTCACAACGAGCGCCTCGAGTTCCTCGGTGATGCCGTCATCGGTCTCGTCGTGAGCCGCCTCCTATACGAGCGCTACCCCGATGAGGACGAGGGGTTCCTGACCGCGCGGCGTGCCGCGCTGGTGAATCGCGACGCGCTGGCAGCCCTCGCCCTGGAGCTCGGTCTCGACCGCCACGTCCAGCTGGGACGCGGGGAGGAGGAGGCGGGTGGTGCAACCCGACCCTCGCTGCTCGCCGCCACCATGGAGGCCCTCGCCGGCGCCATCTTCCTGACCGAGGGTATCGAGACGACTCGCACCGTGCTCCGCTCGCTGTTCGGCGCACGCATCGACGCGCCGGGGGAGCTATCCGCGCCCCTGAAGTCCGCCAAAAGCCGGCTCCAGGAGTGGACGCAGCGGTACCGCCACACGAAGCCGTTCTATGCGCTGCTCAACACGGTCGGCCCGCCGCACGACCAGACCTTCACCGTCGCGGCGGTGGTCCAGGGGCAGGAGCTGGCAGTGGGGGAAGGCTCGAGCCGTCAGCGGGCCGAGGAGCGCGCCGCGGAGGCGGCGCTCAGGACCCTGGCCGCCGCCCCACCCGACGTGGCCACCGGCGGCGAGGAGCAGGTCCACACGTGACGGACGCGTCGGCCCGCCAGCCATGAGCCGGCTCAAAGAGCTGCGGCTGCACGGTTTCAAGACCTTCGCGGATGCCACCCGGTTCGTCTTCCAGCCGGGGGTGAACGCCGTCATCGGGCCGAACGGCAGCGGCAAGTCGAACATGGCCGATGCGGTGCGCTGGGTGCTCGGAGAGCAGTCGAATCGCTCGCTGCGCACGCGCCGCGCGGACGATGTCATCTTCGCGGGCTCGCAGCAGCGACGACCCACGGGCATGGCGGAGGCGATCCTCACCCTCGACAACGCCGACGGGTGGCTCCCGATCGACTTCGCCGAGGTGACGATCGGGCGTCGCTCATACCGCTCCGGCGAGAACGAGTACCTGATCAACGGCGCGCGCGCCCGTCTGCGCGACGTGGTGGAGCTGCTGGCCGCGGGCCAGCTGGGTGCCAACTCGCTGGTCGTGGTGGGCCAGGGCACGGTCGACGCGGCGCTCTCCCTGCGGCCCGAGGAGCGCCGGCAGCTCTTCGAGGAGGCCGCCGGAGTCAAGAACCTCCAGGTCCGCAAGAACGAGGCGCTCGCCCGCCTGGGACGCGCGGAGGAGAACCTGACGCGCGTCGCCGACGTGCTCGGCGAGCTCCGTCCCCAGGTCCGCCGCCTGGCGCTCCAGGCACGCCATCAGCAGGAGCACGATGCGCTCCGCGTGCGCGGGCGGGTGCTCGTGGCGGCCGGGCATCGTCGCAGGGAGCGGTCCCTGCGCGAGGCGCTGGGCGACGCGCGCCGGCGTGCCGCCGCGGCGGAGGCCGCCGCGCAGGCGTTCCGGGATGAGCAGGCTGCGGCGCGCGAGGCCGTCGAGGCGGCCGAAGCACGCTACTGGGAGGCTGATGCGGCCGCACGTACCGCGGCCGAGGCCCGGGAGGCGACCCACGAGAACCTCATCCGGCTCGAAAGCCGGGTCGAGTCACTCCAGGCGCGCCACGCCGAGACGCGGGAAGGGCTTGAACGCACGAATCGGGAGCTCGGCGAGGTTGCCGCGGCGCTGGAGCGGCCGGTGGACGCGCCCGAGCCGGAGGCGGCGACGGCGCTCGAGGGCGTTGCCGATGCGGAGCGGGCCTGGCAGGAGGCTGTCGCCCGGCTGGCGGCTGCCGACCGCGACCTGATGGTCGCGGAGGAGGCGCTGGCCGATGCTCGACGACGCGATGCCGATCTCATCGCGCGCGAAGCCCGGCGGGCCGAGGCGGCCGCGGCGGCACAGGCACGCGTCGATCGGCTCGAGACGGAGCTCGCCGCGGCGCGCGCGGACGCGACGAACCGGCGGCCGGCCATCGACGCCCTTCGTGCGGCTGCGGTGGAGGCGGAGGCCGCGGCCCGCGCCGCGCGCGAGGCGCTCGACGCCGGCCGCGCTCACATGGAGGAGTCGCGGCGCGTTGCCGATGATGCGCGCCGGGAGGCAACCACCGCCGCGGAACGAGTCGCCGCCGCGCAGGCGGAGCTCGATGCCATCACCGAACGTGCGGCGCTCGGCGCCCGGCTCGGCCATCGCCTGGCCAGCGCGGGATGGACATCCCTCGTGGACACCATGACGCCACCCGAGGACGCGTGGCCGGCGATCGAAGCCGTCGTGGGGGGCGAGGTGGCCGAGGCGCTCCTGTGGCGCGACGCGAGCCCGGAGGACGCCACCCGGGACGCGCGGGGAACCGCGCGCCTGCTCGATGGCCGTCAGGCGCCACCCGCGAAGGAACGCGGGGAGGCGCTCGCGGCGGTCGGGGCGGAGCGCACCCTCGCCGAATGGATCGGCCCGGCGCGCGGTCCGGGCCTCTTCGAGCGCGTGGCGGTCGCTCCTGACCTGCCGTCGCTGCTGGGAGGGTGGCGATCCCTGCCGCCTGGCTGGTGTGCCGTCACGCCGGCGGGCGACCTGGCCGATGGGCGCGGGATCCTCGCCCTGCGCGGCCGGGCCGATCCCCCGGGCGGCGTCGCCGCCCGGCAGCTGGCCCGGCGCCGAGATCTCGCGCAGCAGCTGGAGACGCTCGAGGCGACGCATGGACGCCGCGCAGACGCGGCAGCCCATGCCGTGGCCGAGGCCGCCGCCGCCCAGCGACGATTCGTTGAGCTCCGCGACAGCGCCGATGCGACCGATGCCGCGGCACGGCGGGCAACCGGCGAGCTCGCTGCCGCCGAGGCGCACGTCGAGCGTGCCGAACGGACGATTGCGGAGCTGGCGCCCGCGCTCGCGTCGGCGCGCGGGCAGGTCGCGGAGCACGCGAGCCCGCACCCCGAGCTCGGGACGATCGATCATGCCGCCCTGGAGGCGCGCGTCGCCGAGGCCCGGCGCGAACGAGGGGCGGCGTCCGGCGCCCGCGATGAGGCTCGCACCGCCTGGCAGGCGCTCCGAGACCGGGCCGAGGAGGCGGAGCAGACCCTGCTCGGCACGCGGCAGCGGCGCGTCGAGCTCGAGGCACGGCAGGCGCAGCTGGCCGCCTCCAGGGAGGCCGCCGCCGCGTCGCTGGCGCTCCTCGCGACCGAGCTGGCGACGGCCACCACCGCCGCGGCCCACGCCCGCGAGGAGGACAAGGGGGCAGGTGAGCGCCGGCGCCGCGCGGATGCCGAACGCGATGAGCAGCGGGCCGCGCTGCTCCGGCTCGAGCGCGACCAGTCGGGTGCCGGCGGCAGGTTCGCGGAGCTCGACCGGGCGGCGCAGGCCGCAGCAGTGGACGTCTCGCGGCAGGAAGAGGCCCTGTCTGCCCTGGCGCGTGAGCGCGAGATCGCCATGGAGGCGTTCGAGGGATCCGACGTCGGAGAGGCGATCGACCAGGCCGAGAACGTGGATGCCCAGCCGGCTCGCGAGCTTCCGGCCGAGCTGCTCGCGGAGGTCGAATCGCTCGACGACTCAGCGCTCGAGGCAGAACAGCGACGGGTGCGGCGCACGCTGGCCCAGATTGGCTCGGTGAACCCGTTCGCCATCGAGGAGCATGCCGAGCTCTCCGCGCGCCTCGAGGATATCGGCGGCCAGGAGGCCGACCTGCGGGCAGCCATCGAATCCACGAACGAGCTCATCCGCCGGCTGGACCATGAGATCACCGAGCGCTTCGGGGCGGCCTTCGCGGCCATCGGCCAGAAGTTCGACGAGTTCGTGCGGCTCCTGTTCGCCGGCGGATCGGCAGCATTGCAGCTCGGAGACGCGGAGGAGACCGGAGAGGCGGCGGGCGGGATCGAGATCGTGGTCCGGCCGCCGGGCAAGCGTCTTCAGCGGTTGGCGATGCTGTCCGGCGGGGAGCGGGCGCTGACGGGGGTGGCCCTGCTCTTCGCGATGTTGAGCGTGAACCCGGTGCCCTTCTGCATCCTCGACGAGGTGGATGCCGCGCTCGACGAGGCGAACATCGGGCGGTTTGCGGAAGCGCTGCGACGGCTGGCCGAGCAGATCGACTTCGTGGTGATCACGCACAACCGGGCGACCATCGAGGTTGCCGACACGATCTACGGGGTGACCATGACCGATGCCGCCGTCAGCCGGGTCCTGTCCCTGCGTCTCTCTGACCTGCCCGCCGAGGCGAGCGCCTGATGTTCTGGCGCCGCCGTGGCCGCCCCGAAGGAGAGGAGCACGACGACCCGGGCCAGGAGCAGCCCGAGGATGGGGCCCCGCAGCCGCCACCACCCGCCGGGCCGGCATCGACGCCCGCAGAGCCGCCGCAGGCCGTCTCCGAGCAGCCACCGATGCCACCGTCCACCGTCGCCCGGCCCCGGCGCGGCCCATCCGGCCTCGGGGCACTCGGGATGCGGTCACGACCGTCCGGGCTCGGTGCCCGCCTGCGCGCCATCTTTGGCGGTGGCGCGACGGAGGAGACCTGGGAGGAGATCGAGGAGGCGCTGATCGCCGGCGACGTTGGCGCGACGACGACACTGGAGCTCGTCGAGGCCGCCCGCGAGCGGGTTCGCCGCACCGGCGGCAGCAGCGGCGACGACGTTCGCGCGGCCCTGGCCGACGAGATCCGCGAGCGGCTCGAGCGCGCCGGACCAAGCCGTTTCGAGCTCGGCGCGGCGCCGTCGGTCATCCTCTTCGTCGGAGTCAATGGCACGGGCAAGACGACGACCATCGCGAAGCTCGCCCATCGGCTGCGCTCCGATGGCAAGCAGGTTGCGCTCGCGGCGGCCGACACGTTCCGCGCGGCGGCGATCGAGCAGCTGCGCATCTGGGGCGACCAGCTCGGGATTCCGGTCGTCGCACAGCGGGCGGGAGCCGATCCCGGGGCCGTGGCGTTCGACGCGCTGGCGGCCGCCGAGTCTCGTGGCCTGGACGCGGTCCTGGTGGACACCGCCGGGCGCCTGCAGAACAAGACCCAGCTCATGGCCGAGCTGGCGAAGATCCGGCGGGTCATCGAGCGCCGGATGCCCGGCCAGCCGCGTCACGTGCTCCTGGTCCTGGACGCCACGACCGGCCAGAACGGTCTGCTGCAGGCAGAGGCCTTCAGCCGCGAAGTCGGGGTTACCGGCATCGTGCTCACCAAGCTCGACGGCACGGCCAAGGGCGGGGTGGCGGTCGCGGTCGCCGACCGGCTGGGGGTGCCGATCGTGTTTGCCGGCGTGGGTGAGGAGGTGACCGATCTGGCGCCCTTCGATCCGGCCGGCTACGTGGAGTGGCTGCTCGCCGCATGACCTGTGCCTGCTTCGTTGCCTGCCCGGGGGCCGGGTAGTAGGATGAGCAGCCGTTTCGCGCCGGCAGCCGGAGGTTGCCGGCGCGCTTGCCGCCATCGGGTGAGCGGCCGCCACAGCTAGCGAGCACCATGTTCGAATCCCTCTCCAGCCGCCTGCAGGGCATCGCCGAGCGCCTGCGTGGCAAGGCGAAGATCACCGAGGCCGATCTCGACGCCGCGCTGCGCGAGATCCGGTTGGCGCTGCTCGAGGCGGACGTCAACTTCCGCGTGGTCAAGGAGTTCGTCGCGCACGTTCGCGAGCGTGCCGCGGGAGCGGAGCTCCTCACCGGTCTCAACCCGGGGCAGCAGATCGTCAAGATCGTCCACGATGAGCTGGTGGCGACGCTGGGCGGTGACCGCCATCAGCTGTCGCTCGAGCAACGCCCGTCGGTGGTGATGCTCGTCGGCCTCCAGGGCTCCGGCAAGACGACGACCGCGGCAAAGCTCGCCGTGCGGCTGCGCAAGGACGGCCACAGGCCGCTCCTGGTGGCGGCCGATGTGTACCGACCTGCCGCGGTCGACCAGCTGGTCCAGCTCGGCGACCAGGTCGGCGTCGAGGTGCACTCCCGATCGGTGGGGACGCCCGCCCTGGAGGTGGCGCGCTCCGGCCTGGAGACGGCACGCCAGCGCGGCCTGGACGTCGTGCTCCTCGACACCGCGGGCCGGCTGCACGTTGACGAGGCGATGATGGACGAGCTGGTCCGGATCGCCGGCGCCGTCACCCCCACCGAGACGCTGCTGGTCGTGGACGCCATGACCGGGCAGGAGGCCGTGCGCGTGGCGGCGGAGTTCCACGCGCGCCTCCCGGTGACAGGTCTGGTGCTCACCAAGATGGACGGTGACGCTCGCGGCGGCGCGGCACTGTCGATCCGCAGTGTCACCGGCCTGCCCATCACCTACCTCGGCACCGGCGAACGTCCAGACGGCCTCGAACCGTTCCACCCGGACCGCCTGGCGCAGCGCATCCTGGGCATGGGAGACGTCCTCTCGCTGGTCGAGCGCGTGCAGGAGACCGTGGACCGCGATGAGGCGGAGCGGGTCGCGCAGCGGATGATGGAGGCGCGATTCAGCCTGGACGACTTCCGCAGCCAGCTCCAGCAGATCAAGAAGATCGGACCCATCGGCCAGGTGCTCCAGATGATTCCGGGGGCAGGCCAGATGGCGGGCGCCGCCCAGCAGGCGGTCGACGGTGGAGAGCTCAAGCGGATCGAGGCGATCATCGACTCGATGACGCCCCACGAACGGCGCCATCCGGAGGTCATCAAGGCCAGCCGCCGGCGCCGGATCGCCATGGGCAGCGGCACATCGACCGCCGACGTGAACCGGCTCCTCAAGCAATTCGGCGAGATGCAGCGGCTGATGCGCTCGCTCGGCAGCGGTCGCATACCCGGACCCTTCCGGGGCATGCTGCCTGGACGCTAGCCCCCGGCCATGCAACGGCTCGTCATCGCGCTCACGACCCTCCTGACGCTTGCTGCCGCGGCTGTGGTCGCCGGCTACCTGTTCGTCTTCGGGCCATCGGTCGATCGCGCCGCCCGGATGATCCCCGCCAACACGCTGGTCTACGCGAGCGTCTCGCTCACCCCGTCCACGGGGCAGGGGCTCAACCTCGCCGACCTGCTGACCCGGCTGCCGGGTCTCGCGGACCGGGCGACGCTGCCCGACAAGCTCGACGAGCTGATCCAGCAGGGGTTCGCCACAACGGGGATCGACTACCGCGCCAATGTCAAGCCGTGGGTCGGTGACCGGCTCGCGCTGGCGCTGATTCCGGCCGGCGATGCGTCGGGCATTGCCGGGGGCCAGCCGGCGCTGGTCGTCACGGTCCGCGACCGGGCTGCCGCGCAGGCGGCGATCCAGCGCATCGCCGATGACGGCGGATCGAAGGTCAGCACCGACGCCTACGGCGGGCAGACGATCACCGTTGTGGAGGGCGGTTCGGTCGTTGGCCGCGCCACGATCATCGATGGCATGCTCGTCGTCACCGCGGACGCCGGAACGATGCGCACCGTCATCGACGCCGCCGGTGGGCGCGGCGACCGTCTCGCCGACGCCGTCGCGTTCCGTTCGGCGATGGCCCGGCTGCCGGCCGAACGCCTGGCGTCGTTCTACCTCGACATCAGCGGCGTGACCGCCGGTGCGGGGAACCTGGTGGGAACGAGCGGATTCAGTGCCGCGGCTCTCGCGGTCATCGCCAAGCCCGACGGGCTGCAGGTCATCGGCAGCGCTCCCTTCGATCCGGGTGCCGCCACGTCATCGACGAAGGCGAGCTTCGCGCTCGCCAGCGAGCCGTCAAGCCTCCCGGACTGGATGCCGGCGGACACCGAGGCGGAGCTCGTCATGTTCGGTGTCCAGCAGACCTTCAGCGGGATTGTCGATCAGCTTGGATCGCTCCCGGGCGGCCAGGATGCCGCGCAGGCCCTCACCCAGCTTCGCGCTCTGGCCGCACTGGGCCTCGGCATCGACCTGGATCGCGATCTTCTGCCGATGTTCGACCGCGAGACGGCGGTTGCCATCACCGGTCTCAGCGGGGCCACCCCGCACGGCGTCCTCCTCCTGCGCCCCAGCGACGCAACCGCGGCGGCCGACGCGCTCTCGCGGATCGGGGACGGGCTGCGCGCCCGCGGCTCCTCGGTCACTCAACTGGACGCCGACGGCACGACGATCACGGTCCTTTCCATTCCGCAGCTCGGCCAGGTCGCCTACGCGATCCAGGACGGGATCGTCGTGGCCGGACTGGGCAGCGACGACGTCGCCGCTGCCCTGGCGGCCCACGCATCGGGCGAGACGCTCGGGGCCTCGGCGGGGTATCGTGCGGCATTCGACATCGCCGGAGGGCGTGGCGGGAACGAGCTGTACCTGGACGGATCGCGGGCAACCGACCTCGTGCTGGGCCTGCTCGGCCAGGCCGTGGACAGCCTCCCATCGGACCTCCGCGATATCCTCAGCCACATCGACGCGGTCGCCCTGACGGTTCCCGCGCGGCAGAACGAGATCAGAATTCACGCGACGGTGACGGTCCACTAGGCCGCACCGCGCAGCCATCGAAGAACCAGGAAGGTAGGAACAGAACCTTGGCAGTTCGCATCAGGCTGGCCCGAGTCGGGGCCACCAAGCGCCCGTCGTACCGGGTGGTCGCCATCGACGGCCGAAAGCCGCGGGACGGACGTGCGCTCGAGATCCTGGGCTTCTATGACCCGCTGACGGATCCCGCCACCGTGACGCTGGAGGGAGAACGGATTCGCGAGTGGATCAGCAAGGGTGCCCAGCCGTCGGAGACCGTCGTGAAGCTCCTCCGCCAGTCCGGCCTCGACGCCCGCGGAACGGCAGCCGAGCCCGCCGAGGCGTCGAAACCCAAGCCGAAGACCCGCAGGACGGCCGCCAAGAGCGCCGCGAAGGCGTCGACGTGAAGGAGTTTCTCGAGTACGTCGCTCGTTCGCTGGTCGACAACCCCGATGCGGTGAGCGTCGAGCTGGCTCAGCGCGGTGACGACGTCGAGCTGACCCTGGTCGTCGACGAGGCGGACATGGGTCGCGTCATCGGCCGGGACGGCCGGATCGCGAACGCCATCCGGAGCCTCCTCCGGGTGATGGGCAGCCGCTCCGGCGTCCACGTCGAGCTGGAGATCGTCGCAAACGACTGAGCGCGTGGCGGTCGCCCGCGTCATCGGCGCGAAGGGCCTGGCCGGCGCGCTGAAGATCGAGCCGCTCACCGACTGGCCGGAGCACCTGGAACCCGGTGCGAGCGTCTTCGTCGACGGCGAGGATCGGCCCCGGAGAATCGGGTCCGTCGAACGCGGCGGGCGGGTTCCGGTGGTGCACCTTGACGGCATCGCCTCCCGGGAGGCCGCCGAGCAGCTGGCCGATCGGTATCTCGAGGTCGAGCCGGCACCGCTTCCCGAAGGCGAGTACTACTGGCACCAGCTCGAGGGCCTGCGGGTGGAGGACGAGTCCGGAGGCGTGCTCGGCGTGGTCCGCGAGGTGTTCCGGGCCGGTGGCGCCGAGGTGTACGCGGTGGAGCGGACCGCCGGTGGCGAGCTCCTGGTCCCGGGAATCCGGGACGTCGTCCGCGAGATCGATCTCGACAAGGGTCGGATGATCGTTCGGTACGAGGTCGAGGAGATCGGCTGACCTGATGCGGATCGACGTGGTGACGCTGTTCCCGGAGCTGTTCGTCGCCCCCCTGTCCACGAGCGTGATCGGGCGAGCTGGCGAGCGCGGCCTGCTCGACGTGGTGCTCCACGATCTCCGCGAGCACGGCCTGGGCCGGCATCGGTCCGTCGACGACTACCCGTATGGCGGGGGAGCGGGCATGGTGTTGCGCCCGGAGCCTCTCTACGCGGCCGTCGAGCCGCTGCGGGACGCGGGCGCGACGGTGATCCTCCTCGATCCCGCCGGCGAGCGCCTTACCGACGCGCTGGCGCGCGACCTGGCCCGCGAGCCGCACCTGGCCCTGGTCTGCGGCCGGTACGAAGGCGTCGACGAGCGGGCGCGTCGGCTGGCGGACCGCGAGGTGAGCATCGGCGACTATGTCCTCACGGGAGGGGAGCTGCCGGCACTGGTGCTCATCGACGCGGTGGTGCGCCTGCTGCCCGGCGTGATCGAGGCCGAGTCGCACGAGGAGGACTCGTTCGCGACCGGCCTGCTGGAGCATCCGCAGTACACGCGCCCGGAGGAGTTTCGGGGGATGCGCGTGCCGCCGGTGCTGCTCAGTGGTGACCATGGGGCGGTGCGACGCTGGCGTCGTGCCGAGGCCATTCGCCGGACGAGCGAGCGCCGTCCCGACCTCCTGGAGCAGATGCGCATGAGCGACGAGGATCGCGCGGTCCTCGCAGAGGAGACCGACGCCGGCGAAGGCTGACGGGCGGTTGTCGTACCGCAACAAGTCTTGACATTCGCACATTGCGAAGTAGAGTCGGAACTGACACCGGTCGATCGGACACGGACCCGCCGTCCCGGACCACGTCCCTTCGATGCCGCCCACAGTGCCACTCATCTCGACGCCCCTCGGGGACGGACGCGTGGAGGAGATGCCGTGGCGGCGGATTCGCCCTCCGAGACCGAACCGGGGACCACCCGGATCTCGATGCGGTGCCCTGCGAATCGCGCGATGCCCCGCCGCCCGTTGCCCCTTCTCTCCTCTCCTCCATCTCTGAATCGCTATCGCGTGTCGTGTCGCAGACAGGCAGGAGGTTGATTCATGGCAACTAAGGACGAGGCAGCCGGAGCCCAGGTATCAGAGGCGCAGATCGCCGTCCATTGGCGGGAGGAGGAGTACTACGACCCACCTCCGCGCATCCGGGAGGTGGCCAACGCCAACGACCCGGCGATCCTGGAGCGCTTCTCCGAGGAGCACTTTCCTGATTGCTTCGTCGAGTACGCAGAGCTCCTGACCTGGGATCGCAAGTGGGACACGGTCCTGGACACGTCGAAGCCGCCGTTCTTCAAGTGGTGGGTGGGCGGCAAGCTCAACGCGTCGGTCAACTGCGTCGACCGGCACCTGGAGACCCGGGGCGACAGGAACGCGATCATCTGGGTGCCCGAGCTCGAGGAGGACGCCACCCAGGAGATCACCTATCGCGACCTGCACCGACGCGTGAACGAGTTCGCGGCTCTTCTTCGTGACTTCGCCGGAGTCAAGACCGGCGACCGGGTGACCTTCCACCTGCCGATGGTCCCGGAGCTGCCCGTCGCCATGCTGGCGTGCGCGAGGCTTGGCGCCCCCCATTCGGAGGTGTTCGGCGGCTTCTCCGGCACCGCCTGCGGCCAGCGGATGGCCGATGCGCAGAGCACGGTCCTGGTCACCATCGACTCCTACTACCGCAACGGCTCCCTGGTCGACCACAAGGTCAAGGCCGATGAGGCCGTCGAGGCCGCGCGCAAAGAGGGGCACGAGGTCGACAAGGTGCTCGTCTTCCGACGCATTCCCGGCGAGTACCACTCCGAGAGCCCCATGGTCGAGGGCCGCGACTTCTTCGCCGACGAGCTCCTGCAGCGCTACGCGGGACAGTCGGTGGAACCGGTCTCGTTGCCCGCCGAGGACACGCTGTTCCTCATGTACACGAGCGGCACCACCGGCCGCCCGAAGGGCGCCCAGCACTCGATCGGCGGCTATCTCTCGTACGTCACCGGCACCTCGAAGTACTACCAGGACATTCATCCCGATGACACGTACTGGTGCTTCGCCGACATCGGCTGGATCACCGGTCACTCGTACATCGTCTACGGTCCTCTTGCGCTCGGGACGACGAGCGTCATGTACGAGGGCGTGCCGACCTATCCGGATCCGGGACGACCCTGGCGGATCGCCGAGAAGCTCGGTGTCGACATCTTCCACACCGCGCCCACGACCATCCGGATGCTGCGCAAGCTCGGCCCGGACGAGCCGGCCAAGTACAACTACCACTTCAAGACGATGACGACGGTCGGCGAGCCGATCGAGCCCGACGTTTGGCGGTGGTACTTCAACGTCGTCGGCAAGGGTGAGGCTGCGATCACCGATACCTGGTGGATGACCGAGACGGGTGGCTTCCTCGGGTCGACCCTGCCCGGGCTCGAGAAGATGAAGCCGGGGAGCTGCGGTCCTGCGGTGCTGGGCGTCTATCTGGCGCTCTACGACGAGAATCGCGAGGAGGTGGCGAAGGGCTCCGGCAAGGCGGGCAACATCTGCGTCCGCAACCCGTGGCCGGGCCGCATGCTCACCATCTGGGGGCAGGACGAGCGATTCGTCGACACCTACTACCGGAGATACAACCGGGACCCGAAGAGCGCCGACTGGCATGACTGGCCGTTCCTGTGCGGCGATGGCGCCGTCCAGGCCGCGGACGGCTACTACCGGATCCTCGGCCGGATCGACGACGTCATCAATGTCGCCGGTCACCGGCTGGGGACGAAGGAGCTGGAGTCGGCAGCGATCGAGGTCGACGAGGTGGCTGAAGCCGCAGCGGTTCCGGTGATCGACGAGATCCGCGGCCGGGCGGTGGAGATGTACGTCTCCCTGAGGCCCGGGGTCACGGCCGACGGCATCGCGCAGAAGGTCTCGCTGCAGATCGAGAAGACCATCGGCAAGATCGCACGTCCCAAGAACGTCTGGATCGTGTCGGACATGCCGAAGACACGCTCGGGCAAGATCATGCGCCGCGTGATTGCCAGCATCTCGAACTTCGCCGACGTCGGCGACATCACGACCCTGGCGAACCCCGACATCGTGGATGACATCCGCCATCACGTGCAGTCGGAGAAGGTCTCCCATGGGGAGACGCCCCGAGAGCTGTCCGAGCAGGAGCGCGAAGAGATCGAGGCGTTCGGGCAAGTCGAGTAAGGGCCCTTGTCCAGCGCCTCGGCCTGGGCCGGGGTTTCGGACACCTTGTCGAGGGACGACGAGGGAAACCGCAATCGAAAGGAGATGACCATGTCCCAAGCGCAGGCGATCCCGGGAGCCGGCGTGGCGTCGGCTGGGCAGGAAGAGGCTCAGGCCGCGGCCAAGGCGGCGCCACGCGCAGATCCGGCGCCGCTCGGCCTGGCCGGCTTCGCCCTGACGACGCTGCTCCTGTCGGTGGTCAACGCCGGCTGGGTGAAAGACAGCTCGCTGGCACTGGTCATCGGGTGTGCCCTGGCCTATGGCGGGCTCGGGCAGATCATCGCCGGCCTGTGGGAGTTCCGGAACGGGAACACCTTCGGCGCCACCGCGTTCAGCAGCTACGGCGGCTTCTGGTTGAGCTTTGCCGTCTTCGTCATCGTCTTCGCCGGGAAGGACGCCGGTCCCGAGGTGGGCTGGTACCTGCTGGCGTGGGGGTTCTTCACCTTCTACATGTGGATCGCGACCCTCAAGCATGCCTGGCCGGTGATGGTCACCTTCCTGCTGCTGTGGATCACTTTCGCTCTTCTGGCGATCGGCGCCTTCAGCGGCGCAGGCGAGGGCACGGGACTGACACAGATCGGTGGGTACGTCGGGATCCTGACCGCGATCGCGGCCTGGTACGCGTCAGCCCAGAACGTCATCAACGAGGCCTGGGGGAACATTCTCCCGCACTGAACGGGTTGGGAGGCCCGGCCGCCCTTACCGGCTCGCACGGCAGTCCGGCCGGTGGCGCCAGCGGTTGCTGGTCGCCGCCGGCCGCTGCTATACTCCCGCCGTCGCGGCCGCTCCGGGCGGTCGCGTTCGTGTGCCGCACCGCAGAGTCGCTCCGGTAAGCCGTGGCGTACTTCGCAGTAACGAGGGTTCCCCACAATGAACGCCATCGCTGAGCTCGAGCGCGAGCAGCTCCGCACCGACCGTCCGACCATCGCCCCCGGTGACACCGTGCGGGTCTCGGTCAAGGTCGTGGAGGGCAACCGCGAGCGGGTCCAGATATTCGAGGGAACCGTCATGCGCATGCGCGGCGGCGGGCTGAACCAGTCGATCACCGTGCGGCGCATCGCCAGCGGTGTCGGCGTGGAGCGGACCTTCCTGATCCATGCGCCGCGCGTGGAGAAGATCGAGGTGGTCCGGCACGGTGTCGCGCGTCGCAAGCAGCTCACCTTCCTGCGCCACCGCATCGGCAAGGCTGCCACGCTCCGGGAGCGTCGCGTCAACAGCTGAGCTGCCCGCACCCCGGCCTGAAAGCCTTCCCATGCCCACCCGGACCACCCGCAGGCGCCGGAAGGCACGCCCGCGAGACGCGCACATGCGCCACGAGCGCGAGCTGCGGACTGCTGGATTCCAGCGCATCGCCGGAATCGACGAGGTGGGCCGCGGTTCCCTCGCCGGCCCCGTGGTCGCCGCCGCGGTCATCCTCCCCGAGCACCATCGGATCAAGGGCCTCCGCGACTCCAAGGTCCTGACCCGCCTGCGCCGCGAGGTGCTCTACGAGCAGATCCTCGATCGCGCGGATGCGGTGGGGCTGGGGGTTGTGGAGGTCGAGGTGATCGACCGGGTCAACATCCTCGAGGCCACGAAGCTCGCGATGGGCGAGGCCGTTGCGCGCCTCAGCCCGCCGCCGGACCACCTGGTGATCGACGCACTCAGCCTTCCGTACGTCGACCTGCCCCAGCGGCCGATCATCGACGGCGATGCGATCAGCGCTTCGATCGCGGCGGCCAGCATCGTGGCAAAGGTGACGCGCGACCGCATCTGCGCCGAACTCGACGCACGCTACCCGGCCTACGGGTTTGCCGTGAACAAGGGCTATGGGACGCGACGCCACTACGACGCGCTGATGGCCGAGGGCCCCTGTGCCTGGCATCGGCGCTCGTTCGCGCCGGTGCGCATGCTGCTGGAAGGAACGCAGCTTCCGCTCGACCTGGTCTTCGAGGACCTGCCGCTCCTCGACGAGGAGGACCTGGAACCGGTGCGCGAGGAAGCTGGCGGGGTGCTGGAGGTGCCGACCGGCCCAGCCCTCTGAGCCCTGCTTCATTCCCCCTGTCGCCTCCCAGACGGAGGTGCACGCGTGCCCGACCCCCGACATCGACTGGGCGCCCGTGCCGAGGCGGTCGTGGCGGCCGGCCTCGCGCACGCCGGCTGGCGGATCCTGGCGCGACGCTGGCGGGTGCCGGAAGGCGAGATCGACCTGGTCTGCCTCGATCCCCGGGGCGTGCTCGTGGCGGTGGAGGTTCGCGCGCGGGTGTCTCGCCGCACGGGCGGTGCCGCCGAGAGCGTGGACGCAGCGCATCTCGCCCGTCAGCGACGCGCGCTGGCCCGGTTCGCGGCGGATGCCGGCTCGCCGTACCGCGACCTGCGCGTCGACGTCATCGCGGTTGAGCGCTCCGGGGGCCGATGGCGCGCCG
Source organism: uncultured Chloroflexia bacterium (assembly GCA_963805645.1). Taxonomy (GTDB): domain Bacteria; phylum Chloroflexota; class Limnocylindria; order QHBO01; family QHBO01; genus CAVXEH01. Next base: position 186,272 of record CAWDVA010000005.1, on the reverse strand, counting down.
TCCGATATCCTGACGCGGGAGCCTGGTGATGGCCGCTCAGGAGCCCAGGATCGCCTCCAGGGCGAGCACGGAGGCGATGTAGGGTCGGCTCACCGGGTAGATGCCGTGCACGTCGACCGAGCGCTGGCCCTGGTAGTAGGCGGCCAGCGCCAGGGTGCGATTCCCCTGGTAGCGCGCGAGGTAGTGAGCGAGCAGGGTGACGCCGGCCCGGACGTTCTGTCGCGTGTCGTGGACGTTCACCGGTGCGTGGAGCATCGAGGTGGCGACCCAATCGGCTGTCGTCGGCAGCAGCTGCATGACGCCAATGGCTCCTGCGTTGCTCACGATGCCCTGCTGCCAGCCGGATTCCTGCCAGGCCACCGCGAGGGCGAACGCGACGGGGATGCCCGCGCGCTTCGCCTCGGCAGTGATGATGGTTTGCACCCCGCGGCGCGCCGTCATGCGACGGACCGCGTCGCTGCCGAGCAGCGTGGATGAGAGCGTCACCTGGCCTCGCGTGCTCGCCGCGCTCGGAACATGCAGGACCTCGCCGGGGCGGATGACGTTGGCGTCCACCAGGTGGTTCACGGCCACGATGGCCGCGATGGTGGTTCCATACCGGTGGGCGATGGAGGTCAGCGTCTCGCCTGGGACGACCCGGTGGGCGATGGTGGGTGCCGCCGCGGGCTTGCTCGGGGAGGATGCCCCCGCTGCCGACGCGGTCGTCGCGGATGCCGTGGGCACCAGGAGCTGCTGGCCCGCGAAGATCCGGTTGGGGTTCGCGATCCGATTGAGCTGGACGATGGCGTCGATGGTGGTGCCGTAGCGCCTGGCGATTCCCGTCAGGTGCTCGCCGGCGCGCACGACGTGCACGCGGGGCTTCGGGGGCGCGGTCAGCGAGGGCTTCGCGGCATTCCCGCCGGAAGAGGTCCCGCTGGCCGCCACTTCGAGGAGGATGCGTTGCCCGGCGAAGATCAGGTTGGGGTCGACCAGGTGGTTCAGGGCCGCCAGGCGCGCGACGGTCGTTCTGTGCCGGAGCGCGATGGCACTCAGGGTGTCGCCCGGCTGGACGACGACGACGGCGCCGCCCGCGGCGCGGGCGACGGGCGCCGCGACGGGATTGGCCGCGATGACGAGGGCGATGGCGCTGGCCGCGATGCCGAGGGCGCCGGTTCGTCGGGACATGCAGTCTCCAGTGCGTGCAATCGGTGCGCCACGAGGTGCGCCACCGATGCTCGTGGGAGGCGGTGGGGCGGTCAAAGGTACGAAGGGGGGTCGTCCCGGTACCTTCGTACCGGTGGGATGCGGTCGTGGGCGGTGCAGTGACCATCGGGCGACTCGGTGGCCGCTGCGAGGCAGGATCACGGGGGAGGGCCCCGGCGGGTGCCGTGCTATACTCCCGCCCGGCTCCGTCCCGGCGCCAGCGCCGCGCGGGAGCCACCCATCCCATCACACACGCCTGCCTATCTCCGGGTCGAGGTGCCCGTCGCCGGTCGCGACGGGTCGATCTGCGGGAGGCGACCGCAGGCGGAGGAACAACCGAAGGAGAACCTTGATGACGGCCACCAGCATGAAGCAGCTGCTGGAGGCGGGCGTCCACTTCGGACACCAGACCCGCCGGTGGAACCCGAAGATGCGCGAGTACATCTTCGCCGAGCGCAACGGGATCCACATCATCGACCTGGCCCAGACGGTGGCGCGGCTCGACGCCGCGCTCGAGTTCGTGCGCGAGACGATCCGGCACGGCGACAGCGTCCTCTTCGTCGGAACGAAGAAGCAGGCCCAGGAGTCCATCGCCCTCGAGGCGGAGCGCTGTGGCCAGCACTTCGTGAACACGCGATGGCTCGGCGGCATGCTCACCAACTTCACGACCATCAAGCGCCGCATCCAGCGCCTCGAGGCGCTGGAGGCACGACGGGACAGCGGCGAGTTCGAGCGCCTCACGAAGAAGGAGGCATCGAAGCTGAGCGAGGAGATCGTCCGCCTGAACAACGCGCTCGGCGGGATCCGCCGCATGCGGCGCCTCCCCGGGGCGGTCTTCATCGTCGACCCCCATCGCGAGACGATTGCGGTGGCGGAGGCGCGTCGGCTGGAGATCCCGATCGTGGCCATGACCGACACGAACTGCGATCCGGACCTCATTGACTGGGTGATCCCGGCCAACGACGACGCGATCCGCTCGGTGAAGCTCATCGCCTCCAAGATCGCCGACGCGGTGCTCGAGGCCCAGGGCGAGCGTCAGGCGCAGCTCGACGAGGAGTTCGAGCAGGCCGAGGCGCTGCCGCCGGTCGACGAGACGACTCTCGCCGACGAGACGAGCTACAGCGCGGCCCTGGCGGCCGGCGAGGCGCTCGTCTTCGAGCCGGAGCCCGAGGAGGACGAGGACGAGGAGCGACGCGCACGAGCGCGGCGGACGGCCGAGTTCCGCGGCGAGGAGCGCGACGAGGATGAGAGTTCGAAAGACGAAAGCAAGTAACCCGCAGGGCCGATGCCCCTCTCCGGACGGCATCGGCGCAGCCCCAGGAAGGAACGCATGACCACCACCATCACCGCCGACGACGTCAAGCAGCTCAGGGAGCAGACGGGCGCCGGCATCATGGACTGCAAGCGCGCGCTGACGGAGACCGATGGCGACGTCGAGAAGGCGACCGTCTGGCTGCGGGAACAAGGGCTCTCCACGGCTGCGAAGAAGGCCGACCGAGAGGCTCGCGAAGGCATCATCGCCAGCTACATCCACCACGGCAGCCGTCTCGGCGTCCTCTTGGAGCTCAACTGCGAGACGGACTTCGTGGCGCGCACGGACGACTTCAAGCAGCTGGCCCGTGACCTGACGCTGGCGGTCGCCGGGCACAATCCGTCCTACGTGTCACGCGACGACGTGCCCGCCGAGCGCCTCGAGGCCCTGCGTGCCGGGTTCGCCGAGGAGGCCGCCGACGAGGGGAAATCGCCATCGGTCATCCCGGCAATCGTCGACGGCAAGCTGAACAAGTGGTTCGAGACCGCGTGTCTCGTGGAGCTACCCTACCGGGACACCGACCGCAAGATCGGCGAGCTGATCACCGAAAAGGTGGCCCTGCTGGGGGAGAACATCAAGGTGGCTCGCTTCGCCCGGATGGCCGTGGGCGAGAACGCTGACTGAGAGAGGGAGCGCCTGACCGCATGACGGACACCACCTCGACCACCGGTCCCTACCATCGGGTGCTGCTGAAGCTCTCGGGCGAGGCCCTGATGGGGGAGCGGCAGTACGGGGTGGATCCCGAGGTGACCCGTTCCATTGCGAACCAGGTCAGCGAAGCGCTGAGCGGCGGCTACGAGGTGGCGGTCGTCGTGGGCGGGGGAAACATCTTCCGCGGGATGGCCGCCGCTGCCCGGGGCATGGACCGCGCTACCGGCGACTACATGGGGATGCTCGCCACGGTGATGAACGGCCTGGCCCTCCAGGACGCCCTGGAGCAGGTCGCCTGTCCGACGCGGGTGATGAGCGCGATCGCCATGAACGAGATCTGTGAGCCGTACATCAGGCGGCGCGCGATCCGGCACCTGGAACACGGTCGGGTCGTCATCCTCGTGGCGGGGACCGGCAATCCCTACTTCACCACGGACACCGCTGCCACGCTGCGGGCGGTCGAGATCGGTGCCGACGTGATCCTCAAGGCAACCCGGGTGGACGGGGTGTACGATGCCGATCCCGAGCTGCACCCGGACGCAACGCGCTACAGTCAGATCGGGTACACGGATCTGCTGGCGCACCGACTCGGTGCGCTGGACGCCACGGCGGTCAGCCTGGCGATGGACAACGAGATGCCCATCGTGGTCTTCGACATGACCCGTGGAGGCAACATCGTCCGTGCGATCAGGGGAGAGCAGATCGGAACGCTCATCACAGGGGAGGTGACCCGATGACCCATGACGCGGTCCTCGCAGTCGAACCGAAGATGCAGCGGGCCGTTGAGGCCATGGAGCGCGACTTCGCCGGCATCCGCACCGGCCGCGCCTCGACCGCACTCGTGGAGCGGATCAACGTTGACTACTACGGGGCGGCCACCCCCCTGAACCAGCTTGCGGGGATCAGTGTCCCCGATCCGCACCTCATCGTCATCCAACCCTGGGACCGCTCCGTCCTGTCCGCCATCGAGAAGGCGATCACCAAGAGCGACATCGGCATCATGCCCAACGTGGACGGCACCGTGGTTCGCCTGAACGTGCCACCCCTCACCGAGGAACGCCGCCGCGAGATGGTGAAGCAGGTGCGCAAGCGTGCCGAAGAGGGACGGGTCGAGATCAGGCATCACCGCCGGGAGGCGGCGGACCAGCTCAAGAAGGCGCTTCGCGACGGAGACATCTCCGAGGACGAGGAGCACCGTGAGCTCGACGGGCTCCAGCGCGTTCACGACAGGTTCATCGAGATGATCGACGGCCTGAGCGAGCGCAAGGAAGCCGACGTCATGGAGGTCTGAGACCCTGCCTGTCCATGACCACCCGCGACATGTCGCGATCATCATGGACGGGAACCGTCGATGGGCGGCGGCCCGTGGGCTGCCGAGCATCGCGGGCCACATGCAGGGTGTCGAGGCGATCAAGCCGGTCGTGCGGGTTGCTCCCGACCGTGGGATCGAGGTCCTGAGCCTCTATGTCTTCAGCCAGGAGAACTGGCGTCGAACGGAGGACGAGGTTGCCGGCCTGTTCACCCTCATCGACGGTGCCGTGCGCCAGAACACCGACGAGCTGATCGCCGAAGGGGTGCGGGTGCACGTCATCGGCCGGCTCCACGAAGCGCCGGGGGACGTGCAGCGATCGATCCGCGATGCCGAGGAGCGGACGCGCGGCGGTCGGAGAATGGCGCTGAATATCGCCTTCAACTACTCGGGAAGGACGGAGATCGTGGATGCCATGCGATCGATCCAGGCCACCGGTACCCCCGCGTCCGAGATCGACGAGGTCCGCATAGCGCAGCACCTCTACACGATGGGACAGCCGGACGTCGATCTGCTCATCCGCACCGGCGGGGAGCAGCGGACCAGCAACTTCCTGCTCTGGCAGAGCGCCTACGCGGAGCTGGTGTTCAGCGCCGTGCTCTGGCCGGACTTCACCGAGGCCGACCTCGATGCCGCGCTTGCGGAGTTTGCCAGCCGCCATCGGCGGTTCGGCTCCTAACCGGGTACCGCACCGATGCTTCGCACGCGCCTGCTGACCTCCGCCATCCTGGCGCCGATCATCCTCGCCGTCGTTCTGCTGGGCGAGCCCTGGGTGAGCCTGGTGGTCGCTGTGGTGGTCTTCCTGGCGCTCACCGAGCTCATCAGCCTCCTCGATGCCGCCGGCTTCGAGCCGCCGCAGATGCTCGCCCTCGTTGCGGGGGTGGCGGTCGGCGGTGCCGGACTGATCGTCGCGAACGCGGAAAACGTGTCTGGTCTCCCGGCGGATCTGCTGCGCCTGACCCAGCCAGTCGGGCTCGTCGCGGGCACCTTCATGGCGGTCACGCTCGTCCTGGGGTTCGCTGGATTCACGCGCGCGGACCCGCGCAAGGGATTCACCACCTGGGCCGTGACGAGCTTCGGGGTCGCATATGTTGGGATCCTGGCACCCACGATCATCCTGGTCACGCACCTCGCGCCGGTCGGTGGCTCGGTGGACACGCCCATCGGCGGGCTCTCGCTGCGGAGCGGGACGGCATGGGGCCTGCTGCTGATTCTCATCGTCTGGGGCTACGACACCGGCGCCTACCTGACGGGCAGGTGGCTGGGCAGGACCCGGCTCATCGATCACATCAGTCCATCCAAGACGGTGGAAGGTCTCGCCGGCGGTCTCGTCACGGCGACGATCGCGGCCGGCATCGGTGGCTGGCTGGTCGGGCTCCCGGCATGGCATCCGCTGGTGCTGGGTCCGCTGGTCGGGCTGTCGGCCCAGGCCGGCGACCTGGCGGAGTCCATGCTGAAGCGAGCGGCGGGACGCAAGGAATCCGGCTTCCTGGTGCCCGGACACGGCGGCATACTCGACCGCATCGACTCGTTCCTGTTCGCCGCGCCCGTATTGGCCGGTTGGGCGCTCCTCGTCGCAGGATTCGTGGTGTGAGGCCACGGTGCGCGCCGACGTCGACGAACGTATCGCGAGATGGCCGGACCGCTCCGCGTCCACTAGAATCGGCTGCGTGATCCACCTCCGGAGTGCGGTCGCCGCTCACGAGGAGCGGTCGGGCGGCTCCTTGACGGCCCGCTCCGGGCTCCCCCGCGAAACCCACCGAATCGGCAGGGGCGCGGCGTGATGGGTGTCGTCGGCACGATCCTTGCGTTCCTCGTGGTGATCGTGATCCTCGTGCTCGTGCACGAGTTGGGTCACTTCGTGGCGGCCAAGCTGTCGGGCATCACGGTCCAGGAGTTCGGTGTGGGCTTCCCGCCCCGCCTTGCCTCGGTCACCTGGCGTGGAACCCGCTATTCCCTGAACGCCATCCCGCTGGGCGGGTTCGTGAAGATGCTCGGCGAGGACGGCGAGATGGAAGCCGATCGCATGCGCGAGCGGGGGATGAGCGAGGCAGCCATCGATCGCGCCATGGCGGGCGCGTTCAACCGCAAGCCGATCTGGGTCCGCATCGTCGTCCTGCTGGCCGGCGTCGTGATGAACGCACTGCTCGCTGTCGTGCTGTTCGCCACGGCGCTGAGCATGCCGGCTCCCGCCCTGGTCGGTCCGTTGACGGTGACGACCGTCGAGCCCAACTCGCCGGCGGTGGGAGTGATCCAGGTCGGCGACCAGATCACAGGAGCGGATGGGTACACGTTCGGCAGCGCGAAGGGCGACTTCCACCTCTCGAGCGATCTGACGTCCTACGTCACCCAGCACGCTGGCACGCCCGTCGCGCTCACCATCGACCGCGGCGGCACCACCCTCACGGTGAAGGTGACACCTCGTACCAGCGGCCAGGTCCCGGCAGGCCAGGGACCCATCGGGTTCGGCTGGACGGCGAACACCGTGACGGTCGCAGCCCGTGCGGCGAACCTGCTGCAGGCGGTGGACCAGGGGATCCAGACGACCGCCGACATCGCGGTGCAGATCCCCGGCGCCCTCGCCGACACGGTCGCCGGCCTCGTTGGCCTCGCGCCGAATACCGGCGATGCGCGTGGTCCCATCGGCATCGCCCAGGTAACCGGCGAGGTGCTCCAGGAGCCGCTCGTCACCCAGCTGGCCTTCATAGGTCTGCTGTCGGTCAATCTCGCCGTGCTCAACGTGCTGCCGTTCCCGCCGCTCGACGGTGGGCGGATCCTGGTCGTCGTCATCGAGGCGGTGCGCCGCCGCCGCCTGCCGGCTGAGCGCGAAGCGCTGATCTACGTGACGGGGTTCCTGGTGCTGATGGCGCTGGTCATCCTGATCTCGATCCAGGACATCGCGCGTCTACCGGGAAGCTGAGCGTGTCGCCTCAGTCCACGTAGGTCATCGGCCCGAGGTCGGCCAGGACACCGTCGCTCCTCGCCCCGGGCAGCTCCGGCTCCGCGGCTCGACCCCCGTCGCGCGTGGAGTGCACGGCCTCGAGCTGCGCGACGAGATCGGGGAGCCTGGCCTGCAGGGCCTGTCCATAAGCGGGCCCGATCTCCTTCATTGCCTCCTTCTCGCGTCGGGTCCTGGGCGAGGCGAAGCGGAAATGGATCCTGGTGCCATCGGTCGTTGGCTCCAGCTCGATGGTGTGCAGGACCTTCACGGGCCCGCCGGGCGACTCGAGGATCGTGCGGTCGGTGACGTAGTCATACGGGCGCCAGTCGAGGATCTCCTCGATGACGGCGTCCTTGCCGTGCATGCAGTGATTCGACGAGCCGGGACCGCGTCGCCCCCCGGTAGCACCCTGCACGGTCACCGAGGTCACCCACGGTTGCCAGCTCATCCGCTGCCCGGGCCTGGTCAGGAACTCCCAGGCGACCTGCGGTGGTACCCCGCTGGATACCGACAGGCTGAGGACCGCATCCTCCTCGGCCACCCGCACCCGGGCCCGTGCCTCCTCCAGCTGCCAGCGATGTTCGAGATCGTGCGCCCAGGCGGGGACCTCGCCGATTCGGTCGTAGGTCTCCGAGTGGGGGCGCATGTCGAGCGAAGCAGGATCGAGACCGGCGGCGGCGATGCAGGCCTGGGTGATGAGCGCGTAGGCATGGATGCCGAGCCGATCGACGACATCGTTCTTCAGCATCCGATGGACGATGATCACGTCCCGACCGATGAGCTCGCTGTGCCCGGCGACACGGTGCAGGATCGCTTCGCCATGGTGGACGACGAACTTGAGGTCGAGGTCCGGGATCTGGGCGCAGGCGTTGCACTCGCAGGAGGTCGCCTGGCGGACGTCCCGCCGGCGGCGGCGAAAGCCGAAATAGCAGCGCTCGATCGCGTCGAGGAGCATCGAGCCGTCCAGCGCTCCACCCTGCGCGTGCATGAAGGCCGCGTCGCCCTCCAGCTTTGCCAGCCTGAACGAGGGGCGAAGGCTTGAGACCACGCTGCCGATGAGGTCGGCGAGGATGTCCTGGGCGTGGTCGAGCTCGACATCGGCGAGATAGCCGGTGTAGCCGGAGATATCAGCGATGAGAAGCGTCGTGGCCTGTGCGGTCGGGGGCATGGCTCGGAGATGGGGTGTGTCGTGCCATTCGGCACCAACTATAGGGCCACGGACGGGCGTCTCGGGCCACATGGAGGCGTGTCTGAACCACCCCTCCGGTGGCGGGTGAGGGGGCTCGGCTGCTATACTCCGTCAGGTTTTGCCGGCCGTTCGTATGCGGACCGAATTGATATCGAGCTGACGAGGACGTGGGTCGGTTCGCCATCCCACGTCCTGTTGTTTGTCCCGGAGGCATGGAGCGCCGTGAATCGAGACTTCATCGGAGCGCTGCTCCAGCTGAACGCAGAGAAGGGCGTGCCGAAAGAGGTTCTCATCGAGACCCTCGAGCAGGCCATCGAGTCCGCCTATCGCCGGAACGCCGATGCACCCGAGAACGTCGTGGTCAAGGTTGACCCCGACTCGGGGGAGATCAGCGTGTACCGCGAGTACGACGTGGTCGCCACCTCGGAGGAGATCGAGGACGAGAACCTCCAGATGCTCGTGCAGGACGCGCAGAAGATCGACCCGTCCACCGGCGTCGGAGCCAAGGTGCGGGTGCCGGAGAACGTGACCCAGGCCCAGCTGGGTCGCATCGCCGCCCAGACCGCGGGGCAGGTCTACCGCCAGCGGCTCCGGGAGGCGGAGCGCGACGTCGTCTTCCAGCAATATGCGAGCCGCGAGGGCGAGATCATGACCGGCGTGGTTCATCGGACCACGGAATCGGCGGTGATCCTCGACATGGGCAAGGGCGTCGAGGCCGTGCTGGCGGTCACGGAGCAGCTTCCCGGCGAGCACTATCGGATCGGGCAGCACCTCAAGGCCTATGTCCTCGAGGTGCGACGCACGACGCGGGGGCCGGTCATCGTCGCCAGCAGAACCCACCGCGGGTTCCTCCGTCGCCTGATGGAGATGGAGATCCCGGAGATCTACAACGGGACGGTCGTCATCCGCGGCATCGCCCGCGAAGCAGGCAGCCGCTCGAAGGTGGCGGTCGAATCGCGGCAGCCGGGGGTCGATGCCAAGGGCGCGGCCGTCGGGCAGCGTGGCTCGCGGATCCAGGCCATCGTTGCCGAGCTCAACGGGGAGAAGGTCGACGTCGTCCTCTGGCACGAGGAACCTGGCCAGTATGTCGCGGAGGCCCTCTCGCCGGCAGAGGTGCTCAACGTCCGGATCGACGAGGAGCACAAGATCGCCAACGTCGTCGTCCCGGAGCGCCAGCTGAGCCTGGCGATCGGCAAGGAGGGCCAGAATGCCCGCCTTGCAGCCAAGCTCACCGGGTGGCGGATCGATATCCGGTCCGATGCCGGGGTCGCGGCGGCCGCAGGCGGGGACGAGAGCGAGCCCGAGGCCGCCGGAGCGGAGGCGCCCGCGGATGCCGAAGCGACGACCTGATCACGTGCCCATGCGGACCTGCGCGGTCTGCCGCGAAGTCCGGCCAAAGCGATCCATGACCCGGGTGGTCCGCGGACCGGACGGGTCGATCGCCCTCGATCCCGGTGGAAGGGCCGCCGGACGGGGAACGTACATCTGTGACAGCTCGGCCTGCCGGGAGCCCGCCCGGCTGGCACAGGCAATCAACCGAGCGCTCGGTGCGGCGATTGCACCGGGAGCGCTCAATCTCGAGGAGAAGCATGCCGCCACGTAGATACCGTCCACGCCGCGGGCCGCGCCCGCAGCGACGCCGGCCATCGTCAAGCTCGGCCAGTACCGAGGCGACGGCGGCCGTCGCCGCCCGTCCGACCGGCCCGATCGAGATCCCGTCGTCGATCACCGTCACGGATCTCGCCGATCTGCTCGCCGTGAGCCACGCGGACATCATCAAGGAGCTGATCCGGAACGGGATCTTCGCCACGATCAACCAGGCGATCGACTTCGACACCGCCTCGCTGGTCGCTGGTGAGCTGGGGTTCGAGGCGGTCGAGCGGGGAGCGGCGGATCGCGCGGCGGCCGAGGCGGCGGGTCCGGCGCAGATCGTGGCCCCGGGCTCGGCGGAGGAGATCGCCGGGCGGCAGATGCTGTGGACGGAGGATGATCCGGCGGACCTCGTGAGCCGAGCGCCGATCGTCACCATCATGGGTCACGTGGACCATGGCAAGACGAGCCTGCTGGACGCGGTCCGCAGCACCCGCGTGGCGGCGGGCGAGGCGGGCGGCATCACGCAGCACATCGGCGCCAGCGAGGTCGAGCACAACGGGCGGCGGATCGTGTTCCTCGACACGCCGGGCCATGAGGCATTCACCGCCATGCGGGCCCGCGGCGCACAGGTCACCGATATCGCGATCATCGTGGTCGCCGCCGACGACGGCGTGATGCCCCAGACCCGCGAGGCGATCGACCACGTCCGCGCGGCGAGGGTGCCCATGATCGTGGCCATCAACAAGGTCGACAAGGCGGACGCCAACCCGGATCGGGTCAAGCAGGAGCTCGCCGACACGGGCGTGCTCATCGAGGAGTACGGCGGCGACGTCATCGCCGTCCCGGTGAGCGCCAAGCAGCGAACCGGGATCGACAGCCTCATGGAGATGGTGCTCCTGGTCGCCGACCTGCAGGACCTCAAGGCCAACCCGAAGCGCCCCGCGGTCGGCACCATCGTGGAGTCAAAGGTCGAGAAGGGCCGCGGCAACGTGGCGACCGTGCTGGTGCAGACCGGGACCCTCCGCGTGAGCGACATCGTCAGCGTGGGGAAGACGTGGGGGCGGATCCGGGCCCTGCAGAACGCCGCCGGCAAGCGCGTCCGCCAGGCCGAGCCCGCCACCGCCGTGGAGGTCATTGGCCTGCAGGACCTGCCGCAGGCGGGCGACATCCTCCGGGTGGTGGCCGACGAGAAGACCGCCCGCGACGCCGCGGAGGCGGCCGGCCGCGTGGCCGGCACCGGCGACGGGCAGGGCGCGTTCTCCCTGGAGGACATCAGCGCCCAGATCCAGGCCTCTGAGCTCAAGGAGCTTCGCGTCGTGCTCAAGACCGACGTCCAGGGATCGCTGGGCGCCATCCGCAACGCGCTCGACAGGCTCAACACCAGCGAGGTCCGCATCAACATCATTCGCGAGTCGGCGGGCGACATCAACGAGAGCGACGTCAATCTCGCCTCCGCGTCCGACGCGGTCGTGATTGGCTTCAACACCCGGCTCGACCCGGGCGCGCAGCGATCCGTGGATGCCACCGGGGTCGACGTGCGCCTGTACGAGGTGATCTACAAGCTCACCGACGACATCGGCGACGCCCTGAAGGGCATGTTGGCGCCCAAGGTCGTGGAGCATGTCGAGGGCCACGCCGAGGTGCGGATGGTGATCAAGGCCGGCAAGGCCGGAAACATCGCGGGCTCGTATGTCACCGATGGCCGCATCATCCGCGCCGGGTCCTACCGTCTCCTGCGCGGCGGCGCTGTCGTCGCGGAGGGCCGCATCGAGTCGCTGAAGCGCTTCAAGGACGACGCGCGCGAGGTGGCGACCGGCTTCGAGTGCGGCATCGGCCTCTCGGGCGCCCCGGACCTCGCCGAGGGCGACGTGGTCGAGTGCTACCAAATGGTCGCGGAGCAGCCTGCCTGACATGACGCCGGAGGCGCCTGACCCCAGAGCCAAGCGCACCGATCGGCTCGACAGCCAGATCCAGCAGGTGCTGATGGAGCTGCTCCAGCGCGAGATGAAGGATCCGCGGCTCGGCTTCGCCACCGTGACGCGGGTGGAGGTCTCGCGCGACCTGGGGCACGCGACGGCGTGGGTCTCGATCCTCGGGAACGAGGAGGAGCACGTCGCGAGCATGGCCGCTCTCGCGGATGCCACGCCATGGCTCCGTCGCAAGCTCGGCGAGCGGATTCGGCTCCGGCACGTGCCGGAGCTGGCGATTCGTCACGACGACTCCATCGAGCGCGGCGACCGGGTTCTCCGCCTGCTCGACGAGCTGGCGGAGGGGCGCGAGGAATGAGGACCGACCGCGACGCCGTGCTGCTCGCCCTGCGGAAGGCGCGCCGGGTGACCACCATCTGCCATGAGAACCCGGACGCCGATACGCTGGGGGCCGCCCTGGCCGTCGCTGGAGCCATGGAGCGCCTGGGCAAGGAGGCGGAGGTCGTCTCGGGCGATCCGGTCCCGCCGTTCCTGGCGTTCCTGCCGGGCGTCGAGCGGGTGCGGCGAGCTCCGCAGCTGGAGCCGGATGTGGCGGTCGTCCTGGATGCCGGCGACCTGGCCCGCACCGGGAGCGTGGCCCGGGATGCCGGGGAGTGGCTGGCGAAGGCTCGCATCGTGAACATCGACCACCACGTCAGCAACCCCGGCTTTGGTCACGCCGTGTTCGTGGACCCCACCGCGGCCGCCACCTGCGAGATGGTCGCGCTGCTCCTGCCGGAGCTCGGGGTGGCTCTCGACGCCGAGCTCGCCACCTGCCTGATGGCGGGGATCGTCCAGGACACGCACACGTTCGCCCATCCCAACGCGACACCACGGACGCTGCGCGTCTCAGCGGATCTCGTCGAGGCCGGCGCACGCCTGTCGACCATCAACCGGGCGGTGTACGCGGACAAGCCGTTCAACGTTCTCCAGCTGTGGGGCTTCATGCTGGCGGCGATCGAGGAGCGGCTGGACGGGCGCATCGTGCACAGCGCCATGACCACGGCGATGCTCGAGCAGACCGGCTGCGAGCCGAGTGCCGCCGAGGGGTTCGTGGACCTGCTGGGATCGACACGCACGGCCGCGATCAACGTACTCTTCAAGCAGGCGGAGCCCGGGGCGGTGCGCGTCAGCGTGCGCACGACCGATGCCGCCGACGCGGTGGTCATCACCCGGCAGTTCGGCGGCGGCGGTCATCCGCGTGCCGCGGGCTGCACGGTCGAGGGCACCCTGGACGACGCACGCGAGCGTGTCCTCGCGGCGTGCGAGCGAGAGCTCGTCGGAGGCGCACCCGCGGATGATGGGGGTCGTTAACCTCGACAAACCCGTCGGCCCAACCTCGCATGACATGGTCGGGCTGGTTCGTCGTCTGACCGGCATGCGACGGATCGGGCACGCGGGGACGCTCGATCCGCTGGCGTCCGGCGTGCTGCCCATCCTGGTCGGTCCGGCGACCCGCTTCAGCGAGGAGCTGACCGGCGGGTCGAAGCGCTATGAAGCGGTGATCCGGCTTGGCTGGCACTCGGCGACCGACGATGGCCAGGGGCCCCTCGAGCGCGGGGGCCGGCCGCTCCCTGATCCCGAGGCCGCAGGGAGGGCCCTGGCGACCTTCGTGGGGACTCATGACCAGCGGCCCCCGGCCTTCTCAGCACGCAAGGTGGGCGGGCAAACGGCGCATCGCGCCGCACGGGCCGGGAGGACCCTTGACCTTCCCTCTCGACCGGTGACCATCGAACGCATCGAGCTGCTCGAATGGATCGCGGGTGACGATGCCCTCGACCTGCGCATCGACGTGCGCTGCGGACCGGGGACCTACGTGCGATCGCTGGCCCGCGATCTCGGCGATCGGCTGGGCAGCGGCGGCTACCTGGCATCCCTGCGGCGCACGGAGGCGGCCGGGCTACGGGCCGTGTCGGCACTGGCGCCGGCGGCACTCGAGGCTCTGGCGGCCGACGGTCGCCTCGCCACGGCCCTGATTCCGGTCACCGACCTCCTGCCCCTGCCGCGCGTGGAGCTCGACGACGCGGGGGCCGCCCTGTTCCGGCATGGATCGACGGTCGCGACCGGGCGCCCGGCCACCGAGAGGGGCAGGCATGCCGTGCTGGCCGAGGGACGTCTCCTGGGGGTCGGCCACCTGGAGGCGGGCATGCTCCGGCCAGAGAAGGTCGTCGCGGAGGACGGCGCGTGAGCAGCGACCCCATGATCCACCGCATCGACGCGTTGCCGCCGGTGGGCCCCGCTGCGGTGTGCATGGGTGTGTTCGACGGCGTGCACCGCGGGCACGTGGCCCTGGCGGAGATCACCGTGTCCGCGGCACGGGCGCGGGGCGCCGCCAGCGTCGCTCTCGTCTTCCAGCCGCACCCGGACGAGGTGGTGCGGCCGGGGACCGTGGTCCCGCGTCTCGCTCCGCTCGCCGAGAACCTCCGAAGGCTGGCGATTGCGGGCATCGACCATCCCCTGGTGGTCCGGTTCGACGCGGAGCTTCGCTCGCGCGAGCCGGCAGCGTTCCTCGCGGCGATGGCCCCCGCCATCGCTCTCCGGGCTCTGGTGATGACGCCGGAGTCGGGGTTCGGTCGTAACCGGGCCGGGACGCCCGAGGCCATGCGCGCCCTGGGCCCGCGCGCGGGATTCGATCTTGTCATGGCCGCTGACATCGTTCTCGAGGCTGGCGAGCCGATCTCCTCGGCACGGGTGCGGTCGGCACTGCGCGAAGGAGACATCCCGGAGGCGGTGCGGCTGCTGGGCCACCCGGTCCGTCACGAGGCGGTGGGGGAGCGAGACACCGACGGCGCGCTCGTCCTTCGGTTCGACTACCCGGCGGCCCTCCCGGGGCCGGGCCGGTACCCCGCCATGGTCCGCTCGACGGCGGGCACTCCGGCGGTGGCGGCGGAGCTGCGCGTCCCGGAGGCCGGGCCACCGGAGGCGATCGGCGCCGGGCTCGCTGCCGGCAGGCTCGTGCTGGAGCTGGGCGCCTGAGCGAGCGCCGTCCGAGCGCGATCCGGCGCGTCGCGGGGGGCGCACGGGACGGGTCCGCCGGAGCGTGGCCAGGCTGAATCTGGTACGATGCCGCACGAATAGTGGAATGTGATTGTGGAGGAATCTGTGCCGCTCGCCAAAGACGCGAAGAGCGCGATCGTCGAGGACTACGCCACCCATGAAGGTGACACCGGATCCCCCGAAGTGCAGATCGCGCTTCTCACCGAGCGGATCAAGTCGCTGACAGATCATCTGCGGACGTTCCCCAACGACAATCACTCGCGCCGCGGCCTGCTCAAGCTGGTCGGGCAGCGTCGACGCCTGCTGGCCTACCTGGTCCGCAACGACGTCGACCGGTACCGCGAGGTGATCGGTCGATTGGGGCTGCGCCGCTAATCGAGCCTTTGCGATCGACCCAGGAGCCCCACCGGCCCTGGGTCTCGCACATTCGGCGCACGGGCGCCGTCGGACGGGCCGCTTCGCGCCCGTATCCCATCGCGAGGTTGCGTCCCCACATGGCCGTGGACGGCTGCTGAGCCGGATGAGCGGCTCGCGGGTCCACCGCACGACGCTCACGACAATGAACAGACCATCGGAGGAATCAGTGGCAATCAAGGTTGAGGCCGAGATCGGCGGCCAGGGCTTCTCGTTTGAAGCCGGCAAGCTGGCCGAGCAGGCCGATGGCGCCGTCATCGTGCGCTACGGCGATTCCGTGGTGCTGGCCACGGCGACCGCCAGCAAGTCGCCCCGGGAGGGTGTCGACTTCTTCCCGCTCACCGTCGACTACGAGGAGCGAATGTACGCCGCGGGCAAGATCCCGGGCGGCTTCATCAAGCGCGAGTCGCGTCCGTCGGAGGCCGCCATCCTGGCCATGCGCCTGACGGACCGGCCGATCCGGCCGCTCTTCCCCAAGGGCTTCCGCAATGACGTCCAGGTGGTGCTCACCGTCCTCTCCACGGACCAGGAGAATGACCCGGACATCCTGGCCATCAACGGTGCCTCCGCGGCGCTGTCGATCAGCTCGATCCCGTTCATGGGCCCCATCGGCGCCGTGCGGGTGGGTCGCATCGACGGCCAGTTCGTCACCAATCCGACCAACAGCCAGCTCGACGAGAGCGAGCTGGACCTGGTCGTGGCGGGGACCCGCGACGCGGTGATGATGGTCGAGGCCGGTGCCAAGATCCTGCCCGAGACGATCATGGCCGATGCCATCGCGTACGGTCAGACCGAGCTCCAGAAGAGCATCGCGCTCCAGGACAAGCTGATCGCCACGGCGGGAACCCCGAAGAAGATGCCCTTCGTCGGCCCCAAGGCCGAATCGGTCGTCAAGCTGGGACAGGCGCTGGCGCACGGTGACGCGGAGTTCGTCATCTTCGACATCGAGACGACCGCCATCAAGCCGGAGAACGGCTACATCGTCGACCTCGCCGCACTCCGCGTCCGGGGCGGCCAGATCGTCGATCGCTTCGATTCGCTGGTCAATCCGGGCCGCTCCATCGTGGGCCACCAGGTCCACGGCCTCTCCGATGCGGATGTCGCATCTGCGCCGACCGCGGCGGATCTCCTCCCGAAGTTCGCGGAGTGGGTGGGCGACGCGCCGTTGGTGGCGCACAACATCAGCTTCGACCTTCCGTTCGTGCTCCGGCACCTGCCCAACGACGTCAAGTGGGAGCCCAAGGCTGTCTACGACACCCTGGAGCTCGCCTACCAGATCTATCCCGACGCGGGCAGCTGGAAGCTGGGTGATCTGATCCGGTTCGTCTTCGGCCGCGAGCATGCCAGCGCCCACCGCGCCATGCCGGACGCGGAGGCGACGGCCGAGCTGTTCATCGAGATGACGAATGGGCTCGCCGAGCGGCTCGACGCCGTACGCGCCGACATCGCCGATGAGATCCGACGTGGACGCGAGGGGTACAGCCGCAGCGAGCAGGGAGAGCGGCTGGAGGACATCCGCCGTCGTCATGGCATCGGCTCCGGGCTGATGGACGTGCTCACCAAGGCCACCTCGCGCGAGCTGGTGCTCAGCGAGGACATCCGGATCGACGGACGCGACACCAAGACCATCCGTCCCATCAGCGTCGAGGTGGGCGTCCTGCCCCGCACGCACGGGTCGGGGCTCTTCACGCGCGGCCAGACCCAGGCGCTCTCCATCGCGACGCTGGGCCCGTCGAGCGATGTGCAGCGGCTCGACACCATCTCACCGGAGACGGAGAAGCGCTACCTGCACCACTACAACATGCCTCCCTACTCGGTGGGTGAGACCCGGCCGATGCGTGGCCCCGGCCGCCGGGAGATCGGGCACGGCGCCCTCGCCGAGCGCGCCCTGGTCCCGGTCCTTCCGCCGGTCGACGAGTTCCCGTACGCGATCCGCGTCGTCAGTGAGGTCGTGAGCTCGAACGGGTCCACCTCGATGGCGTCGACCTGTGGCAGCACGCTGGCCCTGATGGATGCCGGGGTGCCGATCTCCGCGCCGGTCGGCGGCGTGGCGATGGGCCTCATCACCGATGCGGTGACCGGGCGCTACGCGGTCCTTACCGACATCAACGGCAAGGAAGACGCCTACGGCGACATGGACTTCAAGGTGACCGGCACCGCGGAGGGTGTCACCGCGCTCCAGATGGATATCAAGGTCGGGGGAATCACCCCCGAGATCATGCGGGACGCGCTCGAGCAGGCGCGGATCGGCCGCCTCTTCATCCTCGAAAAGATGACCGCGGTGATCAGTGCCAGCCGCAGCGAGCTCTCGCCGTATGCGCCGCGGATCCACACCCTGAAGATCCCCGTCGACAAGATCCGCGACGTGATCGGGGCCGGCGGCAAGGTGATCCGCCAGATCACCGCCGAGACCGGGACCCAGATCAACGTGGAGGACGACGGCACGATCCAGATCGCAGCGGTCTCCGGCGAGTCGGCCGAGAAGGCGATCAAGTGGATCGAGGGCCTGACCCGGGATGTCGAGGTCGGCAAGGAGTACCTGGGCAAGGTCACCCGGATCATGAACTTCGGGGCCTTCGTCGAGATCCTGCCCGGCAAGGAAGGGCTGGTGCACATCAGCCAGCTCGCCGATTACCGGGTGCCGCGGGTCGAGGATGTCGTCTCCATCGGGGACGAGCTGATGGTCGTGGTCACGGAAATCGACCGGATGGGCCGCATCAACCTCAGCCGCCGCGCGGCGATGGAGCGGCACATGGCCCGCAGCGGCGCCGGCGCCGGGTCGAACCAGGAGGAATAGGCGGCCGCGCGGTCCGTCGGCGGTGCCACCGCGCCGCGACGGACCGAATCGAAGAGGACGGGAGGTCTTGCGAAGCAGCCGATGGGCACCGAGGCGCTGCTGGACGAGGTCGCGACCGAGGTTCGCAGCTGCACGCGATGCCCGCTGGCGACCGGGAGGACCCGCGCCGTGCCCGGCGAGGGCAACCCGCTCACCGATGTCCTCTTCGTCGGCGAGGGTCCCGGCGGCCGTGAGGACGCGACGGGTCGGCCCTTCGTGGGACCTGCGGGCCAGCTCCTCACCGAGCTCCTGCGCTCCATCGGCTGGGAGCGGGGGGACGTCTTCATCACGAACGTGGTGAAGTGCCGGCCTCCCGGGAACCGTGACCCGCAGCCGGAGGAGATCAGCGCCTGCGGCGCCTACCTCACCCGCCAGGAGCGGGCGCTCGACCCGGCGGTGATCGTCACCCTCGGCCGGTACTCGCTGCAACGCTACCTGCCGGGGGCGCGGATCGGAGAGGCGCACGGCCGCCTGCGGCACAGTGGCGGCCGGTTCGTCTTCCCGATGTACCATCCAGCAGCGGCCCTGCACCAGTCATCGCTGCGCGAGACCCTCTTCCGGGACATGCGCGGGCTGCCGGCGGCCCTGTTGGCCGCTCGCCAGGCGATCGAGGAGGAACGGACGGCACCGGTCGAGGCGGATCCATCGGCGAACGGCCCCGCATCGGACACGGGTCCGCGGGCCGCGGCTGACAACGACGAGCAGCAGCTCACCCTGTTCTAGCGAGTACGACATGACTGACATCCTGCGCATCATTCCGCTCGGCGGGGTGGGCGAGGTCGGCAAGAACATCACCGTCGTGGAGGCGGCCGGGGAGATCCTGGTCGTCGACTGCGGCCTGGCCTTCCCCGAGCCGGAGATGCTCGGCATCGACCTGGTCATCCCGGATGCGACATACCTTGCGGAGAACCGCGAGCGTGTGCGCGCGATCCTCATCACCCACGGACACGAGGACCACACCGGCGCCCTGCCGTATGTCCTGCCCCTCCTGCCCGGCGTGCCCATCTACGCCACCCGCCTGACCGTGGGCCTCGTGACGGGCAAGCTCAAGGAGCACAAGCTCCTCGACTCCACCCCCATCCGCACCGTCGAGCCCGGCCAAGCGTTCCGGGTCGGAGCCTCGTCGGTCACCGGGTTCCGCGTGAACCACTCGATTCCGGACGGGATCGGATACATCATCAGAACCCCCGCCGGCACGGTCGTGCACACCGGGGACTTCAAGATCGACCTGACGCCCCCCGATGGCCGTCGCGCGGACCTTGGCCTCCTCGCCGATGTCGGCACCTCCGGCGTGGACTTCCTCCTGAGCGACTCGACGCGCGCCGAGAAGGAGGGCTACACCCTCTCGGAGCGCACGGTAGGGGAGTCCCTGGCCCAGCTCATCGGGGACGCACCGGGCCGCGTGGTGGTGGCGACCTTCGCGAGCAACATCGGTCGCGTCCAGCAGGTCCTCGACGCAGCCGCGGCGTTCGGCCGCCGCATGGTGGTCCTGGGCCGCAGCATGGAGCAGAACAGCTCCATCGCGCTCGACCTCGGGTATCTCAAGGACCCGGCGGGGACGCTGGCCCGCAAGGACCAGCTCACCAAGCTCGCACCGGAGGAGCTGGTGGTGATGACCACCGGCTCGCAGGGTGAGCCGATGTCGGGACTGACCCGGATGAGCAATCGCGATCACCGCAGCATCACCATCGAGCCGGGGGACACGGTCATCATCTCGGCGTCGCCGATCCCCGGCAACGAGGAGGCGGTGGCCAGGACCATCGACAACCTCTTCAAGGAGGGAGCGATGGTCCACTACGAGCCGCTGAAGCATTGCCACGTCTCGGGGCACGGTTCGCGCGAGGAGCTGAAGCTCATGCTCTCGCTGGTCCGGCCCAGGAACTTCATCCCCATCCACGGCGAGTACCGGATGCTGGTCCAGCACGGTCTCCTCGCAGAGGACGTGGGCGTGAACCCGGACGGTATCTTCGTCCTCGAGAACGGCCAGGTCGTGGAGTTCGACGGCCAGCGTGCCCGCCTCGCCGGCAGCGTCCCCGCGGGCGCGGTGCTCGTGGACGGCATGGCCGCGATCGACGGAATCGACGGGGTCATCCTGCGCGACCGGCGCGCCCTGGCCGCCGACGGGGTGGTCATGGTGGCCCTCACCGTCGAGGCGGCGACAGGGCGCCCCATCAGCGGTCCCGACCTGGTGGGCCGCGGGTTCCTCTCCGATCCGGATGACCCGGTGATGGAGCAGGCCCGGATCTATCTCGCCGAGGCGCTTGCCCAACCGGCGAGCGAGGCGCATACCGCCGAGGCCGGCTACCTGAAGGCGAAGATTCGCGACACGCTGTCGCGCTTCTTCTACCAGCGCACGAAGCGCCGGCCGATGATCATGCCGGTGGTGATGGAGGTCTGACGCCCCAGGTGAGCACCCGCCGTCCCACCCGCCGCCGCCGATCCCCGCGACGTCGCCGCGCGACAACCACGGTCCGCATCAGCGGGCGGGTCGCCCGCGAGCTGCTGGCGCTCGTGCTGGTCTTCCTCGCCATCGTGAGCGTCATTGCCCTGTTCGCCCCGAACGCGGGCGCCATCATCCGGCCCTGGCACGATCTGCTCGGCTACCTGCTGGGGTGGGGGATTGCCTTCGCCCCACCTCTCCTGGCCGGGTTCGCCCTGATGCTGTGGATGAAGACCATGCCCGCCGAGCGCTGGATGGCGGCGACGGGCGCGGCGCTGGTTGCACTTGCCCTGCTCGGGTCGTTCCACCTCGCTGCCGGCGGGGGCCTCACCACCGCTGATCACTTCGAGGGCGGCGGCGTCATCGGCTACGGCGTGAGCACCGCCCTGCAGGGGGCCCTGGGCATCGTCGGTGCGTGGGCGGTCCTCTCGCTGCTGCTCGTCGTCGGCCTCCTGCTCTACTTCAACATGACCGTCGGGGATCTCGTGGCCGCGTACCTGGCAGAACGCGAGGAGCGTCGCACCGCGGCCGAGACGCCGAGGCGGACTGCCGCGACGGCTGCGCGCCGGCCGGAGCCCGAGCCGGCAACCGAGCCCGAGCGGACCGGGATCCTGGGCAGGATGCGCGAGGCGCTGATGGGTCCGGGCGAAGACGACGAGCCGCCGCTGATCGTGCGGCGCCAGCGCCCTCCCGAGGTGCAGGCCGACGTGCCGCGCCCGCGCGCCGAGCGCCCGGCGCTCGCCGACCCCGTGGCAGAGGCGGCGCACCCCGCCCGGCCGTCCGAAGAGGAGCCGGACGCCGCGGAATCCGAGCAGCTCGCGGCGGCCGCGGAGGCGCAAGCCGCCGGCGAGCTGGATGCCGCGCTGGAGCACCCCGAACGAGCGTGGGTCCTGCCGCCGATGGAGGTGCTCACCGAGGCGCCACCGTCGACGGCGGCACAGATGGACCTCACCGCCAAGGGGCAGCGCATACGGGAGACCCTGGCGCATTTCGGCATCGGCGTGAAGGTGGCGCGCATCCAGGAGGGGCCGGTCGTCACGCAGTACGCGCTCGACGTCGAGCCGGGGATCAAGCTGTCGCGGATCGAGGGGCTGGCAGACAACCTCGCCCTCGCGCTGGCGGCACGCTCCATTCGGATCCAGGCCCCCATTCCGGGCGAGCCGTACGTGGGAATCGAGATCCCGAACTCCGCGTTCGACCTGGTGACTCTCAAGGAGGTGCTGGCCTCACCGAACTTCGAGGAATTCAGCACGCACTCGAAGCTGGCCTTCGCCCTGGGCCAGGACGTCGCCGGCCAGCCGTTCAGCGCCGACCTGGCCAAGATGCCGCACATGCTGATCGCGGGCGCGACCGGGTCGGGCAAGAGCGTCTGCGTGAACGCGATCATCTGCTCGCTGCTGATGCGCGCCGACCCCACCGACGTGAAGCTGATCCTGGTGGATCCGAAGCGGGTGGAGATGGCACAGTACAAGGGGCTGCCGCACCTGCTCTGCGAGGTGATCGTCGACACCGACAAGGCGGTGAATGCCCTGAAGTGGACCGTGGGCACCATGGAGAGCCGCTACCACGAGTTCGCCAAGCGCGGCGTGCGGAACATCGCCGGATACAACGAGTCGCTGCGGCCGGGTGAGCCACGCATGCCCTACATCGTGGTCGTCATCGACGAGCTCGCCGACCTGATGATGGTGAGCGCCTACGAGGTGGAGGCCACCATCACCCGCATCGCGCAGCTGGCCCGGGCGACCGGGATCCATCTCGTGGTCGCCACCCAGCGCCCGTCTGTCCAGGTCATCACCGGCCTGATCAAGGCGAACATCCCCAGCCGGATCGCGTTCGCCATGACGTCGGGGGTCGACAGCCGGACGATCCTCGACACGACCGGGGCCGAGGATCTCCTGGGCCGCGGCGACATGCTCTACCAGCCCATCGACGCGCCGCGGGCGGTGCGCCTCCAGGGGGTCCTTGTCACCGACGAGGAGATCGAGACGCTGGCGCGCCACTGGCGCGGCCAGGGAGGTCCCCGATACCGCCCGGAGATCACCGCGCCCAAGCGGGACGGCAAGGGTGGCGGGCATCCCGGCGACGGGGACGCGGACGATGGTGCCGACCCGCTCCTGCACCAGGCGATCGACATCGTGCGACGCTCCGACAAGGCGTCCGCCTCGCTTCTGCAGCGCCGCCTGCGCATCGGGTACGCCCGCGCAGCCCGGATCCTGGACCAGATGGAGGATCGCGGCATCGTTGGGGCCGCCGACGGGAGCCGCTTCCGCGAAGTGCTCGTCACGAGTGACGGCTGGGGCGGTGAGACGGGGCCGGATGAGGACGAGCGGTGACCGAGCCGATCCACAAGCTCGGCGAGGTCCTGCGCGCCGCTCGCGAGTCGAAGAGCATCGACCTCACGCGGGTCGAGCGCGAGACGAAGATCCGGACCCGCTACCTGTCCGCGCTCGAGAATGGCGAATACGGCGAGCTGCCCGGAGCGGTGTACACCAAGGGGTTCCTGCGGAACTACGGCCAGTTCCTGGGACTCGACCCCGAGTACCTCATCGACCTGTACCGGCTGGAGACCGCGGAGTCGCCCGCGCCGAAGCGGCTCTCGCCGGCGCCACCCCGACCAATGACCGTTCGCCGGGCGCGTGCCTTCGTGGTGACCCCCGGCGCGATCGCGGCGGCCATCCTGACCGTCGCCGTGGTGGCCTTCGTGGGCTACCTGGTGTACGAGTTCGTCACCTTCGCCCGGACGCCGGACCTCCAGCTCACGAGCCCGGCCGGCGACGTCGCGAACTACCACGAGCTCGAGTACACGATCGAAGGCGTGACCGTCGCCAACGCCCAGGTCACGGTGGACGGGCCCAGCAGCAGTCGTGACGTGACCGCCGATGCCAGCGGCCACTTCAGCATCACGGTCCAGCTCGTTCCGGGTTCGAACGTCTTCAGCGTGGTGGCCAACGACCCGGTGACGCATCGTGACTCGTCGACGCAGACCCGCACCATCGACGTGAACCTGTCGAGCCCGTCCCCGTCGCCCGGCGTACAGGTCGCGATCACCGAGCCGCAGGACGCGGCCAGCGTGGGCGGGGAGCTGTCCGTCAAGGGGACGGCCCCTGCCGGCAGC
Organism: uncultured Chloroflexia bacterium; assembly: GCA_963805645.1. Lineage (GTDB taxonomy): Bacteria > Chloroflexota > Limnocylindria > QHBO01 > QHBO01 > CAVXEH01. The sequence goes on along the minus strand of CAWDVA010000005.1, from coordinate 162,326 downwards.
ACCGTCCACGTCGAGGCCCGCCTGGGCGCCGCGGCCTCGCCCGGGTTCAGCATCCGCACGCTGGCGGGCCAGGCGGTCAAGATCCCGGCACTCCCGCCGGGGACCGCGGTTGCCGCCGACGTCACCGCCGGGACGGATGGCACCTTCAGCACGTCGCTGGTCCTGGCCCCGGGTACCTGGCAGATCTCGGCCGTGCCCGGGAACGCGGCGGCGTCGGGCAGTCCGGCGCCCGCCGCCACGCCATCGGCCAGCGCGACGCCGGCCCCGGGTGGGATCACGGTCACCGTGAAGGCGCCGACTGGGCTCACCGGGTCGCTGGCGATCGCCGGGGGTCCGTCGTACCTCATCGTGCTGGAGGACAACATCCCGCTGGCGGGTGTCTCGGGGCGGACCCTCGCCGCAGGCAAGACCGTCCCGCTCAGCGCAAAGACGAGGCTCGTCGTTCGGGCGGGAAATGCCGGCGCGGTGACGATGACCATCAACGGCGTGGTGATCGGCAAGATGGGCACTGCCGGCCAGGTCGTGGAGTGGCACATTCAGGTCGGCGGTTGACCCCGGTGAGGCTCTTCGGCACACGACGTCTACCCGCCGATGGGGCAAGATACGGTCACGGAACTCGGTAGCGAGGAGCGCAATGGCAGGCGATTCCACGTTCGACGTCGTGAGCGATTTCGACCAGCAGGAGCTGGTCAACGCGCTCGACCAGGTGCGCCGGGAGATCGGCACCCGCTTCGACTTCAAGGGGAGCCGATGCTCGCTGGAGCTCGGGAAGGATGAGATCACGCTCCTCGCCGACGACGAGTTCCGGGCGAAGGCGGTGCGGGACCTGGTGGAGTCGAAGGCGGTTCGCCGCAACCTGTCGCTGAAGATCTTTGACTGGGGCAAGCTGGAGCCGGCCGCCGGCGGGACGGTTCGCCAGCATATCGGCCTCCACAGGGGCCTCTCCTCGGAGCAGGCCAAGGAGATCGCCAAGCTGATTCGCGAGCGGTTCCCCAAGGTCAAGCCGGCAATCCAGGGCGACGCGGTGCGCGTCGCCGCGAAGAGCCGGGATGAGCTGCAGGCGGTCATCGCCCACCTGCGGGGCCTGGACTACCCGGTCGCGCTGCAGTTCACCAACTACCGATGAGGAGTGACCCCGATGTCGGTCATGCATCGTCCTGACGACGCCGCGCTCGCCACACTCGCGGCGCGGCTGGGGGAGGTGCTCCGACCGCGCGGCTGGCGGGTGGCGACCGCGGAGTCGTCGACCGGCGGGCTGATCGGTCATGCGATCACCATGATCCCCGGCGCGAGCCAGTACTACGTCGGCGGGGTGATCTGTTACTCGAACCTGGCAAAGGAGCGCGAGCTCGGGGTGGAGCCCAGCCTGATCGCCGACTGCGGAGCGGTGAGCTCCGAGGTCGCGGGTGCCATGGCGGAGGGCGTCTGGCATCGCTTCGGGGTGGAGATGGGCATCGCCGTGACCGGCATCGCCGGTCCGGAGGGCGCCAGCCCGGACAAGCCCATCGGCCTCCACTACATCGCGGTCGCAAAGACGGGTCACCCGCCCGTGGTGGAGCGCCACGAGTTCGGCTTCGCCCGGGAAGGGAATCGTGGCGCCGCCGCGGCGGCAGCGCTCGAGCTCGCGATCCGGGAGGCGGCGGCCTAGGCCCATGGTGCGGGCCGGCGAGCGGATCCACGTCATCGGCATCGCCGGCTCCGGGGCCGCGGGCGTGGCCCTGCTCGCGCAGCAGGCTGGAGCTCGCGTGGACGGCTGCGACCTGGACCTGCCGTCCCCGTACACCGTGCCCCTCGCTGCGGCCGGCGTCCCCGTCATGGCCGGGCACGATCCCGCGCACCTGGCCGGGGTGGACCGCGTGGCCATCACGGCGGCCATTCGCGCCGTGCCCGACCACGCGGAGCTTGCCGCCGCCGAGGCGGCCGGCCTGCCGGTGGTGGCGTGGCAGGCGCTCCTGGGCGAGCTGATGGCGGCCCCCGGCCGCCTGGGCCTGGCGGTTACCGGGACGCACGGCAAGTCGACCACCACCGCCCTGCTGGGGCATCTGCTCGTCGAGGCGGGCCTGGATCCAACCGTCGAGGTGGGCGCGTTCATCGCCGCCTGGGGCGCCACGGTGCGTCCGGGTGCCGGAGCGCCGTTCGTGGTCGAGGCGGACGAGTTCGGCGACAACTTCCTGCACTACCACCCGGCGGGCGCCATCGTCACGAACGCCGAGATGGACCATCCCGACTACTTCGCGGACCGCGCTGCCGTGCTGGACTCCTTCGAGCGATTCGTGCGGGGGATGGGGGAGGATCCACGCCTCGGCGGCCGGCTGCTGCTGGTCGCGGAGGACGACCCGGGGACGCGGGAGCTGCGCCATCGGCTCGCAGGCTGGCCGGGTCGCGTGGTGGGCTACGGTCCGGGGGGCGCCATCCAGGCTAGCGACGTCGAGCTGCTGCCGGAGATCACCCGCTTCACGCTCTTCGGGCAACGGTTCGAGACCACGCTGGCGGGGGCCCACAACGTCCGTAACGCCACCGCCGCCCTTGCCCTGGCCCGCGAGGCCGGGGCCTCCTTGGGCGGCCTGGTGCGCGGCCTGCGAACGTTCCCCGGGGCCGGACGCCGGATGGAGCTGATCGCCGATACTGCCGGCGTGCGCGTCTACGACGATTACGGGCACCATCCCACGGAGGTGCGGGCCGCCCTCGCCGGGGCCCGCCAGAAGGTGGGCGACCGGCGCCTGTGGGCGGTCTTCGAACCGCACATGTACTCACGGACGGCCCTGTTCCTCGACGACTTCGCGCACGCGTTCACCGAGGCTGACGAGGTGGTCATCGCCGATATCTTCGCCAGCCGCGACAGCGCGGAGGCCATGCGGGCCACCAGCGCCGAGGACCTGGCCGACGCCATCGAGCGGGCCAGCGGCACCCCGGCGATTGCTACCGGCGACGCCGATGCGACGACCGCCTACGTGGCCGAGCACCTGCGGGAGGGGGACGCCGTGCTGGTGATGGGCGCCGGCAAGTCGTACCGGATCGCGCGCGGACTGGCGACCGAGCTGGCCGCAGGGGTTCTCACCCGCGCGCGCAGCCGGGCATTCGGGGAGAGTGGCGCGTGAGCGGGGCGCGAGCGGGGTTCATGGGCGCCGTGCTGGCCCTCGCGGTCGCGATCTGTGAGCAGGGTCTCGTCCGGCTCGTGGAGGCTTCCGGCGCGAAGGACCAGCCGGCGCTGATCCTCGTCCTGCTGCTCGCGGCATTCCTGGGCGTGCTCACCGCGGTCATCACCCGCATGCTGCGGCTCCCGGGCGCCACCGCACCCACCGCCCTGGTGCTGGGCTGGATCCTGGTGCCGGCGGTCCTGGGTGCCATCCCCAGCGCGGCAACCGACCTGTTCGCGGGGAGCGCGGCGCTGGACACGAACCAGGCCCTGGCGCTGGTGGTGGCGACCATTGCCGCTGCCGTCACCCTGGGCGTGCCCGGAGAACGCTGATCGCCGACATGCGGCGATCCGTCAGGCCGACGGGTGCCGAGCAGGCGCCGAGACGAGGATCAGCGCCGAGGTAACGGCGACGAATGGGCGGTTCGTGACGGCAACACGCCATCGCTGCCGAGCAGTCCTGCGGCGATCTCGCGGTGACGAGCGACGCTCAGCTGGTCAGCTCGCCCAGGGTGACGGTGACGGAGGTCCGACTGCCGTTGGGCCGGACCAGCGAGACCTTGACCCTGTCGCCGGGCTTGTGCTGGGCGAGGAGCTGCGACAGCGTCTGGTTGTCGGGTGTCGGGTTGCCGTCCACGGCAGTGATGAGCTCGCCATTCGTGATCCCGGCGGCCGCCGCCGGGCCGCCCGTCGCGACGCGGACGACGTACACCCCCTGCCCGCCAAAGGTGTCGGCGGTCTGGATGCCCAGGAAGGCGCGACCCGAGCTGACGACGTGGCCGGTGGAGATCAGCTGCTGGGCGATGTCCTTCGCCGTGCTGCTGGGAATGGCGAAGCCGATGCCGGGTGCGGTGCCGCCGATCTGCGGGTCGGTGGCGGCCAGGGTGGGGATGCCCACCACCTGGCCCGCCAGGTCAACGAGGGCCCCACCCGAGTTGCCGGGATTGATGGCCGCGCTGGTCTGGATGACGCCCGGGAGCGCGACCCCTCCTGGTTCGCTGACCGTGCGGTTCAGGGCGCTCACGATCCCCTCGGTCACGCTGGACTGGAGGCCAAGCGGGTTGCCAATGGCCATCACGATGTCGCCCACCTGGAGCTGGCTCGAATCGGCGAACGTGGCCGGATGGAGGTTGCTCGGCGAGGCCATCTTGAGCACGGCGAGGTCGTCGGAAGCGAAGCTGCCCACGAGCGTGGCCGACTGCTGGCGCCCGTCGGCAAGGGTGACCCGGAACGTCGAGGCGCCATCGGCGACATGGGCATTGGTGACGATGTGGCCCTGGGCGTCGAAGATCACGCCGGAGCCCAGGCCCTGATCGGTCTCGATGACGACCACCGAGGGAGCAACCTGCTGCACCACCGAGACGAAGTCGTTCTGCAGCTCGGCCGCCATCCCGCTGACGGGCGGTGCCACCGAGGGCGCCGCTGACGCCGGCGTGGAGACCGGAGGTGAGACGGGGGCGCTCGCCGCCCCGCTGGGAGCTGCCTGCGCGCTGCAGGCGGCAAGGATGAGTGCCAGGGTGGTTGCCGATGCTCCAAGGAGCATCCGTGGGTGATGCATGCGGTCGCGAAGCCTCCTGCCGGAACCGTGCGGGCGATGCGAGCTCGCCAACCGCCCTCCGCTCCGGCCGGCAGGTGTGCGCCGGCGTGCCTCAAGAGTAGCGCGATCCGGAGCCGCTGTCAGATCCACCCATGCCGCCTGGTCTGGCGTGCTGGATGGTTGACTGTGCAAGTATCGGTGTATGATGGGTGCATGCCTGCCGTGACCGTCGAGGACATCACCGTCCTCCCGCGCATTCCGCGACCAGACCCCGTCTCCTCCCGCGAGCGAACCGTCAAGAGCGTTACCGAGGCGCCGCGCGGCTTCGAGGGGGAGGGCTTTCCCGTGCGCCGGGCGTTCGCGGGGGTCGAGCTGGCGGAGATCGACCCGTTCGTGCACATGGACCAGATGGGGGAGGTCGAGTACGCCCCCGGGGAGGCGAAGGGAACGCCGTGGCATCCGCATCGTGGCTTCGAGACGGTGACCTACATGATGGACGGCGTCTTCGAGCACAGTGACTCGAACGGGGGTGGGGGAGTGATCACCAACGGGGACACCCAGTGGATGACCGCGGGCTCCGGGATCCTGCACATCGAGAAGCCGCCGGAGGCGCTGGTCGTCAGCGGGGGACTGTTCCACGGCATCCAGCTCTGGGTCAACCTGCCGCGTGCCCAGAAGTGGGCGCCGCCGCGCTACCAGGACCTGCGCGCCAGCCAGGTGGCGCTGCTGGCGTCGGCCGATGGCGGCGCGCTGCTGCGGGTGATCGCCGGCGAGGTGGGGGAGCATGCCGGGCCTGGCTCGACCTACACGCCCATGACCTTCGTCCACGCCACCATCAGCCCCGATGCGCGCCTGGAGCTCCCGTGGCGCCCGGACTACAACGCGCTGCTCTACGTCCTGTCCGGCCATGGCACCGTGGGGATGGAGGGTCGACCCGTTCAGACCGGCCAGCTCGCGGTCTTCGGCCCCGGAGACGCCCTCACCGTCACGGGATCGCGCGTCCAGGAGAGTCGCAGCCCGGCGCTCGACGTGCTGATCCTGGGTGGCCGGCCGATCCGCGAGCCGGTCGCCTGGATGGGCCCGTTCGTGATGAACACCCGCGAGGAGGTCATGCAGGCCTTCACCGACTACCAGGCCGGACGCCTGGGCCAGATTCCCGCGGTCCACAACACACCCACGACTGTCATCGAGTCCTGACAGCATCCGCCATCGGGCCGTGCCACCATGGACCGATGAGCGAGCCCGACGACCGCTGGCTGCACTGGCACGCGGCCTACGACGACCCGACATCGGCGCAGACGCGGCGGCTGAGGCTCGTGCAGGAGCAGATCCGGGTGATGCTCGACACCGCGCCGGCCGGACCCATCCGGGTGCTCAGCCTGTGCGCAGGGCAGGGACGCGACCTGCTCGAGGTCCTGCAGGACCACCCGAGGCGAGCCGACGTATCCGCGCGGCTCGTTGAGCTCGATCCACGGCTGGTTGCGGTGGCGAGGGCCTCGGCAGGGGATATCAATGCTGCGCGGATCGAGATCGTGGAAGGGGACGCAGGGACGACGGAGGCTGCCGTCGGCATGGCGCCCGTCTCGCTGCTGCTCCTCGCCGGAATCTTCGGAAACGTTCCGGACGCCGATATCGAGCGCACGGCGCGGGCCACGCCGATGCTGTGTGCGTCTGGTGCGACGGTCATCTGGACCCGCAGCCGTCGCCCGCCGGACCTGACGCCGACGATCCGGCGCTGGTTCGTCGAGGCCGGCATCGAGGAGGTGACGTTCATTGCCCCGCCAGATGAGCTCTACTCGGTTTGGGTCGGCCGGTGCCTGGCGGAGCCGCAGCTCCTCAGGCGAAACGAACGCCTGTTCACATTCGAAGACGCGTGATACGTCGACATCGCAAGCACGATCCAACCGACGTTCGCCACACGCCTGCGGGAGTCACTGCCCGCGCAGACCACATGACGGGGCGTCATGACAACCGCCAACGAGGGTTGCAAGGTCTGGAAATCCCGCCCGGGATGGAGACCAGGAAGCATCCCTATGGAGACTCGCCGAGACATTCAGACGACAGAAACGTGGCGCGCCGGCCGCCCAGTGCCCGCGGATGACGCGGCGACCGGCCGCCACGCACCGATCGAGATCACCGGCTATGTCAATCCCAACGGAACCCACCTGGGCGACTGGGTGTCAGTTCTGACCGACGCCGGGGACGAGCAGCCGAGCGACGAGTGACCATCGACCGATGACGCGGTCCCTGCGGATACGTCAGTGGCGCCTGCAGGCGAGCCACAACGCAACATAACTTCTATTTGCGGAAGTGGTAGGACGGACGGAGTACCACGCGAGGCCCCGGACGAACGAGCCGTATCGGGCACACGGTCGCTGGTTCTAGGATCGCAGAATGCAGAGAAATCACATGCTGCGCACGTTCGGGATGGCCGGTCTGGCGGCGGGCCTCGTCGGGCTCATCGTCGCGCCGTTCACCGGCGAGCTCGGTAGCATGCTCGCCGGCTACGGCTTCCTGGTGGTGCTGTCCGCCGCGTACCTGCTCGCAGGGCTGGCCATCCGGGACCGTGTCCGGCGCCGGACGCGCGTCCCTCGACCGGCGGCCGCCTACAGCACACAGCGCTAGCGATCCTGGCTCGATTCCTCCTCGGCGCCGGCGCCGGATGCTGAGCCGCGGCCCGCGGCTCGCCGCTGCCTGAGGGCCTCGAAGCCGATCAGCGCCGCGGACACGGCGGCGCCCAGGGCGTGGGCCCCGCGCCGGCCGTAGGGGATCCGGAGCAAGAGATCGGCCTGGTCGACAAAGGAGCGAGTGATCCCCCGCCGCTCGCCGCCAACCAGCACGAATGTGCCGCGGACCAGGTCCGCATCGTGGATCCAGGTCCCGTCGGCGCGCGTCGATGCGCAGGCGACCTGCAGGCCGGCTCCTCGGGCGGCGTCGGCCGCCTCCTCTGGCGTGGCGACGACGGCGGTCGGCATCAGCTCGGTGGCGCCGGCCGAGGCGCGGGTCACGACCGCGGCCGCCGATTCCCACGACCTGGCGCGGAGCACCAGCCCGTCCACGCCGGCCGCGAAGAGCGAGCGGACGGCCTGGCCGAAGTTGTAGGGGTCCTCCAGGCCATCCAGCATGACCAGCAGGCCGTCGGGTCCGGTCTCGCCCATGAGCTCCGCCGGGTCCAGGTAGCGTCGCTCCCCCGCCAGGGCGACGACCCCGCCGTGCGTCTGGCCGCTCACCAGCCCGCGCAGCGCGGCCGGCGTCACGCGGCGGATGGGGACATCGTGCTCGGCGGCGACGCGGCGCAGGACGGCGAGGCGGCGGTCGCCGGGAGTGACGGCGAGGATCTCGCTGACGGACCGTACCCCGGCGGCCAGCGCAGCCTCGATCGAGATGCGTCCCTCGAGGACGACGGGGGCGTCGACGGCGGCGGTGTGGCGTGGCGGCATGATGGCCAGCGGTCTCTCAGGCGCCGCCGCGTCGCGCGCGGCGCCGCGGCTCGGTGGCGGCGGCGATCTCCGCGGCGACCGCTTCGGGCAGGTGTCCGCTGATCCGCACGCCACCCTCGGTGTAGGCCTCGGAGACTTCGCCGCTGGTGCGTGCTCGGCCCACGAGCTCGCCGCGTGCATAGGGCACCACCGTGTCCACCGGGACCATCTGCGCGCGCAGGGCATCGCCCACCAGCTGAAGGAGCCCCTCGATCCCCTCCCCCGTCGTCGACGAGACGAACGCCGCGCGGTCCGAGGGGGGTGCGGCCGCATCGCGCAGGTCGGCGTCGAGCAGGTCGATCTTGTTGAACACCGTGATCCGTGGCTTGTGGCCGGCCCCGAGCTCATCGAGCACGATCTGTACCGCAGCCTGCTGGGCCATGAAGTCCGGATCGGCGGCGTCCACGACCTCGAGGAGGAGGTCCGCCCGGAGAACCTCCTCGAGGGTGGCCCGGAAGGCGTCGACGAGATCGTGCGGCAGCTTGTTGATGAATCCCACCGTGTCGGTGGCCACGATGTGCTTCCCGGTCGGCAGGGTGACCTGGCGGGACGTGGGGTCGAGGGTGGCGAAAAGCATGTTGGCGGCGTACACGTCGGCATCGGCGAGGCGGTTGAGGAGCGTGCTCTTGCCGGCGTTGGTGTAGCCCACCAGCGCCACGGTGGCGACCTCACCGCGCTCGCGCTGGCGGGCGGCGGTGGCGCGCTGGCGCTTGACCTCGTCGATCTCCGAGCGAACCTTCTTGATCTTCTCGCGGATGACGCGGCGGTCGGTCTCGAGCTGGGTCTCGCCCGGACCACGGGTCCCGATGCCGCCGCCGGTGCGCGACAGGTGGGTCCACATGCGGGTCAGGCGCGGGAGGTGATATTCCAGCTGGGCGAGCTCGACCTGGAGGCGGCCCTCGTGGGTCCGCGCGTGCCGGGCGAAGATGTCGATGATCAGGGCCGAACGGTCGAGCACCTTGCAGTCGACCAGCTTCTCGAGCGAGCGCTGCTGGGTGGGCGTGATCTCGTCGTCGACGATCAGCACGTTGAAGTCGCTCGCGGCCTTCTCCTCGACGAGCTCGGCTGCCCGACCCTTGCCGAAGTACCAGACCGGGTCCGGGTTGGGACGGCGCTGGAACGCGCTGCCCACCACGGCCGCGCCCGCGGTCTCGGCGAGAGCGGCGAGCTCGGCCAGCGAGCGCGCCACGGGCCAGCCGGCATGGGTGTCAAGACCGATCAGGAAGGCGCGCTCCTCGGGCGTTGTGAGGTCGATCAGGCGGGAGCGGTTCGTCATCGTGCGTCCCTGATGGTAGCCGATGCCGCGACAGAGGCGGTCGCGAGACCTCTTCCACGCACCGGTACTTTCAGCCTAGTGCGCGTCCACACCATACCGTGCGATACCTATCCGCACCGATTTGGGAGCGCAGGAGACGCCATGCCGGACGATCCGAAGACCGAGCCGACGGCACGTGCCCGTGAGTCACGGCTGCTGCGCGACATGGGCGGCCGGTTGGGCTTCGTGCTCGCCTGCAGCGCGATCGTCGCCGTGCTGGCCTATTGGCTGCTCGCCTTCGTTGTCCCCGATCTGGGGTTGCGTGCTGCGCTCGCCACCGGTGTCTCGGTGGGAGCCGCCGGCGCCCTGCTCCATGTCAGCGTCGTCCGACCCCTGGTGGAGGACCGTGCCGAGCTGCATGACCGGTACGCCGCTGCGCTGGCCGATTCGCTGACTGATCCACTCACCGGGCTCGGAAATCACCGCGCGTTCCAGGAGGAGCTCGAGCGCCAGGTGGAGCAAGCGCACCGCTATGGCGTGTCGGTCTCGCTGATCCTGATCGACCTCGACGAGTTCAAGTCCGTCAACGACCGGCACGGCCATGCCGCAGGTGACCGCACCCTCGCGGATTTCGGCCGGCTGATCCTCGCCGGCCTGCGCCGCGTGGACCGTCCGTTCCGCATCGGGGGTGACGAGTTTGCCGTCCTGCTCCCCCACACCGATGCGGAGGGAGCCTGGGTGGTCGGGCGGCGCCTCCTGGCGACCTCCCTGCAACCACCGTTGCGCGATCAGGGTGACGCGGCCATCTCCTTCTCGGCGGGCATCTCGGCCGTGCCCGAGCTGGCGGCCACCCGGGAGCAGCTGTACTCGCAGGCGGATGCCGCCCTGTACGCCACGAAGCGGGCCGGACGCACCGAGGTCGCCGTGTTCGACCCGGCGCAGGCGGGATCGCAGCCGGCGCCCGGAGCGGCCGCGGCCATCTCCGAGGTCATCGCTCACCGGCAGCTGCGTCCGGTGTACCAGCCCATCGTGGATCTCGACGGGCTCACGGTCCTTGGCCAGGAGGGCCTCATCCGGCCCGTCGCACCGGCCCCGTTCGCGAATCCAGCGGCCCTCTTCAGCGCCGCGGCGGCGAGCGGCCATCTCGTTGCCCTGGACATGAGCTGCATCGACACCATCGTCGCGGGTGCGGCCGCGCTGCCGTCTGACCAATTCCTGAGCGTGAATGTCTCGCCGCAAACCATCGAGGCGCCGGAGTTCAGCGGTGCGGTGCTGCTCGGAATCCTGGCACGCCATGCCTTCCCTCCCGATCGGCTCGTGCTCGAGCTGACCGAGCGGGAGGAGGTTGGCGACGCAGAGCGCGTCCGGGCCAAGCTGGAACCCTGCCGCCGGGCCGGGATCCGCCTTGCAGCCGATGACCTGGGTGCCGGCAACTCGGGCCTGCGCCTGCTCTCCGAGCTGCGCTTCGATATTCTCAAGGTCGACCTGAGCCTGGTGCAGCGCTCGTCTCCGGGCGCGCCGTCCGAAGCGGTGGTGGGCTCGGTCGTCGCCTTTGCGGGGCGAACAGGCGCCCTGGTCGTCGGGGAGGGCATCGAGGAGCCCGAGGAGGCGGCGCGCCTCGTCTCGCTGGGCGTGCGTGCCGGGCAGGGGTACTTCTTCGGCCGCCCGGGTCCGCTCCAGGTCCCCGAGACGCTCGCGACCGTCGGGGGGACCGGCGTCCCGGCCGCGGGGCCGCCGCCGATGGCCGCGTGGCGCCAGTCGATCGGTCTGCCGACGCCGGCTGGCGGTTGACGGGCCGCGTCAGGCGCTGAGCCGGCGCAGGAGGTCGACCGCCCGGGCTACCAGCGCCGGGTCATCCGCGGGACCGTCGCCGGCGGCCAGCCAGACGATGCGCGGGTCGCGACCGAACCAGCTCAGCTGACGCTTGGCGTACTGGCGGGTACGGCGCGCGGTGCGCGTGATCGCCTCGTCAAGCGACCACTCCCCCGCCAGGTAGCCGGCGGCCTCGCGGTAGCCGTGTCCGGTCATGGGCGCGAGGTCGGCGCCGTAGCCGGCATCGAGCAACGCGCGGACCTCGTCGAGGAGTCCGGTCTCGAACAGGCGTCGGGCGCGCTCGTCGATCCGACGGTAGAGGACTTCGCGCGGGCGGCTGACGGCCAGCAGGGCGAGGCGCCCGGAGTAGGGCGTCGCCCGGAGGGACTTCCCGACCCCGCCCGCCTCCGCCCGTTCGAGCGCCCGCAGGACGCGGCGCGGGTTGCGCACGTCGATCCGAGCCGCCGCCGCGGGATCGAGGTCGTGCAGGCGCACCGCGAGGGTCGCCAGACCCTCGGCCTCGAGCTCGGCGGACAGGCGCTCGCGGACCTCGGGCGACCACGCCTGGGACGCGAAGTCGAACCCGTCGATGAGCGCGGAAACGTAGAGTCCGGTTCCGCCAACCACCATCGGCCAGGCTCCCCTGGCGGCGATCTCGGCAAGGAGCGGGCGGGCACGGGCGACCCAGCCGGCCACGGTGAATGGCTCGTCCGGCGCCACCAGGTCGAGCAGGTGGTGCGGGACCGCGGCGCGGTCGGTCGCCGACGGGGTGGCGGTGCCGACATCCATGCCGCGGTACACCTGGCGCGAATCCGCGACCAGGATCTCGAGCGGCAGCTGCCGGGCGAGTGCCATGGCCAGGTCGGACTTGCCGCTGGCGGTTGGCCCGACGATGGCGGCCAGCGCGGGTGCGCCGGCTGATCTCCGGCCGCCGGCCGGCGCCATCGGCCTAGTCGACCTCGATGGTTCGCTGGACCTGGACGATGCCGGTGGCGCGCCCCGTGGCACGCTCGGCCTCGACGACGACCGCGTTGAGGGAGACCGGACCGCTGCCCACCTCGAAGCGGGTGGGCATGTGGCGGACGAAGCGCGGGAGCACGGTGTCGATCTTGAAGCCGATGATCGAGTCGCGGGGACCGGTCATGCCGATGTCGCTGATGTAGGCCGTGCCCTTGGGCAGCAGGCGGGCATCGGCGGTGGGAACGTGGGTGTGGGTTCCCACCACGGCGGTCACGCGCCCGTCCAGGTACCAGCCCATGGCGTTCTTCTCGCTGGTGATCTCGCAGTGGAAGTCCACCAGGCGCACCGGCGGGAGTGGCTCGGCAGCCTCGTCGAGGAGCTGGTCCAGGGCGGTGAACGGCGAGTCGAGCTGGTTCATGTAGACCCGGCCCATGGCATTGATGACCGCCACCTCGCCGCCGTCGGGCAGGTGATGGATGAGCCAGCCGCGCCCCGGAACCTCGTGCGGGTAGTTGAGGGGCCGCAGGACCGGGGGATCGCCCTCGAGATACTGGTAGATCTCGCGCTTGTCCCAGATATGGTTGCCGGAGGTGATCACGTCGATCCCGGCGTCGAGCAGCTCCTCGGAGAGCGACGGCGTCAGCCCCATTCCGGCGGCGACGTTCTCCCCGTTCGCCACCACGAGGTCGACGTCCAGCTCGCGCCGGAGGTCAGGGAGGACCTGGCGGACGGCGATCCGCCCGGGCTTCCCGATGATGTCGCCGATGAGCAGCGCCCGCACCAGGCCGGCGCGCTCGGTCATCGCGCGTAGTCGACCGCCCGCGTTTCGCGGATGACGGTCACCTTGATCTGCCCGGGGAACTGGAGCTGCTCCTCGATCTTCTTCACCACGTCGCGGGCCAGCCGGCTTGACGCGATGTCATCGATCTCCTCCGGGCGGACGATGATGCGAATCTCGCGCCCGGCCTGGATGGCGAAGCTGCGTTCCACGCCCGGGAAGCTGTCCGCGATCTGCTGGAGGTCGTCGAGGCGCTTGACGTAATTGTCGAGGGTCTCGCCCCGGGCGCCGGGTCGGGAGGCGCTGATGGCGTCGGCGATCTGGACCACCACTGCCTCGAGGCTGGCCTGCTCCACCTCCTGGTGATGGGCGGCGATCGCGTTGCAGACCACCGGGTTGATGCCGTAGCGCTGTGCGATCTCCCCGCCGATGAGGGCATGCGGTCCCTCCACCTCGTGGTCGACCGCCTTGCCGATGTCGTGGAGCAGGCCGCCCTTCTTGGATTCGGCGATGTTGCCCCCGATCTCACCCGCGAGCATGCCGGCCAGGCGCGCGGTCTCGACGCAGTGGCTCAGCACGTTCTGCCCGTAGCTGGTGCGGTACTTGAGCCGACCGATGAGCTTGATGAGCTCGGGATGGAGGCCCGGGACGCCGGCGTCGTACGCGGCCTGCTCACCGGCCTGGCGCATGACCACCTCGATCTCGGAGCGGCACTTCGCCACCGTCTCCTCGATGCGGCCCGGGTGGATGCGGCCATCGCTGATGAGCTTCGTGAGGGCCATGCGCGCCACTTCGCGCCGAACCGGGTCGAAGCCCGAGAGGACGACCGCCTCCGGGGTGTCGTCGATGATGAGGTCCACGCCGGTGGCCTGCTCGAGCGCCCGGATATTGCGGCCTTCGCGGCCGATGATGCGGCCCTTCATCTCCTCGGACGGCAGACTGACGACGGTGACCGTCGTCTCCGAGGTGTGATCGGCGGCCATGCGCTGCATGACGGTGGTCAGGATGCTACGTGCCCGCTCCTCTCCCTGGTCGTTGGCCTGGCGCTCGATCTCGCGCACGCGTTGCTGGGCCTCCGCCTCGGCTTCGTCCACGATCTGCTGGATCAGCGTCTGGCGTGCCTCCGCCGTCGAGAGCCCGCTGACCCGCTCCAGGGCGACGAGCTGCTCCGCGCGCAACTCGGCCAGCCGGAGCCGCTCAGCCTCCAGGTCGGCGAGGCGGGTTTCGACGGTCGCTTCGCGTCGCTCGAGGGCCTCGGTCTTGCGCTCGATACCTTCGGATCGATCGAGGAGCAGCCGTTCCTGGCGCTGCAGGTCGGCGCGCTTCTCACGGGCCTCCTCCTCGGCGGCCCGCTGCAGCTTGAGCGCCTCGTCCTTCCCCTCGAGGACGAGCTCCTTCTGCTTGGCGCGCGCCTCCGCGACGATCCGCTCCGCGTAGGAATCGGCATGGCGGACCCTGCTGGCTGCGAGGAGGCGGCGTGCCGCGTAGCCGAGGACGGCGCCGACCGCGGCGGCGGTGACCGCCACCACGAGGACGAGGATAGACTCCGGCATCCTGGCTCCCTCCGTCGGTGGAGCCCGAGGTGGGCACTCTCAAGCCCGCGCGGTGCGGGCGTCCACTCTTGCTCTCGGTGGTCCCGTCAACCGGACTCGGAGGTTGACGGGCGATCAATTCCCTGCCGGAGTGTACCCCAACTCCCGGGCGTCGCTCCCGCACCGGACGGCCGGGCGGCGCTCAGCCGCGCAGCAGCCGCTTCATGAGAGCCACCTGCTCCAGGTCGCGGGGGAGGAAGTCCTGGAGCATGATGCGCTGCACGCCCGCGGACTCCAGTGCCCGAATCCGTTCCCAGGCCTGGTCGAGGGTACCCATGATCCAGCGTCCGCGTCGCTCCGTCAGCCAGGCGTTCGCGTCGTCACCGGCGCCCGTGAAGGCGAGGACCGCCCGCACCCGGTCGGTGACGTCTGCTTCGGTCTCGCCGAGGAGCACGCCCACCATCGCCGAGTAGACCACCGAGTCCGGATCGCGACCGATGGCGCGACAGGCCTCCCGGACGTTGGCATATGCGGTGCGGACGCGATCGGGAGTGGCCGACCCGCGGTTGTACTCGTCGGCATAGGTCGCCACCAGTCGCGACAGCCAGGGGCCCCCGTCGCCGCCGAGAATGAGGTGCGGGTGGCGCCCACCGCTGAATGCGGGCCGCGGCCTGAACAGCGCGCCCTCGACCCGCCAGTGCTTCCCGGCATAGCCCCAGCCATCGGGCTCCGTCCACAGGCCGTGGACGATCGCGAGCGACTCCTCGAGGCGCTCGTAGCGCTCCCGCAACGACGGGAACGGAATGCCGAGCTCGCGGTGCTCCGCCGCGTTCCAGCCGGCCCCCATTCCGACCTCGATCCGCCCTCCGCTCATCTCGTCGACGGTGGCGACCAGCTTGGCGAAGCTGCCGGGGATGCGGAAGGTCACCGGTGACACCAGCGCGCCCAGCCGAATCGTGTCCGTCTCGCGCGCGAGACCGGCCAGGGTCGCCCAGGCATCCGTCGTTGGCTGCCCGGGCTCGCCCGGGAACGAGGCGTAGTGGTCGGAGCGGAAGAACGCCTCGAGGCCTGCCGCTTCGGCGGCGCGGGTCGCGGCGAGGATATCCGCGTAGCTCAGCCCCTGCTGGGGCTCGGTCATCAGGGCGAAACGCATCGACAGATGGTAGCCCGCGACGGTTCACGCATCCCCGCGGGCGGTCGGATCCTCGCCGGCGGGGTTCGCTGCACTGCTCGCGGCTGCCTCCCGGATCGCGGTGCGCGCGATGTCCGGGTCGAACCCGCGCCGCACGAGATACATCCCGAGCCGCTGGTGAGCGCGGGGGTCGTCGGGAACCGGGCGCCCGCGAAGGTGCTGCCCGAGCGCGACACGCGCTCGATCCGCCTCCGTTCGGGGAAGGTCGCGCTCCCCGAGCGGGCCTTCCCAGCTGGCCGGTGCGTCATCCCCCTCCGTGGTGGCCATCTCGTCGCGGAGCAGGGCGATCACGTCGCGGCCCACGCCGTGCTGGCGCAGCTCCGCTTCGAGCATCCGCCTGCCCCGCGGCCCGTGGCGATCGCGCTGCTCGAGCCACCAGCGTGCGAAGGCCAGGTCGTCCACGAATGCCAGCTCGGTGAGGCGCTCGAGCGTCGCCTCGATGACCCCCGCCTCCGCGCCCGCGCGGCGCAGCCGTCGTGCGACCTCCCATCGGCTGCGAGGACGCGTCGCGAGGTATCTGGCGGCCAGCTCGAGGGCGGCCTCCGGGCCGGGTGGCTCGCCCGACATCCGGCGTCCCCTACTTCGCCTCGCTGATCCCCTCGACGCCGACCTCGATCGAGGCGACCTTGCCGCGAATCTCATCATCGATCTTGGTGGCGATCTCCGGATTCGACTTGAGGAATTCGCGCGCGTTCTCGCGGCCCTGCCCGAGCCGGGTATCCCCGTAGTTGAACCAGGCACCGGTCTTGGACAGGATCCCCGCGGCGATGCCGACGTCCAGGAGCCCACCCTCCCGGCTGATTCCCTCGTTGTACATGATGTCGAACTCGGCGACGCGGAAGGGAGAGGCGACCTTGTTCTTCACCACCTTCACGCGCGTTCGTGAGCCCACGGCATCGGTCCCGGTCTTGAGGGTCTCGATGCGGCGGATGTCCAGCCGAACGCTCGCGTAGAACTTCAGCGCACGTCCACCCGGGGTCGTTTCGGGGTTTCCGAACATGACGCCGATCTTCTCGCGGAGCTGGTTCGTGAAGACGAGCGCCGTATTGGAGCGATTGATCGCGCCGGTCAGCTTGCGGAGGGCCTGGCTCATGAGCCGGGCCTGGAGGCCCATGAAGCTGTCCCCCATCTCGCCCTCGATCTCGGCCCGCGGCACCAGCGCGGCGACCGAGTCCACGACCACCACGTCGACGCCGTTGCTGCGGATCAGGGTCTCGGCGATCTCCAGGGCCTGCTCGCCGGTGTCCGGCTGGCTGACCAGGAGATCATCGACGTTGACGCCGACGTTCTTCGCGTAGCCCGGGTCGAGCGCGTGCTCCGCGTCGATGAAGGCCGCGACGCCACCGTTGCGCTGGGCGTTGCCCATGATGTGATAGGAGAGCGTCGTCTTGCCGCTTGACTCGGGGCCGTAGATCTCGGTGATCCTGCCGCGCGGCACGCCACCCACCCCCAGGGCGAGGTCCAGCGCGACCGATCCGGTCGGGATCACCTCCACCGCAACGACGCCGCGGTCACCGAGGCGCATGATGGCGCCGCGGCCGAACTGCTTCTCGATCTGCAGGATGGCGGCGTCGACCGCGCGTCCGCGCTCGCCGTCGCGCTCGGAGTTCTTCTGTGCCACCGGGGCATCCATCGTCGTCTGGGGCTCCTTCCCTCGTTGCTCCCGGCGGGCGCTGGAGGTCACTCGCTCTGCTCGGGCTCGCTGCGCGGCTTGCGCTTCTTCTTGATCAGCTCGACCGACATCGGTGGCGGCTCGAAGCCGGCGGTCGGCAGGATCTTGGGGGCCTTCTCCTTTGGCTTTCGCTTCACCTGGTGACGCGGTCGATCCCGGCCCTTGGCCATGCTGTGAGCCCTCCGATCCGAACCGGTCGGCGGCGACGAGCCTGCGCCCGGACCCCTTACGGGCCCGTTAGCGCCGGCTTTTCGCCGGTCCCGGCAGTTGCGTATCGCGCTGTGACGGCGTCCCGAAGCGACGCGAAGGACCCGTCCGCGAGCGCGGTCCGGATGCTCCGCATCAGGTCCAGAGTATAGGTGACGTTGTGGACCGTCGCGAGGCGGAAGGCGAGCAGCTCGCCGGCCCGGAACAGGTGCGCAAGGTACGCTCGCGAGTGGTTCGTGCAGGTCTCGCAGGGGCACTCGGCGTCCAGCGGCCGGGGATCGTCCAGGAACCGGGCGTTGCGCAGGTTCAACCGCCCTTCCGAGGTCCACAGCTGACCGTTGCGGGCCACGCGCGTGGGCAGGACGCTGTCGAACAGGTCGACGCCGCGTTCCACTCCCACGAAGAAGTCCGGCGGTGCGCCCACGCCCATCAGGTAGCGTGGCCGGGCGTCCTCGCCCAGCGCCCCGGCGACCGTATCCAGCGTGGCGGCCATCTCCGCCTTCGACTCCCCCACCGACAGACCGCCGATGGCGATCCCGTCGACGTCGAGCGCGGCGATGGCGGCCACGGACCGCTGACGCAGGTTCGGATCGATGCCGCCCTGCACGATCCCGAACAGGGCCTGGTCGGCGTGCGCATGGGCGGCGACGGAGCGCGCTGCCCAGCGATGGGTGCGCTCCATGGCCTCGCGCACCTCGTCCGGCGGGCGGGCTGGATCCACCAGTTGGTCGAAGGCCATCGCGATGTCGCTGCCGAGCAGGGCCTGGATCTCCATGGATCGTTCGGGCGTCAGGCGCTGGGGCGACCCGTCGAGGTGGCTGGCAAACGTGATGCCGTCCTCGTCGATGCGTCCCAGGTGGCCGAGGCTGAAGACCTGGAACCCGCCGGAATCGGTGAGGATCGGTCCATCCCAGGCCATGAACCGATGGAGGCCGCCAAGGCGAGCGATGCGCTCGGCCCCAGGGCGCAGGCTGAGGTGGTACGTGTTCCCAAGGATCACCTGAGCGCCGGCAGAGCGCAGGTCGCCGGGCGTGAGGCTCTTGACCGTGGCCTGGGTGCCGACCGGCATGAACTGGGGGGTGTCGATTTCCCCGTGCGGGGTCTCGAGCCGGCCGAGCCGAGCACGTCCGACGGGTGTGGGGTGCGAGGTGAACCGGATTGCCGATGGCATTGGCTGCTGAGGATACCCAGCCGGCCGAGTGCGCAGCGCCAAGCCCTCGCGCTGCAGGGGCCGATGGGCTACCGTTTGCCGCGGAGGTTGTGCGTGCGCCTGTCGGATTGGCCGCGAATGCCGTTCCTGAGCGACGAGTTGTGCGGCTGGGTCAACGAACATCTCGCCACCCTCGGGGTCGAAGATCTGGCGATCTACGCGATCGAGGACGGCCGGGACGATGATGCCCGCCGGGTGCTGGTGGCCACCGAGGTCGGGCTGCTCGACTACCGTTACGGCCCGCGCGCCTCGACCGCGCGCTTCGCGATTGGCGGGCGCGTCCTTCCCTGGCAGGCGGTCCGCGGGGTGGATCTGCGGGTTGAGACCTTCCGCCTGTGGGCCCTGGAGCACCGAACACGCTGGTCGCTGGCGATCGCGCGGCCGCGCTTCCGCGCCGCGACGGAGGATCCTCGCCTGGGCGCAGCGCTGGCGGACTTCGCCAAGGTGGCCGTGATCATGGCCGAGCCGTCGGGGTGGCCGCCACCCGGGGATGACGGCGGCCCCGCCGAGGAGACCGCCCCTCGCCTCACCCAGGCCGCTCAGTCCTCCCCGGAGGAGGGACTGGTCCCGCCGGCGCGTGGCGGTCGTCAGGGAGTGCCGGCCGGCTGATCGGGTCGGATCCCGTGCCGGCCGGCAGGCCGGTTACTCGACGGTGGTCTTGAGCACCACCTTCACGCCGCGGATGGTGCCCTGCAGGGCCGCCTTGACCCGCTCCGCCGCGGCTCCCCCGATGGTCGACGCGGCATCCACCGCGCCGGTGGCCGCCGCCGCCGCGGCGTCCTCGGCGCTGACCGAGGTGCCCTTCGCGACCTCGATGGCTCCCTCCACGGCGCCGACGGCAGCGGCCGTGATGTCGGCCCCAACCGCGGAGGCCTCCGAGACGGCGCTGCGGCTCGTCGTGCTGATGGCCTCCAGCGTCTCGACGCCGGCCTCCGACGAGCCCCGCACGGCGCCGACCACGGCGGCCTTGGCCGCGTTGCCGATGGACGAAGCGGCCTGGGACGCGGCCTTGGCGGTGGTGCTCACCGAGTCCGCGGCCGTGAGCGCGGAAAGGCCGACGACATCGCCGACGGTGCGGATGGCGCCCTTCGCCGCGCCCACCCCGAGTTCGGCGGCGGTGGCGCCCGTGGCGCCGGTCTCCTTCAGCGCGCGCTGGATGGCGCCCGACAGGGTTCCGACCGCCGCTTCGGTGATCTCACCGGTGCCGCGGATGGTCCCGATGATGCTGTCCCGTACCCGGGCTCCGATGTCTCGCTCGTTCAAAGGTGTTCTCCTATCGCGGATGTGCTCTCAACAAGAATAGGGTCCGGCTCCAAATCCACCCTCTCGCGGCAGTGGACGTCGGGAGCTCAGACGATGAGCATCGCGTCCCCGAAGCTGAAGAACCGATATCCCTGCTCGAGCGCGGTCCGGTAGGCCGCCAGCAGCGCATCGCGTGCCTCGTGCGCGTCGTGGACCGCTGCCCGGTCCCCGACGAACGCGGTGACCAGGAGCAGCAGCGAGCTCTGCGGCAGATGGAAGTTGGTGATCAGCGCGTCGACGGTGACGAAGGCATGCGGCGGCGTGATGTAGAGATCCGTCCAGCCCGACAGGGCGGCACGCCGCGCCGCGGTCTCCAGGACCCGCACGGTGGTGGTTCCCACGGCCACGATTCGGCCCCCGGCCGCGCGGGTCCCGCGGAGCGCCGCCGCCGTCGCCGGCGGGATCTCGTACCACTCGGTGTGGATGTGGTGCTCGTCAACGTACTCCCCCTCGAGCGGCCGGAAGGTGTCCAGGCCGACGTGGAGGGTCACCGGGGCCCGCCCGATTCCCTTCTCTGAGAGTGCGTCGAGGAGCTCGGGCGTGAAATGCAGCCCGGCCGTGGGGGCCGCCGCCGATCCGGGCGCTCGCGCATAGACCGTCTGGTAGCGCTCGGCCGGGCTGGAACGGTCATGGATGTACGGCGGCAGCGGCGTCTCGCCGGCTGCGGCCATCACCTGGTGCGGGTCGCGCGCGAATCGGACGGCCCGGGTGCCGTCGGCGAGGTGCTCCCCCACCTCCACCTCGTCTCCGCTTGGGAGCCGCACCCGTTCGCCGGAACGGATCCGACGGGACGGCCGGACCAGTGCCTCCCAGGCGCGCTCGCCGAGGTCGCGGAGCATGAGCAGCTCCACCTCGCCGCCGCTGGCCCGTCGCGCGGGGAGGCGTGCGGGAATGACCCGGGAGTCGTTGACGACCAGGAGGTCCCCCGGTTGGAGCCACTCCCCGATCTGCCGGAACGTGGCGTGCTCGAGGTGGGGCACGCCGGTGCGGGACCGGGCACGGTCGAGGACCAGGAGTCGCGAGGCATCGCGCGGCTCGGCCGGCGTCTGGGCGATCGCCGACTCCGGCAGCGGATAGTCGAAGTCGTCGACGCGCAGTCGCGGCGGCGGACCGGGTTCCCGGGCAGGCATCCGGGCAAGACTAGCGCCCGGCCGGGTGGCCCGGCCGGGCGCCATCGGTCTCGCGATCAGGCCGTTACTTGATGAGCAGGTTGATCCAGTCCTGCGCGAAGAACACGGCGAAGGCCGCCGTGACCAGCCACATCAGCCAGTGGATCTGGTCCATCTTGCCCCGGACGATCTTGATGACCACCCAGGTGATGAACCCTGCGCCGATGCCCACGGTGATGTCGTAGGTCAGCGGCATCAGGATCATGGTCAGCAGGGCCGGGAAGCCCTCCTCGACGTCCGAAACCGGGATGTCCTTGACGATGGTGAACATCAGGAATCCCACGAGCACCAGGGCCGGCGCCGTGGCGACGCCCGGCACGATGCCGGCGATGGGCGAGAGGAAGACCGCCAGCAGGAAGAGGACGCCGGTCACCACGGAGGTGAACCCGGTGCGACCGCCGTCGGCGACGCCGGCCGCGCTCTCGATGTAGGTGGTGTTGGAGCTGACTCCGGCGGCACCACCGGCGACGGCGGCCAGGCTGTCCACGAAGAGCACGCGGCCGACACCCGGCACGGTGCCATCCTCCTTGGCCAGGCCGGCCTCGGCCGCGACCCCGGTGACGGTTCCCATGGTGTCGAAGAAGTCGGTGAGCATGATGGCGAAGATCGTCAGGAGCGCCGTGATCAGCGGAAGCTGGCTGAAGACCTGGCCCAGGTCGAACTTGCCCATGGTGTCGAAGCTCGGCGTGGCGATGAGCCCGCCGTCGGGGATCTTGGTGACCCCCACGATGAGGGCGATGACCGTGGTCAGCAGGATGCTGATGACGAGGGATCCCTTCACCTTCATCACGTACAGGACCGCGGTGATCAGCAGTCCCGCCAGGAAGACCCACTGGGCCGGCTCGGTCGGGAAGCGGAAGAAGACGGCCGGCACGCTGCCGTAGGTGGACTCCTGCCCGCCGATGAGGCCGCCGTTGGCAAAGCCGATGAAGAGGATGAAGAGGCCGATGCCGACGCCGATGGCGCGCTTCAGCGCGATCGGCACCGCGTTCATGATCGCCTCCCGGAGGCCCACGACCACGAAGAAGGTGACGGCCAGGCCCTCGAGGACGATCACACCCATGGCGCCCGCCGGGCTCAGCCCCTTGCCGGTGAGCGTGAACGCCACGATGGCATTGATTCCGAGGCCTGCGGCCAGCGCGAATGGGTAGTTGCCGACCACGCCCATGGCGATGGTCATGATGCCCGCAACGAGTGCCGTTCCCGCCGCCAGGGCGACCGCGGTGAAGGCAGGGTCCTTGTCGCCGAATCCGGCGGTGAGGATGCTGCCGTTCACGAAGATGATGTAGGCCATGACCATGAAGGTGGTCAGGCCCGCCCGCGCCTCCGTCGCGAAGTCAGTGCCGCGTTCCCTGAACTTGAAAAACGAGGCTATGGCGTCCACCGATCAGGAACCCTCCGCTACCTGACTGCGGCCGCTCGCGATGCCGCGTTCCGTCCCGCGGCGCGACCCGCTGCGGATCGTAGCGGTCCGACGCAACCCGCACGGCTCGTTTTCGCAGTCCCGCCGGGGCCGCGCCGCCGCTCAGCGTCTCGTGAACAGGTTCCAGACGATGGTCAGGAGGATCGACGCCAGGATCATGGTCGTGATGGGGAAGTAGAAGCCGCCGTTCTTGCCGGTGACGGCGATGTCCCCCGGCAGGCGCCCGATCGGGAGGCGAATCCCCAGGACGGAGAGGCCGCCCACGACCACCAGCACGATCCCGATGACAAGGACCAGGCGACCGACCTCGGGCGGCATCGGACTAGTCGAACAGGCCCGGCTGCTGGGTCTGGGCCGAATGCGGCGGCGTCAGTCCCAGGTGCTCCCAGGCGCCCGCGGTGAGCTGGCGGCCGCGTGGCGTGCGAGACAGCAGGCCGATCTGCATGAGGTACGGCTCGACGACGTCCTCGAGCGTTTCGACCGGCTCGCTCACGGTGGCCGCCATGGTCTGCAGACCCACCGGGCCGCCCGCATGGTGCTCGGCCATGGCGCGCAGCAGCTGGCGGTCCATGGCGTCCAGGCCGCGGTCGTCGATCTCCATCAGGTCCAGCGCCGCGCCGGCCAGCTCGCTGGTGACCCGCCCGTCCCCGCTTCCGCGGACCTGGGCGAAGTCGCGGACGCGGCGCAGCAGGCGGTTGGCGACACGCGGCGTGCCGCGGCTGCGGCGGGCGACGATGGTGGCCGCGTCGGCCGAGAGATCGATCTCCAGGATGCCCGCGCTGCGGCGAACGATCTGCTCGAGCTCGGGCTGAGCGTAGTAATCGAGGCGGTACGTGGCGCCGAACCGCTCGCGCAGCGGCCCGGTGATGCTTCCCACCCGGGTGGTGGCGCCGATGACGGTGATGTGCTCGATCTGCAGACGGACGGTCTGCGCGCCGGGACCCTTGCCCAGGACGACGTCCAGGGCGAAGTCCTCCATGGCGGGATAGAGGATCTCCTCCACGGCGTGGCTGAGCCGATGGATCTCGTCGATGAACAGGACGTCGCCGTGTCCCAGGCTGGTGAGCACGGCGGCGAGATCGCCGGCCCGCTCGATGGCGGGCCCGGAGGTGGTGCGGATCTGGGCGCCCAGCTCGGCGGCGACGATGTTGGCCAGGGTCGTCTTGCCCAGGCCCGGCGGCCCGTACAGGAGGATGTGGTCGACCGGTTCGGACCGATGGCGGGCGGCGTCGATCAGGATGGCCAGGTTCTCCTTGACCCGCTCCTGGCCGGCGAACTCGTCGAGACGCCGGGGCCGGACGGTCGACTCGAGCGCAAGCTCCTCCGGTGCGACCTCGGCCGCGGTCACGCGCTCGATGGTCACGCCACACCCCCGGTGTGGCGCGGAATCACCGCCGAATCGAACATGTGACCGATTCTACCTGCCGCCCTGCCGCGGCCGCCCGATCATCCGTTCGGTCCCTCGTGCGCAGTTTCGATGGCGGCGAGATCCGCGGGGCGGTCCACGTCCAGCGGGTGACCGCTGACGGGAACCGCGGTCACGAGGTCCGGCTCGGCCATGATCAGGTTTCGCAGGCCCGAGTCGCCTCGGAGGTCCGCGGCGCGGCCGAACGCCTCTCGCTCGATGAGGACCGGCGGCGCCGCGTGGCCGTCCGCCATCGCCGCGACGATGGGCCGCGGGCCACGCGCGGCGACCACGGCTGCAATGGATGCCGGGTCGACGGTCGGCTGGTCGCCGAGGAGGATGAGCGCCGCGCTGCTCTCCGCGTCGACCGCGGCCAGGCCGAGCTGCAGCGAGTGGCTCATCCCGCGGGCGGGGTCCGGGTTGCGCACCCATCGCACGGCGGGGTGCGCGGAGTCCGGCCGGGTGAGCCAGGGTGGAACCACGGCGATCACCGGTCGGAGCCCGGTCGCCAGTGCCCGGTCGATCACGTGCTCGAGCAGCGTCCGTCCCTCGAGCCGGGCGAGCTGCTTGGCAGAGCCGAAGCGCCGCGAGCGGCCGGCCGCGAGGATCACGGCCGCGACGGGGCCCCGGGGGCGGTGCGCAGGCGACATCGGTCCATATACTGGCGCAAACGCCCACGGAGGACGCTGGCAATGACCGATGGCGACGTCTACGACGCGATCCCCAAGGTCGAGCTCCATTGCCACGTCGAGGGCACCGTACGTCCCGCGACCGTCCTCGACCTGGCGCGCAAGAACGGCCGGACCCTGCCGACCGACAATCCCACCGAGCTGTACCGCTACACCTCGCTGAACTCGTTCCTGGAGATCTTCTGGCTCGTCCAGGAGCTCCTCGCCGATCGTGACGACTGGGCGCGTGCCGCCTACGAGTCCGTCGTCGACGCGGCGGCCCACGGTCTGCGCTACCGGGAGATGTTCTTCACGCCGGCCCGCCATCTCGCCGCGGGCCAGGACCTGGGGGAGATCGTGGCGGGCCTCTCCGAGGGCATCGAGCGCGCGGAGGCCGAGTCGGGGGCCCGCTGCATGCTGGTCTGCGACATCGACCGGGCCTACGGCGGCGCCGCGGGCCTCGAGCTGCTCGAGCGCCTCGCCGGGCTGAAGCGGGCCGGTCGTGCGGAGCGCGTCATCGGGATGGGCATGGACTCCACCGAGCGCGGCGTCGACCCGCGCGACTTTGCGGATGCCTTCGGGGTCGGCCGGTCCATCGGCCTGCACCTGACGAGCCACGCCGGGGAGGACACCGGCCCGGACAACATCGTCACCGCGCTCGACGCCCTGGGCATCGAGCGGATCGATCATGGGCTGGCGATCCTGGGTGACGAGGCGCTCACCCGACGCGTGGCGGACGCCCGGATCCCGCTCACGGTCTGTCCGAACTCGAACATCGTGATCGCGAACCGCTACGAGCGGCTGGAGGACCACCCGTTCCGGCGGATGCGCCAGGCGGGCCTGCTCGCCACGCTGAACACCGACGACCCGGCCATGACCGATCTCGACCTGGGCAAGGAGTACCGAACCGTCGCCCGGGCGCTGCAGATGCCCTGGTCCGAGGTGGAGGCGGTGGCACTCGACGGGGTCGAGGCGACGTGGCTGGACGACGGGGAGAAGGCCGCCCTGCGACGCGCCTTCGAGCGCGATCTCGACGACCTGCGGCCGGCGGACAGCTTGGCGGTGATGTAGGGGTGCGGGGTTCGCCGCGTGCCTTCGCGGCCCTCCGCAGTTCCGCACCGGCTGCGTCTCCCCGCATACCGCATCTTCCGCGCGTCACCACTCTGGCTGGAGGTATGCGGCCCGTATCGCGCGCGTATCCGGGCGGTAGCATCCGCACGTGAGCGCATCACGGATCCCCGCGCAACCGCCGTTCGTGCTGCGGGCTGCCCTGCTGACCCCCCTGGCTGCCGGAGGCCACCGCTACGAGGCCGACGCCCGGATCGAGATTGGTGCCGATGGCCGGCTGGCCGCGGTCGAGGCGTGGGACGGCGGCCGCGCAGCGGACCGCGACGCCCCGGGGGAACCGGGCGCGTCGGGGGCGCAGGACGTTGTCGACCTGCGTCCGTGGGTGGTCCTTCCCGGGATGGTCGACCTCCACGCCCACCTGCCCCAGCTGCCGAGCGCCGGGCTGGGAGCCGGCCTGGACCTGCTGACGTGGCTCGACCGCTACATCTTCCCGCTGGAGCGCAGCTTCGACCGGTCTGCGGCGGAGCTGCTTGCGCCTGCGGCATGCCGCGCCTTCGCGGCGGCCGGGACGACGACCGCGGTCATGTACGGCGCCGTCTACGAGGACAGCCTGGACGCGGCGTTCGAGGCGGCGGATGCGCACGGGCTGCGAGCGGTGATCGGCAAGGTGATGATGGACCGCCTTCGGTACGACCCGACGCTGCCCGAGGCGGTCGTCCTGGAGACGAGCCTGCGCCAGAGCGCCGATCTCATCGCGCGCTGGGACGGGCGAGACGCCGGGCGGCTGCGCTATGCCGTCACCCCGCGCTTCGCCGTGAGCTGCTCCACGGCCATGCTCCGCGAATCGGCGAAGCTGGCGGCCGACACGGGCACCTACTGGCAGACCCACCTGGCCGAGGACCGCCACGAGTGCACCGAGGTCAACCGGCTGTTCCCCGATGCGGCCGACTACACCGATGTCTACGATCGCGCCGGCGGGCTGGGGCCGCGCAGCCTCATGGCCCACGCCATCCACCTCGTCGATCGCGAGATCGCACGCCTGGCCGAGACCCGGACGCGGATCGCTCACTGTCCAGCCTCGAACCTGTTCCTGGCCAGCGGCACCATGCCGCTGGGCCGCTACCTCGAGGAGGGGCTGGTCGTGGGCCTGGGCTCGGATGTCTCTGCGGGCCCCGATCTATCGCTGTTCGGCGTGATGCGCGCCGGGGCGTACACCCAGAACGGGCTGCGCGCCATGCTCGACGACCGGCATCCTCCCCTCTCCCCCGTCGACTGGCTGCGGCTCGGCTCGCTGGGAGGTGCCGAGGCGCTCGGGCTGGAGGACGCCATCGGCTCGGTGGAGCCTGGCAAGGAGGCCGATCTCATCGCGGTGGATCCCTCGATGACCCTGCCGGTCGCCGACCTCGATGCGGACGAGGACGAGGACCTGGCGAGCCGGCTCATCTTCCGCTCGCATCCCGCCATGGTGCGGGCAGCGTGGGTCCGCGGGCGGCGCCTGGAAGGACCGGCCGCGACCTGATGGAGGCCGCCCGCGACCTGGTCATCCGCGGCGGCACCGTGGTGGATGGCAGTGGGGCCCCCGGATTTCGCGCCGATGTCGCGATCCACGCCGGGCGGCTGCGGCTGGTCCGGGCCCACGAGGCCGGTTCGGCCCCCGAGCTGCCAGGGGCGGATGTGATCGACGCGAGCGGGCGCATCGTGGCGCCCGGGTTCATCGACCTGCACAGCCACTCCGGCCTGTGGATCCTCGCCGAGCCGCGCCACGAGCCCAAGGTGCGCCAGGGCGTCACGACCGAGGTGGTGGGCGTTGACGGCAACGGCTACGCGCCGTTCCGCTCGGGCGACGACCTGGAGGCGTTCGCCCGCCTCAACGGCGGGCTCGACGGCCGGCCCGATGTTCCCCTCGGCTGGCGAACGGTGGCCGAGTACCTCGAGCGGTTCGACCGCGGGGTGGCGGTCAACGTGGCGTTCGTGGTCGGCAACTCGGCGCTGCGAATCGACGCGCTGGGCTGGGACGATGAGCCCGCGAACGACCGGACGCTCGACCGGATGCGCGGGCTCCTGCGCGAGGCGATGGAGGATGGCGCCTTCGGCGTCTCCAGCGGCCTGGACTACCCGCCGGGCTCCTACGCCTCGACCGATGAGCTGGCGGCCCTCACCGCGGAGGCGGCCCGCTTCGGTGGCTTCTACCACACCCACGTGCGCTATCCGCTCGGCGACCGCTTCCTGGATCCCTTCCGCGAGGCGATCGAGATCGGTCGCCGCGGGGCGGGCCCGGTACACATCACGCACCTGTATCACCGGCCGACCTATCCCGGTGATCCCGGCGAGCTGCTGCAGCTCGTCGACGACGCCCGGGCGACGGGCATGGACGTCACGTTCGACATGTACCCGTCCGAGTGGGCCGCCACCCGTCTCGTCATCCAGCTGCCGCAATGGGCCCAGTCCGGCGGGCCGGACGCGCTGCTGGAGCGCATCGCGGACCGCCGGTTCCGGGACCGTCTGCGGGCCGAGATGGCGGGCCGCGGCGCCGCGTACACGAGCGCCGCCGGCTGGAGCGACGTGCGCCTGGGCTACTTTGCCGATCCCGCCAACGCCGCGTGGGAGGGACGGACCCTGGCCGAGGTCATGGACGGGACCGGGGCCGATGCGGTGGACGTGATCTGCGACCTGCTGATCGCCGAGGACCTGCGGCTGGCGCAGGTGACCTCCGGGCCGGAGACGGAGACCCTCCCCCGCTATTTCGCGCATCCTGCGGCCATGATCGGGACGGATTCGACCTTCCTGGGCGCGAAGCCGTCGCCGCGGACCTACGGCTCATTTCCGCGGGTGCTCGGCGAGTTCGTGCGCGATCGCCGCGCCATCGGCCTGGAGGAGGCGGTGCGCAAGATCACCTCGGCCCCCGCCGCGCGGCTCGGCCTGCGGGAGCGCGGCGTGATTGCGGACGGAATGGTCGCGGACCTGGTCGTCTTCGACCCCGAGCGGGTTGCGTCGCGTGCCACCATCGAGGAACCCCGGCGCTACCCGGTCGGGATCGACCATGTGATCGTCAACGGAACGCCCGTCGTGCGCGGGGGCGAGCACACCGGCGCCCTGCCCGGACGGGCCTTGCGGAGAGGAGCTGACTGATCGTGACCGACTTCCCCACCGATGGCATGGCGGTGACCGTGCTCCGCGTCGTGTCGGACATGGAGCGAGCGGTGGCGTTCTACCGCGACGTGCTGGGGGCGTCGCTGTACCGCGAGTACGGCGGGACCTCGGCGGTCTTCTCCTTCGCGGGGAGCTGGCTCCTCCTCGTCACCGGCGGCGAGCCCACGGCGGACAAGCCGGGGGTCACCTTCGCGCCGCCCGACGATTCCACGCGGGTCTCCACGGAGCTCACGATCCGCGTTCCTGACTGTCGGGCGGCCTACGAGACCCTGCGCTCCCGGGGAGCCGAGTTCCTCACCCCGCCCTACGACTGGGGCGCCGAGATCCGCTGCTTCTTCCGCGATCCCGACGGGCACCTGCTGGAGATCAGCGAGGCGCGCTGAGGTCTGGTTCGCGGCGGGCGAGGTCGGTGCTATCGTCCGCTCCGGAGGAGGTGCGTGGAGTCGAAGATGACGACCCGAACCCTGCCGGGCGCAAGCCCGGCGCCCGTGATCGTCCCGCCCGGAACGCAGGTGCCCGGACGTGCCGATCCTGCTCTGCCGCTGCGCCGCGAGGGGCCGGACAAGCTCACCGGCCTGGCCAGGTACGCGGACGACCTGGTCTTCCCGGGAGCCTGGTACGGGGCCACGGTCCGCTCGCGCCAGCCGCGTGCCCGCCTCCTGGCCATTGAGCTCGACCCGGATTTCGACTGGACGGACATCGCGGTCGTCACCGCGGACGACATCCCCGGCATCAACGTCGTCAGCCTCATCGCCGACGACCAGCCCATCCTGGTGCCGATCGGCGGAGAGATCCAGCACCGCGAGGAGCCCGTCTGCCTGCTGGCGTCCGCGGACCGTGACCGGCTTCGCGAGGCACGCCGCCACGTCAGCCTGCGGACCGAGCCCTTGCCCCCGGTCTTCGATCCGGTCGCATCGGGGAAGGCGTTCGCCACCTACCGCATCGCCCGCGGGGAGGCCGAGGCGGCCATGGCCAACGCCGACCTGGTGATCGAGGGAACCTACCGGGTGGGGCACCAGGAGCAGCTCTACATCGAGAACCAGGCGATGATCGGCGTGCCGCGGGAGGATGGCGGGGTCACCATCCACGGCTCCTGCCAGTGCCCGTACTACATCCACGCTGCCATGACCCGGGCACTGAACATGACCGCCGACCAGGTGGTGGTGGTCCAGTCCGAGACCGGCGGTGGCTTCGGCGGCAAGGAGGAGTACCCCTCCATGATCGCCCTGCACGCCGCGCTCCTGTCCCTCAAGGCGCGCAGGCCGGTGCGCATGATCTACGACCGCCACGAGGACATCAGCGCGACCACCAAGCGGCATCCCGCGGTGATCCATCACCGCACC
The DNA here is from genome assembly GCA_963805645.1 of uncultured Chloroflexia bacterium. Classification (GTDB taxonomy): domain Bacteria; phylum Chloroflexota; class Limnocylindria; order QHBO01; family QHBO01; genus CAVXEH01. The sequence continues at coordinate 132,028 of CAWDVA010000005.1, read as the reverse complement.
GGCGTCAGCCGCGACGGCCGCCTGGTGGCCCAGGTCGTCGAGGTGATCATGGACGCAGGCGCCTACTGCACCCTCTCCCCCGTCGTCCTGTCGCGCGGGGTCCTCCATGCCGGGGGGCCCTATGGCTGCGACCACGTGCTCATCACCGGGCGCACCATGGCGACGAACACGCCGCCGAACGGTGCCTTCCGCGGCTTTGGCGCACCCCAGGTCGAGTTCGCCGCCGAGATGCAGGTCAACCGGGTCGCAGAAGCGCTCGGCCTCTCCCCGCTCGAGCTGCGGCGGAACTGGGCCTACGACGAAGGCGACATCACCCCCACCGGCCAGGTCCTGCGCGAGAGCGTGGCCGCGCACGAAGTGCTCGAGGCGGCCGCCGAGACATCGGGGTACGAGCGACGCCGGCACCAGACCGCCCAGGCGCGCGCGCAGCGGACCAGCGGCGCTCGTGTCGCATCGGGAATTGGCCTGGCCATGGCCTGGCATGGGGCGGGCTTCACGGGCTCCGGCGAGGTGCATCTCGCCAGCGTTGCCTCCGTGGAGCTGACCGATGACGCCCGGATCCGGGTGCTCACCGCCTCCACCGAAATGGGCCAGGGAACGAAGACCATCTTCCCGCAGCTCGTGGCGGGGGCCCTTGGCGTGGATCCCGACCAGGTCGAGGTCGCGCCCACGGACACCTCCATGGTGCCGAACTCCGGTCCCACCGTCGCCTCGCGAACCGCGATGATCGTGGGCGGCCTGCTCATCAAGGCCGCGCGCCGGCTGCGCACCCAGGTCGAGGAGGCGACCGGCGGGTCCTTCGCCGATGGCTACGCGGCGTATGTCCGCGAGCACGGCGCGCTGCGGATCGACGAGCGCTTCACCCCCTACGCCGGTGAGCCGTTCGACGAGGAGACGTACACCGGGGACGCGTACCCGTGCTTCGGCTGGGCGGCCTGCGTGGCGGAGGTGGACGTGGACCTCGACACCGGCGAGGTCACGGTGAAGCAGGTCACCGCGGCCGACGACGTCGGGCGGGTCATCCACCCGGTCCTGTGCGAGGGCCAGGTGGAGGGCGGCACCCTCCAGGCCGTGGGCTACGCCACCATCGAGGAGATCAAGCTGACCGATGGCGGCTACGTCAACGACCGCCTGGCGACCTACCTGATCCCCACCGCGCTCGACGCCCCGCGGATCCGTACGATCCTCATCGAGAAGCCGTTCTCCGGATCGCCGCACGGTGCGAAGGGCGTGGGCGAGCTGCCCATGGACCTGGGCGCACCGGCCGTGGTGGATGCGATCCACGACGCCACCGGTGCCTGGATCACGCAGCTTCCAGCGACGCCGGAGCGGATCCTCGCCGCGCTGGCCGGGATCGAGCCGCCGCCACCGCCCGGCGTGAGCGCGCCGGAGGGAGGGACGCCATGACCTACCGCCTGACCGTCAACGGCGAGCCGGTCGAGGTGGAGGCGCCCGGAATGCGACGCCTCCTCGACGTGCTGCGCGAGGACCTGGACCTGACCGGAACCAAGGAAGGCTGTGGCGAGGGGGAGTGCGGGGCCTGCTCGGTGCTCGTCGACGGCGCCGTGGTGGATGCCTGCCTGGTGCCGCTGTGCCAGGTCGACGGTCGCTCCGTCGATACCGTGGAGGGGCTGGCCGACGGCGCACGGCTGGACCTGCTGCAGGCGGCGTTCCTGGAGACCGGTGGCGCGCAGTGCGGCATCTGCACGCCGGGCATGCTGATGGCCGGGCACGCGTACCTCGCCGGGCTCGAGCCCGGTTCGGCGGCCGACGAGGATTCGATTCGCACCGCCATCGCCGGGAACCTGTGCCGCTGCACCGGGTACACCAAGATCGTGGAGGCCATCGCGCTCGCGGCAGAGCGACGCGCATCCTCTGCGGGCAGGGACGGCTGAGGCGAGCCATGCCCCGCCCGTTCGAGCCCGCGGTCGATTCCCCCAGGACGCTGGAGGAGGCCTACGCGCTGATGGCCGGCGCCGGCGACGGACGCGTTCGTCCCCTTGCCGGCGGCACGGATCTCATGGTGCAGATCACCGGCGAGCTCGGTGAGCCGCCGGAGCGCGTCGTGGACCTCTGGGGCCTGGACGAGCTGCGCGGGATCCGGATCGCCGACGGGGCCCTGGTCCTGGGTGCGCTCACCACGTATACGGAGATCCGGCGCTCGCCGCTGGTCGCGGAGCACCTCCCCGCGCTCGCCGCCGTCGCCGCCACCATCGGCGCCGCGCAGATCCAGAATCGCGGGACCATCGGCGGCAACGTCGCGAACGCCTCACCGGCCGGCGACACGCTGCCGCTCCTGCTTGCCACCGACGCCACCCTGACCGTCGGCGGGACGCGGGGCGAGCGGAGCGTGGCTGCGGCGGAGTTCTTCCCCGCCTATCGGCAGACCGCGCGTGCCGGAGACGAGCTGGTCCTGGCCATTCGCATCCCCATCGACGACGAGCGCCACGTCCGGTTCCGCAAGATCGGGACGCGCCGTGCGCAGGCGATCAGCAAGGTGGTCATGTGCCTTGCCTGGCACCGGCACGGAACCGGCTCCGGCGCGACCTGGCGGGACGTGCGGCTGGCCCTCGGCTCCGTCGCTCCGGTGCCCATCCGGGCCTCGGTCACGGAGGCCGTGCTCGAGGGCGCGGCGCCCAGCATGGCGACCGCGGACCGGGCGGCGGCGGTGCTGGAGACGGAGATCCATCCCATCGACGACGTGCGTTCGACCGCGGCCTACCGACGTGCAGTCGCCGCTCGGGTGCTCCATCGGCTCATTCGCGACGAGGGAGGATGGTGAAACGCCCGACGCCCGACCAGGTGATGGTGTTCCCGGACGCGTCTGGGTTCCGTGCGTGGCTCGGGGAGCATCACGCCGATCGCGACGAAGCGTGGGTCGGCTACTACCGCAAGCGCGTGCCCAAGACCTGCATGCGCTACCCGGATGCGGTCGACGAGGCGCTTTGCTTCGGCTGGATCGATGGGATCGGCTATCGCGTCGACGAAGAGATCTACACGAACCGGTTCACCCCGCGGACGAAGCGCAGCACCTGGAGCGCGGCGAACGTGCGCCGCGTCGGTGAGCTCCTCGCCGAGGGCCGGATGCATCCGGCAGGCATCGCGGCCTTCGAGGCGCGCACCCACGACAAGACGGGCGTCTACTCGTACGAGAATCGCCCGGCCGATCTTCCGACCGGATATCGGGGTGCGCTCCAGGCGGATTCGGCCGCGTGGGACTGGTGGCAGGCGCAGACGCCCTCGTATCGTCGTACGGCGACCTGGTGGGTGGTGAGCGCGAAGCAGGAGACGACGCGGCAGCGACGGCTGGCAACCCTCGTCGCAGACTGCGCCGCGGGGCGCATGATCAAGCCCATGACCTACGGTCGCCAGCAGCTGGAGGAGGCATGACCGATCTGCCGCCCGGCGTCGAGGTCACCCGGACCGGGCTCCCGCACCTCGACGAGGTCCTGGCGCCCGATGCGCTGGCCTTCGTGGCGCGGCTGCACCGGACCTTCGACCCGGAGCGCCGGCGCCTGCTGGCGGCGCGCCGCGATCGTCAGGCTGCCTTCGACGCCGGGGAGCTGCCCGACTTCCTGCCCGAATGGGCCGAGATCCGCGAGGACCCGAGCTGGCGCGTGGCCTCCACCCCGGCCGACCTGGCGGACCGCCGTGTGGAGATCACGGGTCCGGCGGAGCCCAAGATGATGATCAACGCGCTGAACTCGGGCGCGAAGGTCTTCATGGCCGATTTCGAGGACGCGCTCTCGCCGACCTGGGAGAACGTGGTGACCGGGCAGTGGGCGATCCGAGAGGCAGTGCGCCGTCGGCTCACCTTCGACGCCCCCGAGAAGGAATACCGGCTCAACGACTCCCTCGCGACCCTGCTCGTTCGGCCCCGCGGCTGGCACCTGGACGAGGCGCACGTCCTGGTGGACGGCTCCCCCATCTCGGCCAGCCTCTTCGACCTGGGCCTGGTGGTCTTCCACAACGCCCGCGAGCAGCTGGACCGTGGGTCGGGTCCCTACTTCTACCTGCCCAAGCTGGAGTCCCACGCCGAGGCTCGCCTCTGGAACCAGGTCTTCGTGGCGGCCCAGGACGCGGCGGGCATCCCGCGCGGCTCCATCCGGGCCACGGTGCTCATCGAGACCATCCTGGCCGCGCTGGAGATGGAGGAGATCCTCTGGGAGCTGCGCGACCATGCCGCGGGCCTCAACGCGGGGCGCTGGGACTACATCTTCAGCTTCATCAAGAAGTTCCGATCGCGCGACGACATGGTGCTGCCGGACCGCGGCCGGGTGACCATGGCCGTCCCCTTCATGCGCGCCTACCAGCAGCTGCTGGTGAAGACCTGCCACGCGCGCGGTGCCCACGCCATCGGCGGCATGAGCGCCTTCATCCCGAACCGTCGCGAGCCCGAGGTGACCGAACGGGCCCTGGCCGCCGTCCGCGAGGACAAGGAGCGCGAGGCCGATGACGGGTCGGACGGGACGTGGGTCGCCCACCCGGACCTGGTGCCGGTGGCGCAAGAGGTCTTCGACCGGATCCTGCGTGACCGTCCGAACCAGAAGGACAAGCAGCGCCCCGACGTGCAGGTCAGAGCAGGCGATCTCCTCGACGTTCGGATCCCCGGGGGGCGGATCACCGAACGCGGGGTCCGGACCAACGTGAGCGTGGGCCTCGCCTATCTCGCCAGCTGGCTGGGCGGCAACGGCGCGGCGGCCATCCGCAATCTGATGGAGGACGCGGCGACCGCGGAGATCAGCCGATCGCAGCTGTGGCAGTGGCGGACCCACCGTGCGCTCCTCGACGACGGCAGGCCGATGTCGGCCGATCTGTATGGAGCGGTGCGCGACGAAGAGCTCGAGGCACTCCGCCCGCTGGCCCCCGATGCACCGTGGACCGATGCCGCCACCCTCCTCGACGAGCTGGTCCTCTCCGACTCGTTTGCGGAGTTCCTCACCGTGCTCGCCTACCCGCGTCTGCGATGAGCCGCGTCAGCCCGGGAGCCCGTGCAGCAGATCCCGCACGGCCAGCACCGATCGCCAGTTGCGTGCCGTGGCGGGCGTGCCCAGCTCGACGGTGAGCTTCGAACGACCCATCCCGTTGGGGAAGTGGACGTAGACCTCGCGGCCATCGACGAGCACCTCGTCCGGCGTGAAGCGTTCCGGGTGCCAGCGCTCGAGGTTTGCGGGGTCGGGGTCGCCCGCCAGGAAGAAGACGTGGAGCCTGGCCGGGTCGTCCTGACGGTCGTGGAACGGATGACGGGCTGCGATCCGTTCCATCTCCTCGCGCGAGCGGAGGATGACCGGGACCCCGAACCCGAAGTCCGCCTCGAGTGCCGCCTCCAGCTGGACGGCGATGGCGTCCGGCGCGCCGTTGGCGCTGAACACCAGGTTCCCGCTCTGAACGTAGGTCGCCACATCCCGGTACCCCAGGCCCTCGGCGAGCGCGCGCAGCCTGGGCATTGGCACGCGGTGACGACCACCGACATTGATGCCCCGCAGGAGAGCCACCCAGCCCTTCACGGGACCATTGGACCATGGATCGGCCGGGCGTCGCCATCCTCGCCGGAAGGGACGGCGCCGTGATGGCCATTCGACATGGGGTGCAGGGGGCATCCCGGGTGGGCGTCCCGCGGATCGGCCGGATCGGGCGTTCGCGTCGGTGTCATCCTATCCGGGGAAGGCGGCAGAAGGAGGATTGCGATGCGCCCGGTCGAGGTTGGGCTTGTGCTGCCGACGTACGAGGACGTCGTCACCGGGGAGGCTCGCTCGTGGGACATGCTGCGGGCCATGGCGCTGCGGGCGGAGGAGCTTGGGTTCGACACGGTCTGGGTTCCCGATGAGCTGTACTGGCGCGTCCCGACCTGGCCGGGTCCACGCGGATGGTGGGAGTGCGTCGCAATCACCGCCGCCGTCGCCGAGGCCACGAGCCGGATCAAGGTGGGGACCTGGACTCTCTCCAACCCGCACCGCAACCCGACCCTCACCGCGAAGATCGTGGACACCCTTGACGAGATCTCCGGCGGTCGGTTGGTCTTCGGTCTGGGAGCCGGCAACGGCGGCGACGAGATGGCCGCGTTCGGGTATGCGCAGGACCACGTCTTCGCCCGTTTCGCGGAGGCCTTCGACCTGATCCTGACCTTGCTGAAGACCGGGCACGCGGATCATGACGGCACCTACTACCGTGCCGAGGACCTGGGGCTGCGGCCCCGCGGCCCTCGGCCGGGCGGCGTGCCCCTGCTCCTGGGCGCCCGCGGGCCGAAGATGATGCGCCTGGCCGCCCGCCACGCCGACATCTGGAGCTGGTTCGCCACCGAGAGCAGCCATCCCGACGCGTTTGCGGAAGCCCTGGCGGACCTCGACGCGGCCTGCGTCGAGGTCGGCCGGGACCCGGGGCGCATTGGCCGCTCCATCGGTGTCTTTGTCGAGCCCACCGAGGAAACGGGCACAGCCGAGTGGGACCTGGGTGAGCCGATCCGTGGCTCCGCCACCGAGATCGCGGACGAGCTGCGTCGGTTTGCGGAGATGGGCGTGACGAGCGTGGAGGTCATGACCTGGCCGCAAACCATGGCCGCGGTGGAGGCGATGGGGCCGGTGCTTCAGGCGTTGGACCGCGCGTAGGTCGGCGTCCGGCACGCCTGCTTGGCGATGGGGGCACAATGAAGACCCTACTGACGGGCCGCGTGTCCCCGCCCACCCGAAGGAGGCACTGAATGGCAAAGCAGAAGGCCGGTGATGCCAGTGGGACGCCTCCCAGCCCCGCATCGGTCGCCGACAGCGCGGAGGAATCGATCCCCGGCATCAAGACCAAGGTCTACGAGCGCGAGCTGGCGAAGCTGCAGATCGAGCTGGTCAAGATGCAGGAGTGGATCCGTCACGAGGGCCTTCGCCTGGTGCTGATCTTCGAGGGTCGTGACGCAGCCGGGAAGGGCGGCGCCATCAAGCGGATGACCATGAGCCTCAACCCCCGGTACGCTCGCGTCGTCGCCCTGGGCACGCCCACCGAGCGCGAGAAGACGGAGTGGTACTTCCAGCGCTACGTGGGGCACCTGCCGGCGGCCGGCGAGATGGTCTTCTTCGATCGCAGCTGGTACAACCGCGCCGGCGTCGAGCGGGTGATGGGCTTCTGCACGGAGGAGGAGTACCAGGAGTTCCTGCGCTCATGCCCGGAGTTCGAGCGGATGCTGGTGCGCTCCGGCATCCAGCTCATCAAGTACTGGTTCAGCGTGAGCGATGAGGAGCAGGAGCGCCGCTTCCAGGCACGCATCGACGATCCGACCAAGCGCTGGAAGCTCTCGCCCATGGACCTCCAGTCCCGCGCGAAATGGGTGGAGTACTCGAAGGCCAAGGACACGATGTTCGCCCACACCGACATCAAGCAGGCGCCGTGGTACGTGGTCAACGCCGACAACAAGAAGCGGGCGCGCCTCAACGTGATCGCCCACCTGCTGAGCCTGGTCCCCTACACCGACCTCACGCCCAGGAAGATCGTGCTGCCCCCGCGCGAGCCGGACATCGGGTACATTCGTCCACCCCTGTCAGACCAGAACTTCGTGCCGGAGATCTACTGACCGACACGCCGGCCGGCGCGATCCAGGGCCTCCTCGAGGGTGGACCGATAGGCGCCTTCGGGTAGCTCCCGTGCCGCGTCGCGGGCCGCGCCGTACTCGGCGCGCGCCTCGTCCATCCGCCCGAGGTCCTCGAGCGATCGCCCCAGGTTGAGCCGCAGGGAGGCCAGGAATCCATCGGCCCCGCCATCGGCCACCGCGAGCGCCTTCTCGAGGGCCACGGCGTTCCATCGGTATCGGTCATCCTCCGACACCTGGATGCGAGCGAGGTAGTGGGCGGCCATGCAGCGTTCGTAGTCGTCGGTGGCGAGATCCCATGCCCGGCGATAGGCGGCAGCGGCGGCATCGGGCTCCGTCGCCTCGCGGGCCGCAGCGTCGGCGAGTACGCGGACGATGGGATTCTGCGGGTCGATCGCCATCGGCTCAGGCCTTGCGCTGGACCACGGAGAGCACGTTGTCGTGGGGGTCCAGGAACCAGGCGGCCCACAGCCAGCCCATGTCGGCCACGCCGTCGGTCGTCACCGGGTCCGGCGCGGTGTACTCCTCGATCCGGACGCCGCGTTCCCGCAGCTCGGCAACGGCGGCGTGAATGTCCGGTACTCGCCAGCCGACCTGGGTCTGGGCGTCCGCGGTGCCGATGGTGCTGCGGCTCAAGGCCAGGGTCGTATCGCCCCCGCAGCGGAAGACGACTCGCTCCTCGTCCTCGTGCAGGACCTCGAGCCCCAGGACGTCGTGGTAGAAGCGCCGGCTCTCCCCCAGGTCGCGGGAGAGCAGGATCGGGAAGATGGGGTACGCGCCGAGCATGTCGACCACCTCCGCAAGGGATTCGGGCGTGGAAACCGGCCCGGTGGTAGTCTGCCCCGCCGCGGCCGAACCTGCCTTGTCATTCGATGCAACCCGGTCTATAGTTAACGAGTATGTTAAGTGTAGTTCCAGAACGGACTCCAGCGAACCTGGACCTCCTCTTCGGCGCTCTCGCCGACGCGACCCGCCGCGGGATCCTGGAGCGGCTGGCCGGCGGTGATGCCACGGTCACCGAGCTTGCGGAGCCGTTCTCCATCAGCCTCCCGGCCATCTCCCGGCATCTCAAGGTGCTCGAGCGCGCGTCGCTCATCACCCGCAGCAAGGAGGGCCGCTGGCGCCATGCGCGGCTCTCCCCCACCTCCCTCGCCCCCGCAGCGACGTGGCTGGCCCGCTACGAGCGGCTCTGGATCGAGCGCTTCGACCGGTTGGACAGCCACCTTGCTCGCCTCGCGTCAGAAGAGCCCGAAAGCGGGCGCAGACCACCAACCGAGAAGACGAAAGGCAGCCCATGACCACGACCGCGACCCCACAGCTCGCCGTGACGCGCGTCTTCGACGCGCCGCGCGCTCTCGTGTACCGGGCGTTCACGGATCCCGACCACTTCGCGGCGTGGTGGGGTCCCATCGGCAACGCGCTGCCTCGCGATCAGGTCGAGTTCGACGTGCGCCCCGGCGGCTACCTGCAATGGAAGGAGATCTTCCCGGCCGATCCCGCCATCTGGTCCCAGGGCCGCCTTGATCTCACCGACGTCGTCGACGGTGCGCTGCTGGACGGCATCATGCACATCACCGGCCAGCTGCCTGGTGGCTTCGAGCCGTTCGAGACCCGGGTCCGGCTCGAATTCCACGACGAGGCCGACGGACGGACCCGGCTGGAGATCCGCCAGTGGCTCCCGGAGGGCTACGCGGCACCCACCGAGAACGGCTGGGCCGAGGCATTCACCAAGCTCGACGCCGTGCTCACCGCCTACCGGATCGGGAAGACCGGGGACTCGGCGAGCATGGGCGCACTCCTCGCGTGATGGCTCAGGGCCGCTGGTGGGCGTCGTAGAAGCGCATCTGGATTACGAGGAGCGTCGGGACCAGGACGAGCCAGCCCGCGACCAGAAGCGTCATGAGCGGATGCTGGCAGCAGTCGGCTGGTCGCCCGGTCTCTCGACGCTGAAACGGTCAGGCCGTTGGCGTGGGCGGCACGCCGGCGAGTCGCCGACGGAGGTACTCGCCGGTGAGTGAGCCCCTGGCCCGGACGAACTCGGATGGTGGCCCCTCGAAGATCACGCGCCCGCCGTCGTGGCCGCCCCCCGGCCCCAGGTCGATCACCCAATCGGCGCGGGCGACCACGTCGAGGTTGTGCTCGATGACGATCACCGTCCGACCGGCGTCGACGAGCCGGTCGAGGAGCCCGATGAGGTTATCGACGTCCTGCATGTGGAGCCCGGTCGTAGGCTCGTCGAGGACGTAGACCTCGGTGTCGTCGGACATCTCGATCGCGAGCTTCAGCCGCTGGCGCTCGCCACCCGACAGCGTACCGAGCTCCTGCCCCAGCGACAGGTAGCCGAGCCCGACGTCGGCCAACCGTTCGAGCATGACCCGCACGCGGCGCTCCGTGAAGAAGTCGCGTGCCTCCTCCACCGCCATCGCCAGGACCTCGACGATGTTCTGCCCGCGCAGGCGGTAGTGGAGGACGTCATCGGTGAAGCGCCGGCCCTCGCACACCTCGCACACGCTGACCACCTCGGCCATGAAGCCGAGGTTGGTGTAGATCTTGCCCAGGCCGTTGCATGCCGGGCATGCGCCTTCCGAGTTCGCGCTGAACAGGCCGGGCTTGACGCCGTTGGCCTTCGCGAACGCGGTGCGGATCGGGTCGAAGATGCCGGTATAGGTGGCCGGATTCGAGCGGCGCGAGCCGCGGATCGCGGATTGGTCGATGACCGTCACCGTTGGATCGGTCCGGGGCATGCAGCCATGGACCAACGAGCTCTTGCCCGATCCGGCGACTCCGGTGACCGCCACCAGCACGCCCAGCGGAACGTCCACCGAAACGTCCTGCAGGTTGTGGAGCCGCGCATTCCGGATGGCGATCGAGGCACGCCTCGCGCGTGTCTCGGGTTTCAGCTCCTGCCGAACGTCGAGGTGGTGGCCCGTGGCCGTCCCCGATGCGATCAGGCCCCCGACCGGGCCCTCGTAGACGACCGTGCCGCCGTGGGGACCGGCGCCCGGCCCCATGTCGACCACGTGATCGGCAATCCGGATCACCTCGGGGTCGTGCTCGACGACGAGGACCGTGTTGCCCTTGTCGCGCAGCCGCCGGAGGAGCGTGTTCATGCGCTGGACGTCATGCGCGTGCAGACCGATCGTCGGCTCGTCGAACACGTAGGTGACATCCGTCAGCGACGACCCGAGGTTGCGGATCATGCGGGTCCGCTGCGCCTCGCCGCCGGACAGCGTCCCCGCGGGGCGATCGAGGCTGAGATACCCGAGACCCATCTCGACGAACGAGTCGAGGCTCGCGCCCAGCGCGGCCAGCAGCGGAGCCACCGAAGGTTCGGTCAGGCCGCGCACCCACGCCGCCAGGTCGCTGATCTGCATCGCGCAGGCGTCGGCCATGCTGAGCCCGGCGACCTTCGACGACCGAGCAGCCTCGTTGAGCCGGGTGCCGCCGCAATCCGGGCAGGCGCGGAAGGTGACCGCGCGCTCCACGAAAGCGCGCATCTGCGCCTGGAGCGTGTCGACGTCCTTGGACAGGACCGACTTCTGGACCCTGGGGACCAGTCCCTCGTAGGTCAGGTTGATGCCGTTGATCCGTACCTTCGTCGGCTCCTTGTGGAGGAAGTCGTGGAGCTCGGTCTCGGTGTACTCACGGATCGGCTTGGCCGGGTCGAAGAAGCCGGATTCGCTGAACATCCGCGTGGACCAGCCGTCGGCCGTATAGCCGGGCACGGTGATGGCGCCCTCGGCGAGTGACTTGCGCTCGTCGTAGAGCTGGGTCAGGTCGATGTCGGTCACGGTGCCCATGCCCTCGCAGTGGGGGCACATGCCACCGGCGATGCTGAAGGTCCGGCGCTCGGTGGTGCGGCCGCCACGCTCGACGGTGATCGCCCCGGCTCCGCGGGCCGAGGGGACGTTGAACGAGAACGCCTGCGGTCCGCCGATGTGCGGGCGCCCCATCCGGCTGAAGATGACCCGCAGGAACGCGTTCGCGTCGGTCACCGTTCCGACCGTGGACCGGGCGTTCGCACCCATCCGTTCCTGGTCGAGGATGATCGCGGTGGTCAGCCCGTCGAGCGAATCGACGTCGGGACGGGCCAGGGTCGGCATGAACCCCTGCACGAAGGCGCTGTAGGTCTCATTGATCAGCCGCTGCGACTCGGCGGCGATGGTGCCGAACACCAGCGAGCTCTTGCCCGATCCGGAGACGCCGGTGAACACGGTCAACCGGCGCTTCGGGATGTCGAGGCTGATGTCCCGAAGGTTGTTCTCGCGGGCGCCGCGGACCTCGATTGCGCCCCAGCTGCCGGCCAGGGCTCAGCCCGCCGCTTTCTTCACGAGCGCGGCGATTCTCGCCTCGGTGTCCGCGGTCAGCTCGGTCAGCGCGAAGGAGGTCGGCCACATGGAGCCGTCGTCGAGGTTCGCCTTCTGCTCGAAGCCGAAGGTCGCGTATCGCTCCTTGAACTTCGAGGCAGGCTTGAAGAAGCAGACCACCTTGCCGTCCCTGCTGTAGGCGGGCATCCCGTAGTACGTCCGCGGCACGAGCGTCGGCGCCGAGGTCGTGACGAGGGCGTGGAGCCGCTCGGCCATGACCCGATCGTGCTCGGGCAACCCGGCGATCTTGGCGAGCAGCTCGCGCTCGCCCTGGGCCCGCTCGTCGACCGGGCTGCGTCGTGAGGTGGTCTTCCGCTCCCGGGCGCCCTCCTCCATTGCGGCCCGCTCTTCATCCGTCCAGACCCTGGTGGACGTGCGGGATGTTCGGTTTCGCCCGGTGGCGGGCTTGGTGTCAGCCATGCTGTGGCTCCTTTCGCTATCGGGTCAGGCGGTCGCCACTCGGGCGGCCTTCGGCTGGATGATTCGGATCGCGTTGCCGAAGGGATCGCGAAGGCCGATGTCGGTCCCGTAGAAATGGTCGATGGGCTCCTGCGTGAAGTCCTCGACGCCGCGCTCGCGCAGGGCGTCGTACAGGCCGCGGGCGTCATCGGTGTGGAAGACGAGGCCGCTCAGGGCGCCCTTCGTGATCAGCTCGCGGAGCTGCTCGGCGGTCGCGTCGTCGTGGAGGGGCGGGCCCGGCTGCTCGAGGGAGATCTCGATGCCGGGCTGGCCCGGAACCCGCACCGTCAGCCAGCGGTAGGAACCCTGAGTGAAGTCCGATGCCTTCTCCAGCCCGAGCTTGTGGATGTAGAAGTCGAGGGCCTCGTCCTTGTCGAGGACGTAGATGGAGGCGACGTTCAGCCTGGTGATCATTGAACCTGCTCCATTGCGAGGGTCGGGACGAACGAGGATCAGGTTAGGGGAGGGCCCGGGACGCGGGCTTCTCCAAAACTGCGGAATCCGCCTGGTTCGCTCGCAGCAACGCGCGGCCGCATGGCCCACATCTGGATGCAGTTGGGCGCCACCATCGGTTCATGCCCGGCGCGGTAGTCGGACGGCGTCTGGCCGATGATCTCCCGGAACGTGCGGCTGAAGGTCCCCAGGCTGGTGAAGCCAACATCGAGGCAGATATCGGTGATGGTACGGTCGGTCTCACGCAGCAGGAACATCGAGCGCTCCACCCGCCGCCGCTGCAGATACCGGTGCGGCGTCTCGCCGAAGACGGCGCGGAAGCTGCGGATGAAGTGCGCCTCCGAGATGTGGGCCACCGCGGCCACGGCGCGGACGTCGAGCGGCTCGGCATAGGCGCGGTCCATCGCGTCGCGGGCGCGCAGCAGGCGCCGGTTCAGGTCCTCGACGTCGCGGCTCACGATGCAAACCCTACGCCATCACCCCTGCGTGTGCCCGACAACCCATCCTCCGCGGGCGTGAGGTTGTCGGGGCGATCATGCGGGCGCGCTGCTCGCGGAGGTATCGGTCGAGGCCGTGGGACGCGACGAGCAAGGCGTCCACCGCCCGCTGAGGGGTTGGGGCGTGGACACGCGCCTCTGCGCCATCACCGGTCCGCGTCCCTGTGCTTTCCGCGCCGGCAAGAGCGCAGCATCCCGGTCGCGTGGTGGTCCTACCGAATCGTTCAGGGGGTGGCACGGAGAGGTCTGCGCGAGACTTCGGTAATGTCACCCGAAAGGGATACCACCCCGCTGGACGATGCGAATCTTGACGACGGACTCGGGATGGACACACTGGAGTCATGGGGGTCAGCCACCGGACTCCGGGTCCGCCACGACGCCGTAGTGTCGGAGTGCTTCTTCTTCTGGCGTGTCTCGCAGTGCTCACCACGGCATGCGTCGACCGATGGTCGGTGACCGCCAGTAACGAGAGTGCCGCGGGCTTCCTGGTTCGCCTCGAGGATGGGCCGGTGGGGCGCTCCTTCACGATCCCCGCTCACGCATCGCTGGTGATTGACGAGGGCTGGGGCGCATTCGTCGGAACGGTCCAGGTGCTCACCGAGCACTGCCAGGTCGTGACCGGGGCCCAGACCAAGGCGCAGTACGTGGTCATCTCGATCGACGCGGCCGAGAAGGCCTCCGTCACAACGAACAACGAGCCCATGCCTGGACTTGCGCCAGCCGGACGCGCGGAGACCACCACTGGCTGCTGACAGGAGAAGCGCGAGCGATCGCAGCCCCCTGCGCGAGTGTTCGGTAGTGTCACCAGAGTGGGGCGCCTCCGCATCCCAAGAGCCCTTGTCACTAGGATGGAGGAATGGCCGAAGACCCAACCACCCCCGTCCCTCCAAGCGCCTCAATTCGGTTCCGTACCACCTTCGAGGAGCTGTTGGATGGGGTCCGGATCGCGAACGCTGCCCAGCAACGGGTCACGGACGGAATCGTCCTGCTCGTATTGTTGGCTGGCCTCGTGGGCTGGTCCGTTGGCTTCGCCTCGGTGTGGGCGGGCTCGCTGGCGGTAGTGGCTGCTGGGTACCTCCTGCTGGAGCGCATCCCACCCCTGCGGTTCCTGTGGCCGGTACTGAGCCGGGGTCCTGGGGTGCGGCCGTACCTCACCAACGACACGGTCGTATCGATGGATGCCTCCGGTGTGCACCGGGTCATCGGATCCCGGCAGCGCGACATCGCCTGGAGCGCTCTGAGCGCGGTACATGAAGACGCGCGCTGCATCCATCTGGTGGAGGGAACAGGAGCGCGTGCACGCTGGGTGCTGACGATTCCGAAACGGTCACTGAGCAATGCCCAGCTGCACGCACTTCGTGCGGCCCTCGGCTCGGTTTCGAGCGCGGAGGGCGTCACAAGGGGGTGAGGGGGCAGAGCAGCATGCGCGAGTGTTCGGTACTGTCACCCGAAGCGCCGAACGAGACCCTTCGGAGCAGCGTGTCGCCAGGTGTCAGCGGTCACCGCTCGTCGGTGCCCAATGCCGAGCAGCTGAGCGTTCCGACGATCCCGCCCGATGATGGAATCGGGCAACGGCGGGGTGGGCCAGGGGAGCGCCGACGGCCGAGACGAGACCGACCTCGGCTGCGAGCGCTGCGCGTGCCAGTGCTCAGTGCTGTCGTGAGAGGGGGCGTCGGGCGGGCATCATTGATGTCGGTTCCGCCCCCAGCCCAGCGGCGCGATGGCGGTGCAGTGGGCTCCGCCCGCTCGTTCAGAGGGCGTGCCCGTCCATCAGGTCCCGGAAGTTCTCCAGGTCATGCTGGATCTGTCGCTTCGCCATCGGCTGCATCATCGGCCCGGCCAGCTTGAAGAATCCTTCGAGCTCTCCGTCCGTGGTCTGGTCCACGCGGGTACCGCCGTCAACTGACTCGCAGGTGAAGGTGGTCGTGGCCTTGAATGGCTTGTCGGTCGTCCAGACGAACCTGTGGTCGGGCTCGAACTCGGTCACCGTGACACCGGTCTCGATCGTGCGACCCAGGGTCTTGCCGGCCGCTTGCCAGGTCGTACCGACGCCGATCGGCCCGTCCGAGGTCTTCGTGACGGACTGCGTGCCCGAGATCCATGTCGACGTATTCGTCCAGTCGCTCAGAGCGGCGAACACCTCGCCGATCGGTCGCTTGGTGGTGATGCTGGCCTGGATGCGCATGGAGGCTCCTTGTGCGCGGAGGAGTCGGGCTCGCCATTGGCCCTGCGCGACGATCGAGGCGACCGTATGGGGGACGCCGCGCTGGTGGGGACAGGGCAGTCCCGATGCCTCTCTTCCGGGTCACCGAAGTATGCGCTGGATCGGGGGGAGCGCGAAGCGCTCACGGGCGCAAGGCATCCCGGCCGCGCGCTCGTCCTCCCGATTCGTTCGGGCGGGTATCCCAAACTGGCGTGCGCGAGGGTCGTCTTACCGGAGGGCCCGCTCCAGGAAGTGGCCCATCCCCCGGCGCCCGACGAAGATGCCGTCACGGACAACGGGCTGGCCCCGCAACAGCACGGTTCGCACCGCGCCGGTCACGTGCAGGCCCTCGAACGGCGTGAAGTCCGAGCTGTGGTGCAGGTCCGCCTGGCGGATGGTGCGTGACGCATCCGGGTCGAGCAGCACCAGGTCCGCGTCTCGGCCGACCTCGATCGCTCCCTTCGACGGCATCCCGAACAGCCGCGCCGGCGTGGTCGAGAGCAGGTCAACCATCCGCTCCAGCGTGAGCCGCCCGCGAGCGACACCCTCGCCATACACGACGGCCAGCAGAGTCTCGATGCCCGGCGCCCCGTTGCTGATCTGCGGGAAGGGGGGCGCCGGCAGGCGCTTGTCGGTGTCCAGGCGGTCCGGCACGTGGTCGGTGGCCACCAGGTCCAGGCCGCCGGCCCGCACGCCAAGCCACAGGGCGGAGCGATCGGCGTCGGAGCGGTAGGGCGGCGAGATGACCGAGCGGATCGCCTCCGCCTCGTCATCGGTCTCGTATCGCTCATCGGTGTAGACAAGGTAGGGCGGCGTGGTCTCGGCGTACACCGGCCAGCCGCGCGCCTTGGCGGCGGCGACCTCGGCCAGGGCATCGGCGCAGGAGAGGTGGACGATGAACAGCGACGCCCCCGCTGCGCGCGCCAGGGCAATGGCCCGGTGGGTGGCTTCCGCCTCCGCGTAGGACGGTCGAGTCGCCGCGTGGTAGCGGCAGGCAACGTGGCCGGCTTCGATCGCCTCCGCCGTCAGGGCGTCGATGATGGTGGCGTTCTCGCAGTGGACCTGGAGCATCCCGCCGGAGCGCCCGGCCACCCGCAGGATCTCGAAGAGCCGTTCGTCGCTGAGGCGGAAGTCGTAGATCATGAAGGCCTTGAAGGTGGGCACCCCCGATCCGATGAGGGCCGGCAGCTCGCCCATGGGGTCGGGCTGCGATCCGGTGAGGACCGCGCTCAGCCCGTAGTCGACCGCCGATTCCCCCTCTGTCCGGGCCCTGAATTCGTCGAGACCGCGGAGGAGCGACGCGGCGCCGGCCTCGCTGATCCCTGTCCCGGGGTTGTTGAAGGCCAGGAACGTGGTGGTGCCCCCGAACGCCGCGGCAACCGAATCGTCGTAGAAACGGTCTGGACGCTCGTCTGTGGGCAGCCGGGTGTGCGTGTGGACGTCCACCACGCCGGGCAGAACCAGCAGCCCGGTCGCGTCGATCACGCGGGCATCCCGATGGCGTCCCGCAAGGCCGGGGGCCACGGCTTCGATCCGTCCGTCGCCCACCGCCATGTCTGCCGCGAACGAGCGGTCGGCGGTCACGACCGTGCCTCCCGCCACTACGAGGTCGGTCACGGGCTACCTGGGTCGTGGGCGGTCATCGCCGCGGTCCACGCCGGGAGGGGCTCCCCCGCCGTCGGGATGGTCGATGTAGGGGGTGGGTGGCTCCCAGTGCTGCTGGCTCGAACGTCCGTACTCGTTGGGCTTGTTCGGGTCGAATGCTGCAGCCGGATTGTGGATTCCGCGCTGCCGATGGCGGTCCCGCCATTCACCGAATGCCACGAGTGCCAGCAAGGCCAGGATGATGGCCACCAGCCCCACCAGCAGTGTCAGCACCCGGAATACCACGAGGACGAAGAGGGCCACCACCACGCCCAGGATCAGCCAGGCCACGGTCAGGGGACCTCCATGATCTCGATCTCCTGGGCTCCGTGCCACAGGGTCCGTCGTCCGACCTCGGCCAGCCGCTCCCGCCAGGCGTCGTCCGGATCGAGGGTGGCGAAGTGGTTGCCGGCCAGCTGGCCCAGCTTCGAGCTGAACGCGCAGGCACCGTACGGGAACAGGATCTCGCACTCGGACAGCTCGCCGGTGTAGATCAGCAGCTCCCCGGGCGATGGGTGCGAGGTGTGATGCTCATAGCCGACGCCAACCCGCAGGTCGCCCAACGGGATCCAGGTCGACTCGCCGCTCCATCGGCAGTGGATCAGCCGGTTGCGGATCGGCAGCAGCGCCCGAACCGCCTCCACCGTCCGCGGCGCATCCGCCTCCCAGTGGGCGGTAAAGTGGAGGTCGCCAACCCGGATCTGCAGCGTACCCATGTGCGGAGGATAACGTGGCCGACGGGCCTTCGACCATCTCGACCCACGTCCTGGACCTGGAAACTGGCGAGCCTGCGGCCGGATTCCCGGTGGCACTCTTCCGCCTGGGCGGCGATGGCCAGCCGGAGCTGCTGGCCGAGGTGGAGACCGATGGCGACGGGCGCGTGCGCTCCCTCCTGCCCGGCGAGCTCACCCCGGGCAGCTACCAGCTGGTCTTCGACGTCGCGGCGTGGCTCGACACGGAGGATCGTGACGGGTTCTTCGAGAACATGGCGGTGGGCTTCCGCATCGACGATCCCGACCGCAGCTACCACATTCCCCTGCTGCTGACCCCGTTCGGGATCTCCACGTATCGCGGCAGCTAGATGACCATGGACGCGCTCGTGGTCGGCGGCGTCGAGGTGCGGGACTTCGAGCCTGGTGACCGGGCGTGGGCGGAGACGCTGCTCGGTGACCTGGGCGGCGGGGTGCGCAAGGTCGCGCGCCTCGGAGAGCTGATCGACCCGTTCACGCTCCAGGGCCTCGTGGCGGAGCGCGAGGGCGCGCCGATCGGCCTGGCGACCGTCCAGGAGGTGCCCGACGGAGGGATGGAGATCGTCACCCTCCACGCCGAGCCGCGGGGGGCCGGGGCCGGGACCGCGCTGGTGGAGACCGTCCGGCAGGTGGCGGCGGCGAGCGGGCACCATCGGCTCTGGCTGGTCACCACCAACGACAACCTGCCGGCCATCGGGTTCTACCTGCGGCGCGGTTTCCACGTGGTTCGCGTGCACGAGGGCGCGGTGGATTCTGACCGGCGGCTCAAGCCGCAGATCCCTGCGACCAACCCGGACAATGGGCTGCCCATCCGGGATCTCGTGGAGTTCGCGCTGGATCCCATGGAGGAGCCCGCCGGACGTGTCGCCTTCCCGGCGGTCCCCGATCTCGATGCGCTGCCGGACGCGGCAGTCGCCGACCAGCTGGCCCCGCTGTTCGAGGGGGCGCCGCGGTTCCTTGCGTGGCTGGCTGCCGCACGGCCGTTCATCGACGACGACGGCCTGGTAGCGGTGGCGCAGGAAGTCGGGCGCGTTCTCCCGGAGGACGAGGCGATCGAGCTGGTGAGTGCGCACCCGCGGATCGGCGCGGACGCAGCGTCGCTGTCGGCCGCGAGCCGTGTCGAGCAGGGCTACGACGGTGCGGATGGGTCTGACGAGGAGGATGGGCGCGAGCCGGCATGGGTGGGCGAGGAGCTCGCGGCACTCAACGAGGTCTATGAGTCGCGCTTCGGATTTCGCTTCGCCGTGTTCGTGGCGGGACGGCCGCGCTCCGCGATCATCCCACTCATCGAAGCGGCCCTGCGCAACGACCGCGAGGCGGAGCTGCGCCGTGCGGTGGACGACTGTGTCCGGATCGCGGCCGATCGGCTGCTGACCATGCGTGGCGGGCCGCCACCGGAGACGGAGGAGTGGGCGTGAAGCACGAGATCCGATACGGAAAGGCGGAGGTGCGGGTCTATCGCACCGGAGGCGTGCCCCTGCGAGGGGTCACCACCATTCCCGAATCCGCGTTCAGCGGGCGCGAGAACCGGCTGATGGGCGCCGAGATCGAGGTCACGGTCCACGGCGACGCGTTCTGGGAGGCCTACACCGAGGGCGACAACCGGATGGTGGTGGCCACCGACACCATGAAGAACTTCATCGGGTCCGTCTCGCTGGAGACGCGGGCCCCGACCCTGGAGGGCTGGATCCACGACGTGGGTGCCCGCTTCCTGGCGACCTACCCGCAGATGGAGTCTGTCACCATGCTCGGCCGCGAGCTCCCCTACCCCGCCGCGGTGGTTCCCGGGGACGAGCCGGGCTCATTCGCCCTCTCGGAGGTCCTCTTCACCCGCGACCGCTGCGACCACTCCACCGCCCGGATGCACCTGGAGCGAGCCGATGGCGGCGTCCGGATCACGGAGCATGCCTGCGGTCGCGCCGAGCTGCAGATGATCAAGACCACCGGGTCCGCGTTCGCCTCGTTCGCCCGCGACGAGTTCACGACCCTCCCCGAGCGGCGCGACCGGCCGCTCTACATCTGGTGCGACATCGGGTGGACCTACGCCGATGCCACCGACGGCCTCGGCGGCCGCCCGGAGCGCTACGTCGCCGGTGAGCAGGTGGCGGACCTGGCGGCATCGGTCTTCCACGGGTTCGTCAGCCTCTCGATCCAGCACCTGCTCCACGAGATCGGGCAGCGGATGCTGGCGCGCTGGCCGCAGCTGGCATCGGTCTCCTTCGACGGTCAGAACCGGCTCTGGGACGTGGGCGCCGAATCGGCCGAGGATGATGCGGTCAAGGTCTACACCGACCCGCGTCCGCCCCACGGCCGCATCGAGCTGGTGCTGCGGCGGGACGGATGATGGACGAGGCGCTGCGACAGCGCTTCTCCGCCATCGCCCACGGGGAGATGGCGATCATGAACCCGCTCTCCGCGGACACGGTGGATCGCGCAGTCGAGGCGGTGGCGCTCGCGCCGGCGGCCCGGGTCCTGGACCTGGGCTGCGGCAAGGCGGAGCTGCTGGCTCGCATCGTGGAGCGCTACGACGCTCGGGGCGTGGGCGTGGAGGTGTCGCCCCATCTGCTGACCGTCGCACGAGAGCGGGTGGCCGCACTCCCGGCGGGGACGGCCGAGATCGTGGAGGGAGATGCCCGGACCTACGAGTCGCCGGAGCCGTTCGACCTGGTCGTATGCATCGGCCCCGGGTGGGAGCACCCGAGCTTCCGGGCGCTCCTGGAGGACCTGGAGCGCCACGTGGTGCCTGGGGGCCAGCTCCTGGTGGGAGACGGCTACTGGCGCACGGAGCCCGGCGCCGAGTACCTCGGGCTGCTCGGAGCGCGGCGCGACGAGATGACGACCCACGACCTCAACGCCATGGCCGGGGTGGACCTGGACATGCAACCGCTGTGGAGCGGCTCTGCGAGCCAGCAGGACTGGGACCGGTACGAGTTCGGGTACTTCGCGACGGTCGACCGCTGGGCCGCCGCGCACCCGGATGACCCCGATCGCGACGCCTTCGTGGAGCAGGCCAGGCTGGTCCGGGACCGATACCTGCGCGGCGGGCGCGACTGCCTGGGCTTCGGGGTCTACCTGTTCCGCGTGCCCTGAGCTGTCTCAGGAGCTGCCTCAGGCATCGGGTGCGAGCCGCAGCCGCATCCGCGGCAGCGTGCGACCCGGGACCACGGCAGAGGGCGACCGGGCGAACTCGCGTCCTCCCATGGCGGCGTAGAACCCGGCCGCGAACGGCTCCGCGTCCCACTCTAGGCGGTTCGCACCGCCGCGCCGCGCCACCCCGACCGCGTGCTCGAACAGCGCCCGGCCATGCCCCTGGCCGATGAAGGTGGGTTCGACCCACAGGTCCTCGAGCTCGGCGCGGTCGCCGTCGAAGCGGACCCGGTGCCAGCCCACGCGGGCGCCGCCCAGCTCGAGAACGTGGACCTCGTCACGGCGGATGTCGGCGGGTTCGAGCACCAGGAGGGGTCGGACAGCCTCCAGGAACTCGGTGCTGTAGGGCCAGTGGGCCTTGGAGCGGTGTGCGAGCTCCCGCAGATCGGCCGCCTCGTCGGGCCGGGCGCGGCGAACGATGCGGTGGCTAGCCGAGCTGCTCGTTGCGCCGGACCCGTGCGGCGAGCGCCTGCAGGACGGCGGTCTGGACCGTCGGGAAGTCGGCCATGAGCTGGTGGAACTCGCGGTGGCCCACCACGAGCAGCTTCGTGGCGCCCACGGCACGGGTGGTGGCGGTGCGCGACTTGCCGTCGATCAGCGCAATCTCCCCCAGGAAGTCGCCGGGGCCCAGCTCGGCGACGCGCCTGCCATCGATCTCGACCGAGACGTGGCCGTCGAGTACCACGAAGAACTCGTGGCCCGACTCGCCCTCACGTGTCAGGGCACGGCCGTCCGCGACCTCGATCTCGTCGGCGAGGGTCCCCAGCTCGGCGAGCTCGCGCTTGCCCAGTCCCGAGAAGAGCGGAACCCGGCGCAGCTCGTCCATCTTGTCGTTCGCGGCCATGGTGAGTGACAGGATATCGCGGTGGCGGTCCGCCGAACAGGGGTTCGGACGTTCCTGGCCAGAAGTTCCGGTCAGGCGCGTTCGCGCGGGAGGGGCGGGTCGAGGCGCGGGAGCTCGATGGCCGGGCAGCGATCCATGATCACCAGCAGGCCGGCGTCCCGCGCGCGCTGCGCGGCCGCCGGATCAATGACTCCGAGCTGCATCCAGACCGCACGTGCCCCGATGGCGATCGCCTCGTCGACATGAGCTCCCGCCTCGGCGGAGCGCCGGAAGATGTCCACCACCTCGATGGGATGTCCCGCGGCCGCCGCCGCGGCCGCCGCCCCGGCCAGGTCCGGGTGCGCGACCCGGTCATGCACCGCCGTCTCTCGCGGGTTGACCGGGATGACCTCGTACCCGTGGGCCAGCAGCGTCCGCGAGACGCCGTGGCTCGGGCGCATCGGGTTGGACGAGCACCCCACCACGGCCCAGGTATGGGTCTCACGCAGCACGCGCTCGATGTCGCCTGGATCGGCGAACGCCCCGGGTCGCGGCTGGGAGGTCATCGGGCGTGCGCCAGCTCCTGGAGCGCCGCCTTGATGCGCGTATCCAGGCCGGCGTCCGACCCGGCGACCGCCGACGCCGCGCGCCTCGCCTCGGTCAGGGTGTAGCCCAGCGATTCGAGGGCGGCCACCACGTCGGAATCCGTTCCCAGGCCTCCCCCACCGGCCGCCAGGCCGGCGGCATGAATCTTCTCCTTGAGCTCCAGGATGATCCGCTGTGCCGTCTTGCGCCCCACGCCGGAGACGGACGTGAAGACATCCACGTCGTCATTGAGGATGGCGAGCTGGAGCTTGGTGACGGGGTGGGCCGCGGTGATCGCCAGCGCCAGGCGCGGGCCAACCTGGGAGACGGTCATCAGCAGCTCGAAGAAGCCCAGCTCGTCGAGGTTCGCGAAGCCGAAGAGCGCCTGCTGGTCCTCGCGGACCAGGTGGTGGGTGAAGACCGATGCCTCGGTCCCCGGCCGGAGCCGGGCCAGCAGCGACGGCCCCGCGACCACGCGGTAGCCGATGCCGCCCACCTCGATCAGGGCGGAGTCCGGCCCAAGGTGCGTAACCCGCCCGCGAATCGACCCGATCATCGCGCGCCCACCGGCCGGGGCTCGCTGCGGGCGCGGTACAGGCAGCCAATGGCGCAGGCCAGGGCGTCGGTCGCGTCGTCGGCGGCGCCCGTGAGCCGCACGCCGAGGAGGCGCTCCACCATGCTGGCCACCTGCCGCTTGCCGGCTGATCCGTTCCCGCAGACCGCCTGCTTCACCTCGTTCGGAGTGGGCTCGTCGATGCGCAGGCCGGCATGCGCTCCCACCAGCAGCGCCACGCCACGTGCCTGACCGACTGCCATGGCGGTCTGCACGTTGCGCTGGAAGAAGAGACGCTCGACGGCCATCCGCTCCGGCCGGTGCTGTGCCACCAGCGAGCGCATGGCGGACTCCAGCTGGGCGAGGCGCTCGCCATCGGTCTGTTCGGGACCGGTGCGCACCACGCCGGCGTCGACGAGCCGGAGGCGGTTCTCCTCGAGCGCCACCACCCCGAAGCCCAGGCTGGCGGTGCCGGGATCAATGCCCAGGACGATCACCACCGTATCGTAGCGGGCGCGGCGGGCCAGGCCCGTCGTGGATCTGCCAGCGGCACCGGGGGTGGCTCAGGCGACTGAGGCCTCCAGCTGCTCGAGGAGCTCGGTGGGGATGTCGAAGTTGACGTACACGTTCTGCACGTCGTCGAGGTCCTCGAGACGCTCGACGAAACCCAGGACCTGCTTCGCGATCTTCTCGTCGCTGATCTCGACCAGCGTGGTGGGCTCCATCGAAAGCTCAGCCGACTCGGCCTCGTACCCAGCGGCGCCCAGCGCCACGCGGACCTGCTCGAGCTCGGTGGGCTCCGTCGTCACCGTGATCGAGCCGCCCTCCGGCGTGCCCACGTCCGCCGCGCCCGCGTCGATGGCGGCAAGGGTGACCTCGTCGGGGTCCCGCCCGTTGAGTGGCAGGCTGATGATCCCCTTCTGCTCGAACTGCCAGGCGACCGGACTCAGCGAACCGCCGATCTTGTTGAAGATCGAGCGCACCTCCGAGGCGGTCCGGTTCCGGTTGTCGGTCATGGCCGCCACGATCACCGCGACATTCGCGGGGCCGAAGCCTTCGTACGTGATCTCCTCGTACTGCTCGGCATCCGCGCCACTGCCCGTGGCGCGCTCGATTGCGCGCTTGATGTTGTCCGCGGGCATGGACTCGCGCTTGGCCTTGTCCACCGCCATGCGCAGGCGGTAGTTCGCCTCGATATCTCCCCCACCCTGCCGGGCGGCGGTGATGATCTCGCGAGTCAGCTTCGTGAAGAGCGCGCCGCGCTTCGCGTCATTCGCGCCCTTCTGTCGCTTGATCTGCGACCACTTGCTGTGGCCGGACATCGGTCCTCCTTCATGGGCTGCCCGACCGATGCGACCGATGGCGCAGCCGGACCGGGCCTCGTGGACATTCGTGTGCGGCCGATTCTACCAAGTGCGCCGCTCACCCCGGCAGGGTGGGGACCTGGCGCCGCGAGCCCAGCCCGGGCAGCGTCACCCGGCGCGCCGGCCACGGCGAGGCGTTGACTCGTTGTGCCTTCACCCTAGCATGGGTCGATGAGCAGCTGGGACGAGGCCTTCTCGGTTCGCTACGACGAGTGGACGGCCGGTATGGTCGACGACATCCCCTTCTACGTCGAGCTGGGACGGCAGACCGATGGGCCGATCGTGGAGCTCGCCGTCGGCAGCGGCCGCGTGGCGATCCCGGTTGCGCGGGAGACGGGTCGCCCCGTGATCGGTATCGACACCTCACCATCCATGCTCGCCCAGGCGCGCGAGCGGAGCGCTGCGGCGGGGGTGAGTCTCGACCTGCGCATGGGTGACATGCGCGACCTTGCCCTGGCGGAGCCGGCCGCCCTCGTCTACTGCCCCGCCAACGCGCTCATGCACCTGCCGACCTGGGCCGACCGGCGCCGCACGTTCGAGCGGGTGGGGGAGGTCCTTCGTCCCGGCGGTCGCTTTGCCTGGAATGCCTTCGCCTTCTCACACCAGGTGGCGACGAAGCTCGACCGCGTGCACCGAGACGAGCCGGTGCCGCACACCGTCAGCCACCGGGTCGGCGACAACCGGATCGACATGGACATCGACAGCGGTGGGCGCAGCTCACTGTGGTGGGCGACCAGGAACGAGTGGCTCGGCCTCATCGACGTCGCGGGCCTGGAGCTCGAGACGCTCCACGGAGGCTTCGCGGCGGAGCCGTTCACCGAGGACAGCCCCCAGTACGTCTTCGTCACGCGGCGCGTTGCCCCGGCCCCGGGCGCGAACGAGCGTGCATCGCGCCTCCTGGAACGCATGGTTGGGTCCTGGGAGCTCCGCGGCGACATGGGGTCCATCCCGCTCCACCAGCGCGTCGAGGCCGAATGGGCGCTGGGCGGGCGCTACGTGGAGATGCGCTGCACGCAGATCGGGGCACCACCCGACGCCACGCCCTACGAGGCCGTGTACCACATCGGGTACCAGCCGTCGTCGGGACGGATGGTCATGCACCTGCTCGACTCCACGGGCGTGGCTGCCGAGCGGAGCGTGGGGACCGGCGTGCCGGAGGCCGAGGGGGTCACGTTCACCTTCGCCTACGCCGGCGGGCCGTTCACGAACCGTTTCGCCTACGACGCGGCCCGCGACAGCTGGTCACACCAGCTCACCGCCACGCGGGCCGGCCGCCCGGCGCCGTTCGCCACCAAGCGCCTCACCCGGGTGTCGAGCGAATGACCCGCCCTCACCGGGGCGCAGAGAACCGCGGCGTGCTCGAGACGGTGCATACCTGTCGCACGGCGGGCGGCGCCCTCGACCTCACCGCCGAGTTCGCGCCGGGCTGGTACGTCGGCACCTTCGACCGTCCCGAGGGCCAGTGGCTGGCCGAGACCTGCGGGTCGGCGCACCTATAATGGATACCCATTCCGAGGCCCGATGATTCGCCGCCCCGGCGCATTTCCGACCGGTGGGCGGCGCTCGCTTCATAGCGACCACAAGGAGCATTGATGCAGCCCACCTCCCCCGACAAGATCCGGAACGTCGCGCTCATCTCCCACGGCGGCGCCGGCAAGACGAGCCTCGCGGAGGCGATGCTCTTCGACGCCGGCGCGATCCAGAGGCAGGGAAGCGTGGACGCCGGCACGGCCACGCTGGACTGGGATCCCGACGAGCAGAAGCGCCAGCAGAGCATCAACCTGGCCATCGGCTCGCTCGAGCACGACGGCGTACGGGTCACGATCGTCGACACGCCGGGCTACGCGGACTTCCAGTCCGACGTGGTCGAGGCTCTGGCCGCGGTGGATGCCGCGGTGGTGGTCCTCGACGCCAGCTCGGGGGTCGAGGTCGGAACGGAGGAGGTCTGGAGGCTGGCCGACGAGCGCGGCCTGCCCCGCTTCGTGTTCATCAACAAGATGGATCGCGAGAACGCGAACTACGACGCGACCCTTGACCAGCTCAAGGCGCGCTTCGGCCCCAAGATCGCGCCGGTCTACCTTCCCATCGGCTCCGCCGACGGCTTCCGCGGCTACATCGACGTCATCGAGGAGCACGCCAACGTCTACGAGGGCGGCAAGGCCAAGGAAGTGCCCATCCCGCCGGAGATGGAAGGCGCCGAGCACTCCCGCCGGGACGCGCTGGTCGAGGCCGCGGCCGAGGCAAGCGACGAGCTCATGATGAAGTACCTCGAGGGCGAGGAGATCAGCGATGCGGAGGTCGGAGCGGCCCTTCACAAGGGCACCCGCGAGGGGTCCGTGGTGCCGGTCTTCGTGGGATCGGCCGCGAAGAACATCGGCGTTCGCGAGCTCCTGTCGATGATCGTCAAGCACGTCCCCTCTCCCGCCGAGGTCGGCTCGCGAACGACCACCGACGGCAAGGCGATCGCTCCCGATCCGAGCGGCCCCTTCGTCGCCCAGGTCTTCAAGACGACCTCGGATCCGTTCGTCGGCCGCCTGACCTACTTCCGCGTGGTCTCCGGCACGTTGAGCTCGCAGGGACACCTGTACAACGCCTCGCGGAAGGAGGAGGAGCGCATCGGCAACCTGCTGGCCATCATGGGCAAGGACCAGGAGAACCTGCCCGAAGTTGGCCCCGGCGACATTGCGGCCGTGGCCAAGCTCACCTCCACGCAGGCCGGCGACACCCTCGTGGCGGATCGTTCGCAGGCCGTGGAGCTGCCCGCGTTCACGTTCCCGGCGCCGAGCCTGCAGGTCAGCATCGAGCCCGAGTCCAAGGCAGACCTGGACAAGCTGGGACAGGCCCTGAGCCGGCTCCTGGAGGAGGAGCCGTCGGTCCAGGTCCATCGCCAGGACGGGACCGGTGAGACGGTCCTCACCGCCATGGGCGACGCGCACGTGGACGTCATCGTCGATCGGCTCAAGCGCAAGTTCGGGGCCGCGGTGAAGACCGGCACGCCGCAGGTGCCCTACCGCGAGACGATCCGACGGGGGGCCAAGATCGACAACAAGTTCAAGCGCCAGACCGGCGGCCACGGCCAGTACGGGCACGTCGTGATCGAGTTCGAGCCGCTCGAATCCGGCACGGGCTTCGAGTTCGGGGACCGGATCGTGGGTGGGGTCGTTCCCAAGCAGTACATCCCCGCCGTCGAGAAGGGGTTGCGCGAGGCGCTCGACGAGGGTGCGCTGGCCGGCTTCCCCATCGTCGACCTCAAGGCGACCCTGGTCGATGGCTCGTACCACACCGTCGACAGCTCGGAGATGGCGTTCAAGATCGCCGCCTCCCAGGCCCTCAAGCGTGCCTTCACCGAGGCGGACCCGATTCTCCTCGAGCCGGTGCTCGAGGTGGAGGTGACGGTGCCCGACGAGTACATGGGCGACGTGATGGGCCAGATCACGTCCAAGCGCGGACACGTGCTCGGGATGGACTCGTCGGACGGGATGCAGCGCCTCAAGGCACAGGTTCCGCAGGCGGAGATGTTCCACTACGCGACCGAGCTGCGCAGCATCACGCAGGGGCGTGGTCGGTTCACGTGGGCCCTCGACCACTATGCGGAGGTCCCGCACAACGTCGCGGACCGCGTGATCAGCGATCACCAGGCCAGGGTGGCTGCCGGCGACAAGCACTGAGGAGGACGTCATGACCCCGCGCGCCGCGTTCCGTATAGGCGCCGGCGTCCGGTTCGCGCCGGACCCGGCCGGCATGCTGGAACGCGTGGTGGACCACGCCAGGACCGAGCCCGCCATTCATGCCCTGGTCCTGCTCGGCTCGCGAGCGCGCGAGCATCATCCCGCCGACGAGTGGTCCGACACCGACCTGCTGCTGGTCGTCGACGACCCGGAGCTCTTTCTGGCCGATGCTGGCTGGTCGGCGCACCTGGGACCGGTGGCGATCACGTTCCTCGAGCGGACCGGCCATGGCCGGCGCGAGCGGCGGGTGCTCTTCGCCGACGGCACGGACGTGGACCTGGTACCCGTCTCGGTGGACGAGATTCGGGCCGGCCCGGACGGGATGCTGGGGCTCGAGGTGCTGGGCCGCGGCTTCCGGATCCTGTTCGATCGCGAGGGAATCCTGTCCAGCCTGCCGGAGTGGGTCGCGAGCCGCCCACGGGCCGACGAGTGGCCGCCTCAGCTGGTCGAGTTCGAGAACCTCGTCTCCGACTTCTGGTACCACGCGCTGTGGACCGCGCGAAAGCTGCGCCGGGGCGAGCGCTGGGTGGCGTTGGACTGCCTGGATGGCTACATGAAAGCGCGGTTGCTCACCGTCCTGGAGTGGCAGGCACGCGGCCGCGATGGCGGCGACGGTGATCCGTGGTTCGGCGGCCGGTTCCTTGAGCGGTGGACGGAACCCGAGGTGGTCGATGCGCTGGGGGACGCGTTTGCCCGCTACGAGACGGCGGACATCATCCGCGGCCTGCGGGCCACGATGGATCTCTTCCGCCGCCAGGCAACCGACCTCGCCATCCGCCTGGAGCTTCCCTACCCTGCCCGCGCCGACGAGGTCGCCAGCCAGCTCGTGGAGGAGCTGCTGGGCTGAGGTCGCTCAGCGGGCCTCGACGGCTGCCAGGGAACGCCGTCCCCGACGCAGGATCAGCCAGCGACCCGCCAGGAGGTCGGCGGGATCCGGGCTCGTACCGGCGTCGCTCACGCGGGCGTTGTTGAGATAGACACCCCCCTCGGCAACGGCTCGTTTGGCAGCGCCGCGGCTCTCGCACAGCCCGGTGGCCACCAGCAGGTCCACCACCGAGGGAAGGGCCGCGGCGGGAACCTCGGCTCGCGGCAGCTCGGCGGTGGCGGCTGCCAGCGTCGCGGCCTCGAGCGCGCCCAGGTCACCCTGGCCGAACAGGGCCCAGGATGCCGCCAGAGCACGTTCGGACTCCTCCTCCCCGTGCACGAGCGCGGTGAGCTCACCGGCCAGCGCCCGCTGCGCTGCACGCTCCTCTGGTCGCTCGGTCGTGGCGCGATCGAGCGCCTCGATCTCCTCATGCGTCCGGAAGCTGAACGTGCGCAGCAGCGCACCGACGTCGGCATCGGCCTGGTTGAGGAAGTACTGGTAGAACGCGAACGGGCTGGTCATCTGCGGATCCAGCCAGATGGAGCCGCTCGCCGTCTTGCCGTACTTGGTGCCGTCCGCCTTGGTGATGAGGGGGGTCGCCAGGGCATGCACCGTGTCGCCGGTGACGCGTCGGATGAGGTCGACGCCCCCGGTCAGGTTGCCCCACTGGTCGCTGCCACCGGTCTGCAGCACGGCGCCGTAACGGCGATGGAGCTCCAGGTAGTCGAGTGCCTGCAGCAGCTGGTAGCTGAATTCCGTGTAGCTGATGCCCGTCTCCAGTCGCGCGCTCACGACCTCCTTGTCGAGCATGCGGTTGACGCTGAAGTGCTTGCCGACGTCGCGCAGGAACTCGATCGCGTGCATCGGCCGGGACCACTCCAGGTTGTTCACCACGCGCGCGGCGTTGTGGCCCTCGAATGAGAGGTAGCGCTCCACCTGGCCGCGGATGCGTTCGACCCAGTCGGCGACGACCTCCTCGGCGTTCAGCGCCCGCTCCTCGCTGCGTCCGCTCGGGTCGCCGATCAGGCCGGTTGCGCCGCCCACCACGGCGATCGGGCTGTGCCCGCCCAGCTGCAGGCGGCGCATGGTGACCAGCTGGACCAGGTTCCCGAAATGGAGGCTCGGCGCGGTGGGGTCGAAGCCGCAGTAGAAGACGACCGGTGCGCCGTCCAGCGCCGCGCGCAGTGCATCGGGGTCGGTGCTGTGCGCGATGAGGTTGCGCCAGCTGAGGTCGTCGAACACGGAGCCGCTCATGGCCGGTGGAGTATACCGGTACGGTCCGTGCTACTCTGCTCGGCCGATGACCCGACGCCTTCCGCCGCGGCCGCAGCGCGGCCCCGCACCGCGCCGTTCCGCGCGCCCTCGATCATCCGGCTCCCTCGCGGCCCTGCCCGCGATGATCCTGGGCGTCTCCGCCGTGCTGGCCGCCGGCCTGTTCCTGGGCGTGATGGCGGTCTACGCGTCGTACACCTCGGGGCTGCCGAACGTCGCAGGGGTGGAGGACTTCCAGCTCTCCGAGGGATCGGAGGTGCTCTCGGCCGACGGCGTCCAGCTGGCGACCTTCGCTGCCGAGCAGCGCCGGTCCATCACCTTCGATCAGATTCCCCAGGTCATGGTGGATGCCCAGGTCGCCGCGGAGGACCAGACCTTCTGGACCAACCCGTGCGTGGACTTCCGCAGCATCGTGCGTGCCTTCCTGCAGAACGTCACCTCCGGTCGCGAGGTCTCCGGAGCGTCGACGATCTGCCAGCAGCTGGTCCGGATGCGCCTCTTCGGTGCGGACCTGCTCGCCGACCCCAGCCGCCAGGTCGAGCGCAAGCTCAAGGAGGCCGTCCTCGCCCTGCGCCTGGGGCAGCGCTACAGCGGCGACGCGGGCAAGCAGAAGATCCTCGAGATGTACATGAACCAGATCTACTACGGCGACAACGCCTACGGGATCTGGGCGGCAGCCAACGCCTACTTCGGCAAGGACATCACGAAGACCGATGCGGCGAACACCCTGACGCTGGGCGAGGCGGCCATGCTGGCCGGCCTGGTGCGAGCGCCATCGGCGCTCGATCCCACCAAGGCCGAGGTGCAGCAGACCGATGCTGATGGCAACAAGATCCTCGTGGTGCCCGCTGACGCCGATGCCGCCCGCGTCGAGGGCTACGTGCTCGACAACATGCTCTCGTCGGGGTTCATCACCCAGGCGCAGCACGACGCCGCGAAGCAGGAGACGATCGTCCTGGCGCCCACGAAATCGCAGCAGTACAAGGCGCCCCACTTCGTCTACGCCGTGCGCGCGGCGGCGAACGACCTCCTTGGTGGCGAGACACTTCTGGACTCGGGCGGGCTGACCATCACCACAACCCTCGACTACAACGGCTACCAGGTCTCGGCCGAGAAATGGGCGGCCATCGCCTACGACATGAACCACATGACCACGGCCCAGCTCAAGGCGAAATACGGCTCGGCGGCCATGACCTGGATCAACCGGCTCAACCAGAAGCGGAACATCAACAACGACGCGCTGGTCACCGTGAACTACCGGACCGGCGCCGTGCTGGCCTATGTCGGCAGCGCCAACTACTACGGCGAGGAGTCGGACACCTTCAAGCCCTACTACGACGTGGTGGGCACCGCCTACCGGCAGGCGGGGTCCGCCTTCAAGCCCATCACCTACTCCACCGGCTTCGAGCTGAACAAGATCACGCCGGCGTCCATGTTCATGGACGTGCGGGGCGACATCGTGAACGGCTACTCCGTGCCGGACGCGGACAACCAGGAGCGCGGCCCCGTCCGCATCCGCGACGCGCTGAAGTACTCGCTGAACATCCCGGCAGTGAAGGCGCAGCAGGTGATCGGGACGCAGAACGTCGTGGACCAGGCCGTGAAGATGGGCATCCGCTGGGATCCGCGCCAGGAGCAGGAGGTGGCGGTGCCCTCGCTGACCCTGGGCACCATCGGCGTCCACATGATCGACCTGGCGGGCGCCTACGGTGCCATCGCCAACGGCGGCGAGCTCGCCTCGCCGTACCTGATCGAGAAGATCACGGATCGCAACGGGACGGTCATCTACGACCATGCCACCGACGGCGAACAGCCCAAGCGGGTCCTCTCGGCGCAGGCCGCGTACCTGACCACCGACATCCTTGCCGACAACACCGATCCAAGGGCCAACCCGTGGTGGGGTCCCAGCTTCCAGCTGCCCGGACTCGACGGCGGCCGACGACCCGCAACCCTGAAGACGGGGACCACGAACGACTTCAAGGACCTGCAGGCCTTCGGCTACCTGGCTCCCGCCAAGGATACGAGCGACAGCACAGGCGCCATCGTCACCGGCGTCTGGGTGGGAAACAGCGACAACTCGCCGATCAAGGGCGTGTTCGCCGCGGATGGACCCACGTTCATCTGGCATGACTACATGGCGGAGGTCGCGGCGAAGAACAAGCTGCCCGACAACGACTTCATCCGGCCCGAGGGCATCGTCGAGAAGAAGGTCGACGCCATCAGCGGCATGCTGCCGGGTCCTCACACGACCAGGACCGTCACCGAGGTCTTCAAGGCCGATGACGTGCCGACACAGCAGGACACGACGCACGTGCAGCTCACCATCGAGGCAGCGACCGGCAAGATCTGGCAGCCCGGCTGCGGCGACCAGCTGGGTGCCACGCCGGTGCCCGACGCATCGGCGAGCCCCGGCGTCAGCCCGTCGGCCTCGGCCAGCCCCACGGCACCGGCCAGCGAGGTCTACCTGGATCTGTCGAAGTGGAACGCGGACCAGCCCACCTGGGTCAGCGCGAACGTCAAGTGGATCGACAAGTGGCGCGGCAGGGAGTCAAAGGTGCCGCGCTTCCCGACCCCGGCCCTGGACGCCCCGCTGGCGCCCACCCAGCTGTGCACCCCGGGCGAGGTCCCGACCTCGACACCAACACCCGTCCCCCACCCCGTCGCCGAGCCCCACGCCCGAGGCGACCGTGACCCCAGGGCCGAGCATCAGTCCCCCGCCCAAGCCCACCCCGAAGGGATCAGGGACGCCCACGCCGGCGCCCGTCGTGACCCCCACCCCGATCCCAACCCCGACCGCGGCGCCCTAGAGCTCGACGATCGTCGCCCCGTCGCCGCCCTCCTCGCGGCGGCCGGGACGGGCTCCGCGCACGCGCGGGTGCTGGGTGAGGTGCTCCCGCACGGCGCGGCGGAGGGCACCGGTCCCCGCGCCGTGGATGATCGCAACGCTGTCCATGCCGGCCAGCAGGGCGTCGTTGAGGTACTCGTCCACCCGCTCCAGCGCGGCCGCCACTCGCTCTCCGTGCAGATCGAGCGTGGGCGTCACCCGAGCGGCGGCGCGGCGGCGCATCTCGTCGGCCTCGGCATCGCGCGGCGGTGGGCCGCTGATCGGTTCGGGCACCACCTCGACGTCGTCGGCGGGCAGGACCAGCCGGGCACCCTCGGTTTCCAGCGTCAGGCGCCCGGTCTTCCCCGAGCGCTCCACGATGCGGCCCGTGCTTCCCAACGTGCGGCTGCGACCCCACAGCCCGACGCGCGGCTGGACCTCCGCGCCCTCGCCCATGGGGGTATCGCCGTCCGCTCGAGCCTCAGATCCGGGAGAGCGGGGCGCGATCGCATCGTCCGCGGCCGCGCGGGCCGCGGCGGCGCGCTGCTCCAGCACCTCCAGCCCCGCCTCGCCCGGGCCGCGTCGCCGGCCGCGAGTGACGTTCTCCAGGCGATGCATCTCGCGGCGCAGGTCGGCCACCTCGCGCTCCGTGCGACCGAGCAGGTCGTCGGCTGCGTGGCGGGCATCGGCGAGGATCTGCGCCGCCTCGCGACGCGCACGGGCGATGCCGGCCCGCGCGCGTTCGCGCTCCTCGCGGGCTCGCTGCCGATCGCCGCGCGCCTCCTCCAGCTCCTCGCCGCGGGCGACCTCGGCACGCTGGATGGCGGCGAGCGTCTCCTCCATGGACAGGTGCTCGGCCGAGAGACGCTGCTGCGCGTCGGCAAGAACCTCCTGGGGCAGCCCAAGGCGCTCCGCGATGGCGAAGGCCTGGCTCTTGCCCGGCAGCCCGATGGTGAGGCGATACGTGGGGCGCAGCGTCGCCACGTCGAACTCGACCGATGCGTTCGTGACGTTCGGGTGGTCGGTCGCGAAGGTCTTGAGCTCGGCGTAGTGCGTCGTGGCGGCGACCGTGGCGCCGGCGGCCAGGAGCCGCTCGACGATGGCCATGGCCAGGGC
Organism: uncultured Chloroflexia bacterium; assembly: GCA_963805645.1. GTDB lineage: Bacteria > Chloroflexota > Limnocylindria > QHBO01 > QHBO01 > CAVXEH01. The sequence goes on along the minus strand of CAWDVA010000005.1, from coordinate 97,809 downwards.
AGACCCCTCGGTGGGGTCGGTGCCCGCGCCGATCTCGTCGAGGAGCACGAGCGCACCCTCGCCGGCGGATTCGACGAATCGCACCACGTTGCGCAGGTGGCTCGAGAAGGTGGAGAGCGACTGCGCAATGCTCTGCTCGTCGCCGATGTCGGCCATGACCCGCTCGAAGACCGGCAGACGGGCGCCGTCGGCGGCCGGCACGCGCAGGCCGGCCTGGTGCATGAGGGCCAGCAATCCGAGCGTCTTGAGTGACACGGTCTTGCCGCCCGTGTTGGGACCGGTGATGACCATGGCCCGGTACCCGAACCGGTCCCCGAGCCGAAGGTCGATGGGCACCGCGCCGGGCCCCAGCAGAGGATGGCGGGCGGAGAGCAGCTCGAGGGCATCGGCGGATACCGCCGGGCGCACGCCGTCCAGCTCGGCACCGAGACGGGCCCTGGCCATCCACAGATCCGCCCGCGCCAGCGCCTGGAGAGAGGCGGTGAGCGCCTCCGCCTGTGCCTCCACCCCGCGCGAGAGCGCTTCGAGCACCCGCTCGACCTCCCGCTGTTCGTCGAGGGCGGCCTGGGTCCAGGTGTTGTTCAGCTCCACCACGCCCAGCGGCTCGACGAAGAGAGTCGCACCCGATGCGCTCTGGTCGTGGACGATGCCCTTGACCCGGCTCTTGGCCTCGGCGCGCACGGGTATGACGTAGCGGCCGGCCCGGACGGTCACGATCGCCTCGCCGATGGCGCTCGCCAGGTCGGTCGAGCGCAGCATGGCGTTCAGGCGCTCGCGGACGCGATCCTGGGCGGTCCGCATCCGCTTGCGGATGGCGGCGAGGTCCGCAGATGCGGTGTCCAGGACCTCGCCGGCCTCGTCGACGCTGCGCTCGATCCGTTCGCGGAGCGCCGGCGCGTCCTCCAGCAGGTCGCGCACCTCCCCGAGGTGCGGGCCACGCCAGCTGGCGAGACGCGCGGCGAAGCCGGACGTGGCGCGAAGCGTATCGGCGATCTCCAGGAGCTCCGCGGCGGCAAGGCGCCCCCCGCGCCGGGCGCGCTCGAGTGCTCCGCGAACGTCCCGTGCCCCGCCCACCGTGGCCTGCGCCTGCTCGTCCAGGAGCCGGGCGGCTTCGTCGGTCTGCTCCTGGAGCAGGGCGACGTGGCGCGCATGTGCCATGGGCAGCATGGCCTCGGCCAGCTCGCGAGACGGCGCGAACGCGGTCCGCGCCGCGAGGCGCTCGACGATCGCGCTGAACTCCAGGGCGCGCAGGGTTCCTGGATCAGCCGCGGCGCCGGGTGCCGGCGCCCGATCAGGATCAGCGACGGGAGACGTGCGGGTCATCGGTCACCAGGAAGCGATACGGTCGAGAGGCCCATGCACCCGCGTAGGCGACGCCCACGCGGGGCCGGCGCGAGATCCGCTTGGCGGGGAGGCCATCCGTGATGGTCACGGGTCCGGCCAGCAGGTCGGCGCCGTCCAGGCCGCGATCGATGCCGAAGGCACGGGCCACGTTGCCCGGTCCCGATGCCAGGCGGTGGGCGGCTGCACGTTCGCCGCGGCGGGCGCGGGCCAGCTGCAGGCCCTCCTCCAGCGCGACGGCGCGGATGAGGACCGCCTCCGGTTTGGCCCCGGGTCCGCAGACCACGTTGACGCAGTGATGGATGCCATAGACCAGGTAGACGTAGAGGTGTCCCGGCGCGCCGAACATGGTCCGGTTTCGGGCCGTCTGGCCGTGCGCGGCGTGAGAGGCAAGATCCTCGGGCCCGGTGTAGGCCTCGGTTTCCACGATGCGCCCGGCCACGACCCCGTCGGCCGTGGCGTGGACGAGCCGGCAGCCCAGGAGTGCCGTGGCGACTGCAAGGGCCGAGCGGTCGAACCAGGCGCGATCGGTGATGGGGGGTCCCGCCGGCGGATTTCCGGTGTCCGCGGTTGCCGGGTCCGCCGGCCCTCCCGCGGGCAGCGCGATCACAGCTTCAGGAACTGCGCGATCTCGGTCGGGACGAACGGCCTCGCCAGGGTGCCGGCGATGGGGATCACGGTACGGTTGAAGACGCCCAGCAGCACCGAGTCGTTCATCTCCTTGTAGAAGCCCTTGAGCCAGTCCGTCTGGCCCGCGGGCAACCCGGGTCCGCCGGGCAGCGTCGCCGCGCCCTTGAACAGCGAGTCGAAGACGACGAGGAAGAGGACGATGAAGGTCGCGGCAAAGGTGATGCCGATGAGTGCGCCTCCGACCTCGTCGAGCTCTTTCACGATGGGCAGGCGGGTGGTCCGGTAGAACATCCGGACGATGAACCATCCGCCCACCGACAGGCCCAGGAAGAGGAAGATGAAGACCCAGAACTCGCGGACGACGGGATCGAACGCGGTCCAGAAGACGGACAGGGCGTCGGTCACCGGGCCCTTGAGCTGCGCGGCGAGGATGAAGGCGACGACGAGCGAGACCCAGCTGAGGACGTAGCGGATGAGCCCCTGCTGGAAGCCGAAGAACGCCCCGGTGGCCAGGACGACGATCAGTGCGAAGTCGATGTAGTTCAGACTCTGGATGAAATCGAGCACAGCCAGCCCCTCGTGAATGGCAACCCGGACGGAGCAGGCACCGCTCGGGCGCGCGAAGCGTAGCAGGCGGCTTCGCGCGTGGACAAGGTCCTCACGGCGGGCACCTCAGCGGATCTCCGCCCCGAGATGGTGTCGAACGGAGCCGCGGATCCGGTTCATGGCCTTCTCCACGGCCTTCTCGTCACCGGCGGTCTCCGGCTGGAACCGAAGCGCAACCGCGTAGGAGACTCGGCCCGCACCGATCTGCTCGCTACGGTACTCGTCGAACAGGTGCGCCGTGACGAGCATCGGGCCGGCGCTCATGCGCACGATGCGCAGGAGCTCACCAACGGGAGTGGATTCGTCGAGGACCACCGCGAGGTCTCGGTCGACGGGCTGGGCGGACGGGATGGGTGTGGCGCGGAACTCATCCGGAACGAGGGCCAGCAGCGCCGGCAGCTCGAGTGCGGCAACCTGCGGTCGTCCCGTGAGGCCCCACGCCTCGGCGACCACCGGATGGACCTCGCCGAGGCTGCCGTACGCGTGTCCTCCGGCGTCCACGATCCGTGCCGCGCGCCCCGGATGCAGATGGGGATGGCGGTCGTCGCCCTCCTCCGGGCGATAGGCCGGTCGTGGCGCGCCCAGCGCCGCGTGGAGCGCCTCGACGATGCCCTTGAGAGCAGCGACATCGGCGTCGGTTGGCGCGCTTCCCACCGACCGCGGAGTGCGCGGGCCCAGGAGCGCGATGCCCACGTGCCATAGCTCGAAGCGTCCCTTGCCTGCCGTGTCGGCGCCCCGCGGTTGCCGGCCCCCGTGCGGGTCGTAGCGGTACGTCTTTCCGATCTCGAAGATCCACGGGTCGTGGCGGCGCTGCCGGGCGTTCTCGGCGAGCGACGCGAGGAGCGACGGGTACAGGACCGGTCGCAGGAGCGAGTGGTCCTCGGAGAGCGGGTTAGCCACGCGCACCAGGTGCTCGTCGTCGGGGTCATAGCCGGTACGCCGCAGGGCGTCCGGGCCGATGAGGGCATGGGTGACGGTCTCGTCGAGCCCCAGGCCGGCCAGGATGCGCCGCACGCGATGCCGTGGCTCCGACGGATCGGGACGGAATGGCGGCAGCGTCGGCGCGGGCAGACGGCCCGGAACCGCGTCGTAGCCGTAGGCGCGGGCGACCTCCTCCGCGACGTCCGCGGCACCGAGAACGTCGAGCCGATGCGGCGGAACGGCCACCTCGAACCGACCGTCGCCCTGGGCCGCGACGTCGAAGCCGAGGGGTGCCAGGAGCTCGGTCACGGCCGGCATGCTGAGCTCGATGCCCAGCAACCGCTCGGTGTGCGCCAGGTCGACGGGGACCTGGACCAGCGGCTTCGGCTCCGGGTCGTTGTCGACGATGCCGGTAGCCACCCTGGCCCCGGTGATCTCCGCGATCAGCTGGGCGGCGCGATCGACGGCGTACCGCGGAAGGTTCCAGCCGATCCCCTTCTCGTGGCGCATGCTCGCCTCGGAGCGAAGGGCGAGGCGCCGCGCCGTGTTGCGGATGGTGGGCCCGTGGAAGACGGCGGACTCGAGGATGACCCGGGTCGTGCTCTCCCCCACCTCGGTCGCCTCGCCACCCATGATGCCGGCCAGACCGATGGGGCGGGTCTCGTCCGCGATGACGAGCATTCGGTCATCCAGGGTTCGCTGCTCGTGGTCGATGGTGACGAGCGTCTCGCCGGCGCGCGCACGGCGAACCACGATGTGCCCGCCGGGGAGCGCATCGGCGTCGTAGGCGTGCATCGGCTGGCCCAGCTCGTGCATGACGTAGTTCGTGACGTCGACGACGGCGCTGATGGGTCGCATCCCGGCCGCCAGCAGGCGGCGCTGCATCCATTCCGGCGCGGGTCCGTTGGCAACGCCGTCGAACCAGCGCGCCGTGAACCGCGGGCAGAGGGCCGGATCATCGATCGTGACCCGGACGTGGCCGTCGGCGCGCTCGGAGGATTCGGGCACTGACACCGCGGGCGATCGCAGCTCGCCTGCGGTGAAGGCGGCGATCTCGCGGGCCAGCCCCACCATGGACAGGGCGTCGCCGCGGTTGGGCTTGACGTCGACGTCGAGGACGACCTCGCCGAAGATCGTCCGCAGATCGGTGCCCAGCGCGTACTCGTCGGCCTTGCCCAGGATGTGGATGCCGTCGGCATCGGTCCCGAGCTGGAGCTCCCTTGCGGAGCAGAGCATCCCGTTCGAGACGACGCCGCGGATCTTGGTGCGCTCGATGCGGCGGTCGCCCGGCAGGACGGCGCCGGGAAGCGCCACCGGGACGAGCTGGCCGGCGGCGATGTTCTGTGCGCCACAGACGACCTCGAGCGGCTCGCCATCCTCCTCGGTGATGACCGTGGTCAGCCACAGGGTGTCCGCGTTGGGGTGGCGCGTGACGGACAGGAGGCGGCCGACGACGACGTTGTCCCACTCGACGCCGCTGATCTCGATGCCGCTCACCTCCATGCCGCGGAGCGTGAGCAGGTCGGCGAGCGCGCGCGGAGACAGGTCGAAACTGACGTAGTCGCGCAACCAGGAGAGCGGAACCAGCATCGTCAGCGCCCCTCCGCGAACTGATCGAGGAACCGCAGGTCGCCGCTCATCAGCAGGCGCAGGTCGGGGATGCCGTAGCGCAGGAGGGTCATGCGGTCGAGACCCATGCCGAAGGCGTAGCCCTGATACTCGTCGGGGTCCATTCCACCGCTGCGCAGCACGACCGGGTGGACCATGCCGGCGCCCAGGATCGTCATCCAGCCGGTCCGCTTGCAGGCCGGGCAGCCCGGACCGCCGCAGACCAGGCAGGCCACGTCGAACGCCACCGACGGCTCGGTGAACGGGTAGTAGCCCGGTCGGAAGCGCGTCGCGGTGTCGGGTCCGTAGATCGCCCGTGCGTACTCCTCCAGCATGCCCTTGAGGTCGGCCAGGGACGTGTCGCGGTCGACGACGAGGCCCTCCACCTGGAAGAACTCGAAGCCGTGGCTGGCGTCCACCGCCTCGTAGCGGAAGCAGCGACCGGGCATGATGGTCCGGATCGGCGGCGTCAGGGCCTTCATGGCGCGGATCTGCACGGGGCTGGTGTGGGTGCGCAGGATGGTGCCGTCATCCGCGGGACGGGCCGGTCCCGTCTCCCAGCTGCCCGGCTCGGCCACGTAGAGGGTGTCCCACAGGTCGCGCGACGGGTGGTCCGGCGGGATGTTGAGCGCCTCGAAGTTCCACCAGTCGTCCTCGATTTCGGGGCCCTCGAAGACCTCGAAGCCGAAGGCGTGGAAGATCTCGCGCAGATCGCGATCCACGGTCATGAGGGGATGGAGATGGCCGATGCGCACCGGGCGGCCCGGGGCAGTCATGTCCACCCGCTCGGCCTCCAGCCGAGATGCAAGTCCCCGCGCGTGCAGCGCATCGAGTCCCTCGCCGATCGCGCGCTCGACGCCGGATCGGACCTCGTTGGCCAGCACCCCCAGGGCCGGCCGCTCGGCGGGGTCGACGGTGCCGAGCTCCCGCAGGAGCCCGGTAAGCGCACCCGCGCGGCCGAGCAACTGCGTCCGAAGCGCTTCGAGCGCGGCGGCATCGGCTGCCGCGTCGACCGCAGCGGCGGCGCTGGCCCGAACACGCTCCAGGCGGGTTCTCAGCTCGCTCGCGTCCATCGGTCGTCTCTCCTGCGGTTCGGTTCGATCCGGTCTACGGGATTGTCGCGCGAAAACAAACGACCCCGCTCCGCGAACGGAGCAGGGTCGGTGGCCGGCGTTGGCGACGCCGGCTAGCTGGTAAAGGAGGCCTTGGCCGTCTCGACCACCTTGGCAAACGCCGCGTCGTCGCGGATGGCGAGATCGGCGAGCACCTTGCGATCGACCGCGACGCCCGCGGCCCGCAGACCGGCGATCAGGCGCGCGTAGGGAAGTCCGTGGCTGCGCGACGCTGCGTTGATCCGCTGGATCCACAGCCGACGCATGTCGCGTTTGCGGTTCCGGCGATCGCGATACGCGTAGACGAGCGCATGGAAGAGCGCTTCACGCGCCGGACGGACCAGCGTCGAGCGGGTTCCGCGCCGGCCGGAAGCCTGGGCCAGGAGCCGCTTGTGGCGCTTGTGGGCGGCGACGCCGCGCTTGACTCGTGCCATTGGTCAGACCTACTCGTACGGCATGAGGCGCTTCAGCTGAGCGTCATGCGCCTTGCTCACGATCGCCTTGCCCGCGTAGCGGCGGGTCCGGCGGCTGGACTTGATCTCGAGGTGATGGCCGCGCCATGCCTTGGGCCGGACCCACTTCCCCGATCCGGTCTTCTTGAAGCGCTTGGCCGTCCCCTTGTGGGTCTTCATCTTCGGCACTGTATTACTGCTCCACGGGTGGATTGGCTGGCTCTGGCGCGGACGGCGGTGGCGGTGCCGGGGACTTCCCCTTTGCCGCCAGCGCCTCGCCGATCGTCTCTCCGCCTTCGGCGGTCGACGCGGGTGAGTCGCCGTCGCCCTTCTCGCTCTTCTTCTCGGCCCTCTTGTCGATGGGGGCCATGACGATGTACATGCTGCGCCCTTCGAGGAGCGGCTGCCGCTCGACGATGCCGCTCTCGGCAAGCATCTCGGCGGCCCGGTCGAGAAGCGCACGCCCCAGGTTCGCGTGCGTCATCTCCCGCCCCCGGAACTGGACCGTCACCTTCACCCGGTCCCCGTCATCGAGGAACTCGGCCGCCCGGCGGGTCTTCGTCCGCAGGTCGTTGGTGTCGATCTTGACCCGGAGACGGATCTCCTTGAAGGTCTGCGACTTCTGCTTCTTCTTCGCTTCGCGCTCGCGCTTCTGGAGCTCGTACTTGTACTGACCGTAGTCGAGAATCCGGCAGACCGGCGGGGCCGCCGTTGGCGCGACCTCCACGAGGTCGAGGCCCTTCTCCTGGGCCAGCGCGTACGCCCGCGATGTCGGCATGACGCCCAGCTGTTGCCCTTCATCGTCGATGACCCGCACCTCGCGGATCCGGATCATCTCGTTGACTCGGAGGTCCCTTGCGATCTTGCCCAGCTCCTTCAATAAACAGGCCACCGGCCGGTGCGGTCGGAGGCCCTCAAAACCAACGCGAAAACGCCGCAGGACTATACCTCGAACGGACGTTCTCAGTCAACGCGGGGCGGCCCGTGGCGCGCCTCACGTCGGCCAGTCGTAGAAGACGGCGACCTGGCGTCCGTCGGGGTCCGCGACGCGGAACGACCGAGACCCCTCCCAGCGATCGCCCGAGGGCGGCGCAACCAGCGCGAATCCGCGCTGCGCCAGCTCCTGCGCCCAGCCGTCCACCTCGGATGCGGTGTCGACGCGGAAGCCGATCTGGATCCCGTCTCGGGTGGCTGTCTCGGCCCGCCGGAACGAGAGCTCGAACCCGCCGAGCTCAAGGTCCACGCCGGCTTCGTTCCCCGCCCGGAGCTTGAAGCCGAAGGCATGCGCGTAGAACTCGGCGCAGCGCAGCGGGTCGGTCGAGCGGAGGGCCAGCTGGCCGACGCCGCGCATCTTCCTCACGGTGATCGCTCAGTCAGCGGGGGCGTTGTCGTCGTAGGGCCACAGCTCCCGGGCCTCGCTGCGCGTCCGGAGGTGCTCGACGAACTCATCGAGTGGAACCCCCTGTCGGGTGCGCCCGGTGCGCAGCCGCGGGCTCACCGCCCCGGCCTCCTGGTCGCGGTCGCCCACCACGAGCATGACGGGAATCTGCTGTTCCTGCGCGTCGCGCAGCTTGGCCTGCATCCGTTCGGAGCGCTCGTCCACCTCGGCCCGGATGCCCGCGGCGGCCAGGGCATCGCGAACCGATCCGGCGTACTCGAGATGCCGATCTGCGATGGGGATGACCACCACCTGCACCGGCGCGAGCCAGAGCGGGAAGGCGCCGGCGAAGTGCTCGACGATGATCCCGGTGAAGCGCTCGAAGGTGCCGTAGATCGCGTAGTGGATCATCACCGGTCGCTCGAAGCCGCCATCGGCGGTGCGGTACTCCAGGTCGAACCGCTGCGGCAGCTGGTAGTCGAGCTGGACGGTCGCCATCTGCCACTCCCGTCCCAGCGCATCCTCGATGAAGACGTCGATCTTCGGGGCGTAGAAGGCCGCACCGCCCGGATCGAGGGTATACGGAAGCTGGTCCGCTTCGAGGGCGTCCCGCAGCTTGCCCTCGGCCATGTCCCAGAACTCGTCGCTGCCCAGCTTCTTGGCCGGGCGGGTGGCGAGCTTGAAGCGCGGTTCGAAGCCGAACGGTGCGAACTGCCGCTTCACCAGCGAGAGGGCCAGGCGCAGCTCATCGGCGATCTGGTCCTCCCGGCAGAACACGTGGGAGTCGTCCTGGGTGAGCTGGCGCACCCGGAACATGCCGGCCAGGGCCCCCGTGCGCTCCTTGCGGAACAGGGTCGAGTAGTCGGCGAAGCGAATCGGGAGGTCGCGGTACGAGCGGGACCGTGTCTTGTAGACCAGGATCTCCTGCGGGCAGTTCATGGGCTTGAGCCCGGAGGGATGGTCGTAGTCGTCCAGGACGAACATGTTGTCCTGGTAGAGGTCCCAGTGCCCGGACTGCTCCCAGAGCTCGCGGCGGACCAGTGATGGCGTGCGCACCTCCGCGAACCCGCCATCGGCACGGACCTGGCGCGACCACGCCTCCAGGGTTCGGTACAGGACCATGCCCTTCGGATGCCAGAAGGGGGCCGCCGGCGACTCCGGATGGAAGGTGAACAGGTCCAGCTCCCGGCCCAGGCGCCGATGGTCGCGAGCGCGGGCCTGCTCGAGGCGCCACAGGTAGCGGTCCAGGTCCTCCTGCGTCTCCCAGACCGTGCCGTAGATGCGCTGGAGCATGGGTCGCTTCTCGTCACCGCGCCAGTAGGCCGCAGCGCTGTTGAGCAGCTTGAACGGCCCCAGCCGTCCCGTGGTCGCGACGTGCGGCCCGCGGCACAGGTCGTTGAAGTCGCCGTGGCGGTAGAAGCTGACGATCCGCGCCTCCTCGTCGGGAAGCTCGCGAACGATCTCGACCTTGAAGGGCTGCTTCTCGGACTCGAGCTGGGCCAGGGCGGCCTCGCGATCCAGCTCGGTACGCTGGAAGGCCAGGTCCGCCGCCACCTGCTCGCGCATCTTGCCCTCGATCGCCTCGAGGTCGGCAGGGGTCAGCGGCCGCGGCAGGTCGAAGTCGTAGTAGAACCCGTCCTTGATGGCAGGGCCGATGCCCAGCTTCGCGTCGGGGAACAGCTCGAGGACGGCCGAGGCCATGATGTGCGCGGCCGAGTGGCGCATGGTGTCGAGCGGATCATGCGCGCCTGCGTCGAGGAGCTCGTGTGCCGCGGAGCGGTACTCGTCAGAGTCGATGGCCATGGTGCGCGCAAGCGTAGCGCATCGGCCAGGCGCGCTCGGCCGCGTCCGTCAGCGCGGTGCGAGGGTCCCGGCGAAGACCTGCCAGGCCAGCGCCGACTTGGCCAGCAGAGACAGGGCGATGTAGACCGACTCGCCGAACAGGTAGTTGCGCCACGGCCCCACGCGCCGGTACTGCAGCACCATGTTGACCGCGAAGCTGTTGAAGAAGACGAAGAGCGAGATGAAGATCGCGTACACGAAGGCGGGTGCCGCAACCTCCGATCCAGGATTCCACAGGTAGATGCCGATGAGGATCCAGGGCACCGCGCCCGCGAGCACACCGAACCAGTAGCTCATCCAGTTCGGCCGGCCTGGCTGCTCGTAGTGCTCCATCAGCAGGCCGAAGAGGATCATCGCCGCGTTCACCCCGAAGATCGCACCCAGGGCGGCCACGTCGCTGATCCCGGGCAGCATGGCGATCAGCACCACCATCAGCGATGAGCTGAACGCGTACTCGATCCAGCGCGCGTAGTTGCGGCCGCGCAGCAGGTTGGCGCGATACCAGCCGAAGATGCCCGGGCTCGCGACCAGGAAGTGCGCCGCCGCGGAGAGGAACAGGAACGCTGCGATGGCCCACCCGAAGCGGAGGTCAAAGAGGGTCGTGTCGCGAACGAGGCCGGAGCCGGGTGGTCCGGCCATGAAGGACGCCGTCACCGGCAGGGCGAAGTCGTTGGCCAGCACCAGGATGGCGGCACCCTGCACGAGATGCAGGAAGCCCATGACAACGTTGTAGATGCGGAGCCGTCCGATGCGTCGCTCGACCGCCGCGATGTCGGGGACGGGCGCTGCGCCGGGGAGAGACGAGGCGATCTGGTTCATGGCCTTGATACGGATGATACCGGGCGATGGATCTCCGGCCGATTACGCGCTACGGGGTGGGGCGGGGCGTGGGTGCCGGCGTTGGGTAGGTGAATTCGCGAATGAGGGCCCGATCCAGTCGGGCACTGCCCTGGTCCAGGGTCTCCACGCTCCCGTCGCTGTCCACGCGCTCGAAACGGTAGCTCAGCATGGAGCCGCCCATCAGCCCGCCCACGCGCACGGTGAGCGGAAACCGCGATGGATCACAGGCCTGCGGGTCGCCGGTGGCCGAACCGCAGAACACGCGGTGCGTCTCATCGACCGCCGGTGGATCGGTCTGGACGAAGAGGCGAAAGGCGGTCGTGTGTGGCACGGGAGCACGCAGGAAGAGGTTGAACTGGGCGGTCGCCGCGGCATCGCCGGCAGAGGCACTGGCCGTTGGTGAGGGGAGTGCACCGGTCGGCGACGGCGAGGGGTTCGCGGCACAGGCGCCGCAGGCCAGCAGCAGTCCCAGGGCCCCGGCGACGACGGCGCGCCTGGCGATGGACGCCATGGTTCAAATCGCCTTGAACTGCTCGAACGGCTGGTGGCAGTCGTCGCAGTGGTAGATGGCGCGGCACAGGGTCGGACCGAACGGATTGTCCAGCGACGTGTTGCGCGATCCGCAGTACGGGCAGGGCGTGTCGTCCACCATGGTCAGCAGGCTGCCGCCCACCGCCGGCGGGGCGAAGCCGCTGCCGCGCAGCTTCTCGCGGCCCGCCTCCGAGATCCGCTCAGATGTCCACGGCTCGGCGAAGCTGAGCTCGACGATCACGTCGTCGGCGACACCCAGCGCCCGCAGCCGCTCCCCCACCTGCTCGCGCATGATGTCGATGGCCGGGCAGCCGACGAAGGTCGGCAACAGCTCGACCCGCAGGCGCTCGCCACCACCGGCCTGCTCCTCGAAGGCGAAACCGCGGATGACCCCCAGCTCCACGACGCTGATGGTGGGAATCTCGGGATCGGACACCTCGTCGAGGGCCGCCCAGACGACCGTCTCGCGCGGGTCACGGGTGGCTACCACGTCGCCTCCGGGTCCGAGCGCGCGACCATCGTGAACTCGCCGTGGAGCCAGCGAAAGTCGTCGGTCCGGCGACGGCGCCCGTCGGCCGTCGGTTCCAGGGTGGCGTCCGGCACCGGGAGATCCAGGCTACCCAGCGTCTCTCCGATCTCCTTCGCCCAGCGGCGTCGGAGCGCCACCATCGGCTCGGGCAGGACACCGCTCTCCACGAGTGCTCGCTCACCGTCGAGTGGCGTGAAGACCGTCTGCGCGTCGGGCCACAGGGTGACGAGCGCCTCCGCGAGGCGACGATGCGTGTCAGGACCGCCGCGCGCCAGCCGCTCCATCCAGGCGCCAAGATGCATGAGGTGGTACCGCTCCTCGCGCCGCATCTTGGCCGCAAGCAGGGCGAGCGGCTCATAGGTGGACAGGGCCAGCGCCTCGAGACGCACGGCATCCGCGGTCTCGTACAGGTAGCGGCGGGCGACGGTGAACGCCCAGTCGGTGCGCGGATGGTTCAGCAGGGCCGCGTGCCGATACTCGTCGGGGTTCCGCCCGAAGGCGACCAGATCAGGGTCCTCGCCGGTCAGCTGGGCGCGGAGCTCGTGAAGCGCCCTGGCGTGCCCGATCTCGTCCTGGCTGATGGAGCTGGTCGCGACATCCTCCTCGAGCATCGGCGCGATCCCGGTCCACTCCGAGTCCCAGAAGCCGATGACGAACTCGTCGTCAGCGAGGCTCAGCAGCAGCTCCGCGACGGCGTCGCGCGGGAGCGCAGTGTCGGGTACCGGGATGCTGGTCACGCGACCGGCTCTCCTGCGGCGGTCGACTCGTCGTCCGACTGCGCAGCCCGCGCCCCCACCCGCGCCTTGGCTGCCTCGAGCTTGTGCTTGATGATGTACCCGCCTGGGCGCTTGAACGACCGATCGAAGGGCGGATTCAGCAGGTCCGGGTCATCCAGCTCGGTGATCTCCGCCCGGTCAACCACCCACAGGCGGTGGCTCTCCTGCCGGCGGCCGTAGAACTCGCGGGCGTAGTGGAGGGCGAGCTCATCGTCGGGTGCCCGGACGCTGCCCGAATGGACCATGGGGTCCCCCTCCGCTTCCTGCGAAAAGACCTCCCACACCCTGTCGCGTGGTTGCGTCTGCTGCTCCATGCGGGAAGGGTACCGCGCGGCCCGCGGAATGGGACGGGCAGACCGCGGCGCGGGGGGCATGGGTCAAGCCGCCGCGGGCGCAGCTCCCAGGATCGCGTTACGAACCCATTGGGTCGCGTCGTAGTTCTGGCGGCGGAAGGCGAGGCGCTCCTGCGAGCGCGGCCCGTGTCCGGTCACCACTGACCGGAGCTCGTTCCAGTCGGGTTCGGTGTAGTGCCAGCGACCCTCCGCCTCGTCGTAGAGCAGCTCCGGGTCCGGGAGCGTCAGGCCCAGCTCCAGGATCCGCGGGACGTAGATGGACAGGAACTCCTGGCGAAGCTGCTCGTTGCTCTTGGCCTTGATCTTCCAGATCAGGTCCCGATCCTTCGCGGGGTCGGTGGGCGGGCCGTGCATCTGCATCAGCGGGCCCCACCATCGGTCCAGGGCATCCTGGACAAGCGCGCGCTGGGAGTCGGTCCCGTTCATCATGGTGAGCACCACGTCGCGCCCGTGCATGATGTGGACGCTCTCCTCCCAGCAGATCTTCTTCATCGTCCGTGCGTACGGCGCGTACGAGGAGTCTCGCAGCGCCTGCTGCGAGACGATCGCTGCTGCGTCCACGAGCCAGGCGATGATGCCGACATCGGCCCACGACTCGGTTGGGTAATGGAAGACGTTGTGGAACTTGGTCTTGCCATCCATCAGGTCCGCGAGCATCTGCTCACGAGGCTTGCCCAGGTCCTCAGCCACGCGGTACAGGAGCTGGGCATGGCCCACCTCGTCCTGGACCTTGCTGGTCAGTGCCAGCTTGCGCTTGAGGGTCGGCGCGCGGAGGATCCATTCGCGCTCCGGCAGCACGCCCATGAGCTCCGAGTTGGCGTGCATCTCGACGAACTTGAGGACGGCGGCACGGTAGTCGTCCGGCATCGGGTCGTCCGCCTCGACCTTGCCGCCGCCGGAGACGTGCGCGTAGAACGCCTCAGCGCGGGCAGATTCGTCCATGGTCGCGGTCACGGCATCACCTCCGGGCATCTCGTCCTAGGGTACCGCATGCCCCGCGCCGCCGCCTCAGCGTGGGGCGAGCTCGAGGGTCGTGGGCAGGACGGCGTCGGCGACCATGGCCGGCGTGGCCGAGTCACCCGCGTACTTCTCCAGGAAGCCACGGCTGGCCGCCTCGATACGATCGTCGTCGGTGGCCACCAGGGCGGTGGCCGGGATGCGGCGCCCGCCGGCGTCCAGGACCACGGAGGAGTGGCTGAGCGCCTCGCGGTACCAGCGGGCGGTGGGACCACGATACGAGCGGATCAGGACGCGGCCCTGCTCGTCGACCACGACCCAGATGATCGTGGAGTGGACGGTGCCCGCATCGGACGAGGTCTCGATGCGGACCTCATCCGTGGAGCGCAGGAGGGAAAGGATCGGTCCGGGGAATCGCTCAGGCATCGGCGACAGCGTAGCAGGCGGCCGGCGGGGCCCCGGTCAGCGGCTCCGGCCGCGGCTGCGGTCAGTCGTGCGGCGCGCGCTTGAGCGGCCGATGCCAGCGCTCGTAGGCGCCGGTCGCGGGCTGGTCAAGGAGGACCCGATCGCCCTGGGTTCCTGCCACGGCGCTCAGCGGAACGTAGAGGTCCACCGGAACCAGGGTGGTGGTGCGCACCAGGAGGTAGTCGGCGAAGGCCGCGTCGACACGTCCCAGCTGCCGGCCATCGGCACCGAAGACGCTCGCGCCGGCGGGGATCGAGGGGACGGGACGCACGTTCATGCTGTGGGTACCCTACCCCATGTCCCCCGCCTCGGCGACGGCTGGCGGTGCGGCGACGTCGAGGGCGGCATGCTGGATCTCCAGGCGCAGCGGGACCGTTCCGAACGGCTCTCCGTCCAGGTGGACGCGCGTGTCCGCGTCGCCCTCGAGCGTGACGCTGCGGGCACGCTGGAACTCCACCGCCGGATGGGTGACGTGGGCCCCGTGGTACATGCCGGGCAGCTGCCGGATCGCCTCGAGGCGCGAGATGTCGCCAACGATGCACAGGTCCATCCAGCCGTCGAGCACGGTGGCCGAGGGGCAGATCTGCATGCCACCCCCGTAGTACATCCCGTTGGCGAACGCGATGAAGAGCGCCGTACGCTCAAGCTCGAGCGGCCCGTCGGGGGTGTCCAGCCGCAGCCGAAGGGTCCGGTTGTGGAACCGCTGCAGCTCCCAAAGGGTCGAGAGCAGGTACCCGATCCTCCCCCGCTGCCACCACGCGCGGCGGTACATGGCGGCGGCGACCTGGGCATCGAATCCAACGCCACCGGCAGCCGCGAAGTAGCGGCGTTCGGGTCGTAGGCCGTCGCCCCGGCTCGCGATCCCCACGTCGATCCGCAGCAGGGCTCCTCCCAGTGCCACGGCCAGGGCATCCTCGCCACGTTTCGGCAGGTGCAGGCTGCGAGCCAGGTCGTTTCCCGCGCCGCCCGCCAGGATGCCCAGCGAGAGCGCCGTTTCCGACTCGATCAGCCCGTTCACCACCTCCTGCACGGTGCCGTCGCCACCCACGGCAATGACCCGATCGTGTCCCTGCGAAGCCGCCTGCCGCGCGAGCTCCTGCGCGTGGCCGGGCGCCTCGGTCTCCACCATCACGGCCGATGGCGCGGAAACCTCGAGATGCCGCCTGATCCACGGTTCGAGGTGCAGCGCACGACCGTCACCCGCGACCGGGTTGACGATGAGCAGCGGAGCGATGGATGGCGGCACGCCGCAGATTGTGCCTGCTCACGGGTGCTCGGCGAGCGCCAGATGGGACGTTCGTACCGGCGAGTCCGGGGTGAATGTCCGCTAACGCATGCCGCATGTCCTGCGTTCCAACGATTGAACGCCCGAGCAATCCAATCCGCCCTCAAGCAAGAGGACCTTCCCGTTCCCATGCGTCATCGACGAACACTGAGCCTCATTGGGGCCGTTGCCTCCCTGGCTCTCACCGCCGGGGTCGCGACCGCGCACTTCATGCCGGCCGCCTCCACCAACGGCCTCGCAACCGCGTCAGCCGCGTCCGGCAAGACCGTTCCCATGGGGGTTGACGGCTCGTTCACGGATCCGCAGGCTTCGAATGCTGCCGATCCCAGCGCGCGGCCCACGGACACCCACGGGTACACCGTGTCGCAGGCAGCCCAGAACCCGACGCCGACCGACGGCAGCTGGGCGAACCACGGTGCCTACGTGAGCTCCATCGCCAGGGGCTGGGGTCAGCAGGCGGCGGGTGCCAACGGCACCGCGGCACCGAGCCCGGCCGAGCCTTCCCAGGCGACCGATGGGCTCGCTCATCGACCCTGAACCGCCTGGCTGCCGCCCGTCCGGCGACAGCCACCCAAGATCGAACACCGCCGCCGGGGGTCCCGGCGGCGGTTTCGCACTCAGTCACGATCGCGGCGCGATCAGGAGACCTGGACGGTTACCTCGTGATACCCGGTAGCGCCGTCGGGGGCGGGATCGTGGGGGGTGGCCACCTGCAGGGTGCCGTCGCCATCGGTCGCGCGCACGCGCAGGGTGTGGCGTCCTGCCGTCGCCTGCCATCGGTACACCCACTGCACCCAGGTCGCGTCCGAGATGGCGGTGGCCAGCTCGGCAGGCTGCCAGGCACCGTCGTCGACCTGGACCTCGACCTTGCTGATCCCGCGGTCCGGTGCCCACGCGACGCCGCCCACCGGGACGACGCCGGCCTGGGGTGAGGAGCCGGCCCGCGGCGTGTCGATGCGCGAGGTGGTCTTGATGGGCCCCAGCTTCGACCAGCCCAGGGGCACCCAGTAGGCGTCGAACGCCTCGAGCGTGGTGAGCTCGATGTTCGTGAGCCACTTGGTGGCCGATACGTAGCCGTACAGGCCCGGGACAATGAGCCGAGCCGGGAAGCCGTGGGCCGCAGGCAGCGGTTCGCCGTTCATGGCCACCGCGACCAGCGCCTCGCGGTCCGACTCGGTGAGCCACGCGGTCGGGAACCCGCAGGTCCAGCCGTCGACCGCCCGGCCGACGATCTGGGTGGCGCCCTGCTGCACCCCGGCGCGGTCGAGGATGTCGCGGAGCCGAACCCCTCGCCACAACGCGTTCCCCACCAGGTTGCCGCCGACGTCGTTGGAGACGCACTGGATCGTCACGTACTGCTCGTACAGGGGCATGGCCAGCAGGTCGTCGTAGGTGAAGCTCAGCTCGTTGTTGACCATGCCGGTCACGGTCAGCTTCCAGGTGCCGGCGTCGACGTGCGGGGTGATCAGCTGGGTATCGATCCGGTAGAAGTCCTTGTTCGGCGTGACGAGCGGCGAGATGCCCGACACGTCCAGCCGGGCGTCCGCCGGTACGGGAGGCACCGTCGCGGCCGGGGCGGGAACGTCGGCGATGGGCACGGCCGCCGCGTTGCGGTAGTTGATGAGAAGCCGGCCCACGGTGCCACTGGCCACGGCACCGGCGCCCACGGCCAGGCTGGTTCCCAGGAACCGGCGTCGGGACCAGTCGGGCATCTCAGCCACCGGCCCGTGCCCCGCTCGCTCACCGGCGCGGCCCAGCAGCAGCGCCAGCACCTGCCAGGCGACCACGATCGCGATGGTGACGGAGACGACGGCGAGGACCGGATTGACCGGCGGATTGGTGAGCGAGGCCACGACCGCCACGACGCCGACCCCCACGAAGCCGGCCACCGCCATCCGGAAGCGCGTCGGGTCCGGCCCTTCGTCCCCGCGCCCGGACCGTGCCAGGATCCCCAGGCCAGCGGACAGGACCAGGGCCACGACGAGGACCGCCAGCGTCAGCAGCAGCTTGTCGTTGGTTCCAAACAGGTCGGCAACGATCTGCTTGGCCCCCGGCGGCTGCAGGGCAATGACCAGCGAGCCGATGGCGTTCAGCGGCGAGGGAACCCCGTCGACCAGGCCCGCCAGCAGCTCGGCGATGCCCAGGGCGGCGCCTCCGGCGAGTAGCCCGGCGAGCGCGCCGGCGAGGCGGGAGGGTCGGTGCATGGTGTGCATTGAAGCGACTGCGTGTGACGGACGTGTGAAAGCACGACGAAGCGTCCGGGTCGCGGGGTATCGTCCGGCTATGGCACCGCGCATGTTTCTCGCTCCTGGCGCGTCAGGGTCGGTCGCCGGGCTTCGTCCCCAGCTTGACGGCCTGCGCTCGCGTGGCATCGAGACGGAGGCTGTGGTGCTGCCGCGTGGGCGCGCGGACCGCGCGGTGCCCGCCTACCGCGCGGCGGTCGACGGTGCGACCGACGCCGTGATCGGCGGTCACTCCTTCGGCGGGCGCGTTGCCAGCCTTCTTGCCGCGGAGCAGCCGGCGGCCGGCCTCGTTCTCTTCGCGTACCCGCTCCATCGGCCCGGTCATCCGGAACAGTGGGAGGAACGCACCGACCACTTCGAACGCATCGGCTGCCCGGTGCTGCTTCTCTCGGGCGAGTCCGATCCGTTCGCACGGATCGCCCTCCTGCGCCGGGCGGTCGCGCGCCTGCCCCGGGCCGAGCTGGTGACGTACCCGCGGGTGGGCCACGGCATCCGGCCGGTCCTCGACGACGCGCTGGACCGGGTGTCCGCGTGGCTCGCCCTGCTTCCGGACTGACATTCCCTCGTCCGCATCCGGCGCCGGCGACAGGTCCGGGGGTCCCCGCACCATCTACACTCGCGCTGGAATGAATCGGGTGCAAGCAATGCCGTGTCCGCACTGCGGCCGGTCCGTTCCGGATCGGTTCCGACGTTGTGGGTACTGTGGAACGGTCCTGGATCCGAGCCGCGCTCCCGAAGAGATTCGTCGGACGGTCACTGTCGTGACCTCGGATCTCAAGGGCTCGACCGCGCTGGGTGAGCGCCTGGATCCCGAGTCGCTTCGCGAGCTCCTCACCCGCTACTTCGACGAGATGCGCATCGTCTTCGAGTCGCACGGGGGGACGATCGAGAAGATCATCGGCGACGCTATCGTCGCGGTCTTCGGACTGCCGACCCACCATGACAACGATCCCTTGCGCGGCGTGGTGGCCGCTGTCGAGAGCCTGCGGACGCTCAGCTCGCTGAACGAGCAGTTCGAACGAATCTACGGCGTCGAGCTGGTCAACCGGACCGGGATCGCCACGGGCGAGGTGATCGTCGGCGAGGCGAGCGAGGGCCAGCACGTGCTCACCGGGGACACCATGCGCATCGCCACGGTGATGGAGCAGAACGCTCTGCCGTCGGAGGCGCTGCTGGCCGGCTCGACCTACGAGATCGTGCGCGACGCCGTAGAGGTCGAGCCCATTGGCCCCTTCGTCCCCAAGGGCCTCGAGGAACCCATCACGGCCTACCGGCTGGTGGCCGTCTCGGCTGCGGCGGAGGCGTCGGTCAACGAGTCGAAGGACGCGGCCAGCGACGGCGCTCGCGCCTGCCCCAGCTGCGGTGAGGACAACCCGGCCGATTTCGTCACCTGCGGCACCTGCGGCGCCGTCCTGGACCGCACCGCACCAGCAGCGGACCGGCGCAAGACGGTGACCCTGGTCTTCGCGGATCCGCGACCCGTCACCGAATCGGGCGACCGGCCCAGCCCCGAGGCCCTGCGGGCCGTCATGTCGCGCTACTTCGATGTCATGCGTCCCATCCTGGAGCGCCACGGAGGAACGGTCGAGAAGTTCATCGGCGATGCGGTGATGGCGGTCTACGGGCTCCCCACCCTCCACGAGGACGACGCGCTCCGCGCGGTCCGGGCCGCCCTGGAGATGCAGCAGGCCCTGCCCGCCCTCAACGCCGAGATCGCCTCCGATTGGGGTGTGTCGTTCGAAAGCCACATCGGCGTGAACACCGGTGAGGTGATTGCCGGGGATGCCAGCCTGGGCCAGCGGCTGGTGACGGGCGACGCCGTGAACACCGCCGCGCGTCTCGAGCAGGCCGCCGGGGCGCGCGAGGTGCTCCTGGGCGATCTCACCTACCGCCTCGCGCGCGAGCAGATCGAGGTCGACGAGGTCGAACCGCTGACCCTCAAGGGCAAGGCGGAACCGGTCCCCGCCTTCCGCCTGCGCGGGGTGGCCACCGTCGACCAGGCGGTCCACAGGCGAAATGACGCGCCCATGGTTGGCCGCGAACAGGAGATGGCGGCGCTCGCCGGCCTGTACGCCCGCGCAACCGAGCAGGGCTCCTGCGAGCTGGCGACCGTCGTTGGGGATGCCGGCGTCGGCAAGTCACGTCTCATTGCCGAGTTCACCGCGAGCGCGGCCGCCGGGGCGCGGGTCATCCGCGGCAAGTGCCTGCCATATGGCGACGGCATCACGTTCTGGCCGCTGCGGGAGGCCGCGCGTGATGCTGCCGGCATCGGCGTCGACGAGGGAGCCGAATCTGCCCTCGGCAAGCTCCGCAGCGCGATCGAGGCAGAGGAGGTGGTCGACCGCCTGGCATCGGTGATGGGGCTCTCGACGACGCCCTACCCGGTCCCCGAGATCCAGTGGGGGGCCCGCAAGTTCCTCGAGCACCTGGCCGGCACGCAGCCGGTGGTCATGATCGTCGAGGACATCCACTGGGCCGAGACGACGTTCCTCGAGCTGCTGCAGAACCTGGTCACCAACGTCGAGCACGCGCCCGTGCTGCTGCTGTGCACCAGCCGCCACGAGCTGCTCGACCGGGATCCCGACTGGGGGCTGGCCGATGGTGCCGTCCGCCTCGTCCTGCGGCCGTTGAGCGATGCGGATGCCGGAATGGTGGTGGCCGGGCTGCTGGGCGGCACCGGCCTGCCGGAGGTCGTGCAACAGCGGATCGTGGACGCCGCAGCCGGCAATCCGCTGTTCGTGGAGCAGCTGCTCTCGATGCTTATCGACAACGGATCGTTGCGCCAGGCCGACGGACATTGGGAGCAGGTGCGCGACCTCACCGCCCTGGAGGTGCCGCCCACCATCCAGGCGCTGCTGGCGGCTCGCCTCGACCTGTTGCAGTCCACGGAGCGCGGGGTGATCGAGCCGGCCTCGGTAATCGGCCAGACATTCGCGCAGGCCGCCGTCGCGGAGCTGGTTCCCGCCGATGCATCGCCGCAGGTGCCGGACCATCTCAGGGCTATTGCGCGTCGTGAGCTGATCACGTCGAGCGCGGGAACGGGCGAGGATGAAGCGGCCTACAAGTTTGCCCACATCCTCGTCCGTGACGCCGCCTACAACGGGCTTCTCAAGCGCGCCCGCGCAGACTTCCACGAACGTTTCGTCGACTGGGCGGAGGAGCTCAACCTTCGCCAGGGTCGCGCCGGCCACGAGTTCGAGGAGATCCACGGCTATCACCTCGAGCAGGCGTACCGCTACCTGAGCGAGCTTGGCACCATCGACGAGCACGCACGACGGGTGGGCATCCGGGCGTCGGAGAAGCTCTCCAGCGCGGGGCGGCGCGCCCAGGCGCGTGGCGACATGCCGGCGGCCGCGAGCCTCCTGCGGCGGGCGGTCTCCACGCGGTCGCTGAGCGATCCCGACCGTCTGGCGATCCTGCCCGACCTCGGCGAATCGCTCATGGAACTGGGCGAGTTCGAAGACGCGGAGCGAGTGCTGAAGGAGGCGATCGCGGGTGCTCGGGAGCACTCCGATGACCGGCTCGAGGCCGAGGCGTCCCTGCTGGCGCTCATGCTGCAGCTATACACCGCGGATGCCACGGACTGGGCGGAATCCGTCGCGACCCAGGTGGATCGAGCTGTTCCGATCTTCGAGGCGATGGACGACCATGCCGGTCTGGCGCTCGCTTGGCGGTTGCGGTTTGGGATGTTCGGCACCGAAGGCAAGTACGGCGATGCAGCCCGGGCGGCCGACCAGGTGATCGAGCATGCCCGGCTGGCCGGCGACTTTCGGGCCCAGACCCGCGGCGCGTCCGGGTATGCGACCTCCGCGCCGTACGGTCCCATCCCGGTACCGGAAGCGATCGAACGTTGCGAGGAGCTGGCAAGGTCCTCGCACGGGGATCAGCGGACCGTGGCCACCATCAACTCCGCCCTGTCGCAGCTGTACGCCATGCGCGGCGAGTTCGAGAAGGCCCGGGATCTGTACCGCGGTGCGCGGGCCACGCTCGAGGATCTGGGAGCCGGCGTGCTTTCGGCGTCCACGTCCATTGACTCCTCCCGCGTCGAGCTGCTAGCCGGCGATCTGGCCGCAGCCGAGCGTGAGCTCCGCCGCGACTACGATGCCCTGACTGCCATGGGCGAGAAATTCCTCCTCTCGACGATCGCCGGCTTCCTGGGACACGTCGAGATCGAAGCCGGGCACCTCGACGCCGCCGGTGCGCTGGCTGATGAGGTGCGGGATCTGGCACCTCCGGATGACATCGACAGCCAGGCCATGTGGCGCGCGGTGAAGGCACGGGTCGTGGCACTTGAGGGGCAGCGGGACGAGGGAGTTGCCCTGGCCCGCGAGGCCGTGGAGATCTCCCGGCGGGCAGACGCGCCGCGTCTTCAGGCAGACATGCTCGTGGCGCTGGCCGCAACGGAGGGAGCGTGCGGTCATCCCTCGGACGCCAACCAGCACTTCTCCGATGCCCTGCGACTCTACGAGGGGAAGGGCGACCTCATTTCGTCAGCTCGGATCCGGTCGGAGCTTGGAACGAGCGACGCCCGGTCCTGAGACCGGGCGTCGATTTCAGCGCGGAACCCTAAGGGTTTCACCATCCGCGGATTGGACCGTTCTGGAGCAGCCACAGGGTCACGATCACATCGTTCCCATCCTGCTCCGGGATCATGCAAGGCATCTCGCTGACATCGGGCGTTGCCGAAGTGCATGTGTTGTCTGCCTGCGTGATGAGTTCGTACCCGGGGTCAGCACTGATCAGGTGGACAATCTGAATGTTGCCGGCGTTGACGCCCCCATGAAGCTCGAAGTGGCTGAAGCCAAGGACGACCTGGAAACCAGTCGCCGGGAACGGCTCTCCGCTGTCCACAGAAACGACGGACCATTGCCCAAAGCAGTCACTCGCGATGTCCGCAGGGCATGCATACGTGCTGCCGTCCTGATCCGCCACCGTGACGGGCATATCGGTACCAGGCGCGGTGACTGCGGTGCTGTGGGGATTCCTGTGGCTGAACGAGGGATCGGTGAAGACGTAGAACGACGAGTCGTAGATGTAGCGGCCCGCGAAATCTCGATTGGAGGTGCTCAGAGTGACCGAGGTCGGCAGGTTATAGGCATCCCCGTGGCTGTTGTTGCCTTTGTCTGAAGCGACCCCGGTGGTGTTGAGCTGGAAAGTAATGGGCATCGAGGAGCCAGACGCCGGAGTCTGGTACACGATGGTAATCGTGACCTCTGGGTCGCTCAGCGACGCCGATGCATCCGCGTTCACCGCGCCGAGGTCGCAGTAAAGCGGGCCTGACGTGTTGCAGGTGCCCTGACTCGGCGTGGCAACGATGAACGTCGCATCCTTCGGGGTGGCAGCCGTCAGGTACAGCTGCGAGATGTTGCTTGGGCCTTGGTTTACGAACTTCACGAGAAAGGCAGCGCTGTCGCCCGCTGAGACCTTGCTCGGCTCCGGCGTTACAGACGCCAACCAGCCAGCTGGGTTCGACGCGACGGCCGTGCTGGCGAGCATGCCGCTGCTCAGGGCGATGGCGAGTCCAAGCGCTCCAACGATACGGGGGAAACGGTGGTGCATTGCTTCCTCTCAGCCTTTGATTCGAATCCGGCCGCGATCCAGCGGTGGCACATCGGGCGCTGCTCGGACGTTCGAAGGAGTCTACCGTGTTTCCAGTGCCATTGGTACTACAGAATCAGTGACAAATGCACCAGTCTCGAGCGAGGAGTGGTGCCCACTGGCAACGGTCCTCGTCCGCGTGCACGACCGTGGCAGGTCGCACCGGCCCTGTCAGTCGCCTGTCTGACAGGTCACGAGAGAGCGCGCCGCCTGCGACGCGGTCTGCCATGATCGTCGCGACCCGGAACGCGACGCCGAAGGAGGGTGTAAGCACGCGCATGAGATCGCCACGGGCAATCCGGCGGGTCGCCGGCTGATGGGCTGGTTCGCTGGCGTCGTCCAGTCGCTGGCCGGGCTGTTCCTCATCGCCCTGGTCCTGTGGGACATCTTCCAGACGGTGGTGCTCCCTCGACCGGCCCACACCCGCGTCCGGCTGGCCCGCACGCTGATCCGCCTGACCTGGCCGCTCTGGCGCCGCCGTGCGGTCCGCAAGGTGACGAACGTCGACCAGGAGAAGATCCTGGGCTCCTACGCGCCGGCCGTGGTCCTGATCCTGCTGATGACGTGGATGGCGCTGATGATCCTGGGCTTTGGGTTGATCGTGTACGCCCTCCGTGACGAGCTCACCCCGATCCCCGATTTCGGTAGCGCGCTCTACTTCTCGGGCGAGTCCGTGCTGACCATCGGCTTCGGAGACTTCAGCGCGACCGGCGGCCTGTCGCGGCTTGCCGCGGTCCTGGGCGGCGGGCTCGGCCTGGGCGTCCTGGCGCTGGGGATCACGTATCTCTTCAGCCTGTACGCCTCGTTCCAGCGCCGAGAGACGCTCGTGGTGCGCCTCGAGCCTCGTGCCGGCGCGCCGCCGTCCGGCGTCGCGCTCCTGGAGGCCTACGGGGCGCAGGACATGCGGTCCGCCCTCCCGGCGTTCTTCCTCGAATGGGAGGTGTGGGCCGCAGAGGTGCTCGACACGCACGTCGCGTACCCGATCCTCCCCTACTTCCGCTCTTCGCACGACAACGCGTCGTGGGTCTCGGCGCTGGGCGCCGTCCTCGACGCGTCGGCGCTGGTGCTCACCTGCGTGGTCGACGGACCCACCGGCGAGGCGACCATGGTCCAGCGCATCGGCGGCCACGTGGTCGAGGACCTGGCCACGTTCTTCGGCTGGGGCCAGGCGCCGGTCGCCCTGGTGGAGCGCACCGAGTTCGACGAGGCGCGGCAGCGACTGGCCGATGCCGGCTGGAGCCTCCGCGACGTCGATACCGCCTGGGACCGCTTCGTCACGCTGCGCTCGGGCTACGCCGCCCGTCTCAACGAGATGGCGCTCTACTGGGTCACGCCTCCGGCGCTGTGGATCGGCGACCGCGGCGCGGTGCGCCATCTGCCGGCCCCACCCGCTCCACCCACCTGAGCCCGGTCGGGTCAGGCGTCGAGCGTGCGGACCAGGCGGAACCGCTCGGCGACGATCAGCGTGTCGTCGGTGACCTGCCAGTCCGGGTCGCCCAGCCAGGCGCGCGTCTCGTCCGCGTATCCATGCCAGAACCGTTCGTGCGCTTCCCGCCACTCCGCCACGGAGGCGAACCCCTCGCCCTCGTCGTGGGCGAACGCCTCGTCGACGTCCGCCACCCGCATGACCCGCGCCTCGACCATCTCGATGATGGCAACCGGCCGGAGCTCGGAGTCGATGACGACCTGCCGCTCCCCCGGTCGCGCAATGGCGTCACCCTCTCGCTCGTAATCGCTCAGCAGTCCGGAGGTCGCGGTCTTCTCGCCGCGCACGATGGCCGCGATGAGCTCCTCGCGGAGCGGCCCCGGAAACGCGAACTCGGCGACGGCCATGCCGTCGATCTGCTTTGGCGCACGGTCGGTCATGGACCGATTGTGCCCGATGGGGCCTCCGCCACGAGCTCGCGCGCGCGATCGATGGTCGCCAGCGCCGAATCGCGGTCCCGGCGACCCAGCCCGCACGAGGTGGCCACGTCGACCCGCTTCCCGACGAGCGACTCGATGAGCGCGAGCGTCTCGCGCTGCTCCTCGAGGGGACGCGACTCGTGGACGAAGCCGGCGATGAGCCGGACCCGGGACGGAAGCCGCAGGCGCCGGAGTGGCGCGTAGAAGGCCGCACCGTCGGCAGTGGCCGGCGACGGAGGTGGGAGCACGGCCGCGGCGAACGGGGCGTGGATGAACTCCAGCGACCGACCTGCCGGCCAGGCCCGGACGATGGCGTTCGCGAGCCGCACCAGCGGCGCCACGTCCCTCAGCCGGGCCAGGGCGCGGTGGTTCATGTCGCCTACGCACAGGTGAATTCCGAAACGGGTGCCCTCCGGCGCCCGGGCCGCCAGGTGCGCGACGCCCCCGCCCAGCCAGCGGGCTACGACGGGTTGCAACGGCCCGGGGAACCGCGCCACGAACACGAGCTCGGCCGGGATCTCCAGCTGGAAGACGACGTCCGAACGTCCCGAGGCATCGTGCCCGGCAAGGGAGACGATCTGCTCGATCTCCCCCACCGTGGCGTCGGCGAAGGGCTGACGGTGCCGGAAGGGGCCGGTAGGCCCCAGGGCGAAGAGCGCCATGTCGAAGTCACCGGGGATCCCCACCTGGAAGGCGAGATCGCCGGCGCCCGGCACGCCCGCCGCCACGGCTGCCTCGCGTCGCCGGGCGAACACCGGGTATGCCGCCTCGAACGGCGCCACGTGCTGCAGGTCCAGCGCGCCGCCGCTCAGCCGATGCCCGCGGCGCACGCGGAAGACCGGCGTTCGGTCATAGTCGGACCAGTCCCCATCGCGGGCGACCTCCAGATCCGGGTGCGCGCGCAGTGCCTCGATGATGTGGATGATCCAGTTGCGGCGGTCGCCGGTCTCGCCGTCCGGCACGGTGTGCAGGTGCCCGCCCAGGCGATCCAGCGCGATGTCGATGGCCTCGTCGGCATCGTCGAAGGGGGTGCTGCCCACGAGGTGGGCGGCGCGGGTGGCCATGATGGTGCCTCCATCGGTCTGTCGCAGGAGAAGTGGATGCGGCAGCGCGGCGCTCCGCCGCGGATGGAGGTGGACCGATGTCGGTCTAGGAACCCTCACCCAGGCGGGGCCGCCCGGGCATCGCCATGGTTGACCAGTGAGGGTTCCAGCGCGTCATGGTGCCCCGCAGCGTAGCACGCTCGTCGAGGCGTTCACCCACCGCCGATGGTGAGCAGATCGTCGATGATCGCGGCCATCGACCCCACGGCCAGCGACAGGTGCCCGTGCTGCGGCAGGAGATGCGCGGTGGCAGAGCCGACGTGGGCAGCCAGCCACTCGCCGTGAGCGAAGGGAACCATCCGGTCCTGGGCGCCCTGCCAGATGGCCACCGGACGCTCAATGGCGCCGAGCTCGAAGCCCCATGGGCGGGTGAATGCCATGTCATCGTCGAACCAGCCCCAGATGCCGGTCGATACCGCCGCCCGGAAGCTGGCCGCCTGCCAGTCCGCGAAGGGCCCCGTCAGCGATGAGCGGTCGGGTTCGGAGATCAGGTCACCGAAGCCGTTGGCCACCTGCTCGGCGGTGACCGAGCGCACCCATGACCCTTCGTGTTCGAGGAAGGCCCGCAGTGCTTCCTGGCCCTCGAGCGCGGCTTCGAACTCGAGCAGGTTCTCCCGGCCCATGCCCGCCATCCAGTTGAGGCCCTCGGCTCGATAGGGTGCGACCCCGGCGATGGTCGCGGCCGCGATGACGCGATCCGGGAGCAATGCGGCGGTGGCGAGTGCGTGGGGTCCCCCTCCGGACCAGCCCACGGTGTAGCAGCGGGATGCCCCCAGCTGGTCAAGGAGCTCGGCCACGTCGGGCGCCACGGAGGCCACGCTGCGACCGGGATTGCGCGTGGAGCGCGCGTACCCGGGTCGCGCATAGGTGATCAGCCGGAGGCCCCGGCCGGCGGCCAGCGCAACGAACGGCGCGTACGCGTTCCCACCACCCGGCGTCCCGTTGTGGAAGACGATTGGTACGCCACCTGGCATGCCGTGCACGTGGACCTCCAGGGTCCGCCCATCGGCGAGGGTGAGCTCGAGTCGGTCCGCCATGGCGCGAACCATGCCACACACGAGCGTCTGCCCGGGCGCAGGCGTCGCGCATTGGGTCCTGGTGCTCCAGCGCACCGGGTACCAGTCCCATTTCGCCTCTTGTGGCGTGAGGCGTCGCCCACCAGACTCAAGGGACACGCTCCGGAGGATCGCGGTGCCTGCTGACCCATTCGCCGCCCAGCCCGTGGCCACCAGCCTGCTGCTGGCCGCCCTGGCCATTGCCACCTACCTCTATGGCGGACTGCTGCGACGGCGTCACGCGCAGGAACGAGCCATGGAGACCAGCCTGCACGCCATCGTCGACAACTACGGGCGCGACGGCCTGCCGTAGCAGCGTCGCCTGACCCGGCGCCGCCACGGTCACGGCGACGTCATCGGTTCGTCATACGCGGACGGCATCCTCACCCGCATAGGAACACGAGGATCCGCGACATGGCGCTGGTCATTGCTTTCGCGTTCATCGCCGGGGTGCTCACGATCCTGTCGCCCTGCACGCTGCCGGTCGTGCCGCTCCTGCTCGGGAGCGCAGGCGCCGGCGGCCGCCGGCGGGTGGCCGGGCTGATCGTGGGTTTCGCGGCGATGTTCGTGACCGTCACGGTCCTGCTGGCGTCGACGCTCGCCGCTGCCGGCCTCACCACGGACCGCCTGCGCCTGGCGAGCGTCCTCCTCCTCGGCGCGTTCGGCGCCGTGCTCCTCGTTCCTGCGCTGGGTCGCTGGCTGGAGCTGCGCACGGCGTCGCTCACCCGGCTCGGGACCTCGCTCGCCGGGTCGTCAACCGGAGCCGGGACGCGCTCCGGCTTTGCAGGCGGGATCGTCCTGGGCGGCGCCATCGGCCTGATCTGGGCGCCCTGCGTGGGCCCCATCATGGCCGGGGTGATCGCCGTGGCGGTCACCTCCGGACCGTCGCTGCAGGCCCTGGCCATTGCGCTGGCCTACGTCGCGGGGGCTTCGATTCCCCTGGCCCTGGTGGCCGGCGCGGGCCGGGCCGCGGTCCAGGCCCTGGGTCGTCCCGAGCGTCGTGCCCGGCTGCAGCGGATCTTCGGCGCGAGCATGGTCGCGGTGGCGCTGGTGGTCGCCACCGGCCTGGACATCCCGCTCCAGACCGCGGTCGGCAACCTGCTTCCCGCCGGTTGGGGCTCGGCATTGCTGGCAGTGGAGGAGCAGCCCGCGGTGCGCAATGAGCTGGGCCAGATGGGAACCCGGGCCGGCGTTGCGCTGACACCCATGACTGACGCGGAGGGCAATCCCCTGCCGACGCCCGTGGCGTCGTCGCTGCCGGCATCGGTGTCCCTGGAAAACCTGGGCCCGGCGCCGGAGCTGGCCGGCATCACCGACTGGATCAACTCGGAGCCGCTGACGCTCGCCGCGCTGCGCGGCAAGGTCGTGCTGGTGCAGTTCTGGACCTTCGCCTGCATCAACTGCATCCACGTCCAGCCCTACGTGAAGGCCTGGTACGACCGGTACGCCGCGGACGGCTTGGTGGTCATTGGCGTGCACACGCCCGAGCTGAGCTTCGAGCGGGAGATCGCCAACGTGCGCAAGGCGGTCGCCGATGACGCGGTCACCTTCCCGGTCGCCTTCGATCCGCAGTACGCCACCTGGAACGCGTACCACAACCGCTACTGGCCGGCCTTCTACTTCGTGGACAGGCAGGGACAGATCCGGCACACCCACTGGGGCGAGGGAGACTACGCCGGCTCCGAGCAGGTGATCCGCGAGCTGCTGGCTGCTCCCGCGTGACCCTCCGCGGACCGCGAGGCTACCGGGCTGCGTCCGCCACCGTGGCTTCGTCGCCTCGCTTCGAAACGAGGATGAAGGTGTTCATCTCTCCCTTCCCCTTGACGTGGATGCCGCCGCGGGGTTCGCACAGGTAGCGATCCCGAATCAGCTCGCAGGTTGCCTGGCTCACCTGGATCGACCCCGGGACGCCCTCTGATTCCATGCGGCTGGCGGTGTTGACGACGTCACCCCACAGGTCGTAGGCGAACTTGTGGGTGCCCACGATCCCGGCAACGACCGGTCCGGAGTTGATGCCGATCCGCAGGCTGATCCTGTGTCCGGCGAACGTGGTGGTCTGCACGCAGTCACGGATCCGCAGCGCCAGGTCGGCAATGGCGTCCGCATGGTCGGGCCGCTCCCGCGGCACGCCCGCCGCGACCATGTAGGCGTCTCCGATTGTCTTGATCTTCTCCAGCCCAAGCTCGTTCACGAGGCCGTCGAAGGTCGTGAACACCGCGTTCAGCAGCCCCACCAGCTCGGGCGGCGACATCTCGGCCGACATCGGCGTGAAGTCGACCACGTCGGCGAACAGCACGGAGGCCGCCACGTAGTCGTCGGCGATCATGGTCTGGCTGGCTTTGAGCCTCCCGGCGATCTCGTCGGGGAGGATGTTGTGGAGGAGGCCGTCGGACTCGGCCTGCAACCGATCCCGCTGGCGCACAAAGTACGCCATTGCCGCGAACACGAAGGCAGCCACGCCAACTACGGTGAACGCGAGGTCGCCCGCGGTTGTCTCCACCACGTAGATCGGCGGGATCACGCCGGGAAGGACCACTGCCAGGGTGAGGGTGAGCAGGAAGGCCACGAACCATGCGAACGCGGCCCAGGTGTCGAGGACGATCAGGGCGCCGACCACCGCGATCAGCCCGAACAGGATCACCAGCGACGACGGAACCAGCCCGCCCACGACGAGGGTCGCCGCGAGGACCTCCGCCAGCAGGAAGAACAGCCCTGCGTTGACGATCCACGTGAACCAGCCGGGCCGGATTCGCAGTGCGCCGAGCCCGACAAGGCCGACCAGCACAGCCCCTACGTCAACAACCCCCGCCCACGGTGTACCCCCGGCGAACTCCCCGGCGGCGAACGGGACCCGTGCCAGCACACCAAAGAAGAAGTACCCGACGACGATCTGCCGCTTCCCTCGGTGGACGTCGGTCTCACCCGGATAGGCGCCGAAGGACCTGACGAGAGGCCAGATGCGCCCGAGGGGCCGCAGGACAACCATCGCGCGACAATACTCGACACTCGACTCGTGCCGGGGGCGGACTCCGCGGGCGTCTAGCCGAGATCCGCGATGTCGAGTACGGCGCCCTGGATCGCGGTCACGACCTCCCGGAACGCCGGCAGGTTCCAGGAGCCGGGCAGCCGGCGCTCGTACACGGCGAGCGCGGCGCCAAAGAACCAGGCCTGGTCCGCGGGGCCGGCGTTGAATCGGTCCCACACGGCCGGCCCGGTGACGGCCAGGTCGGCCACCAGGCTGCGCCCGTTGTGGAGCCGATCCGCCAGCGACACCTTCAGGACCGATGGCGCCGCCTCGTCGAGATGGGCCAGGTATGCCGTCTTCCGCCCACGCCAGGGCGCCTTCGCCTCGCCCGGGGCCGGCATGGCGTCCGAGCATCCGGCCACGATATCGGCCACGCGGTCGCCGAAGCGTTCGCGGATCAGGGACAGGGTCCGGGTACCGCCCTGGTCCTCCGGCGCGTCGTGCAGGAGCGCGGCGATCGCCTCGTCCTCGTCTCCACCGTCCTCGAGCACCAGGCCGCAGACCTGCAGCAGGTGGGCGACGTACGGGACCGCAGTGGCCTTGCGCCGCTGATCGGCGTGGAGCTGGGAGGCCAGGTCGAAGGCATCGGCGAGGCGCGACATGGGGGCCCATTGTCGCGATCTGCGCAAGCGGTTGGGGCTCGACCGCGCTTGACGGCTGGGCTACGATCTCTTCTCAACCAAACGTTCGTTTGATGACCACAAGGTGGAGCGCCGCGATCGGCCCATGACGACCATCACCCGTCCCCGCGAGACCGAGCTGTGGGCCGCCGCCACCCGGCTCTTCCGGCAGCGCGGCTACCACGCGACCTCGATGCAGGACCTTGCCGAGGCGCTGGGCATGAACCGCGGCAGCCTGTACCACTACATCAACTCGAAGGACGACCTGCTGTGGTCCATCCTCGACCGCACCTTCGACCTCCTCGAGGAGCGGGTGGTCGGGCTGCTGGAAGGTGACGCTCCCCCGCTGGACCGCCTGACCGCTGCCATACACGCCCATCTCGGCGTCGCGGCCGACCACGCGGACGAGATGAGCCTGATCCAGATCGAGCTCCGCTCCCTGAGCCCCGAACGCCGCTCGCAGCTCATCGAGCGACGCGACGCGTACGAGGCTGCCTGGCGCCGGACCATCGGCGAGGCGGTTGCCACCGGCGCCATTCGCGACGTCGATGTTCGCCTGGCCGGCATCGGCATCCTGTCGGTCTGCAACTGGTTCACGCAGTGGTACCGCCCCAAGGGGGCGCTCGCGGTGGACGAGATCGCCGATGCCTTCGTGGGCCTGTTCGTCCAGGGTCTCGCGCCACGGGTGGGTGGCGGATGAGCCACATCGCGCGTCTGCGCCGCGTCGCCGTCCTGGGCGCCGGGACGATGGGAGCCCAGATTGCGGCGCTGCTGGCCGGAAACGGGGTGCGCGTGAGCCTCCTCGACCTCGACGCCGACGTCGCCCGTGCCGGGCTGGATCGCGCGGCCAAGCTGCGCCCGGCGCCGTTCTACCTGCGGTCGGATCGCGGCAACATCCGGACGGACGGCCTGGACCGTCTCGCCGATGCCGTCGCTGATGCCGACTGGGTGGTGGAAGCCATCGTCGAGCAGCTCGAGCCCAAGCGCGACCTCCTCGCGCGCGTCGAGGAGGCCGTGGCGGGCAGCGAACGTCCGCCGATCGTGTCGACCAACACCAGCGGCATCTCGATCAATGCGCTGCTCACGGGACGGAGCGAGGCGTTCCGGGCGCGGTTCCTGGGCACCCATTTCTTCAACCCACCCCGATACACCCGTCTGCTGGAGCTCATCCCGGTCGCCGGCACGGACCCCGCGGTGGTCGACCGGATGGCCGACATCGGCTCGCGGCTGCTGGGCAAGGGCACCGTCGTGGCGCGCGACACGCCCGCGTTCATCGCCAACCGGCTGGGCGTCCACGGCCTGATGGTCTCCCTGCGCCTCGCGCAGGAGCTCGGCCTGGGCCCCGACGAGGTGGACGAGCTGACCGGGACACTCATCGGCCGTCCGAAGAGCGCCACCTTCCGCACCCTGGACCTGGTGGGGATCGACGTGGCCGTCGCCGTCGCGGACCACTGCCACGCGGATCTTCCCGACGACCCGCGGCGAGATGACTTCGCCGTGCCGCCGCTCCTGCGCTCGCTCGTGGAGCGCGGTGCCCTGGGCGAGAAGACCGGGGCGGGCTTCTTCCGCAAGGAGAAGGGCGAGATCCTGGCCCTCGACTTTGCGACCGGCGACTATCGGCCACGCCGGCGCGTGCAGTCGGGCGCGGTCGAGATGGCGCGCAACGAGCAGGACCTCCCCCGGCGCATGGGCATGCTCCTGGCCGCGCACGACACCGCCGGGGAGTTCCTGCGCCGGACCTTCAGCGCGGCGCTGGCCTATGCCGTCGCGACCGGTCCGGAGATCGCTGATGACGCCCGGAGCATCGACGATGCCATGCGCTGGGGCTTCGGCTGGGCGCTGGGGCCGTTCCAGCTTCTCGACGCACTGGGGCCCGATGCGCGACCCCGGCTGCTGGGCGAGGCGGCCTCCGCGGTCCCCGACGCGTACTACGCGAATGGCAGTGGCTGGAGCTTCATCGATGGCGGCCTGCGGACCCTGGAGGCGCGTCCGGGTGCGCTCGGCCTGCCTGCGGCCCGGGCAACCGCCGCGTCGGCGGGACTGCCCACCAGCTCCTCGGCCTCCATGCTCGAGCTGCCGGACGGGATCCTGGGCCTGGAGCTGCACGGCAAGCTGAACATCATCGGACCGGAGACCATCAGCATGGTGCGGCGCGCGGTCGATCTCGCCACGGACCGCTACGACGGCCTGGTGATCGGCACGGATGCCCCCGACTTCTCCGCGGGCGCCAACCTGGCCCTGCTGCTGATCGAGGCGGAGGAGGGCGAGTGGGACGAGCTGGACCGGGCGATTCGTGCCTTCCAGGCCGCTTCGACGGCCATCCGCCACTCCCCCATCCCGGTGGTCGTCGCCCCGCGCGGGCGGACGCTGGGAGGCGGCGCCGAGATGGTTCTCGCCGCGGACCGTGCGCAGGCCCTGATGGAGACGTACATCGGGCTGGTGGAGGTGGGCGTGGGTCTCATCCCGGCCGGGGGCGGGTCCACGGCCATGGCGCGACGGGCCGCGGAGCAGCTGCCGGAGGGCGCGCGTGCGGACCTCTTCCCCATCTTCCAGCAGGTGTTCACCGGCATCGCCACGGCCCGCGTGGCCATGGGTGCGCCCGACGCCCGTGACTACCTCCTGCTGCGCGACTGCGACCCGCTCACGGCCGATCCCGATCGCCAGTGGGCGGATGCCGCCCGGACCGCCGCCACGCTGGCGGCCGCCGGCTATCGAGCCCCGGGCGAGACCCGCATCCCGGTGCTGGGTCGCCGGGGCATCGCGGCGGCCGAGTCGCTCACCTACAACCAGCTGGTCGGTCACCAGATGAGCGAGCACGACCGGCTGGTCGTGCTGGAGCTGGCAACCGTGATGAGCGGCGGCAATGTCGCCGAGGGAACGCCGGTCAGCGAGGCCTACCTGCTGGACCTGGAGCGCGAGGCATTCCTCCGCCTGCTTGGCGAACGGCTGACGCGCGACCGGATCCGGCACATCCTCAAGACCGGCAAGCCGCTGCGGAACTGAGGAGTGCACACCATGCGTGACGCCGTCATCGTCTCCGCCGCCCGCACGGCCGTGGGCAAGGCGCCGCGCGGCACGCTGCGCGAGACGCCTCCGGAAGACCTGGCCGTGGCCGCCATCCGGGCGGTCCTGGATCGCGCCCCGGGATTCGATCCGGCCGAGGTCGAGGACCTGGTCCTGGGATGCGCCATGCCGGAGGGAGCCCAGGGCCTGAACATCGCCCGCCAGGTGGCCCTGGGCGCCGGCCTGCCGGAGAGCGCCAGTGCCATGACCATCAACCGCTTCTGTGCCTCGGGGCTGCAGGCGCTGGCACTGGCCAGC
Organism: uncultured Chloroflexia bacterium; assembly: GCA_963805645.1. GTDB lineage: Bacteria > Chloroflexota > Limnocylindria > QHBO01 > QHBO01 > CAVXEH01. The sequence goes on along the minus strand of CAWDVA010000005.1, from coordinate 63,313 downwards.
CAGGCCGTCCAGGCCGGCGTGCACGACGTGGTCGTGGCCGGAGGCATGGAGTCCATGAGCTTCGTGCCCATGATCGGGCACCGATTCAGCCCCGATCCGGGCCTGGCCGATACCCGTCCGCAGGTCTACCTGTCCATGGGCCTCACCGCGGAGAACGTCTCCGAGCGGTTCGGCGTGTCGCGAGAGGACCAGGACGCGTGGGGCCTTCGCTCGCACCAGCGCGCCTCCGCCGCGCAGCGGGCAGGACGCTTCATCGACGAGGTCGCTCCGGTCCAGGCCCACCAGACCCGGACCGACCCGGACGGCCGCCCCAGCACCGCCGAAGTGACATTCGATGCCGATGAAGGGATTCGCCATGACTCCGATGCCGCCCAGATGGCGAGCCTGCGCCCGGTCTTCGCCACAGGCGGGACCGTCACCGCGGGGAACTCCAGCCAGATGAGCGACGGCGCTGCAGCGATGCTGGTCATGACCGGCGAGCGGGCCGCGGCGCTCGGCCTGGAGCCCATGGGCCGCCTGGTGAGCTTCGCGACCGCGGGCGTGGATCCGGCGATCATGGGGATCGGGCCGGTGGACGCGGTCCCCAAGGCCCTCAGCAAGGCCGGCCTGACCCTGGACGACATCGCCGTCACCGAGCTCAACGAAGCGTTCGCGGCGCAGGTCGTGGCCGTGGTGCGAGCCCTGGGTCTCGACGAGGAGACCACGAACGTCAACGGCGGCGCGATCGCGCTCGGCCACCCGCTGGGCGCCACCGGCGCCAAGCTGACGGTCCAGATCCTCTCCGAGCTCGCCAGGCGCGATGCGAAGTACGGCCTGGTGACGATGTGCGTGGGCGGTGGACAGGGGGCGGCGGGAGTCATCGAGTGGTTGGGCGGGCGGCAACCGGCCCGCGCGGCGGTATCGGACACGGAGGCGGCAGGATGACCACGGAGACTCGCGCCGCGCCGACGGCAAAGGGCGGCAGCTTCATGACCGGCGCCGCGCCGGCCGACGGCGTCTTCACCCCGGAGCGGCTCAGCGAGGAGCACCGCGCCATCCGCGAGGCGGTGGGCGCCTTCGTCGAGAAGGAGGTGCTCCCCCGCCGTGACGCGGTGGAGGGCGTGGACGGGAAGGATTACGCGGCCCATCGGGCGCTCCTCGAGCGGCTCGGGCGCGATGGATTCCTGGGGATCGACGTTCCGGAGGCCTACGGAGGTGCGGGCCTCGACCGGGTGAGCTCACTGGTGGTCAACGAGGCCATCGCCGCCGCCGGTTCGTTCGCCGTCACGTACGCGGCGCACACCGGGATCGGGACCCTGCCCACCGTCTTCTTCGGAACCGATGAGCAGAAGCGCCGCTACCTGCCGGGCCTTGCCGATGGCACCCTGGTGGGCGCCTATGCCCTCACCGAGCCGGGCGCCGGCTCCGACGCCATGGGCATCCGGACCCGTGCCACCCGCCAGCCCGACGGCTCATGGCGCCTGGACGGCACCAAGCAGTTCATCACCAACGCCGCGTTCGCCGACCTGTTCACGATCTACGCCAAGATCGACGGGGAGCAGTTCACCGCCTTCCTCGTGGAGCGGGACACGCCCGGGCTGTCCATCGGCCCCGAGGAGAAGAAGATGGGCCTGCACGGGGCGTCGACCTGCCCGGTCACCCTCGACGGGGTGGTGGTGCCCGGCGGAGAACCTGCTGGGCGAGCCCGGGAAGGGCCACCGGGTCGCCTTCAACGTCCTCAACGTGGGCCGCTTCAAGCTCGGAGCGGCGTGCCTCGGCGGCATGCGCCCTGCGCTGGGGATCGCCACGCAGTACGCCAGGGAGCGCACCGCCTTCGGCCGCAAGCTGGCCGCCTTCCCGCTCATCGGCGCCAAGCTGGCCGGCATGGCGGCGCGGACCTACGCGGTGGAATCGGCCGTGTACCGCATCGCCGGCCTGCTGGAGGAAAGCCTGGGCGCCGCAGAGGACGCGAGCTCGCCGGACGCGGTGCGCACCGCCCTGGAGGAGTACGCCGTCGAGTGCAGCGTGGCCAAGGTGCTCGCCAGCGAGGAGCTGGGCCACGTGGTGGACGAGGTGGTGCAGGTGCACGGCGGATACGGGTACATCGAGGAGTATCCCGCCGCCGGCTTCTATCGCGACGCGCGGATCCACCGCATCTGGGAAGGCACCAGCGAGATCAACCGGCTGCTCATCCCCGGGACGCTCCTCAAGCGAGCAATGACCGGACGTCTCGACCTGCTGGGGCCCGCACGGCGCGCGAGCGACCTGCTGATGGGCGGTGAGCTGCCGGATTTCGACGGCGCATTCGCCGCCGAAGACCACGCCGTGTTCGCGGCCCGCTCGGTGACGCTGCTCCTCGCGGGAGCGGCCGTGCAACGCTACGCCACCGCTCTCGAGGACGAGCAGGAGCTGCTCGCGGGGCTCGCCGACCTGGCGATCGACCTGTTCGCCATGGAGAGCGCCGTGGAACGGGCGCGGCAGGCGGCCGCGGACGGGATTCCGTCGGCTTCGGTCCATGCGGACCTGGCTCGGCTGACCGTCACAGATCGCCTGGCCGGCATCGAGCAGCGGGCCAAGGCCCTTGCGGCATCGGTGGCCGATGGCGATGAGGCGAGGACGCTGGTGGCGGGCATTCGCCGCCTGCTGCGGGCCGACCCGGTGGACGGGATCGCCATCGGCAGACGAATCGCCGCGGCAGTAGTCGAGCGCGGAGGGTACCCGGTCTAGGGAGCAAGGACGACCATGACTGCCAGCCAATCCACTACCCAGCCATCCACCCCGGATCGGCCGTGGCTGGCGCATTACGAGCCCGGCGTGCCGGCCGATATCGAGGTCCCGGAGCTCACCGTCGACGGCTTGGTGCGACGCGCGGCAGGCGAGCATGGCGAGCGTGATGCGCTGATCTTCTTCGGCGCACGAACGACGTTCCGTGAGCTCGACGCTGCGGTGAACCGCTTCGCCCATGTCCTGCGCGGCATGGGCGTCCAGCGCGGGGACCGCGTCAGCCTGCACCTGCCCACCTGCCCGGCCTTCGTCATCGCGTTCATGGGTGCGCTGCGCGCCGGTGCGGTGGCGGTCCCGATGTCGCCGCTCTACGTGGAGCGCGAGCTGGGCGTGCTGTTCGACCAGACGCGGCCGACGGTCGCGGTGACGCTCGACGCCCTCGTCCCGCGGTTGCAGCGAATGCGCGGAGGCAGCGGCGTCCCGGAACGGCTGGTCGTCACCGGCATCCAGGACTCCCTGCCGATCCCGCTACGCTGGCTCTACCCCATCAAGGCCAGGCGTGACGGGACATGGCACCCGCAACCGCACACCGAGGCCACGCCGAACCTCTTCCGCCTGCTGCGCGGGGCTCCGGCCACGCCCTTCGAGTCCGCGGCCGTGCCGGACGACCTCGCCATTCTGCAGCCGACCGGCGGTACGACCGGCACGCCCAAGGCCGCCATGCTCACCCACCGCAACCTGGTCGCCAACGCCGAGCAGGTGGCCGTCTGGTTCCCGGAGGCGGAGGAGTTCCCGGTGGTACTGGGAGCCCTGCCGTTCTTCCACATCTACGGCCTGACCGTGGACCTCGACTACGCCATGCTGCGGGCCGGCACCCTGATCCTGCTCCCCCGCTTCGACCCGCACCAGGTCTTCGAGGCCATCGCCAAACACCGGCCGAGCCTCTTCCCCGGCGCCCCGATCATGTACCAGACCCTGGCCAACCATCCGGATGCCGGGAAGTTCGACCTGCACAGCATCCGGGCCTGCATCAGCGGGGCGGCGCCCCTGGCCCCTGAGGTGCAGAACGGATTCGAGGCGGCAACCGGCGGCCGGGTGGTGGAGGGATACGGCCTGACCGAGGCCTCGCCGGTCACCCACTGCAACCCGGTGATGGGTGACCGTCGCAACGGGACCATTGGGCTGCCGTTCCCCGGGACGCAGGCACGGGTGGTGGACCCGGCGTCGGGCACGCCGCTGCCCGTGGGCGAGGTGGGCGAGCTGGAGGTCCGCGGGCCGCAGGTGATGACCGGCTACTGGGAGCGCCCCGAGGAGTCGGCTGCGGTCCTGCGCGGTGGCTGGCTGTGCACCGGCGACATGGCGCGCATGTCGGACGACGGCTACTTCACCATCGTCGACCGCAAGAAGGACCTGGTCATCGTGGGCGGGATGAACGTGTATCCCCGCGAGGTCGAGGAGGTGCTGCTCGCCCACCCGGCGGTCGCCGAGGCGGCGGTGATCGGCGTGCCGGAGGAGCGCCACGGCGAGGTGCCGCGCGCCTTCGTGGCGCTCAAGCCGGGCGCGTCCATCACGCCTGAGGAGCTCGTGCGGCACTGCGAGGCGAACCTGGCCCGCTTCAAGGTCCCGCGTACCATCGAGCTGCGGCCGTCACTGCCCAAGACCATGATCGGCAAGGTCCTGCGCCGGGACCTGCGCGCGGAGGTGGAGCGGGAGGCGGCGAAGGACGGCGAACGGTAGGCGCTCCGTCGCGACACACGCGGTTCGTGTGGTCCGTAGCGTGGAGGCCATCTCCGGTGCCGTCCCACGCGTCGAGGGTGTGCGCCTACGCAGGAGACGCATCTTCTGCGCCGATGCACACGCCTGACGTGTGCGAGGGTCCTCCAGCCTTGCTTGATGCGCCTGTGATGATGGTGTGACACCGGTGGGGTGAAGCGCAGCCAGGAGAAAGGGACCCATGACCGAGCATCCGAACGCGGCCCTCGTGCGCCGCACTCTCGACGCCATGAACGCCGGCGACAACGACGCGGTGGCGGCCGCCATGGCGCCGGACGTCGAATGGCACGAGATCGGCGCGTCAGAGCCGATCCGTGGACTGCAGGCGCTCGCCGAGCGTTACATGGCCGGCGCCAGCGACTACACCATCACCACCACCACCCACGATGTCGTGGGCAACGACGACCACGTGGTGGCCCTGGTCAACGCCGAAGGGGAGCGCGACGGCAAGCACCTGTCGTACCGGACCGCGGAGATCTATCACGTGCGCGACGGCAAGATCACCGCGCGCTGGGCGTTCTCCGACGACACGGCCGCCATCACCGCGTTCTTCGCCTGAGCGTCCGCCGCCAATCGCACGCACGCCCCGGATCCTGTTCGGCGCCGGCGTTCCTCGACCGCGCCCTCGCGGAGAACGCCGTCACCCCAGCGGCCGGGTCCGCCAACCGGTCCCCCGGCAGCCGCCCGGCCGTCTCGGAGACGGGCAGGACACCAGCCGGCTGATCGCCTCGCGGCGCCCTCAGCAAGGCAGCCGCCGCTCGATGGATAATCGAGCCATGGCCATCTCGGGCACCCAACCTGGCAACACGGACAACAGCACGCCTTCCGAGACTCCCTGGATCCAGACCCTGGGCGGCGGCGCTCTCGACCCTCGCGTCCAGCCGCAATGCTCGCTGGAGGTCCAGATGCGCCGGGTCACCGGGTCCCTGGTGGGACGGGCGAGCGAGCTCAGCGCAATCACCAAGGAGATCAAGGAGGCCACCGGGCGTTTCTCGGCCCTGACCCTCGAAGGTGAGCCTGGTGTCGGGAAGACGCGTCTGCTGCTGGCCGCGGCCGATATGGCGGCCAGCTCCGGCTTCACCGTGATCGCGGTCACTGCCGACGAGGAGATCCGTGGCCCCTTCCTCCTTGCGCAGAGCATCTTCGCGTCAGCCTCGCTGCGGGACGCCATCGCCGGCACGCCGGCCGAGGAAGCGGTCCAGCGCGTCGTCGAAGCCATCTCCGGACGGAGCGAGCCGGGGCTCGAGGCGCTGGGCGCCGATTCCAAGGTGCTGCGCGCGTTCGACCTGGCGGGCATGGCGCTGGGCACCGCGGCACAGCAGCAGCCGCTGGCCCTCCTGATCGACGACGCGCAGTGGGCCGATGACGACACCCTCCGCCTCCTTCGCTACGTCGTCCGCGCCGACGCGAACCGGCCGATCTTCCTGCTGCTCACCATTCGTCCCAACGAGTTCGCGACGGTCACCGAGGCGGTGAACTTCGTGGCGGACATGGAGCGCATGGGCCTGGTGCAGCGCATGCGACCTGGCCGGTTCAGCCAGCTGGAGAGCAGCGAGCTTGCGCGGCAGGTGCTCGGCGGGACCATCGATCCTGCCTCGGCGGCCGCCATCCACAGCCAGTCCGAGGGAGTGCCGTTCATCATCGAGGAGCTGGTGCGGACCTACCGCGAAGCCGGGATGATCCAGCAGATTGACGGCGCGTGGACCCTGGGGCGCAACGCAGCCAAGCTCGTACCGTCCGCGGTGCGAACCCTCATCTCGCGCCGCGCGGCCCGTCTTCCCGCCGATACCCGCTCGATCCTGTCCGATGCGGCCGTGCTGGGGCGCAGCTTCAGCCTCCGCGACCTGCGCGAGATCCGTTCACGCCTGGACAACGAGGCGCCCGCGCCGGGCGCGCTGGCCGATGCCCTGACCCCCGCGACCGACGCCGGGCTCCTGCATCGTCATCCGGAGGGTGCGCCAGCCGACTACACCTTCACCCACGAGCAGGTCCGTGAATTCGCGATGACCGAGCTGTCACAGGCTCGCCGGCGTGCGGTGCATCGGACGATCGTGGATCTGCTCCTGGAAGCGGGAGAGCCAACGCCCGCCGCGCTTCCGCTCATCGCCCACCACGCCCTGGCCGGCGGCGATACCGAACGCGCGGCGCGCCTCTCCATCGATGCCGCCCACGCAGCGCTGCAGGCGAACGCCCCCGAGGAAGCGCTGCGCCTCGTCGAGCAGGCGCTCCCCAACGTGGCCACTTCCCAGGATCGCCGCCAGCTGCTCGCCGCCCGCGATGACGCGTATGCCAGCCTGCGCAATCCGGTCGATCGGCTCGAGGGCCTCGCGGAGCTGGCGGCATTGGCCGAGGCGATGGGCGACCCCAGCCTGGAGCTCGACGTCCAGCTGCGGCGCGCGGCCGCGCTGCGGCTGGCGCACGACGAGGAGGGAGCCGCGGACCTTGCCCGCCGCGTCCAGGCTCGGGCGATCGAGCATGGCGACGCCCGCGCCGAGCTGCGCGCGGACCTGGAGCTTGGCCAGGCGCTCATGCACAGTGCCCTGGGTGAGTCGTTCGGCGCATCGGGAATCGAGGTCGACCTCGACGCCGCGGAGGCAACCTACCGAGCGGCCGTTGCACTCGCCGAGCGCCTTGGCGACCAGCGGAGCCTGGCGGGTTCTCTCCGGGAGCTGGGCATGATCCTGCTCACACGTGTACGGGGCTGGTTCGTGACCCAGGTCCAGTCGGGCGAGGTCTTCGCCCTCAGCCAGCGCGTCCTGGCCGGCGAGGCCGTGGATGCCGTATTGGGCAGCACCGTGATCGCCCCCGCGGTTGCCGAAGCCAGGGCCTCTCTGGAACGCGCGCTGGGCATCTACGAGGACCTGGGCGATCGCAGCGGCGTGATGTCGACCGTGATCGCCATGGCCTACGTCAACTACGCGCCCACCATTCACCTCAGCTCCTCGGCCCGTCACCTGGAGGAGATCCGTCGCGTCACGTCCCGCCTCTCGGCCCTGGTCACCGAGAGCGAGCGATCCCGGCAGGAGCTGCAGATGCTGTACGGGGTCCACGTGTTCGCGCGAGCCAAGGTGGTCCCCGACCTCATGATCGCGCGGGGCGTGGAGGCACACCGCCTGGCGCGCATCCTGGGCGACCGATCCATCGAGTTCCTGGCCGCGGGCGGAGTTGCGCTCAGCCACCTGGAGATGGGCGAACTGGCGCAGGGCGAGGAATGGGTCGGTCGTGCCGCCACGGCGGTTGCCGCCTCCCCCACGCCGTTCCGGGCGCGGCAGCTCGCGACGTGGCGCGGGCTGTGCAGCGCCGCAACGGGTGACGCCGCCGGGCTGCGCGAGCATTTCGGGCAGGCGGTGAAGATGGCAACCGACGTGGGCAGGCCCGCAGCGCGCTGCGAGGTGCTCGCGCAGCGAGCGCTGGTTGCCGCCCGCCTGGGTGCATCCACCGATGACGCGGATCTCCTGGACCTCGCGGAGCATTCAGCCCATGAGGCGCTGGAGCTTGCCGCCCTGCTGCCCGGACATGCGCCCTGGGGGGCCCGTTCCCAGGCGGCCCTTGCCATCGTGGCCCTGGCACGCGGCGAGACGGGCCGCGCAGCGGAGGCCGGCGGCGCAGCCATCCAAGCCCTCCAGGAGGCGCTCCAGGAGGACGTGAACCTGGACATCCTGCTGCCCGCGGCGCGCGCCATCTTTGCTGGTGGTCCACCGGAGGCCCAGGGGATGGCGCGCTGGTGGCTGCAGCTGAAGCTCTCAGGCATCGTGCAGGGCGTCGTCGACGACGAAATGCGCGTTCGGTGGATGCGCGGTCCGCTTGGCCGCGAGCTTGCCGAGCTGGCCGGTCCCATGGACGAGCCGGCATCGGCGCCGGCCGGAAAGAGCGCAGACAAGGCAGATACCTTGGACGCGGCCGACCGGCAACTGCTCCATCTCCTGACCCAGGGCAGCACCAACCGCGAGATCGCCGAGGAGCTCTCCCTGGACGAGAACGAGGTGTCACAGCGCCTCGCCAGGCTGTTAGCCACCATCGGCGCCTCCACGCGTGCTCAGGCGACCTCGCTCGCCTTCCGCAGCGTGGCAGCCTCATGAGGCGCGACTGATGCTTCGAGCGCGCGTCGACCGGCACAAGTGCATCGGTGCGGGGAACTGCATCACCATTGCGCCCACCGCCTTCGACTGGCTGAAGGGAGACTTCGGCAAGGCCGACGTCGTGGGGCCGGGCTCCGTCGAGGAGGAGCTCCTGCGCGCCGCTGCGGACGCCTGTCCGACCGCGGCGATCATCATCGAGGACGTGGAGGAGCTGCTGCCGTGGCAGCTTCGTGGCAAGGCCGGACCGTCGCGCCGGGTCCTCAAGACCTTCATGTTCACCGACATCGTGGGTTCCACCAACCTGGTGGAAGCGCTGGGTGACGAGGCCTGGGAGACGCTCCTGCGCTGGCACGACAACACCCTGCGCGAGGTCTTCGCGGCGCACCAGGGCGAGGAGGTCTCCTCCACCGGAGACGGGTTCTTCGTGGGCTTCGACTCCCCGGACCTGGCGCTTGCGACGGCCATCGCCATCCAGCAGCGGCTGGCGGAGCATCGAGCCAAGAACGGGTTCGCCCCGCAGGTCCGGATCGGGATCCACGTCTCGGACGCCACCCAGGCCGGCGGTTCGTTCAGCGGCAAGGGTGTCCACGAGGCGGCTCGCATCGCGGCGCTCGCCTCGGGCGGCGAGATCCTGGCCAGCGTGGCGACCGTGGCGGAGAGCGCCATCCCGACCTCCGCCCCCCGCAGCGTGATGCTCAAGGGCCTCTCCGAGCCAATGGACGTCGTCGCCGTGGAGTGGCGGTAGCCCGCTTCCGAGCCCCCCGGGCTTCAGTGGGCCGTGACCTCCTCGGAGCCACCGCATCCCACGCACCGGATCTGCCTCGTCAGCCGCAGGGTGAACGGACGAGCCGGGAGCCACGACCGGCGCACGGCGACGAGAAAGCTGTGTGGATTCGCATCGGCGGTGCAGGCGTGCGGACCGATGACGAGCTGCTGCTGGTCTGCGATCCGCCCATAGACCAGGTCACCGTCGCGGCCGAGGCCGTCGAAGCGCACCCACGGGCACGAGCCGCTCACTGTCGTGGTCAGCAGCACGACGGCCTCCCGGTCCCAGTCCACTGGCCCCAGGTCGTTCAGCCCGTACAGCCGCTCGTCGATCGCCAACGCTCGCCCGTCATCGATGAACTCGACGCTGTAGGGCGTCCCCCAGTCGCCTGACGCCAGGAGCCGCCAGCCGTCGCCGGACTGTGCCTGGTGCACGGCGGGCGGCACCCAGAGGCTGGTCCCGGTGATCTGGAGCCAGGCGGCTCCGGCCACGACCAGGATGGCGAGCACCAGGCCGATTGCGCCAAGACGTCGTCCCATTCCCCCGCTCCAGCATTCGTTCGTCGAAGACAGTACGGCGCGCTGATTGGCCGCGTTCACGCAACAGGGCCCCTTGACGTTGACGTTACGTCAGGGTGCATAGTGCCGCCCATGGACGAAATCGCGGTGGCGGAAGGGCTCAACGTCGGCGCTGTCGCTCGCCTGGCCGGCATCACGGTGCGGACCCTGCACCACTACGACCAGATCGGTCTGCTGAGGCCGGGTGGCCGGACGCCGGCCGGCTATCGGCGCTACACCCATGCCGACCTCGAGCGCCTGCAGCAGATCCTGTTCTACCGCGAGCTCGGGTTCGCGCTGGACGAGATCGGCTCGCTGATGGCCGAGACCGATGGCGGCACCACCCCGTCCGACCACCTCCGGCGGCAGCATGCCCTGCTGCTGGACCGGATCACGCGACTGAAGCGGATGGCCACGGCCGTCGAGAAGGCACTGGAGGCACGAACCATGGGAATCTCACTCACGCCGGAGGAGCGCCTGGAGGTGTTCGGCGACTTCGACCCGGACGAGCACGCCGCCGAGGTGGAGGAGCGCTGGGGCGACACGGACGCGTACCGCGAGTCGCGGCGACGCGCGGCGCGCTACACCAAGGCGGACTGGACGCGGATCCGCGACGAGATGAACGCCATCACCCGGCGTGCGGCGGATGCGCTGGCCGCCGGACTGCCGGCTGACTCGCCCGAGGCGATGGACGCCGTGGAGGCGCATCGGCAGCAGATCAGCCGCGACTTCTATGCGTGCTCGACCGAGATGCACCGGGGATTGGCGGAGCTGTACGTCGCCGACCCGCGGTTCACCGCCACGTACGAGAAGATCGCGCCCGGGCTGGCGCAGTACGTCCACGACGCGATCCTGGCCAACGCCTCCCGCCACGACGCCTCGGACCCCCGACCCTGAAGGCCTGCCGGGCCGACGGTCGGCCTGGCCGAAACCGGAGGCGACCGGAGGCGGAGCGGCGCGCCAGGCGGGAAGCCTGGCTACGACAACCCGGGATAGCGCCAGGCGGAGCGATAGTCGCGGACGCAGGCGTAGCACGTTCCTCCGTCCCACGACTGTCGGGAATGTCCGCAGGCATAGACCGATGACGGCCGCGGCTGCGGCGGGAACGTGGGTCGCGCGCCCACCGCGACGGCCGAGCGGGCCGGTGTCCTGGCGACGCCGGCGGACGCGCTTAGCGGGAGCAGGGTGCCGGCGTGAAGGCCTCGTGCCAGCCGTGCGAAGGCGCCGTCCAGGCCCGCGCCCCGAAGCTCGGCGGCCCAGGTGCGGAACGCGGCTGAGGCGTCCGCGCGCTGCCACACCTCGAGGAGCGGCTTCTCCCCGGGGAGCAGCAACGTGACCAGATCCCGCCACACGACCAGGCGCTCGGGCTCCATGAACGTGCGGCGGCGGACACGAAGGGGCACCCCGGCCGCATCGGCCAGGCCCTCCACCCGGTCCAGGAGCTGGACCTCTCCCACCGCCACCGGGTCGACCCAGACCGCCACCACGTGCTCGAATCCAACCGCCCGCGGGGATGCCAGGGCGAGCTCCACCCGGGTGCCGGGCTGCAGCCGCTCACCCCACGGATAGCCGTCGGTGGCCGTGCGCAGGAAGCTGCGCGCCACCGCACCCGGCTCCTGGAGCGCCTCCACCTCGGCGCCGGCATGGCGCCGCACCGCGAGCGTGTTCACCGACCACAGGATCCGCGGGTGCAGTTGCAGGGTGACGGGTCCGCCCGGGCTCGGCAGCAAGCGCCAGGCGTGCGCGAATCCCTGCCCGATGTCGTCCAGGTCCACGACCAGGCGCGTTCCGTCGACGCGTGCCGCGTCGGCCGGGTCGGGCGCCGTTGGCCGGTCCAGCAGCCCCAGGCGGGCCAGCTCGGCGGGCGCCGCAACACCCCCCAGGCGCAGGTAGCCCGCGAGCTCGTCGAGCTGGCAGGCATGCCAGAGCGACGCCTCGCGCGTGCGCAGGATGGCGACGAGGGCGTTGATCGCCTCCCGGTCGAAATCGGTTCCCATGGGCGTGCCCGGAGCCTAGGAGCGTTCCCCACCCCGGGTCGATCCAACAAAGGTCCTGCCCGGGTACCGTCGTGACCTGCCCGCACGATCCTCCCGCCGCGGGCGGGATGGCACTTGCGCGCACGCTCGGACGTCATGAGAGTGCAGCGCGAATGGCTGCCTGTGTCGCGGCCCCGGGAGGGAATGTCATGGCTCGGCGCGTGCTCGTGATGCTGTTCGTCAGCGGACTGCTCCTGTCTGCCTGCTCCGCGAGACCTGCCGCCAGTCCCTCGTCGAGCACGACGCCGCCGTCCGCCACGCCTGTCGCCAGCGCCACGCCGCAGGCCACGCCCGCGCCCACGCCGGGCGCGGACGGCATCATCCTGCTCCAGGCCAGCGTCCCGCGCCGGACCGCATCGGTAGCCGAGGCCGTGCAGGCTGCTGCCGCCGTCAACGCCTTCGGGCTCGAGCTGTTCAGCCGGATCGCCCAGGCGGACGGCAACACGGTGGTGTCGCCGGCGAGCATCGTGCTGGCCCTGGGCATGGCCCGTGCGGGCGCGGTTGGCTCCACCGCGGCCGAGATGGACAGCGTCCTGCATGACGTCGCCTCGCCGCAGAACGCGTCGCGTCTCAACGCCCTTGGGCAGGCGCTGGCGAGTCGCAATGCGACGTATCCGGACATGGAAGGCGTGGATCGCGACGTAACCCTGCGGATTGCCAACGCCACCTTCTCGCAGCTGGGCATGAACGTGGAGCCGGCGTTCCTGGACGCCCTGGCCTCGCTGTACGGGGCGGGCCTGCGGCTGGTCGACTACCGCTCCGACCCGGAGGGCTCCCGCCGGCTCATCAACGCCTGGGTCGCGGCCCAGACCGAGGACCGGATCCCCGAGCTGCTGGTGCAGGGCGACATCACCAGCCTGACGCGTATCGCACTGGTCAACGCGGTCTATCTCAAGGCGCCCTGGGCCTGGCCATTCGACCCCGACGCGACCAAGCCGGCGCCCTTCACCCGCGCGGACGGGTCCACGGTGAGCGTGCCGCTCATGCAGGGCATCCTGCAGTCGCTCCCGTACGCCGAAGGCGACGGGTGGCAGGCGGTGGAGCTCCCCTTCCTGGGCCGCACCCTGGCGATGACCCTCATCCTGCCCGATGACCTGGCGACCTTCGAAGCCGGCCTGGACGCGGACACGTTCGCCGGCATGGTGAGCCAGCTGGACTCGGCGATGGTCACCGTGGAGCTCCCCAGGTTCGGAATCAAGACCCACGCCAGCCTGGTCAGGGTCCTCTCGTCCCTGGGCATGCCGACCGCCTTCGACCCGTCGCTGGCCGACTTCTCGGGCATCACCCACGACGAGCGGCTGGTGATCAGCGACGTGATTCACGAGGCGACCATCGACGTCGACGAGGCGGGCACCATCGCGGCGGCGGCGACGGCCGTGACGGGCCTGGGATCCGCCGGCGGCGAGCCGGTGAAGATCCACGACGTGCGCCTGGACCATCCGTTCCTGTTCGCGCTGCGCGACCTCGAGACGGGCACGGTCCTGTTCCTGGGGCACGTGGTGGATCCGTCCGCCGGGTAGGCGGTAGGCTGCGGACATGACCCACGAGTACACGCTGCTGGTTGGCGGGACCATCCTGGCCGGTGGTAGCGCGCCGCCGGCAACGGGCATCGCCTGGGCCGGGGACACGGTCCTGGCCGTCGGCCCGCAAGCGGAGGTGCGCGCCATCTCTCGCGGGGACTCGCACTTCGTGGACCTGGGCGGCGCCTTCGTCATTCCGCTCGGCGAGGGCAGCGAGCCCGCCTGGCCCACGCTCGCCACGCTCGAGGTCGGTGGCCGGGCCGACCTCGCGGTGCTCGACGACGACCCCCGTCGCTCCCCGCTGCGGGTACGGGCGCTCGTCCGCGGCGGTCGGCTGACAGCGGGGTCCTTTCGCGCCTGACAGCTAGGCGACACGCGCCAGGCGGGCGGCGCTGCACAATAGGCCCGCGCTCAGGGTGAGCGGCACCACTCCCAAAGCAGGATCCCGAGCTCGTGACGACCCGCGGTCAGGCACCCCGACAGCCGAAGAAGACCTCCTCCCCGGCCCGAGCCGATGCAGCCGAGCTGGCGGCTGCCCGCGAGCGCATCGCCGAGCTCGAGACTCGCGCGGCGGACTACGAGCGCTCGGCGGCGGTCCAGGCCGCGCTCTACCGCATTGCGGACACGGCCGCAGCTGCGCAGGACATGCCGTCCTTCTACGCCGCGATCCACCGCATCGTGGGCGAGATCATGTACGCCGACAACTTCTACATCACGCTGTACGACGCGGACCGCGGGCGCCTCAACATCCCCTACTTCGCCGACACGGTCGACACCGCGCCTCCTGATCCCACAGCCTGGACCGATCTCGGCGCGGGCCTGGGCCATGGGGTGACGGCCTACGCGCTGCGCCTCGGCGAACCGGTCTTCGTCGACCCCGATGTCTTCAAGCGCCTGCTCGATGCCGGCGAGATCGAGCTGGTCGGCCCGGCCAATCCCGACAGCCAATGGCTGGGAGCTCCGCTCCGGACGGAGGGTCGCTCCCTGGGCGTTCTGGCGGTACAGACCTACACGGCCGAGCACCGGTACACGCATGCGGACCTGGACCTCCTCGAGTTCGTCGCCCAGCACATTGCGTCGGCGCTGAGCCGCGCGCGTGCCATCGAGGAGACCCGGGCGCGGAACGCCGAGCTGGCCATCATCAACGAGGTTGGCCAGGCCCTGGCCCAGCAGCTCGAGTTCAACGCCATCATCGACCTGGTTGGCGACCGCATCCGCGCCATCTTCGACGTCGACACCGGGAACATCGGCCTGTACGGCGAAGACACCGCCACCATCGAGCTGCCCTACTCCATCGACCAGGGGCGGCGCCTGGCACCAACATCGCGCCCCTTTGGCACCGGCCTCCTGTCGGAGGTCATCAGCAGCCGTGCCCCGCTGCGCCTCAACACCAATGCGGAAGCGGCCGCGCACGGCGCCCTCGTCTACGGATCCGACGACGCCGAGTCCTGGCTCGGGGTGCCCATCCTCGCCGGTGATCGTGTTCTGGGCGCCATCGGGCTGGAGCGGATGGCGCAATTCGCGTTCAGCGAGTCCGACGAGCGGCTGCTCTCAACCCTGGCCGCCAGCATGGGCGTGGCGCTCGAGAACGCTCGCCTGTTCGGCGAGACCAAGCGGCTTCTTGGCGAGACGGAGCAGCGCAACGCCGAGCTGGCGGTCATCAACGAGATCGGCGCCGCGCTCGCCCAGCAGCTCGACTTCACCGCCATCGTCAACAACGTCGGGGACCGCCTCCGCCAGGCGCTCCGGGCGAACGACATGTTCATCGCGCTGGTCGAGCCGGGGGGCCGCGAGATTGCCTTCCCCTACCTCATGCAGGCCGGCGAACGGCGCGAGGCCGAGCCGCTGCCCCTGGGCGAGGGCCTCACGTCGCGTGTCCTCGAGGGCCGGAAGCCACTTCGGTTCGGGACGGTGGATGACCAGATGCGGTTCAATCCCGCGTTCGCGCCGGGGATCGACGTGCATGAGTCCTGGCTGGGCGTGCCCATTACCGCCGGGGACACCGTCATCGGGGTCGTGAACGTCAGCGACCACAGGCCGAACGCCTACAGCGAGGCGGACGAGCGGCTGGTGTCCACCATCGCCGCGAGCGTGGGCGTGGCGCTCGAGAACGCCCGACTCTTCAGCGAGACAAAGCGCCTGCTTTCCGAGACCGATGCCCGCGCCGCCGAGCTGGCCATCATCAACGAGATCGGCTCCGCCCTCGCGAGGCAGCTCGACTTCGAGGGCATCATCGAGCTCGTCGGCGACCGGGTCGGGACCATCGTGGGGACGCCGGATGTCGGCATCGCGCTCTACGACGCAGCAACGAACACCGTGTCGTTCCCCTACAGCGTGGAGGACGGGCAGCGGTACGAGGACGAGCCGGTCGAGCTCGGCGAAGGGCTGACCTCGCGAATCATCCAGACGCGCGAATCGGTCCGCGTAGGCGATCCCGACGCCGCCCTGGCTCTGGGCGCGCGGTTCACGGGCGATGTGAACGTGTCAATGAAGCAGTCCTACCTCGGCGTGCCGATCCCGGCCGGCGACCGGGTCCTCGGCGTCCTCTCCGTCGTCGCCGAACCCCGCGACGCTTTCACCGAGTCGCAGGAGCGGGTCCTCTCCACGCTTGCCTCATCCATGGGCGTGGCGCTCGAGAACGCCCGACTCTTCAGCGAGACAAAGCGACTGCTTTCGGAGACCGATGCCCGCGCCGCCGAGCTGGCCATCATCAACAGCGTCCAGCAGGGACTCGCGGCGAACCTCGACATGCAGGCCATGTACGACCTGGTGGGCGACAAGATCCAGGAGGTGTTCGACGCCCAGGTCCTGAGCATCGCCGTCCTCAACCGCGGGGAGGACACCTTCGACTTCGCGTACATCATCGAGCGGGACGTCCGCTTCCCGAACCAGAGCATGCCGAACATCGGCCCGCGAAGGCACGTGATCGACGCGCGCGAGCCGTTGGTTATCAACGAGAACCTTCGCGAGCGCATCCAGGAGTTCGGGCAGACCGGTCCCGTGTCGGGAGAGATGCCACTCTCGGCGGTCTACGTGCCCATGATCAGCGGCGGCGAGGCCCGCGGCGTGATCTCCCTGCAGAACCTCGACCGCGAGAACGCCTTCAGCGAGGCCGATATCCGCCTGCTGATGACCCTTGCCTCCAGCCTCTCAGTGGCACTCGAGAATGCGCGGCTCTTCGACGAGACCAGGCGGCTCCTTTCAGAGGCGGACGAACGCGCTGCCGAGCTGGCCCTCATCAACGAGGTGCAGGAGGGACTGGCCCGCAACCTGGACATGCAGGCCATGTACGACCTGGTGGGCGACAAGATCGGCGAGATCTTTGACGCGCAGGTGGTCGCCATCGGGACGTTCGACATCCCGAACGACACCATCGAGTTCCCCTACGGCATGGAGCGGGGGAAACGGCTGCGCGACATGCGAGGGGCCATCTCGAGGGGGGCGGGCGCGATCGTGCTCCAGGAACGCAAGGCCCTGCTGATCAACCGCGGTGTGACCGAGTGGTACGAAGCCCACGGCCTGCCGACCGCACCCCTCCGGGGCGAACCTCCGGTCGCCTGCCTGTTCGCTCCGCTCATCGTTGGCGAAGAGGTTCGAGGCTACTTCTCGCTCCAGAACCTGGACCGCGAGGATGCCTTCTCCGACGGCGACCTGCGACTGCTCACCACCCTGGCCGGCAGCCTCGCGGTAGCCCTGGAGAACGCGCGCCTCTTCGACGAGACCCGGCGGCTCCTCACCGAGGCGGATGAGCGGACCGCCGAGCTCGCGCTCATGAACAGCGTCCAGCGGGGCCTGGCCCAGAACCTCGACATGCAGTCGATGTACGACCTGGTGGGCGACCGGATCCAGGAGATCTTCGACGCGCAGGTGGTCGACATCGCCACCTTCGACCTTGCCTCGGGGATGGTGCACTGGCCATACCTCAAGGAGCGCGGGGTGCGCTTCCCGGACGAACCCTCTCCCCTCGAGATATCCGTGATGTCCAGGGAGCTGATCCAGAGCGGGCAGCCGCTTCTCATCGACGACGTGAATGCCTGGGTCGCCGCGCGTGGCATCCAGCAACAAACCGTGGTGCAGGGTGAGCCGGCGGCATCGGTGGTGGGCGTTCCGCTGACGTCGGGCGGGCAGGTCACCGGTCGCATCTCGCTCCAGAACCTGGACCGCACCCATGCCTTCAGCGAGGCCGATGTCCGCCTCCTCTCGACCCTGGCTGCCAGCCTGTCGGTAGCCCTCGACAATGCGCGCCTCTTCGAAGAGACCAACCGGCGGGCTGCCGAGCTGGCCATCGTCAACGACCTGCAGCGGGCCCTGGCATCGGAGGTCGACGTGCAGGCCATGTACGAGCTCGTGGGAGAGCGCGCCAACGACGTCTTCGACACCCATGTCGTGGACATCGCGGTCTTCGATCACGCCGCGGGCACCATGCACTTCCCATTCAGCGTCGAGCGCGGCAAGCGCTTCCCGGCCGACGTCCGGCCGATCATGGGCTTCCGCAAGCACGTTCTCGAGACCCGGGAGCCCATGCTCATCACCGAGAACCTGCGGGAGATCGGCGCCACCTACGGGCAGGGGGCCCAGATCAAGGGCGAGCCCGCGAAGTCCGCCATCTTCCTGCCGCTGGTGATTGGCGAGGAGGTCGCCGGGGTCATCAGCCTGCAGAACCTCGATCGCGAGCATGCCTTCAGCGAGCGCGACGTCTCGCTGCTGAGCACCCTGGCCGCCAGCCTCAGCGTGGCGCTGCGCACCGGGCGTCTCATCGACGAGACCCGCCAGCGCGCCGACCAGATGGCCGCCCTCGCCGACGTCAGCCGCGAGATCTCCGCCACCCTGGAGCGCTCCGCGGTGCTGCACATGATCGCCGATCGTGCCCAGACACTGCTCCATGCCGATTCAAGCGTCGTCTACCTTCCGGCCGACGATCCGGACGTCTTCCACGCCGAGGTCGCACTGGGACAGCTGGCGGAGGCGGTCCAGGGATTCCCGCTCGTTCGCGGCACCGGGATCATGGGCAGCATCATCGAGTCCGGCCGGGCAGAGGTGGTCAACGACGCGGGACACGACCCGCGTGCTGCGGTCATCCCGGGCACGGAGGAGGACAAGGAAGACCGCCTCATGGCGGCTCCGCTCATCGTTCGCGGGGAGGTCCGCGGCATGCTGGCGGTCTGGCGATCGACCACCGAGGAGGACTTCACCGATCTGGATCTCAACTTCCTGATAGGGCTCTCGCAGCAGGCCGCGATCGCGGTGCAGAACACGCGCCTGTTCGAAGAGACCCTCGAGGCACGGCAGGGCGCGGAGCAGGCCAATGAGGCCAAGAGCTCGTTCCTGGCGGCCATGAGCCACGAGATCCGCACGCCGCTCAACGCGGTGATCGGGATGAGCGGGCTCCTGATCGATACCACCCTCGACGACGAGCAGCGCGACTACGCCGAGACCATCCGGACCTCCGGCGATGCCCTGCTGACGATCATCAACGACGTCCTCGACTTCTCCAAGATCGAGGCCGGGCGCGTCGAGCTCGAGGCTCGGCCGTTCGTCCTGCGCGAGGCCGTCGAGGCCTCCCTGGACATCCTGGCCCCCACCGCCGCGACAAAGGGCCTGGAGCTCGTCTACAGCATCGACGAGGATCTTCCACAGGTCCTCGTGGGCGACGCGGGCCGGCTGCGTCAGGTCGTGCTGAACCTTCTCTCCAACGCGGTGAAGTTCACCGAGCGCGGCGAGGTGCTCGTCACCGTCGGAGGGTCCGAGGTGCGCGCTGCGACGCGCCGCGCGCCGGCCACGTGGGAGATCCGGGTTGATGTTCGCGACACGGGCATCGGGATCCCGGCGTCGGCAATGGACCGCCTCTTCCAGTCGTTCAGCCAGGTTGACGCCTCCATCGCCCGCCGATACGGCGGCACCGGGCTGGGGCTCGCCATCAGCCGTCGCCTGGCCGAGCTGATGAACGGCTCCCTCACCGCTGAGAGCAGCGGTGTCCCGGGTGAGGGCAGCACCTTCCACCTGGTCGTGCGGATCCCGGTCGGCAAGGCGGGCGCCGTCGCGTCCACCCGTGCGCCGCGCATCGAGGCGGACCTCACCGGCCGCCGCGTGCTGATCGTCGACGACAACGCCACCAACCGCCGGATCCTGGTGGCCCAGACGGCCCGCTGGGGCATGGTTCCTCGCGAGACGGGATCGCCCGCCGAGGCACTCGAGTGGCTCGGCGCCGGTGAGCGCTTCGACATCGTCCTGTCCGACCTGCAGATGCCCGAGATCGACGGTCTCGAGCTCGCGCGCCGCCTGCGCACGGCCAATGGACGTCGGAAGAAGCCGCCTCCCGTGGTGATCCTGTCCTCCATCGGCCTGCGGGAACGCGACGACGGGACCGTGGCGGGCTGGCTTGCCAAGCCCGTGAAGCCTTCCGGACTGCACGACACGATTGCCACCGTGGTGCTGGGCAAGGTCGCGGCGCAGCCGGTCAGCGCCCAGGCACCCACGGACGGTGCCGACGAGCCGCTGGGCAAGCGCCACCCGCTGCGGATCCTGCTCGCCGAGGACAACGCGGTGAACCAGAAGCTGGCGCTGCGCCTCCTGGGTCAGCTCGGCTACGAGGTCCCGGTCGCCGGCGACGGTCAGCAGGCCATCGATGCGCTCGAGGCGGGCGACTTCGACGTCGTCCTGATGGACGTCCAGATGCCGGAGCTGGATGGCCTGGAGGCAACCCGACGGATCCGCGCCCGCTGGCCGGACCGGCGGTTGCGGATCGTGGCCATGACGGCCAACGCCATGGCCGGCGACCGCGAGGCCTGTCTGGCGGCGGGCATGGACGACTACATCAGCAAGCCCATCCGCGTTGGGGAGCTGACCGCCGCGCTGGAACGCGTGCCGGCGTCCGGCACGGGAACTGGTCGGCGGCGTCGGCCGCGCGCAGCAAAGCCCCCGAAGAAGCGAAGGAGCGCACATGGCTGACACCGATATCCCGGTCCTCGACGAGTCGGTGCTCGCCGAGCTGCTGAGCTCCACCGGTGACGATGCGGCCTTCGTGCGCGAGCTCATCGACACCTACCTCGCCGACGTCGGCGTGCAGCTGGCCGGCATCACGGCCGCGATCGAGGCCGATGATGCGACGGCCCTGATCCGCCCGGCGCACACGCTCAAGTCCGGCAGCGCCACAGTGGGCGCCATGCAGCTGTCGGAGGTCGCCCGCGCGCTGGAGATGGCCGGTCGGTCCGGAACGCTGGACGCTGGCGTCCGAACCGGGATGGAAGACGCCCGTACCGGGGCCGACGCCGCGTCGTCGGCGCTGGCCGCCTGGGTCGCCCGGGAGCTGGGCTGATGGCCATCGGGACCGCGCTCGTCGTCGACGACTCCTCGGTCAACCGCCTGGTTCTGACCAAGCGACTCGAGGCGCTGAACCTCGAGGTGCTCCAGGCGGAGAACGGAATGCTGGCCCTGGAGCTCCTGGGCGCCAGGCCCGGCGTGGTCGACGTGGTCCTGCTCGACGTCGTGATGCCGGAGCTCGACGGCTACGAGACCCTCGCCGCCATGAAGGGCGACGAGGCAACCAAGCACATCCCGGTCCTCGTGGTCTCCAGCGTGGAGGAGTTGGACTCGGTCGTGCGCTGCATCGAGCTGGGAGCCACGGACTACCTGCCCAAGCCCATCGACCCGGCCATCCTTGCCGCTCGCATCAACGCGTCATTGGCCGCCAAGCGGTTGCGCGACGTCGAGCAGGAGTCGCTGCGGCGGGAGCGGGCACTGAACCGGACGATCGAGCGCCAGAAGGAGGAGCTGAGCCGGTTCCTGTCGCCGCAGATCGCCACGCTGGTGTCATCGGCGGAGGGCGAGCAGCTCCTGGGAGGCCATCGGCGAGAGATCACGGTCACCTTCTGCGACCTGCGGGGGTTCACGTCCTTCGCCGAGCAGGCGGATCCGGAGGAGCTGTTCGGCCTGCTGGGCGAGTACCACCGCATGCTGGGTGAGGCCATCACCGAGCACGGCGGCACGCTGGAGCACTTCGCCGGTGACGGGGTGATGGTCTTCTTCAACGACCCAATTCCCCAGGAGGACCACGTGGAGCGCGCGGTCCGCATGGCGGTGACCATGCGCGAGCGGTTCGGGGAGCTCTCCGCGGCGTGGCACAAGCGCGGGTATCAGCTGGGGTTCGGGATGGGGATCGCGGTGGGCTACGCCACGCTGGGCCGGATCGGGTTCGAGGGGCGGCACGACTATGGCGCCATCGGCAACGTGACCATCCTCGCCTCGCGCCTGTGCAGCCAGGCGCAGGACGGTCAGATCCTGCTCAGCCCGCGGGCACAGGCCATCCTTGAGGAGGTCGTCGAGTCCGAGTTCGTTGGCGAGCTGACCTTGAAGGGCCTCACGCACCCGGTCGCTGCCAGCAACGTTGTCGCCCTCCGCTGAGCAGGCGGCTGCATCCTGCCGGGAGGCTCCCTTGCGCCCCCGCCGGCGCGCCCGCCCCCGCCGGCGCACCGTTGTGCGCGAGGTGCACCCTGCGACCGTCGGGAGGCACACACCGACGCGTTCAGCGGTCAGGCGGTGCGCCGGGAGCACAATCTGACGGTTGAGCGGAGCCACGGCGCGCGCCACCCTCGGCCCGCCGGTCACACGGTGCGCTGAATGCACCGGCGCCGGCGCATGGGATCCCGTAAGCCCGCGGTAACGCTCCGATACGCGCCGGACCGCATCATGCGTTCATGCCCGTGCGCACGAGTCCCGTCGCGGAGGCGGATCGCCGCGCCCGGTACCAGCTGCAGTCCCTGGTGGCGGACCTGAGGACGGCGCGGCTCGCCGCGGGCCTCAGCCAGGCGGTGATTGCCCGGGCGATCGGTGTCTCACGCACGAACGTGACGCGCTGGGAGCAGGGTCACCTCCGTCCGGCCTTGACGGACCTGGCGCGCTGGGCGGCGGCCGTGGGCCTGGAGACTCCGTTTCGCGGCCTTCCGGGACCCTCGCCCGTACGAGATGCAGGGCAACTTCGCACCCTCGCGCGCGCCGGGAACCGCATCGGCCCGGGCTGGAGTTGGCGTACGGAGGTCCCAGTCGCCGCCGACGCACGCGATCGACGCGCGGTGGATGCGGTGATCAGGCGCGGCAACGTCGCCATCGGCCTGGAGGTGATCACGCGGCTGGTGGATGTGCAGGCACAGGTGCGGCGGGCGCTCCTCAAGCAGGAGGCGCTGCACCTCGACCGGATGGTGCTGGTGCTTTCGGATACCCGCCACAATCGCGCCGCGTTGCGCGAGGGCGCCCCCAGCCTGGTTCCGGCGTTCCCGATGAGCTCGCGGCAAGTGCTTCATGCCCTGCACGCCGGCTGCCTGCCCGCTGGGAACGGCACGCTTCTTGTCTGAGGGCACGCCCGGCCGCAGCGGCCGTCCCGGCGCCCGCGATGTCGCCCGCCGTGGGCGGGCCTACGACCGCGGTGCGCCTGGTGCACCGTGCGATCGTTGGGATCCAGGCGCGAAGCCATTCGGCGGTCAGCCGGTGCATCCGAAGCACAATCCGACGGTGGAGCCTGCCCAAAAGGCCGCGCAGCCCCACCTCGCCGGTCACACGGTGCACCAGGCGCACGCCGAGGGTCCGCGTGATTAGGTGCGCCCCACCCGCAGGGCCAGGACCTCGGTCGTTCCCTGCTTTCCCTTCAGCGACAGCTCTCGTCGGTCCGCGCCATCCAGGGATGCCCCCGTGGCGGCGGCGGCCATGGCGGCCGCTGCCGTCACCAGGACCTCGCCCGCGTCCGCCGTGGATGCCAGCCTCGCCGCCACGTTCACCTCGTCCCCGAGGGCGGTCAGCTCCACGTGCGAGCCCTCGCCCACGGCGCCGAACCACACCACGCCGGATGCGACGCCCGCTCCGAGTGGCAACCACGGTCCGCCCGGGTCGCGGTGACCCGTTGCCTCGAGCAGCGCCCGTGCCGTCTCAACGGCCCGCTGCGCGTGGCGCTCACCGCTGAACAACGGGGTGAAGAGTGCCATCAGTTCGTCGCCAACGAACTTGTCCACGAAACCCTCGTGCGCGAACACCGTCTGGCTCGCCGTGGAGTAGAACCGGTCCATCAGGGCGCGGAAGGCCGCCGGGGACATGGACTCGGCGATGCTCGTCGAGCCGCGAACGTCGGCGAACAGCAGGCTCGCCCCCACCTCGGCACCGCCGTGGTGGTCGCTCAGGAACGTGTTGCAGGCGTTGCACATGTTGGGGTTGGCGTCCGACGGCATCTTCCCGATGACCCGCATGAGCGGGGCACCCGGGCCACGGAACGGCGCAGCGCACAGGCGACAGCGCGGCGAGGCGGGCAGGTACCTCAGGAAGCGGCGCAGGTACCGTTCTCGCGAGCTCCCGCGCGTGAGGAAATCGCGCCAGTACTCCTCGGGATATGGCTCGCGGGCGCGGGTGGGTGTTGGGCGGGGCGCAGTCACGGACGCTTCCTCGCGATCCAGCCTACCGCATGGTGTCGAGCCGGGATCTCGGTGGCACGGCCGCGCGATTGCCGGGATCTCGATGGCATGGCCGCCCCAATGCCGGAGGCTCGGGGTATGGTGAGGGCATGACGTCTCCGCAACCGAGCTGCTGCCGCCCGCAGTACTCCGTCTTCGACGAGGAGATCGCGCTCGAGGACCTGGAGGCCTACCGCCAGGACGGTGCCGACCCCCAGTCGCTCGAGCTGCTGGTCGCGCTGCAACGCGAGGGCCTCGATGGGATGCGCGCCGTGGACATCGGCGCCGGGGTGGGCGTCATCGGTCACGGACTGGTTGACGCCGGCGTGGTCCACCTGACCGATGTCGACGGGTCCCCGGCCTACCTCGCAGCCGCCCGGGAAGAAGCGGAACGCCGGGGAACCGTGGATCGCTGGGAGTTCCGGGAGGGAGACTACGTGCGCCTTGCGGGCGATATCGGTCCCGCCCAGGTGGTGACGCTGGGCCGTGTCCTGTGCTGCTACGCCGACTGGCGGGCCCTGGTCGCCGCCTCCACGGCTCGGGCAGAGCGCCTGTATGGCGTCGTCTACCCGGTGAGCCGATGGTGGCTGCGCCTGGCCGCCACCGTTGCCAATCCCCTCTTCCGGCTCACCCGGCGCAGCTTCCGCATCTACGTCCACCCCGATCGGGCGGTGGACGCCGCCATCCGCGCCGCCGGCTTCGAGCGCATCCACGCGCGACGCTGGATCGTCTGGCAGACGGCCGTCTACCGGCGCGTCTC
This sequence comes from uncultured Chloroflexia bacterium, assembly GCA_963805645.1. Classification (GTDB taxonomy): domain Bacteria; phylum Chloroflexota; class Limnocylindria; order QHBO01; family QHBO01; genus CAVXEH01. The sequence continues at coordinate 38,689 of CAWDVA010000005.1, read as the reverse complement.
CCCCGCCTGACGCGGCTCGAGTTGCGCCAACCCCGGGCCCTGGGCCATTGGCCCCCGTGTATGCTTGGGGTCTGCCGGCCTTCGGCAGACTTCGCCTGGTCGATGGGTTCTTCTCGAACCGGCCGCGCGCCGTATGTTCGTTCGAGAAGAGACAGAGGTTCCCATCATGCCCAGCGGCACCATCAAGAAGCTCATCAGTGAGCGCGGCTTCGGCTTCATCACGGCCGAGGACGGCAAGGATTACTTCTTCCACAAGGACGGCCTGACCGACTCCCTGGACTTCGACCGCCTCATTGGCGGCGAGTCCGTCAGCTTCGAGGTCGAGGCCGGACCCAAGGGCCCGCGTGCCGTGCAGGTGCGCGCCGGCTAGGACGGCTCACCGCGACGCCCGCCGCGTGGGCGGGCGTCGCGCTTCCCGACCCCCGACCCATGGCACGACTCATGACCTCCGCCCGCTCGCACGCATCGCTTGGCGGCGCCAACCGCCGGCTCGCCAACCGGACCGACGATATCCTGCTGGTCCAGCGCACCAGCCGGATGATCACGGAGCTGGGCCTCGAGCTCGATCGCAAGCTGGCGAAGGAGCGGCGTCCGTCCGAACGACTGCGCATGCTCCGTGAGACGACCAACCGCATCACGCGCGCCGCGAACGACGCCGTCCACGCCTATCAGCGGACCAGCCGCGCGCTGCGCGCCGAGCTCGAGCGTCCGGACGGGGACGGTGACACCGCCAATGCGGTGCGAGTCAGGCTCGAAGCGGCACGCAGTGAGGTGCTGGAGGCCCTGGACGCCGCGCGGGCCAAGTACCTCGACCCCGAATCGGCTCCACCGGCAGGCTGACCTCCCCGTCCGCCGCTCACAGTGGTGAGCACAGGACCAACCGCGCCGGCGCCGGGTGCCACCTGGGCCCGGACGTGACGTTCGGCCCTTGAGCCGCCCACGTGCCATGGCCGAGCCTCCCGTCCATGCACGCCGAGAACGGACCCTATATCGCAGCGACCCGCATCCAGCGGCCGATGGCGACGGCCCTGCTCGCCTGGCTCGCGATGCTGGGCGTGGACCTGCTGCTGCATGGCGGGGTCCTGGCTCCGGTGTACGACTGGGACAGCCCATTCCTGCTCTCACCGCAGGACGCATTCATCCGCATTCCGGCTGGCTACGCCGCTTTCGGCGTCCTCGCCGCCGCGATGGTCTGGCTGCTTCCCCGGCTGGGCGTGCGGTCCGCCGGACACGCAGCTCGCGTCGCGGCAATCGGCGGCGCGATCCTGTGGGGCACCCTGCTGCTGGGCATGTGGTCCATCACCACCGCGGAGCCGCCGCTCCTGCTGGCGTGGTGGGCTGGCGAGACCGTGCAGCTGGCGGTGGGCGGCTACGTCATCGGCCTGGTGATGCAGGGCGCCCGGATCCGCAACGTCGGGTGGCTGGTGCTGGGCCTGGTCATCATGGGCGCGGCAGTGGCGATCACGCTGCAGTCGATCGGGTATGCGCCGGCGCCGGTCACGATCAACTGAGGGCGGCCTGACCCGCCCGTCCGGGCCAGGGGAGCTGGAGGAACCGAATGAAGATTCGCGCCCCGATTGTGCCGCTCATCGTCGTGGTCATGGGGGTTGCCCTGCTGCTGGCAGCCTGCCTGGCGGGCCCGAACCCGGAGATCGGCACGGCGGCCGCGGGCGGCCACTCGGCAGGGTTCTGGCCGGGGCTCTGGCATGGGTTCATCTCCCCCATCACGTTCATCGTCTCGCTGTTCACCGAGTCGGTGAACGTGTACGAGGTCCACAACAGCGGCAACTGGTACGACTTCGGCTTCGTGCTGGGCGCCGGCATCCTGTTCGGCGGCGGGTTCTTCGGGGCCGGGCGCTCCGGCAGCAAGCACTAAGCGGAACAGGCTCTCGGCTGCGTGCGCAAGGCCGCTAGAACGGCCTCACGACCATGTCGGTGATGATCGTCGCGAAGATCACCACGTTGATGGCAACCAGCCACAGCCCCCGGTTGGCGGCGAGCGCCATGGTCCCCGCGTCTCCGGGCTCTCCCGCGGCTTCGGCCTCCATGGCCGCCTTCCCGGCCTCCACGATCAGGCGCCCCAGGATCGCCGCGTTGACGAAGAACGCCGCCACGAGCACGTAGGCCACGATCAGCCAGCCGGCCGTGAAGTCGAACCCGCCGGTGGCGGCCGTCAGCAGGCCAAAGACGATCCCCAGCACGAAGACGCCGAGGGCGATGATACCCACCCGCCACTCCTCCACCGTGCGCTGCACCCAGGCCAGGGCTCGCACGTCGCGGCGCCAGATCGCGGCCGCGTAGAAGATCTCGGCGCCGATGAACGCGGTGACCATGGTGACCATCGACAGGACGTGAAGGGTCTTCCAGAGGACCATTGGGCGGTCTCCTCTTCGCCAGGGCGCCCGTGCTCGGTCCCCCCGGGCGCCCGCTCGAGGGGCAGGGTACTCCGCCGCTGCGAGCGCATGAAGACCGGCGCGGCGGCGATGACGAGGCGGTCTCCGGGGGGAGGGGGCCCGCATAGGGTATGCTTGTGCTCTGCCATCCCCGGCAGACTCGCTTGGTCGATGGGTTCTTCTCGGACCGGCCGCGCGCCGTAGATCCGTTCGAGAAGAGATCAAGGAACCATCATGACCACCGGCACCATCAAGAAGCTCGTCAGTGAGCGCGGCTTCGGCTTCATCACCGACGCGGATGGCAAGGACTACTTCTTCCACAAGGACGGGCTTTCGGGCTCGCTCGACTTCGACCGCCTCATCGGCGGCGAGTCGGTCACCTTCGAGGTTGAGGCAGGACCCAAGGGCCCCCGGGCCATCCAGGTCCAGTCCGCCTAGTCCGAGCTGCCGTGGCGGTCGGTCCTCGGGACCGGCCGCCGCACATTCATCTGTCCTCATGAGCGACGAGCGCCGCCTGCGCAGGGTCCTTCGCCTTCGCGCGTTCTGGCGCAAGGGTGGGAACCAGGAGCCTGAGGGACCGCGCTCCGCGGAAGACCAGGCTGAGCACCGCCGCTCGGACGCCCTGGACTCCAACGACCGGATCCGCGCCGAGGCCCCGGACGACCTCGAGACGCGCCGCCGCGCCGACCAGCTCGAACGCGAGATCAAGCGCTCCCACTGAGTCTGCGCGAAAGCAGCGACCCTGGCGACTCTCGCCAGAGCAACGCCGGATGCCCGTGTCAGGAGCTGCGGGAGAGGTCCCGGTCCTCCATCTCCCAGGCGTGGTCGAGCACGTGGTACGCGGCGTGCCGGATCACGAACTGGACCGTCCAGTTGCGGGCCGCTGGACCCCGGGCGTTCGACTCGCGGATCGCGGCGCAGAAGGCATCGCGATACGCGCGCAGCGCACCAGGATCACGCTGCGCTTCGATTGGCGTGTCCAGGCCGACCTTCCTCGCGAAGTCACTGATCTCGACGTTGTGCACGTGCTCAATGATCCGGTCGCGGTCGCGCCCTCCTCCCCGTGGACCCTTCCGCAGCTCCGCGGAGACACGCGAGGCGACGTCATCGAAGTAGGTCCAGCTGGCCCGCAGCAGGGCGATCTTGCGCTCGCAGGCCGCCACGCTCATCTGCTCCCGCTCGGCTCCGGCCGGCCGCATGGAGAGCCCGTAGAAATCCGTCATGCCGATACCCTCGATGCGCTCGACCACGACGGGCTCGCCGATGTCGCCGAACTCCTTCGCGAGGCCGGCAAGCTCCGCGACCCTGGCGTATCGCGGGCGATAGGTGTCGAGCACGCGCAGCGCGTCTTCTTCCGACTTACCGCTGCGCTCCCAGCCCGGCCAGTCGAAGGCAACGGCAACGGCCACGGGCTTCTTGCGGCCCAGCTCAATCATGACGCGGAGGGACTCGCTCACAAGGGCATCGTCGCACACATGGGCGTCAGTCCCCGGTCGCATGGGTGACCGGGCTACCAGGACGACCGACGAACGCCCCCGATCGCCAGTGGGCTCGGTCGACGGCGGTGTAGACCGGCACGTGCCGAATGCGGTCTACTACGCCGATGGCGACCGCCAACCTCGCCCTGCGCTTCCTGCTGGAGCTCGCCGGTTTCGCCGGTGCGGGCTACGCCACCTACCAGCTCACGAGCGGCCTGCCCGGGATCCCGCGCTGGATCCTGGCCGTCATCGCGGCCCTGCTGGTCATCGGCCTGTGGGGATCGATCGTGGCGCCGCGCAGGCGTAACGGGCTGTCGCAGGCGCAGAAGGATGTCATCGGCTCCGGCGTGCTCCTGGTCATCGCCGGCGCCGTCGTGGTGGCGGGTCAGCCCGGGCTGGCCATCGGTTTCGGCATGCTGGTCGTCCTCAACGCCGTACTCCTGTTCGTCTTCGGGCAGGACGCGCGCGACCGATTCCGATGATCAAGGTTGCGGCGGTCTGCTCGCTGTTCCTCGGTCTGGGATTCGGGATCCCGGGCGTGCTCGGCACCCTGCACTTCGCCCGTACCGGCCGGGTCTGGACGTTCCTGGGCTTTCCGACCTACGGCGGCGGCCCGTTCGAGGCGCTGGGCCTGCCGACATCGGTGCCGCTGCTGGTTGCCTACGTGGTCGTCTGCCTGGCCGAGGTGGTCGTTGGCGTGATGCTATGGATGAACGCGCCGTACGCCGCCGCTGCCAGCTACGTCCTGCTCCCGTTCGAGTTCGCGTTCTGGATCGGCTTCGCGCTTCCCTTCGGCCCGCCGCTGGGCATCCTGCGCACCCTCCTGCTGCTGCTCGGGTAGCCGATGGCGCGGAGCAACGAAGCCCGGCGATCAGCCGATGGCGCCAGGCCCGCCGGAATCCTCGGCCCCCGCAGGCTCACCGGGCTCACCAGGCTCACCGGGCTCCTGAGGCTCCTGAGGCTCCGGGGTCACGGTGGGTTCCGTGGGTGCCTCGCGGCGCGCGGCTTCGCGCGCCTGAAGGTCGGCGAGGAGCTGCTCCCGGTGCGTCAGCGCCTCGTCCCGGGCGGCACGTTCCTCGCGCTCGCTGACCTGTCGTCGCTTCACCATGGGGCCAGTCTAGCGGGCGACTGATCGGTGGGGCATGGGCTCGCCTCCCCGATGGCCCAGTGGCTGGCGGTGCGACGCTCGAACTGGCCCCGCCGCTGTCGCGCCGCAGTGCCTCCGCAGGCCGACCGCAGGAGTCGACTGATATTCCAATGGCGAGCGGTCCCGCAACGGGACCTCCACCGGAGGATCTATCCGATGCGATCTCGACTAATCTCCTTCTCGGCGGCGCTGGCCGTCGTCACCTCGCTCGCCCTGGTTCAGGGATTACCACGAGTTGCGAGCGCCAACGTGGGCAAGCCAGCGGGCTTTGCGGGCTCCTGGACGGCCATTGACTGCGCGACCGGGGACAACCAGAGCCAGTTCGGCATGGACTGCGGCATCTGGGGCGATGCCAGCACGCTCACGTTGCAGGTCACCAGCGGCGACACACCCCGCTTCGTCTACCACGACTCGTACTCCATGGAGTGCGCCCTGGCGGGCAGCTCCTCCACGCAGCTGGTCGTCACCGGCTCCGGCTACTACGAGACCAACGAGTGGAACCAGACCTTCCTCATCCCGGTCACTGCCTCGGCGCACTGCGGCAAGGTCGTCCTCGACGGCTATGACCTCGGCGCCATCTACTGGGACGAGGGCAGCGACACGCTCTGGGCGGGTGACCCCGACGGGGACGGCTGGGGCATCAACTGGGTTCGCGCTCACTGAGAAGCGCCGCCCACACTCACCCGGCGCCGACCACTGTCGGCTGGTCAGCGTGGTGGTGGGAGTACCCAACGACCGCCGGGCCTCGACGGGGGGCGGACTCGGCGGTCGTGCCTGCGACCAGGACGAGGTATCCCGGCCCCGGTACTGGTGGGCCCCCTGGTCCGGCCAGGCGGTCAGTCGGCCTCGAGCCAGGCGAGTGCGGACGTCACCAGGTCAGCCGTGGGCGTGGCTGCCCCCTCGGCCATGAGGCGCTCCGCCTCCTCCTGGCCCAGTGACTCCACGACCTCCGAGCGCAGCGCCTCCAGTATCCGGGTGCGCGGCAGGAACGTGGGCACCGGCAGCGGGTTGGCCAGCGACCAGCCGATGACGCGGGCGGCGGCCTCCGGGGGGCCTGCATGCGTCAGGACCGATGCCGCAGCGTCGAGGGTCCGCGGGATGGCGACCTCCTGCATCGGCAGCAGCGGCAGGCGCCGGATCACCGATGCCACCCTGCCACGCGCGTCATGCGGCTCGACCGATTCGTGCCTCGGCATCGGCCAGGTAGCGGCTCGAGGTGGCCCAGCAGGCCAGGTCGCCGCAGTCCTCGAGCATGCCGGCCCCCTTGGCAAACGCGGCGGCCGCGGACGCGTAGTCCGACTGCAGGATGAAGAGCGCTCCCTGGGTCTGGAGCGTGTGCCCGTACCAGTACGGGACCTCGATCCGCTCGTAGATCTCGACGGCGCGACGCACGTTGCCCAGCACCCAGGCGTCGTCCTCCTGGCCCCACAGCCCACCGCTGTCTGAGAGGGTCGCGGCCAGGAGCGCCTCGTCTCCGGCCTCGTCGAACGCCTTCAGCGCCGCGTGGAAGTGCTCGCGCACCCGCTCGTCCTCCTCGGGGAGATAGGCCGCCAGCACGAGGTTGAAGAAGCCGCGCTCCCAGGTGGGTTCCCACCACAGGGGCTCGGGGTGCTCCTCGACCAGGCGCCGCCCCTCGACGAGGTGCTCCAGGTACTCCGGATCGGTCGTCGAATGGCGAATGGCGGCGCCCAGCTGGATCTCCATGCGCCCGATGGCGTTCGGGTCGCCCAGCGCCGTTGCCTCCGCCAGGCCCTTGCGCGCGTGCTCCACGGCCTCGGGGCGGGTGATTTCGGCGCCCAGGCCCGCAGCGACCGCCCACGCCTTGATGCGCAGGAGCGGATCCGCGGCATCCGAGCCGGGAGCCTCCAGGCCGGCGACGCACGTCTCGATCCCCTCCAGGTGCCGGCCCACGTGCATCCAGTACAGGAACAGGTCAAAGCACATGCCGAGGTAGGCGTCGAACTCGCCGGCCTCGCGCAGCGTGCGGAACGCAACACGGACGTTCTCGTACTCGCGATCCAGCCGCCGGTCCCACGGCATCTGCCCGGCACCGCGGGTGTGCGGCGCCGCCTCGGCGACCAGCGCCGCGAAGTGCCGTGCGTGCCCCAGCCGGACCGCGGCCGCCTCGCCGGATGCCTCGAGCGCGTTCTGCGCGTACTCCCGGATGGGCTCGAGCAGGCGGAACCGCGAGTGCGGCCCGGGAAGCGCCATCACCAGCGACTTCGCCAATAGCGAGTCGACGTGGTCGAGGATGTCGAACTCCTCGACCGCACCCCCGGCGCACACCGCCTCCGCCGCCGGGATATCGAAGCCGCCGGCGAACGTGGAGAGGCGCCGGAAGACTGTCCGCTCGGCGTCGGAGAGCATCTCGTGCGACCAGTCGATGGTCGCCTGCAGGGTTCGCTGGCGGGGCATCGCGGTCCTGGCGCCACCGGTCAGGATCCGGAACGAGTCGTCCAGCCGATCGGCGAGGTCGATTGGCGAGAGCGTGCGCAGCCGCGCGGCCGCCAGCTCCAGCCCAAGCGGCATCCCGTCCAGCCGGCGGCAGATGCGCGCGACGGCCTCGAGATCCTCGGGGGTCATCGACAGGTCCGGCCGCACCGTCCGGGCACGGTCCAGGAAGAGGAGCACGGATTCCGCGGTGGACGCATCACCCCCACCATCGGCCTCGGGCAGGCCAAGCGAGGGCACGCGGTAGACCGTCTCACCGGGGACGCCCAGCGGCTCGCGCGACGTGACCAGCAGGGTCGTCGCGTACCCCGCCTTCACGATGCGGTCGACCAGCGCCGCGGCCGCGTCCACCACGTGCTCGCAGTTGTCGATGATGAGCAGCAGGCGGCGGGTGGACAGGTAGTGCAGCAGGACGCCGTCCAGGGTCGTGCCCTCGCCCGCGCGCAGGTTCCAGATGTCCGCCACCGCCCCCAGGACGAGCTCTGGATCGGAGACCGGCGCCAGCTCCACGATCCAGGCGCCATCGGCGTAGTCGTCGAGGTGTCGTTGCGCGACCTCCATGGCCAGCCGGGTCTTTCCGGTCCCGCCCGACCCCACCAGGGTGACGAAGGCGCGCTCGTCGAGGAATGCGGACACCGCGGCGAGGTCCGCCGCACGGCCCACGAAGGTGGTGGCCTCCGTTGGCAGGTTGGTCTGCGCGGTGGTGGCCGCCCGCAGCGGTGGGAACTCGTCCCGAAGGCCGGGGGCGTGGACCTGGAAGACCTCCATGGGTGTCTCGAGATCCTTGAGCCGATGCGTTCCCATGGGCTGCAGGGAGACACCGTCCGGGAGGTCGTCCCCGGCGAGTGACTGCGTCGACCGCGAGGTGAGGATCTGCCCGCCGTGGACCAGCGACTCCAGCCTGGCGCACTCGAACAGCGGCGGCCCGAAGTAGTGCCTGCCGCGCGCTTCCACGCTCCCGGTGTTGATGGCGATCCTGGCCCGCAGCTCGCGGATCTCGCCCCAGTCCTCCGCCTCGAGGGCGCGCACGATGGCGACGGAGGCGAGGACCGCATCCACCGGCTGGCTGAAGGCGGCGTACACCGCGTCGCCCACGGTCTCGAACACGACGCCGCGGTTTGCCTCGATGGCGTTTCGCAGCAGCTCGTGGTGGCGGGCGAAGGCCGCACCGGCCGCCGCGCGATGCCGCTCGAGCATCTGCGTGCTGCCCTCGATGTCCGTGAACAGGAACGTCACGATGCCGGTCGGCAGCTCGCCCGCGGCCGGCTGACTGTCGCTGGCCGGGGCCGCCTGGGCGGCGCGGTCGGTCATGCGCGGCGATCTTACCCCCCTGCTGCCGGACGCCCGCCGCTGCCGCCCGGCGCCGGCGGGCCGCAGTGTTAGCCTGGCGAACCTTACGACCGTTGAGCCGATCCTCCCCCGCCGGGCTCATGGCCGCCGGAAGACGTCGTGGGTGCCGATGCGGCGCCAGATGATGTGTGCTCCGGCTCCCTGGGATGCTCCGTACTGGAAGGTCGCTCGACCGTCCGGCGCCCAGGTCATCTCGAAGATCCCCTCCGCGCCCTCCACGCGCTTCACCCGCAGTCCCGCGCGGAACGTCCCCGTGCCAAGGTCCTCGTCGAACCGGAGGAACGCGGTGCGGAAGCGACGGCGCTGGGCAGGGGTGAGCGCGCCGACATCGCGCTCGAACCGCCGCGTGCGTTCGTGGGAGGGCACGCGACACCGTTACTCGTCGAGCGTCTCGAGGAACTCCACCGCGCTGGTCGCGCGTCGCGTGCGACCGGCGGCGATGTCCTCGCTCGCCTCGCGCTCGCCTGCCTGCCAGGCATCGGTCCAGAACCAGGCCTGCTGTGCGTCTACCAGCTTCTTGGGACGCATGACGATCTCGCCCTCGCGCACCGAGACCTCCAGGTAGTCGCCCTCGCCCACGCGCACAGCGCGGCGGACCTCCTCCGGCAGCGTGAGCTGCCCCTTGGCTCGGACTCGCGTCAGCGCCACGTCCCTCTACCTCGCCGTACGACAGTCTCACTTTCGCACTGTCGTGCGCGACGGTCAAGCCCGTGAGAGAAATGGCTTCGGACAGGGCCCGCCAGCCAGCCTCCCCGGTCGCAGTGTCACCGCCCAATCACGCCCGGGCCGTCACCCGGTCCTTCCCTTCCCAACCGGCTTGGCGCCGACCCGCGGAACCAGGCTGCGCCCTGGTGCCAATCCCACTCTGGCAATGACGGAGGAGCCGGTGGCGGAGGACCGTTCGATGGCCCGGATGCGATTCCAGCCGTGCGAGCGGTACGACGTCCGAGAGTGTCTCCGGGGGCCGCGGTGCTAGCCAGGCTGGCCAACCGACGTCCGAAGGGTGGGTTCCGCGGCGCCAGGGGGCCGTAGGGCTAGCCTGACTAGAATCCGTCGACCGCGGAGGCCGCCAGGAACTCAGCCGGCGATGACGAGCCGATGACCACGCGTCGCGAATCTCCAAATCGCGACACACAACGTGTCGCAACCTATACAGACACTCCCCTCATGGAAAGCAGCGTAACCATCCGGGCGGACCGCATCGTCGTCGAGCACCTTGAGCTCCGCGACCCGCAGCTGGCCGCCTTCGTCGCGGACCGCGAACCCAATGAGCGGGCCGGCCTGGTGGAGCGCGCGCTGCACATCGGCCTGGAGACCATCTGCAACGCCGGCGTCAGCCTGACGACCGATGTCGTCCGCACCGAGTTCGCCCGCCTCACCGAGCGCCTGGAGCAGACCAACGCCCGGGCCGCCGAGGCCCTGGAGCAGCAGCTGCGCGCCAACTTCGCCGATGGCGACGGCCGCCTGCCCCGCACCCTGGAAGCGTTCCTGGGCGACGAGGGCAAGCTGCGCCGCCTGGTGGGCGAGCTGTTCGACCCGAACCGCCGCGAGGGCGCCATGGGCCAGCTGCGCGAGCTGCTGGGCCGCTACTTCGACGGCGACGCCTCACAGCTCGCCCGCCTCCTGGACCCCACCCGCGAGGGCTCGCCGCTCCACCAGTTCCGCAACGAGGTGACCGGCGAGTTCCGCGCCCTCCAGGAACGGCTGACCGCGCTCGAGGCGGGCGAGAAGGCCCGCGCGGAGGAGCGCGCCAGGGGCACCGCCAAGGGCGCGGACTTCGAGGATGCGCTCGAGGCACGCCTGGGCGAGCTTGCCCGCGTGACCGGCGACCTGCTGGAGCGCACGGAACAACGAGGCCGGCGACGCGCTGCGCAGCAAGAAGGGCGACTTCGTGCTGGGCATCGATCCCAGCCGGACGCGCGGGGTGGACCTGCGCATCGTCATCGAGGCCAAGGACCGCTCCGTGCCCATGCGCCGCTTCGCCGCCGAGCTGGCCGAGGCGAAGGAGAACCGCCGCGCCCGCGTGGCCCTGGCCGTCTTCACGCCCGCCAGCGCGCCGGCCGGCATCGCGCCGCTGACCCTCATCGGCTCGGACGTCTACTGCGTGTACGACCCGGAGGCGGACGAGGCCATTGCCCTGGAGGCCGCCGTGCGCCTGGCCCGGGCGCTGGCGCTGGCCAGCCTGCGCGAGTCATCGGTCCAGCTCGACGTGCCGGCCGTGCAGGAGGCCCTGGCCGAGATCATCCGCCAGGTGGGCGAGGTGCAGGGCATGAAGTCCCGCCTGACCTCCATCTCGAAGGCCGCGGGCGAGGTCAGCGACACCCTGGACGGCATGCGGATGGGCGTCCTGCGCGCCGTCAAGGACGTGGAGGCCCAGCTGGACGTGGTCGACTCCCCCGCCGGGGCCGATGCACCCGCCCTGAGCGCCTGAGGCCACCACCACCATGACTGCGCCGATAGCCGCCTTGTCCCAGGTCATCGACGACCGCACCGTCGCATCCGCGGATGGCACCCGGATCGACCTTCCCGAGGCGATCGAGCGCCTGCCGTGGAAGACGTCCTTCTGCGCCACCATGCCGCACCAGTACGTGGTGAGCTCGTGGGAAGACTGCGACCCGGCCGCGCTCGACGCGATCCTGGCCATGATCCGCGGCAGCCGCCAGACGGTGCTCGCCTACTGGCGCGGGTACCGGACCCCGAACCGCTACTGGCATGGCCCTGACGGCTTCCGCTACTGGACCAGCGCCGGCATCTTCCCCGAGCGGGGCGACACCATCCTCAACCGGACCAACGACGCCGATGACACCCGTCCGGTGGCCGATGGTGGCCAGCCCATCCCCGACTGGCAGGGCGCGCCCTGGGCGCCGAACGGCTCAGGACGCTACGAGTGGGTGCCGGGCCTGCGCGGATGGTGGCCCACCGCTGCGGCTATCGCATCGGGTTACGAGCCGTGCCGCGCCTGCCAGCGCCGCCCGCCGGAATCCTGGTCGCCGACACTCCCAGGCCCTCGGGACGACCGATTGGGCCTCCCCCATTGACTGTCGACGGACTCCCGTTGCCGGTTCACGCGACGGATGCCACCGCCCTTGGCCTCGATCACCATGATCCAAGCTCGGGATGAGCGACCAGGAAATCCGCCTCGCCATCGCGGGGCACCTGGCCGGACTCCTTGTGGAGCCATGCGGCGCTGACGCGATTCTCTCCTCGGGACCTCATCCTCTGAGGGACCGACGTCCGCACCAGATGTGTAACACGCGTCTGGTCATGTCTGGACAAGCTGAAGGAGGTAAATGGCAAAACTGATGGCTGAGTAGCTGGAGAGCCTCGCCTCCATCCTCGCTACTTCCATTCGCCGGGATCGGACAGTCTCCTCGGCCTTGCGGCGCGGCTCGTCAGTGGCGCGCACACGCTGACGCACTTGTCCCTCCAGCCGTGCAACGTCAGCTCGGATGCCACGGTGCTTCTTCTCCGACTGTTCACGTAGGCGTTTAACCTCTAGGGCGAGGAACTGAGAATGTCCTTGCTCCTCCCGTTTCGCCTGCAATCGATCATGCGCATAGCGCGTTCGGATCGCACTCTCGACGCTCTCAGAGAGTCTTGTTGGCAGGGATCGGCTCAGTCGGGTCACTGAGGCTTTCCGCCACTCGTCGAGTGCTCGGGCTTTTGCTTGCCCGATTCCATCCACGTGGACAACCACTCCTGCGGACAGCTTCAGTCCAACATCAAGCCTCTGGTATGGCCCTGACCAGAAATAGGCGACCGAAACGCCCGTGAAGTCCGCGGCATTCCGGATCCCACTCTCAGCGAGGCGTTGGGTGAGCGCTTCGCCAATTCCTGGGATGGTGGAAGCGTTCACCGAGACCCTTGCTAGCTGTGCCTTCAACTGACCCGCCCTGAGACTTGCCAACGTCTCCGCGACTTCAGCATCCTCCGCCTCTTTCAGGGTCGTCTGCTTCGCTCGCAACCCGTTGACCTTAGCCCCTAACGCCTGTTCGATCTTCTTGACTGAGGCAAGTTCCGAGGCTTTGGTGGCGTGAAGTTGTTTGTCCAGAGCGGCAATCTGATTCCTTTGCTGCTCGACCTCGCCGCTCAACTGCCTGGCGAGGTTCGTGCTCACCATTCGTGCTTCTGCGAGGCTCGCTCGAGCCGCGGCCAACCCTAAGGCAACCTCCCGCTTAGCTCGTACCTCGGGCAGCTCCCGATAGGACATGAGAAGGCCGAGCGCGACAGTCAGCACGCACATCCCTGCCAATCCCAAACTTAGGATTGGGGGAATCATCCAGGATGCAGGTATCAACGCGAGTAGGACGAGGACGCCGGCAAGTGCAAGTAGCCGCTCCTGCCACGCGGGTCCGCCGAAGAACACGGGCTCTGGGACCGGCAGCCACCACGGCACTTCACCAGCATTCGTTAGCGGCTGAGGTTCGGGCGCCCCTCGCCACCACTCCTCCCCGACACCCGACTCCTCAGAGGGCGAGCCAATCACGCCAGAATTGATCTGAGGAGGAAATGGGATTTCCCGGACCGATGGCTCAAGCGCGTACGTTGCGAGCTCGTACCCGAGCTCGCTGACTGCAGCGCTCACGAGCTCCTTTACCGCGGACATCGCCCGCGAGTTCCAAGGCTCAACGTAATCCGACTTGTGGAACAGCAGCTGCTCATCGCCTACTCGAACCCGTGACCAGAGTGCGGGTTCGGCACTGAGACTAAGGAGTGATGTAAGAATGCTCCAAGCCGAGAAGGTATCCAGCTGAGCTCCGAAATCCGCCAATGTTCGGGCCGGGTGTTGATAGTTGGGATGCCCGATCTCGTGGCTCGCTTTGCCCTGGAGGGATGGCACCCACATCCCGTCGTAGTCAACAAGGCGAAGGGATATCCCGTCACCTTGCTCAACGACCAAGACGTTCCCGTGTTGAAGGTCCCCGTGCGCCATGTCTCGTTCGCGCAGGTTGGTGACTAGGCTCGTGAAGGCGTCCGCAAGCCTGCCCAGGACCTGCCGATTGCCTAGGTTGCGCTCGATGAACGCATCCAGCGTTGTTCCATCCACCCAATCCATCTTCAAGATCGGATACCAGGTCCCTCCCACGCGGATCCCGCGTGGCACGAACTCGAAATCGACTGCCTCCGGGAGTCGCGCCTGGGCGAGGTACGCCGATATCGCGCGGTAGCGTTCCCGCTGATCCGGTATATCTCTGAGGAAGCACCGGACTGCCCAGTCACCACCCGCCGTGGAGACGCGGTAGACGGTCGCGAACTGCCCGGTGACGGCCTTTGGGAGGCCAAGGGTGCCTAGCGCTGCGGCACCAAGGCGGAGCTCAGTATCGGCTAGAGTGGCACTCAGATTCTGCAACGCCTCGTTGTAGTCCTGAGGCGCGGGCCAAGCCATTTCAGCCCAGGTAGACGACTGTTAGGGTGACGTCGTCGTCATGCATTCGACGGTCCTCGCGACACCGTTGAACCCATCGCTTGAAATCGCGGACGGCCTGGTCCTCGATCTCGCGCCACGGCGCGTTGCCCAACTCGCGCTCGTTGAGAAACCACTGCGCGATCGCATCGGTCATGAGGAATAGCCTGTCGTCGCTGCCAACTCGAATTCGGCGGCGCCTGAAGTTCGGTACCTCGCGGCCGTCGGTCACCACGGACCCCAAGAGCTCTGGGTGAAGCCCAAAGTCCGATGCGGCCGTCATTGGAAAGGAACAACAGAACTCTTCACCTCGAAGATGTGCGAGGCAGCAGTCTCCGACGGCGATCGCGGTCGCTCGCCTCTCCTTTCCAAGCAGATTGACACGGACACCGAGGAGAGCTGCGAAGGCGCCCAAGGCAAGCTTCTGCTCCGCGTACCATGGGAGACCGGCGACAGGGTGTGCGTCGCGCCATTGCGAGCGGAGGGTGGCCAATGAGCGGCCGAGGCTGTTCCCAGGCAGACCCATGCCGTACGCCTCGACGAGGAGTTCGGCCCAGCCTCGAGAGTACGAGCTCTCCGTCGCCCCATCCGCGACTGCAAAACGGTTCGCTCCCGACTCCCGCGACGGAGGCCAGAAGGCGTCCTCGTACTCGTCTACCCCGTAACCGGACTTTGGCTCAAACAGGGTGACGTGCCGGAATGACACCGACTACTCCATTTGTGGAACGTCGGCCATGTTGCTTGGCCGGGTGCCGATCTCGAGGAACCGGATCACAGCCACGGCGTCGCTCTGGAAGACGAAGCCCCGGGACTCCGGGTGGATCGGCATCCCTTCTTTGGCCGCCTCGCGGCTGATAAAGGCCGGGAGTGGGCTGGACATCCTGAACAGAAGCTGAGCCGGCTCGTCGGGGAGCTCGCCTTCCGAAGCAGGAAACTCAATCGGGGTACCGCTCACTGACGAGATGTGGCAGTTGAGGAGCAGCACCTTCCCGTCCGCTGTACCAAGATTCTTGAGGCGCTCGGCCACGGCAGACGGATCGCCATCGGTCGGCTCCCCATCCGTCAGGTTCCACACAATTGGCGGAAACGAATCAGGGTGTTGTTCGGTCCAGTGCTGCAGGATCGTCACGGCACGCTCAATCGCAGCCACCATTGGGGTGCCATTGCCGGATACAGGATCTACCCAGATCGGCAGCTTGACGGTCTGATCGAGAAGACCTCCGACTCCGTCGTCGACCTTCTTTGTACGCTCCTCGACCCGGATGGGACTTTCCCCCAGCTGATCGATAGCCACCAGGTCTTGGTTGGCGAGCACGCCGCCCAACGCTGGGCCGACTCGCTCTCCATACCCAATGACTCCCACATCGTAATAGTGCCGAATGCCCTCTTCCTTTGCACACCGAAGGACCAGGTTTTGTAGGAGCCGATTGAGAATTGTCGCGAGCTCGTCTGCCTTGTTCCTACCGGAACCGCCTCCCCACGGGCTCGCCATAGAACCCGATTGATCGACCAAGAACAGAAAGCAAGAAGGGTTGGCGCGGCTTATCTGAGCGTCGTACATCGCTTACTGCTCCCCTACTTCTTGTGGACTAGAGCCGGGTGCCGCACTGCGGGCAGGTGATCCAGGCTTTGCCAGTCGGGCTCGAGCACTTAGGGCAGACTCGCACCGCAGCCGGCGCTCCCTTGGCGCGGTCCGGCCACCCTGTGGCTTCCGTGTAGGAGACACCAGTGCCCGGAAAGCCTAGGGTGCGACGAATCCCGCGCCTTCCAACAGTCATCCTGGCGCCGCGCCGGCCGAAGGAGAGGCTTGGTCCTGATCGCGAGAGGTTCACAGTCAGTCCCCGCCCGAGCGGGATACGCTTAAAGAGACGCCAGCCCATACCACCTCTGCCCATCATCCGACTGGCAACGCCGAGCTGTCGGCACTGTACGGTTCCAGGGTACCGCAGCGTAGGATGGCCAAATGCCAACATCGGTAGCTGAGGTGTTCGCCGCCGTGGGGCTTGCCAGCCATGGTCCGCTGACATGGGGAAAGCGACCACGGACTCGTGAGTCCGGGGTCTACGTGGTTAGCCTCACCTCGTCGCTTGATGCGTTCGACGCGGCTCTCCCACGGCCACCCTTCAATGACGACGCGTTTCGAGCGTGGCTCTCCAGGTGTCCCCGGCTCACGCTCGACGGCACTCGGCCAGCTGCGGATCAGCTGAAGCGTCGCATCGAAGGATTCTGGCTTCCGGACGAGATCATCGTCTACATCGGGCGGGCCACGAATCTGTCCTCCAGACTGGGTGACTACTACCGAACGCCCATCGGGGCCAGCCGGCCGCATTCGGGCGGCTACTTCCTCAAATTGCTGTCGCCTCTTGAAGGGTTGTGGGTTCACTACGCACCGTGTACCGATCCGGAGTCTGCCGAGGGCGAGATGATCCGTTGGTTTTGCGACGGGGTGTCGGAGACAACCAAGGACATGCTCATCGATCAGCGCCATCCCTTCCCGTTCGCCAACCTTGAGTGGCCCGCGGGGACAAGGAAGGCACACGGCCTGCGAGGGGCGCGCGAATCACGATCCCACGATGCGCCGCACGTTCCGACCATTCCGGCTCGACAACAGAGCCAGACGACTCAGCTAAGAGAGGTCTCGCCGGGAACCGCGGGACGGAGTCGCACGCAGCGTGTCACCGCCGCTGACTTGCGCGCCGGCCAGATCCGCATTCCCGCGTCGGGGGCCGCACTCACCAAACAGGTGCTGCCCACGGCAAAGACTGTCATTGACGTCAGATTGCGAGGCCGCGCCATGAACGTTTCCTGGGATCCCAGGATGGGACCGGACCGAGAGCGATCTGGAGTCCTGCGGGTTGGTCGCAGTCTGCGCGACTTGGTGAGCGAGGGCGAGGTGCTGACCGTCCTCAGCGACGCTGGCGGCGTGAGGATCGACTGAGGATTCCGCCTGCGGCGATTCGCCTCCGAGGGGGGAGACCGGTGGGCGCTCCGGCATGACAACGGGGCTCCCGCCCTCGTGTTGCGGCCGCGCAAATTCGGGACCTGCAAGGCGTCGAACGCGGGTTGCGGCAATCCGTCCTCACCCGAATGCCTACGACGTGGCCGACAGGGGGCTCGCCCCTAGTAGCCGCGTCGAGCCTTCCGCTGACAATCCATGCACAGGATTCGGTCGTTGAACAGCTGGTTCCGTGCCTGGCAGAACTCGATCACCGCTCGTGAGACCTTTCGACCACAGCTGTCGCACGTCGCCGCGTCATCGTCAGCGGTGGCAGTGGAGCGATCGATCTCACCATCCTCAGGTGCTCTGTCGGACAGGCCGAACTTTGCGGGCCAGTCAAAGGAGGCTGGCCGATGCAGCGCCACAAGATGGCGCGCAAGGGCTTCGATCGTGGATGGCGAGACCAGCCGCCGGAAGGCGGTCACACCTTTCTCATCCCAGTCCTTGTCCAGCATCGGCTTCAGCTGGTCGACCTTGATCACCGACTCCAGGCCGAGGATCCGCGAGCGGGCTGCCTTCGTCTTCGGCCGACTGATCCGAGCGGTCTTCGACACGAGCACAAGCCCGCGGACTTCGGGTTTGATGCCCACGCCTAAGCGTCTCGGCAATTCCACCAGCCGCTTGGCAAAGGCATCGCCCAGCACGGCAATGTGTTTTCGGTTCTGCTCGATCGGCGAGCCAATGCCAAATGGCCGATGGTTGTAGAAGCCCGTCCATTCGCCGAACTCGTCGACGGCTACCCCTTCGGAGAAGTGCTTGCTCTCGCATACCCAGATTCCGAGCAGACGATCAATGAGGAGATGGTCGATTTGGGCTACCCGGCCGTCCACCTCCAGCCGCAGGTCGTGGATCGTCATTCGGTTCGGGTTCTGCCCGTAGTGGAACTCGATTTCGTACGCCGCCTCTCGTTCGCCACGAACGCCGGCCTTGAGCCTGCGGAGCTCCGCCTCGATAGCGCGCTTGGGAGTTGCATCAAGCCCTGGCCGCGTCAGGAGAGCTTCCAGGACCTTGATGTCTGCCGTTCGGTCGTCAGCCTCCTTGATCAGCATTCAGTCCCTCTGCGCCGGTTGCATCCTCGAGATCCTCGTACGCCTGCCGGGTAAGACGCCTGAGCCTGGCTGGATAGCTACGAACCCACCGGAGCTCTGGCGTCAGGCCATCATCGGGGATGTCCGCCTTGAGGATCTCGACCGGAAGGATGTGGCCGTAGTCGTGCCGATTAGGGTCGATCTCGTATCGATAGTGCCCGGCGATCCTCAAAACTGACCAACGCCATTCGCGTGGCAGGTGCGGACTGAACACAAGATCACCAATCTGCATCCCATCAGATTCGTCCGCCATCATGCGGCGGTTCGGCCACGCCCAATCGTCGTCGCGGTCCATTGGTTCTCCTGCTTCGCGCCGATGTCGAAGCAGCGTGAGCTCTTGCTTGGGCTGATAGCCCCATCCTTGGCGCAGGCGGCCGGCTTCGACTTCACTCCAAAGCCATTCAGCGATAGCGCGGTTGGTACGCATCATCCAACCTGGGACGCCTTCGTCTGCCGGAGGTGAAGCCCGGAGTGTTCGATGGCCACGCGATCTCGGTTGAAGTACAACGCCCAGCCGCCGCAGCTCAGCATCGATATCAGCTTGTTGGTCCGGCGTGCCCTCCTCTCTGCCAAGGCGCAGCGCCACGAGCGCGGCATTACGTTCACCTAGGTCGGCGACCCTTCCAATTACTCGGACGGCGAAGCGCGACAACAAAGGGTCTGCAAGCCACTCCCCCATTGCTTCCACGGCTGCCACCCCGTGGGCGGCGACGGCATCGCGAATGTCAATCCGGTCGTTGCGCGATGCGCCGCGTGCTTTCGATAGCAGGGCATCCAGCGCCTCAACCACTAGCGCCCTCCAGGCGGGCCGGAAGCCACATGGCAGAGCCATCGTGGTCGCATGAGACGCGCTCGGCCTTGCCGAGGACTGCATGCAGCGCGACCACCGCTGCGGCCGCGGCGTCCAGCGAGTCGTGGGACCACATCTCGAGGAAGTCCACTGACATCCCCGCTGCAACCAGCAACTGAGCTCGCATCAACAGTCCCGCGAGTCTGGACTTGGGCGGCAGCCCTTGCTCGCCGGCCAAGCGACGGAATATGGAGTGCGGGTACACCTCGATCGCTGTCGTTCCGTATGGGAGATGCTCAAATAGCTCGATGCCGCGCTGGATCCAGGCGTGGCGCCCTTCCGTGCCTGGCGCCGGCTGTTGAGGCGTCACCCACGGCACCCAATAGCGAAACTTCCTCGCTAGCTCGAATTCAGCGCACCGTGCGGCATCGAACTTAGGCGACAGACCGGCATGCTCCGGTATGGGCCCACGGCTCCAGCGATCGGGGGCATCGATCGCCACGACATCGCAGCCAGTCAAGTGGTCTGCAAGTCCGCCCGGGTCAGCGGCAGACCACAGCCGTGCGTCGATAACGTCGAGCGCTGCGTCGAGCACGACGACGTTGGCCGCGGTGCTGGAAATGTCAACCCCGGCCACTCTTGTCATCGTGGCGAAAGATCAATACGGAGCTGGTCGGCGAGAGCGGCCACCTGATCGGCTGACATGCGTCCCCCGAGGAACGCGAGCAGGTCTTCCTGTCGAGGCTGGCCAAAGACCAGCCGGTAGGCGGCCAGACTTCTCCGTAACCGCTCGAGCTGCACGGCGTCACGGCTCAACGGCATCGCTGGCACGTAGCGCTCGATCCGGGCCCCACCCTCTGGCGCATACACCCAATAGGGAACTAGATCTCGATCACGCGCACCCCGTGGCGGGCGCGCGGCCTCAAACATCGGCCCCCAGGGGTCGCGCCCGCGGGCTGCGAAGCCGACCTCCGCTTGTTCGCGTGCGACGTTCTTCCGGACGGCGTGGCCTTTATACCGGTGAATTCTCCCTTCGCGCTGCTCCATGTCCACGGGGTTTGCAGGAAGGTTCCAGTGCACAACTGCGTGGCAGTACTGGTGGAAGTCCAACCCCTCCTGTCCGAGGGACGTACTCGCCAACACGAACGGCCAGAAGGGCGAGTTGAAGGCCGAGCGAACGAGGCCGGCGCGCGTGAGTGATGCTTCCTCATCTGTAGCCCTCACGCCAAATCGCAGGGCGAAACGCGCGCGCATCTTCTGCGTTTCCAGAGCGAGACCGCCGCCACGTTCGAGGAGCTCTTCGACACCATAGTTCGCCGCCCGCAGTGACACCACCTCATGCACTTCTTTGGCGATTTCCGCGACCTGGGCTTCCTCGGGTCGGCCCACCAGCCCCAGCCATTCCGGCAATACGTGCAGGTACTCGTCCAGGACGGCCTGAAGGTTGCCGGCAAAGCAGTACTCCACAACGCCGCGCCAGTACGCCTCGTCGGCGCCCTCCATGGTGCGCACCAACGCCATGACCTCGGGAACGTTGAAGAGCGCGCGGAAGCCCCATGCAATACGAGCGGACGCATCGCGAACCGGCGTCTCAGCAGCTCTACGCGGATCGCCCAATGTCCGTGCGAGGGAGCGCAGCGCAACGTTCGCGGGCGAAGCAATCGCGACGCGAGCGAGAACGTCCAGCAGGTCGTCTGGCGGCTGACCGAAACCCTCAACTTGGTGCGCCGCGTCGCGCGCAAGCTCTACGTGGGCCGCGAATGCACTATCTGCGTCAGAGCCCTTCTCGCCAGCATCCCAGGCCCTCTGGGCATCTGGCCGATCAAGCCAGCCGTCGGTCTGGTTGGGGTCGGCCTGCGCGTCGAGAAGGACTGCAGCTGCCCAGTACCAGTCCTCGTCTGACTCCTCGCCGCGCGCCTGCCTGAGGAGGGGCCGCAGCCGCCTTTCTAGCTTTGACTTCACGGCTTCGACAACCTCTGCGCGGCTTGGGAGCGACCCCGTGCGCCGTGTTTCGAGACGCAGCGGATCCCCCAGCCGCGCCAGCGTTGGGCTGGGATACAGCAGCCCGAAGACCGGCATACCCACCGGCCGCTCCTGGTTTCGCGAATCGCGAGCGAAACGGAGGAGCCCTCGCTGGCGCTTCCGAGCCTCCGGCGTGTTGAGACGCCGCCGGCGGCCCTTGCGGACCATGCGGCGCTCAGCCTCGTAGCTGAGGAGGCATGCGATTGCTTGCGGCGCAACGGTCCAGCTCGAGAAGATGAGCCGCTTGGTGAAGCCGTCAGCGGCGACGTCGGACCAAGGCGGGCCCGGCTCGTAATAGGGCATCGACGGTGGCAGCCACAGGAGCTGCCATACGCCGCGATCAAGCGTGTCCCCGATCAGACTGCGGAGGCGCGCATTCCCCGGATCAACGCGTTCATAGGCCCGGACCTGCGCAAAGGAGAGAAGTCCCGCCTCCACCGGCCGACCGCAGCAGGGCAATGATCTCGCGGGTCCGCTCTCTCGCCGATTGCAGCGCGGACCTCTTGCTTCAGCTTGTAGCCCTCCATGAAGTTCATCAGGTAGGGCGAGGACTTCCAGTATTCGAGGACGTCGCCTGAACCGAGCTTGCGGGCGAGCTCGTCGGTCAGCATGAATGAGCGAAGGTCCTGGGCCCCAAGCCGCAGCCCAGCTGATGGGCGCTCCTCAAGCATGCCGCTGCGATCCCGCGTGACCGATAGCCGCTCAGTGCGTGCCATTACGCGGCGGAGCCGCCGCTCGATCCGCGACTTCAGCCGAACGGATTCGGAGAGGTCGACGCCATCACTGATCGTGAGCAGCGCCCGGCGGAACGCCGACAGATCCTTGCCGAACCCGGCCGCGCCCTCCTTGCCCAACAGGAATGCGGACGTCTGCACGAAGTCGCGGTAGTGGTCGTCATCGGCCTCGTCGGAAAGGGTGTACATCTTGTATGGCGTCGCTGACAGAGAGGAGCGACCTTGTCGCGTCCGTGCTGGTCGAACAGGTTGCGCGCCAACGACCGGATGTCATCGGGATCGTCAGGGTTCGGTTCCTCCAGGAGGTGCCTGAACCGCTGGAACTCGTCGAGAATGATCACGTCGGGCTCGAGCGCAGCGATGCAGCTCCTCGCGAGGATGCGGCGCAGTTCGGCCGACGATCTCCTGGCGTTCGTGCCAGTAGCTGTCCGGCTCGTGACGGGTGTGTATCGTCCACGAGATCGAGGAACCGCTTTCGGATGCCGGACGCCTCATTGGCCTCCGCAAGCCCCTTGACAAAGCTCTCGGCCAGTGTCGGATCTATTTGTCCTTCGCCCGTCCCGACCTTGAAGGCGTCCATTTCACCTGGTCACGGAACCGATCCAGCCCCTTTGCCGGCCCGCATCAGCCGATATGCGCCGGACCGATTCATGGTGTGCTTCCCCCACGCGTGCTCCAGCAGTCGGAAGAGCAACGCGCGCTCCGCGGCCTGTCCTGTTCGCTGACCAAAGTCGAAGCTGGTTCCGGGCGTGAAGGAAACGAAATTCAGGCCGTTCTGATTAAGCTGACGGAGCTGCAGTGGCAGAAGCGTGATGCGGGACGATAGATTGAAGTCGGCTCGCCCGGTGACGTTGAGCCGGCGGATGTTCTGGGATGCAATGTCGGCATTCGAGCAGATGTAGATGACGTCGATGCGCTTGACGCCCTTGTGCTGAAGGTGGTTGATGGCGCGTGCGACAAGTCCACGAGCCACGATCGTCTTTCCCAGACCGACCTCATCGGCAACCAGGAACGCGATCAACAGGCTTGGGATCCGTGTACAACCGCTTGAATACGTAGTCCACGGTGCGGCGCTGGAAATCCTTCAGACCCTTCATGACCTTGCGCTCGATCTCGCGCACCATCGACCACCGGCGTGGGTGGAGACAGGCGATGACGCCCCGTCTGAACGGCGTATCGAGGCCGGCAGTAATTGTTCGTCCATTCCAGTTGCGCGTGCCCGGGCTCGCTCCTTGCTGATGGTCTGCCAGAGCGCTTCATGTTCCGCGCAGAGGCGTGCCGACGGGCGGTGGACCGGCCTTCCGCACTTCTCAACCGCATCAATCCCATAGGGGCCATTCGGTCGAGCCGCGCAGATACGAGCGGAAGTGCTCACACGCGGAGTTCCTCCCGGGCGGCGCGGATCGGTTCCCAGACGTCCTGCCACCCCTCGGGCAGGATGGATCGGCCGTCCTGCGTCTTCGCCAGCTCCTGCATGATGCTGTCGATTTCGTCGATCTTGCTGGGATCACGTGCCAGGGCGCGCACCATGGGCTCAAACAGGGCAGAACTCTCCGACCACGCCCACGCCCACTTCCCGCCGCCCAATGCAGCTTCGTCGAGCTGGCCCGACTCTCCCATCCCCGAAAGCAGCATCAGAAGGAATCGCAGCAGCTCCTCGCGATTCTTCAGCAGACTGGCCAGGATGCGCTGGCGGCGGTCCTCAGGCGCGCCAACCAGTTCCGCATTGATCACAAACTGGACCTCACGTTCCTCCCCCTCACGGCTGGCCTTGGCCGTGAGGACGAAGAACGAAGTGAGTGCCTCGAAGCTCAAAGCGCTGAACCGAGCTAACAGATCATCTCCTTCGTGCGAGAGTGTCACCGGGGCCTTGCTGGTGATCGGCCGGCAGCTCACATCGGTTGGGACATCGGCCGTCGCCGTCGAGCGGGCGCTCGGACCCCCGTAGCGTCAGCTCGTAGACGTCCTCTCCCACGGTCTGGACCGTTGCGACGAATCGGTGGCTCGCTAGCCATCTTCGGAACGCGTCGAGTTCACGGTCGAGTTCCTCGGCAACGGTCAACTCGCGAGGCTCGGCGTTTGCCGGGGTGTACTCCTCCAGCAAGGACCGCAGCGAGGCCTGCCCCGGACGCTCTCCTAGCGTGGCCTCAACGCCGAACAAGCGCTTTGGCCCGGTGAGCTCCACAAGAAACTCCACATTGCCGCCAAACGCCGCACCGGTCGCATTCGCGGAGCCGGTCCAGACGCGGGCATCGCCGCCGGCATCCGCCATGTAGCACTTCGCGTGCAGTCCCTGGAGCTCCCCACCCGTGGATTCCGCCACTGCTTCGTCTGTCGGAGGCGCATCCGGTCGCAATTCGGGATCCGGCGACTGCACTCGGAGACAACGCTAAGACTCCCGAGAACGCAGCAAGCGCGTCGGCGCCGACCATGTCGAAGGACTCTGGGCGCGACACCAGCACGTGATGTCGTCCATGTGCCGACAGCCGTTTCAGCATTGGCGCCGTCAGGAATGGTGAGATCGTGAGCAGGCGATCAATACGGCCATCCAGCGGCCATCGGTCGACACCGTCGTGGCCCATTGGCCAGAAGCGCGCAGCACGGAACCCATCTGGGAGGGTGAAACGCACGTCGGCCAACTCGTCCGCCAACGCATTCAGCGACGCGACCCGAGCGTCATCGAGCGGATTCACAGCCAGCCCGGGGAGCGCGCGAATGAAGGCGCTGATCGGTTCGGTGTCAAACGCCCGACGTGTCGCCGTCAACCTCGCCGTCAAGACGCAGGATGGTGTCCCAGGAGCGGTCGAAGCGTCAGATTCCGGCTGAGGCACAGGAATCGATAGCTCCGCTCCCCGGTGCCCGCTTCGGTAGCGCAGCAGCCAGACCTTCGGATGGAAGATCGCGGTGGGCTTCGGTGGCACCACACCGTGGACAGAGCGCTCAAGGTAGGCGACGATCGGCCTGTGCTCGCGCATTGGCGCCACCTGACCAGCCTGGCAGAAGATGTCGATCTGGTCGGCGTGGCGGCGAACTGCCTCTATGACCGCGATCGGATCGGCGCCGTCTGGCGCGCCGTCTGCCTTCAGGTGATCGAAGAGGGCAAACGCCAGCGGTGCGGTAAGCAGCGCCAGGAGATCTAACGAATACGAAGTCCCGACAGCACGATCGAGGACAGAGCCTGGCGGCGGCTTCAACGCGTCGAGCAGCGGCTGGCGGCCCTCCGGTTCAAGCATCCGGTTGTTCCTTGCGGACCAATCCGGCCAGGATGTCGGCGACCGCACGCCGACCCTGGAACCATCGGTAGGTCAGGCGCGACGTCCCGGATTCACCGTTCCACAGCTCAAGCGCGCGGCGTGATTGCAGCTTTGCCAACCCGCCTTTCAGGGCTCGCTCTCGATTCCTGATCAGCTGTCGAGCCTCCGTGCGGTCAGCGACACGTGCCGGATCCTAAGCGCAAGTGCGATCCAGGCTTCGCTGAACCGGTAGGTCGGCGGCCGGAGTCCGGGATTCATTTCGTGCACCAACTGCCAGAACGCCGGCCGATTCCATGCTCTAAGACGAACGACATCTGAGGTCATCTCAGCTGACCAGCCGTCCAGCCGCTCGCGATAGTCATCGACAAGCTTCGGATCGGTGTGGATGCCGAGCTCCACGGCGAGCTCGGCCATCATCAGGTTGTAGAGCAACTGCGCCCCGACGACGAGCAGCGAGAATCGCCGCGCGTGCTCGATGGTGTCCTGTAGGTCGCGCGGCAGCTCCCCGAGCTGCGGATACATCCACGGCGCGTCGATGCGCTCCCCGACTCGCTGGCCCTGGGTCATGAACGCAAGCAGCGAGCCCGGCACCGATGTGAGGATGCGCTCCTGGAGATACGCAGCCTCCTCGCGGGTCAGCGCGAAGCTGGTGCTTTCGAAGAGGGTGTGCGGTGCGTCAGGGAGGCCACCGTGCCAGTTGCGTCGGCTGGGCTCCACGAGTTCACCCTCCGAATCGTCCGACCGCAGTCCGCGACGCGATTCCTGATTGAGGTGATCAAAGCTCAGGTGATACTGCTCAAGCGATCCAGGGAAGGTGCGGAGGCCCCAGCGCCGCAGCCCGGACCAATACACAACGCTTGGCGGACGCTGAAGCTTCTCGCCTGCCTGGATGCCGATAACGCCGGCGGCATCACCTTCGCCACCCGAGGCGAGCGACCGAGCTAGCTGGGCCTGCCAGCGACGAGCCTGGTGATCGATATGCGCTGACGAAACGCGCTCCTGCTCGAGCTTGAGGTAGATCCACGGGATGAAGAGGAAGTACCGAACGCGTGTCTGAATGGTGCTGGTGCCGGGGAAGAAGTGGTCCGAGAAAGCATCGCGGATGGTGCCAAAGCCAAGTTCGTCCAGCGTCCCCTTCTCTCGGAAGAGGTCGACCACCTCGAGCATCTTCCGACGCTCAGATTCATCGTGGTCAAGCCACGCAAAGACAGATGTCACGAACCGATGCTCGCCTGGAGTTCCGACACCTCATCCGTCACGACTGGCACGCTACCGCCGCGCCCGCGACGACTCACCGTCTTCTACGCCCGAGCCCTCAACGTCGTAGACCTTGAGGATCTCGTCTCCGTAGTGGTTGATGACCTTCACCGCGATCTTGCCGGACTCGGGTCGCGGGAATGGGCGCGAGGTGGCTGAGTAGAGGGTCTCCCAAGCCTCGGGATCGATGTCTGCCTTCAGCGTCTTCGACAACCGCTCATACGGCCTATCCCCGCCGCAAAAGTAGGCGTGGCGGACGAAGAACGACTCACC
Organism: uncultured Chloroflexia bacterium; assembly: GCA_963805645.1. Classification (GTDB taxonomy): domain Bacteria; phylum Chloroflexota; class Limnocylindria; order QHBO01; family QHBO01; genus CAVXEH01. The sequence goes on along the minus strand of CAWDVA010000005.1, from coordinate 12,050 downwards.
GTTGTAGTCGGTGTCGATGAACCAAGACGCGATCATGTCGGGCGCATCGGAGCGGATCTCGCCGGCGGTCGGGTCGTAGACATCGATGCCCCGGATGTCGACCTGCAGCTGGCCGTCGGCTAGCCTGCGGATCTCGATATCGGGCTGGCCGAAGACGGTGAACAGGTTGCCGGAGCCGGTCTTCTTGAGCTGGTCGCCGAGCAGAAGATCCGCATTCATGCGCGCGTACACGACTGGCAGGCGGCCAATCGCGCTCATCTCCTCAGCCCGCGCGTCGAACGCGTAGCCGCACACGATGAGAAGGTCGGCCCAATCGGCTGCCTCCTTGGCGGCCTCGCGCACGAGCTCCTTTCCGACCGTGCCGTACTCGGGGCCGATGGCGACGGCCGCCCGCTTGCTCGCGCCGCCCTCGTCGTACTTGCCATCCGCCTGGATTCCGCGACCGGGGAACCGATCGAGCGCCTCGAACTTCAGCCGCTGGGTCTTGACCTGGTTTTGAACGCCCGCCTTGCCCAGGTTCTCGAGCACCATATCCACGAACCTCGCGGCATCGACCGACCGGAGGTGATGCATTCGCACCGTCGTCGGTAGCGCGTCTCGCGAGGACCTGATGCGGCGACAGGCTCTCGACTGTAAATGGGCCTGCCACCCGAACGACCATTGGATCGACGTACGGGCGGTCGTAGAGGATCTCCGCCTCGGCGTGACGGGCGATTGCCGCGTCGATCTCGCTGCGCGTCATTCCCTCGCGGATGTCCGGGTTCTGCGCGATCGAACGCAGCGTTACGTGAGGAACACGTTCGTATAGAAAACCTTTCCTGATGTCTCCGAACGTTTGAACCTGACGTGGTGGCTGGCCCGCAATCTCGGCTTCCTTCCGCAATCCCTCTGCCGAGTCAGCAAGCAGGAAGTAGGGATGTCGGCTACTGACGAGCCGCGTCCTCGCGAGAGCAAGCGCGACGCGGCTTGTGTCGATAGCAATCCATCGGCGCCCCCACTGCTCGGCGACATGGGCAGTGGTCCCGCTCCCCATAGTCGGGTCCAAGACCAAGTCGCCTGGGTCCGTTGTCATCACGATGCAGCGCTCGAGCACCAGTTGAGGCGTTTGGACTGTGAAAATCTTTGATTCTGAAAAGCCGCTAGCGACCGTATCGGTCCAAAGGTTGGACAGAGGTGAAACGGGGTAGTCATCTTACGAACCGCTTGAAGCGAAGACTGTTGCCCAGGGCGATCAGCCTTCCAGCGGTGCCTAGGCGCTTCATGCCCTCTTCGGTGGTCGACCACCCCCGGTCTCCGGGCGGCGCGAATCGCTTGCCGTCGAGTTCTACCGAGTAGCGGATTGACTCGGCACCCGTCGCCGATGATGCATCCGCCGGCATGAACCGGCGGTCCACGGGCGACTCACCGGTGAGCTCGTCACGAGTTAGCCGTCTCGCCGAACCATCGGTGCCTTCCGCCCACGTGTACTGCTCGACGAGGGTCTTGTCCAGCTTCCGGACAAATGGCCGGCGGTACTTCACCTTACGGGCGTCGCGCGCATACCAAAGCACGTAATCGGACACGGACGCTAGGACATTCGTGGTGGCCGTAGGGCTACTTTGGCCCGATGTTCTTTGGAAGGTGATCAACGAACAGAAGTTGTCGCTCCCAAAGACCTCGTCCAGTAGCGATCGCACCAGATGGACGTTGTCGTCACTGATCTGCACAAAGATGGATCCCGAGTCGGTGAGAAGGTTGCGGCCGACGACGAACCGGTCGCGCAGGTAAGTCAGGTAAGAGTGAATCTGAAGTTCCCACGTGTCGCGGAAGGCCTTTATCTGCTCTGGCTGGCGCGTGGCGTCATCGAGCTTGCCGTCCTTCACGTCGCGCCGATCGGTCCTGACCTGCCAGTTCGAACCGAACTTGATCCCGTAGGGAGGGTCGACGTAGATCATCTGGACCTGCCCTTTCAGGCCCTCCTTCTCGGCCAGCGAGGTCATCACCAGCAGGGAGTCGCCCAGGATCATCCGGTTCGACCACTTCATCGGGTGCTGGTAGAACTCGACCCGCTCCTCGAAGTCCATCCCGTTGAAGTCGCCGAACAGGTCCAGCTGTTGTTCCCGCCGGCCGGATGAGGTGGCGCGCAGGTCTTCAATCAAGGCCTTGGGGTTGATGTGCTCCTGGATGTAGATCGGGACCGATGGCACCTCGAGCGGTCGCCTGTCCTGCTCGTCCTTGCCCTTCCAGACGAGCTGCGGGTCCAGGCTCGGGTCGCGCGGGTAGAGAATGGTCCGCGGCTGGGCATCGTCCTGCTCGGCGAACTTCTCCAGTTCCGCGGTCGGAATGTTCACGCGCTGGTCTCCGGCATGGCGGGTCTGCTCCACGCGCGTCGGACCCGCGGCCTTTCCAGTCTTTCGTGGCACTCCTTACCCCTCCGTTACTGCTGCATTGCCGCGGGCGATGTCCTGAATGTTGGTGGCGATGAGGTCGGCCGCGTCCCATGGGTCGGTCACTTCGGTAAACGCCCAACGCCCATACTCACGCAGATTCGTGACGGCCGGTACCCAGTACGTACTCGCCGTCTCGACCTTCACAACCTTGTCCTTTCTCCGCTCCCCGGTCACCTCGACCAGCAAATTCAGCGGGTCCGCCCTGCCGTCGCGGAGCTGAACGACGAAGTCTGGAACGTAATGTCCCTGGACTCCCTCATGGGTGTATGGGATGCGCAGGACCCCGGGGTTCTTGAAGTAGGCGACAACTTCGTCCATGTGATCAAGGGTGTAGGCGACCTTCGACTCCCAGCCCGAATCCTGAACGACGTAGTTGAGATGGCTCTTGGTCGTCTCGTAGACGGTCCTGGTGGTATTGAAGTCAACTTCTGCAGTTGAGCCAATGGCGTCATACGGGCGGAGGAGGGGCAGCAATCGCTTCTCACCTGCGGTGCCACGAACCATCGCGCTCGCAACCTTCTGTGCAGCCGTGTGGCTGTACTGGCTCAGCAGCAACATCTGCTCGAAGGCTCCACCCTTAATCACCACGCATTCGTCCATCCAGCTCACGACGATTGGGAGGATCTGCGGGAAGAGCCAGGGCTTCGGCCGCTGCTCCGCGTCGAGCAGGTAGTTCTCCACGATCCGCTTCGCCAGCGCGAATGCCACCTGCTGGTGCCGGTACTCCTTCAGCTCGTCGAGGGTCGTTTCCTTGGACTCGCCAACGATTGGGTCGAGCTGCGCTCGCGTCGGCACTTCGTCCGTTCGGAGCGTCATGGTGGAGTCCGGCGTGAAGTCCGGGGTCAGGTGCTCGGTCGGCATGTCCCACCGGTAGCCGATGACACGCGGGAAGCTGATCTCGAGGTGGCTCCTCTCGGGGAGGGCATAGACACGATGCACCTCCTTCTGGACCACCACCTTGGTGTTGCCAACCGTCGGAATGAAGCTGAATGGAACACCGAAGACTTCCGCGTACTCGGGTTCGAACATGCCGTTCTCGTTTGGCTCGTAACTGATCCGGCGCAGCCCACGTCCAACGACCTGCTCGCAGAGCAGCTGCGTGCCGAACGCGCGAACACCCAGGATGTGTGTGACAGTGTTGGCATCCCAGCCTTCGGTCAGCATGGACACGCTGACCACGCACCGGATCTGTTCGCCAAGCTTCCCGCGCTTACCGATGGTGTTCATCACCTCGCGGAGGAGGTCCTCATCCGTGATCTCATCCCGATAGTCGCCCCGGGCGGCGAGCTCGTCCTTGAATTCGGCAATCTCTTTGGCCGCCATCTTCCTGAAGTTGGCGTCCATGACATCGCCCGACTCGAGCTGCGCGGAGTCAATGAGCAGCGCGTTCGGCCGGTCCAACCAGCCCCCTTCAGAGGCATTCGAGAAGAGCGGGAGGTTACCGGAGTGGACCGTGGTGTTGCCGTCCGCATCGGTCTGTTCGTACCCTGCGATCCAGTCAAAGACCATTTTGCTGATGGTGGTGTTCTGGCAGACCACAATGAAGACTGGGGGCGTCCCACGGCCCTCAAGCTCACGCCACGCATCGAATGACTTCTGGTAGTCGCGGTAGAGATGGTGAAGTGCCGCCTCGAGTTCCTTGGGTAGCGTCCGGAGACCGGCCAGCGTCGCGTCCTTGAGTCCCCTCTTCGGCAGCTCGTCCCTTATGTGGGACCAGAGCTCTCGGAACGTTGGGAGGTCTCCTTCCATCACGTCGTCGGAGGTTGGCACGCGCGGGATCTTCACAATCCCTGACTCGATGGCATCAATGAGACTGAAATCGGAGACCACCCAGGGGAAGAGCGTGCCCTCTCGGTAACCGGAGCCCGCCAGGAAGAACGGGGTCGCTGACAGATCGAAGACGGCGTTGACTCTGACCTTCTTCTGGACCTGCCGGAGTCCGTTCAACCAGACGTGGGCGGCTTTGTTCGCCTCATCCGCCTGCTTCTTCTCGTCCCCCGTCAGTTTGGGGGCATCGCCGGTGGTCGCATCGGCCGCCTGATAGCAGTGATGTGCCTCGTCGTTCAGGACGACGATGTTCGTCTTGTTCCCGATGCTGCGCAGGACCCGGCGCACCATCTCGGCGTCCGTCTCCCGGAACTGCTCCAGGTCCCCATCCGGCCCGGCCAGCAGCTTCTTAGTGGTCGCTGATGCGGAGATCTTGTCGCGCTTGTTGAAGGCGTGGTAGTTCGTGATGACGATTGTCGCCGTCTGCAGCCGCTGGTGGAGGTCGGGCGGCAGCAGGTCGCGCTCCTGGTAGTAGTTGTCCGGCGCGTTCGGCTTCAGGACCCTAAGACGATCCCGAATGGTGATGCCCGGGGTGACGATCAGGAAGGTGTCGCTGAACCGCTTGTCCTGTGGGTCATTGAGCTTGTTCAGCGCCTGCCAGGCGATAAGCATCCCCATGACCACCGTCTTCCCGGCGCCAGTGGCCATCTTGAACGCGATCCGGTACAGGCCGCCACTTTTCTTGTTGGCCTCCTCGCGGAGCAGGTTGTCGATCCACTGCTGTTCCTTGCCGGCAACCTCCGCGATGTAGATGGCCGTCTCCAACGCCTCGATCTGGCAGAAGAAGAGTGGCCTGTCGCGGTCTTCGTTCGTCCAGTAATTCAGGAGCTCTCTTGTGGTCGCAGTGATGCCCGGCCAGCCGGCCTTTCGCCACGCCGCGACGTGCCCGCGGATCCGGTTGATGTTGTCGTTCGGCTGCATCTGCTCCGATGTCCAATTGCCGGGCAGGGGCATCTGCTCCGCCGGGATGCCACGGGCGACCCGCTTCTTGGGCTTCGGAATCGGGATGAAGTAGGTGGAGCGGCGCCGTTCGTCGACGGTCTCGCTGGTGATGCCGTCCTCGTCGAAGCGGAAGTGGCGCGTCGGCTCGCGATATGGCGAGTTGAGGATTGGGTTCTCAATGACGGTCATCGCCAGACACTTGCCGAGTCGGCATCGAAGAATTGCAGGGCGAGCGGGCGACCCGAGCGTCGCCTCGCCACGAGTGCCCTCGCTCTCGCTATTAGTCTGCGGTTGTCTGTCGTCGCTGGGTCGCCTCGCAAACTGACGAAGACCTGGCTCAGCTTTCCCTCTGAAATGAGGTTCAGGATGTGGCCATCGTTCTCAGCCAATGAATGGCCGAATATGAACAGGCTGTCGGCGATGCGGGCGAAGCTTCTACGCGCGTGGTTCAGGTAGGCGCTATGGAGGATCTTGGCTAGCTTCTCATCGCTGGCGCCCTCAGTCACGACGAGGGGAAAGAGATTGCCGCGCAGTGCAGAACGCACCTGCTCGATCAACCGGACTCCGGTGCGATTCCACGTGAACTTTTCGAGCTTCGTCCCGCTGTCGAAGAGGTGCATCGCACCGTGCAGGTAGTAGACGCTTTGCGACTCGCTGACCGGCGTTGTATCCCACGTCACATACTCCGCTTCCGGATCCTCCGGGTCCGACCGGAAGCCGTCGTCGCGCAGGGCGCGGGTTGGCGAGTCGTGCATAACTACCCAGTAGAGCAGGAGGTCATAGTTCATGGTGAAAATGCGTTTAAAGTGGCCGAGGAATCGAGCCGCCGACGCATATTCGTCGTCTGAGACCTCACCAGGATGCTCCGGGTGCCGCCGGGCGAGCACCTCAGCGAGCGCGTCCTTCAGCCGGTCCGCGTCGCGAAGCGCCCGCTCCCGCGCGTTCGGATCGTCGACGTACAACGGCAGGATCGCAGCCGCCGCCTTTAGGCGTTGAATGACTTCTTCGAAGTCCGCGGTGCCGAGAATGTCGAAGAGCTGTCTCCCATCGACACTCAATTGAGAGAAGTCTGCGGCGTCGAGCAACGCCCGATATTGGAAGACCGCAGGCTTCCACGCGATTGAGAAACCGTTCCCCAGAAGGACCTTACGCTTGCCCTCCGGACTTCTGTTGAGTGCCTCGTCGAAGGTCAGTAGATCCAGCGCCCTAGCCATCTCACCCCCGTCAATACACGACGCTCGGTCATCCCTGTCCGGCGCACATGATGCGCCAGCACGAGTGACCTTCGAATGGCCTTCTCGTACCCCTGGAAGCGAGGGCTGGGCTCATTGGGTGGGTCATGGAGTGCGGCTGGGGCACAGCCGCGCGAAGTCACAGCAGCCGCAGGTCTTGTCTGACGGCGTCGCCGCGAAGTCGCCCGATCGGATCCGGGCCGTCCGCGCCAGGATGTCCGCCCGGGCAGCGTCGAGCTCTTCATCGGTCCGGGTGGTGCTCATCCGGGTGGCGGACTCCGTGAAGTAGAGCGTCACCCTCTCCGGGCGTGCCCAGGCCCAGGGCGTCGCGGCAGGCGAGGGCGTAGATCGAGAGCTGGAGGCTCTGCGCCACGTCCTTCTGGCTGCTCATCTTGCCGGTCTTGTAGTCGATCACCTCCACCGCGCCGGACGGCAGCCGGTCGATGCGGTCGATGAAGCCGCCGATGACCACCGGCGGACCGCCGTCGGGATCCTCGATGACGAGGTCGAAGGCCTGCTCCTCCACGATCGCCTGGCCAATGCTGCTCACCTCGCCGGTCCAGAAGTTGTCCAGCAGGTCCGTCACGCGGCGCTGGTACGCCTCCTCCGTTGGCCTGTCGCCGAAGTCGGCGGGCACCCACCGCTCGCGGAAGTGGCGCTCCAGGTCCTCGCGAGTGGGTGGCTCCTCGCCGCGGGCCAGCCGTTCGCGGCGCTCGCGGGTGAAGGCCTCGAACGCCTCGTGGGCGGCGCTCCCGAACGCGAACGCGGCCACCGGCCGGTCCGGCTGCGGGATCTTGTAGACGTAGCGGAAGGCGTACTGCAGCGGGCAGCGCTCGTAGGTGTCCAGGGACGAGTAGCTGAACTTCTCCGGCAGCGCGGCGACCTCGAGCAGGTTCGCGCCGGCAGCGCCATCGCCGGCGACGTGGCGCAGGGTGAGCGGGTCGAGCCCTGCGGCCCGCGCCGCATCTGCCGCCATGGCCGCGGATCTGCCGACATCGGCAAGCCGAGACTCGAGGCCGGCGCGGGCGGCGGTCGCCTCGGCATCGGCAGCATTTGTCCCTTCCAGCAGCTCGATGAGCTCGTTCGCGCGCAGGCGCAGCTCCAGGCGGCGCTCGCGCTTGGACGGCAGCGGCATCACGCGACGCAGGAGGGTGGCGGAACGGTCGGTGGCGGCGCCATCGGCCTCTGCGTCAGCATTCGCCTCGTCTGGCTCAGCCTCCTCCGGGAGCGCCCAGGAGCTGGTTCGGTCGACCCGCGTGACCTCCTTGTCCTCGCCCTCGAGCACCTCACCAACGAACAGCGACGAACCCTTCTCCGCGGACGGCCCGGCGTGGGTCGTGAGCATGAGGCGGTCCTGCGCACGGGTGATCGCCACGTAGAGGAGGCGGCGCTCCTCCTGGGTGTGGATCTCCTCGCCCTGGATCCGCTCGCGCAGCAGCTCCTCCGGGAAGTAGCTCACGTAGCCCTCGCGGGTGGGCCACTCGTCGACGAGCAGCTGCGGGATGAAGACGTGCCGGAACTCCAGCCCCTTGGCCTGGTAGAGGGTCATGAGCCGGACGCCCTCCACGTCCTCCGTCAGCTCCACGCTGGTCGGCAGCTCGCCGCCGGCGGCCTGGTAGGCATCCAGGTAGTCCACGAACCCGCCCAGCGTGCCGTCCGGATGCTGGGCCTGCCAGTCAGCGGCGAAGCGCAGGAAGCTCGCGATGTTGGCCACGATCCTGTGGGCATCCGTCGAGCCCACGGCGACCATGTCGAGCACCTGGCCGGTGAGCTCCAGGTAGCGCTGGAGGATGGTGAAGGGTCCCTCCCGGAAGGTCTGCGGCTGGAGCTCCTGGATCACGTCCAGCAGCCGCCGCAGCTTGGCGCGCAGGGTGGGTTCTGTGGTGGCGTCTGCGCTTGCGTTGGCGGTTGTCTCGGCCGCGGTCACGATCTGCTGGACCACGTCGACCAGGTGGGCATTGTCGAAGCGCGCGGTGCGGCTGACGTGGAGGATCTCGAGCGCGTCCAGGCGCCAGGGGCCGGCGGTCATCATCCGGGTCAGGGCCACGTCATCGTGCGGATCCGCGATGGCGCGCAGGCCCTGCTCCAGGTCCCGGATCTCCGGCGTGGCGAACAGCGAGAGGCCGCCCACCACCGTGTACGGGATGTCCTCCTCCTGGAGCCGGGCGACAATGGCCTCGCGGTGCCGGTGCTTCCGATACAGGACCGCCATCTCCGACCAGGGCGTGCCGGCCTCGTGGTGCTCCTGCATGGCGTCCACGATCGCCACCGCCTCGTCCTCCGCCCCGGCGCAGACCACCACCTCCACCTGGCTGCCGTCTTCGCGACTGGTGCGCAGCCGCTTGTCCGGTTCGTAGCGGGTGGCGTTGCGCACGATCAGCCGGTTGGCGGCGGCCAGCACCTGCCCGGTGGAGCGGAAGTTCTCCTCGATGCGCATGATGGGCGGCTTGCCGGGCGGCGGGCTGTTGGGCGCGTGTGCGGGTGGCCGGCTGAAGCGCCGCTCGAACTCCGCGAAGGCGGCAAAGCTGGCGCCGCGGAATCTGTAGATGGACTGGTCGTCGTCCCCCACCACCATGACGTTGTCCGGGCGATCCGGCGTGCGTCCCAGCAGCTCGATCAGCTCGATCTGGGCGATGTTCGCGTCCTGGAACTCGTCCACCAGCAGGTAGCGGAACTGGCGCTGCCACCTGCGCAGGATGTTGGGGCGGGCCTTGAAGAGCTGCGTGACGGCGGCGATCTGCTCCCCGAAGTCGAGCGCACCACGCTCCGCTATCGCCTCCTGGTATGCGCGGTAGACCGATGCGATCTCGCTCCAGCGCATGACCTCCAGGGCGGCGCCATCGGTGACGTACGTGGCTGCCAGCTCGTCGATCCGGTTCAGCTGCTCCGGCGTGAAGTGCTTCCGCTGCACGAGCTTGCCGGTCCCGCCAACGGCTCGCCGGGCGGTCTTCTCGGCGTCGTGCTCGACATCGGCCGGGTCGTACTCGACCTCCTGGCCCAGCTCCTCTGCCCGCTCGTTGCGGCGCAGCCGGGCATACGCGCTGCGCACGTCCCGGACGGGTCGCAGGTTGCCCTGGATGAGGAGGCCCGCGGCGGCATCTGCGTAGCTGCCGTATCGGTCCTCGAAGACCTCGCGCTCGCGGGCGACGAAGGCGTCGAAGTCGTCCGGCGTGACGAGCTCGTCCTTGGCGCGATTGATGAACCGCACCAGGTCGCCATACGCCCACTCCCCGGAGTGATAGATGAGCGTCAGCTTTGGGCAGATCTCCCGCAGCATCAGGAATTGACCGATGCCGTCCAGCACATCCGGCCGTGCCGGCAGGCCCACTTCCGGGCCGGATTCGGTCAGAACCCGATGGCAGAAGCTGTGGAAGTTGGCGACGGTGAGGCGGGCGGCGGTGGCGGCACCCACTGCTGTTTCGATGCGCTCGCGCAGCTCGCGGGCGGCCTTCACGTTGTAGGTCAGGACCAGGAGGTTCTCGGGGAGGAGGTCTTCGTGCGTGGCCAGGAGGTGGCGGACGCGCTCGACGATGACCCGGGTCTTGCCGGTGCCGGCGCCGGCGATGACGACCAGCGGCCCATCGCCGTACTCGACGATGGCGCGCTGCTCGGGTGTCAGCGCGGGGCGCTCAGTGGTGCTGGCGGCTGCCTGTGCTGTGGCGATAGCTGGTCCTCCCCTGATCCCCGCGGTCTGCCAATGATGCACCGGCGACATCGGTTCCCGCATGACCCATTGGTCACCGGCGTGCCCGTGCCAGTCCCCCCGCCGGTGCCCCCGTCCCCCGCCCCCGCTGCTAGCAGGGCTAGCGTTGTGACGATCGGGCAGCTGGAATTCCAGCTTCCTGCGTCACGCTGCCAGCCTACGTAGCCAACCGACAATCGAACGAGCGCTCGTTTGTCGCACCGCTAGCCAGACTAGCCAGCCCACCGTGACGCCTCGGTTGTCGCGTCGTCCCCTTGTCACCCGCCTACCGCGCTCCCGCCGGGAGTCGCCGGCGCGGCGTCCGCTTGCCGGCCAGCTGGTGCACGCGCTGGAATGAAAGACCCATCACCCGACCGGCGTCCCGCAGGGTGTAGCCGCGCTCGACAAGCTTGATGGCGGTCCCTGCCGCGAGGTCGTTGGCCTCCGACTGCAGCGCATCCTGTTGAGCCTGAAGCTCGTGGAACCGGGCCAGGGACCGGGCCAGGTCCTCTTCGAGCACTGGCTCGACGACAATCACCACATCGGCCGGATCAACGCCGGTCATTGTGGCGATCGCGTCCCGGGCCATGCTCTCGGCCTGGCCCAGTCGCCGAACCTGCGAGAAGACACCCGGCAGCTGGGGCACTTCGAGCGCCCACCAGTCGCCGCTGCGCCTCGCTTGCACCGTGTAGGTCGTCATCGCCACCATCCCTCGCCGAAGAGCCTCTCGAAGGACTTCAGGATTGCCGCGGCCGTGTACTCGTTGATCTCGCGGTGACGCGGCACGGTCACCGTTATCTCGCCGATCATCAGTTTGTCGTGCCGCTTGCCTGGTTCGACCCTCATGCTCAGGCCGGCAGCGCTCGCGGCACGGCGGAGCTTGTGCTCCAGGTCCGTCCGCTTCACCGCTCATCCTTGTCTATGCCCATAGACATGTCAAGTCTATGGCCGTAGACAACGCCTTGGCCCCTTGGGGAGTCGCGAAGCACGTCCACGGTCACATGCCCTCGAGCGCTTCAAAGTTGCGGGCGGCGTCGCACTCCCCGCAGATCCAGACGTCGCCGTCCAGCGCGGGTGGAAGGCCGCACCACCACAGGTCCCGCTCGCAGACCGCGCAGATCCCGCAGACCGCCACGTCTACCTGGGGCTCCGCGGTCGAGTCAGCGGCGTCGCCCTTGTCACTCACGGGGTGAGTGTCGCTCACCGCGTCGACAGGTCAGCTGTCGCAACCGGAGCGCAGAATCGTAGTCATGAAAACGGAAATGAGCCTGCCGCGGCCCGGCAGCGCTGATTGACCTCCGTACAGGCTGGTGTACACTCTAGCGTCATGAAGAGCGTACCGGTCAGCGACCTGCGACAACGTGTGGCCGAGATCCTCGATGACCTCGGCAGCTCGACTGAGCCTACGGTTGTGCTCCAGCGCTCGCGGAAGGCCGCCTACCTCGTCAACCCGGAGCGCTACGAGCGGGACCAGGCCGAGCTGGCTGCCCTGCGCCGCGCCCTGTTCCTGGCCGAGGTGCGCGAGGCGGAGGCCGAGTACCGCGCCGGCGATGCCAGCTCCTTCGACGACGTGGAGGCGCTCATCGACGAGCTGCGTGCCTGACGTGCGGATCGCGCTCTCGAGCCGTTTCCTGCGTCGTGCCCGGAAGCTGAAGGATCCTCAGGCGAGCATGCTGCGCGCCGCCCTGCGCCGCTTCGCCGCCGACCCGCAGGATCCCCTGCTTCACACCCACAAGCTCAAGGGCGAGCTCGCCGACTACTGGGCCTTCAGCGTGGACCAGGACCTGCGCGTTCTCTTTCGGTGGGACGGCGACGTGGCGTTCCTCGTCAACCTGGGTTCGCACGACGAGGTCTACTAGCGACTCGGGCCGAACCGCCGCGTGCCCCTCTCGAATCCCAGAAGCCGGCTGCTTGACTGGGACCGCTCCTGACGCCTGG
>CAWDVA010000004.1:110000-317585 GCA_963805645.1 uncultured Chloroflexia bacterium | reverse complement strand
CGACGCGCGTCACGCCGTAGAACGCGGCGCGCGCCTCGTCATACAGGGCCGAGAGGTAGAGCAGGTCGGAGGTGGTGTGGGAGCCGATCAGGTCCTGCAGGCTGTCGATGTCGATGTGCTGCTTGCCCCCTGCCGCCAGCAGGCCCAGCAGCCGGAGGTCCCGCCGGCGCCGGTCATCCGCACATCCAGCCCCACCTTGGTGACCGACGAGCCGACCTCCGCGTTGAGCGTGGTCACGTCGGCGTCCTGGCCGACCTCCACGCGCTGCACGCCGATGTTCCAGGCCGCGTCGCCGAGCTGCTGCAGGTTCGCCGTAGCGCAGCCGGGCTCCGCGTTCGGCCACCAGGTCGGCGACGCCGCCGTACCAGCAGCGGCTCCCGTCAGGCGAGTGCACCTCCTCGAGCAGCGTGACGCTGCTGTCGTTTCCGGCCACCACCAGGGTCAGCGGGATACCAGGCGACCTGCCCTCCGGCAGGTGGGCGGTGGCGACCAGCGGCCGGTCGACGATCACGCCGTCGGGGACGTAGAGGAACGTGCCGCCGGTCCACGCGGCGTGCGCCAGCGCCCAGAAGTGGGCATGCGCCGCGTTCACTTCGCGCTGGCCGATGTATCGGCGCACGAGGTCGGGGTGACTGCGCACGGCCTCGCGCAGGTCGGCGAACACCACGCCCTTCTCCGCCAGGTCATCGTCCAGCGCGCAGCGAACGTGCGGCGCGGCGGCGAGCACGGAGCGCGTCGCGCGGCAGCTCGATCGAGCGAGGTGCGGCGCCACTCCTCCTCCTGCGCCGGTCGGCGGCGGGCGTGGCCTCGGCGCGCGCCCACCAGCTCGGCGCGGAGGTCGCGCAGCCAATCGGGCTCGCCCAGTCGTCGGACATGGCCGGCGATGGCAGCGGCGTCGAGAGCCGAGGCGGCAGGCGCCGCCCCGGCATTGGTCTGGAGCGTCATCGGGCCTAGCCGACCGCGCCTTCCATCTGGAGCTGGATGAGGCGGTTCATCTCGACCGCGTACTCCATGGGCAGCTCCTTGACGATCGGCTCGATGAAGCCGTTCACGATCATGGCGACTGCCTCAGCCTCCGACAGGCCGCGGCTCATCAGGTAGAAGAGCTGCTCCGACGCCGACCTTGGAGACGGTGGCCTCGTGCCCGATGGTCACGTCCTCCTCGTCGATCTCCATGTACGGGTACGTGTCCGAGCGCGCCTCGTCGTCCAGGATCAGCGCGTCGCAGCGGACCGTGGACTTCGACCGGGCGCAGCCGGGATAGACCTTGACCAGCCCGCGGTAGCTGGTGCGGCCCGTGCCCTTGCTGATCGACTTGGAGGTGATGAGGCTGGTGGTGTTCGGCGCGGCGTGAATGATCTTGCCGCCGGCGTCCTGGTGCTGCCCATCGCCGGCGAAGGCGATCGAGAGAACCTCGCCGTGGGCCCGCTCGCCCAGCAGGTAGATCGGACGGGTACTTCATCGTCAGATGCGAGCCGATGTTGCCGTCCACCCACTCCATCACCGCGTCCTCGTAGGCGACGGCGCGCTTGGTGACGAGGTTGTAGACGTTGTGGCTCCAGTTCTGGATGGTCGTGTAGCGAACCCGCGCGCCCTTCTTGACGATGATCTCCACCACCGCGCTATGGAGGCTGGCGGTGCTGTATGTCGGCGCCGTGCAGCCCTCGATGTAGTGGAGGCTCGAGCCCTCGTCGGCGATGATCAGGGTCCGCTCGAACTGACCCATGTTCTCGGTGTTGATCCGGAAGTAGGCCTGCAGCGGCAGCTCGACATGGACGCCCTTGGGCACGTAGATGAAGCTTCCGCCGCGCCACACCGCCGTGTTCAGCGCCGCGAGCTTGTTGTCGTTCGCCGGGATGACGGTGCCGAAGTACTCCTTGAAGATCTCCGGGTGCTCCTTCAGCCCCTGGTCGGTGCCCACGAAGATCACGCCCTGCTGCTCGAGCTCGGAGCGGATGTTGTGGTACACGACCTCGGAGTCGTACTGGCCGCCCACGCCCGCCAGGTACTTCTTCTCCGCCTCGGGAATGCCGAGCCGGTCATACGTGCGCCGGATGTAGTCGGGCACGTCATCCCAGTTCTGGAAGGACTTGCCGGTGCCGGTGACGTAGTAGTAGATGTCCTGGAAGTCGATCCCACCCAGGTCGCCGCCCCACGTGGGCAGCGGTCGCGACTCGAAGTGGCGGTATGCCTTGAGCCGCAGATCGGTCATCCACTTCGGCTCATCCTTGATCCGGCTGATCTCCGCCACGGTGTCGGCGTCCAGTCCCTTCTTGAAGACGGGCAAGGGCTGTTCGCTGTCGTGCCAGCCGTACTTGTAGCTGTCGGGGATCTGCTTCAGGGCCTGGTTCGGAATCGCCATCGTCCCTCGATTCGGATCGTTCGCGGAGGATTCTCGGGAATCCTGACTAGGTGAGTCGGTTTTGCCAGCTCATGATCCCGCAATCGGGCCGCGCGGTCAACCGGCCAATGGTGGCGGACTCGGCGCAGCCGGTGCGGCCGACTACGGTGCGCTCGGTTCCGTCCAGGCGCGGGAGGCCCGCGCCACTGCGGCGAATGTGGAGGGTCTCACGCGCGGTCAGCGCCCCGTAGCCGGCTCGGCCAGCAGCTGCGCGGGCGAGAGCTGCTCCGAGAGCAGCCGCCAGAAGCCGGTCGTCTGCCCGGTGACCGGCAGCCAGTCGCGAATGAGGCGCGCCCCCTCGGTGTAGGTGAACGGGTACGTCCGGTAGAGCGGGTGCTCCAGGCCACGGAAGGTATGGTCCAGCCGCTGGTCGTCCATGGCGCCCATCTCCCGCATCCAGGCACGCACCTCGTCGCGGGGCCGCCCCTCGTGGTGGAGCATCAGGGCTGCGTTGCCCACGACCGGTTCGAGGCCCTTCACTGCCAGGAAGAGCTCCACGGCGCGGGGCCAGTCGCCGCTGATCCCGACCTCCGCGCCGATGCGCGCCAGCTCGCCCTCCAGCTCGCGGTTGGACATGACGACCTCGCGGGCGACGTCCGCCTGGCCCTCCGCCAGCATCGCCTCGGGGGTGTTCATGGTCCGCATGGTCGCCTCCGCCACGCCGCGCTGAACCAGGGTGCGCTCCTTGACCGCGTGCTCCGCGTGGTGGCCGGGATAGGCTTCGTGCCAGGCGAGGTAGGCGATTCCGGGCACCTCGAGCGGCAGGTCCAGGTTCACCACGATTCGGGTCCGGCCATGGCCGGTGAAGCGCGCCTCGGCGCCCCACGGCTGGTCGCGCGTCTCGCCCCAGTCGATGCCCTCATCGGGCGGTAGCTCGAAGTCTCGCGAGGTGATGGTGCGGAACCGCTCGGCGGACGCCCGCAGGGCGCCCAGGACGCGGTCGGGGGCCACGCGCAGCGCTGCCCGCTGCGCTTCGAGGCGCGCGGCCAGGTCTCCGTCACCGGGAAGCGCCGCGGCCAACCGGTTGCGTGCCGCCAGCAGGTCCCCCTCCGCTGCCGCCGCGATCGGCACCCCGTAGAGCTGCTCCAGCAGGTCGACGTAGGCGATCTCCTCCCCGCCGGCGCGTCGTGCCTGCGCAGCGATGGAGCGCAGCTGACCGTCCATCCAGCGGCCGCGGCGTTGCGTCGGCTCGTCACCGTCCATGAGCTCGGCCGCCAGGGCGCGCAGGCCCATCGCCTCGTCGTGCAGTTCCGCGGCCAGCGGCACCTCCTCGGCGGCGGCCGCCTCGCGCAGCTCCCCGGGGCCGTTGTAGCTGTCGATGAAGTCCGGCACCAGCCGGTCCAGGCGCAGGCAGAGGAGGATGTAGCGGCGCGCAAGCTCGTCCATCGGCGCCATCCTAGCGCGCAGCCGGATTGACACCCTGCGGATCCAGCGGGTACCGTCCGGCCACCGGACAGCCCGCAGGTGAAAGGAGCGCGAAGTGATGAGCACCCTTCTGCACGCGCGCCCCCGCCTGGCCGAGGCCCCCGCTCGACGCTGAACGACCGAGCCCCCAACCCCGGCTCGCAGAGGGCGCGCTCCACCCGCCCACGTCCAGCACTCTCGAGTGGAGATCCATCCTTGCCATACGCCATCCGCCGCCGCGGCTCCGCCCGCAGCACCCGCCGACCTGCCAGGCGTCATCCTGCGCGCCCGCAGCGGCTTCTACACCGTCAGGACCGATGACGGCCGCGAGATCGAATGCCGCCTTCGCGGACGCGTCAAGAAGGAGCGCCAGGCAACCGACCTGGCGGTCATCGGCGACCGCGTGCGCATCGGCCTCCTCGACGATCGCAACGGCATGATCGAAGAAGTCGAGCCGCGCCATAGCCGCTTCAGCCGCCGCCAGCCCGGTCCCCGCGGCAGCTGGAAGGAGGACATGCTGGTCGCCAACGTGGACCAGGTTCTCGTCGTCTTCGCCTGCGCCAACCCGATGCCGCACCTGCGCATGCTCGATCGCTTCCTGGTGGTGGCCGAGCACAACGAGGTCCGTGCCGTGGTCGTCGCCAACAAGGTCGACCTGGTGGGCCTGGCCACGGCGCGCGACACCTTCAACCTGTACGAGCGCATCGGCTACAGCGTGCACTACGTCTCGGCCCGCGAGGGGATCGGCATCGAGTCGCTGGCCGACCGACTCTCGGGCAGGACCAGCGTGGTGACCGGACCGTCCGGCGTCGGGAAGTCGACCCTGCTCAACGCCATCCAGCCAGGGCTGCGCATCGAGACCGGCGCCGTCAGCGAGGCACTGCGCAAGGGCCGCCACACGACCACCACGGCCGAGCTGCATCGCCTGGCGACGCCGGACGGTGGCTACGTGGCCGATACCCCGGGCCTGCGCGAGCTGGGCCTGTGGCAGATCCCGCCCGATCAACTGTCCTGGTGCTTCCCGGAGTTCATCCGGCACCTGGGCGACTGCGCGTTCAACGACTGCCGCCACCTCGAGGAGCCGCGCTGCGCCGTCCGCGCCGCGGTCGAGTCCGGCGAGGTCCCGCCGGAGCGCTACGAGTCATACCGGCGGCTGCTCCTGAACGAAGACTGAGCGGCCGTATCATGGCGCCCGATGGAGATCCAGCCGGGCCTGCACAGCGTTAACCTGCTCGGTGCCCACGGGTATCTGATCGCAGAGCGCGAGCTGACGCTGATCGACGCGGGCCTCCCCGGCTCCCGGCGGCGCCTCGAGCGCTACGTCGCGCGGATCGGGCGCTCCATGAACGAGCTGCGCCGCATCGTGGTGACGCACGCCCACCCCGACCACATCGGTGCCGTGCGAGAGCTGACCGCGGACACGGATGCTGAGGTCTTCGTGCACCCTGCCGACCTCGCGGCGCTGCGCGTCACGCTCCGCGAAGCATGGACCGAGCGCGACGGCACCAAGCTGCTGGCCTACTTCACCCGGACGCCGCACGCATCGGAGCCAGCCGAGGACGGCGACGTGCTGCCCGTGCTTGGCGGCCTGCGCGTCATTCACACGCCCGGCCACACGCCCGGCAGCATCTGCCTCTATGCCGCGCGGGACCGTCTGCTGTTCACCGGCGACATGCTTCAGGTCATCCGCAGGCGGGTGACCTTCGCCAGCACCATCTTCAGCGCCGATATCGGGCAGGCCGCGCGCATCCGTCGCTCGGCTGGCCGAGCTGGACGTGCAAACCATCGCGTTCGCGCACTACCCGCCCTGGAGCCAGGACGCGAACGGCGTCCTGGCTGCCCTCGCGCAGCGCGCCGCGTCCATGGCGGCCACCCGGCACCGGGTCTAGCCACCGCCGATCTCCTGGCGTAGGCTGCACCCCTCGGAGGTGGAGACCCATGGCCAGCAGCCCGCCTTCCACAGCGCCCGAACCCGAGCGCCAGCCCGCGGGGGTGCCGCTGCACGGCGTCCCACGTGGCGGGAAGGTGGCCTCGCTCCCGACCATCGGGCCAACCATCCGCCAGCTCCTGGCCGATGCCTGCGCCCGGCACGCCAACCGCCCCGCCCTTCTGATCAAGCCGGGGTTCCGCACGCGCTCGTGGACGTACCGCGACCTGGCCGACCAGGGGCCGCGCGTCGCGCGCGTGCTGTCCGATATGGGCCTGCGAGCCGGCGATCGGCTCATCGTCTGGGCCGTCAACCGGCCAGAGTGGGGGCTCGCCTTCCTCGGGGCGCTGCATGCTGGGATCTATCCTGGTTCCGCTGGACGTGCGGTCGCAGCCTGACTTCGCCGCCAAGGATCGCCCGGCGCACGCGGGCCAAGGGGATCCTGGTGTCCGACCAGACTGCGGGCCTGGCGGAGGGCCTGGGCCTGCCGATGCTGCGCATCGAGTCGATCCCGGATCGCGCGCGCGACGCGGAGCCGCTGGCCCCGGCGCCGGTCACCGCCGACGACCTGGTCGAGATCGTCTTCACCAGCGGCACCACCGGCGAGCCGAAGGGCGCGATGATCACCCACGGAAACCTGGCGGCCAACGCCAGCACGGTCGGCTCCGTCTTCCCCTTCGGCGACGACGAGCGGCTGCTGTCGCTCCTCCCGTTGAGCCACCTGTTCGAGCAGACCTGCGGCTTCCTCGCACCGCTGCTCTTCGG
This sequence comes from uncultured Chloroflexia bacterium, assembly GCA_963805645.1. Classification (GTDB taxonomy): domain Bacteria; phylum Chloroflexota; class Limnocylindria; order QHBO01; family QHBO01; genus CAVXEH01. The sequence continues at coordinate 311,088 of CAWDVA010000004.1, read as the reverse complement.
CTGCTCGATCGTCTACCCGGTGAGCCGGCAGCCGGCGGTCCTGATGCGCACCTTCCGCGAGAACCGCGTGACGATGCTGCTGGTGGTCCCGGCCGGAATGAAGCTGCTGAACAACGCCATCGAACGCAAGGTGGACGGCAGCGGCCGGCGGGCGCTCTTCGAGCGACTGCACGGCTTGGCGCGGCGGGCACCGCGTCCCGTACGCCGGCTGCTGTTCCGCTCCGTGCTGCGGCAGTTCGGTGGCCGCTTCCGCACGGTGGCGGTGGGGGCTGCGGCACTCGAGACCGACCTCGCCAACCGCTGGATCGAGATGGGGTTCGACGTGCTGCAGGGGTATGGCGCCACGGAGCTATCGCCGGTGGTGAGCTTTACCCGGCCTCATCGCAACCGGCTGGGGACGGTCGGCGAGGCGATTCCCGGCGTGGAGATTCGCATCGGGCCCGATGGTGAGGTCCTCGCCCGTGGTCCGAACGTGTTCGCGGGCTACTGGGAGGATCCTGAGGCCACGGCGACGGCCATCGACGCGGAGGGCTTCTACCACACCGGCGACATCGGCGAACTGTCCGCCGACGGCTTCCTGGCGCTGCGCGGCCGGAAGAAGGACATGCTCGCCATGCCCGACGGGACCAAGGTCTACCCCGAGGACATCGAGGCCGTCCTGGTGCGCGATGGCCGCATCCGCGACGCGGCCGTGGTCGGGCTCCAGCCGCCGGACGCGGAGCTGCTGGTCCACGCCGTGCTCCTGCTCGATGGTCCAACCGACGTGGAGGCGGTCATCCGCGGCGCGAACCAGCAGCTGGGCGGGCACCAGCAGATCCGCAGCCACTCGGTCTGGCCGGATGACGATTTCCCGCGAACGCCGACCCTCAAGGTCAAGAAGCGCGTCATCGTCGACCGCCTCGAGCCGGATGGCGCCGCGCCGCCTGCCGGCCGGACCGGTGCGAGCGCCCGGGCGCAGCGACGACAAGGTCGACCCGGTCACGGCCATCGTGGCCTCGCTCGCCGGCATCCCCGCCGCCGAGGTGCTGCCCGACGCCTGCCTCTCCAGCGACCTCAACCTCGACTCCATCTCGCGGGTCGAGCTGCTGGGGGTGATCGAGGAGGAGCTGGGCGTCTACATTGACGACGCCGATCTCGAACCGGAGACCACCGTCTCGCAGCTGGCCGGGATGGTGGAGGGCGCGCGCGACGAGCGGCGCGCCACCGGCATCTTCGGCTGGCCACTCAACCCGCTGATGCGCGCGATCGGGATCGGCATCCAGGCGCTCCTGGTGCGGCCCGCGTACGCGGTGCTGTACCGGATCGACGTCTCCGGTCTCGAGCACCTGCGCGACCTGCGCGAGCCCGCGCTGCTGGTCGCCAACCACCACCTTCACAACGACGTGGGGCTGATCCTCACCCACCTGCCCGCCGCGTCGCGCTGGCGCCTGTCGGTGGCCGCTGCGGCGGACGACATCTTCGGCAACCGGGTGCGCGGCTTCGGCGCGGCACTCATCGGCAACGCCTTCCCGCTCTCGCGCGAAGGTGCGATCCGTCGCTCGCTCGAGCTGCTGGGTGCCCGCCTTGACCGCGGCTTCTCGATCCTGATCTTCCCCGAGGGCAAGCTGACGGTGGGTGGACCGATGCAGCCCTTCAAGTCGGGCACCGGCCTGATCGCGGTCGAGGGCGCCACGCCGGTGGTGCCGATGAAGCTGCGCATCCACCGCATGTCGCGCTTCGACGACCGCAACGGCCATGATGCGAATGGCCGCCGGCTCCCGTGGCGCGGCCACGTGGAGCTGGTCATTGGGGCACCGGTCCGCTTCGCGGCAGATGTCGACCACGCGACGGCCACCGAGCAGCTGGAAGCAGCGGTGGCCGCGCTGTGAACGGCTAGCGGGTCCAGCCTCTCATCATCGGGGCTTCCAGGCCTCTCCGCCTGAGCGTTGTGCTATCCCGCGTGGGACTCTGAGCGTACTGGGCACGGCTGTCCGCTCTCGGCCGTACCGTGGGTTACGCGGACCGAATTCCCGCTACGGCAGACTCACCTCGATCCAGCCGTTGTAGGCACTCTGCAGATGGCCGGCATCGCTCCAGCCATCGGCCCCTTCGGTCGGGTCGAAGAACGCGAGTGCAGCATGGGCCGTGCCGCCCGACGCGAACTGGGCATCCTGCGGATCCTCGGTCGACAAGGGCCTCGCGAACTCGAAGACCCAAACACCGTCCGCGCCGGCACCGGAGGCGCGAGCCGTGTGATCCCACGAGCCGGTCAGGCTGTTATCCGCAGCATCGTTGGCAGCATCGCCGCCACCGTCGTCTTCGCGGGCCCACGGCGTGGTGGAGTACTCGTCGTCGAGGTTGCACTCCGGATCATCGCCGCCGGCGATCCCCGCCCCGCCCGACATCGAGCCAGGAGCACAGTCGAGTTCCCAGTGCCAGATGTCGACCATCCCCAGCGGGTCGTGGATTTCGGGTTCCTCCGCGCCCATGTGCGGTTCCGCGGAGTCTTCGATCAGGAACATCACCGCCACCGCGGGTGACAGGTTGTGATTGGCAGGGTCGTAGACGAAACCACCGGGTACCTCAAGGAGAACGTAGATGTTCTCGTCGTCACTCGCGACCTTGAAGGTGACGTCCACGGGATCCACGGGGTCGAACTTGATCTCGGAGGCGTCTGACGGATTCAGGCCGTCGAGGCGGAGCTGCTCGAGATTGACGGACGTTCCCTCAATGGCTTCCCAGTCGGAATCGTCGCCGTCCACCGTGATGGTGGCGGATGCTGCCGTGATCTCGATCGCGGGGCCATCGTGATCGTGGCCGCCCGGCTCCATGCTCTCCGAGGGTTCCATGCTCATCGGAGCAAACGACGGTTCGGGAGTCGGCGAACTCGTCGCCGGTGGCGCCGAGGCGGCTGGCGAGGCACCGGAACAGGCCGTGGCCACGAGGGCCACGACTGCGAATGGGATCAGCACGCGAGTCCGCAACGGGTGCATGGTTTCTCCTCTGCGCTAGGGGGACGTGTCGGGGCCGTCCAGCGCCGCGGAGGCGTTCCCCCGGACGGTCTCGAGGAAGGCATACAGCGCTTCCAGATCTTGGTCGCTCAGCAATTCCTCAGGGAAAACCGGCATGCCCCTCGGTCCCGTCCGAGCGGCCTGCCTGAGATCTGAAACGGTCAGGTCGCCGAGGTCCAGCCTGGGGCCGACGATTCCGCCGCGGTTGTCCAGGCCGTGGCATGTGACGCAGCCCGCTCCCACGAAGATGAGGCGGCCGCGCTCGACGGGATCTGCGGCTGCGAGCTGTTCGGGGTCGGCCAGGCCGAGGCCGTTGAAGGTCGCATCCTCACCGAGGTAGAAGAGCGGCGTTCGGTCGTAGCCTTCGGGGTGCACGTTGGCATGTGTTTCGGGGCTGCGGGCAATGATGCCCACTACCAGCCCGAATCCGAGGCCGCTGACCGTGGCCGCCAGGACGATGGGGACGAAGAACCGATTCACCGCGGGGAATCCAGTGGTGGGGGCCCGGCCTCGCGCCCCGCCCGTGCTATCCCGACCAGGTGGAACGTGACGCTGAGGAGGATTAGCCACACGGTGCCCAGGACAACCATCAGGAGACCTGAGTTGATGCCCGGCACGTCGACACCGCCGGCCGACTGGTAGAGCTGCGTCCCGCCAACCACCTCGAAGGTTGCGACCACTTCTTCCGGAGCGGCCACGCCAGGCGCCAGATACTCCATTCGCACTTGGTGCGTTCCAGCGGCGCGCGGCTGATAGCTGATAGTCGCGATGCCGGCATCGTCGGTCAGCGCCTGTCCGATCTCCGCCTCACCCTCTACGCCGGCAAAGGACATGTGGAGGTAATAGGTCACTGTCGTACCGGCAAGCGGCGACCCGTCGGGCGTATGGATGTCGACGGCCAGCGAAACAATCTGCCCGACACTCCCGGCATTCGGGAACGCCGTGCGCACCAACACGTGTGACGCGAGGGCCTGGCCCGCGAGCGCGGCCGTAATCACTCCGACGGCCAGCACGACGAGCGCGGCGCGGACGATGCGCCGGATAGTGGCATTCATGAACTGCTTCCTTCCAGATGTGCAGGGACGTCGCGGGCGACGGGGTGGGCGAGGTCAGGCTGCGGGTCGCTCGCCTCGTGGTCCTCCGCCACTTCCCAGACCGCGAGGATCGGGAAGATCTTGATGAACACGGTGATCAAGAGCGCGAAGAGCGCGAGGCCAGCGGCGAGAATCGACCACTCGACCCAGGTCGGTGCGTAGCTGGCGGGCTCGTACGACAGCAGAGGGACTCGCAAGCCGGCCACCACGATCACGTAGCGCTCGATCCACATCGCGACCGTGACGAGACCGGCCGCCGCCAGGACGCCGCGAATGTTCCGCGTCGCCGGCAGGAGCATGATCGCGATCGGGGCGAAGAGGCCGCCGACCAGGTAGAACCAGAACAGCGGAGCGAAATCGTTGAGGAAGAGCTGACGCAGATGGAACCCGGCCCCTTCCTCGAGCTTGTAGCCGTGGATCAGGAGCTCGCTGATGTTGGCGTAGATCATGATCGCCGCGAACGCCGCCATCAGGTAGCCGAGGTACACGAAGTGCTTCTCGGTCACGTATTCGTGAAGCTTGTACGTACGACGCAGGATGCCCATCACGATGATCAAGATGGCAATGCCGGAGTAGATCGCCCCCGCGACGAAGAACGCCCCGAACAGGGCGCTGTTCCATGGCACCCGCAACGTCATCGCGAAGATCCACGAGACGACGGTGTGCACCGATACCGCGATTGGGATGATCAGGATCATCATGACGCCCGATGGCAGCAGTCGAGCGCTCTGCGCTGCCGGGCATTGCCATTCCAGCCCATCGAGCGTCCGGTACAGCACGGCTCGCCAGCGCGACGTCCGGCCGGTGAGCCGATCACGGAAGAGCGCGAGGTCCGGGATCATCGGCACGAACAGGTAGACGATGCTGCCGGTCAGATAGGTGGTGATGGCCAGGAGGTCCCAGATCAGCGGCGACTGCCACCGCCCGTAGATGAACACGTTGAGGACCCGGTCCGGCCGGCCGAGGTCGATGATCGCGAACGAGGCGCCGACCGATCAGCGCGACGACCGTGATGAATTCCGCTATGCGAGTGACCGGCGTGCGCCATCGAGCCTGTGACACGCGCAGGATGGCCGAAATCAGGGTGCCGGCGTGGCTGATGCCGATGAAGAAGACGAACGTGGCGATGTACATGACCCCACGAGATGCGGTCTCGCATGCCGGTGACGATCAAGTCCGTGCCGCACCTGGGTCGACGTAGGCGTAAGAGGCCCCAGCGACGATCCCAGCAGGAACGCATCCAGATCACGTACGGCGGCTAGTGTGACGCAGCGCGCCAGTACGCGACTCGAGGCGCTGCGTGCCCACGGTGAACTCCTCCCGGACGCGAGCGCCGGCTCGCTCGAGCATCGCTCCGGGTCCCTCCCGCTTATCGCGTCCACGTGTTGCGCCCCCTTCCGGACGTTTTCGTTCCACGGCCACTCGGTCGGCATGCCCGGCCGGGGTTGTAGGCGTCTCGCCCCACGGCCTCCCCGTGGCCGGGGATGTAGTAGACGCGCGGCTGGGTCCCGAGCTCTTCCTTGAGCCGGTAGCCGGCGTTCTCTGCCACGGAGCGCGCGAAGCCGACACCACCGCTCTGCCGTTGGTCGCGATGTCCTCTTCGAGGTCCCCGTAGTAGATGGCCCGGTTCGGGCAGCCCTGGATGCAGTACGGGAGCGTTCCGGCGCGGGGCATGTCCGGGCAGAAGTCGCACTTCATGACCGTGCCCTCTTCCGCGCGGGGTCCTGGTGCTCGGCCGTCGTAGTCGGACGTCGCCGCGCCTCCGGTGGCCTGCGAGGATCGCCCCAGTTGAAGAAGCGCCGGTCGTAGGGGCAGGCCGCCATGCAGATCCGGCACCCGATACAGCGGTCCTGGTCGATCAGGACCGATGCCCTCTGGGCGTGTAGAAGGTCGCACCAACCGGGCAGACGTTCGACGCACGGGGGGTTTTGGCACTGCTGGCAGGGCGTCGGAAGGAAGCTGCGTGCCGCCGCCCGGGCAGCTCCGCCTCGTAGACCTGCATCCATTCCATTGGCTCCGGTGCGAAGTGGCCGCTCGATGCACGCCTCGGTGCACCGCGGCGGGCTTGCCAACGCTCTGGCACCCGTCGCATGACGCAGGTCGATGATCATCGTCCATTGCCGGATTCGCCCGTCCCGCGTGCGTGCCGGTTCGCCGCCACCGCTGCGCGGCTCAGCTGGCGCAGATGTGGTGCTGCGGATCAGCTCGGGCAGGATCGGCATCGGAGCAACTGCCAGCGCCCCGAGCCCCAGCATGCGGAGGAGGCGGCGGCGGCCTACCTTCGTCCCGATCAGCCCAGGCGTTGGCTCTGCCGTGGCAGCCGCATCTGGCGGCTCTTGGCCGGTGCGCAGCTCGGTGGGCTGTCCGAGTGGCGGCTCCATCTCGAGGCGATCATCGAGCCGACGGCGGCCCCGCGCATCACCCGAACACGTGAAAACCCGCGGAAAACGACCCTAGTGTCTGGCTCCGCCGTCGAGCACGCCGCGGCAACCCTGGACTCACGGGGAAGTCGGTTCGCCTTCGTCTGGCTCGGGGGCCTCGTTGAGGAGGCCCACTCGCAATGCATAGCGCATCAGCTCGGCACGGTTGTGGAGGTCGAGCTTGTCGATGATGTGGCTTCGGTGGGTCTGGATCGTGTTGATGCTGACGGAGAGCCGCTCGGCCATCTCCTGGTTCGTGTGACCCAGGCCAATCATCGCCAGGATCTCGCGCTCACGGGGTGTCAACTTGGAGTACGTGGTTCGCTCCTCGCCGCTGCTGACCCGCTGCAGGTAGTCCTCCACCAGCCGCTTCGCCAGCGGCGGATAGAGGAAGACACCACCTTCGTACACGGCTCGAACCGCCATTGCCAGAGCGGCCGACGCCGTGTCCTTGACGAGAAAGCCCTCGTGCGCCGGTCTCCAGCGCGCGGTAGAAGTAATCCACCGAATCATGCACGGTCAGGATGAGAATGCGGATCGACGGGTTGGCCCCGAGGATTCGACGGGTCGCACCCAACCCATCGAGTTCCGGCATGCCGATGTCCATCAACACCACGTCCGGCCGGACGCGGAGAGCCTCGGCGACCGCTTCCCGGCCGGTCGATGCCTCGCCGACGACCTTGAAATCGTCTTGACCCTGCAGCAAAGCCCGGAGGCCCTCACGCACGAGGGTGTGGTTCTCGGCGATGAGGATCTTAATCAGCTGTGCCATCCGTGCCTACCCGAGGGGCATCCGGACGTGGACCGTGGTCCCCGCCCCAGTGTGGGAATCGATCTTGACGTCACCACCGAAGAGAGCGGCGCGCTCGCGCATCCCGAGCAGGCCAAGGCCACGACCACTCTCCTGCGGCTCGCGCAGGCTGGCCGGATCGAAGCCTTCACCATCGTCCGCCACCGTGGCGAGCAATTCGGTCGCCGTGAAGTCGAGGCTCACGCGGGCATTCTTGGCGCCTGAGTGCTGCGCAATGTTGCTGATCGCCTCCTGCACAATGCGGAATATGGCCGTAGCAGCCGGTCCCGTGGCTCCCTGTTCATCGCCGCTCGTGGTCAGCGACGACTTGATACCAAGCGGCCGGAGTCGATCTTCCATAGAGGAACGGATCGCCGAGGCAAGCCCCAGGTCATCAAGGGCGCTCGGCCTCAGATCGAAGATGGCTTTGCGAACCTCCTGCAGCGCCATTTCCAGCTGGGAGCGGCTCTTGCGCAGGGTGAGCTTGGCGACCGCGGGATCGGCAGCGAGAGCGTCTTCTGCGGCCTGGAGGGTCAGGAGCACAGCGGTGAGCGTCTGCGCGGAGTCGTCATGCAGGTCGCGCGCCAATCGCATCCGCTCTTCTTCCTGGGCAGAGATCGTCTTTGCGAGGAGCTGTCGACGAATGCGATTGAGCGTATCGAGTTCCCGGTTTCGCTCGTCCGCCTCCCGAGTTCGTGCCTCGACGCGGCGTTCGAGTTCTTCGGCCCAGCGCGCGCTCTCGTCCAGCGAATCCTTCAGCCTGAGACGCATGTCGTCGAATCGCCGGGCGAGCTCGCCGATCTCGTCATCACGAGCGATCGTGATCGCGCTGTCGAGATCTCCCGACGCCATGCGGGCGGCATCGCTGGTCAGGCGCCGGATCGGCCGCACAACCGAACTGGCGTGGAGCCATGCAGCGAGGACAGCGGCCAACAACGCGCCGATGCCGAACACGAGCATCGTTCGCTGCAGGTCCCGCGGAATGACGAGTGCGTCGTCCTGGGTCTGCTCGACCACCACCCCGCCGGACAGCTCTCGGAACGGATAGAAGGCAACGACGTGGTCCTCTCCGTCGCCCACCCGGTGAACGGTCGTCCCGGACCGCCTGCCTTCGATCAGCGGGACAACGATTTCGATGTGCTCATCCGGCTCCCGGCCCTCGGCGATGGCTGATCGCGCGATGATGTAGCCGCGGGCGTCTACGATTTCGTACTCGACAGAACCTCCCTCGTCGGGAAGCGGGAGCAGGTCGAGGTCGGGACGCGTTGCGTGGATCTCCGCGGCCAGAAAGCCCGGGGCAGTCCCGCCGGGCAGTGGGGTGATCACCACGGCGATGAGGTCATCGGTGACCTTGCCGTTCGCCGGCGGCCCGACGACTCTGGTCTTGGAACCATCGAGGGCAGCTCGGACCTCCGGATCATCGGTGAGTCGCCAATCGGCGTCACTCGATGCCTCCGGGAGGGTCCACAGGACGTCGCCTTCCGGACCAAGGCCAACCATCCGACCAAAGCCACCGACAACGGTGTTGAACTCCGTCGCTCGTCGTCTTTGCCCGTCTGTAGTTGGGCGAGTCGCCACGGAGGCAGCCATCCTCTCCAGCTGGTGGGCAGCATGCTCCACAGCTTCGTCGATCGATTCGGCGCTGATCTGGGCAAGCCTGAGGCGCTCGTCCAGAGCGTAGTCCGTGCTCCGGTTGATCGTGGTCACGGCGAGAGCGCCGAACACCGCAAACAGCACTGCCAGCCCGGCGAATACGCCGCTGGCAATCCTCGTGCGGAGGCTCATCTGGCGGAAACCAGGCATTAGGGCGATCCTCTCGGGTCCCTCCGCCTCGGGAGAGGCACTACGCGCACAGTTTGCGCGGTCGACTGCGCATTGGGAACGAGGTCTCAGCATGCCCCTCGCCACCGGTGGCACTGCGTCCGGCCCGCGAGTCGTGCCTGACGCCCCGACTGATCCCGCGTGGTATCGTCGCTCTCCGGTGCGAGAGTAGCTCAGTTGGCAGAGCGTCAGCCTTCCAAGAAGGCGCCCCCGAGGCGTATCCTCCGCCCACCCTGAACGGAGAAGTCGCGTGGCAAAGGACGAGAAGCTCGATCTCCTGCATCGCATCCCGCTCTTCAGCGCATTCGACGGCAAGAAGCTCAAGCGCCTCGGCATGCTGGCCGACCAGGTCGACGTCCCCGCCGGCAAGGTCCTGATGCGCCAGGGCGACAACGGCACCGACATGATGGTCATCGTCAACGGCCAGGTCTCGGTGGAGCGTGACGGGGAGCGGCTGAACACCCTCGGCAACGGTGACTTCTTTGGCGAGATCGCCCTGGTCGACGGCGGACCGCGCACCGCGACGGTGACCACCGAGACGCCGAGCTCGCTGCTGGTGATCACCCACCGCGACTTCCACTCGCTGATGGACGAGTTCCCCGAGGTCGCCGGACAGGTCATGAACGCCATGGCCAACCGGATCCGCCACCTGGAGCCGGACGCCGCTCACTGACGGGCGATCAGAGGTCCCCGTTCGCGATCAGGGTCATGGCACTGGCGACGGCGGTCGCATACAGGACCACGTGGTCGACGTCCACCCTGTCCGCGGTGTCGCAGGTCAGGTGGTAGCAGCCATCCATCGGTTCATCGGCCTGCCCTCCGTAGGCCGATGCCTGCGCCGACGTCTTCAGCTCGGTCGCACCCGAGAAGATGCCAGCAGTCCGGATCCCGGCCTGCTCGAAGAAGTAGTGGTCCGATGCGCCACCGAGGTCCTCGAACTCCGCTCCGCTGCCGTTGGCCTCCAGCCAGCCGGCCAGGAAGTCGCCGATCTGCACGGACCCGCTTACTGCTGTCGAGTCGCGGTAGACGAATGGCACGCCGTTCGGGGACCCGAGCATGTCCAGGTTGATGTACGCCGATATGGAGCGCCGCTCGGCGGTGGACAGCCCCATGACGTAGTCGCGGGAGCCGTACAGGCCGAATTCTTCCCCCGCCCACAACGCAAAGCGGAACGAACCGGGCTGATCGGGGCTGGCCAGCAGGCGGGCGATCTCCAGCACCGCGGCGGAGCCCGATCCGTTGTCGTTGATGCCGGGGCCGTCGTGAACCGAGTCGAGGTGGGCGCCGACCATGACCACGTTGCCCTGCGCTCCCGGCGGGGCGGCGATCACGTTGCGCACCGTCGCCTCGCCGATCACGGTCGTGACGCTCACCCGCACGTGGGTGCCCGCATCGGCCGCTTCCGCCAGCGCGTCGCCGACCGCACCAACCGCCGACAGCGCCGGGATGCGGATCTGGTCCGGCTGGATGAGCGTCGGCCGTCGGGCTTCGCCCGGTTTCCAGTCCGGGTAGGCCACCACCAGGGCCGTCGCTCCGGCCTCCTGCGCCAGGATCGTCTCGTCGCGCCGGAAGCATTGGCCCGGTGGCGTCAGCGCAATTGCGCCGCTTGGGAACGCGCTCCAATCGTCGGCTGAGCAGCCCTGATCGCCCTCGCCGCCCGCCGAGTCCGGGAATCCGACGGTCGCGACGCTGGCCGTCACCGTGCCGCCGCCCGAGAAGATCATGGCATGGAAGTCATCCGGCGCCGTGAAGGTCGGGCCACCGTCCAGCACGGCGATGACCGAGCCGGGCAGCTCCTGGTAGGTCGGCATCCGGAAGGTGGGCGTGGTGACCTCGTACCCGAACGACTGCAGCTGCACGATGGCGTACTCGGCCGACGCCTCGTAGCCGGGAGTGCCAACGGTCCGCACTCCGTCGTTCTCGCTCGCGATCTGCTCCAGCGCCGCCAGGTGCTGCCGGATGGCATCGGCCGAGATGTCGCCGGGCAGCTCCACCGACGGGAAGGGCGTCTGCGAACCGGCCGGCACCGCGCTGGTGGGAGCCGACGCCGGAGCGCTTGGCGCACTCTCGCCGCACGCGGCCAGCACGATGCCGAGGGCACAGACGGTTGCAAGTACGGGTCGCAGCATGGAGACCATCGGCTCGAGCCTTCTCTACTGATCAGTACTCCAGCGCAGGCCAGTTGGTTCGGCCCTGATCGCGGAATGGCGCTGGGCGTCCCAAGGCACGATAGAAAAGGATTACCCTACTGGCCATGCCAGGGGCAGCAGCCTGACCCGCCGCAACCGCTGTCAGCCGGAGGATGGATCCACCGTGAGGGCCGCTGCCTGCCCGGCCAGCAGAACGTCGTCGCAGTTCCTACCGGCGCCACTGGGGAGTCCGCTTCTCCAGAAAGGCGACCTGTCCTTCGGCTGCCTCGTCGGTCATTCCCACTTCGACCGTGAGGTCGTTCTCGAGGTTGTGCCCGCTGGCGCGGCCTTCGCGCAGGCCCTTCACCACGCAGCGCTTCGTGGCCGCGATGCTCACGGCCGGCCCTTCGGCGATAGCCTCGGCCAGGTCGAGCGCTCGCTCAAGCAGCCGGTCATCGTCGACGACTTCTTCGACCAACCCGATCGCCAGGGCCTCGGGCGCGTCGAGGAGGCGCCCCGTGAGCAGCAGCTCCATCGCGCGCCCGGGTCCCACGGCCATCGGAAGGCGCTGCGTTCCTCCCGCGGAGGCGAACGCTCCCACCTTGACTTCTGGAAATCCGAAGCGGGCGGACGTGGCGGCCAGCCTGATATCGCAGGCCAGAGCGAGCTCGTTGCCCCCGCCCAGGGTCAGGCCGTTGCAGGCGGCCACGACGGCGAGCGGCGAGTCCTCGAGGGCGAGGTTCAAGTTCTGATCGCGCTCAGCCGTGGAGCGGTGCCACTCAGGGTCGCGACGGAACTCCCGGACGTCGGAGCCCACGGAGAAGGCGCGACCCGTCCCGGTGATGACCAGGCTGCGGACGCCCAAACCCGCCTCCGCCTCACGCAACGCGGCCAGGATTGCCCGCTTTACCGCCCCCCGCAGCACGCCAAGCGGCTCGGACCGGATCCGCAGGAGCGCCACACCTTCCCGGGGGACGGTGAGCTCGACCGCGTCTCTCTCGACGTCACCCTCTCCTGCCACAGATGGGTCGGACATGGCTCTCCTCGGTCGATTGCTGATTGGGGTGGAACTGCCGCCAGCCAGATGCCTCGCGCCGGCCTCTTGCCCGATCCTACTCTCGCGCATCGCACCAGCAAGGGCATCCCGTGACGGGAGGCGTGCTGATCACCGGCGGTTCGAGCGGCATCGGCCTGGCCATTGCTCGCCGGCTCGCGAGCGACGGGGGACCCCTGGTACTCGTGAGCAACCGTCAGGACGAGCTCGAGGCGGCCAAGGCTGAACTGGCATCCTCCGTCCATGCACTGGCGTTCCATGCGGATGTCCGCAGCCGGGCCGACCTCCTGATGGTCTCGGAGCGGATCCAGCATGAGGAGGTCACGATCCGCGGGCTCATCGTGAATGCCGGGATCCAGCGCCGCGCTCCGCTGCTCGATCTCCCCGAGGAGGATCTGGCTGCCGTGGTCGAGACGAACCTCCTCGGTTCACTGAACACGCTGCGGGCGTTCGCACCGCTGGTGCTCGCTCGATCGGGAGGTCGCGTGATCATCACGAGCTCAATCAGCGCGGTGATCGGGATGGATCGCCGGGCGACATATGGCGCAACCAAGGCGGCTCTCTCGAATCTCGTCCGCAGCTTGGCGATCGAATGGGGGCCGCACGGAGCCACCGTGAACGCGATCGCTCCGGGGATCATCCGTACGCCTCTGCTGGAACAGTACCTGCGCGACAACCCAGAAAGGGCGAGGGCTGCGGTGGCAGCCACACCCCTCGGCAGGCTTGGTGAGCCAGAGGACGTCGCCGAGCTCGCGGTGTTCCTGCTCTCAGACGGAGGGGGCTTCATCAGCGGCCAGACGATCGTGGTTGACGGCGGCCTGTCCGCCGGCATTTCGTGGTGGTAGGCCGCCCTGACAGACGGAGGCAAAGGCAGAGTTGACCCAGCGCAGCGCGATCCAGGACATTCCCTTGCCGCTGGTGGCGACCTTCAGCAAGACGGTGAGCGAGAGCGACGTTTACGGCTTCGCGGGCATCACCGGAGACTTCGACGGCAACCACGTGAACGAGGAGTACGCGAGGACGACCTCCCTTGGCCGGCGGGTCGCGCACGGCGCCCTGATCGTCGGCTACATGTCGACCGCTTCCACGCTCGTCCTGCAGGACTTCGGCGCGCCGCTCGTATCAGTGGGATACGACCGGATCCGTTTCACCAAGCCCGTCTTCATCGGCGACACCATCACGGTCCGATATGAGATCACGGACAAGGACGAGGAGCGGGCCAGAACGATAGCCAAGGTGGAGGTGACGAACCAGCGCGGGGAGCTGGTGGCGATCGCGACGCACATCCAGCAGGTGATCACGTGATCGGGGAAGCAGCCGAACTTCGAAGGACGACGCGCGCCTTCATCGAGCGGGAGCTCGAGCCGATGGCCGAGCGAGTCGAGGCCGACGACCGGGTACCGCAGTCCCTGCTCGAACGCCTGAGCCAGCTGGGCTACTTCGGCCTCACCATCCCGGAGGAATTCGGCGGGCTCGGGCTTCCGTTGTCGGACTACCTCGGCATCGTGCGCGAATTCGGCCGCACGCACTCGGCCTACTTCCAGGCAATCGACGACAACAACGGCATGGGGTCGCACCTCATCCGTTCCGGCGCCCGTCCCGAGATCCGCGACCGGGTTCTCCGCGAGTTGGCGAGCGGCAAGGAGGTGGGCTGTTTCGCCCTCACCGAACCTGAGGCGGGGTCAGACGCCGGTGCGGTGAGGACGGTCGCCCGCCGTGATGGCGACGAGTACGTGCTCAATGGCCGAAAGCACTACATCAGCAATGCCGGCTGGGCCCGGTACTTCACCGTCATCGCCCGGACACGTCCGCTTGGCGAGCAGGATGGGAAGATCAGCGCATTCCTCGTCGAACGAGGAGCATCCGGCTTCTCCATTGGCCGTCGGCAGGAGATGATGGGACTCCGGGGAGCGGCGCAGCACGAGCTGACCTTCGATGACTGCCGGATCCCCGCCTCGAGCCTCCTTGGCGAAGAGGGCGAGGGATTCCGCGAGGCAAAGGGTGCGCTTGCGTCCGGGCGCCTGGTCGTGTCTGCGTGGTCGCTGGGGGCTGCCGAACGCGCGCTGGAGCTCGGTGTGCAGTACGCGGCTGTTCGACGGCAGTTTGGCCGCCCAATCGGCGACTTTCAGGGAGTGCAATGGCTGATCGCCGACTCAGCCACCGAGCTGCAGGCCGCAGGCGCCCTCGTGGAAAGAGTGGCTGTGGATGTCGATCGAGGCATCGCGCGCGGCCGGGACCCGGCGATGGCCAAGCTCTTCGCCACGGAGGCCGCGGGGCGCATCGCAGACCGGATGCTGCAGGTGCACGGCGGCGCCGGCTACTCTCGCGACCTGCCTCTGGAACGCATCTACCGTGACCTGCGCGTCCAACGAATCATCGAAGGCACATCCGAGGTGCAGCGCATGATCATCGCCACCAGTCTCCTCCGCGAGCAGGCCAAGCGTGCCGGAACCTCAATCATGAGTGAGGAGGCTTCGAATGACTGAGGACGCGACGGCTGGCCGTGGAGCCGGAATGACACACGAAGTCACGGTGACCCGTGACGTTGGCTGCCGGATGCGCGATGGCGTGGAGCTCCTGGCCGACGTCTACACGCCGGATGGGCCTGGCTCGTTCCCGGTGCTGCTCCTGCGCACGCCGTACGGCAAGACGGGCGGCCAGTCGCCAGGTTACCGGCATCCGCTCTGGTACGCCCGACACGGCTACATCGTGGTGGTCCAGGACGTCCGGGGGCGCGGCGCCAGCGGCGGCGAGTGGTACCCCTTCGAGCACGAGGCAGAGGACGGCTACGAGTCCATCGAATGGGCCGCCGGGCTGCCGAGCTCCAGTGGAGTGGTTGGGATGTACGGCTTCTCGTACCCGGGTGCCTGCCAGCTCCTCGCGGCCACGCTGCAGCCACCGCACCTGGCCTGCATCGTGCCGGGACTGACCGCCAGCGACTATTGGTCCGGGTGGACCTACCGGGGCGGAGCGCTGCAACAGGCCTTCGTGCAGAGCTGGGTCCTCGACGAGCTCGGCAGCGACACGGCTCGCCGGCGAGGTCTTGCGGAGCTGGGCCGCGAGCTGCGAGCGACGCTGCGCGACGTGAGCGGCTTCTACGAAGAACTGCCCCTGGACCGTCAGAGCGTGCTGGCAACGGACGACGTTGCGCCGTACTACTTCGACTGGCTGCATCACCCGTCGCAGGACGAATACTGGCAGCGCTGGAGTCTCGAGCCACGGTTGGGGGAAATCCGCGTTCCGGCTCTTCACCTGGCAGCCTGGTATGACATCTTCCTGGACGGCACGTTGCGCAACTTCAGCGGAATACGCCGGTTGGCGCATCCCGACGTGGCCGCCGCGCAGCGTCTTGTCATCGGTCCGTGGCATCACATGTACTGGTCCCGATTCGTCGCGGGAACCGATTTCGGGCCGGAGGCGCGCAGCGACATCGATGACCTGCAGCTGCGGTGGTTTGACCAATGGCTGCGCCACAGTGACAACGGTCCGTCAAACGAGGCTCCGGTCCGGACCTTCGTCATGGGGGCCAACGAGTGGCGTTCGCATGGCGACTGGCCACCGGCGGACAGCCACACCGTGGACCTCTTCCTGGGCAGTGCGGGAGCCGCCAACTCGATCAACGGGGACGGCTGGCTGGCCCAGGAGGCGCCAGACACATCGCCGTACGACGTCTACGTGTACGACCCGCTTCACCCCGTCCTCAGCGCGGGAGGTCGCTCGTGCTGCTCACCGAACCTGGTTCCCATGGGACCGGCCAACCAGGTCGAGGTCGAGTCCCGGAACGGCGTTCTGGTCTACACGAGCCCGCCGCTCCTTCGGGATGCGGTCGTGCTGGGTCCCGTGTCGCTGGTTCTCCACGCCACCAGCACCGCCCCGGACACCGACTTCACCGCGAAGCTGGTGGATGTCCACCACGCCGGGCTGGCGATCAATGTCGCGGAGGGCGTCATCCGCGCACGGTACCGGGACTCGTGGTCGCATCCCACGCTCCTCGAACCGGGGCGCCGCTACGAATACCGGATCGACATGGGGGCCACTGGAAACATGTTCAGGGCTGGCCACCGCATACGGCTGGAGGTTTCCAGTTCGAACTTCCCCGCGTATGACCGAAACCTCAACACCGGAGGACCGATCGGTGCGGAGCCTCGAGAGGCTGCCAGGTCGGCCACGCAGCAGGTCTTCCATGACGCCACCAATCCGTCGCGGTTGCAGCTCTCGGTGGTTGGCGAGTTGACATTCGGCGAATGAGGGTGAGCCGATGAGCAGCAAGCCTCTCGTGGCAAACGTCGTCTCGGCCGATGTGCAGTTCGTCGACCGCCGGCTGGACATGCCCCTGCGGCTCGCGTCGGGAACGATCACGGAGATCACTGAAGCTCGGGCCACAGTTCACGTACGCTGCGCCGGCATCGACGCCGAGGGGCGGGGCTCCATCTACCTCAGCGACGTGTGGGCTTGGCCGGATCCCGCCGTCCCCCATGTTGAGCGAGACGCGCGTCTCCGGGAGCTCTGCACCCGCATTGCGAGGGAGCTCCGAGACCTGGTGGGCCAGCCGGCGCATCCACTGGAGCTCGGCCTGCGACTCCACGATACCCTCGCGGGAGAAGCCGCTCCGGACGGTCCGCCACTGCTGGCGCGCATCCTGTGTGGTGCTCCATTCGATGCGGCGATCCACGATGCGGTCGGTCGCGCGATGAATCGATCCGCCTTCGCCCTCTACGACGCGCCCGCGCCGATCCCCAGCGCCGATGCCTACTTCCCCGATGGAGATGCGGTGGCGGCCATCCGCCGTACCCTGCGCTCACCCCTGCCCCAGCTGCAGGCATGGTGGGTCCTTGGCCGCGACGACGACCCCGCGGCAGAGAAAGGCGCGATAGTCGCCGGCGGCTATCGCGCATTCAAGCTGAAGCTGCTCGGCGGTCCGCATCCGCGAGACGACGTCGAGTGGACCGCGAAGATGTACGAGAGGCTTCGGGGCATCGGTGTAGCGGATCCGATCCTATCGGCCGATGCAAACGGCGGCTTCGAGTCCGCCGCCGCAGTGGCGGAGTACCTGGATGAGCTGAAGGAAGCAAGCCCCAAGGGTTACGCGGCCCTGCAGTACCTGGAGCAGCCGACAAGCTGGGATCTGGCTTCCGCGGCCTTCGACTGGCGGCCAGTCGCGGCACGTAAGCCGGTCGTCGCGGATGAAGGGCTGACCGGGCTGGAGACCCTGCCCATCCTGGTGGAGCAGGGCTGGTCGGGCATCGCCCTCAAGACATGCAAGGGCCACAGCCTGAGCCTCGTCGCGGCCGCCTGGGGACGGGAGCGGGGGATGCTGCTCACCATGCAGGATCTCACCAA
This sequence comes from uncultured Chloroflexia bacterium, assembly GCA_963805645.1. Lineage (GTDB taxonomy): Bacteria > Chloroflexota > Limnocylindria > QHBO01 > QHBO01 > CAVXEH01. The sequence continues at coordinate 293,450 of CAWDVA010000004.1, read as the reverse complement.
CCCGGGGCTCGCGGCCATCCACGCCGCGCTCTTCGCTTCGTACGTTCACACGGTGAACGGAGTCGAGCTGAACTCTCCCCAGTACACGCCGAAGGCCAACGAGGAGTGGCTGCCGCGGCTGGCCGGACTCTTCAAGCCGAGCGGTGGCAAGCACAGCGTGCCCGATCCCCACGTGCCGGGTCTCGGGTCGGAGCTCTGAGGATCGTGGGGCGCCCGGATGCCTAGTCCAGGTGCGAGGCGCTCAGGCTGCCGCCACTGACAATGTCGCGGTGGAGCCGGCTGAAGATCTCGACGGTCTGGCGACCGAACGCCTCCGTACCGCGCATATCGACGGTACGTGGTCGTGGAAGAACGCTGTCCACGATCTCCTCCACTTTGCCAGGGCGCGCGGTCATGACAAGGACCCGGTCGGCCAGGAAGACCGCCTCAGGGATCGAATGGGTGACGAACAGGATGGTCTTGCGCAGCGCGCCCGCTTTCCAGACGCGAAGCAGCTCAAGGTTCATCTCGTCGCGGGTCATGGCATCGAGCGCGCCGAACGGCTCGTCCATGAGCAGGAGGTCGGGGTCGTGAACGAGAGCGCGACACAGTGCCACGCGCTGCTGCATCCCGCCGCTCAGCTCGTCCGGCAGGCGATCCAGGAAGCTCCCGAGTCCAACGAGGTCCAGGAGGTCAAGGGCTCGCTCCCGGTAACGGGCCACCGGGAGGCCGGCGAGGTCGGGTGAGATCAACACGTTGTCGAGCGTGCTTCGCCAGCGGAGGAGAGCCGGGGTCTGGAACACCATTCCAACGCGCAGGGGCCCGGTCACCTCGCGCCCCTGCACCGTCACCGTCCCTGAACTGGCTCGACGCAGACCGGCCACGATACGGAGGAGCGTCGACTTGCCACAGCCGGACGGCCCGACCACGGCCAGAAACTCTCCACGACGAACGGAGAAGCTGATGTCGTCGAGGGCGACAACGCTGCCTCGTCGCGTCTCGTAAGTCTTGTTGACTCGGGCAACCTCAATGTAGCTGCCATCGTCTGATCGGGGTGGGGAGGCCATCGTGGCCTCCCCACCAGGTGGCGACGCCCGTCATTCGGCGGGCGGCTCAATCTTCGTGGTCACGTATTCGTTCGTGTAGGTCGTCTTCGGGTCATCGATCGTTCCGGGAGCATCGAAGTACTGCTGCAGGGTGTCCACGGCGGACCCCATCTTCTCGTCGTCGAAGTGGCCAACTCCGTTCTGCTTGAAGTTGTCCGTCCGCATCAGACTCTCGACAAGCTGGAGGTTCAGCATGTACGTGTCCATGTCGAGGGACGGCCAGTACTTCTGCTCGATGGTGAGCGCCGCCTCAGGATCGGCGAAGACGTCCTGCCAGCCCTTCAGCGTGGCATCGATGAACTTCTTGATCACCTCCGGACGCTCGGAGATCATCTTTTCGCTGGCGATCATCGAAATGGCGGGAACATCAACTCCGTTATCAGCGTAGGTGATCTCCACCGTGTTCTCCTCGCCGCCCAGCGCCTGGTAGACAAAGGGCGCGCCGGTGACGGCGTCGAGGATCGCGTCGACCGATCCAGAGCTGAGCGTCTGGTACTTCGCCGCAGGCTGGATGTCGACCCACTCGACACATTCCGGGTCGATCCCCTGCGCGTTGGCGAGGGCCGGCCACAGCGCGCGGTTGGCGTCGGCGACCGGCGCCCCGATCAACTTACCGCAGAGATCGGCGACCTTCTCGATGCCCGATCCCTTCTTGGCCCAGATCGCGGCCCATCCGCGGTCCATGACCATCATCACCATCTTGACGGTCGCGTCGTTGCGGATGCCGTTGACGATCACGCCGGTGTCCGCCAGGCCAAGGTCCGCCTGGCCGATGTTGACGCGCCGCAGCGATTCACCCGAGCCGGAGCCCTGGAGGATGTTCACGGCCAATCCGGCGTCCGTGTAGTAGCCATTCTCCTGCGCAACGTAGTAGGCAGCGTGGTCGGCGAGCGGGAACCAGTTGAGGGTGAAGTTGATGACCTCGACCCCTCCCCCGTTCCCGCCGCCCGAGGGCGCGGATGAGGAGCCTCCCGTGGCTCCACAGGCTGACGTTATGAGCGCCAGGGCGACCAGGGGTGGAAGGAGTCTGCGCATTACGTGAACCTCACTGCTGACATGGACGAAGGCAGCCCATCACTGCTGCTCGAGTGCGGCCGAGACGGCCCATGGGAAGAGGAGCCGACCGGCGAAGTCGACGACGTAGTAGAGCGCCAACCCGATGATCACGAGCCAGAATAGCGACGCGAAGGCGATGTCCATCTGGAGGCTTACCTGCGTCGCGATGAGCAGGTTGCCGAGGCCCCCCTGGGAGGCGACGAACTCACCCACCATGGCGCCGGTCACTGCCATGGTGGTGGAAACCTTCAACGCGCTGAGGACGTACGGTGTGGCATTCGGCAGGCGAAGGCGGAGGAAGATCTTCCACTTCGGGGCGTTGAGCGAGCGCGCGAGGTCGACGAGTTCCTCGTCGATCTGCATCAGGCCGATGGACGTGTTGATCACCATGGGGAAGAACGCGATGGTGGCAGCCGTGACCATGTTGGGGAAGACGCCGAAGCCCAGGTAGATGATGAAGAGCGGCGCGATGGCGACCTTGGGCAGCACGTTGAATACGACGAGGAACGGGAGCACGGTGCGCGACAAGAGCTGGCTCCACGCGATCATGATCCCAAAGGCGAGGCCGGTGGCGACCGCCAGCACGAATCCGCCGACGGACTCCTGCAACGTGATCCAGACATGCGTCTGCCAGCGAAGGTTGCCATTCCAAATCGCGTTCCACACGTCACCCGGCGCCGGGAGCAGGAAGGCGGGCGGGTGAAGAACCGCCACCACGAACTGCCACACGATGATCAGGATGACGATGAGGCTGGAGGCCTCGAGCCCGCGCCGGACCAGCTGCGCCGAAGCGGCCAGCCTTGGCCGAAGGCCAGTCACTACGGAGCCCGTCGTCTCGAGCGAGCCTCCCGCGCCAGCCCGTCGGGCGGGAACGTCTGGCTCTCTGTTATCCATCCGCGATTGCTCCTGGGAATCACCAGAGAGGAGCCGACTCCCGGCAATGGCAGGCCACTGCAAACCTTTTCCATCCCCGGGATTCTCGTCAGGCTACGGCCGCACAGCGGGCAATGTCAAGGTTGTCCGGATGAGGAGCAATGGGCGATCCGAAGAGGCCCCACTGCCTCCTTCGCGGCTTCCGGGGTCGCGTTAGAAATGCGCATCGCTGGCGGGAGTAACTCAGTTGGCAGTCCCCGATGGCGCGCTCGGCTTCGGCGCGCGCGTCGGCGGGGTCGCAGGCCCGGAACAGGTCAGGCCACAGGAGTGCCATCCAGCGCCATTTCGCCGATGTACGCGGTGACCGCAATGCGCGACGGGTGCCGCCCGAGCTCAGCCCTCGCTGGCGGCCTGCGTTTCGAGGCGGTCCTTGAGCGCGGCGAGGTTGGCCTCGAACTGCCGGCGCACCATGGGGCCTACCAAGGGGTCGACTAGACGGAGGGGGCCGCTCAGCTCGATCTCGGCGGCATCGGTCACCTTGGTGCCGCCAGCGACACTCGCGAATGTGTAGTTGTTGCGGGCCTTGAACGGCCCCGATACGACCGTGAACGCGAACCTCGCTCCGGGTTCGAGCGCCGTCACCTCGACGAAGCTGTCCATGCGTCGACCGAGCATCTTGCCGCCCGCGCGGATCCGGGTCCCCACCCCGAGCGGCCCGTCGGTGAGCTGTTCTACCTCCACGACGGCGCCCAACCACTGGGGCAAGGTGTCGACCGTGGTGGCGTAGGCGTATACGTCCTCCACGGGACGGTTGATCTGGATGCTGGCCTCGGTCTTCGCCATGTCACTCCCTCGTGCCCCCGTGTGGCGTCGGAATGTACAGCGCTTCGCGCCCCCATGGTAAGGCCGGCGCCGTCCTGCCGCGGTCCGCTCGACTCCGAGGCGCTCTGAGCCGACTCAGAGTCCGGCAGCCATCCGCCGCAACTGCACACCGGCCCATCGGCCGGCTAGCGGCGGTCGCTGACTGGCCGCTTACTCGCTCGTCGAGCGCCACAGGTCGATGCCCACCACGACGAGCGCAAGCAGGGTTAGAAAGCTGCCGATCAGCTGGAGCACCTTTTGGTCAAGGAAGGCAGGAATGCCGACCAGGGCAGAGACGATGAGGAGCAGTCCGCTCAACTTCCAGAACACCCCGGAACGCCAGATCGCGATCCCCAGCACGACGCCCCCGACCTGCCACAAGATCCCGCCCAGGAACGCAATCGGCAGCGACGGCTCCGTGAACGTCTGATCCATGACGTCGATCATCTCGGGTCGCCCTTGGTCCACCAGGCTGCCAACTGCAGGCACCACATAGAGGGCAAAGCCCATGATCGGCAAGAACAGCACGAGCAATCCAACCGTCATGACGAGCCCAACAAAGGCGAGGCGTTCCTGCGCCGTCGCGGCAAGGCGCACATAGAGCGCGAACACGCCGAGCACCATGAACGCGATCCCGATACCCGTCAGCGTCATCGCGACGCGGTAGGCAGTCGAGTTGGCGCCGGTAGCAAAGGCGAGGTTCTGGTCGGGGGCCGTCGGGACGTCAAACGTGAGCGGCCCTTGCGGAGCCATCAGCAGACCGGCCGCAATCAGGGCGAGCGCCCCCAGACGCAGGCGGCTGGCCGGTATTGCCCTCAACGCTGTCTCGATTTGGCTCATGCTGGCAGTCCTGCCAGGGCCGCACCCGTACGCCTGCCGGTCATGTGGGGGTCCCTCCCTCGCGCGGCGCCCGGCGTGACGGAAGTGGCGCCGCGCCAAGAGGCGCCGCCTTGGGCGGCACGGCACCGTCCACCCACCTTACGCGAGGCCGATTCTTTGGGTCAACCGGGTCAGAGCCTTGGGCCGCAGCCGTTGGGTCTGTTGGCCTGGCGTGGGGCGCTCATACCCCGTCGTCGGTCCCCGTCGCTCCCGCAGCCGGTGGCTGAGCCTTCGCAGCGCCTGGTCGGCGGGACCCGCTCAGGAGGACCGGACGGAGGCGTGCTACGGGTCGGTCACCTCGGGATAGATGAGGCCCTTCGTCGGCCAGCTCGTTCCGAACGTCTCGAACGACCAGCGGTAGTAGGAGAGTGCGGCGGTGAAGCTCCCACTCGTCGCGCATGGTTGCGATGGTGGGGCCGTCGGCTAGAATCGGTGTCTCGGCGGGCGGGAGTAACTCAGTTGGCAGAGTGTCTGCTTCCCAAGCAGAATGTCGCGGGTTCGAATCCCGTCTCCCGCTCCACCCTTGCTTCCCTTCCCGTCGCCGGCCGGTACTACGGCACGCGCGACAGCGCCTCATCGGTGACGACGAAGATCCAGTGGAGCCGATGACGGTTCACGATGAGGGTTTCCGACGGCACTCGCGATCGGACCCCCGCTGAACGCGAACTCGATCCAGGCCTCGGTCAGGGGCACCATCATGAGCCGATCGGCAAGGCCGGAGATCGGATCCTCGCCCGGAAGCGCGTGGAGGTGGCCGCCGATCAGGTAGTCCCCGGCCTGCGCCAGCACCGGGTGCGGTCGCGTGCGGCGGCGACGCGCCGTGTCACCGCGAGGACCGCTGGCATGAACGGCGACCAGGTCGCTGCACGGGACAAGGATCTCGTCCTCAGAGCGCGTGCTGCCATCGGCCAGGCTCTGACGTTCGACATCGGTGAGCATCAACTCGGCGTGGGCGTTCAGGAGGTCGGTGAGCCGGTCGGCCTGCAGGCGCACCCAGCCGAACAGGCGCTCGCCGGCGCCATAGGCGTCGAACCGGATGAGCGGCAGCTCCGGAGCGTAGTCGGGTTCGTGGACCTCCTCCAGCACGGGCTGGAGGCTGACCAGGAGCCGGCTCGGGGACGTGGCGGAGGACATGGCCCGCGCACGCTAGCCCTTGCGAGCGTGCACGCGCAACCACCCGAAGGTACCCGGGGCGGCACAACATGTGACCTCCGGCCCTGTGCCGTCTCTGCAGCCCGCTCGAGGATGTGCCCTTCTGCACCAGGAGCCTTGCGCCGTGGCCGACCTTTCGACCGTCTTCACCGGGATCCGCTTCGAGAACCCGTTCCTGCTCGCCTCGGCGCCCCCGACCGAATCGGACGCGAACATCATGCGAGCCTACGAGGCGGGCTGGGGCGGCGTGGTCACCAAGACCATCGGCCTGCACCCGGTGGTCAACGTGCGCGGACCGAAGACGAAGTTCCTGCGCGCCGACAGCGGCGGCACGCGGCTCTCGATGGCCAAGCGGCCGGACTCGACGCTGATGGCCTCGTGGAACTGGGAGCTGATCAGCGACAAGCCGCTCGACTGGTGGATCCCGCGGCTGGAGGCGATCAAGAAGGCGTACCCGGACAAGGTGCTGGTGGCCTCGATCATGGCCGGGTCGGGAAGCGACAAGGAGCTGGAGAACTGGCAGACGCTGACCCGCGCCGTGCAGGACGCGGGGGCCGACGCCATCGAGCTGAACTTCTCGTGCCCGCACATGGACCGCGTCGACATGGGCTCGAACATCGGCAAGGACAAGGTCCTGTGCTCCGTCTCGACGCAGGCCGTCAAGGAGGTCGCCCGCGTTCCGTCTGGGTGAAGCTCACTCCCGCCGGAGCCGACATCGCCGAGGAGGCCGGCGCCAGCTTCCTGGGCGGCGCGGATGCGATCTCGTCGTCCAACACCTTCCCGTCGCTCCCGCTGGTCGACCCCGCCACCGGTGAGTTCGAGGTCAACGTCGACGGCTGGTCTCCTCTGGCGGCCTGGGCGGGCCGGCCATCCTGCCCCAGTCGCTGGCCAACATGGCGGCGCTGACGCGGGCCTTCCCCGACCGGGAGTTCTCGGGCATCGGCGGCATCTCCAGCTTCGACCAGGCGCTCAGCTACTTCATGCTCGGCTGCGGGACGGTGCAGGTCGCCACCGCGGCGATGCTCGACCACGCCATCGGCCCGAACGTGATCGCGAGCTTGAAGGCCGGCATGACCGAATTCCTCGAGCGCAACGCCGAGCGCGGCTGGACCTCGCTGGAGGACTTCCGCGGGATGCTGCGCGGACGGATCGTGCCGCACTCCCAGATCGCGCGGCCCGACGCCCGACTACCACGGCGGCTACGAGGAGGAAGAGGCGGAGGGCTACGCGCGCCAGCCGGTCAGCGTGTAGGCGGGTCCAGCTCCGGAATCGCTCCCAGCTCGGTCAGCGGGACGGGTTCCCTCGGTTCGCCGCTGGGCTCCGACGGCGGTTCGCCCAGCCGGATGCCGTACCACGCCACGTCGTGCCAGGCGCCGTGCTTCCAGCCCACGCGCCGATAGACGCCGACGCGCTCCATGCCGATGCCCTCGTGCAGGGCCACGCTGGCGGCGTTCGGAAGGGCGATCCCGGCGTAGGCGTTGGCGTAGCCCTGCCGCCGCAGGATCGCGAGCAGTCGCTCGTAGAGGGCGGTGCCAATGCCCGGCCGCGGTATCCCTCGCGAACGTAGGCCGAGATGTTGACCGACCAGCGGTACCCGCTGACGATCTCGATGCGGCCCCGCGTAGCAGTAGCCTGTCACCACGTCGCCGGACACCGCCGCCAACCATGCCGTGCGCCGAAGGATCGCGCGCATGCGCTCCGCCATCTCCTCCGTACCCGGAGGCTCCACTTCGAACGTCGCGACCGAGTCCTCAACCGATGCGCGGTAGATGTCTGAGCCGGCCGGGGCGTCGCGGTCCGGGTCCGCCATACGAATCCCGGTCGCCATCGGTAATTCCTCCAGGAGCGCGGACGGCGTCGGGCATTGTGGCGCCTCGCGCAAGCGTTGAGGAACCCGCTGGGCGGTCGGAACGTCTTGCAGCTGCGTGGCCGGTGCAGCCACGAAGCGCAACGAACTGGAGACGCCCATGTCCTCGTCGATCTCGATCAAGGTACCGGTTCCGGGGGCCCGGGCCCGATGGCTGGCGGCGGCCTCGCGGCCGGCCTGCTGGTGGCCGCCATTGCCAGCCCACTGTTCGGGCCGCGCCTCTGCTGGCCACCGACCCATCGGGCAGCCCGGAGCACACCATCAGCGTCGGCGGCACCGGGAAGGTCCTGGTCGACCCTGACGTCGCCGATCTGCGCCTGGGCGTGACGGTCGAGGCGCCAACCGTGAAGGAGGCTCGTGACACCAACGCGGCGGCCATGTCCGCCGTCATCGACAGCCTCCGACACCAGGGCGTCGCCGAGAAGGACATCCAGACCACGACCCTCTCGCTCAATCCCGTCTACGACTACCGGACCGATGGCGAACAGCCACGGCTCATCGGCTACAACCTGACCAACGCGGTGGTGGCCACCATCCGCAACCTCGACGTGGTCGGTGATGCGATCGACGGCGCCCTGGGGGCCGGGGCCACCAGCCTTGATGGCGTGACGTTCCGCGTCGCCGACCAGGCCGCGGCCGAGAAGCAGGCCCGCGAGGCCGCCATGGCCGAAGCCAGGGCGAAGGCGCAGACCCTTGCGTCCGCCGCCGGCGTGTCGATCAGCGGCGTGGCCTCCATCAGCGAGACGGTCTCGCCGATTCCATACCCGGTCTACTACGGTGCCCGGACGAGCTTTCCGCGGACGTGCAGACGCCGGTGCAGCCGGGAACGAACGAGGTTTCGGTGACCGTCGCGGTGGTCTACCTCATCGGCTGAGACGTCGTTGGGCGCATCATGCGTCGCATGAGCGAAGGAACCGATGTCCTGGTGGTCGACGCCCCGACGGTTCGGCGACTGCTGCCGATGCCCCGCTGCATCGAGGTCATGGAGGAGGCGCTCGCCGGCCTGGCCCGTGACGAGGCGGTCAACCCGCTGCGCTCGATCCTGGGCCTGCCGTACAACACAGCTGGCTGGCGGTCATGCCCGGCGCGCAGACCAATCCCCCGACCTTCGGCGTCAAGGTGATCTCCATCTTCAACGAGAACCGGAAGGCCGGCTTCGAGACGCACCAGGGCCTGGTGCTCCTCTTCGAGGCCGAGCACGGCAGCCCGGTGGCCATGGTCGACGCCTCGGAGGTCACCGCACTGCGCACGGCCGCGGTGAGTGGCGTGGCCACCGGCGTGCTGGCCCGGCCGGACGCCGAACGACCTCGCCATCCTCGGCTCCGGCACCCAGGCTCGCACGCACCTGGAGGCGATGCTGGCCGTCCGGCCCATCGGGCGCGTTCGGGCCTGGAGCCCCACCCGCGAGCGGCTCGAGGCGTTCGTGGCCGACGCCCGGAGCGCCACGACGTCCCGATCGAGGCGGTGGACAGCCCGCGGGCCGCGGTCGAGGGCGCCTCGCTCATCTGCACGGTCAGCGGCGCCAGCGAGCCGGTCGTGCACGGCGAGTGGCTGTCGCCCGGGCGCACATCAACGCCGTGGGCTCGGCCATCCCCACCGCCCGCGAGCTGGACGCCGAGACGGTGCGCCGCTCAAGGCTCTACGTCGATCGCCGCGAGTCGGCGCTCAGCGAGTCAGGCGACATCCTGCTGGCGATCCAGGACGGCGCGATCGACGCGGATCACATCGTGGGCGAGCTGGGCGACGTGCTGATCGGCGCTGCCGAGGGCCGCCGCTCACCGGATGAGATCACCCTCTTCAAGTCATTGGGGCTGGCGGTCGAGGACGTGGCGGCGGCGCAGGCCGTGGTGGAAGCGGCGCGGGCCGAGGGCGCGGGGGTGACCGTCAGACTGACCTGACCGCCGCCGGCCTCAGCCGCGTGCGATCGCCAGCCCGGCCTCGACTGCCGCGATGTTCGCCTCCGCGAACGGACCGCTGCCGGCGGCCTCGCGGAGGGCCTCGAGCGGCAGCAGGCCGAGCCGCGAAACGGTCGCAGCCAGCATGACCAGCGCCAGCTCGGCCCTGCCGACGCGAACTCCGGACCGATGCCGGATCCAGGACGATCGACGCGTGCCGGAGTCTCGACGTTCGCGAAGTCGGGCACGGTCACCACCGCCCCCTCCGGACGCATCGCGGCAAGATACCTGCTGGCCTTCCGCATGCCATCGGCGGTGAGCAGCACCAGGACGTCGGGAGCCGTCACCGTGGTGAGCGGCGCCTCTTCCGGCGATAGCACCAGCTCGGCGATGCTGTGGCCGGTCTGGACCGTGACCGGGTAGTCGTCGCGCTGCACGGCCCACAGGCCGGAGCGGATCGCGGCCTCGCCCAGCAGCCGAACGGCGCTGCGGACCTTTCCGCCCGCCGATCCGGCCACCACCAGGGATGTGGGCGCGTGAGGGAGGCCCGGTGGCGAATCGGGATCGACATCGGCTCGGCGCGGCCGGCGCATCGGCGGCATGGGCAGATCGATACGCGCCGGCGTACTCCGCCACGTCGCGCCGGTACAGCACCCCGGGCCGCAGGTCCGCATCGGCCATCAGTGACTCCATCGCCCGGCGCGAGAAACGGTTGGCCTTGACGAAGTAGGCGGTGCACAGCTCCCAGACGTCCAGCAGCGCGAACCCGGGGTGCTGGATCGCCTCGACCAGTCGGTCGGTCAGCTCCTCATCGAAGCTGGTGCCGCGGTAGACGTACCCGGCCCCGTTGACCCCGACCGTGGCGCAGATGTCGAGCGGATGCTCCAGGTTGCCTCCGGGCGTGGTCGAGGTGATTGCCCCCTCGGGCGTGGTGGTCGAGTGCTGCCCGCCGGTCATGCCGAAGTTGAGGTTGTTCATCACCACCACGGTGATGCCGATGTTGCGGCGCGCGGCGTTGATCAGGTGCGTGCCGCCGATCCCGGTTCCGCCGTCGCCCATGACCACCACCACCTCGAGCGAGGGATCCGCCAGCTTGATGCCGGTGGCATAGGTGACGCTGCGCCCGTGCAGCCCGTGGAAGGCGTTGGTGGTGAAGTACTGGTCGGAGAGGCCGGAGCAGCCGATGTCGCTGACGATCACGACCCGTGAAGGGTCGCTGCCCAGCTGCACCAGGGCCCGGTCGAGCCGGTCGAGCACCGATCCGTGGCCACAGCCGGGGCAGAACGGATAGGGCAGCTGGTTGCGGAAGGTCGCCACGGTCTCGATCGAGGTCGCCGTCATCGCGATCGCCTCCACGATCTGCTCGGGGCTGATCAGCTCGCCGTCGACGCGGTTCACGCCGATGACCTCCCGCGAGCCCGCGATGCGCTCGATCTCGCGCCGGTACTGGCCCAGGTTCAGCTCCGGGACCACCACCCGCTCGACGCCCTGGAGCGCTGTGGCGATCGCCGACTCGGGCACCGGCCACAGGCTCTGCACCACCAGGCTCGAAACGGCGTGCCGGCTGCGCGTGCACGGCGCAGCGGCCACCCGCGCGGCGCCGGCGGTCACGCCGTACGAGACCACCAACGTCCGCGCTGCCGGCTGGATGTCGGCATCGACCATCTCGATCTCGTCGAGGTGCTCCTCGATCTTCGCCGCCAGGTGCCGGTTGAGCGCCGCGACGGTCGGCGGGCATGCTTGGTGATGAGCGCCGCCTCGTCGTGCGTCGATCCGGTGAAGCGAACCGGTTCGCCCAGGCCGTAGCGATGCATGGGCGGCACGTCGCCCGCCGGCTCGAAGCGGTACGGCGCGCCGGCGCGTGGCCAGCTCGCGCTCGCGCACCGCGACCGCGGGGAAGGCCGAGGTCTCGACGGTGGCGAGCGTCATCCCGATCTCCTTGTCGGTCAGCACGAAGACCGGGACGCGAAATCGCTCCGCGAGCTCGAAGGCCCGCGCGGTGAGCGTGTAGCACTCGGCCACGCTGCCGGGCGCGAGGGCGATGATCGGATAGCCGCCGGACGTCCCCCAGCGCACGAACTGCACGTCCGCCTGCCCGACGGTGGTTGCCCCGCCGGTGGCCGGGCCCAGCCGCTGCACGTCGACGATCACCAGCGGCACCTCGCCCATCACGGCCAGCCCGATGTTCTCGCTGTAGAGGCTGATGCCCGGACCGCTGGTGGCGGTCATGGCCCGCGCCCCCGCCATGGCGGCACCGATGCACATGCCGATCGACGCGATCTCGTCCTCGCCCTGGATGGCGACACCGCCGCGCCGCGGCAGCTCGCGCATCATCGCCATCAGGATCCCCGACGCGGGCGTGATCGGGTAGCCGGCGAAGAACGTGCAACCCGCGGCCAGGGCCCCCCGCACGATGGCGCTGTTGCCGTCGACGAACTCGCGCATGTCCCAATTGTCCGGGCCCCGAGATCGGCCGCGGTAGGGCCGATCGGCCCGGCCGAAGAGGTCAGCTTCTCCGCCGGTGAGCCTAGCTCGATCCGCTATCCGCGCTGCTGCTGCCGCTCGGTCGCGGCGTCTCCGAGTGGTCCTCCTCGGGGCTCCCGGTCGGCTGTGCCGTGGCCGGCTTCTCCGACTCGTGATCGGATGGCTCGGCGCTGGACTCCTGGCTCTGCTCGACGCTCGGCGTGGGCGCGGGCGTCGGAACCAGCGTTGGCGACGGTGTCGGCTCGAGCGTGGGCGTGGAGGTCGGTTCGTGCGTCGGGGTCGGGCTCGGCGTAGTGGTGGGGGACTCGATAGATGTGGGCACCGGGCTGGGGCCGACCTGGTCGCTGCGGAACAGGTTCGCCAGCTCGCCGGCGGCCACCACGGCCAGCACCGCCAGCGCCATGGTCCCGGCTACCATCGCCGCCCGCGCCAGGCCACCGCCGGGGCGGCTGGCCAATGGGGCGAAGAGTGCGGCCAGGAGGCTGCGGCGCGGCGCCGGCCCCTCGGCCAGGCCCGCCATCACCCGATCCTCGAGACCATGCGGAACCTCGGCCGCCGTCAGGCTCGTGTAGCGCTCGAGCTCGCGCGCCGTCTTCTCCAGCTCGTCATCGGGCCTGTCGAGCTCGCCGGGATTGAATGGCCGGCGGGTCATGCCGCCACCTCCCCGAGCAGCGGCCGCAACCGCTCGAGGCCGCGACGCAGGTGCGTCTTCACGGTGCCGAGCGGCCGATTCGTGGCCCTCGCGATCTCGTCCAGCGACATCTCGCCGAAGAAGCGCAGGGCGACAACTTCGCGGTAGGGCTCGCCCAGCGCGGCAACGGCCAGGCGGACGGCGCGCTGCCGCTCGCCGGAAAGCGCGGCGGCAACCGGATCGGCACCTGCCGCACCGGCGGGCAGCTCGGCCGGCAGCTCCGCGGCCTCGCGCCGCTGGCCGAGGCGCCGGAACGCCTGCCGCGTCGCGATGCGCATCAGCCAGCCGCCCAGGGCCCCCTCGCCGCGGTAGCTGCCAAGCGACCGGTATGCCATCAGGAAGCTCTCCTGCGCGACGTCTTCGGCGTCATGCGGCCGCCCAAGGATCCGCAGGCAGGCACGGTAGACGGCCACCTGCTCGCGCTCAACGAGGGCGCGGAAGGCATCACGGTCGCCGCCGAGGACGGCACTGACGAGCCCATGGTCATCCACGGGCTCATCGTGCCACGCAACCTGCGCCACCTGCGGTCAGTGATCGTCGTGTCCGCTGCCGTCGCCGCCATCTCCCGTTCCGGAGTGGTCGTCGCCGGTCTGCCCACCGTTGTCGTCGGCGGACGCGCTCGCATCTGGCGACTCGCTCTCGTGCTCGGACTCGCTGGCCTCCGGCGATTCGCTGGCCTCGCGCGGACGAGCTGGCGTGCTCAGCCTCGGTCGCCTGCTCAGCCTCGGTCGCCTGCTCGTGGTCGGACTCGCCGGCCTCCGCGGACGAGCTGCCGTCGACGGACTCGTCCTGGCCAAGCTGGTTCAGCAGGCCGTCGACCGTCAGCTCCGAGCCCGACGGGGACGGGCTGGCATGCTCGGCATCGCTCGCATCGGCTCCGGCGCTGGCGCCAGTCTCCATGCGATCGTCGCCTGACGGGAGGCCCGCCTGGGATGCGAACACGGCACCGGTGATGAGCAGGAGCGATCCAACCGCCAGGCCCAGCCCGCGGAGGATTCGGATTCGATCGTTGGTCGGCATTGGTCTCCCTCGAGTTGATTGGCCGCACGCGGGGCGCGGTCCGGGGTCTACTCGTATCGAGACGAATGCCGGCCAGAAGGTTTCAGCCCGGCTACTCCTCGAGCGTGGGCTCCACGGTGATCGGTCACGTTTCCCTTCAGCGCGCGAGAGATCGGGCAGCCGTCCTTGGCATCCTGCGCCGCGGCCGCGAACTCCTCCTCGCTGGCGCCCGGCGCCTGCCCGATCACGATCAGGTGCGACGAGACCACCGTCCAGGCATCGCCCACCTTGTCGAAGGTGACCTCCGCCTCCACGTGCAGGTGCTCGGGCGGCGTGCCGGCGCGGGCCAGCGCCGCCGGAGAAGGCCATGGCGAAGCAGGATGCGTGAGCTGCCGCCAGCAGCTCCTCGGGCGAGGTGCGACCCTCGGCGGCCCCGGTGCGCGAGCCCCAGCTGACCGGCAGGTCGGTGAAGAGCTCGCTGGTTCCGGCCGAGACGCTGCCAGAGCCGGACGCGAGATCGCCCTGCCAGGTAACGGTGGCGGTGCGGACTGCAGGCATCGGTTGGTCTGTCCTCCTACTATGCTCGGGCGCGTAGACCGATAGCCTACGAGGACCGATGACGGACGGCCAGCCGACCCCCGCGCACCGCCACGCCGATGATCCGCGGTGAGCGGATCTACCTGCGCCCCGCCGAGCGCTCCGACCTGGCCGACCTTCGTGCGCTGGCTGACCGACGCCGAGGTCGTCGCGCAACCTCTCCTTCCGCGCCCCGTTCAGCCTGGCCATGGAGGAGAAGTGGTTCGAGGGCATGGTCGAGCGCCAGGGAAAGACCGACTACCACTTCGTGATCTGCCTGATCGCGGGTGATCGAGCCGATCGGTACCGCCGGGCTGCACGGCCTGGACCTGGAGAACGGCAACGCCGAGTTCGGCATCAGCATCGGCGAGAAGGCCGAGTGGAATCGAGGGCTACGGGACGGACGCCCTCAACGCCATCTGCGACTTCGGGTTCGGGCTCGCTGCGGCTGGAGCGCATCGACCTGCACGTGTACGAGGACAACGCGCGCGCGCATCCGCTCCTACGAGAAGGCCGGCTTCCGGCACGAGGGCCGGCTGCGCCACGCTCACTTCGCGCGAGGGCCGCCACTCCGACGTGCTGCTCATGGCCCTGCTGCGCGACGAGTGGCTGGCGCTGGACCGACCGACCGGCTGGCAGCTCACCTTCCCGGAACCGTGAGCCGCCGTCGCGACGGCATCCGGACCTGCCGTCACGGATCGCGGCGCTCCGCCCGACGCGGCGCCGTGCGCGCGTCGAGCGGCTCTTCCGGCGTGGAGGTGGTCGAGGGCAGCACCGATCCCCCTCCCGAGATGCACGACTGGCTGCGGCAGCACTTCGGCTCGGTGGATGCGGTCCGCGAGCAGTCCATCGTCCGCGTCACCAACCGCTGGAGCCTGGCGGGCTCGCTCTTCTCGCCGCTGCGCGGGCGGCGCCCGATCGCCGGCGGGCGCGCGCGGCGTACTGCCCGGCTGGTCGAGGCGAGTCGCGGCGACCCGTTCTGCGACCCGGAGCACCAGACGCCGGCCGACTCGCTGGGGACGCGTCCGCGGGACGCCACGCGATCACCGGCGCCAACGCCGCCATGTACGACGCGCACCACGGGGTGATCGTCTTCGACCAGCACGACCCGCTGGCCTTCGACGTCGGACCAGGTGGTCGAGATGCTTCGACGTCGGCCGCGAGTGGGCGGACCGCTCGCGCGAGGCGCGATCCCGGCGGCCGTCAACTACCTGCTGATCTGGAACTGCGGACCGCGGGCCGGCGGCTCGGTGGTCCACGGCCACGCCCAGGTGCTGCTGGGCCGCGGTGCAGCCACTACCCGCGGGTCGATCGGCTGCGGCGCGACGCAGCCGCGTACCGCGACGGCGACCGGCGAGTGACTACTTCGCCGACCTGGTCGCGGTGCACCGCGACCTCGGCCTGGTCGGCACACGATGCGCGATGGCGTGGCCGTCCTGGCGCACCTCACGCCGGTCAAGGAGCGCGAGCTGCTGGTCGTCGGCCAGCCCGGCATGGACGAGCGCGACGCCGGCCTTCGCCGATGCCGTGGCGCGCACGGTGATCGCCTTCCGCGACGCGCTGCAGGTCAACGCCTTCAACCTGGCGCTGCACCGGCCGCCGCTGGACGCCGCCGACGGGCGTCGGACTGGGCCGGATCGCCGCCCGATGGTCCACCTCGTGGACCGCGGCGATCCCGGCAGCCGCTGCGTCGGACATCGGCGCCATGGAGCTGTACGCGGCCTCGGTGATCGGCGGCGATCCGTTCGACGTCGCCGAGCGGCTTCGCGACGCGATCGCGACCGGCCTAGCCGCGCGGGCGCTACGATGCGCCGCGTGTTCGAGCTGCGCCGCGACCCCGTCACCGGCTGGTGGTCGGCCGTCGTCACCGACCGCACCTTCGAGCACGCCTCGTTCGCGGTCGCAGGCCGCTCCGGTCGAGGGCACGCACTGCCGCCACTGCGACGACGACCCCACCTCCGAGGCCGATGCCGACGGACGCCACCGCCATCCGGCGCGTCACGCTGAGCGCGGACGCCTTCCACCGCATCGACTCGTCCAAGGACAGCGCCGCGCAGCTGTCGATCTCCGAGGTCGAGTCGTCCAGCGGGTCGTGGGAGATCCTGGTCGGCCCCGCGCGGCCACCACGAGCGCTTCGCCGACGCCCCGCCGCGGCTCGCCGTCAACCTGCTGCGCGCCCTGCGCGACACCATGCGGCGAGCTGGGGAGCGAGGCGCAACCCGCCGGACGATCGCGCTCTGCGTCCAGGCGGTGCAGAGCTACGGGCGCCAGGCCGGGTCGCGCAGCCAGCACCTGAACATCGAGCTGTACGCCATCCCGCAGGTCCCGCACTGGCTGGCCGAGGAGATCGGCGGCGGCGCGCGCCACCAGATCAAGACGCGCGAGCTGCGTGTGGTGCGGGCTGGCGCCGCGCGGAGGAGGAGGCCGGCGAGCGGCTGGTGCTGGCCGAGGAGCGCTTCGTGGTCTTCGCGCCCGGCCGCCGGCGCGCTCGCCGTTCGAGATGATGATCGTGCCGCGCGCGCACGCCGCCGACTTCACCGCAGCTCGACGACGACGACCTGGCCGCCACCGCGGCCACCCTGCAGCGCACGCTGCGCGCGCTGGACGCGCTCGGCGATCCGCCCTACAACCTGTTCCTGCACACTGCCCCGGCCGGCGAGCGGCTGGACCAGACCTTCCACTGGCACTGGGAGCTGCACCCGCGGCTGCGGGTGATCGCCGGGCTGGAGCGGGCGACCGCGCTGGCGGTGAACCCGGCCGCGCCGGAGTATGCGGCCGAGGTGCTGCGCGATCCATCTGCATCGAGTCCGTGTAACAGGGGTGGAAGCCGATGCGTCACGGGGGATCGGAGCGGGGGTCGGCCGCTGCGGAGGACCGCGTGCTGTCAATCGGAGCTCGGCGGTCGCATCGGCGCGGCCGCGGCGGTGAGCCGGCGACCCGGCCTGGGCCGATTTCGACCGGCTCTACGAGGAGTTCTCCGCCCCGATCTTCAACTACGTGCTGCGCATGGTCGGCGACCGCGACCGCGCGGCCGACATCACCCAGGACACCTTCATCAAGGCCTACCGCAAGCTCGACACCCTGACCGATGAGAACTCGACCCGCTCCTGGCTCTACCGCATCGCGACCAACACGGCCATCGACGAGATGCGGCGCCGACGCTGGGTCAGCCTCCCGGACGACGACGACGAGCGGAGCACGACCAGCGCGCCGACGACCGCGCCCGGGCCGGAGGCCCAGGTGATGGCCGGCCATGCTCGACGAGCGCGTCCAGCGCGCCCTGCTGCAGCTGCGCCCGAACCACCGCCAGTGCCTGCTCCTGTCCGACCTGGAGGACATGAGCGCG
This sequence comes from uncultured Chloroflexia bacterium, assembly GCA_963805645.1. Classification (GTDB taxonomy): domain Bacteria; phylum Chloroflexota; class Limnocylindria; order QHBO01; family QHBO01; genus CAVXEH01. Next base: position 275,686 of record CAWDVA010000004.1, on the reverse strand, counting down.
CAGCAGATCGGCGAGATCATGGGCCTCTCGCTACGGAGCGGTGCGCACGCTGCTGTGCCGGGCGCGCGGCGAGATGCGCCGCCACCTGGCGGCGGAGGGACTGGTCCGATGAGCATTCGCGACGCGACCGACCATCCCGACGAGCTGATCAGCGCCTCGCTCAGCGGCGACATGACCGGCGCCGAGCGCGCGAGCTGGACGCGCACCTGGCCGGCTGCGACCAGTGCCGCGAGACGCTGGCAGGCGTTCTCGCGCGAGCGGCAGCTGCTCGCCGGCCTGCGCCGCGCTGCGCCGCCGGCGCGACCTGGGCGCGCGCGTCCGCGCCGGCATCGAGTCCGGCGCGCGGCGCTGCCGCCATGGTGGCGCCGCCCCTCGACGCTGGTCGGCAGCTGTGGCGTCGCTCGGCCACCGTCGCCGCCGCGCTCCTGGCCGTGGTGGTCGTCTCGCAACCTGCCGCGCGGCCCGTTCGGCGCCACCGGCCGCCGACTCCCGTCCGCGTCGATCCGTGGCCAGCGCCGCGCCGAGCGCATCGGTCAGCCTCGCCGCCGCCCGCAGCGCCACGCCGCCACCGGCCGTCCGCGCTGCCCGACCATCGGCCCGAACCCGGTTGGCCACCTGGAGTACCGCGTCGCCGACCAGGCCGCCAGCTTGACTGGTGCACCGACGCCGAGCGTCGCAGCCGGTCGTCCGGCAGCGGCTACGGGCTGCCCGTCAACGCCGCGCTCTCGCCCGACCGGCGACTGGCTTGCCTTCCAGATCCTCGGCGACGGCAGCGGGCTCGTGGACACCTACGCCTACCGGATCTCGCGACGGCACGCTCGTGTCGCTCTACCAGAGCGCGGCCGACTCGCCGTTCGCGCGGTTCTGCATGGTCGCCGGACGGCAGCCTGCTGGCCTTCACCGGCCTGTCGGAGGACGGCCAGATAGCGCCGATGTCGTGGGTCTTCAGCACGCCAGCACCCGGATGCTGGCGCGCGCCAGCTGACCGAACACGGGCCGGTCGTTCGCCGCAGACTTCTACGGGGCGGGCGACGGCGACGCATGGCTGTGGGTCAGCACGGCCGCCGACGGCTGCCGAGCACTGACCGCCTTGGCGTGCCGCGCGAACGGCGCATGTCGGCGATCCGCGTCGATCCGGCGACGGTCTCGCTGAAGCACTCGACGGGGTCTTCCTGCCGGTCGCGGCTCGCAACCCGTCGACTCAGCGGTACGCGCGTCGCATGGCGCGGCCAGATGAGCGCTCGACGCCGGCGGCTGGCACTTCGCGCGCGGCGGGATGCTCTACCTCGTACCGGGCCGACGCGTCGAGGCGAGTACGACTTCGTCGCGACCGAGGGCCAGCAGGTCTTCGACACGCTGACGCCATCGCCAACGGCGGCGAGGCGTTCCGCAGCGCACGCTTCGCCTGGGCGCCCGATGGCGACGGCGCTGGCGGTATGGGACGCGCAGTGGCAGGGCATCGCAGCAGCCCGCCGGCTTCCCTGATGCGAATCGGGTCTACTTCGGACACCCGCTGATCGGCATCTACATCGGCCCCGACCAGGCCCTGGACCCCGCCGACACGGCGGGTGGCACGGTGATCGACGTGGCGCTCGGCGGCGGCCAGTACCTGGCCGCTGACCGTCCAGACCGCTGCGGGCTCGGAGGGCGGCACCTACGGGCCCACCGCCGAGCTGCGGATCGTGACGCGCAACACGGGCGCGACGCCGGACGAGGTGGCGACGCTCGGCCAGGACCGCGTCTGGTATCGGACCAGCCTTCTACCACGCCCGTCGCTGCGCCGACTGATCGGCGGGCGGCCCGGCCCGCGCCAGCTGCGCGGCTACACTCGGCGCCGATGACCGAACGCCAGATCATGGACGCCGACGACCTGCGCCGCGCGCTGACGCGCATCGCGCACGAGATCGTGGAGCGCAACGGCGGCACCGACGGGCTGGTGCTGGTGGGCGTCCGCAGCCGGGGCGCTCCGCTGGCCGAGCGGCTGGCGGCGCTGATCGAGCAGCACGAGGGCCTGCGACCCCCGGTCGGCTCGCTGGACATCACCTTCTACCGCGACGACCTGACCCGCCTGGCTCACGCACCCATCGTCAAGCGCAGCGACGCCATGCCCGACATCGGCGGCAAGACGGTGGTGCTGGTCGACGACGTCCTCTTCACCGGCCGCACCGTGCGCGCCGCGCTCGATGCGCTGACCGACCACGGCCGGCCCGCGCGCGGTGCGCCTGGCCGTGGCGGTCGACCGCGGCCACCGCGAGCTGCCGATCCGGGCCGACCACGTCGGCAAGAACCTGCCGACCGCCGCTCGACGAGCGCGTGCACGTGCTGGTCACCGAGATCGACGGGACCGATGGCGTGGTGCTCGAGCGGGCCCGGGCGGGCGAGCCGGCCTAGGCTCTCGCGTCCGTCGGCCTCGTGCAGGCCGTGGCTCGCTGCGCGTGCGCGAGCCGGAATCCCAGCACCAGGTCCTCAGCATCGGCATTGTCTTTGCGGCTCACGCCGACAAGCATGCCGCGCGTATACTCCGTCGCGACCCTTTAAGCGCGGTCCGGTGAGGCCGCCAAGGAGCGAAACATGATCCAGGTCTCCGTCCCCACCGCCCCGGCCGGCGCCACCGATGCGCCCGTGGCGGCACCGTCACCTCCTCGACGTCGATTCCCTTGACCGCGCCCAGGTCGACGCACTGCCTGGACCTGGCGACGCAGATGCGCTCGCTGCGCGAACGGGGCGAGCGCCTCGACCTGCTGAACGGGCAGATCGTCGGGCTCGCATTCGGCGAGCCCTCCACCCGGACCCGCGTCAGCTTCGAGATCGCAGCCTCGTCACTGGGCGCCGACGTGGTGGAGCTGCCGATCCAGGCCAGCAGCGTGACCAAGGGCGAGTCGCTGGCCGACACGCATTCGCACCCTGGAACGAACCGGCATCGACACCATCGTCCTGCGCCACTCGCGCAGTGGGGCCCCGTACCTCGCGGCTCGAACGGCTGGCGCTCGCATCGTGAATGCGGGCGACGGCACCCACGCCCATCCTACCCAGGCACTGCTGGACGCATTGACGCTGCGCGACGCCCTGGACGACCTGGACGGCAGGACCGTGGCCATCGTGGGCGACATCGGGCACTCGCGCGTGGCGCGCTCGAACCTGCACCTCCTCACCACCATGGGCGCCCGGGTGCGACTTGCCGGGCCGCCCGCCTGGGTGAACGCCTTCCGGAACTGGGCGGACGTATCGGTCCACCATCGGCTGGAGGATGCATTGCGGGGAGCGGACGCGGTGATGGCCCTGCGCGTACAGCTGGAGCGAAACGCAGGCGGCGGCGTGCCGACCCTGCGCGAGTACACCCGGAGCTGGGGACTGAGCGAGGAGCGCATGAGCCTTGCACGGCCCGGCGCTCCGGTCCTGCATCCGGGGCCGACCAACGAGGGCGTGGAGCTGACCGCCGCGCTGGCCGCCTGCCCTCGCAGCCTGATTGGCCGGCAGGTGACCAACGGGGTGGCGGTGCGCATGGCCGTGCTCGCCCTCCTGGCTCCGTGAGCCGATTCGGCTCGCTGACAGATCCGCCGGCCTCGCTGCTGCTGACCGGAGCGCGGGTACTGGACCCGGCAGCCGGGACCGACGCGATCGGCGAGCTTGCCATCCACGACGGACGTTTCGTGGAGCCGTCGGCACCTTCCTCCTGACGCGTCAACAGGTCGATGCCTCGGGCCTGCTGGCGATCCCGGCGCTGTGCGATCTGCACACCCATCTCCGGCAACCCGGCGGGCGAAGCCGCCGAGACGATCGAGAGCGGCTCCCGCGCGGCGGCGCACGGTGGCTACGCGACGGTCTGCGCCATGCCGAACACCGATCCGCCGCTCGACGAGGCCGCCCGCGTCGCCTACGTGCAGCAGCTGTCGCGCGATGCGGCCGCTCGCGTCCGCGTGATCGCGGCCGCGACGCGTGGGCGCGCGGGGGAGCAACCGACCGAGCTGGCTGAGCTGGGCGCCCTGGGCGTGGTGGGGGCCAGCGACGACGGCGCCGCCATCGCCTCCGCGCGCGTGGCGCGTGCGCTGCTGACCTACCTCTCGCCACTGGCGCTGCCGCTCATCGAGCACGCCGAGGACCCGGGGCTGGCCGAGGGCAGCGTGATGCGCGCCGGCGCGGTCGCCACGCGGCTGGGCCTCGCAGGCTGGCCGGCCAGCGCCGAGCTGACGGTGGTGGAGCGCGACATCGCGTTGGCCGCGGAGACCGGCGGATGGGTCCACTTCACGCACCTGTCCACGCGGGCGGCCCTCGACGCCGTCCGACGCGCTCGGGAGAGGGGCACCCGCGTGACCTGCGACGTGACGCCGCATCACCTCGCCATGACCGATGCCTGGGTAGCCGGCGCGCGCAGCTTCAGCTGGGAGGCCGCGGACGAGGACGGCACGCTGGACCCGGCGCTCGCCTATGACGGCTCGTGCCGGGTCAACCCGCCGCTCACCACGCGGGACGATGCCCTGGCCCTGCTGGCCGGCGTGGAAGACGGGAGCGTGGACGCCATCGCCACCGACCATGCGCCGCATCCCACCCAGCACAAGGAGGTGGAGTTCGCCGATGCGGCGCCGGGGATGATCGGGCTGGAGACCGCGCTCTCGCTGGGGCTGGCGGCCGTGGCTGGCGGAGCGCTCAGCCTGCCCGCGCTGGTCGCCGCCCTGTCGTCCCGGCCGGCGGCGCTGATCGGTGAGCGCCGCTCACTGACCGCGGGCGAGATCGCGGACCTCGTCCTGGTGGATCTCGACGCACGCTGGCAGGTGGAGGCATCGGCCCTGGCGTCGGCCTCGTCGAACACGCCGCTGCTCGGGCGAGAGCTCCCCGGCGTGGTACGGCTGACCATGGCCGATGGCCGGCTGACGTACGTGAACGGCCTGCCGCCGCTCGACTGACCCACGGCGGGCGCTGCGGCGCCGGAGCGGATATGGGACCATGCGGCGCGCCACTTCACGCCCAGACGGAAAGTGATGCATGTCGTTCCGCTACAACGAGGACCTGGACCCGAACGAGGGACCCGGCTTCGGCTGCTTCATCTGGCAGGCGATCCTGTTCGCCGTCATCCTGCTGCTGATCCCGGTCGGCCTGTTCAGCTTCGGAACTGGCCGGTCTGGCTGCTGGCCGCGCTGCTCTTCATCGACATGGTGCTGCTCTTCTTCGTGAGCATGACCGCGGTCTTCCTGCTGCGGGTCTTCTTCGCCGACCGGCGTCGGGGGCGCGGACGGCAGACGGGCGTGGCCAAGCCGCCGCGCGTCGTCAGCACCGATGGGAGGAACCGGCGATGACTGAACCGGATCCCAAGCGCACCAACACCATGGTCGGCGTGTGGACCGCCATCGGCATCGGCGTTGGGCGCCGCCATCGGCGTGGCGATCGGCAACCTGGGCGTCGGGCGTGGCCGTGGGGCTGGTCCTCGGGCGTCGCCGTCGGCATCGGCCTGGACCGACGGGAGGGCGCTCGCTGATGCCGCTGATGGTCACCTTCTTCAACGTCCGCAAGGGCCGCGACACGCTCTTCAAGCGCGGCATGCGCCACTTCTTCCCGCGCACCGCCCGGCGCTACGAGGAGGAGTTCGGCATCCGCTTCGTGGGCTGGTTCAACGTCACGGAAGGGTCGGAGTGGGACAACCTCATCATCCTGGACCTGCCCAACTACGCCGTGCTGGACCGCCTCTACGCCGACCCGTCGACCCGCGGGCTCGGGCACCGGGTGGCCGAGTCGGTCTTCGACAAGAAGCACACCATCTTCCTGCGGGAGCGCATGGGCCCCGACTTCGTCTACAAGCCGTAGACCGATCGAGGTGGCCGCATGAGCGCACCGCGCATCACCGCGCTCCGCGAGCTCGCCGCAGGAGGCGGAGCTCGAGCGACGTGACTTCCTGTACGAGGCCACCGAGCAGCTGCGCCGCTTCGTCGACGCCAACCGCGAGCGGCTGCGGGAGATCGGCCCGCATCAAGCTGGTCGACGACGACCAGGACTACCTGCTCTACCACCCGGTCGACGAGACGTGGACCACCCGGCTGACCTACCAGGATCCGGCCGACAGCGAGTGGTACGACGAGGAGCAGGTGGTCGACGCCTTCAGCGAGGTCGTGGAGCTCTACAACCCGGCGGACATCTTCGCCTGGCTCATGGAGGCGGCCCGCGACCCGGTCAGCCACCTGCTCGCCGCCGACGAGCTGGCCGCCCAGGAGGAGCTGGTCGCGAGGAGTCGGAGGAGGACTGGCAGTCCGGGCTGCCCGCCGACCCAGCAGGAGACGCTGGCCGCGCAGCGGCTGTGGCAGCTGGCCGATGCCTACCGGTCCCAGATCGGCGGACCAGCAGAAGCAGATCCTGCGCGAGTTCGCCGCGAACGCGGAGGAGGTGCTGGGCCGCACCGGCGACCTGCAGCTGCTCGAGGAGATCGGACGACGTCCTGCGTGCTGCGTGCCGACGGCCGCTTCGAGACGAGCCTCGACCTGGCCGACCTGCCGGCCGGCGCCGCGCTCAACGTGGACGCCGCACCGGCCCGGGCTGACCGTGACCGAGGCGCGCGTGATCGCCGAGTTCTACGACCCGTCCGACGTCCTGCAGTGGGTCACCGACGCGCTCACCGAGCGCTACCCGGCGGTCGACTTCAGCGCGGTCTACGAGTAGGCCGTGGACCGATGCTGCCCGACCCGCGCGCCGCCTCCATCGAGGAGCTCTTCGCGGCCGCCGGGGCGCTGCGCCAGGGCCACTTCCTGCTGAAGAGCGGCCGGCACTCGGACCGCTACCTGGAGAAGTTCGCGGTGCTGCAGTACCCGTCGCTGGCGGTCGAGATCGGCCGGCGGCTGGCCGCGGCGCTGGCGCCCGACGATCCGACCCTGGTGGTCGGGCCCGACCACCGGCGGCGTGCTGCTCGCCTTCGAGACCGCGCGCCAGCTGGAGCCGATGCTCGGCCACGACGGTGCGCGGCGTCTTCGCCGAGCCGATGGAGCGCGGCATCGCGCGCGCTGCGCCGCGGCTGGCCGGTGGCGCACCGACGATCGCGTGGTCCTGGTGGACGACATCCTGACCACCGGCGCCTCGCTGGCGGAGACGATCGGCGGCGGTGCGGGCCGCGGGCGGCAGCCCCTGGCAGCGGCGGTGATCGTGGACCGATCGACCGGCCCGGTCGAGCTCGGCTGCCGCTCGCACGCGCTGGGGCGGATCGAGATCGCTCCTGGCCGCCGGAGGCCTGCCCGCTGTGCGCCGCCGGCGAGCCGCTGGTCAAGCCGGGCTCGAGCTGAGGTCCCCAGCCGGCGTGCGCCGTCGCGCGCCCCGGCTCCTGCCAGGTGATCTGCGGCGATGCGCGCCGGCGGGTACTCGCCGTCGGCCGGCACGACGCCATCCTCCGCCTCGAGCGGGATGCCGATGGGCGCCACGAAGTAGCGGCCGGCCAGGCGGCGCGACTCGGGGTCGAGCGCGAAGCCCGCCTTGGCGCGATGGAAGGTGACGGTGAGGTCGGCGGCCACGACCGGCGATCGGAGCGGGAGCCATCGGTCAGGTCGATGCGGGTCGGCGTGTCCACCGCCAGCACCGCGCACGGCCGCCCGGCAGCGCGCGGCGTGGGTGCGGATGGCGTTGACCAGGTCGACCGCGGTCGAGATCGGCTCGCGCAGCGGGCCCGAGGCGCCCGTGCCCAGCAGGGCGTCGACCACCAGCGTGGCCGGCGAGAGGCGTGGGCGCAGCTGCAGGAGCAGCTCCGGGCGTCGGCGCCACGAACAGCTCGAGCGAGCCGGCGCGCGGCCATGGCCTGCAGCACGGCCCAGTTGTGGGCCGCCGCGCGGCCGCCGGAACCGACCCGCCGCGCATCGCCGACCAGCACCGCCACCACCCGCCGCCCCGCTGCCGCCAGCCGGCGGGCGACCACGAAGCCGTCGCCGCCGTTGTTGCCCGGCCCGCACAGGATCGCGGTCAGCGGCGGCGTCGACCAGCGGCCCGCCCGGCCCGCGCACCTGCTCGCGCCAGCCGCGCCAGCTCGACCAGCGCGACCTCGGTCACGGCGGCGCCGGCGGACTCCATCAGCGCGTCCTGCGACAGGCCGAGCTTCTGGGCGGCCTCGTCGATCTGGGCCATCTCGGCGCCGCCGATGAGGACGGGGACGCTCGCGCGCCGGCCGGTGCGGCCGGATCGGTCACTGGCAGCGTCTTGAGGTACTCGACCACCGTGGCGATCTGCTCCTCGGTCAGCTGGTCGAGCCGAACGGCCGGCATGCCGCCGCGGTCGATGCCGGCGACCGCCGGATCGGTCCCGGCGATCCAGAGGTTGGATCCAGTCGTCCGGGTGGTCGGCGGCCGAGCTGCTGCAGGTTCTCGCTGTTCGGGCCCGTTCGCCACGCCGTGCAGGTCGGGCCTGGTGACGCCGCCCGTCGAGGTCCGTCGCCGTGGCAGCTCGGTGCACGCGGGCTGGGCTCGCGATGATCTGCGTGCCTGCTGCTCGAGGGTGGGCCCGGACGGCCGGATGGCGCCGCCACGATCGGCGGGTTCTCGCCGGACAGGTTGCCGGCGAAGTAGACGCCGCCGACCAGGAAGACGAACACGGTGATGCCCAGCGCCCAGCCGGGGACGCCGCGGGATCGGGTCTCGATGGGGGTGTGGACGGTCATCGGGCCCTCAGTGTGCTGCAGGTGCGCCGGCCGGCGCGGAGCCGGCCGCGGGCTCCGCTGCCACGGCGTACTCGGCGCGGCGCGCGGTGGTGTACATCAGGAACAGGGTCACGAGCGCGGCCAGCGCCGCCCAGCGCCGCGAGCCCCAGGCCCGCCCCGGCGACCAGCCAGAACCAGGCCAGCGTCCCGCTGATCTCGTCCGCGGCCGCGCCCTGCGTCAGCAGCGACCCGTGCGCGATGCCGCCGGCCATGAGCGCCAGCCCGGCCAGCGCGACGCCCGCGAAGGTCGCCCACAGCTGCGACGTCGGTCAGCGAGGCTGCCGCCCCAGTCGCGGCGCAGCATGCGCGGCGCCGCGTGATCGGCCAGCGGCGAACAGGGCGAACGTCGCGCCGCCCAGCTGGCGAAGAGCCAGACGCCCCTCGGCCACTCGGTGCCGCGCCACCAGGCCCTGGACGCTGCGCAGCGCGCCGATCGCCTCCAGCAGCGAGGTCGCCGAGCAGGAATGCCATGGCCATGCCCGCGAAGGCCACGGTGCCGGTGCTGAGCAGCATGCGTCCAGCGGCCCTGGATGGTGAGCGCCAGCGTCGGCCACCGCCAGGAAGACGGGCGCGACCAGCAGCATGGTCCCGACGTTGCCGAGGGAGGTGATCGACGTACGGGACCGATGGATCCACCAGGGCGCCGAGCGCCGACAGGCCGGCGAAGCCGGCCCACAGCAGCCAGCGCCAGGTAGGCCATGCCGCGCTGGCGAGCGGGTTGCCGGTGGCGCGCGGCACGACGTAGAAGAGCGCGCCGAGGGCCACGCCCAGCACCCAGTAGGTCCCGATGGCGCGCGCCACGAACGCGTTCACCAGGGCGTTCGCGGTCTCGTCCAGGTTGAGGAGCGGAAGCCGCCGCCCCAGCGCGAAGGCGCCCATGGCGGCCAGCAGCGCGACGCCGAAGAACCAGCAGGCTGACGTACGGCAGCTGGCGGCCGCGCGGCCATCAGCGTGCGCGCGAAGACGCCGAAGACGGTCAGCAGCGCCGAGCAGCAGGAGCCCGTCGACCAGGAGCGGGAACGCGGTCAGCAGGCCCGCTCCGGCGAGCGTCGGCAGGTAGACGGCAGCCAGTCCGGCGGCGACCCCGACGTTCCACAGGCCGGCAGCACCGAAGCCCATCGGCGTCGTCCGCCAGGCGCGCGCCAGTGAGGCGCGGCGTGATGAACAGGATCGCGGCGAAGCCGGCGTTCGACAGCCAGCCGTAGACCAGGGCACTGGCGAAGCCGGCCTCGACGGTGGAACGGCTCATCTCGACGCTCAATGCGCCGATGATCGGCACGTCGAGGTCCAGCGAAAGTTCAGCTGGTCGGGGAAGCAGCACGGTCCCGGCCCACAGCATGCCGATGCCGGTGGCGACGACCAGCCACAGCAGCGAGAGCACCAGGAACGCGGTCGCCGCGCTGTCCGGGCGCACTCGGGATCAGCGGTCGGCGGACCTTGGGGGGCTCGTCGTACGGACGGAGCTTCTTCGGGTTCACGGCCATCTGCGCGCGCAGATCCCTCCTGCGTACGTTCGGGGCACGGTTCACCGGTGGCGAACCTCGCGCGGCATTGTAACGGACGCGGTGGACCCGGTGGGAGCGATCAATCGTTTGACGGCGCGCCACGCGCTCCCTACCATTGCGAGTCGCGGGGTGGAGCAGTGGTAGCTCGTCGGGCTCATAACCCGAAGGTCGTCGGTTCGAATCCGTCCCCCGCAACCAAGTTATCGAGCGCGAAACGACCCCAGGAAGGGACCTGGGGTCGCTTCGTGTCCGGCGAAAGGTAACGGTTTGGTAACGGACGTCGGCGTGGGCGACGACTTAGAGCCGACCGTTGGGACGGCGCTGGGACGCGAAAGCGCGGCCCCGCCGGCGCAAACGATTCTGTGGGCGCTGATCTCTCCACTCTCGCCGTGGCAGAGCCAGAGTCCCTCGAGGGTGCCCGGTCGACAGCCGCTGCGCGCCTCCCATCCCCGCTGATAGCCACACCTCCAGCGATCTCCTGGCAAAGAGGATGCGCCTGCCAACACGCACGCTCGGGATCTGCCCGGCGGCAGCGGCCTGGTAGACACTGTTGCGCGCGATCCCTAGCAGTTCGGCCACCTGGCGGACAGTCAGGATCTCGCCGTAGTCGTCAAGGCGGTTCATGGCCAGGGTCTTGCCCATGCAGGTGCGGACTCTGGCGATCTCGACAGCAGCAACATGATCCAGCCGTGTACCAGAGGTGGTGCGAGCCTGGCCGGTGAGCACACTTGTCCGGCGGACACAGCGAATTCATGGAGGAAGGCCCGATACCACTCGATGGTCCGTGGACTTCGGCCGGCCACCCGGAGGGCAACCAGATACTCCTCGACCACGTCGGACAGTCGATAGCGGTCGAGCGCGGGCACCGGCGACGCTGCGACGGCTCTCACGTCTGCAGCTCCAGGAAGCGCCGGAAGAGCCGATCGCGGATCGCGTACCGGCCGCGGTGCCCGTTCGCCAGCCGATCGATGTGGCCTCTGGCCGCGAGTCGCCGCAACGACTGTCGGGTCGCGCCGGGCCTGATCCCGCGTCGTGCCGACCTGCGCCTCGATGTCGCCGGACGGTCGCGGCTTCGGCGCTCGCCGACGACGACCGCGACGACCTGCGCGGTCGACGGGCGACATCCCCGCCCAGCGGGCAACGAAGATCTCTTGGCTCACCGAGGCGAAGGCCCGCTCGAAGGCGACGGCGAACTCCGCCTGTCCGACCCGACCTGCGTCGGCGGCGTCGAACGCGAAGTAGGCGAGCTTCTGTAGGTAGTACGGGCGTCCGCCGGATAGCCCGACGATCTCGGTCACGACCTCGTCCGTCGAACGTGACGTGCGTGTCGGCCAGAGGGCTCGGTGATCGCCTCGGCGGCCGCCGCCGCGTCGAGGGCCCCGAGCGTGATGGGCTCGAAGAAGCGCACGAGCGGCTCGTGGGCGCCGCGCACCGTGCCGAACAGACCCGGCGAGGCGGAGACCACGAACGCCAATCGCGATCTCGTGCGCATACAGCTCGAGGCCGATCGCCCGCAGCTGCAGGAGGGCGTCGCCGGGGGTCTGCCACCAAGTCGACGTCGTCGACCACGACGACCAGCGTGTGCCCGTCGCCACGATGCGGCGCTGCGCCGGAGCGCGCTGCGCAGCTCTTTCTCGGCCTGAACGGCCGGCCGTCGGAGACGGGCCTCGGCAACGCCGACGTCGAGCCCGACCTCCAGGTCGAGCTTCGACGTCCAGCCCCGCTCCGTGCTCGGCCGCGATCGCCGCTGCCAGCGCTGCGAGGAACTCGTCCTTGGACTGCGGGTAGGCCATCGACCAGCACGACCGCGTCGCCGGCCTGCCTGCCAGGCAGCCGGCGCCAGTGCATGAGCAGGGTCGTCTTGCCGATCGCCCATTCGCCGAGCAGCGCCGTGTGCTGCGGATGACCCTGCGCGGGTCCGCGCGATGCGCGCATCGAGCATCGCCGTCTCGAGGCTCGCGGCCGGCCAGCAGCGGCGGGAGGATCCCGCTGCCCGGTCGGAATGGGTTCGCCGATCGCGTTTGTGACAATTGTTTCAACGTCCGTAACAAGAGCCTTGAGATGGTTCGGCCGGGGAGCGCCGCTGGCGCCTCCCCGGCCGTTGGTTGCACCTTCCGTGAAGCCACACCTCCCCTACGGCGCGCCGGCCGGGACGCGGACCCAGGAGCGACTGCGCATCGCGCACTGGACCGTGTCGAGGTAGACCTCGCTGTAGGGGACGCTGCCGGTCTCGAGGAGCTGCCAGAGGCAGCTCAACATCGCGCTGGCGACCATCAGGTTGGTGGCCAGGAGCTGGGGCCGCTCGGCCAGGTGGGCCATGCAGCCGTCGGTTCCGGGCGCACCATCGCCATCGGCCTCGCCGATCTCCGGGTGGATCTCGACGAGGTGGCCGTCGACCGACCAGCCATCGCGACGGCGAACGAGCTGGACGTTGCCGTCCGTCTCGTCGTTGCCGCCGCTGATGAGCGTCGCGTCCGACAAGGTCGCGACGTGGTGGTCAACCAGCGCTCGCGTCGGGTGGTTGTCGACCGCGAGGAGGACGAGGTCCCCCTCACGCACGATCTGCCCGACGCTGGCGCCGGTCACGTACTCCGCGATGACCTGCACCGCCAGTCCGGTCGATCGAGCGACCCGGGCCAAGGCCTCGGCCTTGTTCGTGCCCAGGTCGCCGACCGCGCAGGCCTGCCGATCCAGGTTCCCTGCCTCGAAGGCGTCGCCGTCGACGAGGACGAGGAGCGGTCTCGGCTCGGGCCGACTGGCGAGGTACCGCACGAGCGGTCCCGCCAGCTGGCTGCCGATGCCGCCGCAGCCGATGAGGACGATCCGGCTAGGCATCGCTGACACCTCCCGGCTCACGCGGTGTAGACACCGGGGTGAGCCAGTAGGCGAGGCGATAGCCGAGGTCGTCCGCCATGCGGCTGGCCTTCTCGATGAGGGCGTCGAACTCGCTCCGACTGGCCCGAGTCCGAGGACCCGAGCCAAGCGCCGGGAGCGAGCCTGTCAGCCCTGCGGTCGAGCCAGCCTTGACGCTTCCTGGGCCGGGGCGGCGGAAGGAGCTTCACCCGTCCTAGCCAGTCGGCCGGTGGCTCGACGAAGCGGCGGGGCCGCTCGAGAACGAGCCGCAGGCCCACCGTGAAGCGCTGACCGTCGATGGCGATCGCCGCCGAGTAGCTCGGGGCGCGTCGGTCGAGGTCGCCGATCACCAGGTGGAGCCCGTCGAGCTCGGCCTCGTCGGCCTCGTCGATCGAGCTCGCGAAGGCACCGAAGGCGCCGTGCGAGTGGATCGTGCCCACGAGCCGCGATCCGGCGGGCAGCTCGTCGTCGGCAAGCGTGAACTTCACGGACGATCCGCTGACCCGCTGGCGCGGGACGTGGAGCGCGAACCGCCCGGCCTCCCAGGTCAGGAGGACGAGCGCCTCGGTCCGCTGAGCCCGATACACCGCGCGGAAGAAGCCGACCACCCGCCCCATCAGATCCGCCGGGATCTTGGGGAGCGTGTACTCGACGTACTCCTGTGCGGTCGGCAGATGGGCCAACCGGTCGACCTTGGTCTGGCTCTCGCCGAGGAGCGTCCGCTTGCGCAGATACACCCCGTCGCGAGCCACGAGAAAGGCCGGCAGGCTGGTGCCATCGGCCGCCTGATCGGCGGCGAGGATGGGGAACATCACGGCTCCTCCCCTCGTCGCGCTGGCGCGCGGTGGACGGCGTGGACGAGCCGCTCGAAGCGAGCCCGCTCGGTGACGAGCTGCTCGCGAAGTGGCCCGCTTTGACCGAAGACCGCGGCCAGGACGGTGATCGCCGCGTCCTCGACGTGGCGGATGGGAAGGGTTCCCACCCGACCGCCGATGAACGGCGCCACCATCAGCGCCAGGGACCGGGCCCAGACCGGTTGGGTCCGTCGGACGTGCTCAGGAAGCGAGTTCATCGAGCTCGCCTCCTTCGACCGCCGGCGGCTCCGGGGTCTGGACCTCGGTCTCGCCTGAGCCCTCGGCTTGCGCCGGTGTAGCCGGCAGTTCGCTGGGCGCCACCCCCGCCATGTGGGCGACCACCTGGCGGAGGGTCCGCCAGTACGGGTCGTACTGGAGCGAGAGGGCGGCCAACGGATCCCGCCGGGAGCGGCTGGCCCAGGCCCGGAAGCCACCGCTGAAGGGCAGCGGATGGCGTCGCAGGTCCTGGTTGAAGCGGCTGGCCCAGAAGGCGCCGATCAGGGCGTCGACCCGCTCGCCAACCGATGCGCCTGCGACCCGGACCGATCCGAGACAGACGAGTCCGTCGTCGGAGGTGTTCGGCAGGGTCGAGCACAGGAGCGTGGCGTCGAGCGAGCCCACGGGCTCGGTGCGGAAGTACGTGCTCAGGCCCTCGATCTGCTCGCCATAGGTCGAGATCACGAAGACGACGTACGGCAGGGCGATCCGGTAGGTGACCGGCTCGCTGTCGTGACGTCGGCTGGCGTGGTACTCGATCGTCCGCCGACTTGGCGCCTGCTCGATGACGAAGATCTGACGATCAGTCGTCGGTGAGCGGAGCCAGTAGCGGCAGCCGGTGGGCAGCCGAGGGGTGATGGCGATCTGGCTGCTGGTGAGCTCGGTGAGCAGGTCGGGAAGGGTCACCTCCCGATCAACCGCCTCGCTGACCAGGCTGACGAGATCGCCCTCGATGCGCAGGAACGTGCGGGACTGCATGGCGATCGAGCTCCTTTCGTGCGGGTCCGGAGCCGGCGCGTGAGACGCCACCGACTCCGGGTAACCCGCTTGCTGGGCTGACGTCAGGCCGCGAGGCCCTTGACGCCCGCCTGCTTCTGGAACTCGATCTCGTCGCCCGGCCGGACGACGTAGTCGTCGTCGACCCGGGCGCCGTTGACCGAAACCTGTGCGTCGCGCGGGATGTTGAGGACCTGCTCGAGGACCTTCCAGATCCCGCGGACACTCTTCCCGGCGAGATCGAGATCGAGCTCGTTCACGCCGTAGATGACCTTGGTCGCGGTCGGGGCTTCCATCGTCTGCATCGGTTCTGTTCCTTTCCTGAATGCGGAGTGCCGCGTCCGTCGTGGAACGGACCGAGCAGGCAACGAGAAGGCAGTCGCGGCACGCTGCCCTGTTGCGTTCGATCGGCGAGGATCGGCCCGGTCCGGCGCGCATCGGGTGATGAGCACCGGCGGGCGCGCACGCCGCCGGCTCAGCAGGTCGTCCTTCTGTCGGACATCACCTCCATTCCGGCGCGGACGTGGTCCGCCACTCCTGAGTGGATGTGAGCCCTGATCGGACGAGCGCGAGAACCGTCGACGGGAAACGCCCGGGGATCCGAGCCGGCCACGCCACCGCTCAGAAGAGAGCGGAGCGCCGACCGGCGATCTGGATCGTCGAGGAGAGTCCTCACGACGGCCCGTCTCGGCCGGATCAGCGGCTCCACCCGCTTGAGGAAGCGGATGACGCGCCTCGCTGCATCGAACCGCGCATCGAGATGAGCGCGATTTGGCAGCGTCTGTGTGGTTGTTAAGGTGCCTGTCGCCGCCGGTCAGATGCGACCGGGACGCCGATGCTGGGGAGATCGCGACACGTGCCACGGGAGTCCGCACCGGGGAACTCCGCCACGCCCGATCTGGGCCGATGGCGGCGACCGGACGATCCGATGGTCTGCACCTTGGTCGGTCCGGTCGCCGACCCTCACGCTAATCGCTGACGCACCGAAAGGCAATAGACAGTGTGTACGTCTGCGTGTACGTCTAGTGCCCGGCCGCGAGCGAGCTAGAGTCGCGAGAGGCCTGGAATTCCTCGGGTTCTTTCGGGCTTCACAATGATCCTCGTGACTGCGGGGTGCCAGCTGGCTGCAAATGGAGGCATGGCTGCGCTACATGCCACGCCGACGCCGACGTTCTCTGAAGGCGCGGAGTTCTGGTCTGGCGGCGTAGAGCTTCCTGCCGGCATGAGATCCTTTGCCGTCGATGCCGGCACGATGTGGGTTCTTACGGCCCCCTTCGACTCGACCAGCCTTCTTCTGACAGAGCTGCCAGCTGGAGGAGGCGACTCGACTACGATCGAGTTGGATTCGGCCGTCAATCACATGACGGGAACTGGCCTAGCGCCAGACGGTGACGGCCATCTTTGGATCACGTATGGGGATCAGATTGTACGTCTAACGGCGTCGTCATTGAGCATTGAAAGGTGGTCGATTCCATCGACGGCGGCGGATACCGCGGATACACAGCTAATGCGCCCCTTGACCGCCGATGCCTGGGATAGTGCGACGGGCCAACTGCTGTTCGTTCGGTACGATGACCGCGTCCTCTACACGTTCGACCCCCAGTCGGGCAGGGCACAGCCATTGCGAGACCTTCCAATAGTCACAAGCCCGCTGACCCAGCTGATACTCAGTGACGGGATCCTCGCCATCACGGGAGGCACGCCAGGCAGTCAGCAATTTGCCCCGATGGCGGCGGTCATTTCGCTTGAGACCGGGTCTACCTCGCTCGTCCCTGATGTAATTGGGGTGGCAACGGCCGGACAGCGCATCGTGTCCCTGGAAAGTGGCGGAGCAGTGGCTGACCTGACATTGTCAGGAGTATCACCGTCAACACTCAGTCAGGGCTCCATTGGACGTCCGCTTATCGGCTCTGACAGCGCTGGCAACACATTCGTCGTTTCATTCGCGCCAGGTAGCGTCCGGCTGGCCCGCATCGATCCTCAGGGGCAGGCTTCACACTTCACGGTACCGCTTGTCGCCGCGGGGGAGCGTCAGGTGCACGAGGGCATCAATCCTGCTACTCCGACCTGGCTTGATCCGCGTCCTGTCGGCATTGTTGGTGACGAGCGCGGTGGAGCCTGGCTCGTGACCGAGAGTGGGACGCAGGGAGTCTCGCTCGACAGCCCACAGTACGCTAGCCTCGTCCACATCGCCTTCCCGCAAGGATAGACAGCCTTCCAGCCCCCAGCGAAGTGGTTAGCTGAGGCAGGCAAGACGCGACAAGCTGTGCTTCGTTTGGACCCTTCCGTGTCGGTGAAATCCCAAATTCATCATCTGCAACCTTTCGGGCAGCCCACCTCGTCCTTGATGGTATGAGGGGAAGGGCTTGAAAGAAATCGAGCAGCTGGTGAGCGCCGCGCGAGCCGGTGACCGGTTAGCCTTCGCCAGCCTGCTCGAGGGCCAGACTCCGTCTGCCTACCGGGCGGCCCTGGCGATCCTGAGGTCCCCCGAGGAGGCGCGCGAGGTGGTACAGGAAGCGGCGATCCGCGCCTGGCTGAAGCTGCCAGCCCTACGGTCGCCCCAGGCGTGGCCGGCATGGTTCCGGCGAACAGTCGTGCACGTCGCGCTGGATGAGCGGCGCCACGCCAGGCATGACCGTGAGATCCCGCTGACCGATCTTGAGTTAAGCGCGGATCCGTTGCTGGGCAGCGACGACGCCGTCTGTCTGCTGCGCGCCTTCGAGCGCCTGCCCGCGGACGACCGGGCCCTCCTCGCCCTGCGGTTCTGGCTGGATCTGACGGTACCCGACACGGCTCACGCCCTAGGAATCCGGGTAGGGACGGCCAAGGCCCGCCTCCACCGCGCCGTCGCAAGATTGCGAAGGGAGCTGCGAGATGACCATCGACGATGACGAGGGGATGACGAGGAGGCTCGCCAGTGCGCTCGAGAGCGACGCGCGCCGCAACCCCCTTCCGGCCGACTTTGCAGCGACTCTGACCGATGGGCTGCCTGATCAGTCGCGCGGCCTGCTTTCCTTGTTGGCCGCCCCTACCCTGGCAGTCACCGCTGTGCTCGCAATTGCCGGGGTCGCGCTCGTCCTTCAGCTCCTGCCAGGGTCCACGATCTCCGGCGCTCCCGCATCAAGCAGCATATCGTCCCCGGCACCCCCCGGCACTGCCCACTTCTCTGGCCTCATGTCGGCATCCACGATCAGCTTCGACTACCCGGATGATTGGCGGATAATCGAGCAGAACACCATCATGCGGCACTACCAGGTGATCCCCGTCGTCCTCGGGACCGGCGACTGGGCCCCCGACTGCCAGCCGGCAGTACCGACGGACGGCGTGGTCAGCGGCATCACCTGCGGGCCGACAGACGTCTTCACAGTAGGCCCCGGCCAGATCGTGGTGGAGATCTACCAGTGGAATCGCCTAGGCGACACGGCAAGCGCCACGGCTCCACCTGGCGCTATTCAGCTCCCCAGCGGACTATGGGCCACCGTCACCGACACGGCGACCAGCAGCACGTGGCAGATCTATAACCTCGGGGTTGATCCGCCCACGACGATCGAGGCGCGGTTTGCCGATCCGGGTGCGGAGCAGCTTCGGGCGGCCGTGCGTAGCCTCGTACAAAGTCTGCGAGTAGCCCGGCCGATGCCATGAGGGCGTCCAGTCCTGCCCCGACCACTTCGGCCATCAGCCGAGCTGGATCGGCAAGCAGCGCGAGCCTCTCTGGCGCCGGGGCGACGCCGTCCATCCTCGTTACGAAGCGCGCATTGCCAGCGCCACGGCGTCGCGCGACATCGAGGATGGACCGAGCGCGCCGGTCGGACTCGACGACGAAGGCGACCCTGACCCGAGCCGCGGGGGCCCTGGCAAGCAGGGACGCATAGCGCCGGATCTTGTCGGCCAGCCGTTCGCCGCGCTCAGTCCCGAGATCGCGCTCGATGCACAGGGTCGCCAGGTGGTCACCGACCCGGACACAGGCCAGGGCGTTCGGTCGCAGCAGGCCGCGGAACAGCTGGCCGCCGGCGCGCTCCGGCACCCAGGCGACGAGACCCTCGGAGATGGTCGGGTTGCCGACCCGCAGGTAGGCCGCCAAGAGGTCGTGTGTCGCGAGCTGGTGGACCGGCATCGACGATGGCGGATCGGGTGGTCGTTCGGGGCGACCCTCGGGCCAGACCAGCCGCTCGATCTCCAGACGCGCAGTTCGAGTCAGCGCATACGCTTACCGACCGCGCGGCCGCTGCGCACCGGCGGTCCAGAAACCCTGCACCAGGCCGAACTCGACGAGCCGGCTCAGCCGTCGCTGGGCGATGCGGAGTGGTCCGTAGACGAGCAGCGCGGCTAGCTGGGCAGTCACTCGGCGACAGGCTGACAGGGATCACCCCGCCCGCCGGCTCGGGCTCAACGGCCGCCTTCAGCTTCGACTCGGCCGGGCGCTTCGCGACCCGCAGCACCGGCTCGGGCACCGACCTCTTGCCATTCGCACCACGAGGCGGCGAGCGAACGCGATTCGAGGGATACTTCGCTCCGTGCTCGCACGTCGAGCGTGATCCAGGCAGCGCCCACCACGACTTCGGAGTTGTTCGGGCGGGTCTGATCGCTGAGATGAGAGGCGTTGTCCTGGCCGACGTGCGTCACATTCCTGCGCGTCCGCATCCCCGGGGCGTGCGGCGGAATGCCTGGGGCCCTCGCCACGCATCTGAACCTGGTGTACTGGACCCGTCGACTGGCAAATGCCCACGCGACGGGTCCGTACCCGGGGTATGCGTTTGCCTACGACCGGGCATATTTCGTGCCCGCGGACGGGCAGGCAACGGACTGAGCGGGATCGGGAGGTTGCCGTGGGAGTCCCGATGAGCGAGCTGAACGCACTGCAAGCCATCTGCGACGTGCGTGGACATGAGAATAGTCTTGACCTGGGGACGAACGTCGAAACGCGTCGTCGAGACAACGATGATTCAGACTCGCCGCACGCTCGCATTCAGGACCCCGCGGTTGCGTCGCATCAGGAGCGCGCGACCCTCGCCCTGATGCGACCTCACCGTTAGGGAGAAATCTGGACGGCTGCGCCCATACGTTCTCGCCGACGAGCCCGGTACCCGCAACTCCTTTGCCCTACCAGTCAATGCCGGCGGTGTTGGGGCCGTTGTTGACCGCGTTCCACAGCGCCGTCTGGCTTATGGTGAACGTTCCGCCCGTCGTTCCATAGCCGTACCTGCAATTCTGACTGCATGTGTCGACGTAGGTGTAGGTCGATCCATAGTCGTTATAGCCGGTAATCGTGATCGCGTGCAGGATGCCACTGTGATTCCAGTTGGGAAGGTAGTCCGTCATCGCGAAGACCACGGGGGAGACGTGGTCGAGTCCGATGTCAACCGCAATCTTGATATGCAGCGACGACTGTGTCAGGGAAGTCCTGTATACATCCTGGTAGAAGTAGTTCTGCCACGTGGACGCATTGTGTCCTGACGCCTCCCAGTTCAATGCGTCGCGCAGGTCCAGCAGCGTGCCGTACGGGCCGCTACTCTTACTGAAGTTGACCTCCCCCGGGTAGGCGTAACTCGGCGGTTTCACGTATTCCGCGAGGTACATGAGATACGAACGACCGTGCACCGTCATGCCGTACTGGCTATCCGTTACCGCCCAGTACGTAGTCGCACTGTGGCCGGTATTGTTTAGTGCAGGCTCGTGGAAGCGTCCGGTCGCCCACCAGTTCGTGGTGGTCACATTGGATGGTTTCCAGTAGTACAGCGTGGCTGTGGCCGCTCCAGCGGTACAGAAGTCCCAGTAGTTCGGGTCGTTGTACGAGGTTCCGTGGTCGTCGTGGCCCGTACCCTCCGGTTCCACGATAGTGCCCGTTATCGACGTGCTGAGGTAGTACGAGCCAGGGGGGCAGGCCGGATCGCAGGAATCGGGCAATACCACGACGTCTGCCTGCGCGAGCTGGGGATTGTGTACTCGGTACGCGTCCTTGAGCGCCACCCAAGACGGATCCTGTACGAGGGTGGATCTACTCCATTGAGCAGGACCAATTCCCCGGCTGAACGTCGGATCCACCGACGCGCTGACAGGGGCGACTAGAGCATTGGCAAGGACCATGGCCGTGACAGCAACTGCAATGCGCCTGGGCATATTCCCTCCTCGATTCGGTGCTTCACGAACTGACCCATCCAACTCATGCCGGGGGCGGGCAGCATGGGGCGCCGCTGGTGCCGATCGAAGCAATCGACCGGGGTTTCGGTGGGCTGGTATATCCGCATCGGCCCGCTGGGGTCGACATGTGGCCCACGGCGTCCTGCCGCAGGGAACGGAGTCTTGAGCAGCAGCCACCAACCGACCCCGTACTTCGGCCCCCCCGTCTGCTGCGTGCACGCTCCGCGAGTCAGGGTGCTGACGGTTCGGAATGCCCCGGGTGCCTCAAGCGAAGCCGTGCGCACGAGAGATCGTGCGGAGGGCCTCGTTCTGTGCACAAGGGCCATAAGTCACAACGACCATTCGGCCCGCGTCAGTGTCGAGGCGTAGCCGTAACCAGCTGAGCGGGGCGCCAGAGAGGTGCGTGTCGAGAGCTGGGCGCTCCAGACAAGCGCGCCTCGCCATGTGCTTTGCGACGTGCAATGCGCCGAACTCGCCCAGAGCACCTGTCGCAGACTGTCTGCGCCTACCTGGCGATAGTGGCCTCACCGAGCCAGACGGACAAGCCGCTGTCAGTGGATTGGACAAGAAGCACGCCAGAGGGCAGGACGACCAGTTGCCTGGCCTGAGACGTCGGCGCGACCGTCCCCGACATCGTCATCTTGCTCCAGTGGAGTCCATCGGCGGAGACCCACGCCGGGCTGCCGGTGAATGGCACCGCCACCAAGCGCTGACCGTCACTGGCCACCCAGCCGTTCGGCGACCCGCCGACACCCTCACCATCGCCCGTCGTCGGACCGAGCGGAGGATACTTGGCGAGGTTCTGCCAGTGCTGCCCATCGCTGGACTGCCACCAAATCGCCGCGCCGGGCGCGCCGAACGTGCTTCCGTGGGCAAGCCAGCCGGAGCGACCGACCCACAGGCCGGTGACACCCCAGGTCGGGCCGCTGGAAGCAAGCACGATGCCTGCGCGTGCCACGAGCTTCGGTGCCTGCGTCCAGTGGAGTCCGTCGGCTGACCACAGAGCCGCGCCCTGATCGTGCTGGGCATCTATCGGCGTGGCCCCCACCGCGACATACCCATTCGCTGTTCCGGCCAGTCCGCCCATCGCGAACCCATCGGGCAGGGACGTGTCCGGAAGTGCGGTCCACGCAATGCCGTCGGTCGAGATCGCTGCGGTGGTCGGTCGCCAGTAGCTGGAGGCGATGACGCCAGCCGGTCCAGACGCCAGCAGCGGCCGCGAGCGTGCCTGGAGCCCAGCATCGACGATGACGTCAGGACCAGGATGTGCGACCCACGTTCGCCCATCCGTCGACGTCCAGGACTGAGAGGGCACGGTTGTCTCCCCGTCCGCGCCGCCTGCACCGGACAGCGCCACGAGTCCGCCCGAGGGCAATTCGGTGATGTCATAGAGGATCGTGCCCGAGCCGAAGACGGATGGATCTAGGGATGTCCAGGTAACGCCGTCCTTCGAGGTCCAGACCGGAGTCCAGCTGGTATCGCCGGCGGCCTGGTCCTGCCCGAGCGCGATATAGCCGCCCGACCAGCGGGTCACGCTGCGGACCTGAGCCAGCGGATCGTCGGCCGTGAGCTTCCGCCAAGTCAGGCCCGTCCAGGTGGCGTTCACTGTGGTCGGTGCGATTGTGGTGAAGCCAGGAAGAGCAGGCCCCACGACAGGGGTTGCCGTGGCACGCGGAGGGGCCGACTGGCTGCCCGACGCAATGGTGGCGGGTGAGGAACTCGTACTAGGCCCGACTTGGGTCGGTGCCGGCGGCAACAGACCGACCATGACGGCGACGAGGACGGCTGCGGCGACCATCGCGACGCCGCCCACGCTGGGCAGGATCCAGCTCCCGGACAGCCGGCTCATCCACGAGCGCCGCTGCGGGTTGTGGTGGACGCCGGACATGCCGCGCGACAGCAGGTCGGGGGGCGCATCCCCAGACGCCTGCGCGTGCAGGTAGGCGCGCACCTCGGACTCGAAACGGGACTGCTCGTTCATGCCGCACCTCCCTCCGGCGATAGGCGTCCATCGGCCACAAGTGCACTGCGCAGGGCTGCCTCGGCCCGCGACAGCCGCGACTTGGCGGTGCCCAGGGGCAGGCCCAGGGTCCCGGCGATCTCGGGGACTGAGCGGTTAAGGTAGTGGCGCAGGACGATCACCGCTCGATGCTCGATGCTCAAGGTGATGAAGGCGCGGTCCAGCGCGTCGCGCTCGACGACTCCGCCCGCGATGTCGGCAGTGGTGACGGCGTCAGGACCCAGCTCGAGTCCCGACTTGGTGTGCCGAGACCGTCGAGCGAGGTTCAGGCAGGCGTGGGTCAGGATTCGGCGCAGCCAACCGTCGAAACGCTCAGGATCGCGCAGACTCGGTAAGTCTCGCCACGTGTTGATCATCGTCTCCTGCACCGCGTCCTCCGCCAGCGAGCGATCGTGGAGGATGAGCCTGGCCGTCGCATACAGGCGATCGAGCCGGGCGGCGATCAGGTCCTCGAAGGCCGTCTCGTCGCCGGCGCGCGCCCGGATGACCAGATCACGCTCCAAGTTGGGTTCCCCCACTCCTTCCTACTGGCATAGGCACCGCAAGCGACCATTTCGTTCCATTTGCCCGACTCAATTCTGAGGCAGGACCATCTGGGTGTGCAAGGAGCCGAGCGGCCTGCGTGCAGAGCCTCCGCCCGAGCGACCTAATGGCGGCAGCCCACTCCGCCGCATGGACCCGCATCACCTCGCGGCCGACGGCTCCTGCAGCTCCGGCGCGCATCGACACACAGACCACACCCCAAAGGCAGTCGTTCCGGTGAAACGCCGCGCGGACCAGGTGAATCTTCGTGAATTATCGCCTGAGCTAAGGCAGGCGCACTCACCGTCCTCAGGAACTCGACCTCTTGTGCGAACCGCGGTATCGCGGCATCTTGGGGCGGAGGAACGCACAAGGGAGCCCCTCCGATGACGATTCGCGCGGACGCTCCGCCAACGGCGGAAGAGGCCGAGACGCTCCAGCTGGCGCACCCGGGCCGACGCCCGCCTCGCCGTGTTCGACTGGGCTCCTAGTTCGACACCTCGACGAGCCTGTGCTGGGTGGTAGGTCGCTGGTATGCCCCCAGCCTGGGGACCTTCCTCAGCGAGGCCAGTCTGCTCGGCCGGGCTGACAACCCTCAGAACCGGCAGCTGTATGCGTATGGAGCGGGGGATGCGATTGACCGTGCGGATGCCGATGGGCGGCTATGGTACAAAGTCAGGCCCGGCGACACCCTCTCGGGCATCGCCTACCGGTACCTCGGATCGCTAAACAGATACCCGGAGGTCTAGAACGCAAATCGCGACCTGATCCTTCACAACATCAACCATTTCGAGGTGGGATGGTGTCTTTGGGTACCCTGGCCCTCACGGTACCCAACTTGGTTCCTCTCCTTCCTAAATCAATGCAATACAGCGCGCCAGCCGACCGGCAGGCCAACCCCGAATGACCTGACCGCGGCTCGCACGCTTGGTGTTGACTGGACCGCCTGACCCCAGGGCTTCTGTGGAGGATCACCAACCGCGAGACAGGCTACAAGCCGTACTGACTGTCATCCTCGGACCGGTTCTGGTATCTCCAGCGGGTGAGTTTCTGGGATGTTCTCGCTGCGAACTATCTGGTCACCGGTGGAGGGACCGCCACGCACATCTCAAACATATGGTGGGTTCGCGGCAACACAAGACTCCCGCCCACGATGCAAGCGCGATAACGATCGGCGAATTCATGTTCGTTGGGAGCAACCACCGGAACCCGTCAGTTGGCCTCCAAGCGCATGAGTACATCCACGTGCTCCAGTACCGCGCCAAGGCCAACTTCGCGCTCGACTATGGATGGAACGGCGCGCGGTTCATCGGAATCGAGAGTGGGCCTGGTAATAGGGCCGAGGCGATTGGCTACCTGTGGGAGGGTGGATGAAATGCCTTCGACCGCTACGGAGAGACGAGGCGGTGGTACATATGGCGCTTCTATTAAGTCGCTGGACGGGTCTGCCCCTCGCGAGCATCCTCCTCGCTGGGTGTCTGTTTACGGCACATCCTGGCTATGCGGTGGTTATCAAGAACGACACAGGTAGCGGCTATGTGATCGTGGTTCGAAACGGTCTCTCGGCCTGGGGCTATAGCGCCCCCGCGCATTCGATCTCAGAGATCCCGGGCGAAACGTGGAACGCGGGCATCCAAGTAGATCTGCACTCCGCGGATTGCGAGTTGATACGGACATTTCCCGTTCCCGGCAACGGCTTCTACATCCTGGAGATACCGGAAACGCAGGACGCGTCCATGGTTGTAGCCGAGAGTCCCCCAGTTGGAATTGTATGCGACCAAACCGAGCTATGCACAGGGTCGTGACGCTGTCTCCCCGATGGGAACCACGCGAGCAACTCAGCGTGGAAGCCGGGGTAGGCCGTTGAGGGACCCGTTCCTGTCGTCTTGACATCGGCCTCCCTTCATGCGCTGGCTGTAATGCGCCTCAGCGACCGCAGGAACGGTCCTTCACCGTACTCGGACGCCGCTGCGTAGCCCACGCAGCCAGTATCGCCGCGTCCGTGTTCCAAACGTACGTCGACGCTGGCTGGCCACCGGTCACGGCCGATGGGGTGCGGACCCGACGGCACGGGCCAGAGCGGCGGGGGGCTGTTGGAACGCCTCGAGAGTGTCGGGATCGAGCAGGCACAGCGGGCCGAGGATCGGCGACGACTGGTCGGGCTCCGCTGGCAGCTCGACGGTCGCCCGTAACTGGCCATCCACACCATGCCAAGGAGCCTCGAGTGGATCGCGAAGGATCTCATCGGCCTCGCCCACCCAAATCCCGGGTTGCCTGACCCCTGCTCTACCCACGGCGCGCCTGATCGATAGCGAACGTCGCGGTGAGTTGACCACGATCCCGACGTTCACCTGACCTGCCGCTCGGTGCCGGAAGACCCTTCGATAGGCGGGGTCATGGATCGCATCCGCACGACGCTCTTCACTCCGGATGCGATCCGCGAGATGGTCACTCTCCTCAACGAGGACATCCGACTGCGGGCCGAGCATCGCGGTCCAGACGTCGACCGAGCGCGCGCCCAAGTGCGCAACCTGGAGCAGCAGGATGCGAACCTGCGTCGCGCCCTTCGTACTGCCGGGCCACGCGCGACCGAGCGCATCACCCTTGAGATTGAGACCCTGGGCGCCGAGCTGGAAGCGGCGACTGCCCGCCTCAACGACCTGCAGCTGACGGAGCGACCCATCAGGATCACGAAGAAGCTGGTCGACGACACCATTGCGCAGTTCGAGGGCATTCTCGAGCGCGCTCCCCTCGAGACGAGGGTCGCGACCGTCAGGGATCTCTTCGAACGCGTCGACGTCGACAGCCGCGAGCTGAAGGCCGTAGCCGTCTGGAACATGACGACCGATCAAGGTGTTAACCGGTCGGACGCAGTAAGTGAGTGGCTCCGGCGGCAGGACTCGAACCTGCGACCAAGCGGTTAACAGCCGCCCGCTCTACCAACTGAGCTACGCCGGAACGCCATGTGCACGCGGCCGTGAATCGGCCGGGCGTCGGGGACCCGCGGGATTATAGGGTTCGCCGCTCGAACGGGTCAAAGGGCGGGACCACGACCGCCCCGATTGGCATGAGCCACTCGCCGCGGCGACACGCGACTGGCCAGCGGGCTCGGTGCCGGCTTGCTTTCCACGGTGCCGGGTGGATCCGCCGCATCGGCATATTGGACGACCCTCCGCTTGCCGGCCAGCTTTGCCTCGTACATGGCGGTGTCCGCCTCGTGGAGGAGCTCGTCCGCGGTCGCATCGGCGACAGCCCGGAAGGCCACACCCACCGAGAGCGAGGCCGTTGCCGCTCGGCCGCCAAGCTCCATGGGTGCCGCCACGGCCGCGATAGCCCGTGAGGCCACCGTGAGCGCCTGGTCGACGCTGGTGAGCTCCTCCAGGAGAAGGCCGAACTCGTCGCCACCGAGCCGGGCGACGGTATCCTCCGGCCGCACGACGGTGCGCAGCCGTTCACCCACCAGTCTCAGGAACCGATCGCCCTGGAGGTGGCCATGCGTGTCGTTCACCGCTTTGAAATCGTCCATGTCAGCGAACAGGACGGCCACGATTCGTCCAGCGCGCCGCGGCAGCCGCTTGAGGGCGTCGGAGACGCGATCCTGGAACACGGCGGCGTTCGCCAGGCCGGTGAGTGGATCATGCTGTGCCCGCAGGTGGGCTTCCTGGTACAGCCGGCCGTTGTCGATGGCCATCGCCGCCGCGAATGCCAGCGTGCCCAGCAGCGCCAGCTGCCGCTCGCCGAGGGAGCGTCGCTTCCGCGCGGTCAGCTCGGCAACGCCGCTCGGACCCGCCAGGGCGACCAGCGGCAGCAGGATCATCACCTCGCGATCGTCTGCCTCCAGGCGCACCCGCTCGGCGGATCCCGCAGGCTCCCTGCCGACATCGACGATGAGGTGGCTCGCCTCGCTAGCCAAGCGGGACAGGATCGGCCGGGTGGAGAGCGATCCCGGCGGGGTCTCGCGCGCGCGCATGACCGGATACGACCCCAGCGGAACCAGGCGCCCGCTCTCCGCATCGAGCATGGAGATCACGCAGTCGTCGAAGCCGATGGCATCTGCGAGGTGCTGCGCCAGCATCGTGCCCAGCGCCTCGGGATCCGACGTCCTGGCGAGCTGGGTCGACAGGTCGACGAGCCGACCAAACTCGCGGCTCGACGCCTTGAGCCGCTCGCTCCATTGGTAGACCACGATGACCACGGCCCCGAGCACAAGGAAGAGCGACAACATTCGGATGATCTCCACGAGTCCATCCGTGCTCACCGTCGTCTCTTCGGGCAGGAACGAAGCCATGGCCGCGGCAATCGCCGCCACGGCCACGAGGACCGCGAGCCGCTGCAGGCGTCGCCCGTCGAGATACGGTGTGGCAAGGAGGATAGGGAGCAGCATCGCGGTCACCACCTCGAGCGCCAGGAAGGGCTGGAGAAACGCGACCCCCACCAGGGTGGCGCTGACGACCAGGACGACGCCCGTGATGATACCTGCGACCTCGTCACGCCCCACCCAGCGCCGCGGGAAGGCGAGGATCCAGGCCCCGGCGCACCAGAACAGCAATGCCGCGAACAGGAAGCTGGTTCTTCCCACTATCAAGGCCCAGGCGCATTCCGCCACGCCGGACACCGCGGCGCCCACGATCAGGACGTCCAGGGATCGCCGGATTTGGCCGCGCGTGGCCGCCTCGTCCGGGTTCAGCGGCTCTCGCGTCGCTGAGTCAGTCATGATCCACGGGCGCCGGAGCTGCGCGCCCCAGGAGGTAGCCCTGTCCGAGGGGCACGCCAAGCGTCCGCAGGGCCGCCAGCTCCGCCTCGGTTTCGATGCCCTCTGCGACGAGGCGGCATCGCGCCGCTTGCACGAACGGCAGCATGCCTCGAACCAGCTCCCGGCGAATCATGTCCTTGTCGATGCCCGCGATCAGCGAGCGATCAAGCTTCACGTATGCCGGCCGCAGCTCCAGGATGTGGCGAAAGTTGGCGAACCCGGCCCCGGCGTCATCGATGGCCAACTTGACATTCGGCAGACGCGAGATCATGGCCCTGAATCGGGCGTAGTCGCCGATCACTTCGTGTTCGGTCACCTCGCAGACGACGTCGCCTTCATGGCGCCGCAGGAGCGAGCGCAGGGGCGCCCCGGAAAGGACCAGCCGCGGAGACGCATTGACACTGAGCCAGGCCGATGACGGAAGAGCCTTCGCAGCCTGCAGGGCTACGCTCAGGGTGGCGAGCTCGAGTTCCATGCCCAGGCCCAGGGCCGACGCCGCCGCGAACCGCGTCCCTGGGTCTGCCCCGTCATCGAAGCGCGTGAGTGCCTCGTAGCCCACGGTGATCCCCCGGGCGAGGTCGACGATGGGCTGAAAGACAGGACGAAACGCTCGGTGCTCGATGACACCCAGCATCGTCGCTCGGGCCTGCCGATAGCCCAGCCGGCCGGAGATGCCGGGCGCCAGCAGCGCTCCGGCGAGCCCCGCAAACTCGACGACGGCGGGCAGAAGCTCCGTGAGCTCGGGAACGCCGATCTCCGAGGAGCCGCCGACCATCAGGACCCCCACCAGGTCGTCGCCGGCGTGGATCGGGGCGTAGGCGACGTGATGAATTCCGAGGGAGCGCAGCGTGCGGCTGTGCGGGTGGCGGCTCGGGGCTGTCCAGGGCTCCACCCAGGGGCCCTCCGCGGCTCGCTTCCGGAGCGCCTCGGTGCCCGCCTGCCTCAACCGCGGCAGGGTGCGCGGGAGACCAACCGCCGCTGCGACGCCGATGGGAGTCGCGCTGCCGTCGAGCTCGAAGAGCGTGATGGATGCCAGCGCCAGCCTCGGCAGGGCGTGAATCGCGCGGCAGATGGCGGTGGCCGTCTCGCTGATCCCGGTGACGGCCCGCAGCCGTACGAGCGCATCCGCCACCGCCGCGCGTTCCGAGGCACGCTTCGTATCGCGCCGCGCGCCCTCGATGCGTGCCTCACCCGCCTCACGCACGCGATTCGAGATGTTGAGGCCGATCGTCCCCAGCAGCCGTTCGCCGCTCGCACCATTGAGCGGGAAGGTGGACATCAGGATCGTGTCAACGCCCCCGCGAGCCGGCACCATCAGCTCGAAATCAGTGGGGGCTCCACGCGTGATGGTTCGGGCATCACTGGCCTGTAGCTGGGCGGCCACGCCCGGGTCCCACAGATCGGCATCCGTCCTGCCTCGCCAACCCGATGCGGCCCGCGTCCCCATCAGCGAACGGACGGCCTCATTCGCAAAGAGATAGCGCCCCTCGCCGTCCCTGACCATGGCAAGACCGGGTCCGGCCGTCACGAGTCCGCCGAAGCGACTCTCCGCGGTTTCGTGGTCATGATCGAAGTGCGCACCGCGAGTGATGTCGCGCACGACGAGGATGTAGCCATTACCCCCGTCCCCACCGGGTAGCGGAGCCGCCACGAAGTGGACCTCGAGGGTCGCGTTTCCGGGGCCCGGGACCCGAGCGACGCCCTTCCAGACATCACCGCGGTCCAGGATCGTGGTGATGTCGGCGTTCGTGCCCTTTGCCAGCTGATAGGGCACCACGTCGAGGAGGCGGCGGCCGATGGCCGCAGGTCGCAGTATCCCGAAGAGCTTCTCCGCCGCGGCGTTCCAGCCACGCACGAGGCCGGCGCGGTCGATCGTGATCAGGGCGTCGGGAACCGCATCGAGAATGGGGAGCTCTGCACTGACCGCGTCAGGACGCAGGCGTTCTCCCCCATCCTGGCCGACCGGCGATGGAATGGGCGCGGGCGTCCGCTTCGGCGTCACGACATCACCCTGGGTCGTCGTCGCGGGTCTGCGGCAGCGGTTCGGCGGCCGCCAGCAGGACAGACAGCTCGCGGACGGCGGCGGCGCGCTCCAGCGATTCCACGTGGATCTGATGGAGGTTGACGCGGTTGTGCACGCGTCGGCCGGCTCGCGTCCGTTCGAGGTAGCCGGCGTTTGTCAGGGCAACGATGATCCGATGAACGGCACGCTCGGTGATGCCGACCTCTGCCGCGATCTCACGAATCGTGCGGGTGGGATCGGCGGCGACGGCCAGCAGCACCCGGCCGTAGTTGGTCACGAACGTCCAGCCCATAGCAATTCATGTTTACCATGTCCGGAATCAAGGTCAATGACCGTTAAGTCACCGTCGGCGCGGTCTCCGTCGACGGCCCTATCCTTCTTCCGGTGAGCACTCCGGCGGTTGTGGACCGCCCCGCACGCCACGGTGGCCTGACGGCGGGCATCGCCTACGCGAGCTTTGCGCTCATCGGCTGGTCGACCCTCCTGGTCCCGGCGCTGATCCGCTCCCTCGAGGCGGACTTCGGTCAGACCGACGGCGGGATCGGGCTCTTCTACCTCGTGAACGCCTCCTCCTTCGCGCTTGGTTCGTTGGGCGGCGGCTTCGCGACCGAGCGGTTCGGACGCCGACTCATCCTCAGCGCCGGGGCCCTACTGCTGGGGTTGGGCCTCCTGGTCGAGGGAGCGACGGGAACGTGGATCCTGTTTGTCGCGGCCGGCGTACCGTCAGGGCTGGGCGCGGGGGCGGTCGACGGGGGGATGAACGCGCTGATCCTCGATCTGGCGACGCGACGGCCGAGCGGTGCCCTCAACCTCCTGCACCTGTTCTTCAGCATCGGGGCGGCGTGCTCGCCACTGGTCGCCGGCCAACTCGTGGCCGCGGGAGTCGACTGGCGGACCATCCTGGTGACGACGGCAGCCGTCGCGCTCGTGGTCGCAGGCATGCTTGCCACGCGGCAGATGCCATCCGGGCGGCATCGGCGTGTGCCACGCGCCGCCGGCGATTCTCTCCTCGGCCCGGGGCCGCGACGGCGGCCATCGGTGCTACCCATCGTGCTGTTGGGGCTGGCGATGGTCCTCTACGTCTCGGCGGAGCTAGGCGTGTCGAGCTGGGTCGTCCGGTTCCTGGCTGCGGCCACGAACGGCGCGGCCACCGCGGCGCTCGCTGGGTTCTGGGGCGGCGAGGCCGTCAGTCGCCTCGCCGCGTCGCGCTTCGCGGACCGACTCCCGCCTATCGCCTTCGCGACTAGCTGCACCCTGGCGGCTGCGACGGCGCTGGCCGGTGCGATCGTGGTGCCCTGGCTCCCCATCTCGGCGGTGCTCTTCGCCGTGTGCGGCCTGGCGTTCGGCCCGGTCTACCCGATGATCATGAGCATCGCCGGCTCCCTCTACCCGCGGCGGCTCGCCGCAGTGACGGGCAGCCTGGCCGCGTTCGCCGTGGTGGGCAGCATCGTCTACCCGCCGGTGATGGGCTTCATCTCGGAGGCCGCCGGCGTGGGCCTTGCCATGGCCGGCGCGGGCCTGCTCGCCCTGGCCTGCGCCGGTGCGCTGATCGCGGCATGGATCACGACGGGCCGCCGCCTCGAACCTGCGCCGTAGCCTCTCCGGCCCCGGTTTGACCCTGCACCGTATGGTGGGGACCACGACGGTGCGCCGACGTCCAACGGCTCCCGATTGCCCTGCCGAGCTCGAGACGCCGGGCAGTCGTCTGGCCGGGTCGCACCGCGTCAGATCGGAGGAGAGGCATGCGGCGACGATTCCGCGACATCCGCCTGACCATGGGCCGTGGCCCCGGCATGGTGCTGACACTGGCCATCGGCCTGGCACTCACCCTGGCTGCCTGTGGTGGGGCCAGCTCCACGCCCGCGGACAATGGACCGGGAGTACCCGGGGCCACCGACGACAACGCGGAGGCCACGGCGGCGGCCACCAAGGGGAGCGGTGGCGGCAACCAGCCGGCGGGCGCCGGCAGCGCGACCCTGACCATTGGCGACGAGACCTGGGACTTCGCCGGGTTCATGTGCGCCTTCGGCCACGAGGGGACCCAGAGCGCCGTCTACTCGTTCAGCTCCAACTCCTTCGGCACGCACAGCACCGGCGCCCGCGTCCAGATGCAGGCCAACATCCGTGACGAGTCGGGGCAGGGGCGCTACGAGGGCGACGGGATCGTCTACGAGATCAGCCTCGACGACATCGACGACTTCGAGAACCCCAGCGTCAGCTGGTCCTCATCGAATTCGGAGCTCTTCCCCGGCGCCGGCTCGGGCGAGGCGGTGGTCCAGATCGATGGCAAGCACGTGACGGCCCAGGGCAAGTTCGACGACGGCCGGACCGATGAGACCGAGATGGTCCCCGGGACGCTTGACGGCACCTGCGGTGGGTAACCACTCCTAGACGCGCAGATCGGGGCGCCACCAATGGGGCGCCGCGTGTCCGGGTCGCGGCGGCCGGGGGGCCCGGCCGCCGTCGACATCGGTCTGTCCTCTAGGCCTACTCCAGGTAGTCCTTGAGCTTGCGGCTCCGGCTGGGGTGGCGAAGCTTGCGCAACGCCTTGGCCTCGATCTGCCGAATCCGCTCGCGGGTCACGTTGAAGTCGCGACCCACCTCCTCCAGCGTCCGGGATCGTCCGTCCTCGAGCCCGAAGCGGAGCTGCAGGACGCGCCGCTCCCGCGGGGTGAGCGAGTCCAGCACGCCCTCCACCTGCTCCTTGAGGAGCTGGTGGCTGGCCGCATCCGCGGGTGCCACTGACGCAAGGTCCGGGATGAAGTCGCCCAGGTGGGAGTCCTCCTCCTCGCCGATGGGCGTCTCCAGGCTGACCGGCTCCTGGGAGACCTTCATGATCTCGCGCACCTTCTCGGGCGAGACGGTCTGCGGCCCCTGCTCCTCGCGCACGTCCACCTCGGACTCGGTGGGCTCGCGCTGCAGCTTCTCGCGCAGCTCGCGCACGATCTCGTCGCGGCTCATGCGCCGCGCGATCTCCTCGATGGTGGGCTCGCGGCCGAGCTCCTGCAGGAGGGTGCGCTGGACCCGGATCAGGCGGTTGATGGTCTCCACCATGTGGACCGGGATGCGGATCGTCCGCGCCTGGTCGGCGATGGCCCGGGTGATGGCCTGCCGGATCCACCAGGTGGCGTAGGTGCTGAACTTGAAGCCCTTCTCGTAGTCGAACTTCTCGACCGCCCGGATGAGGCCGATGTTCCCCTCCTGGATCAGGTCCAGGAAGCTCATCCCGCGCCCGATGTACTTCTTGGCGATGCTCACCACCAGGCGCAGGTTCGCCTCCGTCAGGCGCTTGCGGGCATCGACCCCCTGCTCGATGAGCTGGCCGGTCCGCTTCTCCGGCGGCGTCTCGGCCGGGACCGTGGGGTCGTAGCCGAGCTCGCGCAGGTAGAGCGCGTCGTTGCCGTCCTCGATGTAGGCCTTCACCATCGTCTGCGCCGATTCGCGCGCCCAGCGCTCGAGCTCGAACAGCTCCGGAGACCCGGCGTGGTTGAGCGGCTTGAAGCGGTACGTGTGCCCGAACAGGATCGCATCCTTGAGCGCCTGCCCCGGATCGCTCCCGAAGAGCTTCAGGATGGATTCCGCCTGCATGATCCGGTTCCGCGCCTCGTCATCCAGGTCCGGGTCCTTGCGCGCCTTGCTGAACCGGACCGATGGCGCCTCGATCTCGTTCTTCCGCTTGACCCACCAGTCCACGGCGTCGTTCGTGACGCGCGGCGACTCCCTGGGCAGGTCGAAGGCCCGCATGGCGGCCATGGCCCGCGCCTTGGGCTCCGAGCCCACGGTCACCCAGGTGTACAGGTTCACGAGGGCACGCTCGGGCTCCTCGACTGCCTGCTCCCCGAGCTCGATGGCCTTGGCCAGGACGACCTCCTCCTCTGCCGTGAGGAGGGCGACCTTGCCGATCTCCTTGAGGTACATGCGAACCGGGTCGTCGATGCCGACCAGGTCCGCGGCCAGGGCCTCCAGGTCCTCCTCCGCCGCGCGGGGTTTCGCGGCGCCGGCGGTCTGCTGCTCGTCTTCCTCCTCCTCGACATCGGCGAACGTGGGGTTGTTCTCCGCGTCGAGAACCTCGACGCCCTCCTCCTCGGCCGTCGCGTAGAGCTCCTCGATGGCGCCGAGGTTCGCCTCCGGCTTGGGGACCGCCTCGAGGATCTGGTCGTGGGTGATGAAGCCCTCGTCCCGACCCTTGGTGAGCAGGGTGTCGATGACCTCCCCGCCCACACCGTTGGCGGCGGCCTTGCCGTTTGCTGACGTCCTCTTCGAGCTGCCCCCTGCCGTACGCGACCGGGCTCCGGCGGATGCCGTCTTGCCGGTGGGCGCCTTGCTTGATGCCACCGTGCCGGCGGGCGCCTTGCCCGAACCGGCCTTCGCCGTGGAGCGCTTGGCCGGGGCCGCCGTCTTCGAGGGGGCCGCGGCCCCGTCGGCGGTCACCACCTTGCGCGATCGCGGCTTCGCCGGTGCATCGAGCACCTCGGTTTTCGTCGGCCGCTTCTTCGTGGTCGTGCTCGCCACGCGTGTCACCTCCTCGCGCCGGCCGTCTCGGCCGGCATCCGTATTGCCTTGGTAAGTGCCTCTCTGCGGCGGTGCAGCCCGCCGATCGCCGTCTCAATCTCCGCCAGCCGCCCCTGCTCGCCCTCGCGCTGGGCCTCCTCCAGGAGCACGCGCGCGTCGCGCAGCTCCTCCTCGATTCGCAGGACACCGAGCCGCAGCAGACAGATCCGCAGGTCCTCGCGGGCGGTCACCGGGTCGAGCGGGGGCTCGCTGGACCAGCGGCCGGACTCGTCGCGTCGGCCCGCCGCCCCGGCAAGCAGGTCGCGCGCCAGTGACGCCGACGCGGGATCGAGGCTCCCGATGAACGCATCGAGATCCGCCGCCTCCGCGCGCGCCGGCAGCTCGCCGGCGGCGGCTGCGGACCGCGCCCGCTCTCGCAGGGCCCGGGCAAGCTGGATCGCGATCGCCTCGCCGAAGGGCAAGGGATCATCCTCGAGCTCCGCGGCCAGGACGGGAAAGCGCAGGAGCAGCTCGAGCGCCTCGCGCTCCAGCGGCCCGAGCACCCGGTCCACCTCATCGGGTTCCGTCGGGCGATCGGACTGGCGCGCCGGCCGACGGATGACGGGCGCGCGCTCGAGGGCATCGGACAGCGTCCGCTCCTCGACGTTCACGACGCGCGCCAGCTGCTGCAGGTACAGGGCTCGCTCGACCGCATCCGGCACCCGCTTGAGGATGGCAAGCACGCGGCCCGTCACCTCCCGGCGCCCGGCCACGCTGCCGAGGTCGACATCGGCCGATGCGCGGTCGATGAAGTATTCGATCACCGGCTTCGCCTCCTGCACCGCGGCCCGCCAGGCGTCCGGGTCCGTCCTGATGAGCTCGTCGGGATCCTTCCCGGCCGGGATGCGAATCACCCGAACCTTGCTCACCGCGGCGTCGGGACCCAGCTCTTCCAGCAGCCCTCGCTGCGTGGCCGCCTCGCCAGCCAGGTCGACGTCATAGGCAAGGGCGACGGCATCGGCATAGCGCGTCGCCAACTCCACCTGGCCGGCGGTGAGCGCCGTGCCCAGGGAGGCGACCACATTCGCGAATCCGGCCTGGTGGGCAGCCATGACGTCGGTATAGCCCTCGACGATGACGCTCAGCTTCTCCTTCCGGATAGCCCCCTTGGCGAGGTCGATGCCGAAGAGCGTCCGGCTCTTGTCGAACAGCGGCGTCGCCGGCGAGTTCAGGTACTTCGGGCCATCCGCGCCGGGGAGGATCCGGCCGCCGAGACCCGTCGCACGCCCCGAGGCATCCCGGATCGGAATGATCACGCGGCCCCGGAACCGGTCGATCACGCCGCCGCGGTTCGACGGGCTGGCGAGCCCGGCGTCGAGCAGCTCCCGGGCGCTGAATCCACGGGCGGCGAGCCGCTTGGTCAGCGCCTCCCATGCATTCGGCGCGTAGCCCACCGCGAAGCGATCCAGGGTCTCCTCGCTGAAGCCGCGCTCCACCAGGTAGGCACGGGCCCGCTCCCCCTGCGGTGTGCGCACCAGGACCTCGCGATACCAGGCGACGGCCGCCTCGAGCGCCTCCCGCAGCCGCCGTCGTCGACGGTCCTCGCGGGCCGTGCGCTCCGAGAGCTCCACGCCGGCCTTGTCCGCCAGCCGGGTAAGGGCCTCCCGGAAGTCGAGCCCATCGCGCTCCATGACGAAGTCGAAGATGTCCCCGCGCTTGCCGCAGCCGAAGCAGTGCCAGCTCTCGCGATCCGGGCTCACGATGAACGAGGGGGTCTTCTCCGCGTGAAACGGGCAGAGGCCCTTGTACGCCGATCCGGCCCGCTTGAGCATGACCGTCTCGCCGATGAGCTCGGCGACGGGCAGGCGGGACTTGATCTCGGCGGAGATGCCGGCACTCGTCATGCGGTGGGCAGGTTCCTACGCGCGTGGGGGCTTGTCAAGGGGTTTGTCAAGGGCGGGATGTGCATTCTACCACTAAGTCAAGTACGGGCCCGCTGGCCGATTGGTTCAATCCGCCCAGGGGACGGAAGGCCCATCGCACGACCGGGGTGCACTACACTCGCCCTGACTCCACCGCATCAACGGGGGGACGCATCGTGGAGGGCACCGCCACGGCCATCCAGCGGCACCGACCGAGCGCTGACGAGGGGCTGCTGCGTGCCGCCTTTCGCGACCTGCATGGCGCGCGCCTCCACGGATTCGCCCTGCTGATCAGCGTGGGCGACCGGCGGCTCGCCGAGCGGCTGGCGGCAGAGGCCCTGGCCGATGGCGTTCGCCGCGCCGATGCGCTCCGCCATCCGGATCGCGCGGCGGCGTGGCTTCGGACCCACGTCGTCCGCGCCCTCGCCCGACAACGCCAGCGCGGACCGGGCCCGACAGAGGACGAGCGCCGCCGAGCGCTGGCATCGCTGGGCGTCGACGCGACGGCGTTCGCCGCCCTCAGCGGCCTCGATCAACCCCACCGGGTGGCCCTCGTGGCCGGCTGGATCGAGGCGCTGGACCCGCGCGACCTGGAGGGCGTGCTGCGCTACCGTCCCGCCGTCCTTGCCAGGATGCTGGCGCGTGCCCGGAGCCAGTTCCTGGATGCCTACCTGGGCACCGGTCCGAGCGTCACGCCGGTGATGCGGAGCACCACGGCGCTCGGACCGCTCGCCGGGCGCATCCGAGCCGCGGCGGAGCGCACGCTGGGTCCCGCCAGGAGTCCCGCATGAGCGACAGCGGCCTCCATGAGCGCTTCATCGAGTGGCTCAACGCCGGCGCCGATGGCGAGCCGCCACGCGACCTGGCGATCCATGCGGCGGTCTGCCCGGTCTGCGCCCGATGGATCGCCGCGCACGATGCGCTGAGCGCAATTGATCCGGGGCTGGCACCCCTGCCGGCATCGCGCCCCGCGGCCGCAGCCGTGCCCGGTGGCCTCCGCCAGGCGGGTCGCTTCGCGGCTGCCACGGGCGGCCTCCTCGTTGCGGGTGGCCTGCTGGCCTTCGGCGCCGGGTCCCTCATCTCCGGCTCGTTCACGCTCTTCCCGGAGCAGGCCGGCGAGGTGCTCGGCGCGACCGGCAGCCCGGGCGCCGCACTGGTGTCCGGTGAGACGGCCACGCCTGCGGGTGCCGTTGCGTCCGGTACAGGCTCGGCCACGCCGTCCCTGACCGCGGCGCCGACACCCACGCCGGCCCCGCTGCGGACGGCCACGGCCGCTCCGCGCGTCGAGCCCACGCCGGTCCCGACTGCTCGACCCACCGTCGTCGCGACGGCCATCGCGACACCGACGCTGACCCCGACCCCGGTGCCGACACCATCGGCGACACCGACACTGACCCCGACCCCGGTGCCGACACCATCGGCGACACCGACACTGACCCCGACCCCGGTGCCGACACCATCGGCGACACCGACGCCGGCTGCCTCCTGACGGAGATCTAGCGGTCGCGCTCCTCGGTCTGGGCGATCGCCGCCTGCGCAGCCGCCAGGCGCGCCACGGGCACCCGGAACGGCGAGCAGGAGACGTAGTTCAGGCCAACCTCATGGCAGAACGCGATGCTCTGCGGGTCTCCGCCGTGCTCGCCGCAGATCCCGACCTTGAGGTCCTTGCGGGTCTTGCGCCCCTTCTCCGTCGCCATCCGCACCAGCTGGCCGACACCTTCGGTGTCGAGCACCTGGAACGGGTTGACGGGCAGGATCTTGCGGTCCACGTACTGGAGGAGGAACTTGCCCTCCGCATCGTCCCGTGAGTAGCCGAACGTCATCTGGGTCAGGTCGTTGGTGCCGAAGCTGAAGAACTCCGCGTGCTCGGCGATCTGGTCCGCGGTGAGCGCGCCGCGCGGGACCTCGATCATGGTCCCGAACTTGTAGCTCACCTGCTGACCCGCCTCCGCCACGATGCGCGCGACCTCAGCCTCCAGGATGCGGCGCGTCTCCGCCAGCTCGTTCACGTGCCCGACCAGCGGGATCATGATCTCCGGCAGCGGGGTAAGGCCCTCGCCGGCGACCCGCGTCGCGGCGGCGAGGATGGCCCGCGTCTGCATGCGGATGATGTCCGGGATCAGGAGGCCGAGGCGGCATCCGCGCATCCCGAGCATGGGGTTCTGCTCCCGCATC
Source organism: uncultured Chloroflexia bacterium (assembly GCA_963805645.1). Taxonomy (GTDB): domain Bacteria; phylum Chloroflexota; class Limnocylindria; order QHBO01; family QHBO01; genus CAVXEH01. The sequence continues at coordinate 236,784 of CAWDVA010000004.1, read as the reverse complement.
GCCTCGACCGCGTGGAGCAGCTCCGTCTTCTCGGCGAGCTCCGCGCGAAGATCGCCCTCCTGCGGCGCGGACTCGGCGACGCTGGCCCTGCCCTCGCGACGCAGGAGCTTCATCGCCCGCCCGGCGTCCTTCCTGCCGAGCACCTTCTGCAGCCCCTTCTCGATCGCCGGCGTCACGCGGTCCCCCACCGCGTCGAGCGGTGAGCGTCCGTCGCCTTCCATGGAAAGCCGGTCCTGGAGCCGCGTGACGTCGACCAGCAGCTCCTCGTAGCTCGGCAGGAATTCGTGAAGCGGCGGGTCGATGAGGCGGATGACGACCGGGAGGCCGTCCATGGCCCGGAAGAGGCCCGCGAAGTCATCGGTCTGGAGCTTCTCGAGCTCCGCCAGCGCAGCATCGAAGGTCTCGACGGTCTCGCGATCCTCGGCCGAGAGCTCGGCTCCGGCGTCGCGGCGACGCTTGGCCTCCGTGGCTCGTGTGGCCGCCAGGATCATGCGCCGCACGGTGGGCAGCCGGTCCTCCTCGAAGAACATGTGCTCCGTGCGGCAAAGGCCGATGCCCTGCGCGCCGAAGGCGCGCGCCCGCTCCGCGTCGCGCGGGTAGTCCGCGTTGGCCCAGACCTGGAGCCGACGCACCTCGTCGGCCCAGCCGAGCAGGGTCGCGAGGTCGTGCTCGTCCTCGAAGCGAGCCTCGATGGTGGGCAGCTCGCCCGCGTAGATCTCGCCGGTGGTGCCGTCGATGCTGATCATGTCGCCCTCGGCGACCGACGCGGTCCCGGCTCGCATCTGGTGCTTCGCGTAATCGATCTGCAGCGACTCCGCGCCCGCGACGCAGGGGAGGCCCATGGAGCGGGCCACCACCGCGGCATGGCTCGTGGCGCCACCGCGCGCGGTGAGGACCCCTCGCGCGGCGAGCATGCCATGGACGTCGTCCGGCGAGGTCTCGATGCGGACCAGGATCACCGGGTCGCCGGCCTCCTTGGCCTCGACCGCCCGGTCGGGATCGAAGATGGCCCTCCCGGTCGCGGCGCCGGGCGACGCGTTGAGGCCCTTGGCCAGGAACCGGTCCTGGGCCTTTGCCTTGGCCGCCTCGTCGAAGCGCGGGAGAAGGAGCTGGACGATCTGCGCCGGATCGACGCGCTGGAGCGCCTCCTCCTTGCTGAGGATGCCCTCGCTGACCATGTCGACCGCGATCTTCACGGCGGCCGGCGCCGTTCGCTTCGCCGAACGGGTCTGGAGCATGTAGAGCTTGCCGCGCTCGATGGTGAACTCCAGGTCCTGGACGTCGCGATAGTGGCGCTCAAGCTTCTCGGCGATCTCCTCGAACTGGCCCCAGACCTCCGGCATCTCGTCGCGCATCTGGCTGATCTTGGCCGGGGTCCGGATACCGGCGACCACGTCCTCGCCCTGGGCGTTGGTCAGGTACTCGCCGTAGATCTCCCGCGCGCCGGTGTTCGGATCCCGGGTGAAGGCCACACCGGTCCCGGAGTCGGACCCCATGTTCCCGTAGACCATGGTCACGATGTTCACCGCGGTGCCCAGGTCGTGCGGGATCTTGTTGAACTCCCGGTAGTCATGGGCACGCTTGCCGAACCAGCTGTCGAAGACGGCGCGGACCGCGAGCTCGAGCTGCTTGTACGGATCGGTCGGGAACGGCTCACCGGTGCGCTCCTGCACGATCTGCAGATACTCGCTGGCGAGGCCCTTGAGATCCTCGGCGGAAAGGTCCGTGTCGGCCGCCGCGCCGCGCTGCTCCTTGAGCGCATCGAGCGGCTCGTCGAAGGCCGTGGCGGGAATTCCCTGGACGATGCGACCGAACATGGCGATGAACCGCCGCCAGGCGTCGAAGCCGAAGCGCTCGTTGTCGGTGAGCTGGATCAGCCCGGCCACGGTCTGCTCGTTGAGGCCAAGGTTGAGGACGGTGTCCATCATCCCCGGCATGCTGAAGGCCGCGCCCGAGCGCACGCTCACGAGCAGCGGATTCTCCGTGCTCCCGAAACCCTTGCCGGCCTCCTGCTCCAATGCGGTCATGTGGGTGAGCACGTCGTCCCAGAGCCCCTCGGGAAGGGTCCGGTCGGCGTCGTAGTAGGCGTTGCACGCCTCGGTCGTGATCGTGAACCCCGGCGGGACGGGCAGCCCGGCGTTCGTCATCTCCGCCAGCCCGGCACCCTTGCCGCCAAGGAGGGCCCGCATCCCTGCGTTTCCCTCCGAGAAGGTGTAGATCAGCTTGCCGTCGGTACCGTTGCCGTCGCTCGACCGGGGGTTGGCGCTTCGCTTCGCGGTTCTCTTGGCAGTCGTAGCCATGCTAGATCGCGATCCTCGTTGCATCTGGGAATCTCGATTGTACCGCCCGCCTCGCCGGCTCAGCCCGGCGGGGCCCGGGACGCGCTACCGTCGCCGCATCCGGCGCCGCCCGGGCTCCCGGTGCCGAAGCTCGAGGAGGGGCCACAGGTCGTTGACGCGGATCCGATAGTCGCTGCCCACGCGGTGGGCACGCAGCCGGCCCCCACGGATGAGACGCCGCACGTGCTCGGGATGGAAGCCCAGGATTGCCGCGGCACGCACGGTCGGCACGTCGAGCTCGGAGACTTCGACCTCGTCGTCGTCGCTGAGCCCGGTCAGGGCAACCGCCATGGCCTTGGTCCGATCGATGGTGAGCGCCACCACCTCCGGCTCGGGCCGTCGCATCCCGCTGGCCATCGCCGCGGCCATCCGCTCGCGGAGCACGCCGACCCTCATCGCGCGCCTCTCATCCCAGGTGGATCCAGCCACGTTGCAGGGCGAACGAGAAGACCGGGGGCAGGATGGCGACGAGCCGACCGGCACCGGTGACCCGCTGCCGGTACAGGACCCGCGCCTTGCGGAGGACGCGCCCGCGGTCACCGCGCGGCAGCTCCGTGGCGAGGACGGCGAAGTCGTCCAGTGCGGCAGGAGCATCGCCCGCCAGCCAGCGGGCATCCGCCAGCGCCTCGCGGGCCTGCCGATCCTCGGGGCGGAGGTGCACGGCGCGAAGCGCGGCGTCAAGGGCGCCCGCCGTGTCGCCGGTCCGAACCAGCGCCTGTGCAAGGGCCAGCTGCGCCGCGAAGTCTCCGGCGTCGAGCCGCACTGCACGACGCGCGGCGTCCACGCCCATCTCCGGCTGGGCCGCACCCAGGCGCTCACGGGCTTCCGCGACGGTCCAGCCCGCCTGCCGCGGGTCGTCGCGTGCGAGGCTCGCGAACTCGGCCGCGGCATCGCGATGCGCGCCTCGGGCGGCAAGCACCTCGGCGAGCAGCTCCCGGTAGCGCACCTCGTCGGGATCCAGGCGGAGGGCGTCCGATGCCTCGCGCTCCGCCTCGTCGAGGCGATCGAGCGCCAGCAGGGCACGCGAGCGCAGCTCGTGCGCCGCATCGTCCCCGGGTCGCGCCGCGAGCATCTCGTCCGTCCGCTCCAGGACTTCGTCGAACTGACCGCGTTCGAGCGCGGCCTGCACCTCGGCATGCGCCGAGAGCTGCGTCACGCCCCGCCGTCCCCGCCGCCCGTGCCCGGAGCCGTGGGAGCATCCCAGGCCGCCCGCCCGGCGACCAGGTCGGCGATCCGGCGCGGGATGGCGTCCAGCGCCACGCGCTCCTGGGTCATCGAGTCGCGTTCCCGGATGGTGGCGGCGCCATCGGCCAGGGAGTCGACGTCCACCGTCACGCAGTACGGGGTGCCGATCTCGTCCTGCCGTCGATAGAGCTTGCCGATGCTCGCGGTGTCGTCGTACATGGCCGGAACGGAGCGCTTGAGCTCCGTGGTGAGCCGACGCGCCATCTCGACCAGCTCGGGCCGATTGCGCAGCAGCGGCAGCACCGCGGCCTTCACCGGTGCCAGCGCCGGGGCGAGGTGGAGGACGGTGCGCTTCTCCTTGGCCAGCTGCTCCTCCTCGTACGCGTCGATGAGAACGGTGAGGAGGGCGCGATCCACGCCCATCGCCGGCTCGATGACGAACGGGGTGATGTGCTCCCCGGCCGCCTCGTCGAAGAGCGCCAGCTGCTTCCCCGAGCCGCGGGTGTGCGCGGAGAGGTCGTAGTCGGTCCGATCAGCGATTCCCTCGAGCTCGGACCAGCCCATGGGGAAGAGGTACTCGATGTCGGTCGTCTGCTTCGAGTAGTGGCTGAGCTCGTCGGGATCGTGCGGCCGGAAGCGAAGCCGCTCGGCCGCGATCCCCATGACATCGGTCCACCAGCGCATGCGCTCGTTCACCCAGTAGCCGAACCAGCGGTCCTCCTCTTCAGGGTGGACGAAGAACTCCATCTCCATCTGCTCGAACTCGCGGTCGCGGAAGATGAAGTTCCCCGGCGTGATCTCGTTGCGGAAGGACTTGCCGATCTGCCCGATGCCGAACGGCAGCTTGCGCCGCATGCTGGTCGCCACGTTGTCGAAGTTCACGAAGATCCCCTGCGCGGTCTCCGGGCGCAGGTAGGCGACCGACGCCGATTCCTCCAGCGGGCCGACGTGGGTCTGGAACATGAGGTTGAACTGGCGGGCATCGGTCAGGCTGCCGCGCTGGCCGCAGTTCGGGCAGGCGATCTCCGATGGCGGCCCCTTGAGGTCGTCCGCTCGGAAGCGCAGCTTGCAGTTGCGGCAGTCGACCATGGGATCGCTGAAGCCGGCGACGTGGCCGGAGACCTCCCAGACGCGCGGGTTCATGACGATCGCCGCGTCGATCCCCACGATGTCGTCGCGCAGGGTGATCATCTCCCGCCACCAGGCCGCCTTGATGTTGTTCTTCAGCTCGACGCCCAGCGGGCCGTAGTCCCAGAAGCCGCCCATGCCGCCATAGATGTCGCTCGACGGGAAGACGAACCCGCGGCGCTTGGCGAGGCTGACGATGACGTCCATGTTCGGGGCGGGCACGGAGGGAGGGGCTCCTTTCGGCTCCGTCGCGGTGCGACGAATGTTGATGGTCACCTGGGCGGTCGAGTCTACCCCAGACCGATGGCGGCATCAGGCGGGGGCTCGGCCCAGGTGCTCGCGCAGCCCTTCCCAGGGAACGGGGAGATCGGCCGGCTGCTCCACGCCATCGGCCCCCAGCCAGGCGGCCAGGTCATGGATCGCGGCTGCGATGCGGTGGACACCCTTGGCCGTGGCACCTGGCTCGGCGAAGACTCCGTTGAGCCGCAGCAGACGCCTGCGGCGGTCCATGGCCGCGTCGATGCGGCCGACCAGCCGGTCGCCGTCGAGGATGGGCATCGCGTACGCCCCGAACACGCGGCGGGCGGCGGGCAGGTAGAGCTCCAGGCGGTAGTCGAAGCCGAAGAGCTCGGCGGTGCGCTCGCGGTCGGCGATGAGCGGGTCGAATGGGCCGACCAGCGTGGTGCGAGGTGCAGCGGCGCCGGAGCGCAGCGCCGCGAGAAGGTCGCGATGCGCCAGCCACTGGCCCTCCGTTTCCTGCACGGTGACCGGCACGGCCACGCCATCGGTCCGCAGAGATGCCTCGCCCACCTCCCGAGCAGGCAGGCGGTAGTCGAGGGCGGTCCCCCACCCCGGCCGCAGCAGCCCATGCGCGCGGAGGTCCCGCTCCATCAGCTCGATGGCCACGATCTCCTCCGGGATCTCGTCGTCCAGAGCCGCGCCGGCCTGTCCGGGGTGGACACGCTCGAAGAGGTCCCACCAGTACTCGGTGCCTTCGCGGCGGCTGACGGCCACCTCGCCGCCCCGCCACAGGAGGTCGAGCATCCGCGCCGTGTTCTTGCCGTCGTTCCAGCCTCCCGTCCGCCACGGCACCTCGGCGCGGTCGTCCAGGTCACGCGAGCGCATCGGCCCACGGCCGCGCAGCTCGTCGAGGACGTAGGCGCGGAATCGCGCGTTGTCGCGCAGCCAGCCGGCGATGTAGCGCCCGCGGGTGTACTCCGGCCGCGGAAATCGCCGGAACACCGCGCGATGGAAGGGCAGGTCCGCCACGGGCAGGATGGACCCCGGGAAGGTGAACAGGCGGCGCGGCGGCTCCTCCAGCCCCCCGCGCAGGTCCTCGCGGTTCCAGCGTCCCAGGCGGCTCCACAGGGCGAGGTGCTCCGCGCGGTCCACGACCGAGGTGGGGTCGACCGGCAGCCGCCCGAGGCGCTCGACGACGGCCACTGCATCCGGCAGACGCTCGCCTGCCAGCCCCTGGCCCAGCAGGACCAGGCGACGGGCATCCTTCCGCGAGAGGCGCATGCGCGGGGTCGTCGCGGCGGCCGACACCGGCTCAGGTCGGGACGGGAACGACGAAGGCGAGGACCGCGGCGGTCACCAGCACGAGGAGGATGATCGGCAGCCAGTACGCTCGCAGCAGCAGCCCGGCATCGCGACCCTCCACCTGGTCGAAGGCGCGGGCCATGGCCTCGATGTGGTCGCCCTGGCAGGTGAAGCGACCCTGGGCGATGACGGATGCAACCTCCACGGCCAGCCCGGCGCGGCGATCGCCATCGGCCACCTGGTCCACCTGGGCGCGGAGCTCCTCTGCGTCGAACGGCTGGCCGGCGGCGAGGTTCACGCCGGCCTCCAGGACTCCCGCCCTGAGGCGCTGCTCCGGGTCCTCGCGCGGGAGACGTCCCACCGTCTGGCGCGCGCCATCCAGGTCGCCCGCGAGAACCTGGAGACGCACGCGGCTCGCCGCCACCGTCTCCGGCTCGTCCGCTCCGTGCGGGTTGCGGGCCAGCCAGTCGCGCGCGGCGGCGCGGTCGGTCGCACGGCGGAGCCCGGTCGCCTCCCGCAGCTCCGACAGGCTGCGCCGTCGGGTCCAGGTCAGGATCGACAGGGTCCGGGCCAGACGCCCCCGGACGAGGAGATAGTCCACGACCAGCAGGTAGCAGGCGAACGCGAGCGGCGATCCGGCGATCCGGGCAATCACGGGGACGTCCGCGGAGCTCGCAGCGGTTCCCACCGTGAGCAGCGTGACGACGAAGGGAAGGCCGATGCTGAGGACCGCCGCCGCCACCGCCGCCACGATGAGTCGTCGAAGCAGCATGGCGCTGATGGTCGCGGCGTGCTCTCCGGTGCGATACGGCCGGCACGGGACGCCGTCCACCACCGGCAGCGGCTCCGGGGTCCTGGGCCCGCCGAACGGAAACCGCAGCAGGCTCACCCGGGCACCCCCTCCGCCGCGCGGCGGGCGCTGACCTCCTCGAGGAAGTCGCGGCTGCGCAGCTCGCGCTCGAGGATGGCCGAGACGGTGGCGTGGAGCAGACGCTCGACCTCGCGCTGGACGGATGGCCGCGGGGCGAGCCGCAGCACGGCGCTCAGCTCGCTGCGCTGCAGGTGGCGGAGGACCTTGAGAGCATCGGGCGAAACGGGACGCGCATCGGCCTCGGCGCCGGCGCACTCGGGGCCGAGCACGCCGCCCCCGGCCGGGGCGTAGCGATTGCCTTCCGGCGCGATGGCGGCGCCGCATTCGAGGCACTGCGCGAGCTCCGGGCGAAAGCCCATCGCCCCGAGCAGATGCAGCTCGAACCATCGGTTCAGCGTGTCGCGGGCGACGGCACCCGCGGGTGCGTCCAGCGCGGCAAGGGCCTGGGCGAGGAGCACGAATGCACCGTGCGAGTCCGCGCTTCCCTCGCAGAAGCGATCGGCCAGCTCGACCACGTACCAGGCCGCGGCAGTCGCCTCCAGGTCGTCGCGCAGGCCCAGGTGCGGGTCGGTAATCGATACCTGGGTGACAACGTCGAAGGTACGGCCGACCGCGAGCACGAGCTGCACGTCGCTGAATGGCTCGAGCCCCCCACCGAGCCGCGAGCGGGTGCGGCGCACGCCCTTGGCCACGACCCGCAGCTTCCCGAGGCGCGGGGTGAGCACGGTGAGGACGCGATCCGCCTCGCCCAGGTCCATGCTGCGCAGGACGATCGCCTCCGTCTTGTAGAGTCGCGACCGCGGGCTCACGGTTCCCCTTCTCGGCTCATCGCGCCGATCCACGGTGCCGGCGGCCTCGTATCCGGGTCATGGCGCGCTCACTGCAGCCGGTCAGGTACCCTTCAGCGGTGGACATCAGGTCCGAGTTTACCGACCTCCTGGGCGAGATCGAGGACGAGATGCGGGCCGTGCTCTCCGAGCACGACGGCCACACGCGTCCACTGTACGAGATGCTCGCCTATCACCTGGGCCTCGATGAGCCCGCCGGTCCCCGCGGAAAGCGGGTCCGCCCGCTCCTCGGCCTCCTGGCGTACCAGTCCCTGACCGGGGAGCATGCCCCGGCCCTGCCCGGGGCCGCGGCGGTGGAGCTGGGCCACAACTTCAGCCTCGTCCACGACGATATCGAGGACTCCGATCGGGAGCGTCGCCATCGGCCAACCCTGTGGGCGATCTGGGGCATTCCCCTTGCCATCAACGCGGGCGACGCCCTGTTCGCCCTCTCGCGCCTGGCCCTGTACCGCCTCATGGAGCGGGGCGTGAGCGAGCACCGGGTGCTGGCCCTGATGCGCGTCTACGACGAGACCTGCCTGGCGCTCTGCGAGGGGCAGTTCCTGGACATCAGCTTCGAGCGCCGGATCGACGTCAGCGTCGAGGAGTACCTCGAGATGATCAGCCGCAAGACCGCGGCTCTGCTGGGCGCCTCCGTGCAGGCCGGCGCCATCCTGGCCACCGATGACCCGGAGACGATCGAGGCCTACCGCGCCTTCGGCTATGAGCTGGGTATGGCCTTCCAGATGGCCGATGACGTGAAGGGCACCTTCTGGAGCTCATCGGAGTCGGGCAAGCCCGTCGCCGGCGACGTGCGCAAACGGAAGAAGAACCTGCCGCTGGTCTGGGCCCTCGAGCACGCGGACCCGGCCGATGTCGCCCGGCTGCGCCGCATCTACGCGCCGACCATGCAGGCCACCGACGGGGCCCTCGCGCCCGACTCCGAGGGGCTGATGAACGATGCGGAGGTCACCGAGGTCCTCGAGATCCTGGAGCGCAGCGGTGCGCACCAGCATGCCGTGGCGGAGACCCGTCGTTACCGGGATCGGGCGTTCCAGGCGGCGAAGCGGCTGCCGATCGATGCCGAGCGGGGCGCTGAGCTCGCCGCCGTTGTGGAGGGCGCCATCGCGGTCTGACTGCGCATCGGGCCCGCCCCGGCCCCGCAGTCAATCGTGCTCGCCGTTCCCACCGCCGTCCTCCGGCTCGGGCGGGCGGGGCCGCTCCCCGATCACCTTGCTCACCCGCCGCGAGTCGGCGGCGTCAACGCGCAGCGTCACGTCGCGGAACGGAACCTCGGCGCCGGGGAGCGGGATGCGACCAACCCGGTGGATGATGAATCCTCCCACCGTGTCGTACGCCTCCTCGTCCTCCTCCTCCTCGTCGGGCAGGTCGAACAGATCGCGGAGGTCGTCCATGCTGACCCTGCCGTCGAGCCGGTAGGCGACGAGGCCATCGGACGAAAGCGGCTCGACGAGCGGCTCCTCGGAGTCGTACTCGTCCTGGATCTCGCCGACGATCTCCTCCACGATGTCCTCGATCGTGATGAGCCCGGCGGTGCCGCCGTACTCGTCCACCACGATGGCGATGTGGCGCTTGGCGAGCTGCATCTCGTGGAGCAGCTCGTCCACTGCCTTCGTCTCCGGGACGTAGACCGGCGGGCGAAGGAGCGAACGGATGTCGATGCCGGAGGCGCCGTTCCTGCGCGGCTTCAGGTACGGCAGCAGGTCCTTGGCGTAGAGGATCCCCACGATGTTGTCCAGGTTGTCCTCGTAGACCGGGATGCGGCTGTGGCCGGCCCGCACCACCATGTCGAGGATCTCCTCGAACGGGTCGCTGATCGCCACGGCCCGGATGCCGATGCGCGGGACCATCACCTCGTGCACCTTCGTCTCGGCGAGCTCGATGACCCCGTGGATCATCTCCTTCTCGTCCTTCTCGATGGTCCCCTGCTCCGACCCGGTCTCGACGAGCATCTTCAGCTCCTCGGTCGACAGGTAGCCCGGCTGCGGCCGTTCCCGACCGCCCAGGGCCCGCACAAGCACGCCGGAGATGCTCGAAACGAACCAGACGACCGGGCTCAACGACCGCTCGAGGAAGCCAATGGGTCCTGCCACCACGAGCGCGAACCGCTCCGCCGCGCCGAGTGCCAGCGTCTTGGGAACCAGCTCCCCGATGATGATCGAGGCGAGCGCGATGAGCAGGGTGATCAGGACGAAGGCGATTTCGTTCGCGGCGTTGCGGATGACGTCGACGGGGATCGCCCCGATCCAGTCTCCCACCGTCCCCGAGAGCGCGACGGCGCCGAACGCAGAGGCGAGGAAGCCCAGGAAGGTGATGGCGACCTGGATCGTGGCCAGGAAACGGCTCGGGTCGGCGGTGAGCCGCTGGGCGGTGCGGGCCGACCGGTTCCCCTCGTCGGCCAGCGACTGCAGCCGATGCCGGCGAACGGTGATGAGCGCGATCTCGGAGGCGGCGAAGAAGCCGCTCACCCCGATGAGGACGAGGACGATCGCGAGGTCGAGGAGGGCGTTACCGGTCGAGCCGCCGGTACTGCTGCCTTCAGGCATCGGGGCGGGTCGCGCTGCCTCCTCGCTGCGGATTCCGATCGGCGGGCTCGGGGCTTTCCCTGCCCTCGGTGGCGGCCTCGCTGCGTCGTCGCCGCAGCTCGATGGGCCGGGCCGGCATCCCGACCACCGTCTTGCCGGGTGCCACGTCGCGGGTCACGACCGCTCCGGCGCCGGTCCGCGCGCCCGGACCAATGGTGATCGGGGCGCGGAGCATGGTGTCGACGCCAATGAAGGCGCGATCGCCGATGGTGGTGCGGTTCTTGCGATCGCCGTCGAAGTTGGCGGTGATGGCGCCCGCGCCGATGTTGACGTGCTCACCCAGCTCGGCGTCGCCCAGGTAGCTCATGTGGTGCTGCTGTGATCCGCGCCCCATCCGGGTCTTCTTGAGCTCCGCATAGTTGCCGATGCGGCACCCGGGTCCGATCTCGCAGCCGGGACGCAGGTGGCTGTACGGGCCGATCTGCACGTCCTCGGCGACGGTCGACTCCTCCACGACGCTGGCCCAGACCGTGGTCCGCGGCCCGATGCGACTGTCGCGCACCGTGGCGCCGGGACCGATGACCGCGTCGCTGCCGATGACCGTCGCGCCGGACAGGATGGTCCACGGCTCGAGGCGGGCGTCCTGCTCGATCTCGACCGCCGCGTCGATGTAGGTCGTCGTGGGGTCCACGATGGTCACCCCGTTGCGCATGTGTCGTTCCGCGATCTCCGTGCGCACCAGGCGCTCCGCCGCGGCGAGCTGGACCCGGTCGTTGATCCCCATGGTCAGCTCCGGGCGCGGGGCGTCGACCACCCCGACCCGGCGCCCATCCTGCACGGCCAGCGCCACCAGGTCGGTCAGGTAGCGCTCCCCCTTGGCGCTGATGCCAACGCGCCCGATGGCGCCGCGCAGCCAGGCTCCGTCGAAGCAGTACGCGCCGACGTTGACCTCGGCGATCCGGCGGGTGGCGGGATCCGCATCGGCCTCCTCGACGATGGCGCCAACATCCCCACGGTCGTCACGAACGATCCGGCCATAGCCGGTCGGATCGGCCACGCGGGCCGCCAGCAGCGCGATCACCGCGCCCGGCTGCGCCTGGGCGTCCACCAGGTCGGCGAACACGGCCGGGGGCAGGAGCGGGGCGTCGCCCATGGTGACCAGCACCTGCGCGGCCTCCGGCAGCGCGGTCAGCCCGACGCGGACGGCATCGGCCGTGCCCAGCTGCGGTTCCTGGCGAACGGTGGTGACCGAGCCGCCGAGGGCCGCCTCGACCGCGCCGGCCTCGTGTCCGATGACCACGACGGGGCGCTCCGCGCCGGCGCGCTGCAGCGCGTCGAGCACGTGGCAGACGAGCGGCCGCCCGGCGATGGTGTGGAGGACCTTGGGGAGGCGCGAGCGCATGCGCGTCCCCTGGCCGGCGGCCAGGACGATGGCCGCGACGCCTACCACGGTGCGATGGGTTCCGTTCGGGGGCGCAACAGGCCGCGATGGTATCCGCGGCCCGTCCGGAGGGTCAACTCGCTCACCGCCCCATCACACCTCCCCGGCGAGGGCGACGCACTCGATCTCGACCAGCGCGCCCTTCGGAAGGGCGCTCACGGCGACCGCCGAGCGCGCCGGATACGGTGGCGGAAGCTCCCGTCCGTACACCTCGTTCACGGCCGCGTAGTCGGCCATGTCCGTCAGGAAGATGGTGGCCTTCACGACCCGGTCGAACGACGTCCCGGCGGCGTCGAGCACGGCCGCAAGGTTGCGCATCACGCGCTCCGCCTGGGCCACGACGCCCCCCGGCACCAGCTCCCCCGTCGCCGGATCGATGCCGACCTGGCCGGCGCTGAACACGAGGCCACCACCCGCGATGGCCTGGCTGTACGGGCCGAGGGCGGCCGGCGCGCCGTCCGTCTCCACCGGCATCCTGCCGCTCATGACTCCTCCTCCACCGATGTCTCGACGTCTCCCGCCATCTCGATCCTAGCCGGTTCGGGCCGGAAGCGAGTGGTGGTGGTGCGTATCCCGGCACGCGTGAGCCGCTGTGCGGCGGCGGCGGCCCGCTCCGGGTCGTCGGTGGTCGCGTACAGCGTAGGCCCGCTTCCGGTCAGGTGCGGCTCGAGCCCGGACGAGAGGACCAGGCGCATCAGGTCCTCGAGCTCAGGACGCAGGCGGAGAGCGGCGCGCAGGAGCCCGTTGCGTCCCGGTGGAGGCAGCTCCACCGCCTGGGCCCACTCCGAACGACGCAGCTCGGCGAACACCTCGCCGGTCGCCAACCCGAAGGCGGGGTGCGCCAGCACGACGATCTCCCCGGCGCCCGTTGGCGGGCGCGGTGCAACGCGCTCGCCGATGCCGGTCACCACGGCACGGGCCACGCCGGCCGCGAAGAACGGGACGTCGGCGCCGATGCGCGCCAGCGTCGCGAGGTCGTTCGAGGTGGGCTCGTCGGTCCTGCCATTCCATCGCCGGCCCAGCCGCCAGGCCGCCGCCGCATCGGAGGATCCGCCGCCGAGTCCGGCCATCGCCGGCACCCGCTTCTCGAGCGCCAGGCAGCAGTCGATCGGCTCCGATCCGAGCGCGGCGACGAGACCGCGCCAGGCCAGGTTCTCCTCCGGTCGGACCGGCACCCGGCCCTCCGTGTCGCCGCCCACCCGAAGACCGGCACAGCCGGGCAGCAGCAGGAGCTCGTCGGCGAGCTCGAGCAGCGCCATCTCACCGATCAGCTCGTGATAGCCGTCGGGCCGACGGCCGGTGATGGCCAGCGACAGGTTCAGCTTGGCAGGGGCGGCCAGGCGAAGGGGCGAGGGGCTCACGCGCCGGCATCCAGTGCAGGGCCAAGTCGCTCGGCGAGGCACACCCACTCCGCCACGGTCAACGTCTGGGGACGGCGCTCGCCATCGACCCCGCAGGCAGCCAGTGCCCCGATGACGGCCGGCGCCGGCACGGGCAGCTCGCGCGCCAGCCCGTTGTGGATCTGCTTGCGACGCTGCCGAAACCCGGCCTGGACCACGCGGTAGAACGGCTCCCGCCCCTCCCCGGACGGCACGGCCGGCTGCGCCCGGCGACGCAGGCGGAGGATCGCCGAGTCCACCTCCGGCGCCGGCTCAAAGGCCGCGGCCGGCACGACCGTCATGACCGTCGCCTCGCTGACGTTCTGGACGAAGACCGACAGGTAGCTCATCTGCCCGGCGGGCGCCGCGATGCGCTCCGCAACCTCCCGCTGGACGAGCAGGACGGTCAGCTGCGGTGGCCGCTCGCCCTCGAGGAAGGCGTGCAGGAGGGGGCTGGTGATGTGGTACGGGATGTTCGCCACGACCTTGATCGGCTCGCCGGGGAAGATCTCGCGTGGATGGAGGGCGAGGGCATCGGCCTCGATCAGCTCGAAGCCCGCCACGTCGCCCAGCTCGCGGCGCAGGTACGCGGCCAGGCGCGGATCCAGCTCCACGGCCAGGACCCGGGCGCCGGCGGCGAGCAGGCGCCGGGTCAGGACGCCGAGTCCCGGACCGATCTCCACCACCCGGTCGCCGGGGGCCAGCTCCGCCGCCGTCACGATCGCGTCGAGTACGGCCTCATCGGTCAGGAAGTTCTGGCTGAGCGACCGGCGCGGGCGCAGCTTCTCCGCGGCCATCAGGCGCCGCAGCTGACCGGGGGTTGGGGGCACCAGCCGGTCGGGCGCCAGGGCGGGGTGGGAGCTCACGCGTCGAGCCAGGGGAGGGCGAGGTTCGGAATCGCCTCCAGTGCGGCATCGGCACGATCGCCGGCCACGAAGCGGAATCCCGCGGCCGCCCCGATCATGGCGCCGTTGTCGGTGCACCACGCGGGAGGCGGGACCAGGAGTGGCGTGCCCTCGCGCTCCAGGCGCTCGCGCAGGGTGGCGCGCAGCGACCGATTGGCGGCGACGCCGCCTCCCAGCGCCACGGCCGCGACGCCGTGCTCGTCCGCCGCGGCGGCCGTCTTGGTGACGAGCGCGTCCACCACGGCCTCCTCGAACGCCGCGGCCATACCGTCCACGGGAATCGGCTCGTTGCGGTCGCGGTAGCCGGCCACCTCGCGCAGGACCGCGGTCTTGAGGCCCGAGAAGCTGAAGTCGTAGCGTCCATCCGTCTTCGCCCGCGGGAAGCGGGTGGACGGCGTCGCATCCGCGGCGGCCTTCGCGATGGCGGGGCCCCCGGGGTACCCGAGCCCGAGCAGCCGGCCGACCTTGTCGAACGCCTCGCCGGCGGCATCGTCGACGGTCTGGCCCAGCAGGCGGTATCGGCCGTGATCGTGCATGAGCACCAGCTGGGTGTGGCCACCGCTCACCACCAGGCACAGCAGCGGGAACGACGGCTCGGGGGGCAGCGGCGCACCCGCCCGCACGTCGGTCAGCCAGTTCGCATAGATGTGCCCCTCGATGTGGTTCACCCCGACCAGCGGCAGGTCGTGGGCGGCCGCCAGCGCCTTGGCGACGTTCACCCCCACCAGCAGCGAGCCGATGAGACCCGGTCCGTACGTGACCGCCACCGCGTCGATGTCGGCCCAGTCCGCGCCGGCGTCGGCCAGGGCCGTCTCCAGGGTCGGCACGATCCAGCGCAGCTGCTGGCGCGCCGCCACCTCCGGCACGATGCCGCCCGTTGCCGCGTGCAGGGCGACCTGGCTGGCGACCGCGTTCGCCTCGATCCGCCGGCCCCCGACCACCACCGCCACGCCGGTCTCGTCGCACGACGACTCGATGGCCAGGATGCGCGGTCCGCTCATGCGCCGACCTCCTGGTCCGTCCCGTCGATCCGCCGCCGGGCCGCCCACAATGCGCGCGCCATGCGCGGTGAGCGCAGCGCGGGCGTGGTCATGATCAGGGCGTCCTCGCCGTCATCGGTGTAATAGGCGACGCGACGCCCGGCATCAGCGAACCCGAGCTCGGCGTAGAGGCGCTGCGCGTCGACGTTGCCCATCCGGACCTCGAGCGTCATCCGCGCAGCCCCCAGCTCCTGCGCCGACTCGATGAGGGCCACCAGCATGCGGCGGCCGATCCCGCGTCGACGCCAGTCGGGATGGACGGCGAAGGTGGTGATATGTGCCTCGTCCACCATCAGCCACAGCCCACCGAACCCCACCGGTACCTCGCCCGCACGGGCCACGACGTAGCGCGCGAGGCGGTTCGAGGTCAGCTCCTGCTCGAACGCATAGACGGGCCACGGGGTGCGGAAGCTGAGCCGCTCGATCTCCTGGACCGCGGGGATGTCCGCGAGCTGCATGGGACCGATCTCGACCGGCACGATCACAGCCACTGGATCGCCTCCGCGGGAAGCGATTCGAGCCCGCGCGGCAGGCGCAGGTAGCGCGGCTCCAGGGTGCGAAGGTCATCCCCCGCCTGCGCGACGGCGAGCTGCGCCGCGGCCCGGCGGGCCACGGCGGACGCCGCGTGCTTCGGCGGCCGTGCTCCGACCAGCCCGAAGGCCTCTGCAAGCTCACGCGGAGCGGCCACCGGATCGCGGCGCGCACCGGCGGGCAGGGCATCCTCCGCCACGATCGTCGGCTCGTCGGCCCCCCGCAGCAGGACGAACGCGTCGTGGGCGCCCGCCCGCGCAAGTGCCGCGTGCGCCCGGGCATCGGCGTCCAGCCAGGCAACGAGGCTCGGGATCCCCACGATCGGCACCGCGAGGCCGACCGCCAGGCCTTTCGCGAGGCTCATCCCCACGCGGAGGCCGGTGAACGAGCCCGGCCCGGTACCGATGGCCACCGCCGTGACGTCGCCCAGCGAACGCCCTGCGCCGGCGAGGAGCGCCAGGAGACGTGGAAGAAGCTCTCGTCCCTGGCCATGGCCGCCGCTCCAGCCGTCAGCCGCGATGGGCGTCCCGTCGCCCTCCGCCAGTGCCACGGACGGGTCCGTCGAGGCGCTCTCGATGGCGATGATCATGGCCGTTCCGCCGAGTGCTGATCCGCCCCCAGGGCGTCCGCCAGAAGCTCATGCTGCGGGCCGTGGGCGGACCAGCGCAGGGTGCGCCCGTCGCCGCCGTCGGGATCGGGATCCAGTGTCACGTCGAGGCGCTCGGCAGGGAGCCAGCCCGCGAGGCGGTCCGCCCACTCGATGACCGTCACGCCGGCCGCCTCGCGCTCATCAAGCAGACCGGCGGCCAGGGCCTCCTCCGGGTCGTCCAGGCGGTAGGCGTCGACATGGAAGAGGCGAAGCCGGCCGGGGTGCTCGTTCATGAGCACGAACGTCGGGCTGTTGACCACGCTCGTCACGCCGAGGCCGTCGGCGATCCCCTTGGTCAGGACCGTCTTTCCCGCGCCCAGCGGTCCAGCGAGGGCGACGAGCGTGCCGGCCTGCGCGGCGGCGCCGAGGGCATGGCCGAGCGCCCGCGTCTCGTCCGGACTGGTGGTGACACGGCTTCCGACGGCGGTCGCGGATCCGGGATCGCGTTCCCGGGTCGCGGCGGGCGCCGGGCGCGCCGGCGCTGCGTGATCCATGCGCGACAGTATAGGAAGGACGGCGGGGGCCCCGGTCAGCGCGGCTCGGGCACGCGGCCCTCGCCGGAGCCGGGCAGGAAGGTCGCCTCCAGGTTGGCGAGCGGGATGGGAGCCAGGCGTCCGTCCTCCATGCGCACCAGGGCCGTGGGTGCCCCGATGCCGGACGGTGTGGCATGCAGCGCATCGAGGATTCCCACCAGGACGCCGCTCCGCCCATGGAACGGCCGGCGATGGATGATCACCCGATCCCCCACACCTGCGCGCGGCTCGCGTCGCGGAGGCGGCTCGGCTTCGTGAACGTAGACGAGACGATCGGCGCCGAAGAGGCTGGCCATGTGGCCGGCATGGTGGCGGAACCACGCGAAGAGCTGCCCGTCCATGGCGACCTTGCCGTACCCCTCCAGGAGCACGACCGCGAACGAGCCGCTCATGCCGCCGATGTCGCGGCGGCGGCGCTGAATCGCCGCGAAGTCGCGAAGCTCCTTGTCCAGGATCCCGCCCAGGACGATGCCGGCAACGCCCATGGCCCGCGCACGCGTCAGGGTCTCCGCCGACGCTCGCGAACCGCCGATGAGGATCTTCCCCGCGGCCGAGACGTCGATGGCACCGGCCCGCAGCTCCTCGTCATGCGAGTGCACCGCCACGGCAAGCTCGCCGTGGACGGCGTCGCCCGTCCCGCCGACCCCCTCGAGGCGCGCTCCGGGCACGGCCACGCTGATATAGCGCGAGGTCACCTGGAGGACCGAGCCCGAAACGTGGCCGATCACCGGCGTCTCAGCACCCAGCGTGACGAGGAGGGCGGTGCCATCGGTTCTCGAGTAGGCGAGCAGGATGGCGTGGTCCGGCGCGCGCACCTCGCGGCCGTCCGGCCCGCGGGCGAGTGGCTGGTCCGCCTCCAGTCGCTCGCCGGGGTGCACGAGCAGCAGGCTCGCGGCATCCGCCGGGCGGCGGCCGAGCGCCGCGGCCACCGGAATGCGCAGCGGGTGCCGGACCTCCCGGCGCGAGGCAAGAACCTGGTCGGGTCGGACCTGGCTGCCGGTGCGTACCTGCGGAACGGAGCCGCGGGGCAGGGGGATGCGATGGACGGCCGGAAGCACCGCGCCTTCTCGTTCAGCGATCGTCATCGGCACCCTCCCCGGACGCTGCATCGGCCAGGCCCGCGGTTCCCGCGTCCACATCGCCATCCGGCGCGCTGGAACCATTCGGCTCCTCCGCGGGATGCTCGTCGCCACCGGAGCCCTGGTGCGCGCCGGCACCTCGCTGCCTCCACGCACCGCGCAGGAACGACGCACGCGGGCGCCATCGTCGAACCCGATCGACCGCGCGGAGGGGCGATGGCTCTGGCGTCGCCTGCTGCAGGCTGCTGTCAATCGCGTGCGGGTCGCGGGCGACCGGCTCGCGGAGAAGCAGGTCGCGCCAGCCTGCCAGGATGGCGCGTCGGTCGTCGAGCCGGCGCGGCAGGGCCATCGGAACGTCCCGCGCATCAAGCACGAGCCCGACCACGCCACCGCTCACCTCGACGCGCAGGTGGTGGGCGCGCCGAGCGCCCGGGAGCGTGGTTCCCGGGGCCAGCTCGAGCTGCAGCTCGGCGCGCTCGCCCCGTGGCAGCGGCAGAACGGCCACCTGGCCGCCGCGGATGGTCATCGGCTCCGGGTCCGGCCAGCCGGCGCGGTGGAGACGCGCGGTCACGGCCGGCTGCCCCGCTCGACCCCCGCGGACCACGACGCTCGTGCCGAGCGGCACGAGCAGGTCGTCGCGCAGCATCCCGATCCCCTCGCGGAGCTCGGCATCGGGGAGGGAGCCCAGCGGGCCCAGGAGGCCCGCCGGGTCCACCGCCAGCTGCGTCACGCCCAGGGGACGCACCCCGTCCAGGAGCAGCTGGAGGGCGTGCATGGGAGTCGGGGACGCGGCGAGCAGCCGCCCGGCACCGATGAGCACGTCCATGGTCTCGGTCGCAAGGTTCTCCCCAAGGGCGGTCAGCAGCAGCTGGCCCGCGGCGCGGGTCACCGCCAGCTCCTCGTCGGTGTATGGCATGGTCCCGGGTCGGGACCGCATGTTCTGCAGCGTGTCGGCAACGGCGAGCTCGTCCACCGGCAACGCCAGCATGCGTACCAGGTGGCCCGTCGTCCCCGGTGCCGCGAGGGTCGGCGATCCGAGCCCGCCCGCCGCGAAGACCCGCGACTCCGGTGCCACCGGATCGGTGCGGCCATCCGCGAAGATCCAGGTGGCGTAGCGCGCGCCCAGGTCGACCGCGCCCACCTGGAGACGCTCCTCCCTCGCGATCTCTGCGACCGCGCGGCGGAATGCGATGGGCGCCAGGCTCCGCGTGCCTCCGGATTCCATGACCTGGTTCAGCAGCTCCTCGAGGTGGTGGCGCAGCGGGTCCAGGGACTCCTCGCGCGCGGTCGGGCGCGGGTTCCGCACCGAGGTCACCACGCCCTCGGCGAAGAGCGCCGCCACGTCGTCCGCGAGAGCCGCCGATCCGCCCCAGACCACGGGCGACCGGCCGCCGCCTCGCGCCGCGGCGACCATCCCCGCCGCTTCGAGCGCCTGCTCGGGACGCGCATTGTCGAATCCGCCGGCGATCAGCCAGGCATCCACCTCCGCGGCCATGAGCGCGGCGAGCCGATCGGGAAGCGGACGGCCGTCGTCTGCGGCCACCTGGGCCACGACGACCCAACCCGCCGACTCGGCGGCCCGGCGCGCCGCTTCTCCGGAGATCTGGGATGTGACCGCGGCGATCGCCATCCGCCCCGGCCGGCCGGGCGTGCGGCAGGCGATTCTCGGCGCGCCGGCCAGGATCGCGTCGAGCTCGCCGCTGAGCCGCGTATCCACGGATGCGTGCAGGCGATCGGCGACGGAGGCGACAAGGGACGCCTCCCCCCAGGCTGTGGGCTGGGCCGCATGCGCGACGACCCGCCAGCGCCCGCGAGCGCGACCGACGACGCTCGCCTTGCTCCAGGCACTCCCCACGTCCAGAAGCAGCGACACCTCGGCCAGGGCGCGCAGCGGGTCGGCCAGGGCCCCGCGTTCCGGCTCGGGCGTCTCCATCGGCTCTGCGGGCGGTGCCGTCTTCACTCGTGCATCCTCGCTCATCGCACAAGCCCAAGCCAATCGCCGAGCAGGAACCCCACCCGATCGACCAGCAGTGCCAGGCGGCTGACGATGAGGAAGCCGAGCCAGGCACCGAGGCCGCCGAGGAGGATGAAGCGTCCCGCGCTCGCGACGCCACCCATCACCCGACCGCGGGGCACCCCGTGGATAAACGCGAGGAGCACGGGGATGGTGATCGCCAGGCCGACCACCCCGGAGAGAGCCCCGCCAGGGCCGGAGTCCGCGGTCACGATCCCGGCGGCGAGCTGCGGAAGCAGCGTGCCGGTGATGGCACCGCCGAGCGCATACGCCGCCGTTCCGCCAACGAACACCGCCACGGGCAGCGCCACCGCGCGACGCGGAAGCCAGGGTGAGAGGGCCAGGACGGCCACGAGCAGCACGTCGATGAGCAGGTCGGGGCGGGCCGCAGGATCCGCGAGAAGCGGCGAGATGAGCTGCGGAACCAGGACCTCGCGGATGGCCAGCAGCGCGAGGTAGCCGGTCGCCAGCCCGGCGAGCAGCAGCTGGGCGACGTGGAGCAGGCGGCGCTCTCCGGCCAGGTACGACCAGACTCCGAGGGTGACCAACGCGGCGACCCAGGTGGCGAGGGTGCCGGCGGTCCCGGCCTCGAAGAAGGCGTTCACGACCGGTGCCCCCGCGGCCCGCGCCGGCCGGAGAGCAGGCTGCCCGCGCCGGATTCGATGAGCACCCCCAGCGCAACGAGCATGCCGACCAGGATGGCGGCATCGCTGGGGGGACGCTCCGGGACCCGTCCCAGGCCGCTCGTCGTCCCGCCGGCCGCGACGCTGGTTCCGTAGGCGACGCCCTCCGGAAGCGTCCCGGCCAGCGCGACCAGCTGCCCGGCATCGCGGTACGGCTGCATCTCGGGAAGCAGGAAGGTGGGGGTCACCGCCGCCACCGCGAGGCCCGGCACCCGCGGCTCCACCTGCTCGATCCACGTTCGCGGGCTCATCTCGCCGCCCCCGATGACCAGTGCCAGGTCGAACCCGCCCAGCCCGGCGCCGCGCGCATGCAGAGCGTCGAGGATCGGGCTCGCCTGCCCGTTGACGTCCCGGTCGATTGGCTGGCCCGCCAGCTGCACGAGGGCCGCCTCGCTGCCGCTGCGGAAGCCCAGGTCGACCAGCCGATCCGATCCCGCGCCGGCATCGCGAAGGCGCGCGATCTCCGCGATCGCGATCGCTCGCCCCTCCGGGCTGAAGCTGACCATGGCCACCCGGGCTCCGACGGCGAAGAGGTCCGCCAGCGCCGCACGCGTGGCATACCGGATCTCCGGATAGGTGCCCAGGTCCGGGTCCATGTCCACGAGGACCAGGGGCTGATCGGGCAGGCCACCGATGGCGACGTGCAGATCGTCCCCCGCCACGCTCGCCGGGCCACCACCCAGCGCCAGGAACGGCAGCTGCGGCAGCGCCGACGCGGCGGCGACAAGCGCCACGAGGGCAAGGGGCGCCAGGCCAACCCACGCCCGCCTCCGGCCCGGACGGCGCACTGGCTCAGTCATCGATGCCGTCCGCACCGAGGAGGATGCGTGCCGCGGTCACCGCCCCGATGGCGGCGACGCCCAGCAGCAGGCCGCGGAACACCGCCGCGACCGGCACCGCCTGCACCCAGCCCGCCACGGACGCGAGCCAGACGCCCGGCTCCCCGCCGATCGGCAGGAGCAGGACGAGCACCGCCGCGGCGCCGGTGAGCATCAGGGCGGTTTCGCGCCCGCGCAGCCGCAGGCCGCGGCGGGCGGCGGCGAGGAGCAGGGGAAAGAGGAGGGCGAAGATCGCGGCGACGAGCGGTGCGAGGAGTGCCGCCACGACCCAGCGCACGGCCGGGGCGTCGGCGCCGCTCGAGCCCGGCGCCAGTCCTGGCAGCAGCACCAGGGCCATGCCGACCAGCACCGCCAGCGAGCCGACCCGGTCGATCCCGTGCGCGAAACGCGACCCGTGCCGGACGACGAGGCTCAGCGAGCCGGCAATCGCCGCCGCTGCCGCGAGGAAGACGACGAGTCCGGTGAGAAAGCCCGCGACGCTGCCCAGGGCCGGGTTCGCCACGATCAGGTCGGCGAGGATGATGATCCCCACCGCCGCCATGGTCGCCGCGTTGACCGATCGGCGCACCTCAGGATCTCCCGACGAGGAAGCCGGCGATGTCCACGATCCCCGCGAGCTGGAGCAGGGATCCAACCAGGAGGATCGCCGCTGCGAGCCAGGCGAGCCGGTTCGCGGTCAGGACGCCTGCCCGCGCGGCGCCGGGCCTCAGGTCCGAACCCGCCACGAAGAGCTCCGGGCCGATCAGGGTTCCCTCCGCGGTGAGCAGCACGGAGGTGGCCTCGGACCCCGACGCGGTGCCGAACGTGGTCGCCGAGTCCCCGGTGGCGGCGCCCACCATGAGCAGCAGCGCGTCCTCGGCGACGTCCCCGAGAACCAGGGACATGGCGTGATCCGCGGCAGGCGCCTCGAGCCGGTCACCGGCGCCGTGCGCCGCCAGCGCCCGGGCCGCCTCCGTCGCCCGCCCCTCCCCGACGTACGTCACGCCGGACCGTCCCTGGCGCTCCGGCGTCGCCGTCCGCTCATGTGCCGCCGCGAGGGCCACGAGGGCGAGGTGCGCTGCCACCGGATCGTTGGTGGTCACCTCCAGCGGGACACCCGCGCGCGCAGCGCTGCGTGCCACGTGCCCGAGGAGCGGCAGCGCCGCAAGGGTCTGGAGCCGTTTCACGGCGGCGACGGAGCGCGCCACGCCGGCGGTGCCCAGCGACACCGCGGCACCGGCTCCCGCCTCGGCCGCGATCGCCAGGCCGCGCGGCAGCGCGGCGAGCCGGCCAAGGTCGCGCGTCGTCCAGCGGGTCACGGGCCGCGCGAGGAGAGCCAGCAGGACGAGCAGCACCACGAGCACGGTCCCGGTGGCTGCCGGTCCAAGCCGCGCCGATGACGATGCGATGGCGTCGCCGACGATGCCGATCAGCTGCCCGATCAGCTCACCGATGTTCGGCATCGCCCAGCCGTTCGATGAGATCGTCGTACAGGTCGGGGTCGTCGAGGGTCCCCTGGAGCAGCGACGCTCGGTGGCCAAGGAGGGGCCGCAGGAGCGGATCGAGGAAGGCGCCCGCTTCCGCAACCAGCGGCCGGAGGGGGCGATGGGCGTCGAGCAGGAGGCGCGCCGGGGCGGCCAGCCCTCGGCGACGCAGCATCTCGACCAGCCCGGCCCGCGCCCTGTCCGTGCTCATCGGCCCTCGACGGGTGGAGTCGGGGACATCCGGGAACGCACGGCGTCGAGCGCGGATGCAAGCTCGGTGATCTCCTCCGGGCGGGCTGCGGCAATGACCACCGACTCCGGAGAGCCCGGGTGGCGGTCGGCGTGGGCGATCACCTCGTCGAGGAGGATCGCCGCCGCGTCGGACGGCGGGAAGACGCCGCGCTCCGTCCCGAGCGGTGCCAGGGCGATGCGCCGCAGCGAGAGGTGCTCGGCCGCCTGCAACGCGGCTCGAATCGCGCTCCGCAGGCGGTCCACGTCGGGGCTCAGATCGTGTCCGACGGCAACGGCATGGATGACGTAGGGCGTGACCAGCCGGCCGCCGCCGGTGACCACGGCGCCGCCGGCCGCGATCGGCCCCTGGGAGACGGCAGCGCGCTCGACCTCGTCCCCCGCCAGCCGCTTGACGGCGGCGGCGACCTGCGTGGTCATGAAGAGGCTCTCGTTGGCCGGCACCACGATGGCGTCGACCTCCAGCTCGGCGATATCCCCTCGCCAGATCTCGATCTCGATGGGCAGTGCCATGGCCGTGGTCGCTCGTGCGATCCTGCACTCAGCTGTTCCGCAGGTGGATCCTCGGGAGCCGGTCGCGCAGGGCAGTCGTCACTTCGTAGCTGATGGTCCTCCGCTCGGCGGCCACGTCGGCGACGCGGATGCGTTCACCGCCCTGGGCCCCGATCAGGACAACCTCGTCGTCGTAGGTTACCCCATCAACCGCGCCGATATCGACCGTCAGGCCGTCCATGCTCACCGCGCCGACCATCGGCACGCGGCAGCCGCGGACCAGGGCCCAGCCGTTGTTGATGTGCGCGCGCGGCCAGCCATCCCCGTAGCCGATGCCCAGGGTCGCGATGCGCGTCGGCCGGCTCGCGCGGAACCGCAGCCCATAGCCGATCGCCTGCCCCGCAGCGAGGTCGAAGAGGCGCAGCGGCAGGGCGCGGAGGGAAAGTGCCGGCCGCAGGCCGAGGTCGCGATCCGCCGCCCATGCCGGAGCGATGCCATACAGGAGGATGCCCGGCCGCACGGCATCGGCGAACCCCCCGACCTCGGCGAGGATGCCGCCACTCGCGGAGATGTGGACCAGGCCGGGGTCGACCCCGGCGGACCGCACGGCATCGAGCACCTGCGCGAGGCGCAGGGCCTGGACATCGGTGTAGGCGTCGTCCTCCCCGGGCACGGCGAGATGGCTGAAGGTGCCGGCAAGGCGCAGGTGGCGGCTGCGCGCGATCGCCAGGGCCAACCGCACCGCTTCGGCCGGCTCGGCACCCTGGCGTCCCAGGCCGGTGTCGATCTTGAGGTGCACGGCCCCACGCACCCCCACGGCGCCGGCGCCCGCCTCTGCGAGCGCCACGCTCGCCGCGGAGTCCACCATCGGCTCAAGGCCAAGGGCAAAGGCCGGCTCCGCCTCCGGCTCGCCCAGGCCCCAGAGGACGAGGACGGGGGTCTCGACGCCCGCCTCGCGCAGCCGCCGCCCCTCGTCGACCGTCGCCACGCCCAGACGCTCGACGCCGGCATCCACCAGGGTGCGCGCCACCTCGATGTCCCCGTGACCGTACGCATTGGCCTTCACGATGGCGATGACCTGCTTCTCCGGCCCCGCTATGCGCCGGATGATCCCGAGGTTGTGCCCAATGGCCGCGTGGTCGATTTCGATCCAGGCCCGATGCCGGCTCCGCACCGCGGCGGCGGCCCGAGGGCTCACGAGGCTCCTCCACGGAAGGTCTCCATGGCCTCGGGCAGGAGGTTCGCGATGTCGCGCGCCAGCACGCCGGCACGCCCGATCCGCTGCTCCGCGATGAGCCCGGCTGCGCCATGGACCGCCACGCCCAGGGAGGCGGCCACCACGGGCTCGCACTTCGCGGCCAGGAACGCGCCGATACACCCGGCAAGGACGTCGCCGCTGCCCGCGGTCGCCAGCGCGGGGGTTGCCACCTCCGAGACGACCACGGTGCCCTCCGCGTCGGCGACGACGGTGTGCGCTCCCTTCAGCACGACCACCTGGCCCCACAGGAGCGCAGCGTCGCGAGCGCGTTCGATCCGATATCGGTCGTCGGCGGCGAGCGGGCCGATCTCCTCTGCGCGGGTCAGCCGCGCGAACTCGCCGGGGTGCGGCGTGAGCACGAGCTGGGTCGACACCGACCGCCACCAGCGCTCACCCTCGGCGAGGGCGTTGAGGCCGTCCGCGTCGACGACCGCCGGGGTGCGCAGCTCGCTCACCAGGTTGCGGACGCGCCGGAACGTGGAGGGCTGCCTGCCCAGGCCGGGACCGATCACGATCGCGTCACAGGCGAGCGTCTCGGCGGCAAGGCGGCGCCACCCGTTGGGACCGGTGAGCCCGGCGGCCTCCTCCTGCAACACGAGCATGGTGAGCTCCGGGACCTCGCCGGTGAGGCGCAGCGCGAGCGTCTCGGGCAGCGCCAGGCTGACGAGCCCGGCGCCGCTGCGGGCGGCCCCGAGCCCGGCCAGCAGCGCCGCTCCGGAGTACTCGAGCGAGCCGGCGACCACCAGGACCCGGCCGAAGGTCCCCTTGTGGCTGCGGGCCGGTCGCGCGGGAAGATGGTCCGCGACCCAGGCGCCAGAGATCTCCCCGACCTTCACGCGGGCTCCCCCTCCAGGCGCTCCGCGACGGCCATCGCGACGGCCATCCTGCGCTCGTGCGAGATGGAGACGGTCACCTCGGCGAGGTGCAGCCGCGCGGCGCGGGCGGCCGCCCGCGCATGCAGGGTCACCTGCGGCTGCCCGGCCCGGTTCGGCAGGACCTCGATCTCGCGCCAACCCACGCCGCGCACGCCCAGGCCCAGCACCTTGCTGATCGCCTCCTTGGCCGCCCAGCGACCCGCGATCCGCTCCGGCCGGCGGCGGCAGTAGCGATCCTCCGCGTCGGTCAGGACGCGGCGACGGAATCGATCCGGATACCGGTCGAGGACCGCCACGATGCGGTCGATGTCGACCAGGTCCACCCCAACCTCGTGGCGGCTCACTACTCCACGGTCACCGACTTGGCGAGGTTTCTGGGCTGGTCGACGTCGGTGCCTCGCGCCACCGCGATCTCGTAGGCGAGCAGCTGCAGGGGAAGGATGGCGATGATCGGCGACAGAGCCTCGATGGTCTCCGGGACCGCGATCACGTCCTGCGCGTACCGCCCGATCTCGTCATCGCCCTCGGTCGCCACCGCGATCACCGGCGCCTCCCGGGCACGCACCTCCGCGACGTTGCTCACGACCTTGTCGTACGTCGCGCCCCGGGTCGCGATGGCGACCAGCGGGGTATCGGGGTCCAGGAGGGCGATGGGTCCGTGCTTGAGCTCGCCGGCGGCATACCCCTCGGCGTGGACGTAGCTGAGCTCCTTGAGCTTCAGGGCTCCCTCCATGGCAATCGGGAAGCCGAGCGCCCGCCCGATGAACATCATGCTCGTGGCGGCCGCATAGCGGCGCGCGATCTTCTTGATCTGCGGCGCGAGCCGCAGCGTCTCGGCGGCATGGCCCGGCAGCTCCCGCATCGCGCGGCCCACGGCGCGAACCTGGTGCGGGCTCAGCCGGCCGCGCAGACGCGCCAGGTGCAGGGCGATCATCTCGAGGACCAGGACCTGGGTAACGAACGCCTTGGTGCTCGCCACGGCGATCTCCGGCCCAGCCTGCAGGTAGCAGACCGCGGCCGCGTCGCGGGTGAGCGCAGACCCGACCACGTTGGTCACGACGACCACGGTCGCGCCTCGCTCCGCGGCGAGGCGGGTTGGGGCCAGCGTATCCGCCGTCTCACCGGACTGGCTGACGCTGATCACGAGGGTGTGCTCGTCGATGGGGGGCGGTGAGTAGCGCATCTCGGACCCGATCTGCGCCGCGGCCGGCAGGCCCGCCCACTCCTGGATCAGCTGGGCCCCGACCTGGCTGGCGTAGTTCGCGGTCCCGCAACCGATGACGTAGACGCGGTCTACAGCTTCGAGCCGTGTGGCGATGGCATCGAGCTCAGGAAGGTGGAGGCTCCCGTCCGGGTCCAGGCGACCGCGGATCGCCTCCTGGATCGCGTGGGGCTGCTCGTAGATCTCCTTGAGGGTGAAATGGCGGAAGCCGCCCTTCTCCGCGGCTTCCAGGGTCCAATTGATCTCCGTCACCTCGCGGTCCACCGCCTCGCCGTCGAGGTTGAGGATGCGGACCCCCGACGACGTCACCTCCGCGAGGTCGCCTTCATGCAGGATGACGACATTCTTGGTGTGCTCCAGGATCGCCGGCACATCGCTGGCCAGGAACCCCTCGCCGTCACCGAGACCGACGATCAAGGGCACGTTCATGCGGGCGCCGATGATCCGATCGGGGTGGTCGAGGTGCATGACGCCGATGGCGTAGGCACCGCGCACGTCACGAAGAGCGAGCCGCACGGCCTCCACCAGGTCGCCCTCGTAGCGCGACTCGATGAGGTGCGCCAGCACCTCGGTATCGGTATCGGAGCGGAACCGGTGGCCCTCGGCGCGCAGCCGATCCTTGATCTCCGCGTAGTTCTCGATGATGCCGTTGTGGATCAGCGCCAGGCGGCCGGTGCAGTCGGTGTGCGGATGCGCGTTCGTATCGTTGGGTCGACCGTGGGTCGCCCAGCGGGTATGGGCGATGCCCGGATGGCCGGCGGGCGCGCTGCCGTTGAGGTGGTCGGTCAGGTTGCTGAGCTTTCCCGCCTTCTTCTCGACGAACACGTCGCCGGCATCGGTGACGAGCGCGATACCTGCCGAGTCATAGCCGCGGTACTCCAGCCGCCGGAGTCCTTCGAGCAGGATCGGCGCGGCGTTGCGCGGCCCCACGTAGCCGACGATGCCGCACATGGGTCGCCCTCCTGTGGTGGATGCTGGTCAGTTCAGGCGCGCCTCCGCGAGCCGGGCAAGCTCGCGGGCGATCTCGTTGATCTCCTCGTGGTCGTCCCCCTCGACCATGATCCGGATCTTGGGCTCGGTCCCCGAGGGACGGACCAGGATCCGCCCCCGGCCCTGCAGCAGTGCGGTGGCCTTCGTCACGGCGCTCCGGAACTCGGGATCCACCTGCCATTGGTCCTTGTGACGGACGGCTGAGTTTATCACCACCTGCGGGAGCCTCGGGATGCGGGCGGCCAGCTCCGAGAGCGTCGCCCCTTCGCTTGCCCTGAGCGTGCGGACCAGCTCTATGGCCGTGAGCAGGCCGTCGCCGGTCGTGGCACGGTCACGGAAGATCACGTGCCCCGACTGCTCCCCGCCCATGACCGCGTCCGCGCGCACCATGGCCTCGAACACGTGCCTGTCGCCGACCGGGGTGCGGAGCACCTGTCCACCGGCGCCCGCAACGACCCGCTCCAGCCCTCCGTTGCTCATCACGGTCACGACCAGGAGATCGTTGCGCAGGGTCCCGTGCGCCAGCCGGTCGAGGGCGCAGATTCCCATGATCGCGTCGCCATCCACCAGCGCGCCACGCTCGTCGGCCGCGATGAGCCTGTCGGCGTCTCCGTCGAACGCGAAACCCAGGTCCAGCCCGCGGTCCCGGACGATGCGCGCCATCGGCTCCGGATTGGTGCTGCCGCACCCCGCATTGATGTTCGAGCCGTCCGGTTCGGCGAAGAGCGCGGTCACCTGCGCTCCCAGGTCGCGGAACAGGTCCGGAGCGATGACGCTGGCCGACCCGTTCGAGCAGTCGACGGCGATCCGCAGGCCCGCGAAGGCGTCGCCGGCGGCGTCGAGCAGATGGGCGCGGTAGGCCGCAACGGGCGCAGGATCGTGGACGATTCGCCCCAGGCCGTCGTTCGCCGGCCCGGGCAGGGACTCCGCCTGGAAGATGAGTGACTCGAGCCGCTCCTCCGCCTCGTCGTCGATCTTCCGCCCGCCGGAGAGCACCTTCAGCCCGTTGTCCGGCGCGGGGTTGTGGGAGGCGCTGACCATGATCCCCGCCTCGAACTCCCCGCTGCCCGCCACGAACGCGAGGCACGGGGTGGTCACCACTCCCAGGTCCACGACGTCGGCGCCGATGCTCGCCAGCCCCGCCGAGAGGGCGGCGGAGAGCATGTCACCCGATCGACGCGTGTCGCGCCCGATGACGACCCGTCGATGCTCGCCCATCAGCAGGTGCCCGACCGCTCGACCGAGATCGTGGGCGAGGGCCGGCGTGAGGTCGACGTTCGCGACCCCGCGGATGCCGTCGGTGCCGAAGAGACGGGCCACTCAGGGAGCCGGGCTGGGCGCCGGGGTCGGCTGCGCGATCACGACGGTCACCTGGGCTGGCGAGAACCCGACGAGCGAGATCCCGTTCGGCAGGCTCACGGTGGGCGTCACCTGGTGGCTCCCCGGGGAGAGGCCGCTCACATCGAGCACCGGCGTGATCTGCGAGATGTCCAGCGCCGCGAGCGCCGGCTGCGGACCGGAAAGGGTCATGGCGATCTGATCGGTCTGCGGCAGACAGCTCGTCCCCGCGGCAAGGCCGGTGCAGGTCACCCCCACCTGGAACGTCTGGCTCGCCTGCGCGGCGCTCATCGTGATCTGCACCGTCACCGACTCGGGCGACCCCTCGGCGAGCTGCAGATCCGGGGGCAGAATGACCTTGGTGGAGAAGCTGCGGCTCGCGGTAAGCCCGTCCACGGAGACCGCCTCTGTCAGCACGTTCGTCACCGAGGCCAGGCTGGACGGGGTCCCCCGCAGGGTGATCGTCAGCGGGTTGGAGGCAACCTGGTCAATCAGGTAGCCGGCGCCCGGGGTGCCGGTGAGCGACACGCTCACCGGGACCGTCTTGTTCGTCTCGGTCTGGTCGACCGGGATGTCCACGGTCACCACGCTCGGCGTGAGATCAACGGAGCGAACCACGATGCCGGCCGCGTCAACCGGCTGCAGGTCGACCTGCCGATGCACGTCGATCCCGGATGCATCGATGGGGACCCTGGCCTCCGCGCGCGCGACCTGGCTGACGAAGGAGCTGGGCCCGCGGGCCATCACGGTGGTGACGCTCAGGGTGGTCGTCCCCAGCTCAAGCCCGTCCGGGACCTGCCCGTGGTCCACCACGACGTTGACCTCCTTCGAGGCAAGGACGTCGAGGGTCACGGTGACGCGGGTGGGGTTGACGTCCAGCACATCCACGCCGCTGGCGAGCGAGTTGACGGAGATGGGCAGGCTCTGCGGGGTCCCCGGCTGGTCCATGTCGTACTTGGAGAGGTCGACCGTCGCGGCGAAGTTGTTCTGGTTGATGATCGCCTGCGCATCGCTGGACCGACGGTAGTGGACCTCGACGGTCCCCAGGTCCTGCGTGATCACGTAGGCGCCGCTGGGCTGGTTGATGCGCGCGATGGGCACGCCACCGATGCGCGCCTCCGTGAACGAGCCACTGAAGACCAGGCCCGTGTAGAGGATGGTCGCCAGCGCGACCGCCCCCAGCTTGAGCTGCCAGTTCCTGACGAGCCAGCCCATCAGTTGTGCTCCACGGCGACGTTCGCCTCGTCGGGCTTCTGCTCGCCCGGCAACGGCTCGTCGGTCTTCTGCGCGGCGCCAGCCTGGCCGCCGCGACGGCCGGGCGAGGGTCGCCGTCCCGATCTCGCCTTCTCGTTGGCCACCACCCGCTCGTCGGGGTCCACCGGCCCGCTGGGCTCATGGCCGCCGCCCAGGCCCCAGCGTCCCTCGAGCGTGCGCCGCAGGATGGGCATCGCCCGGGCCGGCGCCTGGGGCCGGATCAGGTTGAGGATGCGGCGGCGCAGCTGCTCCTCCGTGAGGTTGCGCTCGATCCGGCCCCGCAGCACGAGGCTGATGGACCCGGTCTCCTCGCTGACCACGATGATGACGGCATCCGTCTGCTCGCTGATGCCGATGGCGGCCCGATGGCGGGTGCCGTAGCGCTCCGAGTCGAGCACGTTCTGGGACAGCGGCAGGAGCACGCCGGCCGCCAGGATCCGGTCGCCGGAGACGATCACCGCGCCGTCATGGAGCGCGGTGCCCCGGTAGAAGATCGTGACGAGCAGCTCGGCGCGCAGGTCGGAGTTGAGGATGACCCCCGAGTCGGCGGTGAGGTCATGCAGCCCGGTATCGCGCTCGATCACGATCAGCGCACCGTGCCGCGAGCCGGCCAGCAGCCGCGCGGCGCGGCTGACCTGGGTGGCGACCTTCTCCGCCATGGCAACTTCGCTCGAGACGAAGAACCGGTTCAGCGAGCCCACGCGACCGATCTGCTCCAGGGCGCGACGGAGCTCCGGCTGGAAGACCACCACGATCGCGAAGAGGCCCACCACGGCGCCCGTCTGGAGCAGGGTCGACAGGAGCTTGAGGTTGAGCGCCTGGGCCGCGAGGTAGACGAGGTAGAGGATGGACAGGCCGATGACGATCCGGACCGCGCGGGTGCCGCGGATCAGGATGAACAGCCAGTAGATGACCACCGCCACGAGCAGGATGTCGACGATCGACAGCCAGCTTCCGTGAAGGTAGGAGTCGAAGAACTCGCGGATCGCGTTCAGCACAGGGGCGTCCGGTCCAGCTGCGTCGTCCGCGATGATACCAAAGGGCCCCGGCGCGGCCGCCGGAGCCCCCGGGACGTGAGGCTCAGCGCTTCGTGTACTGCGGTGCCTTGCGCGCGCGCTTCAGGCCGTACTTCTTGCGCTCCTTGGCCCGCGGGTCGCGGGTCAACAGCCCCGCCTCGCGCAGGGCAACCCGGGCATCCGGATGGGCGCTGACCAGGGCGCGGGCGATGCCGTGGCGAATGGCCCCGGCCTGTCCGGCCAGCCCACCGCCGGAGACGAGGATGCTCGCCGAGTAGCGACCCTCCGTCTCGGTGACGCGGAACGGGGTGCGGATGACGGCCAGGGCCGGGCCCTTGCCGAAGTACTCCTCGACATCCTTGCCGTTGACGACGATGCCGCCGTCGCCCGGCAGCAGGCGCACGCGGGCGATGGCCGTCTTGCGCCGTCCGGTGCCGTAGATGTAGCTCGTGCTCATCGGTTCGGTGTCCTCACAGCTCGACCGCGGTGGGCTGCTGGGCCTGGTGCGGATGCTCCGCGCCCGGGTAGACCTTCAGCTTGCGGAACATTGCCCGCCCGATCCGGTTCTGCGGCAGCATGCCCTTCACCGCCCGCTCGATGACCAGCTCCGGCTTGCGCGCGAGGACAGCCGCCAGGCTCTCCTCCTTGAGGCCGCCCGGGTAGTTCGAGTGGCGGAAGTAGGACTTGTCGACCAGCTTGTTGCCGGTCACCCTGATCCGCGCCGCGTTGATGACGATCACGTGGTCGCCGGTGTCGATGTGCGGCGAGTAGATGGCCTTGTGCTTGCCCTCCAGCAGCGTGGCAATGCGCGTCGCCAGCCGCCCGAGGGTCTGGTCGGTCGCGTCGACCACCCACCAGTGCCGCTCGATCTCGCTCGCCTTGACTGCGTAGGTCTTCACGTTCGGTCCCTTGAGCCGGCGCCGGCCGGCGATCGCCCGGCGCCCAGCTTCTCCTCTTCTTGCCGCTCGCGCCCGCTTCCGCGCGCGCGATTCCTCTTCGCATAGACAACTCGCTCGAGCGTGAGCCCCCGTGCCGGTGCCGCCCTGCCGTGCAGGGCCCGCGACCGCGCGTCGAGGAGCCCGGCCACGTCTCCCGGCGCGAGACCGCCGCGACCCGCCTCCAGGAGGATCGCCACGATGCTGCGCACCATACGTCGCAGGAAGGCGTCGCCCGTCACCCGGATCTCGATGAGATCCCCGCGGCGGAGCACGGCCACCTCCGACAGGTGACGGACCGTCCGACCGTGGTCGTCGCGCCCCAGCGCCGCGAAGTCGCGACGGCCGGGGAGCGCCGCCGCTGCTGCCCGCATGGCCGCAACGTCCGGTCGGTCTCCTATCTCGAGCGTCCGATGCCGGTCGAGCGGCCGGTGTCGCCCGCCCACCCTGATCCGGTAGCGGTAGACCCGTGCCACGGCCTCGCGCCTGGGGTCGAACCCGGGCGGTGCGGCCCGGAGCGCGCGAACCGCCAGGTCCTCCGGCAGGACGGCGTTCAGCCGTCGCTGCAGCTCCCGCCAGCTGAACCCCTCGCCGCGTCCGCGGCGAGCGATGCAGAAGGCGGCGACCTGGCCGGTGGCGTGCACCCCGGCATCGGTGCGCCCGGCGAGACGGATGCGCACCCGCTCGCCGGTCAGTCTGTTAAGGGCCTCCTC
Source organism: uncultured Chloroflexia bacterium (assembly GCA_963805645.1). Lineage (GTDB taxonomy): Bacteria > Chloroflexota > Limnocylindria > QHBO01 > QHBO01 > CAVXEH01. The sequence goes on along the minus strand of CAWDVA010000004.1, from coordinate 203,448 downwards.
CAGGATCCCCTGCACCGTCCGAGCGTTCGGCTGGTACTGGGAGCCGGCGAAGGCAGTCCCGTCGTATTCGAGCACCGCCCGAGCGCATCGGCGCTGCGTGGCGGGCATTGTCCGCGTCCCGACCGGCCCGCCTAGACGAGCTCGATCAGCACGATCGGCGCGGCGTCTCCCAGCCGCGGACCGATCTTGACGATTCTGGTGAAGCCGCTGGGCCGGTCCGCATACTTGTCCGCCAGCTCGCCCATGAGCTTCTCGATGATCAGCGGCTCGTGCGGCAGGTCGGCCGCCAGCGCACGCCGCGCGGCGAGGTCACCGCGCTTGGCCGTGGTGATGAACCCGTCCACGACGCCGCGGACCTCCTTGGCCTTGGCCTCGGTGGTCTTGACCTTCTCGTAGCGCAGGACCGCCACCGCCAGGTTGGCGAGCATGTGCCGGCGATGAGCGCCGGAGCGGCCCAAACGCCGACCGGCGATCTGGTGCGGCATCTAGGCCTCCCGATCCAGCTCGGCGGCGACCGCCTCGTCGAGCTCTGCGGAGCCGGGCAGGTCGGACTCGTCAACCGAGCTGGCCTCCGGGACGATGAAGCCGCGCAGCGCCAGGCGCTCCTTGAGCTCGTCCAGGCTCTTCTTGCCGAAGTTCCGCATGCGGAGGAACTCGTCGTCCGAGAGGGCCAGGACCTGGCCGACCTTGGTGATGTTGTTACGCTTCAGGCTGTTGTACGCCCGCATCGGAAGGTCGAGGTCCTCGATGGGCGTGTCGAGAAGATTGGCCGCCACCGGGGTGGATGCCTCCTCGGCACCATCCGCGGGCCGTCGGCCGATATCGGCGAAGCGACTGAACTCGCGGACGAGGATCTCGGCCGCCTGGGAGAGCGCCGTCTGCGGGTTGGCGGTCCCATCGGTCTCGATCTCGAGCGTCAGCTTGTCGTAGTTGGTCATCTGGCCGACGCGCGTGTTCTCGACCGCGAAGTTCACGCGGCGCACCGGGGAGAAGATGGCGTCCACCGGGATCACCCCGATGGGCATGTCCTCGGTGTGCTCCGCCGGGCGATAGCCCACCCCCATCTCGACGGTCAGGTCCATCTCGATGGAGCCCGCGTCGCTGTCCAGGGTGAGGAGCACCAGGTCGGGGTTGATGATCTCGACGTCGGCAGACTCGGTGATGTCGGCGGCAGTGACCGGCCCGGCCCCGCGCTTGATCAGCTGGAGCGTAACCGGGTGCTGAGCGAACGAGCGCAGCCGAAGCTTCTTGGTGTTCAGCACGATCTGGGTGACGTCTTCCTTGACGTTCTCGATGGTGCTGAACTCGTGGTACACGCCCGCGATCTGAACCGAGGTCACCGCCGCTCCATCCAGGGAGTTCAGCAGCACGCGGCGCAGGGCGTTCCCGAGGGTCACCCCATAGCCCGCGCGCAGGGGGTTCACCTCGAAGCGGGAGAGGTTGCCGGTGGTCTCGACCTCGTCAATGCGAGGCGTCTCAAGCTCGATCATGCGGTCTGTTGTCCTAGCTCCTATCGCGAGTAGTACTCGACGACGAGCTGCTCGTTGAACTCGAGCGGCATCTGCTCACGGGCCGGCTCCGCCAGCACGGTCCCGGAGAGCTTCGTCGCGTCAACGCTCACCCATTCGGGGATCTGCGCCGACTTGATGGTCTCGGCGGTGGTCTTGAAGTGCTCGCGACCACGGCGGGTCTCGCGAACCTCGATCCGGTCACCCACCTTGGTCCCGAAGCTCGGGATGTTGGTGGGCCGACCGTTGACGGCGAAGTGGCCGTGGGTCACCAGCTGGCGCGCCTGTGCGCGGCTGGTGGCGAAGCCCATCCGGAACACGACGTTGTCGAGGCGCATCTCGAGCATTCGCAGGAGGTTCTCGCCGGTCATCCCCTTGCGCTTCGAGGCCTTCGCAAAGTAGTTGCGGAACTGGCGCTCAAGCACCGAGTAGCTCTTGCGCACCTTCTGCTTCTCGCGCAGCTGGATCCCGTACTCGCTGACCTTCCGCCGACGGGTGGCGTACATGCCGGGTGGCGTCGATCGGCGCTCGAACGAGCACTTCTTGGTGTAGCAGCGGCTGCCCTTCAGGAAGAGCTTGAGCCCCTCGCGGCGGCAGATGCGGCAGACCGCGTCGGTATAGCGTGCCATCTTGGTGCTCCCCTCAGACCCGACGCCGCTTGGGCGGGCGGCAGCCGTTGTGCGGGATGGGGGTCACGTCGGTGATGGCGGTCACTTCCAGGCCGGCCGACTGCAGCGAGCGGATCGCCTGCTCGCGTCCCGCGCCAGGGCCCTTCACGAAGACCTCGATCTGGCGCATGCCATGATCCATGGCGCGCTTCGCCGCGCCGTCCGCGGTCTGCGAAGCGGCGAACGGGGTGCTCTTGCGGGAGCCCTTGAAGCCCACCAGGCCGGCGCTGCCCCAGCTGATGACGTTCCCGCTCGTGTCGGTGATGGTCACGATCGTGTTGTTGAACGTCGACTGGATGTGGGCGTGCCCGACGGGGACATTCTTTCGCTCACGCTTCTTTGTTCGCGTCGCGCGCTTTCGCTCAGCCATGGAACTCCTGTGGTGTCAGACCGATGAGGCGGCTCTTTGGGTGATTGATCACTTCTTGCGACGGATGCCGACCGTGCGACGCGCGCCGCGCCGCTGGCGGGCGTTCGTCTTCGTGCGCTGACCACGCACCGGCAGGTTGCGACGATGGCGCAGGCCCCGATAGGAACCGATCTCCATCAGCCGCTTGATGTTCATGCTCACCTCGCGCCGCAGGTCGCCTTCGACCTTGTAGCGGCGGTCGATGACCTCGCGGAGGCGGTTGACCTCGTCCTCGGTCAGGTCCCGGGTGCGCGTGTCCGGCGACACGCCGGCGCTCTCGATGATCTGCTTCGAGGAGGTCGGGCCGATGCCGTGGATGTAGGTGAGCGAAATCACCACGCGCTTCTCGCGCGGGATGTCGACGCCGGAGATTCGTGCCATGCGGCTCCCCCTATCCCTGGCGCTGCTTGTGCTTGGGAATGACGCAGATGACCATCACCACGCCGGAGCGCTTGATCACCTTGCAGCGCTCGCAGCGGGGCTTCACGGACGCAGAAACCTTCATCTCATCCTGTACGTGATGCGACCCCGGGTGAGGTCATAGGGACTCAGCTCGACGCGGACGGTGTCACCGGGCAGGATGCGGATGAAATGCTGTCGGAGCTTGCCGGAGATGTGCGCGAGCACCTCGTGCCCGTTCTCCAGCCGCACCTTGAACATCGCGTTCGGAAGCGGGGTGATCACCTCGCCCTCGACCTCGATGGCATCCTTCTTCGCCAAGCGCTACGCACCCTCGATCTGCTGCTTGTTGCTCGTTGGTAGGAACACAGCGAAAGGCCGCCGCACGGGGCGACCCACGGAAAGCGGAGTATACATCACCTCGCCGGTCGGGCACAACGGGGTGGCGGAGGGGCGGAAGGTCATCGGATGGTGAGCACGTCCGGGCCGTGCTCGGTCACGGCGATGGTGTTCTCGAAGTGGGCCGCCAGGCTGCCATCGGCGGTCACCACCGTCCAGTTGTCGTCGAGCACCTCGACGTCACCGCCGCCCAGCGTGAACATCGGCTCGATGGCGAAGCACATCCCGGCCTGGATCAGCATCCCGCGCCCCGGCGTGCCGTAGTTGGGGACCGAGGGCTCCTCGTGCATCTCCGTGCCGATGCCGTGCCCGACGAACGGCCGGACGACGCCGTACCCGTGCTCGCGGGCGACCGCCTCGATGGCAGCCCCCACGTCCCCGAGGCGGTTGCCCGGGACCGCGGCGGCAATCCCCGCCTCCATCCCCCGTCGGGTGGCGTCCATGAGCTGCTGGACCCTGGGCGAGGCCGGGGCGGGGCCCACCGACCAGGTTCGCGCGCAGTCGGCGTGCCAGCCCTGCCAGATGCAGCCGATGTCGATGCCGATGACGTCGGCCTCCTCGACACGCCGGCGAGGCGACGGGATGCCGTGGACGACCTCGTCGTTGATGCTGGTGCAGATGCTGGCCGGATACGTGCCGTGGTAGCCGAGGAAGGAGGGAACGGCGTCCGCATCCCGGATCATCTCCTCGGCGATGCGGTCCAGGTCCATGGTGGTGATCCCGGGGCGCAGCTCGTGGTGCAGCACGTCCAGGATCTCCGCCAGGATGCGGCCGGCATGCCGCATCCTCTCGATCTCGTCGGCGCGCTTGATGGTGACCATCCGGGGTCGTGACGGGATGCCCATCCGCTCAGCTTCCGACCCCGCCGGCCGCGAGCGCGGCCAGGATCCGGGCGGTGACCTCGTCGATCCCTCCGCGCCCGTCGATGCGCACCACGACGCCGGCACGCTCGTAGTGGGCGATGACCTCGAGCATGGGGGGCACCTGCTTCGCGAGGCGCGCACGCACGACCTCCGGCTGGTCGTCGTCTCGCTGGACGAGCGCGGTCCCGTCCTTGTCGCAGACGCCGGGGATCCTGGGCGGGTCGGTCTCGATGTGGTACGGGGTGCCGTCGGTCGGGCACACCCAGCGGCCCGAGACGCGGATCACCAGCTCCTCCACCGGAACCTCGATGAAGACGACCCGGCTGATGCGCTCGCCCTGGGTGGCGAGGGTGTCATCAAGCGCCTCCGCCTGGGCAACGGTGCGCGGGAAGCCGTCGAGGATCGCACCACGCGCGGCGCCGGGACGGCTGAGCGCCTGCATGACCATGGCGATGGTCAGGTCGTCCGGCACCAGCTCGCCACGATCCATGTAGGCCTGCGCCTGGCGCCCCAGCTGGGTTCCGTCGCGGGCGGCACGACGGAACAGGTCGCCGCTGGCGAGGTGCACCAGCCCAAGGCGTGAAGCCAGGACCGACGCCTGCGTCCCCTTGCCGGCGCCCACCGCGCCGACCAGCAGGAGGATCCGACGCGCGGGCGCCGGGCTCTGGGAGCCGGAACCCGCGCGGGTCACCGGATGAAGCCCTCGTAGCGGCGCATCATCATCTGCGCCTCGAGCTGCTTCATGGTCTCGACCACCACGCTCACCACGATGAGGATGCTGGTGCCGCCCAGGCGCAGGCTCTGGGTGCCCGGGATGGCGGCGCTCACCAGGTAAGGCAGCACGGCAAGAGCGCCCAGGAAGACGGCGCCGCCCAGCGTGATGCGGTTCGTGACCCGCAGAAGGAACTCCTCCGTGGGTTTACCCGGCCGGATGCCGGGAATGAAGCCGCCGTTTTTCCGCAGGAAGTCCGCGGTCTGGTCCGGCCGGAACTGGAACGCCGTGTAGAAGTACGTGAAGAAGACGACCAGCAGGAACAGCAGCCCGCCGTAGAGCCACAGGTTCGAGCCGTTGAGGTTGTTGGCCACCCAGTTCGCAACGGTCCGCACCCAGTCCACGCCGCTCGTGGTGAAGTACGCGGCGATCTGGGCCGGGAAGAGCAGGATGCTGATGGCGAAGATGATGGGGATGACGCCGGCCATCGTCACCTTCAGGGGCAGGTACTGGGTCTGGCCCTGGTACATGCGCCGGCCGCGGACGCGGCTGGCGTACTGAACCGGGATCCGGCGCTGGCCCTCGTTCACCCACACCACGCCGGCAATGACGGCGATGGCGATGATGATGAACGGGATGATCCGCGCCCAGCCGTCAGGGCCGGAGATGACCGGGGCCGCCTGGTGCGGTATCCGACCCACGATGCCGGCGAAGATGATGAAGCTGATGCCGTTGCCGATGCCGCGCTCGCTGATCAGCTCGCCAAGCCACATCAGCAGGATCGTTCCGGCGGTGAAGCTCAGCAGCAGTGAGAGGGTCTGGAAGCTGAAGAACGATTCGGCCGGGAGCACGCCCGCGTTCTGCAGGAGGACGGTGAAGCCATAGCCCTGCGCGAAGGCCAGCGGCACCGTGAGCAGGCGGGTGTACTGGTTCAGCCGGTTCCGGCCGTACTCCCCCTCCCGGGCGAGGTCGCCCAGGCTCGGGATCACGCCCTGCATCAGCTGCATGATGATGCTGGCGTTGATGAAGGGGTTCACGCCCATCCCCACGATGGAGGCCGTCGCCAGGCCGCCTCCGCTGAAAAGGTCCAGCAGACCCAGCAGCTGGTTCGTGTTGAACAGGTTCTGCAGCTGGGTGGTGTTCACGTTGGGCACCGGCACGTTGGTCAGCACCCGGAAGATCAGGAGGATCCCCAGCGTGAACAGGATCTTGCGCCGGATGTCCGGCGCGCGGAAGGCGGTGACGGCGGACTCGATCACCTAGGACTCGCTTTCGCTTTCGTTCGCGGTGGCGGGCTCCGCCTCGTCGGACTCCGCGGACCCGTCGGACTCGGACGCCGCCGTGGTGGCGTCGCCATCGGCCTCGGCGGCCGCGCCATCGGCCTCGGCTGTCTCGGTCTCCTCGGCGACATCCTCGACGGGCGCACCCTCCGGCCAGCTGATGCGCTGTGCCGTGCTGCCCGCGGCAGACAGCTTCTCGAGTGCGGTCCGGCTGAAGGCGTGGGCATGGACCGTCACGCCCTTCGGCGCGTCGCCGTGGCCCAGGATCTTGACCGGCAGCTTCGTGTCGCGCAGCAACCCGTCATGGACCAGCACGTCGGGGGTGATGAGCGAGCCCGTGGCGGCCTCGGCCATCTTGGCCAGGTTGACCGGGGCGTACTCGACCCGGAACCGGTTCTTGAACCCGTGCAGCTTGGGCGTGCGGACGTGGAGCGGCGTCTGGCCGCCCTCGAACCAGGCCGGGATCCCGCCGCCGGCCCGGGACTTCTGCCCCTTGGTTCCGCGGCCGGCGGTCTTCCCGCGACCGGATCCGTGCCCGCGGCCCACGCGCCGGGGTGGCTGGTGGGACCCCGGCGCCGGGTGGAGGTCGTGCAGCTTCATGACTTCTCCGCGTTCGTGTCTGCGGCCGTCTCTTCCACCGCGAGGAGGAAGGCGACCCGCCGGATCATCCCGCGGTTGACGGGCGTGTCCGGGATCTGGACCGTCTGGTTGAGCCGATGCAGCCCCAGCGCCCGGATGGTGCCCCGCGCCGCGGCCTTGTGGCCGATGGTGGAGCGGATCCAGGTCACCGAAAGCATCGGGGTGTCCGGGGTACTAGCGGCCACGGCCACCCCCCTGCCCGAAGGCGGGAGCCGGTCGCTCGACGACCTCGTGTGGCCGGCGCGCTGCCTCGGCGCCCCTCTTGCCCAGCAGGTCCTCCGCGGTTCGGCCCCGAAGCGCAGCCGTGTCGTCGGCCGAGCGCAGCGACGTGAGCGCCACAATGGTCGCCTGCACGACATTCACCGGGTTGGTGCTGCCCATGGTCTTGGAAAGCAGGTCGCGGATGCCGGCCATCTCGACCACCGACCGGACGGAGCCGCCGGCGATCACGCCGGTGCCCGCCGCGGCCGGCTTGAGCATCACCTTGGAGGCGCCGAAGTGGCGATACACCTCGTGCGGGATGGTGGCACCCACCAGCGGCACCCGAACCAGGCGCTTCTTTGCATCTTCGACGCCCTTGCGGATCGCCTCGGGCACTTCGCCGGCCTTGCCGAGCCCGGCACCGACTACGCCGTTCCCGTCGCCCACGACCACCACCGCGCTGAAGCTGAAGCGGCGGCCGCCCTTGACGACCTTCGCGACGCGGTTGATCTGGACGACCTTCTCGTCGAGGTTGAGCTTGGACGGGTCGATTCTCGTCATGCGTTCACCTTTGCCCTACAGGTCGAGGCCGCCCTCGCGGGCGCCCTCGGCGAGCGAGCGAACCCGCCCGTGGTACTGGTACCCGCCGCGGTCGAGGACGACCCGGCTGACGCCGGCCGCCTTCGCACGCTCCGCGACCGCCTTGCCGACGGCACGGGCCACGTCGACCTTGCCGGGTCCGGCCGCCAGGCCGGGCTCCCGCGACGAGGCTGCCGCGAGGGTGCGCCCGCTGGTGTCGTCCACCACCTGGGCGTAGATGTACTTGGCGCTCCGGAAGACGCTCAGGCGGGGCCGCTCGGCGGTCCCGGCCAGGGTGAGGCGGATCCGGGCGTGGCGCTTGCGGCGCAGCGCGCCGCGCGATGGTTTCGTGATCATGGTGCCCTACATCCCCCCGACCTTACCGGCCTTGCCCGCCTTGCGCAGGATCTGCTCGCCGGCGTAACGAATCCCCTTGCCCTTGTACGGCTCGGGCTTGCGCCGCGAGCGGATGTCCGCCGCAACCTGGCCCACCAGCTCCTTGTCGGCGCCGATGACGGACAACCGGGTCGGGGCGTCGAGCTGGAACCGGATTCCCTCCGGAGGCGTGACCTCGACCGGGTGCGAGTAGCCAAGCGCGAGGACGAGCTTGTCACCCTGCAGCTGGGCCCGGTACCCGACGCCAGAGATCTCCAGGTTCTTGGTGAACCCGGTGGTGACCCCGGTGACCATGTTGGCGACCAGCGTCCGGGTCAGGCCGTGCAGAGCCCGATGGCGCGGCTCATCCGATGGACGCACCACGTGCAGCGACCCGTCGTCGCGCTCGAGCTTCATTTCCGGATGCAGCGTGCGCTCGAGGGTTCCCAGTGGTCCCGTGACCGTGAGGTGATTCCCCTGCTGGATGACCTCGACGCCGGCCGGGAGCGGGATTGGCATGCGACCGATTCGTGACATGGCTCGCTCCCCTACCAGACGTAGCACAGAACCTCGCCGCCGAGATTCAGTTTCCGGGCCTGTGACCCGGTCATGATCCCGCGGGAGGTCGAAAGGATGGCGAGGCCCAGGCCGCCCAGGACGCGCGGGATCTCGGTCTTGCGCGCGTAGACGCGGAGGCCCGGCTTGCTGATGCGCTTCAGGCCGGAGACGACGGGCGTGCGACCCTCGACGTACTTGAGATGCATGCTGAGCATCTCCTGCACGCCCTCGGTCGCGGTGGTCCACGACTCGATGAAGCCCTCCTCGGTCAGGATCCGCGCGATCTCGCGCTTCACCTTCGACGAGGGCATCGTCAGCTCCTTGTGCCGAGCCGCGCTGGCGTTGCGAATTCGCGTCAGCATGTCGGCGATCGGGTCGGATGTGTTCATCGTTCTCTTCTTGTCACTCCTCGGCGGTGGTTCGCGTCACGCTCGAGCGCGTGGGAGGCGCCTTCCGCTGATGTGGCCGCACCGGCGGCCGTCGACATCGGTCTGGCCGGTTACCAGCTCGACTTGGTCACGCCGGGCAGGAACCCCTCGAGGGCCCGCTCCCGGAAGCAGATGCGGCACATCGCGAAGCGGCGCATGTAGCCCCGCGGTCGTCCGCAGATCGAGCAGCGGTTGTGCTGCCTGGCGGGGAACCGCGGCGTGCGCTGTGCCTTCGCGATCATTGACTTCTTTGCCATGCGGCTGGTCCGAATCCTTCCTTCGTGTACGCTCAGGCGCTCTGGAACGGCATGCCCAGCAGCTGGAGGAGCTTGAGGCCCTCCTCGTCAGTGCTGGCGGTGGTCACGATGCTCACCTCGAGGCCCCGCAGCCGGTCGATCTTGTCGTAGTCGATCTCCGGGTAGACGAGCTGCTCCCGCAGGCCAAGGCTGAAGTTCCCGCGGCCGTCGAAGCTGCGGGTGGGGATCCCGCGAAAGTCGCGGATGCGCGGCAGGGCAAGGTTCAGTGTGCGCTCCAGGAAGTCGTACATCCGCTGGCCACGCAGGGTCACCTTGGCGCCGATGGGCATCCCGGTCCGCACCCGGAACTGGGCGATGGACCGCCGGGCACGGGTCACGATGGGCTTCTGGCCGGTGATGGTCGCCAGGTCACCCGCCGCGGCGTCGATCGCCTTGGCGTTCTGGATCGCCTCCCCCAGGCCGATGTTCACGACGACCTTCTCGACCCGCGGGATCTGCATGGGGTTGGCATAGCCGAACTCGCGCTGCAACGCCGGCACGATCTCGTCGTGGTAGCGCTGGCGGAGCCCGGTGTAGGCGGGCTTGGTGTACGCCCGCTTCTCCCGCGCCGCCCCGGCCCTGGGCGCGGCGGCCGCCTTCGCGGCTGCCTTCCCGGCCTCCGGCGCTTCGGCGCTGGCCCGCGACGACCGCGGAGCGGCCTTGGTCGACCGAGGCGCCGCCTTGGTGGCCCTGGTCGCCTTGGTCGCCTTGTCACCGGCCTTGGCCGCGTCGTCCTTCGGAGCGCGGCTGCGCGGCGTCTTCGCGTCAGGGCTCACTTGAGCACCTCCATCTGCTCGCCGCAGTTCTTGCAGACGCGGACCCGACGCTTCTGATCGCCGGCGACGTGCGCGTGCGCCACCCGGGTCGGCTTGTCGCAGCTTGGGCAGACGACCATCACGTTGCTGATGTGCAGCGGCATGGGCACGTCCAGGATGCCGGCCTGCTGGGCCTGGTTGCGGGGACGCTGATGCTTCTTCGCCATGTTCACGCCCGGGACCACCACGCCCAGGCCGCGCTTCGTGCGCTCAACCCGGTCGACCGTGCCCCGCTTCCCGCGGTCCTTCCCGGCAAGGACGAGCACCGTGTCGCCCTTCTTCACGTTTGCCATCTAGAGCACCTCCGGGGCGAGCGACACGATCTTCATGTAGTTGCGCTCGCGGAGCTCCCGCGCGACCGGACCGAAGATCCGGGTCCCGCGCGGGTTGCCCTGGGGGTTGATGAGGACTGCCGCGTTCTCGTCGAAGCGGATGTGGCTCCCGTCGGGGCGCCCGTACTCCTTCGCGGTACGGACGATCACCGCCCGCACGACGTCGCCCTTCTTCACGCCGGAATTGGGCAGTGCCTGCTTGACGGTGGCGACGATGACGTCCCCGACCTCGGCCGAATCGGTACCCGAGCGGCCCAGGATCGAGATGCACATCAGCGTCCGCGCCCCGGTGTTGTCGGCGACGCGCAGCCTGGTGTACTGACGGATCATCTAGCCCACCAGCTCCTCGTTGGAGCCCCGCGCCACGATCTCGATCACCGTCCAGCGCTTGTCGTGGGAGAGCGGGCGGCTCTCCTCGATGCGCACGGTGTCCCCGATCCGGGCAGCGTTGCTCTCGTCATGGGCCTTGAACTTGCTCGAGAGGCGCACGACCCGCTTGTAGATCGGGTGCCGCCGAAGCCGTTCGACGCTCACGACAACTGTCTTGTCCATCTTGTCGGACACGACGCGCCCGACCTTCGTTCTTCGCTTGCCCTGCATCAGCTGGCCTTCTCCACGCCGTCGGCGGCAGCTGTGTGCCGGCGCTCGGTCATCACGGTCAGGATGCGGGCGATCCGCTTGCGGGTCGCCGGCAGCCTGCTGTAGTTCTTCTCCTGGCGCGTGGCGAGATCAAAGCGGATCTTCCACAGCTCCTGCTTGGCGTCGAGCAGCTGCGCCTCCAGGTCGGCGTCAGAGAGAGCGCGGATCTCACTGATGTCCATGCTCGAAGCCCTCCTTGACGACGAACTTCGTCGAGATCGGCAGCTTGTGGCTCGCCAGCCGCATCGCCTCGCGGGCGACCGGCTCCGGAACCCCGGCCATCTCGAACATCACCCGCCCGGGCTTGACGACCGCGACCCAGTGGTCGGGGGCGCCCTTCCCGGAGCCCATCCGGACCTCCGCGGGCTTCTTGGTCACCGGCTTGTCCGGGAAGACCCGGATCCAGATCCGGCCGCCGCGCTTGACGTGGTGGGTCATGGCGCGCCGCGCCGCTTCGATCTGGCGGCTCGTGAGCCAGCAGACCTCTTCGGCCATCAGGCCGAAGTCCCCGAAGCTGACCTGGGTCCCGCCCTTGGCCAGCCCCGCCCGGCGGCCCCGCTGGACCTTGCGGTGCTTGACGCGCTTCGGCATCAGCATGGGATCAGGCCTCCTTGGCCGGCTTGGCCGGCTCGTTGCTCTGCGGCGCTGCCTCGGCCGGGGCCGGGGCGCTCTGCTCGGCGGCGGCAGCGGGTGCCTTCGTCGCGGCGGCGACGGGCGGCGCGGACTGCTGGGAGGCGGCGCTGCCGCGGCCGCGTCCACCGCGCGGGCGTCGCTGCTCGCGCGGCTCTGTCCGGGCCAGGCCGGGGCGCTCGCCGAGCTGCTCGCCACGGTAGATCCAGGCCTTGACCCCGATGCGTCCATAGGTCGTGCGCGCGTGAACCAGTCCGTAGCTGATGTCCGCGCGCAGCGTGCCCAGCGGAATGCGACCTTCGCGATCCCACTCGGTGCGGCTCATCTCGGAACCGCCGAGGCGACCGGAGACCTGCACCTTCACGCCCTTGGCGCCGGCCTTGATCGAGCGCTGGATAGCCTGCTTGATGGCCTTGCGGAACGCGATGCGGCGCTCCAGCTGACCAGCCACGTTCTGGGCCACCAGGACGGCGTCCAGCTCAGGCTGCAGGATCTCCTTGATCTCGACCTTGACCTTCTTGTCGGTGAGCTTGCCGATGTTGGTGCGGAGCGCCTCGACGTTCGCCCCGCCCTTGCCGATGACGATGCCCGGCTTGGCGGAGTGGACGGTGACCGTCACGTGGTTGATGCCACGCTCGATCTCGACCTGGCTGACGCTTGCGTTCGACAGCTGCTTTCCGACGAGCTGCCGGATCCGCATGTCCTCCTGCAGCAGGCTGGCGTAGTCGCGGTCCGCGTACCACTTGGCCAGCCACGGCTTGATCACGCCGATCCGGAAGCCGTACGGGTGAACCTTGTGACCCATCAGGCCTCCTTGTCAGCCACGGCGATGGTGATGTGGCTGGTGCGCTTCAGAATCTGGAATGTGCGGCCCTGCGCGCGCGGCCGAAACCGCTTGAGCGTGGGCCCCTCGTCGGCCACGGCCCGTGCCACCACGAGCTCGTCGGCCGACAGGTTGAAGTTGTTCTCCGCGTTGGCGGTGGCGCTCTTGAGCACCTTCGCCACGTCGCGCGCGGCGGCGTTCGGCATGAAGCGAAGGATGGCGGCGGCCTCCTCCACCGGCTTGCCGACGATCAGGTCGGTCACCAGGCGCACCTTGCGCGGGGTGAGGCGGATGTATCGTGCGGTGGCGGTCACTTGCATCGGCTCGCTCCTACTTCAGCGCCGTCGAGCGCTCGGTGGCCTTGCCGTGGCCACGGTAGGTGCGCGTGGGCGCGAACTCGCCGAGCCGATGCCCGACCATGTTCTCGGTGACGAAGACCGGCACGTGGCGGCGGCCGTCGTGGACCGCGATCGTGTGCCCGATCATCTGCGGGAAGATCACGCTCGCCCGCGACCAGGTCTTCAGCACCTTGCGCTCGTTGCGCTTGTTCATGTCGTCGATGCGGCCGAGCAGGCGCGGCTCGACGAACGGTCCCTTCTTGACGGAACGACTCATCGCGCTCTCCTAACCCCGTCCGTACCGACGTCGGACGATCATCTTGTTGCTGGCCTTGGCCTTGGTCCGCGTCCGCAGACCCATGGCCGGCTTGCCCCACGGCGTCTTGGGCGGCATGCCCGTCGACGCCTTGCCCTCACCGCCACCGTGCGGATGGTCGCGCGGGTTCATGGCCGATCCGCGGACCTCCGGGCGTCGGCCCAGGTGGCGCGCCCGGCCGGCCTTGCCGATGTTCTGGTTCCCGTGGTCGAGGTTGCTGACCTGACCGATGGTGGCCATGCAGGCGGCGCGCACGCGGCGCACCTCGCCGGACGGCAGCCGGATGGTGGCGTGATCGCCCTCCTTGGCGAGCAGCTGTGCGCTGCCCCCCGCGGAGCGCACGATCTGGCCCCCACGCCCGGCGACCAGCTCGATGTTGTGGATCTGGGTGCCCAGCGGGATCCGCGACAGCGGCAGCGCATTGCCGGGGAGCGCTTCCGCGTCGGGACCGGAGACGACCGTGTCCCCCACGCCCAGCCCGTGCGGCAGGAGCATGTAGCGCTTCTCCCCGTCCGCGTAGTGCAGCAGGGCGATCCGCGCCGAGCGGTTCGGGTCGTACTCGACGGTCGCGATTCGGGCCGGAACGCCGGCCTTGTCCCGCTTCCAGTCGATCACCCGGTAGAGCCGCTTGTGGCCGCTCCCCTGGTGCCGCACCGTGATGCGGCCCTGGCCGTTGCGCCCGGCGTGCTTCTGCAGGCGCTCGGTGAGCGGCTTGTGCGGGCTGTCGGTGGTGATCTCCTCGAACGTCGAGCGCGTCATCTGGCGACGGCCCGGGCTCGTGGGTCGATAGCTGCGAAGTGGCATGTCAGACGGCCTCGAAGAGCTCGATCTTCTGGCCGGGAGCGATCGTGACGATCGCCTTCCGCCAGCCGGGAATCATGCCCGGGGTGCGCCGTCCGCGGCGCTTCTCCTTGGGCTTGACGGTCAACACCCGGACACCCAGGACGTCGACCTTGAACTCGGCTTCGACGGCGGCCTTGATCTGGAACTTGTTCGCGTCGCGCGCGACCACGAACGTGTAGTTGTTGCGCTCGGTCTCGGCGACGCTCTTCTCGCTGATCACCGGGCGGATCAGGACGTCGTGCACCGTGGTGGTCACGCGTACACCTCCTGGGCTCGCGTCAGGGCGTCGCGAGTGAAGACGACCGTATCGGCCTCGAGGAGGTCGACCACGTTCAGGCTGTCGGCGAGCAGGACGCGGACCTCGCGCAGGTTGTCGCACGACTTCTCGACGTTCGGGTCCCGTCCAGCCAGGACGAGGAGCACCTTGCCCTCCGCCTTCCAGGCGTCGAGCAGCTCGATGACGGCCCGGGTCCGGGGCTCGGTGAGCGCCGGCGCCTCGACGACGCGCAGCGCACCCTCCGCCTGCTTGGCGGACAGCACCCCGCGCAGCGCCGCGCGGCGCATCTTGGCGTTCATCTTGACGTCGAAGTCGCGCGGGTGCGGGCCGAAGACCACGCCACCGCCGCGCCAGTGCGGCGCCGTGCGGCTTCCCTGTCGTGCGCGGCCGGTCCCCTTCTGGCGCCACGGCTTGCGCCCACCGCCGGTGACCATGGCGCGCGTCTGCGTGTCGGCCGTCCCGAGGCGCCCCTGCGCCTGCTGACGCACGACCGCCTGGTGAATGAGCGCCTCGTTGACGGGCGCGGCGAAGAGCGAGTCGGCGAGCTCCACGGAGCCGGCCTCCTTTCCCTTCGCGTTGATGATCCTGGTCTGCGGCATCGTCACTTCGCCTTCTGCACGAGCAGCAGGCCGTTGCGCGCCCCCGGGACCGCACCCTTGACCAGGATGAGGTTCCGATCGGGATCGACCCGCACGACCTTGAGCTTCTTCACGGTGACCCGGTCATCGCCGAGGTGGCCGCCCATCCGGGTGCCGAGCCAGACTCGTCCCGGGGTTGTGCCTGCGCCGATGGAGCCGGGTTGCCGGATGTTGGTGGACCCGTGGGTCTTGGGGCCGCGCTTGAAGTGGTGCCGCGCGATGGTGCCCGCGAAACCCTTGCCCTTGCTCGTCCCGGTCACGTCGACCAGCTCCCCGGCCTCGAAGAGCGAGACATCGAGCCGCTGGCCCACCTCGTATCCCTCGAGACCTTCGATGCGGAACTCGCTGACGTCGTGAGGCTTGGCAGCCTCCTTGTCGAGGTGCTTGAACTGACCGGCCACGGGCCGGGTCACCTTCTTGGCGGTGCCGGCGACGAGCTGCAGGGCGGCATAGCCGTCCCGCTCCGGGGTCCGGAGCCGCGCCACGGTATTCGGGGTCGCCTCGATGACGCTCACCGGGACGACGGAGCCGTCCTCGGTGAAGATGCGCGTCATGCCGAGCTTTCGCCCGATGAGTCCTGCCGGCACTGTCTGTGCTTCCTCCTGATGGCGGATGGGCGGGCGACGCACCGATGGCGCCGCCCACGCATCACATCTTGATCTCGATATCCACGCCGGCCGCCAGCGACAGCCGCATCAGCGCGTCGACCGTCTTGGTGGACGGGTCGACGATGTCGATCAGACGCTTGTGCGTCCGGATCTCGAACTGCTCCCGTCCGTCCTTGTGGGCGAAGGGCCCGCGGATGACGGTGTACTTCTCGATCCGGGTCGGCAGCGGGACAGGTCCCGCCACGTCGGCACCGGTTCGCTGCGCCGTCTCCACGATCTGCTCGGCCGACTGGTCGAGCAGCTTGTGGTCGTACGCCTTGAGCCGGATGCGGATGCGCTGTCTGGCCATGGTCAGCCGATGAGCCCCGTGATCACTCCGGCGCCGACGGTGTGGCCGCCCTCGCGGATCGCGAAGTGCTGCCCCTGCTCGATGGCGATGGGCGTGATCAGCTCGACGTCGATGTTGACGTTGTCACCCGGCATGATCATCTCGACGCCCTCGGGGAGCGCGATGGAGCCGGTGATGTCGGTCGTCCGCAGGTAGAACTGCGGCCGGTAGCCGGAGTAGAACGGCGTGTGGCGTCCACCCTCTTCCTTGCTGAGGACGAGCACCTCGGCCTTGAACTTCGTCCCGGGCTTGACGCTGTTGGGCTTGGCCAGGACCTGGCCTCGCTCGATCTCGTCACGCTCGATGCCACGGAGGAGGAGGCCGACGTTGTCGCCCGCCATCCCCTCGTCGAGGGTCTTCTTGAACATCTCGACGCCGGTCACCACCAGCTGGCGGCTCTTGGCGTGGATGCCCACCTGCTCGACGGTGTCGCCGGTGTGGACGACGCCACGCTCGATGCGTCCGGTCGCCACGGTGCCGCGACCCTTGATCCCGAAGACGTCCTCGATCGGCATCAGGAAGGGCTTGTCGACATCGCGAACCGGTGTCGGGATGTAGCTGTCGACCGCATCAAGGAGCTCCTTGATGGAGGCGTACTCGGGCGCGTCCTGGCTGTCCGCGGTGGCCTCCAGGGCCTTGAGCGCAGAGCCACGGATGACCGGGATGTCGTCACCGGGGAACTCGTACTTGCTGAGGAGCTCGCGCACCTCCATCTCGACGAGGTCGATGAGCATCTCGTCGTCGACCATGTCGACCTTGTTGAGGTACACGACGATCGCCGGCACCTCGACCTGGCGGGCCAGGATGATGTGCTCGCGGGTCTGCGGCATCGGGCCGTCCGCGGCGGACACCACCAGGATGGCCCCGTCCATCTGGGCGGCGCCGGTGATCATGTTCTTGATGTAGTCGGCGTGTCCCGGGCAGTCGACGTGCGCGTAGTGGCGGTTCGCGGTCTGGTACTCGACGTGAGCGATCGCGATGGTGATGCCGCGCTGGCGCTCCTCCGGAGCGTTGTCGATCGAGTCGAAGGCGCGGAAGTCGGCGCCGCCGGACATTGCCAGGTACTTCGTGATCGCCGCCGTCAGCGTCGTCTTTCCGTGGTCGACGTGACCGATGGTGCCCACGTTCACGTGCGGCTTGCTGCGGTCGAACTTCTGCTTGGCCATGGATGCTTCCTTCGTCGCTCCTTTGGTGTCGCTAGCTCTTTGACTTCGCGATCAGCTCGTTGGCGATGCTGGTCGGGACCTCGGCGTACCGGGCGAACTCCATGGAGTACACCGCCCGACCCTGGGTCATGCTGCGGAGCTCGGTGGCATAGCCGAACATCTCGGCGAGCGGCACGAGCGCGCGCACGACGCGTGAGCTCCCCCGCTCGTCGATGCCATCGATGTGCCCCCGCTTGCTGTTGAGATTGCCGATGACATCGCCCATGAAATCCTCGGGCGTCGTCACCTCGACCTTCATCACCGGCTCCAGGATGGCCGGGGATGCCTTCTGGACGCCGGCCTTGGCGGCCATGCTGCCGGCGATCTTGAACGCCATCTCCGACGAGTCGACCTCGTGGTACGAACCGTCGATGAGCATGGCCTTGATGTCGATCACCGGGTATCCGGCGATGACGCCGCCTGCGAAGGCATCGCGGATGCCCTCGTCGATCGCCTTCCAGTACTCGCGCGGCACGGAGCCGCCGACGATCTTGCTCTCGAACTGGTACCCGGCCCCGCGCTCGAGCGGTTCCAGGGTGATGATGGCGTGGCCGTACTGGCCCTTGCCACCGGTCTGGCGGACGAAGCGGCCCTCCGCCCTCGCCTCCTTGCGGATCGCCTCGCGATAGGAGACCTGCGGCCGGCCGACGTTGGCCTGGACCTTGAACTCGCGCATCATGCGGTCGACGATCACCTCCAGGTGGAGCTCGCCCATCCCCGCGATGCGGGTCTGGCTGCTCTCCTGGTCGGTGCTCACCCGGAACGTCGGATCCTCCTCCGCAAGGCGCTGGAGGGCGAGCGCCATCTTGTCCTGGTCAGCCTTGGTCTTGGGCTCCACGGCCAGCTCGATGACCGGCTCGGGGAACGTGATCGACTCGAGGACGATGGGCTTGGACTCGTCGCACAGGGTGTCGCCGGTGAACGTGTTCTTGAGTCCCACCACCGCCGCGATGTCGCCGGCGCTGACCTGGTCGATCTCCTCGCGGTGGTTGGCGTGGAGCTGCAGCAACCGGCCGACGCGCTCCTTGTGGCCCTTGGACGAGTTGTAGACATAGGAGCCGGTCTTCAGCGTCCCGGAGTAGACCCGGAAGAAGGCCAGCTTCCCGACGTACGGATCCGCCGCGATCTTGAAGGCCAGCGCGGCGAACGGCTCGCCGGGATCGGTGTGGCGTACCGCATCTTCCCCGCTGCGCGGGTCCAACCCGTGGACCGGCGGGACGTCGAGGGGGCTGGGGAGGAAGTCCAGGACGGCGTCGAGCATGGGCTGCACGCCCTTGTTCTTGAGCGCGGACCCGCACAGCACCGGCACGATCCGGTAGGCGAGTGTCGCCTCGCGAAGCACGGCGATCATCCGCTCCGGTCCGATCGCCTCGCCCTCGAGATAGCTGTGGGCGATGCCGTCGTCCAGGTCGGCGAGCGCCTCGATCAGCTTTTCGCGCCCGTTCGCGGCCTCGGCGGCCAGCTCGGTCGGGATGTCGCCGACGTCGACCTGCTCACCGAAATCGCTGCCGGAGATGATCGCCTTCATGTTGATGAGGTCGATGACACCCCGGAACTGGTCCTCCGCGCCGATCGGCAGCTGGAGCGGGACGGCGTTCGCGCCCAGGCGGTCCTTGATCATGTCGACCACGTGCCAGAAGTCGGCTCCCGTCCGGTCGAGCTTGTTCACGAAGCAGAAGCGCGGCACCCGGTACTTGTCCGCCTGGCGCCAGACCGTCTCCGACTGGGGCTCGACACCGGCGACGCCGTCGAAGACGACCACCGCGCCGTCGAGCACGCGCAGGCTCCGCTCGACCTCCACCGTGAAATCCACGTGGCCGGGCGTGTCAATCAAGTTGATTCGATGATCCTTCCAGAAGCAGGTCGTGGCCGCGGCGGTGATGGTGATCCCCCGCTCCTGCTCCTGCTCCATCCAGTCCATCGTCGCGGCGCCCTCGTGCACCTCGCCGATCTTGTAGATCTTCTTGGTGTAGAAGAGGATCCGCTCGGACACGGTCGTCTTGCCCGCGTCGATATGCGCAATGATCCCGATGTTCCGGGTGCGCTCGAGCGGGATACGATCGCTGGTGCTGGAGGGCCGCCCCGCGGCTTGGGTCACGGTCATCTTCCTACCACTTGAAGTGGCTGAAGGCCCGGTTGGCCTCCGCCATCCGGTGGGTGTCCTCGCGGCGCTTCACGGCCGCCCCGATGCCGTTGCTGGCATCCATGAACTCAGCGGCGAGCTTGTCCGCCATGCTGCGCCCGGTCCGCTTGCGCGCCGCCTCGATGAGCCAGCGCATGCCGAGCGAGATGCGGCGGTCGGCCCGAACCTCGACGGGGATCTGGTACGTCGAGCCGCCAACGCGCTTGGGCTTGACCTCGATGAGGGGCATGGCGTTGCGCAGGGCGAGCTCCATGACCTCGACACCGGAGCGACCGGTCTGCTTCTCGCAGCGGGCGATGGCGTCCTCGAGGATCCGGGCGGCGAGCTGGCGCTTCCCGCCGTGCATCAGCTTGCTCGTGAGCTGGCTCATGGTCAGGGCCGTCCCGGCGAGCTGCTCCTCGTACTTGGTCTTGCGGGCGATGGTGGGGCGTCGCGGCATGGCCTAGGCCTTCCCCGGTGCCTTGGCGCCGTACTTGGAACGGCCCTGCCTGCGGTCACGCACGCCGGCGGCGTCCAGGGTGCCGCGCACGATGTGGTACTTCACCGCGGGCAGGTCCTTGACACGGCCGCCGCGGACGAGGACCACGGAGTGCTCCTGGAGGTTGTGCCCGATGCCGGGGATGTAGGCGGTGACCTCCATCTGGTTCGTCAGGCGGACGCGGGCGACCTTCCGAAGGGCCGAGTTCGGCTTCTTCGGGGTGCGCGTCATCACCTGGAGGCAGACCCCACGACGCTGCGGCGCACCGCGCCCCTCGGACGTGGTCTGCTTCAGCGTGTTGAAGGTCCGCCGCAGGGCGGGCGCCTTCACCTTCTTGATTGCCGGCTTGCGGCCCTTGCGGACCAGCTGGCTGATCGTTGGCAACGAGAACCTCGCGTTCGATCCGATTTGTGCCTGTTTCGTGGCGAAATTCGCCCCCGCGGCGAGCGCACGAATCCCGGGGATTCCGAGCGGTGGACTCTGCTCAACGGAGGGTGCCCGGCAGGGCACACACGAAGGCGTCCCGCGGACGGGACACCGAAGGCGGAGTATACGGTTCGCCTCGATCGAGTGTCAACCGACCGTCGCCTGCGGGCCGCCAAGCCGCCGGCACCCGTCCCCGGGCGCGAACCGACCGGCCCGCGAGGCGGTCCTGACCGGCTGAGCCGGCAGAGGTCAGACACCGGGCCTGACAGCCGAGGGACGGGCTTGTGGCCCGTCCCTCGTCCATCGCGTGTCGGCGCCGCCGGGCGCCTACTCCTTGACCGGCTCGGCCTCCGTCTCCGGCGCGGGCTCCTTGGAGCCATCGCCGGATTCCGGTCGCAGCTCGTCGAAGACCTGCTCCTCGACCTCTGCCTCGATCGCCGGGTCGTTGCCGGCGTCCATCAGCTCCGAGACCGACTCCCCCGCCTCCTCGGCCGCGGCCTCCGCCTCGCTGGCATCGACCTGGCCGTCGCCATCGGCATCGGCGTCGCCGGTCAGGAAGCTCATGGCGGCCTCGCGCTCGCGAAGTGCCTCGGCCTCCTCCGGCGGGAGCTCCCGCGCTCGCGCGGCAGCCAGGGCCCGCGCCTCGGCGCCGGTCCCGGCCGGGATGAGCTTGCCGATGATCACGTTCTCCTTGAGTCCCAGGAGGTGGTCCTTGGAGCCGTTGATGGCTGCCTCGGTCAGCACCCGGGTCGTCTCCTGGAAGGAGGCGGCCGCCAGGAAGGAGCTCGTGTTCAGGCTTGCCTTGGTGACGCCCAGCAGGACCGTCTGCGCCGTGGCAGGCTCGCCGCCCTCGGCCAGGATCCGGTTGTTCGTCTCCTCGAACTCGAACCGGTCGATCAGCTCGGACGGCAGCAGCTCCGTGTCGCCTGGGCTGTCCACGGTGACCTTGCGAAGCATCTGCCGAACGATGATCTCGACGTGCTTGTCGTTGATCGTCACACCCTGGGACCGGTACACCTTCTGGACCTCGGCCACCAGGAAGCGCTGGACGGTGTCCACGCCCTTGATGGCGAGCAGGTCCTTGGGGTTGAGCGATCCCTCGGTGATCGGATCGCCGGCGGTGACCTCGTCGCCGATGTCGACCTTCAGCCGTGCGAAGTGCGGCACCGGGTACTCGCGGGTGTCGACCTCTTCCGAGTGGAGGGTGAGGGTGTTCCCCTTCTTCGTGATCCGGCCCGTCGCCGGCGCCTTCACCTCGGACCGCTCTTCCTCGGACTCGAGGACTGCGATGGCCTGGCCCTCCGTCACCTCGTCGCCGTTGGACACGAGGATCTCGTGCTGCGGCGTGAGCTTGATGGGGGTCGTGAAGGCGTCCCGGTGGGTCACGACCACGCGGATCGACTCATCGGCGCCGTGCACGACCTCGACCGTCCCGTCGATCTCGGTCATGATCGCCTGGCCCTTGGGGATCCGCGCCTCGAAGAGCTCCTCGACGCGGGGCAGGCCCTGGGTGATGTCCTCGCCGGCGACGCCGCCGGTGTGGAACGTCCGCATGGTGAGCTGGGTGCCGGGCTCGCCGATCGACTGGGCGGCGATGATGCCCACCGCCTGGCCCAGCCGGACCAGCTCGCCGGTCGCCAGGTCACGGCCGTAGCACATGCGGCAGACGCCGTGACGCGCCTGGCAGGTGAGCGGAGAGCGGACGCTGACCCGCTCGATGCCCGCCGCCAGGATGGCCTCCACGGCTCGCTCGTCGATCTCGTCGTTCCGGGCCACGATGGTCTCGCCGGTCACCTCGTCGACCGTGTCGAGCGCGGCCATCCGCCCGATCAGCCGATCGCCGAACGGCTCGGGGATCTGCTCGGACTCCTGGTCGGTGATCCAGGTCCCCAGGTCAGTGCCGCAGTCCTCCTCGCGGGTGATGACGTCCTGCGCGACGTCGACCAGGCGCCGGGTCAGGTACCCGGAGTCGGCGGTCCGAAGCGCGGTGTCGGCGAGCCCCTTGCGGGCGCCGTGGCTCGAGATGAAGTACTCGAGCACGCTCATCCCCTCGCGGAGATTCGACTTGATGGGCAGGTCGATGATCCGGCCCGACGGGTCGGCCATGAGGCCGCGCATTCCGGCGAGCTGGTGCACCTGGGTCACGTTCCCGCGGGCGCCGGAGTGGGTGATCATCCACACCGACCCGTCGCGGGCAAGGCCGTCGAGCATCTCGCTCGTCACCGTATCGGTCGTCTCACGCCAGACCTCGACGGTCTGCGCGTAGCGCTCCTCCTCGGTGATGAAGCCGCGGCGGAACTCGCGCTCGATCTCGGTGACGCGCGTATCCGCGTCCTCGAGGATCTGCTTCTTGCGCACCGGGATCGCCACGTCGTCAATGCCGATGGTGATGCCGGCCAGCGTCGCGTAGTGGAAGCCCACCGACTTGATCCCGTCCACCAGGGCGGTCGTGGCCGCGGGCCCCAGCCGCCGATGGCAGTCCGCGATGAGCGCCTTGAGCGCCTTGCGGTCCATGGTCTGGTTGAGGAAACGCAGCTGCTCGGGCAGGACCGTGTTGAAGATCACCCGTCCCGGGGTGGTGGTCATCCGGGCCGGCAGCGAGCTGCCGGTCTCCAGGTCACCCGACCACGCCTGCGTCTCGACCTGGATCGGGTCGTGGACGCCGATGGAGCCGGCCTGGAGGGCCATGAAGACCTCGGCGTCGTCGACGAAGGTCCTCAGCCGCTCCTGGCCGTCCTCGTCGGCACCCTTGGCCTTTGCCTTCGCGCCCTTGGCAGCGCGGCGCGACGGCTTGGCCGCCGGCTTGCTGCCGGGATTCAGCATCTCGTCGCCGCTGACGGTCAGGTAGTAGCAGCCCAGCACCATGTCGTGCGTCGGGCTGACCACCGGCGAGCCGTCGGCCGCGGAGAGGAGGTTCTGCGTGGAGAGCATCAGCTCCTTCGCCTCCTTCTGGGCGGCCGATGAGAGCGGCACGTGGACCGCCATCTGGTCGCCGTCGAAGTCCGCGTTGAAGGCGAAGCAGACGAGCGGGTGGATCTGGATTGCGGAGCCCTCGACGAGAACCGGCATGAAGGCCTGGATGCCCAGGCGGTGGAGCGTCGGCGCCCGGTTCAGCAGGACCGGGTGATCGGCGATCACCTCCTCGAGCACGTCCCACACCTCGGGACGAACGCGTTCCACGATGCGCTTGGCGCTCTTGATGTTGTGGGCGAAACCCTTCTCCACCAGCTGGCGCATGACGAACGGCTTGAAGAGCTCGAGCGCCATCTTCTTGGGCAGGCCGCACTGGTGGAGCTTGAGCTCCGGGCCGACCACGATCACCGAGCGGCCGGAGTAGTCCACGCGCTTGCCGAGCAGGTTCTGGCGGAACCGGCCCTGCTTGCCCTTGAGCATGTCCGACAGGCTCTTGAGCCGATGGTTGCCGGTGCCGGCGATGGCGCGACCGCGCCGGCCGTTGTCGATCAGCGCGTCGCACGCCTCCTGGAGCATCCGCTTCTCGTTGCGGATGATGATCTCCGGCGCCTCCAGGTCGAGGAGGCGGCTCAGGCGGTTGTTGCGGTTGATCACCCGGCGATACAGGTCGTTGAGGTCCGACGTCGCGAAGCGGCCACCGTCCAGCTGGACCATGGGCCGCAGGTCGGGCGGGATCACCGGCAGGGTGGTGAGGATCATCCACTCCGGGCGTGCGCCGGACTTGCGGAAGGCCTCGATCAGGCGCAGGCGCTTGATCGCCTTCTTGCGCCGCTGACCCGACGTCTGGCGCATCTCCACGTGGAGCTTCTGGGCCAGCTCGTCCAGGTCGAGCTGCTCGATGATCTTCTTGACCGCCTCGGCGCCCATCCCGGCGTCGAACAGGCGGCCGTACCGCTCCCCGTAGGTGCGGTACTCGATCTCGGTCAGGGTCTGCATGACCTTGATCGACTCGATCTGCTGGCGCTCGCTGCGAGCCCAGAGGCGCGCCTCGTCGGTCTCACGGGCCACCTCGGCGCGCTCGGCGCTGAGCGCCTCGTCGATCCCGCCGGTCAGGTCGCCCAGCGCGGTGTCGCGCTTCTCGGCGGCCTGGGCCTTGGCCTCCTTGACCTCCTTGTCGAGGGCATCGACCTCGGCATGCACCGCCTTGCGCAGCGCGGAGAGGGTGTCCTTGCTCGTGTCGCCGGCGCGGCCCATGACTTCCCCGGTCGGGACGAAGACGATGTCCTCTCCCAGGGTCTTGCCACCGGCCTTGACCTTGGCCTCGATCTCCTGGGCTGCGGTCGTCAGCTCCTCGGAGCGGCCGACGAAGCGCTCGTCCTGGGCGCGGACATCGGCCTCATAGGCGGACTCTACCTCGGCCTTCTTGTCGGCCACGGCTGCCTCGAGCTCGGTGCGCTTGGCGTCCACCACGCCCTGGGCGCCGTTGATGCGGCCCTGCACCTCCTCGTCGACGCGCGCCAGCGCCTTCTCGCGCTCGTGCTCGTCGACGCGGGTCACGACGTACATCGCGAAGTACAGGATCCGCTCGAGGTTGCGCGGGCTGATGTCGAGCAGGATGCCCAGCCGCGACGGCGTGCCCTTGAAGTACCAGATGTGGCTCACCGGGCTGGCGAGCTTGATATGGCCCATCCGCTCGCGGCGGACCTTGCTGCGGGTCACCTCAACGCCGCACTTGTCGCAGATGATGCCCTTGTACCGGATGCGCTTGTACTTGCCGCAGTAGCACTCCCAGTCCTTGGTGGGACCGAAGATGCGCTCGTCGAAGAGGCCATCCTTCTCCGGCTTGAGCGTGCGGTAGTTGATCGTCTCCGGCTTGGTGACCTCCCCGGAGGACCAGCCCTTGATCTGCTCGGGTGACGCGAGGCCGATGCGGATCGCGTCGAAGTTGTTGACTTCCAGCATGAGCGGCTTACGACTCCTGCGGCTGCTCGCCGCGTCTGGGGCGCTTGCCAGGGGTGACCGGTCCCCGGCAGGAAATGGACTTCAGGTATGCGATGGCGGGACGCGGCGCCGTCACGACGCCGCTCCCCGGGCTACTCCTCAAACCCCTGGAGGTTGATCCCGCCCAGGTCCGGCAGCGGGTAGCTCCCGGTGTCCTCGACGAAGCGGATCTCCTCCTCGTTCTCATTCAGGATCTCCACCGACAGCCCGAGCGCCTGGAGCTCCTTGATGAGCACCTTGAACGACTCGGGGACGCCCGGCGACTGGATCTCCTCGCCCTTGACGATGGCCTCGTACGTCTGCACGCGGCCGACCACGTCGTCGGACTTCACGGTGAGGAGCTCCTGGAGGATGTTCGCCGCGCCATAGGCTTCCAGCGCCCATACCTCCATCTCGCCGAAGCGCTGGCCCCCGAACTGCGCCTTGCCGCCCAGCGGCTGCTGGGTGATGAGGCTGTACGGGCCCGTGCTGCGAGCGTGGATCTTGTCCTCCACCAGGTGGTGGAGCTTGAGCATGTAGATGTACCCGACGGTGACCCGGTGGTCGAAGCGCTCGCCGGTGCGCCCGTCGTACAGGATGGTCTTGCCGTCCTCGGGGAGATCCGCGTTGCGCAGCTCCTCGCGGATGCGATCCTCGCTGGCCCCGTCGAAGACCGGCGTGGCGGCCTGGTACCCCAGGGCCTTCATGGCCCAGCCCAGGTGTGTCTCGAGGATCTGGCCGATGTTCATCCGGGACGGAACGCCCAGCGGGTTCAGGACGATGTCGACCGGGGTGCCGTCCGGCATGAACGGCATGTCCTCCATGGGCAGGATCTTGGCGATCACGCCCTTGTTCCCGTGGCGGCCGGCCATCTTGTCGCCCACCGCGATCTTGCGCTTCTGGGCCACGCTGACGCGGACCAGGCGGTTGACGCCGGGGAGCAGCTCGTCGCCGCTCTCGCGGCTGAACTGGCGGACGTCGACCACGATCCCCCGCTCGCCGTGGGGGAGGCGGAGCGACGAGTCCTTCACCTCGCGCGCCTTCTCGCCGAAGATCGCGCGCAGCAGGCGCTCCTCCGCGGTCAGCTCGGTCTCGCCCTTGGGCGTGATCTTGCCGACCAGGATGTCACCGGGAGTGACCTCGGCGCCCTCGTAGATGATCCCGTCCTCGTCGAGGTTGCGCAGGCTCTCCTCGCCCACGTTCGGGATGTCGCGCGTGATCTCCTCGGGACCGAGCTTGGTGTCCCGGGCCTCGATCTCGTGCTTCTCGATGTGGATGGAGGTGAACAGGTCGTCCTTCACGAGGCGCTCGCTGATGACGATGGCGTCCTCGTAGTTGCCGCCCTCCCATGGCTGGAAGGCGACCAGGATGTTCTGGCCCAGGGCCAGCTCGCCGTTGTCCGTGCTGCTCGAGTCGGCGAGCACCTGGTCCACCGCGACGCGGTCGCCGACGTCGACGATCGGCCGCTGGTTGATGCAGGTGCCCTGGTTGGAGCGCAGGAACTTCTTGAGCTGGTAGGTGTCGACCTCGTTCCCCTCGTCGCGCATGATCTGGATGGCGCCGGCGGTCACGCTGACCACCGTGCCGGCAGCCTTGGCCACCACGACCTGCTGGGAGTCGAACGCCGCGCGGAACTCGACCCCGGTCCCCACCACGGGGGCCTCCGGCTGGAGGAGCGGTACCGACTGCCGCATCATGTTCGAGCCCATCAGTGCGCGGTTCGCGTCGTCGTGCTCGAGGAACGGGATGAGGGAGGTCGCCACCGAGACGATCTGCTTGGGGCTGACGTCCATGTAGTCGACGTCCTCGGCCGGCTCGATGCGGAACTTGTCGCGGTAGCGGATCATGACCCGCTCCTCGACGAAGTGCATCTCGTCGTCCAGCACCGCGTTGGCCTGGGCGATGTGGAACTTCTCCTCCGCCGCCGCATCGAGGTACTCGATGTCACTGGTGACCACCGGCCGGATGCGGACCGCGCCGAGCTTGGCCTCCTTGACCTTCGCCCAGAGCTTGTCGTCGATGACCGTGCCCGCGGTGGCCACCGGCTTGGCGCCCTCCTTGAGGACGACGTCCTCCGCGAGGATCTGGCCGATGGCGTCCGCCTGCTTGTCCCGGTAGCCGACTGTCTTGCGGACCCGCCGATACGGCGTCTCGATGAAGCCGTACTTGTTGATCTGCCCGTAGGTGGCCAGCGAGCCGATGAGGCCGATGTTCGGGCCTTCGGGCGTCTCGATGGGGCACATGCGGCCGTAGTGCGACGGGTGCACGTCGCGCACGTCGAACCCGGCGCGTTCCCGAGAGAGGCCGCCGGGGCCCAGCGCCGACAGGCGCCGCTTGTTGGTCAGCTCCGCGAGCGGGTTGGTCTGGTCCATGAACTGGGAGAGCTGGCTGCCGCCGAAGAACTCCTTCATGGCCGCCACCACCGGGCGGATGTTGATCAGCGAATTCGGGGTGGCCTGGTCGGCATCGGTGATCGTCATCCGCTCCTTGACGACGCGCTCCATGCGGAGCAGGCCGATCCGGAACTGGTTCTGGATGAGCTCGCCGTTGGCGCGAATGCGCCGGTTGCCGAGGTGGTCGATGTCGTCGCCCTCGCCGCGGCCGTTGTTGAGCTCGACGAGCTTGCCGATGATGGCCAGGATGTCCTCCCGGCTGATCACCCGCGCCTCGCGGTTCTCGTCGTCCTCCGGCTGGAGGGTGATCTTCATCTTCGCCGCCGTGTCGCCCAGCGCCTTGTTGAGCTTGTAACGGCCCACGCGGGCAAGGTCGTATCGGCGGAAGTTGAAGAAGAGGCTGTTGACGAGCGCGCGCGCGTTGTCGACGGTGGGCGGGTCGCCGGGGCGCAGCTTCTTGTAGACCTCGATGAGGGCCTCCTCCTGCGTGCCGGCGGGGTCCTTCTCGAGGGTCTGCGCGATGAACGGGTGCTCCGGGTTGTCGTCGACCGGCGCGAAGGTGGCGGTCAGCTCGCCGTCATCGGTGAAACCGACAGCGCGTAGCAGGGTCGTGACCGGGATCTTGCGCTTGCGGTCGACCTTGACCGACAGGAGGTCCTTGTTGGAGGTCTCGAACTCGAGCCAGGCGCCCCGGTTCGGAATCACCTTGGCAGCGAACAGCAGCCGGCCGGTGGTCGGATCCTCGGAGCCGGTGTAGTAGACGCCCGGCGAGCGCACCAGCTGGCTGACGACCACCCGCTCGGCACCGTTGATGATGAAGGTGCCCTGGTCGGTCATCCACGGGAAGTCGCCCATGAAGACGACGTTGTGCTTGACCTCGTCGGTCTCCTTGACGATCAGATCGACCTCGACCTTGAGCGGTCGGGCGTAGGTCAGGTCCCGGGTGCGACACTCCTCTTCGGAGAACTTGGGCTCGTCGAACCAGTAGTTGCGGAAGTGCAGCTCAAGGTTCTTGCCGGTGAAGTCGGTGATGGGGGTGATTTCGTCCAGGAGCTCGCGGAGGCCGCGGGTGACGAACCACTGGAACGATTCGGTCTGGGTCTGGATCAGGTTCGGGAGGGGGAGAACCTCTGGAATGTGGGAGAAACTCTTACGGCGCGGGGCCAGCTCAAACTGGCTGGCTGACTCGGCCAAAGCCATTCAGGACTCCTGTAAAAGGGCAGGGTGAGGCGCGGACACGCGAACGGGTAGTGTAGCACCCATTCTTGCAGAGTCAACTGAAGCGCGCCTGCGGGTGATTGGCGTCAAAGGCCCCCCTTCGAGGCCGTGCTCAATTGCGTCTTACATGCGGCGCGCGCAGGCGGCCGTCAGGCTGGCCCGTCCTCCACTTCGCGCCGCTTGAGTCGAAGCACCCCGTAGTCCGCCTCGTTGTGGCAGTGCGGGCACTCGAGGTGCATGACCGGCGGCCCGCGGTATCCCGTCGGCCGCTCGTTCTCAGGGAACATGGGGATGAACTGGCCGCAGGCAAGGCAGTCGCGGCCATAGAACCATCCCCGTGATTGATCGTTGGCGCCCGTCATGCGGCCACGATACGCCCGTGCCGGGCCTAGGTCGAAGGGACGTGTGCCTTCGCCACGTCCGCGATGATCTGGGCCAGGTCCTTCGGGCGCGACCACATGACCCAGTGGCTCGTGGGCAGGTCGACCCAGGTGACGTCGTGGAGCTCCGCGAGCCCGGCCAGCCATGGCGGGTTGTGCTCCGCCGCGTAGGCCTTCACCGCATCGGACGGGAAGCCAGTGCAGATCATGGTGGTGGGGATGTCCAGACGGGCGTGGTTGGTCAGCTCCACCGACCCGCGGACAACGCCACCGGGCTCGGGAACCGCGCGCTCGCGGAACGTGGCGAGCTGCTTCTCGGACAGCCCGTCGAGGTTCTCGTTCTCCTCCAGCTCCCTGGGCGGCGGCATCGGCATGTCCACGCCGGAGAATTCGGGGTCCATGGCACCGATTCCCGGGCCGGAATCGACGTAGACCATGGCGGCGATCCGGTCCGGCAGGCGGTCGCTCGCCGCGTAGCCGGCGAACCCCGTCCCCGAATGGACCGCCAGCACGACGGGGCCATCGGCCGCCCTGATCGCAGCGCAGATCGCGTCGACGTGGTCGGCGGCGGTGATGGCGGACCGGTCGGTGTCGACCGAGTCGAGCCCCGGCAGGGTCAGGGCGGTGACGTCGGTGCCGTCGGCTCGCAGCAGGCCGGCGACTTCGTCCCAGGCCCAGGCGCCAAGCCAGAAGCCGGGAACCAGGATGATCGATGCAGCACGTCTCATGCGCCGATGGTAGGGGCGCTTCCTGACAGCCGCTGACAGGGACAGGCCGATGGCGTCATCCGCCATCGACGTCGGGCGACTCCCCCAGCCACTCGGTGTCGCCGAACGAGAGCGCCAGGTGGGTGAGCGCAGCATCGGCCGATGCGCCGTGCCAGTGGACCTCCCCCGGCGGGGCGTAGACGAGATCACCGGGACCGATGTCGACGGTCTCTCCGTCGCGGGTGCCAACGTGACCCGCACCATCGATGCCGTACAGCAGCTGACCATCCGGGTGGCGATGCCAGTGCGTCCGGGCGCCTGCCGCGAAGGTCACGATCAGGGCGGACCCGCGAGGGGCCTCCACCGCACCCAGGTTGCGCATCTGGACGGACCCATTGAAGTGGCTGGCGTCGGCGGGCTGGGACGGGACCCCGTCCGAGTGTGCGATTCGCATTCGTGCTCCTCCTTGGGCGTTCGATGCCTACGACAGCGAAGGCCGGCGGCCATGCGCCGAAAGGACCCGCTTGCGCAGGCGCAGCGCGGTGGGCGTCACCTCCACCAGCTCGTCCGCGGCGATGAACTCGATGGCGGACTCGAGGGTGTGGACCCGCGGCGGGGTGGGGATCCGGTAGTCCCCGTCCGTGGCCTGGGTCCGCATCTTCGACAGCTTCTTGGACTTGGTGGGGTTGACGTTCATGTCGCCCGGCCGGGCGCTCTCGCCAATGATCATCCCCTCGTAGACCTCCACGGAGGGACCGATGAACAGCTCGCCGCGCTCGATCAGGCTCGACAGGGCGTAGGCGCGGCTCTCGCCGGCCCGGTCCGCGACGAGGACGCCGCTGGTCCGGTGGGTGACCTCGCCGGCCCACGGCCCGTAGCCCTCGGAGATCTGGTGCATGAGCGCCGTGCCGCGGGTATCGGTCAGGAGCTGGCCGCGGTACCCGATGAGCCCGCGGGAGGGAATCACGAATTCCATGCGCACCCGCCCGTCGGCATCGGTGGACATCTGCTCCATGCGCGCCTTGCGCGGCGCCAGCCCCTGCTGCACCACGCCGATGTAGTCGGGCGGGACGTCCACGGTGATCCGCTCGTATGGCTCCTCCCGGACCCCGTCGACCACGCGCTCGATGACCTCGGGTCGGGAGACGGTCAGCTCAAATCCCTCGCGGCGCATCTGCTCGATGAGGATCGCCAGCTGCAGCTCTCCCCGACCGCGGACGTCGAACGACTCCCCGCCCTCGATGGGCCGCACCTCGATGCTGACGTTGCCCAGCACCTCGCGCTCCAGCCGGGTCTTGATCTGCCGCGAGGTCAGCAGCGTGCCGTCGCGCCCGGCCAGCGGGCTCGAGTTCACGGAGAACGTCATCCGCAGCGTGGGCGTGTCCACGTCCAGACGCGGGAGAGGCCGCGGATCGGCGGGATCGGTGATCGTGTCGCCAATGGTCACCTCGGGGATTCCGGCGACGGACACGATGTCGCCGGGGCCGGCCTCGGCCATGTCGACACGCTCGATGCCGTGGGCGGTCTGCAGGCTGGTGACAGTCCCGGAGAGGACCACGCGCCGCCCCGGGGTGACGGTGCCATCGGTCTCGTCCGCCTCCTCGCGCACGATGCTGATCCGCTGCCCGACCCGGACGGTCCCGTTCCAGATGCGGCCCACGGCCATGCGCCCCACGTAGTCGGAGGCGGAGAGGTTGGTGACCAGCATCTGCAGCGGGTGCCCGGGGGTGTAGGTGGGCGCCGGGGTGACGGCCACGAGCAGGTCGAGGAGCGGCGTCAGGTCCCGGCCAGGAGCATCGGGCGCGAGGGATGCCTCGCCACGCTTGCCCACGGTGTAGACCACCGGGAAGTCGATCTGGCTGTCGCTGGCACCCAGGTTGATGAACAGCTCGTAGATGTCGTCGAGCACCTCGGCCGGGCGCGCGTCGCTCCTGTCCACCTTGTTGACCGCCACCACCACGGGGAGTCCCAGGCCCATGGCCTTCTTGAGCACATAGCGGGTCTGGGGCAGCGGGCCCTCCGCGGCATCCACCAGCAGGAGGACCGCGTCAACCATGAGCAGGCCCCGCTCCACCTCGCCGCCGAAGTCGGCGTGGCCGGGGGTGTCGATGATGTTGAGGTGGATCCCGCGATAGTCGACCGTCGTCTGCTTGGCAAGGATCGTGATGCCCTTCTCGCGCTCGAGCTCGCCGGAGTCGAGCACGCGATCGACCAGCACGGCGTTGGAGCGGAAGGTGCCCGTCTGCCGCAGCATGGCATCGACCAGCGTGGTCTTGCCGTGGTCCACGTGCGCGACGATTGCGATGTTGCGGATGTCGGACCTGACAGCCGGCGCCGGCGCCGGCGCGGAAGCGCGGGAGATGGTCGTCATGGGTGCAGTGGGTCCACGCAGGCTCCGGTGGGATGGAGCCTGACGATAGCAGGTCGGCGCCGGAGGCCCCCCATCCGTCCCGGCCCCGCGTCACCCTGCATTGACCACGCGCGCGATCATGCGTCGATGACGAACGCATCACCTGCTGCCTGGCAGCCACCCGCGGTTGGCGACCGCGCCACCTGGACGCGCACCATCACCGTGGCCGACGTGGAGGCCTACGCCACCATCACCGGCGACCGCAACCCCATCCATTTCGACGCGGACCTGGCCGCAGCGACACGCTTCGGCGGCCTGGTGGTCCAGGGCGGGCTGACGACGGGGCTCTTCAACGCCCTGGTGGCCATGAAGCTTCCGGGACCGGGCAGCGTCTTCCTGCACCAGGAGTGGGACTACCCCGCTCCCGTGTTCATTGGTGACACGGTCACCGCGGAGGCGGAGGTGCTCGAAGCACGCCCGGACAAGCCGATCACCCGCCTGCGGTGCGTGGCACGGCGCGCGGATGGCACCGAGGTCCTGCGCGGTGAGTGCGTGGTCTACACGATGCCGCTGCCCGCCTGATCGCCCCGGGCGCATCCGGCACAGCCTGCCGACGGTCGCCGTCCGCGGTGCTCCTGGGTCTCCTCATGCGCTTCGGGTGCTGACCCGTCGCGCCGCGCGGCCCACGCCGAACGGGTCCACCGGCACTGGCCCACGGTCCCGAACCCGGGCAGACTCGCGCCATATCCACCAGGGAGACAGGTGCGATGATCGAGAAGGAGCTTCGCCCCGACGAGACGCTCGAAGAGGCGGAGAAGGAGGCAGAGGACGCGACGCTCGGGCGGGAGGCGGAGACCCTCGTCGCAGATGAGCTCGGTGACCACGACGGTCGCCGCTCGCTGATCACCGCCGCCGCGCTGGTGCGCGGCTACCAGGTGGACATGCGGAACGCTCTCGTGGGGGCGGTCCTGGCCAACGACGACGTCAAGCTCACCCGCACCGCGGCGCGCAGCGTCTTCGCCGGCGGAGACATCGACCTCCGGCAGGGCGGCGCGGGGGTCGTGGTCGCCGGCGAGAACGTCACGCTCACCCAGGGCGGCGCCCAGGCGGTGGTCTCCGGCGGGCTGGTCCAGATGGAGCAGGCCGGGAGCGGCATCGCCATCGGGCGACGCATCCGCATCGGCAAGGGCGGCCTGGCGATCTTCGCCCTGGGAGGGCAGATCGAGGTCGCCGAGGGCGGCCGGGTCATGGTGGGTCGGGCCGGGGCGATGGGTGTTCTGGGCGGGCTCCTGGGCCTGGTCGGGCTCCTGGCGATGATCGGCCGGCGACGCCGCTCCGCGCGGCGCTGATCCCGGGCACCGCCGGGCAGCACCGGAGGCGAGCGACGGAGGACCCTGCAGGGGGGTACGTCCGGGCCCCCGTCGCGCCCCGTCCGCTCATCTCCAGCCGGCTGCGCCGTGCCGTTCCGGCCGGGTTCGAGACGCCGGAAGATGACGATTCCGTGGTTGACAGCCCCGCCCGGAGGAGCACTGTGGTCGTCTGCCTCGTTCAGCCACGGAGGGAGCCCTGCACGCGCGGCTGCCATAGCTGAGGTCCAGCCGACACTCCAGACAAGGCGCATGGCGTCGGGCGAGGGGAATGGCGAACAACCGCACACCGACAACGTTGACGTCGGCCCGGCGGTCGGGTCCCGTTCCGCTGAACCCGCGCAGGGCCGAGCAGCCCCCGAGGCACGGCGCTGACGCGGACGCGTCCTCCCGGGATCAGGCGCGGATCGTGGGCGTCGATGCCGATGTGACCGATCTCCGCAAGTCGGACGTGCTCCTCAGGCTCCAGGCCAGCATCCTCGCCAACATCCGTGGAGGGATCATCGTCACAGACCTCTCGGGTCAGATCACCCACTGGAACGACGGCGCAACGCAGATCTTTGGCTACGACGCCTCCGAGATGCTCGGCAACTCGATCTTCACCATCTACGGCGAGCCGCAGGATGCATACAGCGAGACTGCGGAAGCGATCGCGGCCGGCCTCGACCTGGTTGGCGAGCGGTCCGCCCGGAACAAGGACGGGAAACCCGTCTGGGTCATGGCCCACACCGGTCTGATGCGCGACGAGGCCGGAGCCTCCATCGGCTTCATCGACACGAGCACCGACATCACGGCAGCTCATGCCGGCGAGGCGCTCCTCGAACGCCTTGGCGCGGCGGTCGAGTATGCGGGCGAGTCGGTGGTCATCACCGGACTCGACGGCCTCATCGAGTACGTCAACCCCGCATTCGAGCGAATCTCCGGCTACGCGCGCGCCGAGGTGATCGGTCAGAAGTCCAGCATCCTCCACGGTGGTATGGCATTCCCCTCGTTGTACGCGGCCATGCGGACGGCCCTGGCCGCGGGCGAGCATTGGGCCGGCGAATTCACCAATCTTCGCAAGGACGGCACCCCCCTCCTGGAACAGGAGGTCATCTCTCCGATGCGGGATTCCGGGGGAACGATCACGGGGTACGTGGCGGTCAAGCGCGACGTCACCGAGGAGCGGCGCCTGGAGGACCACGCACGACAGCAGCTCCGCGAACGGGTCATGGTCGCGAGCGCGATCCGGGCGATGGACGCTCGTGCGACGCCCAAGGCAACCGCCGAGGCCATCTGCCTCCAGGTCGCGAGCTTCTCATCCCTGGCCACTGCCGGCCTCTTCATCTTCGATCCGAACGGTCGCGCCGCACCGTACGGCATCACCGTTGCCGGTCGGTCCACGCCCCTCCTCGCTCCTCTGTCACGCACCCGGACCACGTACCTGCGCAATCACGCCCGAAAGGGCGCGTGGACCGAGGCGTGGCATGACCAGCTCCGACATCCCTACAACGAGCTCCTCGGCCAACTGGGCGTCAAGTCCACCGGGTACGCCCCGGTGCGCGACCGAGACAAGCTGATCGGCCTGCTCTTCGTCAGCAGCGCACTTCCGGAGTCCGCCCAGCCCCTGGCGAGCATGCTCCCCGCGCTCGGCGAATTCGCCGATATCGCGGGAGCCCTGATGGGACCCCGCCTCGCCGAAGAGGCGGCCAGCACCCGTGCCCGGCGTCGGATCCGGCGCATGATCACGGACACCGCCTTTCATCCTGTCTTTCAGCCAATCGTCGAGATTGAGAGCGGTCGGACCGTCGCCTTCGAGGCGCTCACTCGCTTCACCGATGGGGTCGCGCCGGACGTCCGGTTCGCCGAGGCAGCACGTCTTGGAATGGGGACCGAGCTCGAGCTGGCAACGCTGCGTGCCTCCATCGCCGCTGGAGCGGATCTCCCGCCGGGAACCTGGCTGAATGTGAATGCCTCCCCGACGCTGATCATTGCCCACAGAGACCTTGCGGCCGTCCTGGGTGGGTCGGACCGCCCGCTCGTCATCGAGGTGACGGAGCACGAGGAGGTTACGGACTACGCGGCCTTCAAGACAGCCTTCGACGGTTTTGGTGCGGCGGACCGCCTGGCGGTCGACGACATGGGCGCCGGGTATGCCAGCCTGCGTCACCTCGTGAAGCTCCAACCCGCATTCGTGAAGCTGGATCGGTGGCTGGTGGCAGGACTGGATGGCGACCCGGCGCGGAAGAGCCTGGTTGCCGGCCTCGGGCACTTCACCGCCTCCAACCACTGCAGCATCATCGCCGAGGGGGTCGAAACCGTCGCGGAGCATGAAGCCCTCCGCGGGCTTGGCGTGCGCTACGGCCAGGGCTACCTCTATGGCCGCCCCGCGGGTCCGGACACCTTCGCGGACAACCCGGCCAGATCGGCGCGTGCCGCCCGCGCAGCCCGTCAACCAAGACGCGCCCGGCCGCGACGCGCCAGGGAAACCGAACCAGAGCTGGATATCGCCTGAACACGCGCTGGGCCAGGGGCCCGGACCCGGAGTAGATGCCATGATCGCCATCGCGCAGCCACAAGATCGGCACAGCCCGCATTCGCCGGGCAACCCAGCGCCGCCCGATGCCTTCATGGCGCTTCTCTCTGCCGCGCTCGCTGACGACTGGAGCCTGGCGTCCGACGTGTGCAGCGGGCTGGTGCACCGCGGGGTCGGCATCCGCTTCGCCTACCTGGACGTGATCGCCCCGTCTCTGCGGCTCATCGGCGAGCGCGCGCGGGCAGGGGTGATCACCCCGGAGCGGGCAGATGGCGCAATCGCCGTCGTCCTGGCGCAGCTGGATCGGCTCGGCGCCTCCGCCTCCGTGCCGCCGCCTCGCTTCGGCCACGTCGTCCTCGCGGCTGTGGGCGAACGGCACCATGACGCAGGGCTTCGCATGGTCGCGGACTTCCTGCGCTGGGACGGATGGTCCGTGACCGTCGTGAATCCCCCTGCTTCACAGGCCCTCGTGCTGGAGGCGGCAATCGGCAGCAGCGCCCAGCTGGTTGGCCTTTCCGTCACCTGCCGCGAATCGTCGCAGGCCACCGCCGCCACGATCGGCGACCTGCGACGGCATGACCCGGACATCCAGGTGGTGGTCGGCGGGGCAGCCATTCTCGCGGAGCCCGGCCTCGCGTCGGCGATGGGCGCGCAGAGCATGGCCGTCGATGCGCGGCATGCCTGCCAGGTTCTGCGCCGTGCAGTCCCGTCGCGGCCGGATCGGTGAGAGCCGGTCCCCGGGCGGGCCGGGGACCGGTCAGTCCAGGAGCAGCTCCGCGGTCACCTCGTCCGCGCCGCGGCTGATGGCGAAGCCCAGCTTCTCGCTGATCCGGATCATGGCCCCGTTGGTCGGCAGCATCTCGGCCACGATCCGCCTCAGACCCTCGTCCCGCCCGGCAGCGACGAGCCGGCGCAGGAGCTCCGCCCCGAGCCCGTGGTGCTGGAACCGGTCTGCGACCAGGATCGCGAACTCCGCGGTTCCCGGCGCATTCGTCTTGGACAGGCGCCCCACCGCGGCGATCTCGCGCTCCCCGCTCGTCGGGTCCTCGTGCTCCGCCACGAGGGCAAGCTCCCGCTCGTAGTCCCCGAAGCAGACTCGCACCAGGCGGTCGTGCGCGATCCGTCGATCCAGGCCGATCGCGGCGAAGTACCGCGAGTAGACGGTGTCTGCGGAGAGGTCCCGGTGGAATCGGACCATGGCGGTCTCGTCCTCCGGTCGGATGGGCCGGATATGGAACGTCTCGTCGCTGGGGGCGGTCCACGGTGACACGTACTCGAGCGGATACGGCCGGATGGCCGGACGCGGAAGCTGCTCCCGCGGGATCTCCGGGGCGTGGAGGATGACCCGCGCGTCGAGCGCGAGCAGACCGTCCTCGGACGCGAGGAGCGGGTTGATCTCCGCCTCGGCGATGCGCGGCAGCTCCACGACCATCTGGCTGAAGCGCACGAGGAGCTGCGCCAGCGCGTCCAGGTCCACGGCTGCCCTGCCACGGACGCCCTTCAGCGCGGTGAAGATCCGGGTGCGCTCCATCATGCGGCGGGCAAGGGTCGTGTTCAGCGGCGGCAGCCCCAGGGCGTGGTCGCGGAAGACCTCCACGAGCTGCCCGCCCAGGCCGAAGAGGAGGACCGGCCCGAACTGGGCATCGATTGAGCTGCCCACGATGAGCTCGTAGCCCTTCCACTCGACCATGGGCTGGACGGTGACCCCCTCGAAATGCTCCTCTCCGCGGCGCTCGGCGACCGCCCGCTGGATGGCCCCGAATGCGGCCCGCACCGCGTCAGGATCGCGCAGGTTCAGCTGGACGCCGCCGACATCCGTCTTGTGGGTGACCGTGTGCGAGTAGAGCTTGAGCACCACTGGATAGCCGATATCGGCCGCGGCAGCCACCGCATCGGCCTCCGACTCCGCGATCCGCATGGGGGTGATGGGGATGCCGTAGGTCGCCAGGAGCTCCTTGGACTCAGACTCGGGCATGATGGTGCGGCCCGCCTCGCAGGCGGCGCGGACCATGGCCTGGGCGCGGTCGCGATGGAGCGCGCTCTCCGCGTCGCGCGGCAGCGACGGCGTCTCATACAGGGCCCGCAGGTCCTCGGAATAGCGCCACAGATCGTTGAACATGCGGGTGGCGCTGTCGGGGTACGGGAAGGTGGCGATCCCGGCGTCGCGCAGGATCGAGGTCCCGGCCTCGACCTCCAGGCCGCCCATCCAGCTGGCCATCACCGGCTTGCCGGTGCTCTTCGCGAACGGTACGAGCTGCTGCGCGGTGCGCGTCGGATCGGTCATGGCCTGCGGGGTGAGGATCACGAGCAGGCCATCCGATCCGGGATCCGCGGCCGCGATCTCGAGGGCGGCCGCGTACCGGTCCGGCGGCGCGTCGCCGATGATGTCGATGGGATTCGCGTGGCTCCAGGTGGGCGGCAGCACGCCGTTGAGGGCCTCGATCGTCTCCGGTGTGAGAGCCGTCAGCTCCCCGCCCCCGGTGATCAGCGAGTCGGTGGCCAGGACCCCGGGCCCGCCGGCGTTGGTCACCATGGTCAGCCGGCGCCCCTGGGGCCGCGGCTGCTTGCCGAGCACCTCGGCAAGGTAGAACAGGTCGTCGATGCGCTCCGCACGGAGAACCCCCGCCCGGCGGAACGCGGCATCGAGCACCTCGTCCGACCCGGCGAGCGAGCCGGTGTGGGAGGCGGCGGCTCGGGCCGCCTCGGCGGTGCGGCCCGGCTTCATGATGATGATGGGCTTGGTGAGCGCCACCTCGCGGGCCGCGGACAGGAAGGTCCGCGCATCCCCCACGGTCTCCATGTAGATGACGATGGCCTCGGTGTTCAGGTCGCTGCCGAGGTGCATGATCATGTCGCCCCAGCCGACATCGGCCATCGAGCCCAGGCTGGTGATCGAGCTGAAGCCCACCTTCTCCTGGCGGCTCCAGTCGAGAACCGCGGTGAGCAATGCACCCGACTGGCTCACGAAGGCCACGTGACCCTGGGGGGCCATGGCCGCCGCGAACGTGGCGTTGAGGCCGGTGATGGGGCTCATCACGCCCAGGCAGTTGGGGCCGATGACCCGCACGCCGTTGGCCCGGGCCACCTCGACGACCTGGCGCTCGAGCTCGGCACCCTCCGGGCCAACCTCCTTGAACCCCGCGGAGATGACGACCACCGCCGGCACGCCCGCCGCGGCACACTCGCCGATGAGCCCCGGCACCGTCGGCGGCGGGGTGACGATCACCGCCAGGTCCACCGGCTCCGGGATGGCGCCAATGGACGCATAGCTGTGGATGCCCAGCACGCTCGGCCGGTTCGGGTTGACCGGGTACACGGTGCCGCCGAACGGCGACGAGATCAGGTTGGTGAGGATCGTCCGGCCGACGCTGCCGGCCTTCTCGGTCGCCCCCACCACGGCCACCGCACGGGGCTTGAAGAAGGCCGCGAGCGGCTGGTAGCCGGCCCGCAGAATGTCGCTTGCCTTGTCGGTGGGTCGCGCGTTCTGCGCCTGCGTTTCAGTGGTCATCGGCGGATGCGGGTCCCTTCCCGGTGCCAGGTCCCGGCGGGCGCGGCTGCGCATCGCGCCAGGCTGTCTGCATTGCGTGGGACGAGGATACGCTCGGGGTGCACCCGAGGGGCAGGACCGCCAGTCCGCCACTCGCTTCCCAAACGGCACCCCGCCAAGGGCCGTCTGGCCCGTGGGCGGCGTCACTCTCCGGCCGGGCGAAGTGCCGCGTCGAAGAAGCCGATCACCCGCTCCTCCCACTCGACCGGGTGCGTGGCCAGCGCCTGGGCATGCCCGGTGTTCGGGGGATCCCAGCGCGCCGCGTCCGCCGGCGTGCCAGCGGTGAGGTACGGCCCGGCCAGCGCATCGCTCCCCTCGTCACCGGTGACCACCTGGACGCCGACCAGCAGCTCCGCCAGGAGCGCGGCCCATGCCACGCGGCGTTCGCGCCGCGCTCCAGGGTCGAGATCCGAAAGCGATCGGACGGTCGACAGATGCGGGCCGCCCATGGCAGCCGACAGCGTCGGCATCCGGCACCCTGCGCGCCAGTGCCGGCCGGCATCTCCCCGAATCCCCCTGTGGCATACCCGCCCCACGCGTGCATCCACGCGTCGCGGTCCTGTCTGCCATCGACGCACCCTCCCAACGAGTGCGGCGATGTCGGAGCGCCCGCTGCGGCGTTGCCCCACACGCCGTACGTGTACCGCGGCGAGCTCCTTATTGCGACTGAGTCTCAACTGGCGTAGGATGCGCGCATGCCAGCCGGCCGCGAGATCCTCGAGTCCCTGAGCGTGGCGGGCCGTCGCCTGACCGGGACGCGGCGCGCCGTTGCGCGGGCCGTGGCTGCCCAACGAGGGTCCTTCACCGCCGAGGAAGTGCAGCACGCCACCCGCGGTCTCCATCCGGCCCCCGGCCGCGCAACCGTCTTCCGGTCGCTCGACCTGCTGACCTCCCTGGGGCTCATCGAGCGGGTCGATCTGCCCGATGGCAGCCATGCCTACGTCGCCTGCCAGCCGGCAGAGCATCACCACCACGTCGTGTGCGAGCGCTGCGGTCGCAGCACCGAGGTCGGGGACCTGGGCCTCTCCCCTATTCTCGGGCGCGTCGAGGCGGAGACCGGCTACCGGATCGAGCGCCACCGACTCGAGCTCTACGGCCTCTGCCCCGCCTGCCGGGCAACCGCGGAGACCGGAACATGAGGCGCCCGGGACGGCGTGGCGCCGCCATCGGTCCCGTCGTGGCCGGCCTCGCGCTCGCGCTTACCCTCGCCGGCTGCGGAGGCACGACCCG
This sequence comes from uncultured Chloroflexia bacterium, assembly GCA_963805645.1. Classification (GTDB taxonomy): domain Bacteria; phylum Chloroflexota; class Limnocylindria; order QHBO01; family QHBO01; genus CAVXEH01. The sequence goes on along the minus strand of CAWDVA010000004.1, from coordinate 162,635 downwards.
GCCGGGCGACGGGCGTCTGGTGGTTGTGACCTCCACGACCGTCTTCGCCGACATGGTGCGCAACGTTGGGGGCGACCTGGTCAGCGTCAGCAGCCTGGTGCCCGCCAACGGCGACCCGCACACCTTCGCGCCCCGTCCGTCCGACATGCGCACCGTCGCGAACGCCCAGGTCCTGTTCATGAACGGGCTGGGCCTCGACGACTGGATGACGAAGTCCCTGGGGAACGCCGCCCAGCCCGGGACGCCGCTCATCCGCCTGGCAGAGAGCCTGCCGGGAGTCACCCTGCTCCCGGGAGAGGACGCCGGGACCCAGAACCCGCACCTCTGGATGGACGTGGTGTACGCGGAGCGGTACGCGAACCGCATCGCCGATGCGCTCGCCGCGTCGGACCCGGCGCACGCCAGCACGTACCGAGCCAACAACGCCGCCTACCAGTCTCGCCTGCAGTCGCTCGATGCCTGGGTTCGCGAGCAGGTCGCGTCCGTGCCTGAAGCGAACCGGCGGATCGTGACCTACCACGACGCGTTCCCCTACTATGCCCGCGAGTACGGGATCACCATCGTGGGCGTCGCCGTCCCGGCGCCGGGCCAGGAGCCGAGCGCCCGGTACACCACGGCCCTCGTCGACGCGATCCGCGCGGCCAACGTCAGGGCCATCTTCAGCGAGGCCCAGTTCCCGACCAAGCTGGTGGACCAGCTGGCAGCCGAGACTGGCGTGCGCGTCGTGGCGAACCTGTACGACGGATCGCTCGGTGATCCGCCGGTCGACAGCTACGAGGGCCTCATCCGATGGGACACCCAGCAGATCGTGGAGGCCCTGCGCTGAGCCGATGACGCACGAGCACGAGCATCACCCCGACCACGGCGACCATGCCGGTCACGCTGAGCACGGCGGGCCCGGAGCCCACGTCCACGACACGCTCGCCATCCGCCTCGCGGGTGTCACCGCCGGCTACGACCACCGCGCTGCGCTGGAGGATGTCTCCCTGGAGATCCCGCGTGGGTCGCTGGTGGCGATCTTCGGCCCCAACGGCGGGGGCAAGTCCACGCTCCTCAAGCTGATCGCCGGCCTCCTGGAGCCGTGGAGCGGCGTGGTGGAGGTCCTGGGCCAGCCGGCAGGCCGCGAGGCGAAGCGGATCGCCTACGTGACCCAGGCCGAGCTGGTGGACTGGTCGTTCCCGGTCAGCGTCTGGGACGTGGCGATGATGGGCCGGTACCCGCGCCTCGGCCCGTGGCGGCGGCCGACCGGCGACGACCGGGCCGCGGTCGAGGCGGCCCTGGAGCGGGTGGGCATGGCGGACCGCCGACGCTCGCAGATCGGCGCCCTCTCCGGCGGCCAGCGGCGGCGCGCGTTCCTCGCCCGGGCCATTGCCGCGGCTCCGGACCTGTACCTGCTCGACGAGCCGGTGACCGGCGTGGACGTCACGACCCAGGAGGACCTCATGGCCCTGCTGGATTCCGAGACGAAGCTGGGCCGCACGGCCATCGCCACCACGCACGATCTCGCCGCGGCCGCCGAGCACTTCAGGATGGTGGTCGCCCTCAACCGGCGCCTGGTGGGCGTGGGCCCCTCGTCGCTGGTCCTGAGTCCCGACGTCCTGTCGGCCACCTACGGCGGACACCTGCTGGTGCTCGGGGGCAAGACCGTGGTCCTCGATGACGCGCATCACCACGACGCGGCGAGCGGCGGCGACCAGCATTACCACGAGGACCACGTGTGATGCTGACTCCCATTCTGCAGCCGCTCGCCTACGACTTCTTCCTGCGCGCCCTGCTGGCCTCCGCGGCGGTGGGCGTGGTCACCGCGGTCATCGGTTCCTACATGGTGCTGCGCGGGCTGGCCTTCATGGGCGATGCGCTGAGCCATTCGGCCTTCCCCGGGGTGGTCGTGGCGTACATGATCAAGCTGCCCTTCTACCTGGGCGCCGCCGTGGCCGCGGTCGCCACGGCGCTCGCCATCGGCTGGGTCACCCGCAGGGGCAACCTGCGGACCGACACCGCCATCGGCGTGCTCTTCGCGGGCATGTTCGCCCTGGGCATCTTCCTGTTCAGCCTCATCCCCAACTACGTGGGAGACCTGTTCGGCTTTCTCTTCGGTGAGGTGCTGGGCATCGGCACCGGTGACCTCGTGGCCCTGGTGCTGCTGGCCACGGGGGTGCTGGGGGTCGTGGCGATTCTCTGGAAGGAGCTGCTGTACACGACCTTTGACCCGCTTGGTGCGGCCGCGTCCGGCCTGCCGGTGGCCCGCCTGGACTACCTGCTCCTGGCGCTCATCGCGGTGACCATCGTGGTCAGCCTCCAGGCGGTGGGGATCATCCTGGTGGTGGCCATGCTGGTCACCCCGGCGGCCACCGCCCAGCTGGTGACTCGCAGCTTCGGCCGACTGCTGACGGTGGCCGTGCTGATCGGCCTGCTCGCGCCGGTGGCGGGGCTGTACATCAGCTACTGGGCCGATGCGGCCAGCGGCGCGACGATCGTGCTTGTCGAGACCGCGGTCTTCCTCCTGGCGCTGGCGTGGCGACAGCTCCCCCGACGACCGCAGGTTCCCGCCACGGACTAGCCGCGCGCAGCGGCAGCCGGTGTCCCTGCGCCGTTCGGGCACAATGCGGGTCCGCACGATCCGGTCGTCCACAGGAGGGAGCGACGTGACAGATGGCGCAGCGGTCATTGAACCGGTGATTGGGCCGGTGACGGATCCGGTCATCGCGACGCGGGGCCTGACGAAGCATTTCGGAACCGTCCGGGCCCTCGATGACCTGGACCTCGCGGTCCCTCGCGGCTCGGTGTTCGGGTTCCTGGGTCCCAATGGGTCGGGCAAGACGACCACCATTCGCCTGCTGCTCGCACTGGTCCGCCCCACGGACGGCGAGGCGCGGATCCTGGGCCAACCGGTCGAGCCGGGAGCACCCGTCCTGGGCCAGGTCGGCGCACTCGTGGAGCGTCCGGCCTTCTACCCGTACCTGTCCGCGTTCGAGAACCTTCGCGTCTTCGCTGCCGCGCGCGGTCTTCGCGAGCCGAGTGCGCATGACCGCGTGCCTCACCGGCGCTGGAGCGGGTCGGGCTCGCCGACGTCGCCCAATCGCAAGGTGGGCGGCTTCTCCACGGGGATGCGTCAGCGCCTCGGCATCGGCCTGGCGATGCTCGATGCGCCACCCATCATCATTCTTGATGAGCCCACCTCCGGCCTCGATCCGGAGGGCACGGTGGACGTGCGGAACCTGATCACCGGCCTCGCCCATGACCACGCCACCGTCTTCCTCTCGACGCACCTGCTCAACGAGGCGGAGCAGGTGTGCACGCAGCTGGCGGTGATCGCCCGGGGACGGATCGTGACGCAGGGTGTCCACGAGCGACCTCTTCGCCGACGCGCGAGCACCTCGTCGTTCGCTTCGCGGCCGCCTGCCGAGCGCGACGCCGGCGCTGGCCGGTGCTCCGGCGCCGCCGGGCTGACGGCCCGTCCAGCGGAGGTCGCCACCATCGAGGTCGATGGCCAACCCGACGGCAGCGTCGCCGATTCGCCACCTCGCCGATGCGCGCCTCTACCCTGCCGAGGTCGCGTTCCGCCGTCCGTCGCTGGAGCAGATCTACCTCGAGCTCACCGGCGAGGCCATGCCCGCGCCCGCGGAGTCCCGACGTGAGCGGCCTGATCCGGGCCGAGTGGCTGCGCCTGCGACGCCGCAAGGACCTGTGGTTCGTGCTCGCCGCGCTGGCCGCGCTGACCACCATCGGCTACTGGGGTCCGCTGGGCAGCGTCGACAGCCACTACGGCTTCGACCCGACCCGCAGCCGGTCCCAGCCGAGGTGCTCGCCCAGATGGCCGCCGAGCGCGCGCAGTTCGCCTTCCCGCAGAGCCTGCTGACGGTGCTGCAGTCCGGCCAGATCTTCGTGCTGCGCATGATCGCCTTCGCCACGGCGGGAACACTGCCGCCGAGTTCGTGTACGGGACCGTGCGGACCTCGCTGGTCGCCTCGAGCAACCGGCGCGCGTTCCTCGGCCGTGCGGCTCGGCGCCATGGCGCTCTTCGCCGTGCTCCTGCTGGGGTCGTGGTGACAGTCGGCTCGTCATGCCGCTGATCGGGGTGGCGATCGGGGACCGATCTCCCGGGAGGTCAGTCCATCGACGCGGCGGGGTTCGCTGCGCTGCTCGCCAGCCTCCTCCTGTTCGCGATGGTGGTGATCGGCGCTGCCTCGGTCCTGACCGTCGTCTTCCGCAACAGCGGGATCGCGCTCATCCTGGCATGTTCGCCTACTTCCTGCTCGAGAATATTGCCGTCTCGCGCTGGGCCACGCAGACCGATGCGGTCGCCACGGCGATTCGCCTCCTGCCCTCCTCCGACCTCCAGCTCCTGCTCCAGGCCGCGCGCTCCGCCGCGCATCCGGTGGAGCTTCCGTTCGTCGGCCCCATGGCATCCATGCCACCGGGCACGCCGGCCACCATCTGGCTGGTGCTGGTGGGCATCGGCTGGGCGTCCCTCTGCCTGGCTCGGCGCCGTCGCCCTCTTCCATCGCGCCGACATCAACGAGTAGGGCGCGGACAGGCGGACAGCCCGGACAGGACGGGCGCACCATCACCCCGGGCCGGATGGCCCTTGGTCACGGCCTCGCGCGTGACCGAGCATCGGATGCAGTCCGGTCGCCGGTCGCTGCAGAGCCGGCCGCCGGCCGGGCGCAAACCGCCGGCTGCGCGCGGGCAGATGCGCGCGGGTGGACGAGGGAGCGATTTGATGAGAGTCCTGGTCACGGCAGCGAGCAAGCACGGAGCGACGGCGGAGATCGCCCAGGCCATCGCGACCGAGCTGACGGCACAGGGGATCGCGGCGGAGGCACGCGCCATCACCGACGTCGCCACGCTCGAAGGCTACGACGCGGTGATCCTGGGCAGCGCGGTGTACGTGGGCAAGTGGATGAGCGAGGCGAAGGACTTCGTCGCCGCCCACGCGGACGAGCTGCGCCGCCGGCCGGTCTGGCTCTTCAGCTCCGGACCGCTGGGGATCACCCCCAAGCCGACCGAGGACCCGGTCGACATGGCACCCATGATGGAGGCCACCGGCGCCCGCGAGCATCGGCTCCTGGTCGGTTCGCTCGATCGCGCCAAGCTGGGCATGGGTGAGCGGATCGTCGTGCGTGCCGTCCACGCGCCCTACGGCGATTTCCGCGACCCGGCCACCATCCGGGAATGGGCGCACCATATCGCTGCCCAGCTCGCAACGCCCGTCGACTAGCAGCCACCCGACAGCGGCTCGCCAGACGAGCCTTGTGACCGGGGGCGCTGGCCTTGGTGCGCCCTCCCCCGGTCTGATGGTTCGCGGGACGAGCCAGGCGGGTGCTGAAGCCGCGCTCGACGGTCCCTGCGCTTGTCAGACGAGCATTGGGTCACAAGCCCGCCTGGTGGTTCGGTGGCCCGACGGCGGCTCGCCAGTCAGGGAATGAGCAGGTACAGGTCCGTGCCACCGGGACCGTTGGCCTCGCCGGTCACGTACGCCACGCGGTCGCCCGACGGCGACCATACGGGCGAGTGGTACCCCTCACCGGTAATGCCCAACATGGTGACATGCGCGGTTGCACCGTGCAGCTCGAGGTCGAAGCGCCCAGCCAGGTTCTCGTTGCGGATGACCGCGGCGATGCCCGTACGTGAAACGCCGACATACCCACGCCCAACCCGCAATGTGGTTCCCGTGGACGGTTCCCAGGCAACCATCGCGCTCTCACCGGAATCCAGGAGCCAGCGTCCGTCCGGAAGCGCAGGTCCAGGGCCGTAGCCTTCAATGACGCGTGCCACCGCCTGCGGCTGCGAGAGGTCGATGAGAGCCGATGACGGCGCTGTGCTCGCACCGCCCGTGTCTATCAGCACATGCTGGCCATCCGGGCTGAAGAAGCCCCGCGATGCCAGGGTCGCCTTGTAGCGAGTCACCACGAAGTCGCCCGTGTCTGTGTCGAGCAGGGCGAGCGGATATGGGCCGATGCCGGTCCATGCGCCCGCGATGTCGAGCACTGCCAGCCAACGACCGGTGGGGTCCCAGGTGCGATCCGAGACCGACGCCGGACTCAGCGGAGCACCGGGGTAGGTCATGTCATCACCGAGGAGCTTGAACTCGATCGCGTCCGGCTCGTTTGGATCCACCACGGTCATCGCGAGCTTCCCGGTTCCGGACCCGACCAACCCCATCCGGTACCGCCCCTCGATGGGCTCGTCGACACCGGTCGACACGTGGTGAAGGACCAGCGTGCCCGTGAGGGTGGAGGGCGAGTCGACGTGCAGCACGGCCAGCACGTCCGAACTCACCCACGCCGCATCGGCACCGCTGGTTGAGTACACCGCCGCACCGTTGGCATCGAAGATGCGGACGATTTGGTTGGGCTGGTCGTGCTTGGGAACCACGATGACCGCCAGCCAGCGCCCATCACGAGACCAACCGACGATCTGGTGCGCCACCGCCGTTGAGATCCTCCTCCCGGAGAGCTCGGGCGGCGTTGGCGTGGCCTGCGCGGGGGTGGCCGTTGGCGATGGGCCCTGCGTCGCGCCGGGCGGCAGCGTGACGCTGATGTCCACCTTCTGGCCGATGGAGACGTCACGGCCTCCGCAGGCGCTGATGCTGAACTGACCGTCCGCCACAACCGTCCAGGTCCCCGAGGGCAGGTACAGCTGGGGGTCGTTCATCCATTCCTGGTAGAAGGCGGCGTTCGGATCGTCGGGGGTCCAGGCCGCGCTCTTGGTGTACGGGATGCTGATGGGTTCGTCACGACGCACGACGGTCTGCCGGCAGACGTCATCCACGCCGCCTCCCATCGAGCGCGTCCCGGACTGCTCGTTCAGGAGGAACGTGAGGATGGGGTCCGGGTGGTACAGCGTCACGCTGTCCTCCGGGCCGAGATAGGTCAGGGTGGCCGCGATCGAGATCGGCTCGTCCGTGGTGTATCTCTTCCGGTCGGTCCACAGCTCGAGCCGGAAGTCGCCCTCCACCGCGGTGACCAGCTGGCCGCCGGATGGCACGGCGGCAGGCGCGTCCGTCGCCGATGGTGTCCGGTCCGCGGCGAACGGGCCACTCGCCAGGAAGGCGACGAGCAACAGCACGGCGGCAGCGCCCAGGCCCATGACGGATCCGCGGAACCAGGCGGGCCAGGCGCGAACCTGACCGGCGTTCCGGACCTCGGTCGTCACGCTGTCCAGCAGGTCGACCGGTGGCACCGCTCTGCGCGCGGCGTCGAGCTGGTCGCGAACTGCCTGCGGCAGGTCCTCGCGCCCTGGACCGGTCACGCCACTCCCTCCGGAAACTCCGCGCGCAACGCGACCAGAGCGCTGTTCAGGCGTGACTTCACCGTCCCCTCCGGGATCGCCAGCGTGGCGGCCACCTCGCGCAGGGGCAGGTCCGCCAGGTAGTGGAGGACGATCACCGCACGCTGCTCCGACGTCAGCACGCCCAGGGCGTCGGAGACGGCCAGCCGCCGATCAAGCGCTGAGGGATCCGCGGACGAGCCGCCATCGGTCTCGAAGGCCTCAGCCAGCAGGTTGTTCGTCTCGGGATGCCGGGCGCGACGGCGCAGCTCGTTGCGACATCGGTTGACGCATATCTGGCGCAGCCAGGGCTCGAAGCGGGCATCGTCGCGCAGGCGCGGAAGCTGGCGCCAGGCGGCGACCAGGGTCTCCTGGGTCACGTCGCGCGCATCGGCCGCCCCCACCATGGCGGTCGCGATGCGGTACAGGTTGGTGACGTGCTGCATGGCCAGCTGCTCGAATGCGGTGGAGTCGCCTTGGCGAGCACGCGTCACGAGATCGTCCAGGGCCTGACCCTCCCCTTCACCCCGTAGGACACCGCAGCGGCCGGTTTGGTTCGCCGCCCGATGGTAATCCCGCAATTGGCGGAGGGCCGGCGCTGGTGCGGCACACGCACCCTACGACCGTCGGAGCGACGTCGCCGGACCTGGGTCCGACGCCGGCGCTCCTTACTGGTGCACCCCATGCACACAACCGCGATCCGATGCCCTCTCCCTGGTCACACGGTGCACTCCGCGGACGCCCTGACCGACGGACGCGGCAGCGTCGGTCGCAGGGTGCATACGGTGCACACCGGATCGCAGCCTCGCATGGGGGACCGATTGGCGGGCCGCCCCGGGCGGTTTGGCACTACTCTCCCCGGGTGTCACGAACCAGAGTGACCCCCATGCAGGGGTTGTCTCCCGATGTCTTGCGAGCGCTGATCACCGGCTCGGGACCGGTACCCGTCGCGCTCCGCGGCCAGGCGCTCCTGGCCCAGCCGCTCCTCAACAAGGACCTGGCGTTCAGCGAGGCGGAGCGCCAGACCTTTGGGCTGCGCGGGCTCATGCCCCCGCATGTCAAGAGCATCGAGGAGCAGGTCTCGCTCGAGATCGAGCACCTTCGCGCCAAGGGGGATCCGCTCGAGGAGTACATCGGCCTGGCAGCGCTCCAGGACCGCAACGAGACGCTCTTCTACCGCGTGCTGATCGAGAACCTCGAGGAGTTCCTGCCCATCGTCTACACGCCCACCGTGGGACAGGCCTGCGAGCGCTTCAGCCACATCCTGCGCCGATCGCGCGGAATCTGGATCACGCCGGATGACCGCGACATCGACTGCATCCTGCAGAACGTGGGCCGCCGCGACATCCGCCTCATCGTGGTGACCGATAACGAGCGGATCCTGGGCCTGGGCGACCAGGGCGCGGGCGGCATGGGCATTCCCATCGGCAAGCTGGCGCTGTACAGCGCGGCGGCCGGCATCCACCCCGCATCCACGCTCCCGATCTCGCTGGACGTTGGCACCGACAACCCCAAGCTGCTCGAGGATCCGGCCTACGTGGGCTGGCGCCATCCACGGCTGCGCGGCCTGGCCTACGACCTGGTGATCGAGGACTTCGTGCTTGCCGTGCAGCGCGTCTTCCCCAACGCGGTGATCCAGTGGGAGGACTTCAAGCAGCACACCGCGCTCAGCCTGCTGCGCCGATACCGATGGCGCACACCGTGCTTCAACGACGACATCCAGGGCACCGCCGCGGTGGCCCTGGCCGGCGTGCTCGCGGGCCTTCGGCATCTCGGGCGCAGTATCGCCGACCAGCGCTTCGTGCTGCTGGGGGCCGGCGCCGCGGGCGTGGGCATGGCCGAGCTGATCGTGGCGGAGCTGCGGGCGGCCGGCGTCCCGGCCCCCGACATCGGACGCAAGATCGCCGTCCTCGACTCGCACGGGCTCATCTACACCGGGCGCGCCGGCGTCGATCGCGACAAGGCGTCGCTGGCCATGGACGCGGAGTCCATGGCCCACTTCGGGCTGAGCGGGGACGGCCCGCTCGCCCTGGAGCAGGTCGTCGAGGCGGTGCAGCCCACGGTCCTCATCGGTGCCACGGCGGTGGCAGGCTCCTTCGACGAGGCCTCGATCCGCGCCATGGCGGCGCATACCGACCACCCCATCGTCCTCGCGCTCTCCAACCCGACCACCAAGGTGGAGGCCACTCCGGAGCAGCTGCTCACCTGGACCGACGGGAGGGCCCTGGTCGCCACCGGCTCGCCGTTCGCGCCGGTGGCGTTCAACGGGGAGATCCGGGAGATCGGGCAGGCGAACAACGTCTTCATCTTCCCGGGCGTGGGCCTGGGAGCCATCGTGGGTGAGGCGACGCAGCTGCCCAACGCGGTCTTCCGCTCCGCCGCGCGCACGCTCGCCAACATCACCCCGGAGGACCGCCTGGCGGCCGGCGCCCTGTACCCGGCCATCAAGGACCTGCGGTCGGTGGCACGGATCATCGCGGCGGAGACCATCAAGACCCTGGGCGAGTCGGGCTACGGGCGGGTCATGGACGAGGAGGCCATCGGGGCCGCGCTGGACGAGGCCATCTGGCATCCGGACTACCTCGCCTACGAACCGGTCTAGGCAGACCGCCAGACCGGTACCTGCCGGACGGCGCCCGGTACTTGCGTACCATGCGCCCGACGGGCGACCGGCCGGCGCCGCGGTCCGAGCCGGCACCCCGTACGAGCAGCCCATGGCCCACCGCCCGGCGGAGTGGGACGCTTGGCGCGGCACCGGAGAAGAGGTCGTCCGTTCCACACGAGGGGAGCCGTGCTCGATCCAGGCGGGGCAGTCGGCAGCGGGACGCTCTCGATCATCGCGCGTGCCGAATCCGCGCTCTCGCGGCACGCCGGCGACGCCATGGCCGTCGCCGATCCCATGCTCGCGGCATCGCTGCTGGCGATGCGCGCCATCGGCAACCCGGCCCCCGTCGCGCCGCTGCTCAGCTACCTGTCCCGGCGCGAGCAGATCGCCGATCGCCACAGCTGGCGGCGGTACCCGTGGATCCTGGGCTTTCGGGCCGACCCGGGGGATCTCGCCTATGAGGGACCGCGGGTCAACTGGCGCCCGCGGGAGGCATTCTGGCTCACCAGCCACGCGACCCAGTACGCAGCCCGGATCATGGCGCCGTCCCTCATGGCGCTGCACCTGCAACTCTGGTCGGAGGTCGCCCTGGCGCCGGATGAGCAGCTCGCGAGCCGGGCGGTGCAGCTTCTTCGCCGCTCGCTCCCGGTGGCCGAGGATGACGTGGCGGAATGGATCGCCGCCGACGATCCGTGGCGCGACACGTTCGCGATCTGGCAGCTGACCGCCCACCCGCTGGCCCTGTCGCACCTCCGCGACCTGGTGCAGGCGCTGGCCAACCGCTACGGCCGGCTCGCCGTGCGAGCCGGTGCCGTGCAGGGTCGCCGGTTCCCCTTCTTCGGCGAGCCGCTCACTTCCGCCTCAGCACACCTGGGGCTGGGCCTCTGGCGCCTGGGCACCTACCCCCGGGTGCTGCCCGGCCTGTACGCCTTCATCAAGGCCATGCGCCGGCCCGATGGCGGCTGGCAGGACGGGACGCAGCCTCGCGACGTCCTCACCACGCTGGCGGCGGCGGAGCTGCTCACCGCCCTCGATCCGACCTTCGACCCACAGCCCACCATCCTCTTCTTCGAGCGACGGCAGGAGCCCGCCGGGTGGTGGCGGGCGCTCGGGCCGGAGGTCCCGTGGCTCACCGCGTCGATCGTCGACTGGATGCGGCGCGCCACGGGACCGTTCCGCCGGCGGTTCAGCTGGCCACAGGTGGCGCCGGCGGTCCGGGACCGGCTCACCGGCCTGGCCACGATCGCCTTCTTCGACGAGATCGCCATGTCGGTGGGCGGCCTGCCCGAGCTGGCCCAGCTTCCCGTGGAGTTCGCGTTCATCGACCTTGCGGGGTTCGGCAAGTTCAACACGCAGCACGGCCAGGTGGCGGGCGATCGCGCGCTGCGCCTGTACGCAGAATCGCTCCAGCACATCCCCGACGCGCTCGTCGTCCGCGACGGCGGCGACGAGATCCTGGTCATTGGCCTCCCAACCGCTCGGACCCTGGAGTCACGGGTGGACGAGTTCATGCGTGCCTGGCCGGATCGCGCCGTCCGGCTCCAGATCGCACGTGGCGCGGTCGTTCCGAGAGTGGTGATCACCTCCGTGCAGGCCGGTGCCCTGCACGAGGCGCGCAACACCCTCGGCCAGGCGATCGGCTGGTTGAAGAACGAGGTACCCGAACCCGGTCCCGAAGGCGTGAAGCGCCGGATCTGATCAGGCCTCGGCCAGGCAGCGGGCCACGCCGGCGTGCCGCTGGGCCTTCCCTTGCACCGGATCCAGCCAGGCGATGGCGTGGACGATCCCCCATCCCCGCATTCGCTCGCGATCCAGGCCCAGCAGGTCCGCGAGCCGATCGAGGCGCATCCGCATGGCGCCGACCGGCGCCCGTTCGCCGTCAAGGACCTGGCTCCGATCGCGCAGCAGCGAGGCGGTGTCGAACGCCGGCTCCCCGGCGAGCGGCTTGGGGTCGATGGCCAGCCAGCCCCGCCGGTCGTCCCACAGGACGTTGCCGCCGTGGAAATCCTGGTGGACGACCACCGGCGCCTCCATGGACGGAACCAGCCGGTCGATCCACGCCAGCGCCTCCTCGAGGAGCTCACGCTCGAAGAGCCGCCCCTGGCGCTCCCAGCGCTCGGGCAGGACCAACCGCCAGCGGGCTGCGACCTCCGCGAGCCGGCGGAAGGGAGCGTCCGGCCCAACCGGGCGCCACAACCGCCGCAGGACCGATGCCGCGATCTCATCGGCCCGCGCGAGATCCGGCTCGTCCCACAGCGGCCGGCCCGGATCGAGGCGCTCGAGGAGGAGCGCACGCTCGTCGGCCGCATCGGCGAGGATGCCAACCGCTCCGTCGCCGTTCCACGCGCGGAGGGCATCGGCCTCGTGCTCGGACTCGTCCTCCGGGAAGTTGACCTTGAGGATGACCCGCCTGCCGTCCCGACGACGGCCCGGGATCACGAGCGAGATGTGGCCGCCGGGAAACGGCTCGTCCAGGACGAGGTCCCACTCGTGGACGCGGCCTGCGACGATGGACGGCAGCCTGTCGAGCCACGCCGCGCCGCCCGGCTCACCTCGCCACCAGCCCAGGGCCTCGGGGATTCGCAGGGCGCTCACCGCACCATCATCGCCCACCCGGCGCGCATGGCGAGGGGCCGGCCCCATCCGGGACCGGCCCCCGTGTCGCGTGGCGTGCCGCGGCTACTTGATCTCGACCGTCGCGCCGGCCTCGGAGAGCTTCTCCTTGACCTGCTCGGCCTCTTCCTTGGTGACGGCCTCCTTGACGGGCTTGGGCGCCGCGTCCACGAGGTCCTTTGCCTCCTTGAGGCCCAGGCCGGTCAGCTCGCGAACGGCCTTGATCACGAGGATCTTGTTCGCCCCGACCTCGGTGAGGACGGCGTCGAACTCGGTCTTCTCCTCGACGGCCGCGCCGGCTCCATCGCCCGCGGCCGGTGCGGCGGCGGCGACCGCCATGGGCGCGGCGGCGGACACGCCGTAGCGCTCCTCGAAGGCCTTGACCAGCTCGGAGAGCTCAAGGACGGTCATCCCGTCGATGGCCTCCAGGATGTCGTCCTTGCTCAGGGACTTGGTTGCCATGGTTCTGCGGTTCTCCTTCTCGTCAGGCGGCGGTGCCGCCCTCGCTTTGTCGCTTCTGGTCGGCAACGGCGCTCAGCACGCCGACGAGGTTGCGAAGGTTTGCGGCGAGCACGCCGGCCATCCCGGAAATGGGTGCCGCCATCCCGCCCGCCACCCTGGCGAGCAGGACCTCCCGGCCCGGCAGGGAGGCCAGCTGGCCCAGGGCCGCTCCGTCGATCGCACGTGTCCCCAGCAGGCCACCGCGCAGGGTGACGTGCCGGTACGGCCGGAACGCGTCCCGCAGGGCCTTCGCGAGCGTGATCTCATCTCCGGAGATGGTCGCGACGGCGGTCGGCCCGGTGAGCATCGGCTTGAGCTCCTCCAGGCCAACCTCGTCGGCGGCAATCTTCAGCAGACGGTTCTTGGCGATGTGCAGCTCCACCCCGCTGGCCCGCAGGGACCGGCGGACGGCCTGCATGTCCGAGACCGAAAGGCCCCGGTAGTCGGCCACGGCCATGGCGGAGTTCCCGCGGAGCATCTCCGCGAGAGCGCTGACGGCCTGGCGCTTGGATTCATTCGGCATCGGTCTTGGTGAGTCCACCTCCCGGACATGAAAAGGCCCTGCGCGCCGATGGCGCTGCAGGACCGCGTGAAGCGGACCGGGACCCCTGTCCCGTCAGCATGCCTCGGCGTGCCGCCGGCCTCCACTGGGCCGGCAATTGGTCCGGGGCTCTCACCCGGAACGCATCGCTGTCTGTGGCCGATCTTCGGTTACGGTCGCCGATGGTACCCGACCACCGGCCGGGCGGCAACTGGCGGAGCCGGCGGCCGAACGTCAGACGGGCTGTCGGCGGGAGGCCGAATGGCACTTCCGGCGGGCGATGGGTCCTCCGATCCTCGCCACGATCCGACCGCCGTCTGCGGTCGCCGAACATGGGGAGGCCAACCAAGGTGAACCGACTGCGGTCATCCGCCACCGGCGCTCTCGTGCTTGGGGCCCTGCTGCTCTTCGTCGGCGGCTACTACTTCCTGCGAAACGACCTGGGGTTCGATCTCGGCGAGCTCGATGGCGACCTGGTCTGGCCCATCGTCGCCGTCTTCCTTGGGGGACTGCTCCTCGCCCGGGGTCTCCGCCCCCAGCCCCCCTCCTGAGCGATCCGGCCGGCGGTCCTGCCTAGGGCATCGCCGCGGCCAGCGCCGACGGGATATCGACCCGCACGCCGGGCCCCATGGTGGGTGCCACGGTCAGGCTGCGCAGGAAGGTCCCCTTGGCGCCGGACGGCTTGGCGCGGTTCACCGCGTCCACCAGGGCCGCGATGTTGGCGCTGAGCTGCTCGGGCGTGAAGCTGGCCTTGCCCACCGGCACGTGGACGATCCCGGCCCGATCGACCTTGAACTCGACGCGGCCGGACTTCACCTCGCCCACGGCGCGCTCGATGTCGAACGTGACCGTGCCCGACTTGGGGTTGGGCATCAGCCCGCGCGGACCGAGCTTCCTTCCCAGGCGTCCCACGGCGCCCATCATGTCCGGGGTGGCGATGGCGATGTCGAACTCGAACCAGCCGTCGTCCACGCGCTTCACCAGGTCGTCGGCCCCGACCTCGTCGGCCCCGGCCCGCAGCGCCTCCTGGGCCTTCTCACCCTGGGCGAAGACGACCACCCGGGTCTGGCGACCGGTGCCATGCGGGAGGACCACCGTGCCGCGCACCAGCTGGTCGGCATGGCGCGGATCCACGCCCAGGCGCAGGTGCGCCTCGACGGTGGAGTCAAACTTCGTGAAGGACACCTTGGGCAGCAGCTCCGCCGCCTCCCCAATGGGATAGCGGCGCTCCGACTCGACGAGCCTGGCCGCCTCGGTGTACTTGCGTCCGTGCCTGGTCATCGCTCGCTCACCTCGATGCCCATGCTGCGCGCGGTGCCCGCGATGATCCGCATGGCGTGCTCGATGTCATTCGCGTTGAGGTCGGGCATCTTCGTCTCCGCGATCTCGCGCAGCTGCGCCTGGGTCACGGATCCGACCTTCTCGCGGTTGGGCTCCGACGAGCCTGAGTCGACGCCTGCCGCCCGCTTCAGGAGCGCGGCGGCCAGCGGAGCCTTCGTCACGAAGGTGAACGAGCGGTCCTCGAAGACGGTGATCTCCGCGGGAACGACGTAGCCGGCGAGGCTGGCCGTCCGCTCGTTGAAGGCCTTGATGAACTCCATGATGTTGATCCCGTGCTGGCCCAGGGCCGGGCCCACCGGCGGTGCGGCGGTCGCCTTGCCCGCGGGCGCCTGCACCTTCAGGATCGCGCGAACCTTCTTCGCCATGTACTTCCTCCGAGGTTCAAGCGGGGCGGTTCACGCCCCTCCCTCTCGCTGCTCAGACGGCCGGACGGGCCGCCATCGGTGTGCTGGCTGCTAGAGCTTCTCGATCTGCAGGAAGTCGAGCTCCACGGGCGTCTCGCGGCCGAAGATGCTGACGAGCACCTTGACCTTGTTGCGCTCGGGATTGACCTCGTCGACGGTGCCAATGAACTCCGCAAACGGCCCGTCGTTGACGCGCACGCTCTGGCCCTTGGTGAACTGGACCTTGAACTTGGGCGTCTCGACCCCCATCTGCTTGAGGATCTTCTTTACCTCGGTCTCGTCGAGCGGCGTGGGTCGGTTGCCCGATCCCACGAAGCTGGTGACGCCCGGGGTGTTGCGCACCACGTACCAGCTCTCGTCGCTCATCACCATCTCGACCAGGACGTAGCCGGGGAAGACCTTCTTGTTGACGGTCTGCCGCTGGCCGTTCTTGATCTCGATCTCCTCCTCCATGGGGACGAGCACCTGGAAGATCTGGTCCTCGACGCCCATCGACTCGATGCGGTGCTCGAGGTTGGCCTTCACCTTGTTCTCGTACCCGGAGTAGGTGTGGATCACGTACCACTGCTTGCGCGAACGCTCGTCGTCGGGCATGTCGCCCACGCGCGGCGCCTCGCGCGACAGTCGCGCGGCCTGCCGGGCCTCGTTCACCTGGGCATCCGGGGCCGATGGCGCGGCGGCGGACTCGTCGGCCTTCGCCTCCGGCGCGGCCTCCTCGGTGGCCTCGGTCGTCTCGATCGCATCCGCGGCTCCGGTGTCGGTCGCCTCGGTCACCCGGGTCGCCTCGGTCTCCTCGGTCGCAACCGCATCGCGGCGGGACTTCTTGTCGCTCACTTGAACACCTGCGAGAGCGCGAAGTGCATGACCTGATCCAGGATCGCGATGTAGGCCCCGATGGCGATGCTGACAGCGATGACGATCAGCGTCAGGTTGACCACCGTCTGGCGGTCCGGCCAGGAGACCTTCCTGAGCTCTGCCCAGCTCTCCTCGAGATAGGTGCGGATTCCCTGGATCACGATTCGTTCGGCTCTTCGTTTCGTACGGGCTTGGTCTGATGCTGCGGTGGCGCCGGATGGTCTGGCAGGGGCGACAGGACTCGAACCTGCAACCGCTGGTTTTGGAGACCAGTGCTCTACCAGTTGAGCTACACCCCTACCGATGGCGCAGCCCCACCGCCAATGGCTAGCCTACTTCGTCTCCCGGTGCAGCGTGTGCTGGCGGCAGCGTGGGCAGTACTTGTTGAGCTCCAGGCGCCCCGGGTCGTTCTTCTTGTTCTTCCGCGTGCTGTACGTGCGCTCCTTGCAGGTCGTGCACGCCAGCGAGATGACGGGTCGGTTCTCGGCCTTGGCCACGTGTGGTTCTTCCTTCTCCGCTCCCCCGCAGCGGCGGACACGGGACTCTAGGGCCGGTTACCTCGGGGAAGCCCCGTGATTCTATGGTCGGGACCCCCGCCTGTCAACGCGACGACGAGCCGGGCGCGGACCCTATCGGCCGGCCGCACCTCGCGGGGCGGCGGTGACCTCGCCGGCCGCCGGGACGTCCCCCATCGGCTGGCCCCGTCGCAGCAGCACCACCCGTGTGAACGGAAGGCGCACGTCGCTGAAGACCTCGATGCTCACCAGGAAGCCCAGGAAGATGAAGAGCACGCCCAGAAACTCGCCGATGAAGAACCCGCTCGTGTTGCCGAACCGGTTCGCGCCGCTGGTATAGGCCGGAATGATGGCGCCGATGGCGATCAGGATGGTCGCCGGCACCCGGCTGGAGAGACGCCCGGTGAACAGCGCCACCACCGCGCCGGGGAGTGACACGGCGAAGTTGACCACGACGGCAATCGGCATCAGCAGCAGGTTGCCCACCAGCCCCGCGGCTGACTGGTTCCGCAGCGAGTACCGGATGACGCGCACCTTGGGCATGAAGACGTAGGCGCTGTACAGCGCACCGAAGCCCAGCGCGAAGGCGCCCGTGACGTTGAAGAACGGCGTCAGCAGGCGAAGATAGCCGGGGAACAGCTCGCCGGTGGGGATGTGGGTGGCGGGATCCACCACGAAGCCAGGCGCCGGCAGCTGGACAGTGAGCATCATGACCAGGGCCGCCAGGCTGCCGCCGGTCATCACCACGGCGGCGACGGCTGCCCACCGCTCGTCACGTCGGATGGTCAGCACCGTGATCACGATGGCTGCCAGGAGGGCGATCCCGAAGTAGATGAATGGCGCGGCCCCGGAGTTCGCGTAGTGGTACTTCACGTCCGAGAGATACGTGAACAGGCCGGCCAGGAGCACTGAGAAGGCGAAGGCGAACCCGAACCGGGTGCGCGACAGGAGGAAGACGGTCCCGAGTCCCAGCCAGCCGGCCACGTAGATCGCGCCGATGAGGTACCAGGCGCGGTAAAGCGGCTCGCTCCAGCCCAGCCACCCACCCAGGAACTCGGTGCCGGCGCTGATCCCATACCACAGCAGACCAATGGTCCAGACCAGCTGGTAGGGCTGTCGCCGCCGCAGCCACTGGTCGCCAACCATGATGGCGAACACGAAGCTCAGGGCAGACGAGCAGAAGGGTAGAACGACGTTGGGGTTCACTGCCGGTGCCGCCTCCTCAGGCTGCGCGCGTCACCGGGTCGCGGGGCGCGCGGTATCGTCGCGGGCTGCGCAATAGTGGGCCGCGCAGATTGTGTTGCGTCACGGCGAATCACGCAACCGTGCGTAATCCTACGCAAATCTGCGCCTCGGGCCGGCCAATCCATCACCTGAGGAATGGAGCCCACGTCCGGGCTCGAACCGGAGACCTCTTCCTTACCAAGGAAGTGCTCTGCCTACTGAGCTACGTGGGCCCGTGCAGCGGATCCTTCGGCCTCGTCACCGGGGTGTCTGTCGTGGTGCTGGTGGGCAGGGAGGGAATCGAACCCCCACAGTCTCTCGACGGCTGATCTACAGTCAGCAGAGCTCACCACCTGCTCAACCTACCCACAGATCACGACAGCCGGCACGGCGCACACCGATACCGACCGGCCGCGAGTATAGCGAACGCCCGTCACCCCCTCAACCGATCCGTTCGCGTCTCATGCGCAGGATGGCGTCGACCACTCCGGGGCCGCGGCGCCGGGCCACGGCCTCCTCGATCACCATGCCGGGAACCATTTCGGAGATCTCCGCGCCGAGCTCGGCGGAGATGAATCGCCGCTCGGCCTCCGGACCGGGACCATCGTGCGTCATGTCGTGCCCGATGACGAGGAGATGCCCGCCCGGCGCCACCGCATGCGCTGCCGCGGCGTAGGCCATTCGACGCTCGTCCTGCACGAGATGGAGGAAGAGGACGGTCACGAGATCGAACGCGTCATGCGGCGGTGTCCAGTCGAGCAGGTCCGCCTGTATCCATTCCGCCTCGACGCCTGCGCGCGACGCCCGCGCACGTGCCTTCTCCAGGGCCACCGCGGACCAGTCGACGCCGGTCACCCGCCAGCCCGCGCTCGCCATCCAGACCGCGTTCGTCCCGCTCCCGCAGGCGACGTCAAGGACGCGTCCCGGCTTCAGTCCGGACAGCTGTGCCACGAGCGTGGCGTCCGGTTCGTCCGATTCGATCTCGCGCTCGCGATGCAGCTCATCCCACAACGCCTGCCGCTCGCTGCGAGTCCGCTCGGTCATGGTTGCTCCTCCTGCGGGTCCAAGCCTACGCCCGGCCGTCCCGCATAATCCGTCCGATGCTCCAGGTCCTCCGCCAGCGCAACTTCGCGCTCCTGTGGGTTGGCGGGATGATCTCCATGATCGGCGACTGGTTCCTCATCGTGGGACTGCCGGTGGAGATCTACCGCATGACCGGCTCGACGCTGGCCATCGCGGGGGTCCCGGTCGCCTTCCTGGTCCCGTCAATCCTGTTCGGCTCCGTCGCCGGCGTGTACGTGGACCGATGGGAGCGCCGGCGCCTGATGGTGGCGGTCAACATCATCCTCGCCCTCCTCCTCGTGCCACTCATTGGCCTCCAGGCGCTGGGCGTGTGGATCGCCTACGTGGTCCTCTTCAGCCAGAGCGCGGTAGAGCAGCTCTTCACGCCGGCCGAGGTCGCGATCGTGCCGAACCTCCTCGTCGGCGGCCAGGAACAGCTGGTCACGGCGAACGCCCTCACGGGCGTCAGCCGGCATCTTTCGCGGCTGATCGGCCCGGCCATCGCCGGGGTCGTGGTGGCGATCGGCGGCCTCCCGCTGGTCGCCATTCTTGACGGGGCGTCGTTCCTCGTCTCCGCGGGCCTGATCTTCCTCATCCGGTACAAGCCACCGGAGCGTCCGCGTTCAGCGGCCGACGAATCCCTGGAGGCACAGGCGCTCGGCGCGTGGGGCCGCCTCATCGGAGAGTGGCGCGACGGCCTGCGCGTCATCCTTGGCTCCCGGGTCCTGCGCGCGCTGCTGGTCTTCATGATCATCACCGCCATCGGCGAGGGGCTGACCATCACCCTCTTCGTTCCGTGGGTCGAGGACGCCCTGCACTCGAATGCCGCCGGCTACGGGGCGCTGCTCTCGGCGCAGGCGATCGGCGGTCTGGCAGGGGCAATCGTGATCGGCCGGCTGGGATCGCGGATCGACCCGGTGCGGCTGCTCTACTGGGGGGCGCTGCTGTTTGGGGTGATCGACCTGGGGCTCTTCACCTACCCGGCCATCTACCCGCACATCTGGGTTGCGCTCGTGGTCATCACCATCGTCGGCGTCCCGGGCGCGGCGATGGGTGCAGCCCGCATGACGCTGCAGCAGGTCTTCAGCGCGGATTCCCACCGGGGCCGCGTGGTGGGTACCCTCACCGCCCTGTCCGCCGTTGGCTCGCTGTGCGGTGCGCTGCTCGCCGGGGTCGCCGGCGAGGTCGCGCCCGTGGTTGCCCTGCTCGTGGTCCAGGGCAGCGGCTACGTGGTGGGCGGGACCGCCGTGTGGCTGCTCACCCGGCGGCACCAGGCGTCGGTGGTGGCTGCTGTCACGGACCGCTGAATCGGGGACGCCTCAGCCCAGGACGGCCAGGGCCACGATGGTCGGGAGCATGGCCACCGCCGTCATCCCACCGGCAGCCTCGAACTGCGCCAGCCTCGGGGCAAGGCGGTGGGTCGTCCGGTGTCCGGCGAACCAGACTGGCTTGATGAGCGGCCGGAAGGGAGCTCGGACAACCGTCTTCTGGGCGCGCGAGAGCATCAACGTGTCGTGGACGAAACCGATGCCGGACTGCACGTCCGAGGGTGTCGAGCCGGGGAACGCGCCCCAGGGGGTGACCACCAGCCCGTAGCCGAGCGCCGCCCAGCCATTGACCGCGACCGTGCCGTAGCGCAGCTCGGCAAGGGCGCGATCCACCGCCGCCGCGACCTCCGGCTCGCGCTCGGTGTCCGGGTGGACGAGGATCGTCACGTTCAGGGTGCCCCAGAGCGTCTCGTTCGCGAAGCGCACCGCCTGGGCCAGGAATGCCGCCGGATCGGCCGCCTCGAGCATGGTCTCCGCGAAGACCCCGCAGAAGGCCTCGGTGGTGAAGCAGGGGTCCTCGGCGTCGGAGGAGTCGATCCCCGGGATGAGGGTCCACGGCAGGTGGTCCGCGCCGCTGTCGGCGATGGAGCCGTCCCGTGGGCCGGACGGAGCGTCCGCGGGCAAGGCGACGGGAGACAGCCGGGCGTGCGGGTGGCGCGCCAGGAACATCGCATGCCGGTCGACGGCCCCCGGGTACCAGGCACGGCGGACAGGGATCCGATCCAGCCGGCGTCCGAGCGCGTCCAGGAATGCCTCGCGCTGAGGCCATGCCCCGCTCGTGACGATCACACGTGCCGCGTTGCAGTTGAACCCGGCGTTGTTGGTGAGCATGGAGGCCACGTTCTCCGCCTGGCGTTCGAGGTCCCGGCGGCTCCAGCGCCCCGGGACAACGATGACCGGGCTCACGTTGCCGAGCTCCGCAGTCACCCGCTTGGTGGTCAGCGGCTCGCCCCGTTCCCGGCGGCGCTCGCGCTCATCCCCGGGGCCGAACACGATGGCCTCGTAGGTGCGGTCGGACCCGGTGATGTGGATCTCGTCGATTCCCGGATGGCCGCAGAGGTACGCGCCCTCCCCGGAGCCGCCCTGCACGATCCGCAGCACGCCGCGCTCGACCAGAGCCCCCAGGCCCCGTTCCAGGATGGGCGCAAGGTAGCCGTTGACCGGGTGTGTCTTGAGGACGACGACCCGGTTCTCCACGAAGAGCTTGTGCAGCACGTCCATGGGGCCAATGGAGGAGACGTTGCCGGCACCCAGGACCAGGCAGACGCGACCCGCCGGGGGCTGGCGGTAGGCGGCGGCCTGGGTACCGCCCAGGTCCGCGGGCGTGACGCCGGGCTCCATCCAGACGTCGGCGCTGATGCCGGGGTAGAAGAGCCTGTCGAGCAACGATCCGGGGAAGACGCCGGCGGTCACCTGTCCGTCCGGCCGCGTCGTGACACGCCCCGGGATGCGCGGCGAAGCCCCACGATCGATGGCCTCCAGCGAACGTCGGAGGAGGCGCAGGTTGCGGATCACGAAGTACGGCCCGACCAGCGCCTCCTCGCCGGACTCCGGGGCGCTGGGGTCGAGGCCCTCGGCGGCGATGCAGGCGGCGATCCAGTCATCGGCGACCGATGCCACATCGCGCACGAGCCGGTCGATGAGCATGATCCGCTCGCGCGGAGACGTGGCGACCCAGGCGTCGCGGTTGTCGTGGACGGCGGCTACGGCACGGTCCAGCTGCGCGCGCGGAGCGACGGCACCCGGGTCTGGATGCGTGTCGGGTCCATGGTGGAGATGCGGCGGCGCGCCGGGCACGACGGCACCCGCGGAGTGGGATGGGGACGCTTCAGTCACGCAGTTCGTCCACGGCTCGGAGAGAGGCCCATTGTAGGCCGGCGGCTGCGTCGGGCAGCGAACAGCACACCCGTCGGACAGTGACGCCCCGATTGACGCCCCGATTGACGCCCCGGCCGTCATTCCGGTCGGGGCGTCTTCGTTCTCAGGAGGCTGGAGCCGACGGAGGGAGTCGAACCCACAACCGGCGGTTTACAAAACCGCTGCTCTACCGTTGAGCTACGTCGGCCCAGGCGCCGATTCTAGCCGGATCAGGACGGCGCGGGCCTTTGCGGTCACGGCGCCATCGGCCTCCAGGGTGCTCTCCACGATGACCTTGCGGTCGGTCGCCTCGACCAGGCGTCCCACGGCGCGCAGTGGACCCATGGGCGTGGGGGCCAGGTAGTCCACCGCCAGGTGCCGGGTGACGAAGCGCGGTGCCTCCCCCGCACCGATGGCGTCGCCCTCGCGGGCGAGGGCGAAGACGGCCGCCGAACCGGTCGAGTGGCAGTCCAGCAGGCTCGCGATCAGCCCCCCGTACACGAGGCCCGGCAGCGCCGTCATCCACGGCTCGGGCGTGAACTCGGTGAGCGTCTCGTCCCCCACCGCAACGGTCCGGAATCGGTGCCCGTGCTCGTTGAGGTGGCCGCAGCCGTAGCAGTGGGCGGCGTCATCGGGGTAGAAGTCCTGGACGGCGAGGTCCGGACGGTGCGCGCTCATGGCCTCATCGTAGGGTGCGCCGGGGTGGCGCACACAGGAAAGGGGCGCGGCCCTCGCCGGCCGCGCCCCGAATCGCGCCTCCAGCGCGCGAGAGCGTCTACGCGGTCGCCTCCACCTCCTCGACCTCATCGGCGCCGATTCGGCTGAAGAAGCGCCAGAACAGGTAGGCCCCGGTGAGCGCCACCAGCGCCAGGCTGACGATCAGGACCGGCCAGGCCAGCACGTTCACGGTACCCGCGTCGGGGTTTGCGGCGGACAGCGCATCGGGCACCCAGCCCAGGCCGACCATCCCGAGGCGGTCAACCTGGTCCGCGGCCTCCAGGCCGTAGATCTGCGGGACGATGTAGAGCACCGACGAGATGGTCAGCAGGATGCTCACCCAGCGCCAGGCGACCGGATCGTCGTCCGAATCGGTGGTGATCTTCACCAGCAGGGCCCAGAAGAGGCCCACCGTGGCGAGCGGGGCGGTCAGGGGCAGGCCCAGCCCGATGTACAGGTTCGGCATGAGGAAGATCATGCTGAGGGCCAGGGTCACCAGCATCAGCCCGTCCCGCATGAGGACGTAGCTGAGCCACCAGACGTCACCGCCGAAGCGGAGCGTCAGGCCCTGGAGGAAGCGCACGACGTACGGTCGCGCGAAGTGCACGGTCAGGGTGAAGGCCCACAGGATGGGGAGGATGGCCGCCAGGCTGAAGACGAGCCAGCCGGCGCCCCCGCTGGTCAGTTGGGCAGCGAGTTCATCAGCAGTCATCGTTCAGCTCCTAGCTCGCGACGCTCCGCGGCCGTCGCGAGACGGTCTGGCGGAGGTTGTAGACCACGGCGGCAATGGCCATCACTCCCACCATCGCGGCGGAGAGGTAGCACAGGGCCAGGCCCCAGTCGGTGTTCTGGCTCGAGACGAAGATCGAGGCCAGCTGGCTGGCCCAGCCCTGGTCGATCTGCGTCAGCTGGACGCCCAGCAGGTATGGACCGATGTAGAGCACCGATCCCATCCCGAGCAGGATCGTCTGCCAGCGGAAGTTGCGGGTATCGCCCTCACCGTGGCCGGTCAGCTTGAGCAGCAGGGCGCCGAACGCGCAGGCCGCTGCCAGGCCACCGGTGATGGGCAGGTCCTGCCCACCCACGACGTCGGGGTAGAAGAAGATGAAGCTTCCCAGGAAGACCTGGACGAGCAGGATGTCGCGCAGCGCGACGTAGATGATCCACCACAGGTCGGCGCCCAGGCGGAGCGTGAACTTCCGCAGGGTCCGGACCATGTAGGGGCGCGCGAGGTGGAGCGCCAGGGTGAGCAGCCAGAGCGCGACGAGTGCCGCGGCAATGGTGCCCTCGACGAATCCTTCGCCGGCATCGAAGAAGCCGGTGACCTGATCCGGGGTCATTGCTGTCCTCCAGTCGAGGTTGCCGCGGACACGTCCGCGCTGGGTGAGTGAGGTCGGCCGCGACCGGCGGCCACCGATACCGCCGGGCAGCTGTAGACCGCATCGCAGCGGAAGCATCGGCTGGCTTCCCCCCGAGCCACCGTCTCGGTGAAGCCCTGCTGCGTTGCGGTGAAGGAACCGGGCACGTACTCGCCCTCCGCGGCATGCGCCCGTGGCCGGATCGCCAGGTCGAGCTCCAGCGAGGCCGGCTTCGGCGTCCGGTAGCGCGCAGCAGCCATGACCTCGGCCTCGCCGTTGGGGATCCCCCGCAGGTAGGCGTGGATCGCGCCGGCCGCCCGCCGCCCGGAGGCCACCGCATCGATGATCGTCTTGGGGCCCGAGACGACGTCGCCGCCGGCGAACACGCCCGCGTGCCCCGTTGCCAGCGTCTTCGGGTCGGCCACGATGCCGGCGAAGGTGCTGATCTCGATGCCGGTGCCCTCGGGCAGGATCGACGGATCCGGCTCCTCGCCGATGGCGACCATGATCGCGCTGGCGGTGACGGTCACCGGCGGGTCATCGGTCCCGTTGCTCGAGACGATGTGGGCGGCGATCATTCGCCCGTCCTGGCCGACGACCTCGTCGACCACGGCGTGGGTACGGATGACCACGCCCTCGCGCTCGGCTGCCTCGATCTCTTCGGACTGGGCTCGCATGTCCTCCCGGCTGCGCCGGTACAGGACCGTGACCGAGGCCGCGCCGGATCGCAGCGCGGACCGTGCGGCGTCCATGGCCGTCGAGCCACCCCCGACCACCAGGACGGCGCCGGACAGGTGTGGGTTCTCGCCCAGGTTGACCTGCTTGAGGAACAGCGTCGCGGGGGTCACGCCCCGCAGGTCGTCACCCGGAACGCCGAGCCGGCGGCTCTTTGGCGCGCCGGTGGAGAGGAAGATGGCGCCGAAGCCCTGGGACTCGAGGTCACCCAGGGAGAAATCACGGCCCATGGCCTGGTTCAGCCGCAGATCCACGCCCAGGGCCACGATCCGGTCGATCTCCGCCCGCAGCACCTCGCGCGGCAGCCGGTACTCGGGGATGCCAATGGCCATCATCCCGCCCGGCACCGGCATCGCCTCGAAGACGGTGACCGGGTACCCCAGGCGGGCGAGGTAGTACGCCGCCGACATCCCGGCCGGCCCACCGCCCACGATCGCGACGCGCTCGCTGCGGATCACGGCCGGTGCCGGCAGCTCGCGAAGGGTCCCGTGCTCGGCGGCAAAGCGCTTGAGGGTCCGGATGGCGATCGGCTCGTCCAGGGTCCCACGCCGGCAGGCTGTCTCGCAGGGGGCGGTGCAGATCCAGCCACAGACCGAGGGGAAGGGGTTCACCTCCGCGGCGACCGCGTAGGCGTCGGAGTAGCGGCCCTGGGCGATGAGCCCCACGTAGCGGCCGGCGTCGGTGCCGGCCGGGCAGGCGGTCTGGCAGGGAGCCTGCGGCGCGGCCGCCATCGGCTCCACCATGGAGTCCCAGACCTGCCAGGGCTGGGTGCGTTCGTGCGTGTGCCACCCCCCGGTGAGCGCCTCGAACGGCGAGGGGTGCGATGTCTTGAGTGATTCGCGCGTCACCTCGCTGAGGGGAATCCAGCCCTCGACGGGCTGCGGCGGGAAGACCGGGCCCGGAAGCTCGGCGAGCGGGGTCGGCTCCTCGACGGTGTCGAGGGTCATGACCACCACCGGGCACTCGCGAATGCAGATCGAGCACCCGATGCACTCCCCCACCTGGACCGGGTGCTCCATCATCCAGGGGATCGGCGAGCCGTGGCCCGCAGCTTCGACGCCCGCGACCTGCGGGCGGGACATGTCCATGGCCTGCACCGGGCAGACGTCCATGCAGATGCCGCAGTTGATGCAGTTGTCGTGGTCGATGGTGATCCGATAGCCCATGGCGGGCCCTCCGCGGCGTTGGTGAACCAAGCGTCGCGCACCCCGACGCAGCGGCCAACGCGCATCCGGGTGGGCGCTGTTGCCGGGCAAACGGGTGGGGACGGGGGCCAGTCGGACCGGGCCGTTTGGCCCTGACGGCGGCGGCTAGTCGCGCGAGGGCGTGTCCGGGACCAGGCCTTCGCGGATCGCCCGCGCGGTGAGTTCGGCACGGCTCTGGGCGTGGAGCTTGGAGAGAATGTTGCCCAGGTGGTACTTCACCGTGTTCTGGCTGATCGCCAGGCGCACGGCGATCTCCTTGTTGCGCAGCCCGCGGGTCACGAGGTCGAGCACCTGGCTCTCACGATCGGTCAGCCGGTCGGGACCCTGGGCCGGTTGCGGGCTCGTCTGCTGGAAATGCTCGAGCATGCGGACCGCCGTCGCCGGGGTGATGGCCGCCTCCCCGCGCCGCACCGCGTCGAGCATGCGCCGCAGCCCATCGGATTCCAGGTTCTTGGCCAGGTAGCCCTGGGCTCCGGCCCGGATCGCCGAGAAGAGGTCGTCCTCGTCCTCGCTGGCGGTGAGCATCACGATCGCCACCCCGGGGGTCGCCGCCTTGATGCGCCGAGTCGCCTCGATGCCCCCGATGCCGGGCATCCGGACGTCCATGAGGACCAGGTCCGGGACCAGCTGCTGCACGAGAGCAACGGCCGAGTCGCCGTCGGTTGCCTGGCCCACCACCTCGTGGCCCCACGCCGACAGCAGCGAGGCGATGCCGTCCCGCACGAGCGCGTGGTCGTCGGCGAGCACGACCCGCATCAGCGGGGTCCCGCCGTCATCCCGGCCGCGGGGCCGGTCATGGAGGCCGCAATCGGCAGACGCAGCGCCACCCGGGTGCCACTGGGTTGGGCGGCACCGATCTCCAGCGTCCCGCCGATGGCCGCGGCGCGCTCCCGCATCCCCGCCAGTCCGTAGCGCGGCCAGGCCGATTCGTTGGGCGTGCCGGACGTCGCCGACACACCGCGTCCGTCGTCGGTGACGTCCACCTCCAGCTCGCCGCCATTGCAGAGCACCTCGATACGCACCCTGCCGGCGCTCGCGTGCTTCCGGACGTTGGTCAGCGCCTCCTGGACGATGCGGAACAGCTGGGCCTCGACCTCCGCGCTGA
The DNA here is from genome assembly GCA_963805645.1 of uncultured Chloroflexia bacterium. Classification (GTDB taxonomy): domain Bacteria; phylum Chloroflexota; class Limnocylindria; order QHBO01; family QHBO01; genus CAVXEH01. Next base: position 135,397 of record CAWDVA010000004.1, on the reverse strand, counting down.
GGTCGACGCGCTCCGCCTCGGGCGATGCCTCGACGGCGACGGCGATCTTCGCGGCGGTGGCGTAGCGGGCCGCGTATTCCTCCAGGGCGCCAACCAGTCCGCGTTCGGGCGTGATGGGGCTGGAGAGGCCCAGGATGGCCTCGCGGACGTCCACGTAGATCGAGCGCGCCGCGGCGGCGAGCTCCGCCAGCTGGGCACGCGCTTCCTGCGTGCGCCGCTGCCGGAGGAGCTCCTCGACGGCCTGCGACTTGGTGTTCACGTAGCCCAGGACCTGGGCGAGGCCGTCATGCATCTCGCGGGCGATCCGCTCCCGCTCGCTCCGTACCGCCAACTCGCGCAGCTGCCCTTCGAGGCGCGCGTTCTCGATGGCCAGGGTGAGAAGGTTGGCCAGGGACGAGAGGGTCTCGACCTCGTCGACATCGAAGGAGCGCTCTCGGCGACCGGCCACCGCCAGGACGCCGATGGTGGCCTGGCCGCGATGGAGCGGCGCGGCGACGAGCGTACGCCGGAACTCGTCCACGACGAGGTCCGCCGGCTCCAGCGTCTCCGCCTCTGACCGGACGAATGCGTCAGGCGGTCCGCTCGACGCGGCGAGGCTGCCGCTCTCGCCGGCCTGCAGCATCACGAACGCCACCTCGCCCTCCAGCAGGCGTCGCGTGGCATCGGTCACCGCCTGCAGGACCGCGTCGATGTCCCGCGTGGCGCTCACGGTCACGCCGAGCTGGTGGACCGCCCGGGCCGTGGCGCCCCGCCTCTCGAGCTCGCGCGTCCGCGCGTCGAGGGCGCGTGCCAGCAGGTCGATCCGCCGCTGTGCCACCGCCATCAGCAGCAGCACCACGACGACGGCGGTCGCGGTGACGACGATCGTATCGAGGGGGAACGGCAGGTACGGATCGAGCACCCAGTCGGCGAGGAGCTCGATCCCGCCGATGATCGCCACGGGGAGCAGGATCGCCGTCCACCAGAGTCGGGAGTGACGCATGCGCGTTGGGACCTCGCGGGGATTCTAGCCGCCGGAGCGTTCCCGCTGGCGCACGACCTCGAACAGGAGCAGGGCGCCGGCCGTGGCCGCGTTGAGAGAGGCGACATGGCCGGCCATGGGGAAGCGCACGAGCAGATCGCAGCGACGACGCATCGTCCCGGAGAGCCCACTCCCCTCGCTCCCCACCACCACCGCGACCGGGCCGGTCAGGTCCGTCTCCCACGCGAGCGCCGGCGCGTCCTGGTCGGCGGCGATCAGGCGCAGCCCGCGTTCCTTCAGATCGTGGATGACCTGGCCCAGGCTCCCGACCCGGGCGACGAGCAGGTGCTCGCTGGCTCCGGCGGAGGCCTTCACCGCGGCCGCGGTGAGAGGCGCCGCCCCGCGCTCGGGAACGACGACCCCATCGACGCCGGCCGCCTCCGCGGATCGCAGCAGCGCACCGAAGTTGATGGGGTCCTGGAGGTGCTCGCCGAGGAGCAGGAACGGCGCGTGGCCGCCGGCCCCGGCGCGAGCCAGCATCTCGGCGGGATCCGCCCAGCGCCGATCGTCCACCTCGAGCAGGACGCCCTGGTGGCCGTCGAAGCGGGCGAGCTGTCCCAGGCGGTCGCCGGGAAGCGTCGCGACCGGGACGCCGGCGGCCCGGGCCCCGTCAAGGATGGCACGCAGCTCCGGGCTCGGCCGCGCGCTCGCCGACACGATGAGGCGTCGCGCGTGACGGCCGGCCGCCAGGGCCTCTGCCACCGGGCGCCGTCCGCCGATCCGCTCCACGATCAGCGGTCGGTCAGGTGGGCGCGCCGGAGCGCCTCGTGGGTGCGGGTGATCCGCCCGGGATCCTCGGCGGTCAGGGTGATCGCGCCGCAGCGCTCGCACATGGTGGCGCCGACATCGGTGTCGACCTGCTTGCCGGCGAAGCGGTACGCGAACTTGGCGTTGCCCAGGACGGGGAAGGCCAGACCGCCCGCCACCAGCGAGCCGCCACAGCGCGGGCAGATCGTGTCCGGTCCCGGCGCCGCCGCAGGTTCGTCAGGCGGGCTCGTGAGACAGGACCTCGCGCGCGATGGCGCTGTCAGTGACGAGCGCGCTGACCAGGCCGCCGCGCAGGGCCGCCTCGACCGCCCGGGCCTTGTGAAGGCCGGTGGCGATGCCGATCACCAACGGGATCTGCCGCAGCTGCTCGAGGCTGAGGCCGATGATGCGTTCCATGGCGCTGGCACGGCAGCTGTGCCCAGCCGCGTCGAAGATGCGTCCGCAGATGTCGCCCACCGTGGGAAGCGCATCGATCTCCTCGAGCTCGCGACGGCTGAGGTACATCTCGTTGAACAGCAGCGCGGATGATCCCTGGCCGGATGCCCCGATGCCCACCACGGCGACATCCGCCGTCGCAGCCCGGCGCAGGACCCTCGCGATGTCCTGCTCGCCGAGCAACGCCCTGGCCAGCTCCGCGGACTCGACGATCCACGGCGCGTGGAGCCGGTCGTGGGTGGCATCCAGGCTCCCCGCGGCCTCGGCGACGAGCTCGCCGCTGAGGATCTCGGACGGGGCCGTGCTCAGGCCGCCGAACATCTGCACCACGTGCCCGGCCTCCGCCTTGCCGGGGCGCATGCCCTCGACCACCGAGCGCACGCCGCGTCCCCAGGAAAGGGCCAGCGTGCTCCGTCGATCGATGACCTCGGAAAGGAGCGTGGCGCCCACCTGGCCGGCTCGCTTGAGCAGGACCTCGGGCGAGTGCACGCCGGTGGCGATGACCATGCATCGGGTGAGGCCGAACCGGTCGCTGAGTGCGTTCTCGAGATCCAGGTCGCGCTGGATGTCGCGCCGAACGCGGATCTCCACGATCCCCAGGTCGCGCGCGCGCCGGAGCAGGCGCGAGACATAGGAACGCGAGATCCGGTGGCGTATCGCGATGGTGTCCTGGTTCTGGCCGTGGACGTAGTAGTCCTCGGCGATGCTGGCCAGGATCTCCGCATCCTCCGGCGAGACGGGCCGGCCGCGAACGACGCTCGTCACTTGTCGATGATCCCTGCCAGGGCGCCGACCTCGCCCGCGAGGTGCAGCATCTTGCGGATCGTGCGTCGCGGCAGGCTGCGCATGAAGGCCAGCGGGCGGCTCCGTGCCTCCCGGGCGAGCTTGACCTGCTTGGCGGCAACGCGTCCCGGGAAGCTCAGCAGGTACCGCTGGCGCAGCCAGCGGTGGCTCACGTCCCAGCGGTGCCCGCAGGTCTCGCACTCCATCCGATGGAGGAGCCCGGCGACGTAGTGGACCTCGTGGCGGGTCTCCTGCCCGCAGTTGGGACAGTCGAGCACCACGCCCACCACCGTCACGCCGTGGGAGATCAGCTCAGACACGGGGGGTCAGAGCTCCCAGGCTCACCGCGTCCGCGCGGCCGCTCAGCTGCTCGGCGATGAGCTCGGCGCGCAGGAGGTCGTCGGAGGTCGTGATCTTGATGTTCCGTGCGTGTCCGGCCACCACCGAGACCGGGTGCCCGGCGCGCTCCACCACGGCCGAGGTGTCCGTCCCCACGAACCCCTCCGCGGCCGCGCGGCGATGGGCGTCGAGCACGAGCTTCGCGTCAAAGGCCTGCGGGGTCTGGGCCACCCACAGGTTGTCCTCGCCGTTCACGACCTCGCCGGATGGGTCGGCGCTCACGATGTGCTCGTTGGCGGGAATGGCCAGGATCGCGGCGCCGGTGCGCTGCGCCTCGGCGGTCACCGCCTCGATGCGGTCCGGCGTGGCGAACGGGCGCACCGCATCGTGGACCAGCACCGTCTCGATGGTGCCATCGGCGATCTCATCCTCCAGGGCGAGCAGTCCGTAGAACTCCGACTCGTGGCGGGAGGAGCCGCCGGTGACGATCTTGCGGACCTTGCGCAGCCGCGCCTCGTCCACGACGGTGGCGCAGGCGGCCCGGTCGACCTCGGCACAGACGAGCACGACGGTGTCCACGATGGGGTCGTGTTCGAACGTCTCGAGCGTGCGGCCCAGGATCGACTTGCCGCCCACGGGGAGGAAGACCTTGTTCGTGGGCGAGGCCATGCGGCGGCCACCACCTGCGGCCAGCACCACTGCCGCGACGCGACGCTTCCCCATTGACACAACCCTGCACCTTTGTGCTTGTCTGGAAGATACCACCGAACCATCGCTTGTACGAGAGGGTCCCCTGATCCGGGACGTCCCGCCCCGTCCGGGACGCGTTAGCGGTGGACCGTTCGGTCCGTCCGATCAGGCCGGGACGGCGGTGCCTCCGGGGATCGCCACGAGCCTGCGTTCGAGGGCCATCTCCGCGAAGCGGGCATCCGCGTGGGTGGCGATGGGGACGTTGTAGGGGTGTCCCTCCGCCAGGTGGACCGTGATGCCAGCCCTGCGGGCCAGCTCGAGCTCCTGGCTGATCGGCCAGTCGTTGGCGATCGCCGCGTCCAGCGCCGCCTCGAGGGTCGCGCGCTCGAAGACCCACGGGGTCTGGGCCGCGTGGAGCGTTTCGCGCGGCACGGTGGTCACCACGCGGCCATTGACCACGCGCTTGATGCTGCTGAACACGGGAAGGGCGGTGACGATGGCCTCGTGGCCGCGCCACTCTCCGAGGAGGCGGCGGATACCGGCCGGCGAGACGAGCGGACGGTCCGGATCCTGGATGAGGACCGAGGCGGAATCTCCGGCCACCGCGAGCCCGGCACGGATCGCCTGCCAGCGGGTTCCGGCCGTCTCGACCACGTGCAGACCCAGCGCGCCGGGGTTCTCGATCGCGGAAAGGCAGGCGCGGGCGCCATCTCCCTCGACCGCCAGGACGATGGGACCGATCTCGGCGATGGCGCGCAGGGCGCGGACCGTGCCGTCGAGGACGGAGCGCCCGGCGATCGTCAGCCGGGCGACCGAATCGGTGCGCTGGATGGGGATGACCGCCACGCTGCGGTCGATCCGTTGCTGAGCCACGAAGGCTGAATCTCCCTGGTTGGCTGGGGCGCGACGAGCACCCCGGGTTCGATTGGCCATGCTAGCAGAAAGTTGCCGGACAACGTGCGTGTCCGCAATAGCAGATTTTTCTCAGGCGGCGCCGATGGCGTCCTCAGCGCGGCCGGGGCTCTCCTGCCTGGAGGCTCGCAGACAGCCAGGACGGCGCCTCCAGCAGCCGCTTCAGCGTCGCGAGGTATTCCGCGCCCGGGGCTCCGTCAATGACCCGGTGGTCGCAGGTGAGGGTGAGGTGCACGGTGGGCTCCACCGCCACGCCGTTCTCGATGGGAACCACCCGCTGCGCAATGCGGCCGATGGCCAGGATCGCGACCTGCGGCGGGTTCAGGAGCGGGGTGAAGTGGTCGATCCCCGCCTCGCCGAGGCTGGTGATCGTGAAGCTCCCGCCGCTCACCTCGTCGAGCCGCAGCTTGCCGTCGCGCGCGCGGGTCACCAGCTCGCGGATACGCGGATCGGCCTGGAGCACCGACAGCCGGTCGGCGTCGCGCAGGACGGGGACGATGAGCCCGGCCGGGCGGGCCACCGCGATCCCCAGGTCGACGCCGGGACGGGTCTCGATCACGCCATCCTCGAACGTGCTGTTGACCAGCGGGTGGTCACGGATCGCGCGCGCGGCCGCCACGGCGAAGATGGCGCTGAACGACGGCCGTGCCACGCTCCGGTCGCGGAGCCGGACGAGCTCGCCGACCCGGGCCTCCACGGTCAGGCTGATCTGCGGCACTGCCCCGGCGCGGGTCATGCGCTCCGCGATGGCGCGCCGGGTCGGGTCGAGCACCGCGCGGGTGATGCCCTCGGCGCGAGGCGCCGGGACATCCGCCGGCGAGGCGCTCGGCGCCGATGGAGCGGCGGCTGCAGGTGTTGCCGGACCGGCGGCCCGTGCCTCCACCGCCGCCTGCAGGATCGCCTGGGTGACCCGCCCGCCGGCGCCGACAAGCGAGCCCAGGTCGATCCCGGCCTCACGGGCGCGGCGGCGGATCGCCGGCGTGGCCCGGACCCGGGTACCGCCGAGCGGCGGTGCCTCGTCCTGGACGGAGACCGAGGCCGCGGCGCTCGTGCCGTTCTCGCTGCTCGGTGCGGCCGGCTCTGCAGCGGGGACAGGCGAGGCGGGCGCCGGGGCAGCCGAGCGGACTGTCTCCGCTTCGGCCTCGTTGGCGGCGATGGTGGCAATCGGTACCGTCACCGGCACCACGTCGCCGGGCTGGTAGCGCAGGCCGCACAGGATGCCGCCCACGGTGGCCTCGACCTCCATGTTGACCTTGTCGGTCTCGACCTCGGCGACCGGCTCGCCCTCCTCGATGCGATCCCCATCGTCGCGCAGCCAGCGCACCAGGACCGCCGAGTCCATGTCCATGTTGAACTTGGGGAGGATCAGCTCGACGCTCACGCGCGCACCTCGACCAGGTTCCGCACTGCGGCGACGATGTCCTCCTCCTGTGGGACGGTGCAGCGCTCGAGGTTCTTGTTGTACGGGATGGGGACCGGCTGGCCGGCGAGCCGCCGGATCGGCGCCTCGAGGTACTCGAAGGCCGGGCTCTCGGTGATGGCCGCCGAGATCTCCGCGCCGATGCCGCCGTTCTTCACCGCCTCGTGGACCACCAGGCAGCGCCCGGTGCGCGCCACCGACTCGGCCAGGGTCGGCACGTCGAGCGGGGCCAGTGTCCGCGGGTCGACGACCTCGATCTCGATCCCGTCGGCGGCCAGCTGCTCGGCGGCGGCCAGCGCCCGCGGGACCATGATCTGGGTGGCGATCACCGTCGCGTCGCGCCCGGGCCGCTTGATGTCGGCCTTGCCCAGCGGCACCACGTGCTCGCCATCGGGCACCTCGCCCTTGGTCCGGTAGAGGAGCTTGTGCTCCACGAAGATCACCGGGTTCGGGTCGCGAATCGAGGCGGTCAGCAGGCCCTTGGCGTCGGCCGGAGTCGAGGGCGCCACGACCTTGAGCCCGGGGATGTGGGTGAACAGCGCCTCGAGGCTCTGCGAGTGCTGCGCCGCGGCGCCGGTGCCGGAACCGGCCGGGCCGCGCACCACCATGGGCACCGACACCGTTCCGCCAAACATGTAGCGGATCTTGGCCGCCTGGTTGATGAGCTGGTCCATGGCCAGCAGGACGAAATCGAAGAACTGGAACTCCGCGATGGGGCGCATGCCACCCAGCGCAGCCCCGATCGCCGCGCCGGCGATGGCCGCCTCGCTGATGGGCGTATCGCGAATCCGCTCCTCGCCGAACTCGGCGAGCATGCCGTCAGTCACGCCAAAGGCGCCGCCGTACACGCCGATGTCCTCGCCCAGGATGAAGACCCGCTCGTCGGCGAGCATCTCCTCGCGCAACGCGGCTCGCACCGCCTGCGCGAACGTCATCTCGGTCATTCGGCGTACACCCCCTCCAGGAGGTCCTCGCAGCGCGGCTCGGGCTGGGCCTCCGCCCAGGTCACGGCCGCCTCGATCTCGTCGTGGGCCCGCTCCTCGGCAGCAGCCGTCTGTGCAGCATCCGCGATGCCCGCCTTCTCCAGCCGCGCGGCGAAGCGCGGGATGGGATCCCGGGCACGCCACTCGGCGATCTCGTCGCGCGTTCGGTACAGGTTCCGGTCACTCTTCGAATGGCCGCGGTAGCGGTAGGTCACCGCCTCCACCAGCCAGGGCCCCTCGCCGGCACGGATCGAGGCCGCCGCCTCGCGCACGGCGCTCAGGACCGCCACGACGTCATTGCCGTCCACGCGCAGGCTCGGCATGCCGTAGGCCACCGCGTGCTCGGCAGGACTCCGCCGCATGGCATGCGTCGCGGCCATGGACATCCCGTACTGGTTGTTCTCGCACAGGTACAGCACCGGGAGGGTCCAGACCGATGCCAGGTTCAGCGACTCGTGGAAGCCGCCCTGGTTCACCGCCCCATCGCCGAAGATCGACAGCACCAGGGCGTCCAGCCCCCGCAGCTTGGCGGCGAGCCCAAGGCCGGCGGCGATGGGGATCCCGCCACCCACGATGCCGTTGGCGCCAAGGTTGCCGACGGTGACGTCGGCGATGTGCATGGAGCCGCCCCGGCCACGTCCGTAGCCGGCCTGGCGGCCCAGGAGCTCGGCCATCATCCGGTCCGCCTTGGCGCCCTTGGCCATGGCGTGCCCGTGGCCGCGGTGGTGGCTCAGCAGGAAGTCGTCGTCGCGCAGGGCGAGCGACCAGCCGGCCGGCACCGCCTCCTGCCCGATGGACAGGTGCATGGTCCCGTGCACGCGGCCCAGGCTGTACAGCTCCTCGACCTTCTCTTCCAGCTTGCGGATCCGCCACATCATCTCGAGCGTGGCGAGCAGGCGATCCGCGGGAAATTCGCGCAGGACGGCGGTCGCCGTGGCGTCGTCGACCGGCTCGACCTCGACGGTCTCCGGCTCGACGGTCACGGCAGCCGCACCACGCGAGCGGGGCTCGTGCCCGTCGCCCCGGTTGTTCGCGTCTGTCATGGGTCCTCTCTGGTTCGCGTTCCCGGAGCCCCGCGCCGGGGTGCCGGGCGGGCCCCGGGGGGCCCGTCACTGGTCATCGGTCCATGCCGCCTCAGACGGCGGCGTCCTGCTCCTCCTGGCGCATGCGAAGCTTGTAGAGCAGGGTCGATTCATTGGGCTCGACCTGCGAGCGGCGGATGGGTTCGCCCATCTTCACGTCCGCCGTGAGCGTGGCGCCCTCGGCGATGCCCGCGGGCAGCAGGTCCTCGTCCTGGGCGACATCGGCGCGCTCGGCGAGGCTGTAGAACGTGTAGCCGCCCATCTTGTCCAGCTTCTCGCCCGCTCGCATGTCCTTCTTGGCGATGGTGATCGCCTCGGCCACCGGCACCGGACCCGGGGCGATGGTCGCCTCGTGGTAGACGGCCGCGGTGGCCACCGTGATGGCGGTCTCCAGGCTGGTCAGGTGGTACGGGCGGAAGAGCACCCAGTACGGACCGGGGCCCATCGACAGGTACCGCATCTCGTCGGCCACGATGGGGCTGTCGGTCTCCACGACGCAGAAGACGCCGGGGGCCACGCCGATGGCGTAGTCGACCACGCCCTTGCGGTCCAGGATCCCGCCCTCGTCCTTCGGGCAGAAGAGCTTCGGCAGGTCGGCGACCGTCGCATGCGGCCCGTGCATGCCGCGCAGATCCGGGACCAGGCCGGTGGCGTTCGCCAGGCAGGTCATCTCGACGGCGGTCTTGGTGCCGTCCACGAACCCGGAGAGCATCCAGGGGTTCGCGCCGATCTTCTTCGCGCGCTCCGCCTGGCTGTCCGGGGTGGCGGCCCGGTCGAGCGGGTTGTTCTTGCCCTTGCCGGCGCACACCACGCCGAAGCCCAGGGTCCGGGCAAACTCCACGAGCTCCTTGGCCGGAGCGTACTCGTCGCCGGCGGAGGTCGAGTAGATGACGCCCTTCTCGTCGGCCATCCGCTTCAGCGCGCGGCCCACGGTGACATCGGCCTCGACGTTGAGCATGACCACGTGCTGGCCGGCGCGAATACCGGCGTCGGCCACGATGGCTCCCACCTCCGGCACGCCGGTGGCGTCCACCACGGCCTCGTTGCCCGGCACGCTGGCCAGCAGCTCGGCGGAGCGGGTCACGATCTTGCGGCCCGCGGCACGGGCCGCCTCGGCGGCCGCCAGGTCGTCGACGGTCACGACATCGGCGTCGGGGACGCCCGCGGACCGGTACGCCGCGCAGGCGCGGTCAAGGTCGATATCGGCGATGCCCGCCACGTCAAACCAGGCCAGGGGCGCCATCTGGGAAACCAACCCGGTCCCCATCTGGCCCGCCCCCACGATGCCCAGGGTGACGGGACGACCTTCGTCCGCGCGTTCGAGCAGCTTCTGATAGAGGGACATCGGTCAATCCGCCTTCCCTGAGGGGCCAGCAATCTCGATCTCGTCGCCGATCTGGATGGCAACGAGCGGCTTGGCCTCGATGCATACGTCGCCGAGCATCTCCGGCTCGGTGAGGCCGTTGGCCTTCACGACGAGGTGCCCGAGGTTCGCGAGGTTCTCGTTGGCGACGTCCCCGACCGCAAGGACGTCGTAATGCGCTGCACCCAGCCGGAGCGTGTCTCCGGGGGCCACGGTCGCCAGGTTGATCGTCGCTTCGTGGAGGATGCTGAACTCCGCCAGCTCGTCAGGGGCTCCGGCCTGGAAGAAGACCAGGATTCCGGCTTGCCGGAACTCTTCTACGTGCTCACCGATGGCGACCACCGTCGACCGGAGCTTCACCTGACGATCCACGAATTTCACTCCACAGGCTTGATGTTCTCTTCCTTGACGCCCGAGACGAACACGTCCTCCGTGATGAACATCATCAGCGGGCCGGCCGGCATCGTCGGGTGGACGTCAATGGTCGGAACCTTCTTCATGGGGTAGACCCCGACGCGGGCCGTGCCACCACAGTCGATGACACAGCACGCCATCTGCTCGAAGCCCACCTTGGACTTGAAACCGTCGAAGGGGATGCCGCCGGTCATTTCGGCAATCTTCTGGGCGACGGGATGGATCCCGCCCCCCGTGATCGACACGACGTACTCCCGACCGGGCTTCGGATGGATGGTCAGCGGCCCACCCCAGCCGCGACCGCCCTTCTCCACCCGGACTGCACGATAGGTCTTGGATTCCGTCTCACTCATGCGGCATCTCCATCGTCATGGTTCGGCTGATGCCCGGCCCTACGAATACAGACCGAAGCTTGCGAAGTACGCGATCACCACCGCCAACGGCCCGGTGATCTGACGGGAGAAGAGTACCGCCGGAACGCCGACCTCGACCGTCTCGGGCTCGGCCTCTCCGAGGGCCAGGCCCACGGGGATGAAGTCACAGCCGACCTGCGAGTTGATGGCGAACAGCGCCGGCAGCGCATACGACGGCGCGATCGAACCGCTCGCGATGAGGGTCGAACCGAGCAGCGTGCCGATGATCTGCGCCATCACCGCGCCCGGACCGAGCAGCGGGGAGAGGACCGGGATACCGCCGATGGCGCCCAGGACCACGAGGCCCGGGAGCGAGCCGGCAAGGCCGGAGATGTGCTCCGCCACCCAGTTCCCGACACCGGTGTAGGTGATCAGGCCGATGACGAAGGCGATGAAGCACATGAACGGCAGGATGTTGCGGATCACCTGGTCCACGCTCTGCCGCCCTGACTGGTACAGGGTGCCGACGACCACGCCCGCGCCCTTGCCGATGACGACGAGGAAGTTCGTGATTCCTTCCATGATCAGACTCCTCCGCTACGCCGACATGGGCTCAGGGGTGGGTTCCGCGGCCGACTGCTTCGCCTTCTCGCGGTTGATCAGCCATCCCGTGATGTACTCGGTCGTGACGCCACGGATGTAGATCACGACAAGACCCACGAGGGCGTACCTCACGGCAAGCGGGGTGAGGTCGAGACCGAGGTCGGTGATGCCGGTGGCGATGCCCAGCCAGACGAAGATCTCGCCCGGGTTGATGTGGGGGAAGAGACCCAGCGGCGGATGGACATAGGAAACCGCCGAATCGTAGAAGGCTGGCTTGAGCTTCTCCGGGAACCAGCGGCCCTGGGTGTAGGCCATGGGGTTCGTGAGGAAGAAGACCGCCAGGAAGGGCGCCACGATGTACCGCAGCGGGGTATAGATCAGGCCAGGTCGTGCCGAGTAGGCGACGACCCCGTTAATACGATCCTCACCGACAAGCGCGGTGAACGCGTACACCGCGGTCATCAGCACGAGCAGGGTCGGGACGATGCCGGTGATGAGGCCCGTAAGGGTCGCACCGCCCGCAGTGAAGATCCCGATGAAGCCCTTCGCGAGCCAAACGAGTTGATCCATTCTTTCCCTCCGGTTTCGGCCGTTCGGAAGCCGTTCGGAATGAACCGGTCAGACGGGTGATCTCAAGCCTGCTGAGCGATCGGCGCACCTCCCTCCCCCGTACGGCGCGACGCCCGATCCTCTCTGATCGTGGCCACGGCCTGGCACAGTGCGTCGCGCAGGGGCCTGTCGAAGTCGGCAACCGCCGGAGTCTCGCAAAGGCGCTCGTACGGGAGCCCGGGCAGCCCGGGGAGTGGCTTGGACGCCGAGAGACTGGTCAGGCCGCGAAGCGATTCCGCGGCGACCACTCGATCGTCCCGACCGACGGAGATGATGGCAAACACCCTGCTCCGCAGACGACCCCGGCCCAGTCCGACGGCAACCGTGCCATTCCGGCGCATATCGGCGATACGGTGAGAGAACTCGATCGCCTGCCGGTAGGAGAGGACGAGCTGGACGATCCAGGCAACGATGATCAAGCCACCCAGGAGCCACAGCTCAGGCACAGGCAGTCACGTCGGACGCGCCTCCGATCCATTGGCACTTCTTGTCACATTTGTGACTGATTGTGCCGTTGGTGCCGAATGGTCGGAGAGTATGGGACGTCGGCCACCCCGATGTCAATACTTGACGAGGATATCCCTCGTCCACCAGCGGTGATCGCAGTTCGGCGTCGACACCTCAGCCCACCGGCCGGAGGACTGCAATGGCATACGCCGCGATGCCGTCCTCGCCCGTGAAGCCCAGCCCGTCGCTTGTCGTGCCCTTGACGCTGATCCGGTCAGGCGCCACGCCGGTCAGCGCGCCGATCCGGGCCTCCATGGCGCCGCGGAGCGGGGCGATCGCCGGTCGGGCCGCGACGACGGTGAGATCGGCGCGCTCGAGCTGGAGCCCGACATCATCCAGGCGGCCCATGGTGTCGCGCACGAGCTCGCCCGAGTCGATTCCCGCCCAGCGCGCGTCGTCGGGTGGATACAGCGTGCCGATGTCGCCCAGGTGTGCCGCCCCCAGCATGGCGTCGATGAGGGCGTGGAGAACCGCGTCTCCGTCCGAGTGGCCGGCCAGGCCGCGTGGCTCGTTCGGAAACGCCAGGCCACCCAGCCGCAGCGGGCGGCCAGCCTCGAGCCGATGCGCGTCGAAGCCGATGCCGGCGCGATCCCCCGGCTCGACGGGCGGCGGCACCAAGCCGACCCGGTCCGGCATCGGCTCAGGCCGGCTCGTGCTCGCCGGAGTCGCCAGGCGGCGGCGTGGAGGCTCGCCCGCTCCCGGCGCGTGCCGTACGCGTGGATCCACCGTCGCGCCCGCGGCGAACGGCGGTCGACGATGGTGACGAGGCGGCACTCTCGCGGCTCTGCCCGTCGCGCGGCTGGGCGAAGATCATCCGGCCCGCGACGGTCTGCAGCACCCGGGTCACGGAGATGGGGACATCGGTGTCCATCAGGCGGCTCCCGTCCTCGACCACGATCATGGTTCCATCCTCGAGGTAGCCCACGCCCTGCCCGGGCTCCTTGCCCTCCTGGATGATCCGCACCGTGAGCTCCTCGCCGGGGTGCAGCACGGCCTTCACCGCGTTGGCGAGCTCGTTGATGTTGAGGACCCGGATCCCCTGCAGCTCGGCCACGCGGTTCAGGTTGAAGTCGTTGGTGAGGATCGCCGCCGCGTTGTCGCGCGCGAAGGCGATGAGCTTGGCGTCCACCTCGTCGATCTCCGGGTAGGTCGCCTCGCTGACCTCGATGGGAGTCACGGAGTCCTTCTGCAGGGCGGTGAGCATCTCGAGCCCCCGGCGGCCGCGGTTGCGGCGCATGGCGTCGGGCGAGTCCGCGATGCCCTGCAGCTCGTCGAGGACGAAGCGCGGGACGACAAGGCTGCCCAGGATGAAGCCCGTGCGGCCAATGTCGACGATCCGCCCGTCGATCACCACGCTGGTGTCCACGACCACGGTCTGGATGTCCCCGCGGCGCCGATGCCCGGGCAGCAGGCCGGCCGCGGCGGGCAGGAGCACTTCCCGCTTGAACAGCGTGGCCGCCAGCATGAGCGCCGCGAGCAGGACGGAGACGAGCGGCGGGAGGATCGCGCCGGCCGCGCCGCCAAGCTCCGAGAGCGGCACCCCGAGCAGGAGGCCCATCACCAGGCCGACCACGATGGCGATGACGCCCAGGGCGTACTCGCCCGCACCGGCCTCGGCGAGCTGGGCGACGGCCCAGCGCGTGGGGTACACGGTGACGTAGGGAATCGCGAGATATCCGAAGAGCAGGCTCGCCACCACGAACGCGGTGAGGAAGGCACCGCGATTCCCGGGGTCGAGCAGGCCCTGCGCCTGGTTGAGCAGCACCACACCGAGCGCGAGCCCACCGATCGTCCCGAGCAGGGCGCCGAGGAGCTGGATGAGACGGGTCATTCGATTGATGAGTGCGGGATTGATATGCTCGACCGCCGGTCGCAGATGAATCCAGATGAACCGATGAACGCGCGACCTCGACGGTCATCCCGCCGCAGCGGGCGGCAACCGTAGCACTCGCGATGTGCGGGGGCAACCTGTTCGACGGCGGTGGCGCTCAGGCCTCGAGCGCCCTCCGCAGCGCGTCGCGCAGGTCGGTGGCCTGCTCGATCCCATCTGCTGCGGGACCTGCGGTAGGGAGGTCGCCTCGCGCCGGACCGGTGATCAGACGGTCGAAGCCCAGCCGGCGCGCCTCGGCCAGGCGACGCTCGGGGCGCGAAACGGGACGCAGCCTGCCGGACAGGGCCAGTTCGCCAGCGAGAACCGTACCCGAGCGCACCGCGCGCTCCCGCAGCGACGAGGCCAGCGCGGCCGCAACGGCGAGGTCCGCCGCGGGCTCCTCGATACGCAGGCCACCGGCCACGTTGACGTACACGTCGTGGCCGGTGAGGTTCAGACCGGCGTGGCGGGCGAGCACGGCGATCAGCATCAGGACCCGGTTGGTGTCGATGCCGGTGGTGGCCCGTCTCGGTGAGCCGTAGCCCGCCGGCGCCACCAGGGCCTGGATCTCCACGGCCAGGGGGCGCGTTCCCTCGAGCGCGATCGTCACCGCGCTGCCGGCCACCGGGGGCTGCTCGGACTCCAGGAAGAAGCGGGAGGCATCGGGCACCTCCACCAGGCCGTCGCCACGCATCTCGAGGACCCCGACCTCGTCGGTGGAGCCGAACCGGTTCTTCGCCGCCCGGATCAGACGGGTCGTGCCCAGCCGCTCGCCCTCCAGGTAGACGACCGCGTCCACGAGGTGCTCCAGGGTCCGGGGACCGGCGACCGTCCCCTCCTTGGTGACATGGCCCACCAGCGCCACGCAGGTCGCGCTCCGCTTCGCGACCTCCGCCAGCCGCATGGCGACCTCGCGAACCTGGCCCACGCTGCCGGCGGGACCGCCGAGCTCGCTGCTGGCGAGGGTCTGCACGCTGTCGACCACGGCGAAGGCCGGACTCGTCCCGGTGATCGCCTCGACGGCGGTCTCGAGCTCCGTGGTGGCCAGGAGCGAGATGCCCTCCACCACGGCGCCCACCCGCTCCGCGCGGCCCCGAACCTGCCGGGACGATTCCTCGCCGGTCACGTACAGGGCGCTCGATCCGGCCGCCGCCAGGCGCGCCGCAAGCTGGAGCAGGAGCGTGGACTTGCCGATGCCGGGGTCGCCCCCGAACAGCACGATGGAACCCGGCACGAGCCCGCCGCCGAGCACGCGGTCCACCTCGCCGATGCCGCTTGCGAGGCGCTCCGCCTCGGCGCTGGACACAGCACCAATGGGCTCGACGGCTGCCGCGCCAGGCCCGGGTGCCGGTCGTTCGCGGCGACGGGACGGACCGGACGGCATCACCGTCTCGACGAGGGTGTTCCACGCCTCGCAGCTCGGGCACTGGCCCGCCCACTTGGGCGAGGTCGAGCCGCACTGCTGGCAGACGTAGACCGAACGGGTGGCAGGCATCACGTCATCTTGGCACGCCACGGGTTGCCGGCGGATTACCAGCGCGGAATCTGCGCCGTTCGCGGGGCGGTGTTACCCGGCGGTGACGGCCTGCTTCTTGCGGCCCGAGCTGGGAGGCGCGACCTTCTCGATCGAGATGGTGCCGTCCTCCGCGACGTCGATCTTGATCGTGTCGCCCGCCTCGAAGCTCGCCATCAGCATTCGTTCGGCGAGCGGATCCTCGACCTGGTTCTGGATCTCGCGCCGCAGCGGCCGCGCGCCGAAGGCCTGGTCGTACCCCTTGGCGATGATCGCGTCCTTGGCGGCATCGCTCACCACCAGGTCCATCTGCTGGCCGGTGATCTGGGCCTTCACCCGCTCCAGCAGCAGGTCCACGATCTCGCGGATCTCCTCGCGGGTCAGCTGGCGGAAGACGACCGTGGCGTCGATCCGGTTGAGGAACTCGGGCCGGAAGACGTTCTTCAGCTCACCGAGCACCTTCTCCTTCATACGCTCGTATTCGGCGGTTGCCTCTGCCTCGACGGTCGCGCCCGTGCCACGGAAGCCCATCGACTTGTCGTGCTGCAGCTGGGGCGCACCCACGTTGCTGGTCATGATGATGATCGTGTTGCGGAAGTCGACCCGGCGGCCCTTGGCATCGGTCAGGTGGCCGTCCTCCAGGATCTGGAGGAGGATGTTGAAGACCTCCGGGTGCGCCTTCTCGATTTCGTCGAGGAGCACCACGCTGTAGCTCTTGCGGCGAACCGCCTCGGTCAGCTGCCCGCCCTCGTCGAATCCCACGTAGCCGGGCGGGGCGCCGACCAGCCGCGAGACGTTGTGGCGCTCCATGAACTCGCTCATGTCGATCTTGATGAGCGCGTCCTCGCTGCCGAACATGAACTCGGCGAGCGCCCGGGCCAGCTCCGTCTTCCCGACCCCGGTGGGGCCCATGAAGATGAACGAGCCGATGGGCCGCTTGGGATCCTTGAGCCCGGCACGGGCGCGGCGCACGGCCTTGGAGACCGTCTCGATCGCTTCCTGCTGGCCGATGACGCGCTTGTGCAGTGCATCCTCCATGTGGAGCAGCCGCTCCTTCTCCTCCTGGGAGATGCGCACCACCGGGATGCCGGTCCACATGCTGACGACCTGGGCAATGTCCTCCTCGGTGACGACGGGCGTCTCCTTGGCGACCTCCTCGTGCCACTCGGCGCGGAGGGCCTCCACGTGCTCCTTGGCCTTGGCCTCGCCGTCACGCAGGCTCGCCGCACCCTCGTAGTCCTGGTTGGCGATCGCCTCGTCCTTCTGGCGGGTGACCTCCTCCAGCTCGCGCTGCGCCTCCTTGATGTTCGGCGGGGCCGACGAGCTGCGCAGGCGCACCCGCGACCCGGCCTCGTCGATGAGGTCGATCGCCTTGTCCGGCAGCGCCCGGTCGGCGACGTAGCGCACGGAGAGGTCGACGGCGGCTCGGATGGCCTCGTCGCTCATCTTGACCCGGTGGTGCTCCTCGTAACGGGAGCGGATGCCGAACAGGATGTCGATCGCCTCGTCGACGGTCGGCTCCTCGACCATCACCGGCTGGAAGCGCCGCTCCAGGGCCGCGTCCTTCTCGATGTACTTCCGGTACTCGTCGAGGGTGGTGGCACCGATGCACTGCAGCTCGCCGCGTGACAGCGGCGGCTTGAGGATGTTCGCCGCGTCGATCGCGCCCTCGGCGGCGCCGGCGCCCACCAGGGTGTGCAGCTCGTCGATGAACAGCACGTTATCGGTGCTGCTTCGCAGCTCCTCGATGATCTTCTTGAGCCGCTCCTCGAACTCGCCGCGGTACTTGGTGCCGGCCACCAGTGAGCCGATGTCGAGGGTCAGGACGCGCTTCTCGGACAGCGTCTCCGGGACGTCGCCGTTGACGATCCGGTGCGCGAGGCCCTCCGCGATGGCGGTCTTGCCGACGCCCGGCTCACCAATGAGGGCCGGATTGTTCTTCGTTCGCCGGCTCAGGATCTGGATGACCCGCTCGATCTCCTTCTCCCGGCCGATGACCGGGTCGAGCTTGCCGGCACGAGCCGCGTCGGTGAGGTTGATTCCCAGCTGGTCGAGCGTGGGCGTCTTCGAGGGCCGCTTGGTCTCCTGGGTTGGCGCCACGCTGCTGCTCTGCGACAGGACGTGGATGACCTGGTGGCGCACCTTGTCGAGGTTGACGCCCAGGGACTCCAGCACGCCCGCGGCGATACCCTCGCCCTCGCGGACCAGGCCCAGCAGGAGGTGCTCGGTGCCGATGTAGTTGTGGCCGAGCCGGCGCGCCTCGTCGATGGCCAGTTCGATCACGCGCTTGGCGCGCGGCGTCAGGCCCACCTCGCCGACCACCGGACGGTCGCCCCGACCGATGATGAACTCGACGGCGGTCCGGACCTTGGACAGCTCGACGTTCATGTTCTCGAGGACGCGCGCGGCGACGCCCTCCCCCTCGCGCACGAGCCCGAGAAGGAGGTGCTCCGTACCGATGTAGTTGTGGTTGAAGCGCTGCGCCTCGTCCTGGGCGAGGGTCAGCACCTTCCGCGCTCGATCTGTGAATTTGTCGAATCGGTCCATGGTCGCGTCCTTGGTGGGGCTTCGACGGGTAAGAACTCGCCGATACGCCAGTTCCAGTGTACGGCACCACCTGCGAGTGCTGCCTTCAATAGGTACTTCGGTCACAGTGTGAGGTTCACACCGCGCCGGGATCTTCCTCGAGAATGGCGAGAGGCGGTCCCGTCGAGCGGGCCCGCCTCTGCCGCTGTCGGTACGCCGGCCCGGCCGGA
Organism: uncultured Chloroflexia bacterium; assembly: GCA_963805645.1. Lineage (GTDB taxonomy): Bacteria > Chloroflexota > Limnocylindria > QHBO01 > QHBO01 > CAVXEH01. The sequence goes on along the minus strand of CAWDVA010000004.1, from coordinate 116,976 downwards.
CGCCAATGGTCGCTAGGCCTTGGTCTCCTCGGCGGGTCTCCTCGGCCTTGGTCTCCTCGGCCTTGGTTCCTCGGCCTTGGTCTCCTCGGCCTTGGTCTCCTCGGCCTTGGTCTCCTCGGCCTTGGTCTCCTCGGCCTTGGTCTCCTCGGCCTTGGTCTCCTCGGCCTTGGTCTCCTCGGCCTTGGTCTCCTCGGCCTTGGTCTCCTCGGCCTTGGTCTCCTCGGCCTTGGTCTCCTCGGCCTTGGTCTCCTCGGCTGGGTCTCCTCGGCCTTGGTCTCCTCGGCCTTGGTCTCCTCGGCCTGGCTGGCGCGGAACTGCGCGAGGAGACCAGACTCCGCGAAGGCTGCCGCCATCGTGTTGTCGATCCCCTCGTCGGGCTCGCGGATCGCGTCCTCCGGTCGGAAGTCGCGATCGCGGCGGTCGCGGCGGTCGCGGCGCGGGGGCCGATCCTCGCGGCGCGCCGGGGCGCTCGTCTGCGCCGGAGCGCGATCGTCCGCCTGCTTGAGGCTGAGGCCAAGCCGATGGCGCTCAGAGTCCAGGCTGATGATCTTGAGGCGCAGCGTCTCGCCCTCCTTCACCACGTCACCGGGGTGGGCGACGCGCTGGTTGGAGAGCTCGCTGATGTGGATCAGGCCCTCGAGGCCCTCCTCGACGCGCACGAAGGCGCCGAAGTTCACGAGCTTGGTGACGACACCCTCGATGACATCGCTGATGGCGTACTTGGCCACCGACTCCTGCCACGGATCGGGCATGAGCCTGCGGATGGAGAGGCTGATCCGGCCACGCTCGTGGTTGATGTCGATGACCTCGGCCTCGACCTCGTCACCGATGGAGTGGGCCGTCTCCGGATTGTTGACCTTGTTCCACGACAGCTCGGACTTGTGGACCAGGCCGTCGATCCCGCCGAGGTCGACGAAGACGCCGAACGGCGCGATGCTCCGCACGGTTCCCTTGACCCGCTGGCCAACCTGGAGGCTGCTGAACAGCTCGTCGCGCTTCTCGCGGCGCTCCTCGTAGAGAGCGACCTTCTCGGACAGGATGAGACGGTTCGCCTTGCGGTTGACCTCGAGGATCTTGAGGCGCAGGGTCCGACCGACGAACGGCTGCAGCTTCTCGGCAATCTCCTGCGCGGCGTCACGCGGCTGCTCGTCGCGCGGTCGGCGCGGGAAGTCGACGATCTGGCTGATCGGCACGAAGCCGCGCACGCCGAGGTCGACGATCAGGCCGCCCTTGTTGTGGTCGATGACCCGGGCCTCCACGATCTCGCCCGCGTCGAAGCGCTCCTGCATGACACGCCACTTGCGCTCGAGGCCCGCGCGACGCAGCGAGAGGACGGCATGTCCCTCGGGAGACTCCGGCTGGAGGACGTAGACGAGGACCTCGTCGCCGATCTTGATCTCCGGCCGGGATTCATCGCTGTCGCGACCACGCCGGCTGATCAGCTCACGGTTCGAGACGACACCCTCGCTCTTGCCGCCGAAGTCGACCAGGATCTCATCCGGGTCGATCCGCACGACAGTGCCCTCGACGACGTCCCCGTGCTTGAGGCTCTTGACCTCCACGTCGGGCATGTCGAGCAGCTCCGCCATGGTGGTCGGCTCATATGCCGGAGCCTCCGGGGCATCCACGGCGACGGCCGCCGGGGCCGCCTCCTCCGCCGCTGGAGCATCTGCCGCGGGGGCCGCGGCAGCCGTACCCTCGGCGTCGCCGCCGGGAGAAGGCTCCTGGGTGGCGGCAGGCGGCTCCGCCTCCGCCTCGGCCTCGGTGGCCGCCGGGGCGGGTTCCGAGGGAGTGGAGTCCTCCCCTGCGTCGTCTGCGGCAGATGCCTCCGCCGTATCGACCGCCGCCGGCTCAGCCGCAGTCTCGTCGCCGGACGCGACCGCCGCCGGCTCTTCGGCCGGCGTCTCCGGTGCGGCTGCCTCAGCCACGTCCTGCGGCGCGGCCGTCTCCGCCTCGGGGTCCTTCGGCGCGGGCTGGTTCGTCTCTTCGCTCAAGTGTGTTGTGCTCCTGTCCAAACAAAGTCCCTGCAGCACAAACGCCCTCCCATGCACGGAGGGCGTTTCGAACGCTCAAATCGGTAGAAGGCTGCCTGTCTGTTCTGACTGGTGCTCCTCTTTTCCTCGAGCTGTGCTCGACGCTGAACCGCGCACGGCGTTATGAGGTTGTCTGCTGCAGAGCCGGCGTAGCATACCATACGGTCAATGGGGTCCCTTCGTGCCTGAGCTGCCGGACCTGACCGTCGTCGCCGAGGAGCTCTCCCGGCGCATGACCGGGCGCGTGGTCGCGGAGGTGTCGACACCGACCCCCATCCTCGTACGTGCCACCCCGGACACGCTGGCCGCCCTTGAGGGGTCCTCGGTTGGGGCCGCGAGTCGCCGCGGCAAGTTCCTTCTCATCCCATTCCTGCGCGGCGACGGTCCGGAGCGGGTCCTGGCGGCCAACCCGATGCTCGCCGGCAGGTTCTGGCTCCTTGACGATGCGCGCGAGCGCGTGCGCGCGAGAACGGGGCTCCGCCTGCGCTTCACCGATGGCACCGAGCTGCGATACGTCGACCGCGAGATGCTGGGCAAGCTCTACCTCGTCGCGCCGGACCGCCTCGACGACATCCCGGGCTGGAGTGAGATGGGGCCTGATGCGGACGACCCGGCCCTGACCCTCGCCGAGTTCATGCGGCGGATCCGCCGCCACCCCGGCGAGCTCAAGCCCCTGCTGCGCAATCCGCGCTTCGTGGCGGGCATCGGCAACGCCTACTCCGACGAGATCCTGTGGGAGGCCCGCCTGGCACCCTTCCGTCGCCGGAGCACACTGCGCGACGAGGATGTGGAGCGCCTGTACCGCGCCATGCGCCAGGTCCTCGGCAACGCAGTCGAGCGCCTGCGGACGCTGGTGCCACCCCACGTCGAGACGCAGCACCGCGAGTTCCTCAGGGTGCACCTGCGCGGCGGTGAGCCATGTCCGCGCTGTGGCCACGAGCTGCGGCAGATCGGTGGGGGCGAGGCAACCACCTTCTGCCGGACCTGCCAGCCTCCGTTCTGAGGCGCGCTGGAGGGTGCGCCCTGTCGATCAGGGAATGATCAGCACCTGGCCGATGCTCAGGTTGTTCGGATCGGGCAGGTTGTTCGCAGCGATCAGCGCCTGAAGGCTGACCCCAAACCGTTGGGCAATGGACGAGAGAGTATCCCCGCTCTGCACCCGGTAGGTGCGTACCGTCGGCTTCGGGGTGGGAGTCTTCGAAACCGGGGTAGGCGTCGCGGTCGGTGCGGGTGTCGGCGTCGCGGTCGGTGCGGGTGTCGGCGACGGGCTGGCCGTCGGAATCGGGGTCGGCGTCGCGGTCGGTGCGGGTGTCGGCGACGGGCTGGCCGGCCCCAACAGGCCAAATCCCTGCGTACTCGCCCCGGCGGCCGCGATGGAGCCCACGGCGAGCACGGCCGCCGCTCCGCCCACGATCACGCGCCCTGGACGTCGGGCCGGTCGCATCGCGACCGCTCCCCCGTGCCACCCAGAATCCGGCTCCACGATGAGCCGCGTGCGGACAAAGGTCGCGTCCGGTGCCGGGCGCGGAACGCCCGGCGGAATGCTGCGTGCCGCAGTCCAGTCACGGTAGCGCGGGCACTCGAGATACGCCTCGTGCAGGCAGAGCCGCTGCTGCATGGCGCGATCCAGGGCGATGGCAGGGTTGCCGGCTGTGCAGCGGTGATCGGGATCGTAGCCGTCGACGGCGGTGCGAAGGTCAGCGGCGAGCGCCAGCAATGGGCAGATCCGATCCACGGCGCAAGCATAGACCGCGGGTGGGTTGGAAAAGGAAATATCCCGGCGACGACCTATTTTCCCAGGGAGTTGCCCCCCAAGTATCTTCGGCGCTGGAGAGCTTAACTTCCGTGTTCGGGATGGGAACGGGTGGATCCTCTCCGCTAGCGTCACCGGGATATCTTCAATTGTCGACCACACCGCAGCGGTGCGTCGAACCGAGGAAGGTGGAAGCGTCGATCGCGTCGCGATGAGCCGGCACGGTGGCCGGCGACGCGGGTCGCGTTCGCGTCCAGCGGCGTGCTAGACGCGTGAAACTAGGTCAAGCCCTCGACCATTAGTACCGCTTGGCTGAACGCATTGCTGCGCTTACACGTGCGGCCTATCAAACAGCTAGTCTCGCTGCGGTCTTACCCGGTTAACCCGGTGGGGAACCTCATCTTGAGGCGAGCTTCGCACTTAGATGCTTTCAGTGCTTATCCCGACCGAACATACCTACCCAGCAATGCCACTGGCGTGACAACTGGCACAACATTGGTTCGTCCACTCCGGTCCTCTCGTACTAGGAGCAGCTCCTCTCAAGTTCCCTGCGCCCACGGCGGATAGAGACCGAACTGTCTCACGACGTTCTGAACCCAGCTCGCGTACCGCTTTAATTGGCGAACAGCCAAACCCTTGGGACGTACTTCCGCCCCAGGATGCGACGAGCCGACATCGAGGTGCCAAACGGTGCCGTCGATGTGAACTCTTGGGCACCATAAGCCTGTTATCCCCGGGGTAGCTTTTATCCGTTGAGTGATACCCCTTCCACTCGGAGGTACCAGATCACTAAGCCCGACTTTCGTCTCTGCTCGACTTGTAGGTCTCGCAGTCAAGCACCCTTATGCCTTTGCACTCTACGGCTGGTTTCCATTCAGCCTGAGGGTACCTTTGGGCGCCTCCGTTACACTTTAGGAGGCGACCGCCCCAGTCAAACTGCCCACCTGACACTGTCCAGCTTCCGGATTACGGACCGCTGTTAGAGCCGAAATCCAACAAGGGTGGTATTTCAACGTTGACTCCACCGAGGCTAGCGCCCCAGCTTCAAAGTCTCCCACCTATCCTACACATGCTGAACCTCAGTCCAATATCAGGCTGCAGTAAAGCTCCACGGGGTCTTTTTGCCCTGCCGCGGGTAACCAGCATCTTCACTGGTATTTCAATTTCGCCGGATCCCTCGTTGAGACAGCGCCCAGATCGTTACGCCATTCGTGCGGGTCGGAACTTACCCGACAAGGAATTTCGCTACCTTAGTACCGTTATAGTTACGGCAGCCGTTTACCGGGGCTTCAATTCAGAGCTTGCACCCCTCCTCTTAACCTTCCGGCACTGGGCAGGCGTCAGCCCCTATACGTCAGCTTTCGCTTTAGCAGAGACCTGTGTTTTTGCTAAACAGTCGCCTGGGCCATTTCACTGCGGCCTCGATCAGCCTCTCACGAATGAGCCACTGCGAGGCACCCCTTCTCCCGAAGTTACGGGGTCAATTTGCCGAGTTCCTTAACGAGGGTTCTTCCGATCGCCTTGGTATGCTCTACCCGTCTACCTGCGTCGGTTTGCGGTACGGTCGCCGTTGACCTCGCTAGACGCTTTTCTTGCAGGATCGGCTCAGTCGAATCAGCTTTCGCCTTTCATTCGCTTCTCGGAGTTGAATGAGAGGACGGATTTGCCTGTCCTCTCCCCCTACCGGCTTAGACGCACATAGCCAAAAGTGCGCTCGACCTACCGTTCCCGGTCACGCCCTTGCTCCCATGACCGCTTCTCACTGGCTGCCTCGAGCAACCGAAGTCACCCTTAGCGCACCAGCGTCCACGGCCAAGGCACCTTGCGGTGCAAACGGTCATTGGCGGTATCGGAATATCAACCGATTGTCCATCGCCTACGGCTTTCGCCCTCGGCTTAGGCCCGACTAACCCTGAGCGGATTAACCTTCCTCAGGAAACCTTAGACATACGGCGTGCGCGTTTCTCACGCGCATTTCGCTACTCATGCCGGCATTCGCACTTCCGTCCGCTCCAGCCGTCCTCACGGTCGACCTTCACTGCTGACGGAACGCTCCCCTACCACCGCCGCCACCCGAAGGTGACGACGATCCGAAGCTTCGGTACCAGACTTGAGCCCCGTTGGATCTTCGGCGCGGAATCACTTGACCAGTGAGCTATTACGCACTCTTTAAATGATGGCTGCTTCTGAGCCAACATCCTGGTTGTCTGAGCGACTCCACATCCTTCCCCACTTAGTCTGGATTTAGGGACCTTAGCTGTCGGTCTGGACTGTTTTCCTTTTGACCACGAAGCTTAGCCCTCGCAGTCTGACTCCCGGGGTATGGAATCGCGGGATTCGGAGTTTGATTGGGGTTGGTAAGCGGGAAGCCCCCTAGCCCATTCAGTGCTCTACCCCCGCGACTGAACCCCCGAGGCTAGCCCTAAAGCTATTTCGGGGAGAACCAGCTATCTCCGAGTTCGATTGGCATTTCACCTCTACCCACAGGTCATCCCCTAGCTTTTCAACGCTAGTGAGTTCGGTCCTTCACGGGACATTACTCCCGCTTCAACCTGCCCATGGGTAGGTCACTCGGTTTCGGGTCTACTCGCGGCGACTGTGGCGCCCTGTTCAGACTCGCTTTCGCTGCGGCTCCGTCCTTCGCGGACTTAACCTCGCCACCTACGAGTAACTCGCCGGCTCATTCTTCAAAAGGCACGCCATCAGGCTACCTCGCGCCCGAAGGCACCAGGCAACACCCTTTGACTGCTTGTAGGCATTCGGTTTCAGGTACTATTTCACTCCCCTCCCGGGGTGCTTTTCACCTTTCCCTCACGGTACTTGTCCACTATCGGTCGCCAAGAGTATTTAGCCTTGGACGGTGGTCCGCCCGGGTTCCCACATGAGAGACCTTCCACGTGGTACTCAGGGACACGGCCGGGAGTCGGAACGCTTTCGTATACGGGGCTGTCACCCTCTGCGGCGGGCCTTTCCATGCCACTTCTGCTAGCGATCCGATTTGTAACTCCCTGCGGGTCTTGCAGCTCCCGCAAGCCGGCCCTACAACACCGCGACAGCAACGGCTGCAACCTATCACGCCGCCACGGTTTGGGCTCCTCCGCTTTCGCTCGCCACTACTCACGGAATATTCTCTGTTCCTCGGGGTACTTAGATGTTTCAGTTCCCCCGGTGTCCTCGTACCGGCCTATTT
>CAWDVA010000004.1:0-105000 GCA_963805645.1 uncultured Chloroflexia bacterium | reverse complement strand
CGCAGATCCGCGCGGGATCGCGCCGTGGGTCGGAGCAGATCTCGCACGGGTCGTGGCCGACCTCGGTGATGTTGCAGCAGACACTGCAGTAGGCCACCTCGTCCTTGACCGCGACGAGTGCCGCCGCCAGAGCCCGCGCCTCGTCGGGCTGGGCGCGCAGAACGTGGTACGCCAACCGCTGCGCCGTCTTCTGCCCCACCCCGGGAAGCCGGCTGAACTCCTCGATGAGACGTGCAACGGGCGCGATCAGCCCGGCCATCGACAGCCCTCCCGACGAATGCTCAGCGGAGGCCCAGGCCGCCGGGCAGCCCCGGCAGACCCATCCCGCCGGCAATGCCCGCCATGCGCTCCCGCTCGAGCTCCTTGCCGCGGGTGATCGCGTCGTTCACCGCGGCAAGCACCAGGTCCTGGAGCATCTCGACCTCCTCGGGGTCGACGGCCGACGGATCGATCTCGATGGCGCGGAGCTCACCGGCCCCGGTGATCACGACCCGGACTGCGCCGCCGCCCGCCGTGGCCTCGAGGGTCGTCTCCTTGAGCTCCTCCTGGACCTGCGCCATCTGGGTCTGCATCTGCTGCGCCATCTTGGCGATCTGCGCGATGTTCACGGTCTGGTTCACTCTCCGCTGTGGCTGGTTGGGGACCGGTCAATGGACGTCCGGGACGTCGACGAGCTCGCCGCCGGTGATCTTGAGCACCCCGTCGAGCAGGGCCTGGGCGTCAGGATCGTCCGGGTCGGCCGCCACGGCGGCGGCGATGGTGAGCGGCTCGAGCTCGACGTTGGTGGCCACGCAGTCGATGGCCCACGTCCCGCCGAGGACGGTGCCGAGGAGCTGCTCGATGGCGGGTGACCGCGTGGCGGTCTTCTCCCTCATGAACCCCCGCTCCTCCGGGAAGGCGAGGGTGAGCCGTGCGCCGGAGAGGGCGACCGGCCGGCATTCGCGCAGGAGCGGCTTGATCGCCGGCGGGGCCTTGTCGATGACCTCGGCCCAGCGGGTCCGCACGGCGTCGAGGGCCGGACGACCATCCCGGGCGCTGCCGCGCGCCGGCGGATCAGCGGTCGTCACCGGGTCCGGCGCGATCGCCATCGGTTCCGGGGTGGAGGCATCGCGCTCGGCCGATGGCGCCGGAACCGCGTCCTCCTGGGCAGCCTGGGACTCCCCGCTCCCCGCTGGTGGCGAAGCCGCAACCGGTGGTGTCGCGGCGAGCCTGGCGGCGGGCCGGCGCGGGCCCGAGGGCGACGCCGTTATCGTCGGACGCGCGGCCATCGGCGCGGGAAGGAACCCGACCGGCTCCACGGCCAGCAGCTCGAGGATCAGGCGAGCACGTCCCTCCCGGGCCCCGGCCCCGGCCGCCTCGGCCACGGCCCGCAGGACCCCGGCAAGACGACCCGCGCGCGCGGGATCGGGCGCTGAGGCCAGCAGCCGGCCACGCGCCGTATCCTCGGCCTGGGCGGCCACCTGTGCCATGTCGCGACCGGCGTCGGCGAGCTCCTCGATTCGGGCGATAGCCGCCGGAGCGTCAGCCGCCTCGTAGGCATCCACCAGCGCACTGATGCTCGCGTCGTCGGCGAGGCCCACCGCTTCGCGCACGGCATCGGCGCTGACCCGGTTGCCGGCGTAGGCGAGCACCTGGTCGAGGAGCGACTCGGCGTCGCGCATGCCGCCATCGGCCAGGCGGGCAAGGAGGGCGAGCGCCTCGGGCTCGGCCTCGGCTCCCTCCGCTGCGCAGATCCGCTCGAGCTTGCCGACGATGGCATCGGCCGGCAGGCGCCGGAAGTCGAAGCGCTGGGTGCGGCTGATGATGGTGGGCAGGACCTTGTGGGTGTCGGTGGTGGCCAGGATGAAGACGACGTGGTCCGGAGGCTCCTCGATGAGCTTGAGCAGCGCGTTGAAGGCGTGCGTGCTCAGCATGTGGACCTCGTCGATGATGTAGACGCGCTTCCGCAGCTCGGAAGGCGCCGTCAGCGCACGCATTACCAGGTCTCGGGCGTCCTCCACCAGGCCGTGGCTCGCCGCGTCGATCTCGATCACGTCCAGCGCCCGCCCCTCCCGGATCGAGACACAGGCCGGACAGGTGTCGCAGGGTTCGCCGTCCTCGCCGCGGTTGGTGCAGTTGATCGCCTTGGCCAGGATCCGGGCGGTCGAGGTCTTCCCCGTTCCCCTCGGCCCCACGAACAGGTATGCATGCGCGATCCGGTCCGACGCCACCGCGCGCCGCAGGGTGGTCACGATGGCGTCCTGCCCGAGGACCTGGTCGAAGCGCTGGGAGCGCCAGCGCCGATAGAGCGCGCGGTGCATTCCGGGCTCGGCTGGCTGAAGCTCGGGAACGGGGAGGGCGGGGGCCGGGTCGGCGGCGGGGCGTGCCATGTCTGCGCCTGAGGGTACACCGAGCGGCCCGAGGTCAGCCGGGCCGGTGTGCCCCCGATCGAGTGGGAGATGGGAATCGGTCGTGCACCCGGCGTCGATCGGACAGACCCCGCACACGCCCCATCGCCCGGCTCCAGCCAGGTCGCCCCACGGCACCCGAAGGCGATCGCTTACCGCTGCTTCCTTCCGGACCTGACGGGATTCACGGACCTTCGCTGCGTGGGACCCGACTCTCAACGTCGGGCGATGGAGTGGGAGGCGGAGGCAGACGACCTCGGCCGGGAATTCAGCCCCGCTGTAGCGGATTGCGGGTACAGGGCACCGCTAGTTCCCCGCCTAGCACGACCGCCGCGATGGTAGACGGGGCGATGGGAACGGTCAATCGAGGGTGATGGGTGTGGCGGAGAGGGGGGGATTCGAACCCCCGACGGGTTTCCCCGAACCGCATTTCCAGTGCGGCGCCATAGGCCTCTAGGCGACCTCTCCGCGGGCGCGGCACGCCGCGGCTCGCGGTGCGCCTCAGCGTGGAACATGGCGGAGAGGGTGGGATTCGAACCCACGGTGCTCATCGCACACCGCTTTTCGAGAGCGGCACCTTAAACCACTCGGACACCTCTCCCCCGCCGCGGGAGTCTACCAACGGGGCGGGTACCGGGCAATCGGCGTGGACGGACGGAAGCCGATGGGGCCGGCTCCGCTCAGGCCGGGGTCGCCGACTCCTCCGCGAGCCTGCGGGCCTCCGACTCCCGGACCCCGGAGACGACCGAGATCTGGTGCGGCATCGCGTCGTTGCGCGCCAGCTGCATCACCGTGCCGGCGCTGCCCCGCTGATCGTCCGGGACCGCGAAGACAAGGGCCCGCACCTGCGCCTCGAGGAGCGCCCCCACGCACATGGGGCACGGCTCGAGCGTCGTGAAGATCGTCACGTCCGAGAGCCGTCGGGTCTCGAGCTTGCGGGCCGCCGCGCGTATGGTGAGCATCACGGCGTGCGCGGTGGGGTCGCCGTCGAGCTGGCTGCGGTCATGGTCGCGGGTGATCATGGCGTCGTCGAGGACGGCCACGCAGCCCACCGGTCGCTCCCCCTCCTCGGCCCCGCGTCGCGCCTCCGCGATGGCCTCTGCCATGTACAGCTCGTAATTCACGCGCTCCCTCCTGACCGCCCCTCCACGCCGCCGAGTCTAGCAGAGCGCCGACGCCGTTCCTGCGATATCCTTCAGCCGCCGCGACCCGTCCCGCGACGGGACCTTCGATCATGGTCAGGCACCCCAGCCGTCGAATCGGGAGGCCGATGCACGCTCGCCCTCGACTTCGCGTCCTCGCCGGTGTCGTCGCCCTCGTGGCGATCACCGCGGCCGCGCTGTGGGCTCCGATCCCGCGCCTCGGCGATCCCGGGGTGGCCCGGGTCCTGGACGAGGTCCATGCCCGCCTCCCGGGGTGGAGCGTGCTGAGCGCCACGGACACCTGGGAGGGCGGCTACGCAGTGGTCGCCGGCTGCGGTGGGCGAGAGATCGGTTTCCAGGTCGTGCCCGGCCACGGGCTGCCACTCCAGGACGCGTGGCTCCAGCCCAACGACCAGTACGCCCGGAGCCGGCTGCAGGAGGTTTCGGACTACTCCACGGTGCTCGTGTGGCGGGCGGTGCCCATCACCACCCGGACGCTGAGCTGCCGGCAGGAGCTGGCCCGGATCAACAGCCTGGACGGTGGCCCGGGGAACGGACCGCTCGACTAGGATCGCGCGCGTCATCGACCCCGAACTGCCATGCCGTGGCCGGCGGCCATGCCCACGGTCATCCCCGCCCCCACGAAGACGACCCAGAAGACGAATTCCCCCGTGGAGTTCCAGACGATCACGCCGAGCGCGGCGCCCAGCAGCATCCCGACGGACATGCCCAGCGACGTCGCGCGTGCGACGCGTGCGTCCTCGAGCGTCTGCGGCCGCTGGCCATTCCTGATCGCGACCAGGGTCAGCGTCACGAGGCCCACGCCGATGAGCACGATGACGATGGCGACTGCCCACAGCATTCCCCGGCACCTCCACTGCGGAACGATGGGAGAACGCTAGCGCGGGCGACCGACGCGAGGGGAGGGCCACTCAGGGCATCCGGCCGGGACGGAGGGCACGACCGCCGTGCGTGGCGTGCCCGAGAGGACTCGAACCTCCGACCTTCAGGTCCGCAACCTGACGCTCTATCCACTGAGCTACGGGCACCCGTCCGGGAGAGGCTGGCGGAGAGGGAGGGATTCGAACCCTCGGAAGAGGTTTACCCCCTTCAACGGTTTAGCAAACCGCCGCACTAGGCCACTATGCGACCTCTCCGCGAGCGGCGCCGATGATAGCATGGGCCTGCTGCTCCGACGAGTCTGCCACCCGGGGCGTGGCGCAGCATCGATGAACCCGAACGAAGTGATTCTGCATGGCTCAGCAGCGCCTCCCCATCATTGGCTCCAGCGGTGATCCGGCCCTCATCGAGCCGGTGCTCCGGGCTGCCTTCGAGGCGACCGGTCAGGGCGTGGTGATCGAGGCATGGGACGTCCGTCCCCACAAGCTCACCGAGGCGATCGCCAGGCTGCGCGGTCGCGACTACCTGGGCGCCGTGGTCACCGCTCCCCACAAGGAGAAGGCGGCGCCGGCATGCTCCTCGCTCTCCGACGATGCCCGGGTCAGCGGGGCGGTGAGCGTCATCGTCCGTGACGGGCAGCGCCTGCGCGGCTACAACGCCGACGTGGATGGCGTCCGCGCCGGCATGACCGCCATCCTGCCCAAGGTCCGGGGCAAGTGGCCCCGCGGTGCCATGGTGCTCGGCGCCGGCGGCGGCGCCCGGGCGACGACGACGGTCCTCATCGGCGCAGGGTTCCAGCACATCACCGTCTTCAACCGTCATCTCCACAAGGCGGAGTCGCTCGTCGCCGACCTGGCGAAGGTGGCGCGCCACATGGAGCTGCGCGCCCGCCCCTGGCACGAGTCGATCCTCGAGGCCGAGCTGGCTCGGGTGGGGTTGATCGTGGACGCCAGCGGGCTTGGTGCCGACGAGGCGGCCAGCGCCCTGCCCCCGGAGTCACTCCCGGACAACCTCTACGTCCTCGACCTGGCGCTGCACCGCGGGCAGACCGCCCTGATGCGAGAGGCGAAGGCCCGCGGCGGGACGGTCGCCAACGGCCGCACCAGCTTCCTCACGGCCCAGGCAATCGCCTTCCGCCTGTGGACCGGGGCGGATGCGCCGATGGCGGCGCTGCGCTCGGCCCTCTCGGAGGCGCTGGGCGATCCCGAGGCCGACGCGGCCGTCGTCGGGGACTGAGGGCTTGATGTTCTACACGAGCGGCTGGGTCCACGTGATCTGCGGCTGCATGTTCTGCGGCAAGACCGATGAGATGCTCCGGCTCCTGCGCCGCTTCGCCATTGCGGGGCGGCAGGTGGTCCTCATCAAGCCCCAGCTCGACACGAGGACGGACCGGGTCACGGTGATATCGCGATCCGGCGCCCGCCACGAGGCGCTGTCGGTCGAGCACTCGCGCGCCATCGAGGGCCTGGCCCACGATGCCGACATCGTGGCCATCGAAGAGGGCCAGTTCTTCGACGAGGGCCTCGCCGAGGTGGTGGAGCGCCTCGCGGACTCCGGGAAGCAGGTGCTGGTCACGGGGCTCGACCGCGACTTCCGCGGCGTCCCGTTCGGGCCCATGCCGCGGCTCATGGCGCTCGCCGACCAGGTGACCAAGCTCACCGCCATCTGCATGGTCTGCGGCGAGCCGGCGACGCGCACCCAGAGGCTCATCGACGGCCAGCCCGCCACGGCGGACTCGCCGCTGATCCTGATCGGCGGGCTGGCCGACGAGTCGTACGAGGCCCGGTGCCGTCAGCACCACGAGGTGCCCGCCCCGGAGGGTGCCTGAGCTGACCGAGCTGGGTGCGCGCGATCGGCCCCCGACTGTCGGACGCACTGGAGCGGCTCGGTGGCTGGCGCACCGTGCGCTGGGGTCTCACCGCCATCGGCCTGCTGTGGCTGGCCGGTATCGCCTTCGGGATCCTCCCCTACAACACCCACCCGAACGACTCGCATGCCTATTGGGCGGTGGACCCGTCGAACCCGTATCGCGACGCGGCCCTGGGCAGCGTGGACGCGTTCCTGTATGCCCCCGCCGTCGCGCAGCTCCTTGCGCCGTTCACGCTCCTGCCCTTCGAGGTCTTCCGGCTGGGGTATGGCGCCGTGTCGCTCGGCGCGCTGTGGCTCTCCGGCGCGGCATACACGCTGGTCGTGCCGGGCGTCATCGAGGACCTGGTCCGCGGCAACGTCCACGTCCTGATCGCGGTGGTCATGATCGTGGGGTTCCGCTATCCCGCCGCCTGGACCTTCGTGCTGCTCACCAAGGTCACGCCCGGCATCGGCCTGCTGTGGTTCGCCATCCGCCGGGAGTGGCGGCCGCTGGCCTGGGTGACGCTGGTGACGGGCGTGATCGTGGTGGTGTCCGTGCTCGTCGGAGGCATCGGCCTGTGGGAGGACTGGATCCGGCTGCTGGCGTCGAATGCCGGGACGTCACGCACCTACGAGTACGGGTTCTTCGCCTTCCCGCCCTTTGGCTTCCGGCTGCCGTTCGCGCTGGCGGTCATCGTCTGGGCCGCGGCGACCGGCCGTCGCTGGGGCGTTCCCGTTGCCGCGTTCCTGGCGCTGCCGGTGATCTGGCCGTCGGGTTTCGCGCTGCTCGCCGCCGTCCCACCGCTGTGGATCGAGGATCGCCGCACGGGCTGCAGCCCGGCGGTCTGGTTCAGTAGCAGGGGTAGCTCCGACCGTTGATCTCGGTGATGACCCGCCACATAGCCGGACCTCAGCGGTGTCGGCGCGACCGATGGCAACGACGTGGACGTGCACGCCGCCAGCACGATGAGGACCAGGAGTCGCATACCGAGCCGTCCTGACCATCACTTCCCCCTCGACCTCAGGCCCGCGAGCGCAGACGCCTGACCGTGTCGTCCGCCCGACGTTGGCGGGTCTCGGGATGCTTCGCCTCCGCGACGTAGTTGGCGTGCTCGCGCCGATGGCTGAAGGACAGCCGCTCGAAGACGGCCAGCGCCAGGTCATCGGCCGCCAGGGCATCGGCCAGCTCGTCGGGAACGATCAGCTCGCGGGGATCGTCATGCTTCGCCATGACCCAGGGCCTCCACGGCTCCTTGATTCGCGCTGCCATGCCGAACGTGGCGGAGGGGGTGGGATTCGAACCCACGAACCCTTGCGGGTCAGCGGTTTTCAAGACCGCCGCACTAGGCCACTATGCGACCCCTCCGGAGCGCGATTCTAGCGTGGGACCTTGGGGGTTCGGTCAGCGCAGGTTGAAGGGCGGGTACGCATCGGTCACCAGCAGGTACGCGTAGGCGCTCACCCGGAGGCTCCAGCGCATCATGCCCACCACGAAGTCGAACAGCCCACGTGGATAACGCCCGGTGAACACGATCGCGAACCAGGCGATTACCAGGACCACGAAGGTGACGATCCACAGGAACCACAGCACGATGTAGTGCGGGATGGCCAGGAACCACTTCACCAGCGGAAGCCATCGATTCAGGTCGTGCTCCACGTCGGGGTAATCGATCTCCAGGTGGACCGATTGCTCCTCGACCGTGGACGGATACGCATCGGTCAGCAGGGCCAGGTAGGCACCGACGCGGATGCTGAAGCGGGTCAGCTCCCGCGTGAAGTCGAACCACCAGCGCGGGTACCGCTGCCGGAAGACGATCATCATGGCGGTCGAGAAGAACAGACCGGTGGAGAGCCCTGCCGCGACAATGGCGATGGGGATCACCCACAGCAGGCGGAAGAAGGTCGTGAAGCGGTCGAGCGGCTGCTCGGGGTAGTCAATCTCGAGGCGCAGCGCGTACGGGGCGGGTTGGGCGGTCATTCTCTCTCCTGTGGTCCGGCTTGGCGGTCGCGTCCAGGAAGTATTGCAGCCGCTCGCCAGGCCACCGCGGAAGTGCCGGGTGGCCCGGGCCGCTAGCATCCCCGCCATGGAGTGCATGGCATGTGACCTCATCGAGCATCCCGAACGCGTGCCCGGCGGGCGTATTGCGACGACCGCCGGCTGGGTCGTGGAGCATTGCGTGGGTGCGCTCGGGGTGGGGACCGTCGTGGTCAAGCCCATACGGCACGTGATCCACCTGGCCGACCTGCAGCCGATGGAGGCTTCCGAGCTTGGCCCGCTGCTGGCGGCAGTGCCTGCCGCGGTTGCCGATGCGGCTCGGCTGGCCGATGACCCCGCCTCGCAGGTCTATGCCTGCCTGTGGTCGCACGCCGACCGGCGCCCCGGCCACGTCCACTTCGTGGTCCAGCCGGTCACATCGGCCCAGGTGAGGTCGCTGGACGCCCATGGCCCGGCGCTGCAGGCCCGAATGTTTGCCGATGGAGGCGCGCCCAACGTCGAGCAGGCGGCGCGGGCGGCCGACGCCGTGCGGGCGGCGCTGCTGCCGCGCCTGGGGGCCGCCGGGATGGTGATTCGCTGATCAGCCGATCGCCAGGACCGCCCAGGTGGCAACGGCCGCCACGGCTGCGGAGAGCGCGGTGCCCCAGGCCAGGTCAACGACCGTGACGATCGTGGGCCAGCCACGCAGCGTCGCCATGTTGGTCAGGTCGTAGGTCGCATAGGCGACGAGCCCGAAGAGCGCTCCGCGCCAGAGCGCGGTGAGCGGCGACCCGGCATCGACCCCCGGCTGCGTGGCGAACACCGCCACGCCAATGGCGTACAGGACGTAGAAGAGCCCGGCCGCGGCCCAGTTGGGCGCATCGGCCATCAGGAACCCCAGGTGCTGCCGGTAGAAGCCGCGGGCGACCGCGCCCAACCAGACGGCATCCAGGACGGCCATGACGATGAGGGTGGCGACGAAGGAGAGCATTGCCCCCATGGTACGCAGCCCGTCGACGGGCGGATCAGCCGATGCGGTCGCGCCCGAGATGCGGCTGCAGCGCGGCCGGGATGCGGATGGAGTCGTCCGGCTGCAGATGCGTCTCGATGAATGCCGCGTAGGTGCGGCTCATACCCAGCCCCGAGCCGTTGAGGGTGTGGACCAGCTCCGGTCGGGCATCGGCCGCCGGGCGGAAGCGCAGGTTCATGCGGCGTGCCTGGAAATCGGTGTAGTTGGAGCAGGAGCTGACCTCGAGCCACTTCCCCACCCCCGGTGACCACGCCTCCAGGTCGTAGCCCTTGGCCTGGGCGAAGCCCACGTCGCCGGTGCAGCGCTCCACCGTCCGGTACGGAATCTCGAGAGCCTCGAGGACCCGCTCCGCGTCCCGGGTCAGCGACTCGAGCTCGTCGTAGCTCGTGTCGGGGTGCACGAACTTGACCATCTCGACCTTGTCGAACTGGTGGACGCGCAGCAGGCCACGGGTGTCCTTGCCGGCGGCTCCCGCCTCGCGCCGGAAGCACGGCGTGTAGGCAGCGTGCCGGATCGGCAGCTGGTCCGCGGGGAGGATCTCGTCGCGGTAGATGTTGGTGACCGGCACCTCGGCGGTGGGGATCAGGTACAGCTCGTCGCGCTCAGCCACGTACATCTGGTGCTCCTTGTCGGGGAGCTGCCCGGTGCCACGGGCCGATGCGGCGTTGACCAGGAGGGGGGTCCACAGCTCGCGGTATCCGGCGGCTTCCGCAAGCTCGAGCATGAGCCCGATGAGCGCACGCTCGAGGCGCGCGCCGGGGCCCGTGAAGAGGATGAACCCCGATCCGGCGATCTTGGCCCCGCGCTCGAGGTCGAAGAGCCCCAGCCGCTCGGCGATCTCCCAGTGCGGGGGCGTGCTGCCCTCCGGTCGCGGCTCGCCCCAGCGGCGAATGACCGGGTTGTCGTCCGCTCCCCCGCCGTCGGGGACCGATGGGTGCGGCAGGTTGGGGATCAGGAGCATGTCCCGCTCGATGGCCGCGGTGACCTCGCCGAGCTCGGCATCGAGGGCGTCGATGCGCTGCGAGAGGCCGGCCATGGTGCCCTTGAGCGCCTCTCCCTCATCGCGGCGCCCGGTGCGCATCAGCTCGCCGAGCTGCTTGTTCCCGGCGTTGCGCTCCGCGCGCAGCTCGTTTGCCTCCGCCTCGAGCTCGCGCCGACGGGTGTCCGCGGCCAGGACCCGGTCGACCGGCTCGACCGGCTCGCCCTTGCGGGCGATCGCCCCCTTGACCGCCTCGGGGTCCTCCCTGATGAGCGCGACGCCGATCATGCCCCGAGCGTACCCGAGGCGGCCGCCTCGTGGAGGCGCCTGCGGACGAAAGCCGGATCGAGCGACGCCAGCAGCCAGCCGGCTCGCGGGCCGTTGGCACGGTCGAGGAAGGCCGTGTAGAGCGCGGCGAACGCGCGTCCCGCGGGAAGACCCTGCTCGCGGGCGGCGTCGAAGACGGCCGCCTGGAGCACGTCTCCCGTCCAGGACTCGATGTCCTCGAGCCGCTCGGCGAGCGCGGCCAGCGTGGCGCGCTGGGAGCCGTCCAGGGTGGCCGCGGCCTCGGGCAGCTGCTCCTGGACCTCCACGCGCGCGTGCGGCGGGGCGTAGTCGGCGAGCCACGCGTGGGCGGCGGCGATCCGCACGTCGAGGAGACCGCGCTCGCGGTCGGCGAGCGGTGCGCCCTTCTCCGCGGCGACCCGGGAGACGACGTCGATCCCCGGCACCTGGATCAGGAACGCGAGATGGGCGAACGGCTGCCGGTACGCGGCAGCCTCGGCCGCGACATCGGCCCGCGCATCGACGAGGCTCATGGCGAAGAGGCGCTGGTGGTCCGCCGGCAGCTCGCCGCGCACCTCGCGCCCGGCGGTCGCCGCCGCCAGCCGGTCTGCCTCGTCGAAGAGGCGCGGGATGGCATCGGTCTCCACCGGGTCGAACTCGATCGCCTGGTTGGGGCGCGGGCGGACGAAGAGGAGCCGCAGCTCCTCGGCCGGCAGCACTTCGGCGATCTCGTGCGCCGCGGCGCCGCGGCCCTTGGACGTGCTCATCTTCTTGCCGCCGATGTTGAGGAACTCGTAGTCGACGCGCATGGGCGGCTCGCGCCGGAAGACCTCGCGGGCAATGGCATCCGCCCGGTCGCGGGAGCCGCCGGCGGTGGCCAGGTCCTTGCCGCACGGCTCGATCGTGACGCCAAACAGGCTCCACTTGGCGGCCCAGTCCACGTTGAAGGGCAGCTTGGCGGCTCCGCCGAAGGGCGTGACCCGGCTGACCGAGCCACAGCCGGTTGCCCACTCCACGAGGTCCGGGAGGCACTGCACCGACACCGTCTCCCCGTCCCAGTCCGTGGCGAGGGTGGTGCCGATCCGGCCGCAGGTCTCGCAGATAGCGTGAACCGGGAGCCAGCCCTCCGGGCGCTCCACGTGGCTCACCTGCCGGTAGATGGCACGAATCGTCTCGGCCGCGTCCAGGGCGGAGCGGATGTACGGATCCATGGCGCCTGATCCGTAGACCTCGCTCATCCAGTAATACCGGTCGGGGTGGACGCCGAGCCCATCGAAGGTGGCGGTGAAGAGCTGCATGAAATGGCGGGCGTAGGACGCGTGCCCGTCGCCCGCCGGGTCCGGCACGTGGGCCAGGGGCACGCCCATGGAGCGCTCGATGGCGTCGGGCGTCAGGAGCGCCTGGGCATCCATGGGGTCGAGGTCATCGATCCCGTAGCGCAGCTCCGTCTGGATGCCCCGGTCGCGGAGGGCACGGACGATGACGTCGAGCAGGACGGGTCCCCGCAGGGACCCGACGTGGACCGTCCCGGACGGTGTCTTGCTGTCGTTGACGACCTGCGGGCCGGTGACGCGAGCGGCGAGCTCGTCGGCCCAGAACACGGTGCGGCGGCCGCCCTATGCCACCGAGACGATCGTGTACTCGACGGAGCCCGAGGGCGCCTGCACGGTGACCTTCTCGCCCTTGCGGCGGCCCATGAGGGCAACCCCCACCGGGGACTCGTTGCTGATCCGTCCCTCGCGCGGCGAGGCCTCCGCCGAGCCAACGATGGTGAACTTGTCGGTGCCATCGGCTCCCTTGATGACGACCGTGGAGCCGATGCCGATCCGGTCGCCGTCCGGCTGCGCGATCACCTCCGCGTTCTTCAGCTGGGCCTCGAGCGTGGCGATCCTGCCCTCCAGGAACGATTGCTCCTGCTTGGCGTCCTCGTACTCGGCGTTCTCGGTGATGTCGCCGTCGAGCTTGGCATCGTGAATCCGAGCGGCAACGCGCGGCCGGTCGACGGTGACCAGCTGCTGCAGCTCCGCCTTGAGCTTGGCGAGCCCCTCGGCGGTCAGGTAGACAGGCTTGTTGTTCATGCGTGTCTCTCCCCCTTCTGGGTGGAGGTCGTCACCCCACGTGGTGCTGGGTGCGGGCCGGCACCGTGGGAATGCGCGCCGGCTCGACCGGGTTGAATAACAAAAAACGCTCCAGTCCCGTCACCGCTCGCGGGGTGACCGTCCTGAAGCTGGCCTTCGCTCTCGAATCGCGGCCAGGATCCGCGTCGCCGCCAACGCTTGCCGCGGGGCGCCAACGCCGCGGCATTGTATGCGTCCCCATGCCGGGTGTCAAAGGAAATCGTGCTCGACACCACGCTCCCGGCAGGCCCGTGCGAATGCGGGACAACCACGTCAGCGGCCCAGGATGACGAGGAGGACGAGGACCGCGGCGGCGGCGAAGCGGTAGCCGATGAAGAGCCCGGTACTCCTGCGTCGCAGGTAGGAGAGCAGGAACGCGATGGCCGCCAGTCCGGAGATGAGTGCGGCCAGGAAGCCAGCGGCGAGCGGGGCCACGTCCGACCCGACGATCCCGCTCGAAAGCATCTCCTTGCCCTTCAGGACCCCGGCGCCGGCGATGATGGGGGTCGCCATCAGGAAGCTGAAGCGTGCGGCCGCCTCGCGGGTCATGCCCAGGAACAGGCCGCCCGCGATGGTGATGCCCGAGCGGCTGATGCCCGGGAAGAGTGCGAAGGCCTGTGCCACCCCGATCGCGGCTGCATCACCCACCGTCAGGTCCCCCATTTCGCGCGTCCGGGTGCCCCGACGCTCCCCGAGCCACAGCAGCCCGGCGCCGATGGCCAGCAGTGCGGCGATGAACAGGAGGCTGTTCTGTCGGAAGAAGGTGTCGAAGAACTTCTCGCCCAGCGCCCCGAGGAGCGCGCCGGGAATGATGGTGATGAACAACAGCCAGGCGAGACGGCGCCGTGGATCGCCGGCGATCGAGCGATCGCGGATGGACGCCAGCCAGGCCACCAGCAGGCCCACGAGGTCGTTCCAGAAGTAGATGAGCAGCGCGAGGAGCGTGCCCATGTGGAGCATCACGTCGAACTGGTTCGAGTTGATGAACGGATCATTCCAGCCCAGGACTCGGGGCAGGAAGATGAGATGCGCCGAGGAGCTGATCGGGATGAACTCCGTCAGCCCCTGGACAAGGCCGATGATCGCGGCCTGGATGATGAGCACCATCTGACTCCTGTCAGGGCGGGTCTGGACTCCTCCTGCTCAGGTCAGCGGATGAAGAGCGGTGCCATCACCAGGGTGATGGTCGCAAGCAGCTTCACCAGGACGTGGAGCGACGGACCGGCGGTGTCCTTGAACGGGTCCCCGACCGTGTCGCCCACGACCGCTGCGGCATGCGCCACCGTTCCCTTGCCGATGACGTTCCCCGCGTCGTCGGTCAGGTGGCCGGCCTCGATGTACTTCTTGGCGTTGTCCCACGCGCCACCCCCGTTGTTCAGCACCGTCGCGAGCAGGACACCCGCGATGGTCCCGACCATGAGGAGTCCGGCGACCGCCTGGTAGCCGAGCAGCAGCCCGACGACGATGGGGGTGCCCACGGCGACCGAGCCGGGCAGGATCATCTGGCGGAGCGCCGCGCGGGTCGTGATGTCCACGACGCGGGCGTAGTCGGGACGCTCCGTGTAATCCATGATGCCGGGGTGCTCGCGGAACTGGCGGCGCACCTCGACGATGATCGCCTGGGCCGTGGTTCCCACGGCGCGGATGGCGAGGCTCGAGAAGAAGTAGACGAGCATCGAGCCCAGCAGGGCTGCCACGAAGACGCTGACGTCAGCGAGGTTGACCGACGCCAGGAGCGTCCCCGGCAGCCGGGTGCCGGCGGCGATCTGGTTGCCCAGGATGAGGTTCACCTTGTCGATGTAGGCGCTGAAAAGGAGGAAGGCCGCCAGGCTCGCCGAGGCGATGGCGTAGCCCTTCGTGAGCGCCTTGGTCGTGTTGCCCACGGCGTCGAGGCGATCCGTGATCTCGCGCGCGCTCGCCTCGCTGCGGCTGAACTCCGCGATGCCGCCGGCGTTGTCGGTGATAGGCCCGAAGGTATCCATGGCGAGGATGAAGGCGCAGGTCATGAGCATGCCCATGGTCGCCACGGCCGTCCCGAAGATGCCGCCCACGTTGGCCCCCGTGTCGGGGTTCAGGAGGTGGGCCTGCTGTCCCAGCCAGTGGCTGGCCAGCAGCGCGATCCCGATCACGATGGCGGTCATGGCCGTCGTCTCGAAGCCCACCGCGGTGCCCGAGATGATGTTCGTGGCCGCGCCCGTCTTCGAGGCCTCCGCGATCTCCTTCACCGGGCGCCACGAGCCCGCGGTGTAGTACTGGGTGATGTAGACGAAGGCCACGCTGGTGGCGAGGCCCACGAGCCCCGCGCCAAAGAAGTAGACCCAGACCGGGAAGCCTCCCGCGCCGGTGCCGGTCGCAGTTCCCATCATGACCCAGGTCGTCAGCGCCAGGCCGGCGACGGAGAGGATGGTGGTGACCCAGTACCCCCGGTTCAGCATGTTCATGGGGTCCTCGTCCTCCCGTCCGCCAATGAAGAACATGGCGACGATGGTGGCGAGGAGCCCGAAGGCGCGAACCACGAGCGGGAAGAAGATCCAGGCCTCGGGGTGCGGCCAGCCCAGGGACGAGGCGATCCCGTAGACCGCCACGCCAAGGATCATGGCGCCGATGTTCTCGGCGGCGGTGGATTCGAACAGGTCGGCACCGCGACCGGCGCAGTCGCCGACGTTGTCGCCCACCAGGTCCGCGACGACCGCCGCGTTGCGCGGGTCGTCCTCGGGGATGCCGGCCTCAACCTTCCCGACCAGGTCGGAGCCCACGTCGGCGGCCTTGGTGTAGATCCCGCCGCCGAGCTGCGCGAAGAGGGCCACGAAGCTGGCGCCGAAGCCGAACCCGACGATGAGGAACGGGGCCTGCTCCGGATGCGTGAAGCCGCCGTAGGCGGTGAAGATGCCGAAGACGCCCAGGAGGGAGAGCGCCACGACCAGGAACCCGGAGACCGCGCCGCCGCGGAGGGCGGTCTGCACCGCGCCGACCAGGGAGTGGCGGGCGGCTGCCGCGGTGCGCAGGTTCGAGCGCACGCTGATGTACATGCCGATGATGCCCGAAGCCATGGAGCACGCGGCACCCACCAGGAAGGCCACGCCGGTGCGGATGCCGAGATCGAGGCCGAAGATGTCGGTGTCGGCCACCTGGCTCGTCTCGACCAGGGCGATGACGGCGCCGATGACGACCGCCGCCGCCACGGCCAGGAGCGCGATGGTCTGGTACTGCCGCCGGATGAAGGCGACGGCACCCTCGAAGATCGTATCCGCGATCTGCTGCATGGCCTCCGTGCCCGTGTCCCTGTGGAGGACGTCATAGGCGAGGTACAGGGCAAAGGCGATGGCCAGGAGACCGGCGGCCGGGATGACCCAGATGATCGGCTGGAGCTCCATTGGTCCTCCGATGACGGTGTGCTCTGATCGTCCCGCAGGCAGGGGACTGGTGGGCGGGCTCCCAGGTCTGACATACGGAAGCGCCGGCGGCTGCACCCGTACCGGGGCCCGCCAGCGCGGCGGGCGGATTCTCGCATGCGCGACGCTGGCAGGTCAACCTCGTCGACGGCCCTTGCGGGTCAGGGCAGCCAGCGCGCGAGCCACCCGTCCGAGGTCAGCTGCCGACCGATGCCGGTGCGGGCGTCGACCAGCCAGATGCCCCCGGCCGGGCGGACGGTGGTGGTCGGGGAGGCGGTGGGGCCGGGTGTCTCTGCCGGGCTCGCCACCGGCGTCGGCGACGGCTGCGGGGAGGTCCCCGGTGGCTCGTCAATCACGGCCTGGCGGACGACCACCAGCGTGTCCGCCTCGGGCGCGAACGAGACGCCCCGCGCGAGGGCACCCGAGTCGGTTTCCAGCTCGATCGAGCCGAGACCGCCCGGTGCCGCGATCCACAGGCTGCCCGCCTCGGGATTGTCCGGCCGCAGCACGACGTACGCGACGCGCCCGTCCGGATCGACTGCGGGCAGGGCCGCGCCCGCCTCGAGGGGCAGCCGCTGGGCCAGCGACAGACCAACGTCGAGCTCCACCGCGCCGAGGCCCCGGCGCTCCAGCGTCGTGAGGCGCAGGCCCGACGGGGTGAGCGGCGGGACGGGCGTCCCGGGCGTGAGCAACCGCGTGGCCAGGGCGGCCTGACCCGGGAGGTCAGCGAGCCCGGACACCACGATCCCGTGCCCATTGGGCAGCCAGGCGGGGACGGAGGCCGCGTGGAACGCCGCTGCGGTCAGGCTGCCATCCTCGAGGTCGAGGATCCCGATCCGACCCCCGGAGTCGACAAAGGCGAGCCGCCGCCCGTCCGGCGAGTAGCGGGGGGCGCGCAGCAGGGACGCCGGGAGCGCCGCCGCGGATCCACTGGGGGTCGGCACCGGGATGGCGGTGACACCGCCCGATCCGTTCGGCACATCGATGGCCTGCGCGGGACCGCCCGAGGGTGAGCGGGTCCACAGGCCCAGCCCGGCACCGGTCGCCGCATCGGCCCGGCCGAAGACGATGACCGAGCCGTCGGGCGCATACGCAGGGTCGAACTCGACGTCATCCGCCTGGGTCAGGACGCGCCGATCGGAGCCGTCGGCCGCCTCCTCGACGAGGCGCGCGCCGTCGCCAACCACGTACGAGCGTCCGTCCGGCGCCACGGCATACGAGGTGACCGGCGACAGCTCGGCCGACACCTGGTGCTGGTTCGACCCATCAGGGTTCATGGCCCACAGGTTCGCGACCCCGGACCGGCTCGACAGGTACACGATCTGGTTCGCGAGCGAGGTCGATGGTGCTCCGGTGGTGAAGCTCCAGGTCAGCGGCGCGGCGAGCCGGGCGCCATCGGTGCCGCGCATGCCGGGTGACAGGGTGACCGTGAAGGTCGTATTGGCCGGAAGCGGGCCGGACGGATTGAAGCGCAGGATCCGCCGCGCCGTGTCGGTCATGCCCGCCGCTCCCTCGGGCGCGGTGACGCTCAGCGATCCGCCCACCGCGGGCTCGATGGTCATGAGCCGTCCGTCGACGCTCGACGGGTCGATGGCGCGGTCCAGGATCACCGCGATCGACGTCGTGACGGCAATCCCCTGCGCGGTGTCCTGCGGCAGGATCGCGCGGGCATGCAACCCCGCCGGCACCGTCGAGAACTCCAGCCGCAGCGGCTTGTCGAGGGCCGTTCCGGCCAGGTCCGTGGCCCCGGTTCCGATGATCACGACGTAGTGGTGGTCCGGTTCCAGCGACTGGCGCGGAATGATCGTCACCGTCTCGCCCGCCCATTGGAGGTCGACGTCCGTCCGCGGGATCACCTCGAGCGAGTCCTGCACCGATGTGGTGTCCATCAGGGTCGAGAAGGTGATGACGATCGGCGCGTCGAGCACGACGTCGGTTGCCGCCGCGGCCGGCCGGGTGGCGACCACGCTTGGGCTGCCCACCGTCCGAAAGCCGAAGGGGCCCGTCGCGCCCATCACATTGCCGGCAAGATCGCGGACCCCGGCCTTGAGCGACACCGAGAAGCTCGTCTTGAGGGGCAAACGCCCCGCCGGCGTGAAGATCATGGTGCTGCCGCTCCAGCTGAACGAACCCGTCACGTTCGGGTCGATGGCGAGCGCGGTCTGCGCGGTCGTGTGGTCGACCGCCTCGGAGAAGACGATCTCCAGGGACGTGGTGGTCAGCGCCACGGAGCTGTCGCCCGGGAGGTGCTGGGTCACGGCCATGCGGTCCACCTGCGGTGGACGCACATCGACGGTGCTGGCGTACCACAGGATGGGCACCAGGATCGCGGCGCCGGCAACGAGAACGAGGACCGATCGGACGACGACGCGGCGCAGCCGGCCGGACGACGCCTCTCCGCTCACGGGACGAGCCGTGCCGCAACGCCCACGATCTGCGCGGGCGCGAACCTGATCTGCGTGGGGGAAAGGAGCTGCTGGTTGCGCTCCAACAGCGGCCTGCTCACGCGGGGCGCGCGTTCAGCCGTCGAACGACCGGCAGGGGGCCGCCGAACCCGATGATGCTGTAACCGGCCGGATCCTGCGAGACGCGGCGCCGGTAGCTGGACATGGGCCAGCCAAGGAGTGCCGTGATGCGCAGGCGGTTGACGTGGTTATGGGCGACGACGATGGCGGCGCGGGCCCGGTCCTGTGCGAGCCAGCCCTCGATCGTGGCGAGGGCGATGAAGGCACGCGCGGCCACGTCGGCACCCGACTCCCCGTCCGGCGTGTGGGTGGAGAAGGGATCCGCCTCCCACGCCGCCCTCACCTCCGGGTCGCGCGCCCAGCACTCGTCGGCGGTGAGACCCTCCCAGGCCCCATAGTCGATCTCCAGGAGGCTCGGGTCGACGGCGATGTCGGATTCGGGACGGCCCAGGGCCTGCGCGACCGCACCCGCCGTCTCACGACAGCGTCGCGCACTCGACGAGATCAGCCGCAGGTCGGCGACCGGGAGCTCCGCGAGCTCCGAGCGCAGCGACGCGCCGAGCCTCTCGGCCAGCTCGATGCCGGCGACGGAGAGTGGCGGGTCGGATCCCTGCCCCAGGTTCCGCCCGCTGGCGCTCGCGTCGGTGGTGCTGTGCCTGACAAGCAACAGGTGGCCCATTGGATTTGAGTCTAGCGCGGCGCGCCCATGGATGGTCCGGCGACCGCCGATCCGTGCGCTATGCTGTGCCGGCCCGCCTCGACCAGCCCACACAACGACGGAGCCCCATGACCTACGAACTCCCTGATCCGGCGCGCGGTGAGCCGGATGCCGCACCGGTAAGCGAGGCTCCGCGACGTGGCCTGGGATGCGCCATCGAGGTCGTCGAGACCCTGGTCCTCACCCTGCTCATCTACCTGCTCATCCACAACTTTGTGGCACAGCCATTCGAGGTGGAGCAGACCTCGATGGAGCCGACCATCGTCTCGGGCCAGTACGTCCTCATCGACAAGATCAGCCCGCACTTCTCCGACTACCAGCGCGGGGACATCGTCGTCTTCAACCCTCCGGCCGGCTACTCGGAGGGCGGCGTCCCATTCATCAAGCGCGTCATCGGCCTGCCCGGCGACACCGTGAGCCTCGAGAACGGCCGCGTGTACGTGACGCCCCCGGGCGGGAGCGCCGTGCGCCTCGACGAGCCGTACGTCGCGGCCGACATCAATGGCAGCGCGCAGCCCACCCAGCCGAAGAATCCGGATGGGACCTCTTCGTGGGTGGTGCCCGCCGGGGACTACTTCGTGATGGGCGACCACCGCTCTGTGAGCCAGGACTCCCGGGTCTTCGGGCCCATCAACCGCGACTTGATCATCGGCCGCGCGCTGCTGCGCTACTTCCCTCTGGACAAGATCGGCATCTTCACCCGGCCGACCTATCCCGGTCTGCCCGCCTCGAACGGCGATGCCTCGCCGGCCAGCTCGCCGGCGGCCCTGCTGCGCAGCCCGGTCCCGGTGGGCTAGGCCCTCGCGGGCTCCTCCGCCACGACCCACGGATCGATCGTCCGCTCGTAGTCGACCAGCTGCCCGGCATCGAACCAGAGCGCGAGCTCGGCCTCTGCGGTCTCCGGCGCATCGGAGGCGTGGATCAGGTTGCGGAGCCCGCTGATCCCCAGGTCGCCCCGGATGCTGCCCGGGTCCGCCTCGTTGGGCATGGTCCTGCCCACCAGGCGCCGAACCGTCGCGATGGCGTCCGGTCCCTCCAGCGCCATGGCCACCACCGGTCCGGAGGTGATGAACGCCACCAGCCCATCGTAGAAGTGCTTGCCGGCGTGGACCGCGTAATGGCGCTCCGCGAGCTCGAGCGAGACGGGCAGGAAGCGAAGGCCCACGACCTTGAGCCCCTTTCGCTCGAAGCGGCCGATGATCTCGCCGACAAGACCGCGCTGCACGCCGTCTGGCTTGACGAGGACGAGGGTACGCTGCATGGCAGTTCGTGCTCCTGACGCTGTGTTCGAAGAAGCGGCACGGCACCGCGCGTGGTGCGTCGCCTCCGATGAGAGTCTGGAAGGTCAGGCCCGGGCTGCCCGGTCGTACACTGCCGACGCGTCAGCGCCTCGCCCGGCTGCCCTGAGCAGGTCGCCGTAGAGTAGCAGACGGTCCGTGGGGCCCTCGGCCTCGAGGGTGGGTTCCAGCAGCCCAATCCCCTCCGGCGCGACCCGCGGGTCCAGGCGCAGCGCGAGCATCAGCTCTCGATCGCCGCGCTCGAGCTCGTCGAGACCGTACGCCTGCCGCGCCGCCTCGAGCCTCGCGTGCGCGGCGGCCGTGCGCGACGGGTCGCCCGCCGCGGGCGCCGGCGATGGCTCGAGACCACGTCGCGCGGCCGCGACCTCATGAGGGCGACGGGCACGGAGAGAGACCGGAACCGGCCACGGCAGGCGGGACGGGATGCCGGCCCGTAGGCGCCACGCCTCGTCAACCCCCACTTCGCCGACGAGACGGTCCGCAAGGCTTGCGGCCGCATCCATCTGGCCCGTCGCCGCCAGGGCCTCGGCCTCCACGACCATCATCAGGGGCCGGCGGCGTTCCAGGCTTCCGGCACGGATCCGGCCTGCCACGGCCCCCGCTGCGACGGGACGGCCCTGGCGCCACAGCGCCTCGGCAAGCAGGGCGCGAGCCGCATCGAGCTCTTCCAGGGCGGGCGTGCCCTGGGCCACGAGACGCGCGATCCGGCGCAGGAGGGCCGCCTCGGCCGTGGACGGCAGGCCTGAGTCGATCTGCGCCCGGGCCAGCGCCTGCTCGTCCTGCACGAGGTCCACGTAATAGGTGCCCGGCGGCGCGTCATCGACGCCGTCCGCCATCGGCTCATCCGACCCCGATACGGCCGAGTCGACCGTGGCGGGGGTCGCGTCCACGTCCGTCGCACCCTCGCCGTCCGGGACCCCGGGGTCCGTGCGCCGCTCGTCCCGCTCGTCGTCACTCATGCGGCCAGCACCCGCTGGAACCGAGACGTGCCGCGGAACGGGCCCAGGAGAGCGACCCTGGCCCGTTGCGGGGCCATGTACTCGCGGGCGACGCGCAGGATGTCGTCGGTGGACACCGCGTCCAGCCGTTCGACGACTTCGGCGACGCTGAGGATGCGCGGCAGGAGGAGCTCACCGGTTCCGAGCCACGAGGCGACCGGCCCCGTCTCCTCCATCCGAAGCTCGAGCCGGCCGCGGGTGTATGCCCGCGCGCGCTCCAGCTCAGCCGGGGCCACCGGGTCCTGGGTCACGCGATCCAGCTCGTCCAGGATGGCACGCAGGACCTCCTCCGCGCGATCAGGGTCGAAGCCGGCGTGGATCCCGACGACGCCGCAGTCCGCGTACATCGAGGCGAACGTCGAGACGTCGTACGCCAGCGAGCGACGCTCGCGCAGCTCAAGGAAGAGCCGGCTGCTCATCCCGTCGCCCAGGATGGCTCCCAGCAGGTCGAGGGCGTACCGGTCCGGGTCGGTGCGGGAGACGCCGGGCATCCCCAGGCAGACGTTCCCCTGCGCCAGGTCGCGATGGACGACGCGCAGGGCCCCCTCCGCGGGGATCTGTGGCGGCGGCACGAGCCGCAGCGGCGTTCCGTTTCGCACGGCGCTCGCGGTATCGGCGCCGGTAGCGAACCAGTGCTCGGCGATGCGGAGAACCGAGGCGTGATCGGTTGCGCCTGCCGCGGCCAGCACCATTCGCTCGGGTCGGTACCAGTGTGCCCAGTGTTCACGGGCGCTCGCGCGCGTCGCCCGCCGAACGGAGCCGGGCGTGCCCGCGATCTCCCGCCCCAGGGGGTGGTCGCCGAAGAGCAGCTCGTCGAAGATGGTGAAGACGTGGTCCGACGGAGAGTCGATGTACATCCGGATCTCGTCGACGATGATGGGCTTCTCTGCGACGAGGTCCGCGTGGCGCAGGAGCGGCCGGAGCGCGAGCTCGCGGACGACGCCGAGGCCCGTCGCCATGGCCGCCGCGGGAACGCGGGCCGTGTACGCGGTGATCTCGCGATCGGTGCTCGCGTTCACGCTGCCGCCACAGCCCTCCACCGCCTCGGAGAGCGCACCGGCGTCCGGAAATCCCTCGGTCCCCTTGAAGACGAGGTGCTCGAGCAGGTGCGAGAGCCCGGCGTGCCGGTCGTCCTCGTGGCGGGAGCCGACGCCAACGAAGAGGCCCATGGAGACCGAGCGCGCGTGCGGCATGGCCTGCGTCACGACCCGCATGCCGTTGGCCAGCACCGACCGCTCGAAGGACGGCTCCTCGACCGCCGTGGGTCGCGGCACCGGGCGCGTGGTCACCTAGGCATCCTCGTCCTCGTCGGTCCCGTCGCCGCCATCGGGCCCGTCGGACGAGAGCATGAGCTCCATCTGGATGACGTGCAGATCGCGCGCCAGCTCCTCCGCGTTGCGCGGCAGTGGATGCCCGCCGTCGAGGCCCGCCTCGCCGACACGCGGCGATGCGGCGAACTCGAGCACGACGCGCTCCGAGCCGATGACGAGCGTGTAGACGAGCAGCTGCTCCGAGGTCGTGTCGAACTGCAGGTAGTCGAACGAGTCGAGGTTCAGGCAGATCGAGAGCGGCGTGAAGTACGAGGCGATCTCCGGATGATCGACGACGATCCGCTCCACCCAGCCGGTCCCGCTGCTCTCGACGCGCGTACCGCGGAAGTACGTGTACGTCACGGTCTGCTTGAGGAGCGGGCGGAGGATGTTGTAGATGTCGGTCCGGTTGGTGACGACGCCGGTGTTGATGTAGAGCTTGGCTCGCGCGTCGGACATGCGGCTTCGTGCTCGCTGCGGGCTGCGGGGGGACGGTCGTCGGCGAGTCTAGCACCGGCCCGCCGATGCGCACGGACCGATGGCGCCCCCCACCCGGGGCGTGGCCGATCGACTGGTAGGATGTGACCTGCGCATGAAGCTCCTCGCGGTCGACATCGGCAACACGAACCTGACGCTCGGCCTCTTCGACGGCGAGCGGCTCGCGGGGTCCTGGCGCGCCACGACCCGCGCCACGGCCACCGACGACGAGCTCGCTGCGCTCCTCTCCGGGCTGCTGGGTCTCGACGGCCATGCCCTGCGCGCCCTCGACGCCATGGCCCTCGCCAGCGTGGTCCCGCCGCTCACCACGACGTTCCGCCGCATGCTGCACGATCGAACCGGGACCGACCCCTTCGTGCTCGAGGCGAGCACGATGGACGGCACCCTGGCGATCGAGATCGACCGGCCGTCGGAGGCTGGCGCCGATCGGTTGGCAAACGCGCTGGCGGCCCGCAACGAATTCGGCGGACCCGCCATCGTCATCGACCTGGGGACCAGCACCAACTTCGACCTGGTCAGCGCCGCGGGCGCCTATATCGGCGGGGCCATCGCCCCCGGCCTGGGCCTCTCGCTCGAGGCCCTGGTGGGACGTGCCAGCAAGCTGCCCAGGATCGAGCTGGCGCGACCGGAGCACGCCATCGGCGCCAGCACCATCAGCGCCATGCAGAGCGGGACCGTGCTCGGCTACATCGGCCTCGTCACCGGCCTGCTCACCGCCCTGCGCGGTGAGCTCGCGGAGCGGTCGCCGGCCGGTGCCCGCATCCACGTGGTGGCCACCGGCGGCCACACGTACGAGCCGTGGCTCTCCGAGGTGCCCGGCATCGATGCGATCGAGCCGGACCTGACCCTGCGCGGCATCCGGTACGCGTGGGTGGCGGCGAGCGCCCGAACCGGGCGCCGCGTCGATGCGGTGCGCTCGTGAACGTGGAGCACCGGCCGCTCGCCGGCCGCCGCGTGGTTGTCGGGGTCACCGGCAGCATCGCCGCCTACAAGGCCATCCTCATCGTCCGCCGCCTCCAGGACCGGGGCGCGGAGGTGGACGTGGTGATGACCCGCTCCGCCGCGGCGTTCGTGACGCCCCTCACCTTCGAGAGCCTCACCCACCGCCCGGCGATCACCGACGTGCTGGCCCTCGACGCGGAGCAGCAGATCGCGCACATCGAGCTGGCCGAGGCGGCCGATGCCCTGGTCATCGCGCCGGCGACCGCCAACCTCCTGGCCGAGCTGGCCGCCGGCCTGGTGGGCAGCGCGCTGACGGCCGTGGCCTGCGCCAGCCGCGCGCCGATCGTCATCGCGCCTGCCATGGACGCAGGGATGTGGACCAACCCGGTCACCCAGCGCAACGTCGCGACGCTCCGGGACCTTGGCTACCGGGTCATCGAGCCGGAGGTGGGCGCTCTCGCATCGGGCCTGACGGGGATCGGGCGCCTGGCGGAGACGGCGAGCATCGTCGACGCGGTGGAGCGCCTCTTCGAGCATGCCGGCGACCTCGAGGGGCTGCGCGTGGTCGTGAGCGCGGGAGGCACGCGCGAGCCCATTGACCCGGTTCGCTTCATCGGCAACCGCAGCAGCGGAAAGATGGGCGTCGCCGTCGCCGAGGCAGCGCGCGATCGTGGCGCCAGCGTCACCCTCGTCGCCGGAAGCATGAGCGTCGCCCCGCCACCCGGCGTGACGGTCGTACCGGCCACGACCGCCGGCGAGATGCGCAGCGCCGTCCTCCGCGAGGCCGCGGGAGCCGACATCCTGGTGATGGCCGCCGCGGTCGCCGACTTCGCCCCCAAGCAGACGAGCCGCCGGAAGATCAAGCGCGACGGGGCCGGTCTCCAGATCGAGCTTGTCGCCAACCCGGACATCGTGGCCGAGGTGGGCGAGATGCCCGAGGGGGTGCGACCGTTCCTCATCGGCTTCGCCGCGGAGAGCGACGACCTCGAGGCCAACGCCACGGGGAAGCTGCGCGACAAGGGCCTGGACCTCATCGTGGGCAACGTGGTGGGCGGGCCATTCGACGCCATCGGCTCGGATGAGAACAAGGTGACCGTCTTCGGCGTCGAGGGCGCGCTGACCGACTGGCCGATGCTGCCCAAGCGGCAGGTCGCCGAGCGCCTGTGGGACGTGATCGGCGACCGCTACCGAACCGCGCGGGCCGGGGCGGGACGGACGTCCCGGGGTCGTGGCGCCCGTCGCGCTCCCGCCGAGCAGACCTGAGCGCCCGCCCATGCTCGTCGTGCGCACTGTCGGGGAGCTCCGGGAGGCGATCCTGGAGCGGCGCCTGGCCGGCGACTCGGTGGGGTTCGTGCCCACCATGGGATTCCTGCACGAGGGGCAGCTCTCGATCGTGCGGCGCGCCGGGACCGAGAACGGCTGCGTGGTGGTCAGCTGCTTCGTGAACCCCACCATGTTCGCGTCGCGCGAGGAGGCGGCCAGCTACCCGCGCGACGAGGCCCGCGATCTCGCCCTCCTCGAGCGGGCAGCCGCGGACATCGTCTTCCTCCCTTCGGTCAGCACCATCTACCCCGCCGACGATCTGACCCGGATCACCGTCGAAGGGCTCACCCGTCGCCTTGAGGGCGCCTCGCGCCCGGGGTATCTGGATGGCCTCACCACCGCGACCATGAAGCTCATCCATCTCGTGGGACCGGCACGGCTGTACGTGGGCCAGAAGGATGCCCAGCGCGTCGTCGTCATCCGCCGCATGCTCGCCGACCTGTTCGTGAACCTGGACCTGGTCGTATGCCCCACCGTCCGCGATCCGGACGGCGTGGCCATCGCCGCGGCGAACCGGCAGCTCTCGATCGAGGAGCGCCACGCGGCGGCCTGCCTCTTCGAGGCGCTCGAGTCCGCGCGGACCACGTACGACCACGGCGAGCGATCGGCGGAGGTGCTGCGGGCCCGGATGGAACGGGTCATCGCCGCCGAGCCGATGGCGCGGATCGACTACATCAGCGTGGCCGATGCCTACACCCTGGCCGAGCTGCAGCGGGTCACCGGTCCCGCGCTCGCCCTCGTGGCGGTCTTCATCGGCCGGACCCGTCTGACCGACACGATGCCACTCGCCTGGGACGTGGCCTGAGGCAGCGCAGAGGCGGCGTCAGAGCTCGGAACGCGGCGCTTCAGGACCAAAAGTACTAGTGACCCCTAGGCCCGAGCCACTATCATCCGGCACGGCACCGCGGTCCCGGCACGCGACCGGATCCGCCGCGGCGCCCGAGGAGGCCGGCGAGTGCCCACGCCCGGCCTCCTTCCTTGTGCCCGCCACGGTGCCCGCCGCGGGCCGCTAGACGCGCTCGCCGCGCGCCCGCATCGCCGCCTTGTGGGCCCGCTTCTGCTCCTGGTAGGCGGCCAGCGCCTCCGCCGAATCGACATCCCCGAGCGTGGGGTGGCTCGGCAGACGATCTGCCAGGCCCCGCAGGGTCACGCCCAGCCGCCTGGCCAGGATGGCCATGATCGATGCCGCCTTCATGGGGCCGATGGACGGCAGGGAAAGAAGCCGCTGCTCCAGCTCGGCGCCGTCGTGCGCCTCCGTCCAGATCCGTCCGGCGTTCCCGCCGTACTCGCCTGCCACCGCCTGGGCGAGGGCGCGAACGCGGGTGGCCATGGCGCCGGGAAAGCGATGGAGCGCCGGTCGCTCGCGGAAGACGCGATCGAGCTCCGCGGGATCCATGGCGGCGATCCGAGCTGGATCAAGATGCCCGATCCGGCGGCGCAGCTCGGCCGGGCCGGAGAACGCCTTCTGCACGCTCACCTGCTGGTCAAGCGCAAACCCCACGAGCAGGGCGAAGGGGTCGGTGGCCAGAAGACGGTCGGCCTCGGGGTCACCGGTGAACGGGAGCGCCTCGGCGGCGCGCGGCGAAGTCGCGGTCATGCGCGCATGGTAGCGGCTGCGACGGCGAGGTCGAGATCAGCCGCGGGCCTTGCCCCGCCGCTCGATGAGGTCCACCGCCTCCCGCAGCCGGTTCACGAGCTCGGGCTCCACCATCTCCGGGGTCAGGTGCTCTCCGAGCCGCTCGAGGAGGTCCGCCGCGAGGGTGAGCAGGATGTCCGCGTCGGCGATGAAGAACTGGGGCTCGTTGTTGTAGCGGACCAGCGTCAGCCGGCCCTGGAGCGTGGTCGAGCCCTCCGCGTGGAGGAGCTGCGTCCCGAAGTTGTGCCCCTGGATGCCATCGGGGTTGTTCAGGTAGTTCAGGGCGTTGTCGATGGCCAGGCCGAATCGCGCGCGCCAGGAGACCAGCCGCTCGTGCGTCTCGGGCGGTATTCCCATCTCGCCGGTCTCCTCGAAGACCGAGCGATCCACGGTGAGCAGCCCTACCAGCGTCGACCCGGCGCGGCCGCCGAGCATCACCTGCAGAGACCGTTCGAGGGTGAAGACATCCGAGTCGAAGCGCGGCGAGGTGGTGACCTCGGCAAGCAGGTCCTCCACGTTGTCCAGCTGACCCGGCTCGGCGAGCGCGTTGGCGAGGTTCAGGATCTCCTCGCGGAACAGGAAGCGTTCCTCGTGGTCGAGCATGGGTCCGGTCTCCTCACCCGTGGGTCTTTGCGCTGCGTCGCTCGTGGCGCTCGAAATGCGGCGAGCGCCGGCCTGAGGAGCCGGCGCTCGCATCGGTCCGTCCGAGAGGAGTTTACGGGTACAGGCCCCGAAGAGTCGTCGCCTCGGCGACGCGGGCCACCGCCACCATGTATGCGGCGGTCCGCATGTGGACTTCGTGGAGCTTGCTCATGTCGTACACGTCGGCGAACGCGCGATCCATGATCCCCTTCAACGATTCGTTGATGCGCTCCTCGGTCCAGAAGAAGGACTGCATGTCCTGGACCCACTCGAAGTAGCTGACGGTCACGCCGCCGGCGTTGCACAGGATGTCCGGGATCAGGAAGATCCCGCGCTCGAAGAGGATGTCGTCCGCCTCGGGCGTGGTGGGGCCATTCGCGGCCTCGGCGATGATCTTCGCCTTGATCCGCGGGGCGTTGGACGCGGTGATCTGGTTCTCCAGGGCGGCCGGCACCAGGATGTCGCAGTCGACCTCCAGGAGCGCGCTGTTGCTGATCGGCTCCGCCTTGGGGAAGCCCACGACCGTGCCGTGCTCGCGCTTCCACGCACCGACTGCGGACGGGTCGAGCCCGTTGGGGTTGTGGATCCCGCCGGTCGAGTCGCTGACCGCGACGATGATCGACCCTTCGTCATGGAGCAGAGTCGCCGCGATTGAGCCGGCATTGCCGTAGCCCTGGATGGCGACGCGAGCACCCTTGAGCGACACCTTCAGGGCCTTGCTGGCCTGCTGGAGGGTGTAGACCGCGCCGCGCGCCGTGGCCTCGTTGCGGCCGAGCGAGCCGCCGATGGCGATGGGCTTGCCGGTCACCACGCCGGAGATGGTGTAGCCGTGGTGCATGGAGAAGGTGTCCATGATCCAGGCCATCGTCTGCGAATTGGTGTTGACGTCCGGTGCCGGGATGTCCCGGTCGGGACCGATGAGCGGGCTGATCTCGGTGGCGAACCGCCGGGTCAGGCCCTCCAGCTCACGCATCGACAGCTTCTTCGGGTCGACGATGACGCCGCCCTTGCCGCCGCCGTAGGGGATGTTGACGACCGCGCACTTCCAGGTCATCCACATCGACAGGGCGCGGACCTCGTCCAGCGTGACGTCCTGGTGGTAGCGGATGCCGCCCTTGGCTGGGCCGCGGGAGACGTTGTGCTGCACGCGGTACCCGGTGAAGACCTCGACATGCCCGTCGTCCATGGTCACCGGGAAGTTGACGGTGAGCTCGCGCTTCGGGACCCGGAGGACGCGGCGAAGACCGTCGTCCAGGTCCAGCTTCTGTGCGGCGGCATCGAACTGCTGCTGGGCAACGGCCCAGATGTTCGGTGCCTCCGCAACCTTCTGTTCGCTGGCCATAAGGTGTGCGGTGTGCCTCCAATGAATCGCGGCCCGGCGCCTTCGCAGATCAGGCAGACGAGAGCAGGCCTGAGTCGCAAGCGGTGCCGATTATAGGGGCGGTCGACGCAGAGCCCGCGGGCCGGAACGCCCGAAGCGACGGGACCAGCGGCCCCGCCGCGGCGGTCTTGTCAGACCGTCTCCACGGCCATGGCCACCGCCCCGCCGCCGCCCAGGCAGAGCGTCGCCAGGCCGCGACCGCCGCCCCGCCGCCGCAGCTCGTGGAGCAGGGTCGTCAGGACGCGGGCGCCGGATGCACCGATGGGATGGCCCAGCGCGATGGCGCCGCCATTGACGTTCACCTTCTCCCAGTCGAAGCCAAGCTCGTTGCCATCGGCGAGGACCTGGGCGGCGAACGCCTCGTTGATCTCGACCAGGTCGTAGTCCTCCAGCGAGGTCCCCGTCTTCTCCAGGAGCCGCCGGACCCCGTGGATGGGTGCCTCGAAGAGCCATTCCGGCGCGACGTCCGCCTGCGCGTAGCCGGTGATCCGGGCGATGGGCGTGGCGCCCTCGCGCTCGACCGCGGCCTCCGACGCGATGACCACCGCCGAGGCTCCATCGGTGATGCCCGGCGCGTTGCCGGCGGTCACCGTCCCGCCGTCCGGCTTGAAGGCCGGCCGCAGGCGGGCGAGCGCCTCCGCGGAGGTGTCGGCGCGCGGGTTCTCGTCGGTGTCGACCAGCGTCGGACCCTTCTTGCCGGGCACCTCGACGGGGACGATCTCGTCGGCGAAGCGCCCCGCCTCGATGGCTGCCAGGGCCCGCTGGTGCGAGCGGAGCGCCCACGCGTCCTGGGCCTCGCGCGAGACCGCGTGCTTGTCGGCGACGCGCTCTGCGTGCATACCCATGTGGACGTCACAGATGGCACACCACAGCCCGTCGTGCACCGTCGCGTCAACCACCTTCCCGTCGCCGAGGCGGTACCCGGTCCGTGCCTGCGGCAGCAGGTAGGGGCCCAGGTTCATGTTCTCCATGCCGCCCGCGACGATCAGGTCGGCGTCTCCCGCGCGAATCGCCGAGGCGCCGATCATCACCGCCTTGAGCCCCGACCCGCAGACCTTGTTGATGGTCGTGGCACCGACACCGTCGGGGAGGCCCCCGCCCAGCGCGGCCTGGCGCGCCGGCGCCTGGCCGGCCCCGGCCTGCAGGACCTGGCCCATGAGCACCTCGTCAACGTGCTCCGGGGCAATGCCGGCGCGCTCGACGGCGGCCCGGATGGCGATGGAGCCAAGCTTCGTGGCCGGGGTGGTGGAGAGGCCGCCGCCGAACCTGCCGATGGGCGTGCGGACGGCGGAAAGGATGTACACGTCGCTCATGCCGGCATGGTACTCCGGGCCTGCGGACGCCACGCGCGCGCAGGGGGGATTGCAACGCCCGGCAGGCGATACCACCGGCACCGCTGGTGCGGCGGCGGCAGGGCGCCGGGACGACTAGTCCGCGGCCACGCCGCCCTTGTCGAACAGGTAGTCGATCTTGGCCGCCCAGCGCTCCTTCACGACCCGGGCCTTGATCTTGAGGGACGGCGTGAGCTCGCCGTCCTCCTCGGTGAGGAGACGGGGCAGCAGCGCCACGCGCCGCGGGCGCTCGAAGACGGCGAAGCCGTCCAGCAGCCGCTTCGCCTCGCCGTCGATGAGCCTGCCGACGCTGCGCTCCTCGACCAGCTGCTCCGGCGGCATCTCCGCCAGGCCGTTGGTGGCCGCCCAGTGGCCCAGCTCGTCGAAGTCGGGAACGATCAGCGCCCCGGTGTACGGCTGGTTGTCTCCCAGGATCAGGACCTGGGAGATGTACTTGCTCGTGAGGAGCGCGATCTCCATCGGCGCCGGGGCGACGTTCTTCCCGTTGGCGAGCACGATGAGGTTCTTGAGACGGTCCGTGATCCGTAGGCGGCCGGTCTCGTCGATCTCGCCGATGTCGCCGGTGTGGAACCAGCCGTCGTCGTCGATCACCCGGGCGGTCTCCTCCGGCTGGTCGAGGTAGCCCTGCATGATCTGCGGCCCGCGCGCGAGGATCTCGCCGGTGTCCGGATCGATCATCACCTCGGTGCCGGCCACCGGGCGGCCCACCGTGCCGAACTTGAAGTCGCCGGGGGTGTTGAGCGTCAGCAGCGGCGCGGTCTCGGTCAGGCCGTAGCCCTCGAGGATCAGCATTCCCATGGCATAGAAGAATTCGCCGACCTCCCGGGAGAGCGGGGCGCCGCCGGAGACGAAGTAGCGGACCCGGCCGCCGGTGCGCTCCTTGATGTGATGGAAGACGAGCCGGTCGGCGAGCTTGAGCTGCGCGGCGAGCCACGGCGAATCCGTGCGTCCGGCGAGGTGGTTCTCGTACTTGGCGCGCCCGAGACCCAGGGCCCAGGCGAAGATCCGCTGGCGGAGCGCCGGACCGGCCTCCACGGTGGAGGTCACGCGAGCGTACAGGCGCTCGTAGAGGCG
This sequence comes from uncultured Chloroflexia bacterium, assembly GCA_963805645.1. Lineage (GTDB taxonomy): Bacteria > Chloroflexota > Limnocylindria > QHBO01 > QHBO01 > CAVXEH01. The sequence continues at coordinate 73,308 of CAWDVA010000004.1, read as the reverse complement.
CGGCACGGCGACCATGACGGTGGGTCGGGTCTCGACCATGTTCGCCGGGAGGCGCTCGATGGCCGGCTCCGCGTACGCGATGGCGCACCCTTGCCCCAGCGGCACCACCTGCCCCGCGGCCCGCTCCGTCATGTGGCTGAGGGGCAGGAAGGACAGGAAGAGGTCGTGCTCGTTGAAGTCCACCGCCTGGATGCCCGACTCGAAGTTGTGAAGGATGTTGCCGTGGGTCAGGATCACGCCCTTCGGGTTGGCCGTCGTCCCCGAGGTGTGGACGATGGTCGCCACCGTCTGTCTATCCAGGGAGCGCCAGCCGGCTTCCCAGTCCGCCAGCTCATCGGGGGTCGCGGTGGACAGGTCGAAGATCGTGTCGAAGGTGATCGCCTCCGCCGGGACCTTGCCGCGGTCGTCGATCACGATCATGTGCTCAAGGGTCGGGCACTGATCCCGCACGGCGACGATCTTGGCGGCCTGCTGCGCGTTCTCCACGAAGATCGCGCGGGCCTTGACGTTGTTGATCACGTACGCCGCCTGGCCGGGCTCGACCGACGGGTAGATGGGACAGCTGACACCACCGATCGACAGGGACGCCAGGTCGGCTGTGAGCCACGCTGGACGCGTCCGGCTCATGATGCAGATCCGGTCACCTGCCCCCAGGCCCAGGTGGCGAAGTCCCATGGCCACCTGCGTGATCCAGGTCCACAGCTCCTCGTAGGTGATCGAACGCCACACGACCTCGTCGTCCGTGTCGGCCTCGCCGCCGGCCTGGCGGCGCGTCCGCGGCAGCTTCCAGCGAAGCGCCTCCTTGCCTCCGTGGCGTTGGGTCGTGCGGTGCACGAGGTCGACGAGGCTGTCGGCGTTCAGCTCCGGCGCGATGGAGAGCTGGTCGCCGCGGCTGATGGCCCCGGTCCGAACTCGTGGCGCGGTCGCGGTGGTCATGCGTGTGGCCTCCCTCGCATCCGGGTCACCGTCTCGAAGCTGGGCTGACGGGGGGTCCCGGAGGTCCGCTGGGGCTCATCCGCTGCGGCGCAGCCCGTCGAGCAGGTGCTGCGCCACGATGAGCCGATGGATCTGGTTGGTGCCCTCGTAGATCTGCGCCCCCTTGGCATCGCGCATGAGGCGCTCGACCGGATTGTCCCGGCTGTACCCGGCGCCACCGTAAACCTGCACGGCGTCCGTTGTCACCTCCATCGCGACGTCCGAGGCATACATCTTGGCCATGCTGCTCGCCGCGTTGATGGGCTGGCCGGCGTCCCGCAGCCGCGCCGCGCGCCAGGTCAGCAGGCGCGCCGCCTCGACCTTCGTGGCGGCGTCCGCCAGCATGGCCTGGATCATTTCCTGGTCGGCGATGGGTCTGCCGAACTGGGTCCGCTGCAGCGCATAGCGACCGGCATGCTCCAGGGCGGCGCGCGCCACGCCCACGCAGATGGCAGCGATGCTGATCCGGCCGGCGCCCAGCGATGAGAGCGCCACCTTGAGCCCGTCCCCCTCCGCGCCCAGCCGGTTCGCGACAGGCACCACCGCCCCGTCGAACACGAGCTCGGCCGAGACCGAGTCACGAATTCCCATCTTCCGCTCGTGCCCCGCCACCGCGAAGCCCGGCGTCGGCCGCTCCACGACGAACGCGGTGATGCCCTCGCGTCCGCGCGCGCGATCGACCGTTGCGAAGACCACGGTGACCTCCGACTCGTGGCCGTTCGTGATCCAGATCTTGGTGCCGGTGAGGGCATACCCCTCGTCGGTGCGCTCCGCGCGCAGGGCGAGCGCGGCCGCATCGGATCCGGCGCCCGGCTCAGTGAGGGCGAACGCGCCCAGGTGCTCGCCGGCGGTCATCGGCGGCAGGAGACGCGCCTTCTGCTCGTCGCTCCCGAAGGAGAGGATGGGCAGCTGGGCCAGGACGTGGACCGAGAGGCTGACCGCCATGCCCATGTCGGCTGCGCCGATCTCCTCGCAGGCGAGGACCCATGGGAAGGTTCCCATCCCGGCCCCGCCGTACTCCTCCGGATAGGGAAGGCCGGCCAGTCCCAGCTCCGCCATTCCGCGGAAGAGGGACCGATCGAAGCGCTCCTCCTCGTCGCGCTGGGCGACCGTGGGCGCCAGCTCGCGCTGGGCGAAGTCGCGCACGGTGTCGCGGACCTGGCGCTCCTCCTCAGTGAGGGCGAACGGGTCCGGGCGCGCCGGGGCGACGGTGGCCATCAGCCGACCTTGTTCCCGCTCTCGTCGTAGCGGTAGAAGCCACGCCCGGTCTTCCGGCCCAGGTGCCCGGCGGTGACCATCTGGCGCAGGAGCGGCGCCGCGCGGAACTTGGGGTCGCCGAACCCGCGGTACAGGACGTCCATGACGCCCAGCATCACGTCGTTGCCGATGAAGTCGCTCAGCTCCAGGGGTCCCATGGGGTGGTTGAGGCCGAGCTTGGCCCCGGTGTCGATGTCCTCGGCCGTGCCGGTGGACTCCATCAGGGCAAAGACCGCCTCGTTGATGAACGGGCCGAGCATGCGGTTGACCAGGAAGCCGGGCATGTCCTTCGACTCGATGACCGTCTTGCCAAGCTCCTCCGCGAAGGTGCGGCAGGCCGCGTAGGTGGCGTCATCGGTCTCCAGGCCGCGGATGATCTCGATCAGCTTCATGACCGGCACGGGGCTGAAGAAGTGCAGGCCGATGAACTGCGCCGGGCGGTCCGTCACCGTCGCCAGGCCGGTGATGCTGATGCTGCTCGTGTTGCTGGCGAAGATGGTGCCGGGGTCTGCAGCCTCGGTCAGCGCCTTCCAGGTTTCCCGCTTGAGCGGCTCGTCCTCGAAGACGGCCTCGATGACGATGTCGTGCCCCTTCGCCTGCGCCGGCCCCGCGGTGGTGGCGATGCGGGCCAGGATCTCGTCCGCGGCCGCCTGGTCCAGCTTCCCCTTGGCGACCTGTCGACCCAGGTTCCCCGCGATCCGATGCTTGCCCTTCTCGGCCAGCTCGCCGGTGCGGTCCGAGAGGGTGACCGACTTGCCGGCCGCGGCGCTGACCTGGGCGATCCCGTGGCCCATCAGCCCCGCGCCGATGATGAAGACGCGTTCGATGCTCATGGCTGGCTAGCCTAGCAGGCCCCGCCACCGGTGGGCCCGCCCGAGGGCCGGTTCCACGACCGGGTCAAATGCCGGATGCACGCCCGGTGAAGCCAGAGGTGCACGCCGCCTGCATCCGGCCCTGGCGGGCGTCAACGATCCAGGAGGCGCTCCGCGGCGGTGATCGGGTCCAGCTCGCGGGCGGCCACGGCCCGCACCGTCTCGACCCAGCGCGGATCGGCCGCCGCCCGTGCCGCGGCCTGCTCCGAGAGCGCGCGAAGGACCTGGTTGCGCGCCCGCGCCCGGACCTGTTCGGGCGAGCGCGCCGCCTCGCGGTGGGCGTCGATCGCGTCCGCCAGCGGGACGACGCCGGCTCCGGTCACCGCGGTCGTGACCAGGATCGGCGGCGGGGCGCCCAGGCGACCGCCCGTGCTGGAGAGCATGGCCCGCAGCTGCCGCGCGGCCCGGTCGGCGCCCGGACGGTCGCCCTTGTTCACGGCGATGACGTCGGCAACCTCGAGGAGGCCGGCCTTGATGGCCTGGATCTCGTCCCCCATCTCGGGCACCTCGACCACGACGGTCGTCTCCGCCAGCCGGGCGATCTCAACCTCGCTCTGCCCGGCGCCCACCGTTTCGATGATCACCGGGTCGTACCCGGCCGCGTCGATCGCGGCGGCCGCCAGCCAGGTCGCTCCGGCCAGCCCGCCCAGCTCGCCGCGCGAGGCCATGCTGCGCATGAAGACATCCCGATCCCCCGCGTGCTCCATCATCCGGATCCGGTCGCCCATGATGGCGCCGCCGGTGTAGGGCGAGGACGGGTCCACGGCCACGATGCCCACTCGCCGGCCGCGCCGGCGATACTCCGTGGTGAGGGCGCTGACGAGCGTGGACTTCCCCGCCCCCGGCGGCCCGGTCACTCCCACCAGGTGCGCGCCGCGCGTGGCGGCGAAGATCTGCGGCAGGATGGTCCGGGTCGCCGCCTCGCCGCCCTCGATCGCCGTGAGGAGCCGGGCGAGCGAGCGGCGGTCGCCGGCGACCGCTGCCGAGAGCAGGGCGGCGGCGTCAGCCACGGGCCGTGTCCGCCACGCGATCAGGCGGGCCGGCGGGCGTGCTCGCGGAAATAGCGAGCGATCTCGCCGATGCTCGTCCCGGGGCCGAAGATCTCGGCGATGCCCGCCTCCTTCAGGGGGCCGATGTCCACGTCGGGAATGATCCCGCCGGCCGCGATGAGCACGTCGTCCATCCCCCGCTCCCGGACCAGCGACGCGACCCGGGGCAGCAGCGTCATGTGCGCCCCGGACAGGATCGAGAGGCCCACCACGTCCACGTCCTCCTGCTCGGCGGCGTCGGCGATCATCTCCGGCGTCTGGCGGAGGCCGGTGTAGATCACCTCGAAGCCCTCGTCGCGGAGGCCGCGGGCGAGGACCTTGGCGCCGCGATCGTGGCCGTCCAGGCCGGGCTTGGCGATGAGGATCCGGATGGGGCCCTTGCGCGCGGTGGCGCCGCCATCGGTCCCTGGCTGGTTCGTCATGGCTCGCCGATTCTAGCCGCCCGGGTTGCCGATCAGGGCCAGGAACTCGGTCCGGGTCTTGGGGTCCATGCGGAATCGACCCAGCATGGCGCTGGTCACCATCCGCGCCTGCTCCTTCTTCACGCCCCGCATCATGGTGCACATGTGGCTGGCCTCGACGACGCAGGCCACGCCCCGCGGCTCGAGGCGTTCCATCAGGAACTCGGCCACCTGCTGGGTGAGCCGCTCCTGGAGCTGGAGGCGTCGGCCGTACATCTCCACGATGCGCGGGATCTTCGACAGGCCGATGACCCGGCCCTTCGGCAGGTAGCCGACGTGCACCTTCCCGAAGAAGGGCAGCAGGTGATGCTCGCAGAGGGAGAAGAAGCCGATGTCGCGCACGACCACCATCTCGTCGTACTCGACCTCGTAGCAGGCCCCGTTCATCAGCTCGTCCGGATCGACCCCGTAGCCCGCCGCGAGCTCCTCGTACATGCGCCGCACGCGGGCCGGGGTTCCCAGCAGCCCGGCGCGATCGGGGTCCTCGCCGATCTCTGCGAGGAGGGTCCGCACCGCCTCCTCGATCTCCACCCCCACCTGCAGCTGTGTCATGCGGCGGATGCTACCAGCCGCGTGGCCGGCACCTCGATCGCGCCCGCTACCATGCCCCGATGAGCGATGCCCCACCGCCGATTCCGCGGCTCACCGCCCGCCGCCTGCGCACCGATGAGTACGCCGCTTGGTATCGCCACGTGACCGACGGGTATGCCCGCGACATCGCCGTGAACGGCGGGGCCGATGCGGCGGCTGCCGCCCGCAAGGCTGACCGCGACATGACGGCCACCCTGCCCCAGGGGCTGGAGACGCCCGACCACGACCTGCTGGTCCTGGAGTCCGACGGCCTGCGGGTGGGCATCCTGTGGGTCGGACGGCGCGAGGTCGACGAGCGGCAGGTGCTCTACGTGTGGGACGTGGAGATCGACGAGGCGCAGCGTGGCAAGGGCTACGGGCGCGAGGCGATGCTGCTCGCGGAGGAGGTGGCCCGTTCGCGTGGCCTCGATCGCGTCGAGCTCAACGTGTTCGGCGGCAACGATGTGGCTCGCGCGCTCTACCGTTCCCTGGGATACGTGGAACGGGCGGTCGCCATGGCCAAGGATCTACCCGATTCGGGAGTGTCGCGGTAGACTTGACTCGTCCGGTCCGGGGGGACCCTTGACACCACGCTAGGCAGGCAGCCGATCGTTCGACCCATGATCATCCATCCGCTCGCTCCCCGATCCCGTCTGCCGTTCGCCCGGCTCGCCGCCCTTGCGCCTGACCGCCTGGCGGCGGAACTGGGACGCCGGCTCGACGATCGGTACCACTACGTCGCGCACGCGGCGCCCTCGGGAGCGGAGCCCATCGACGCCGTCGTCGTGGGTCCGGGCGGGACCTGGGCGCTGACGAGGGCCCACGAACATGGGCGCTTCCGCAGGCGGAACGGGCACTGGTACCGCTGGAGCCGGTCCACCGATTCATGGATCCCCTGGGACGCGGTGGCGGTCACCGTGGCCCGCCTGGCGGGCCACCGACTGGAGCTGGTGCTGGAGCGGGCCGGGCTGCCCGCCGTCGTCGAGGCCTGCCTGGTCACCGGGCCAAACATCGACGTGACGTGGGAGCCGGATCAGCGGCCCGCGATCCACGTCCACGCCACACCCGACCAGCTTGCGCGCGGGATCGCCGGCGACGAGGTGCTCACCGACGCCCAGGTGGACCGCATCGTGGCCCTCCTCGATCCGCGTCAACCTGTCGCCCGCCTGGCACCGTCGACACCCAACGGCTGAGTGAGGCGCCCGGGCTCACCGGCCGCGGCCGGGCGTGCTTCCGCCGCCGTCATTGCCGGCCTCGCGGCGGCCTGGGTGCTTCCACCGCTCGCGATTCCCGTGGTGTGGCCGCTCCTCTACGTGGTCCCGGGGTGGGCCCTGGTGGCCGTCGCAGCACCGCGGATCCCGGCCGCCGGACGGCTGGGCCTCGCGATCGTCCTTTCGCTTGCCGTCAGCACCCACCTGGTGTGGTGGCTCTCGCTGCCGTTCGGCTACTCACGGGGAAGCGTCTTCGCCGCCGCGCTCCTCCTCGCGTCGCCGTTCCCGATCGCCGCCTGGCGGGGGTTCGCGGCGGCCGGCGTGGCGACCGGGCTCCGCGCGGCACGGAATGCGTTCGCCCGCGACGCCTGGCCGTTCCTGCTGGCGGGCGCGGCGGCCGCGTTCGTTGGCCTGGTGCTGGCCAGCGGGCTCTGGCACGTCACCGCCGCAGGCGTCGACAGCGGCGGGTCCAACTGGAGCGACCTCGGCGTCCACCTGTCGATTGCGCAGAGCCTGAACGCCGGCAACTTCCCGCCGCAGGTTCCGTACTTCGCCGGCGTCCCTCTCGTGTACCACTGGTTCGCCGATTTCCACGACGCCATCGTCGCGAACGCCGCCGGCCTCTTCGTGATCCCGGTCTTCGTCACCTCATCGGCGATCCTCGCGGGCGCTCTCGTTCTCTGCGTCCACGGCCTGGCCCGGACGTTGCTGCATGGAGAGCGCGCGCGACGTGCGGCCCTGATTGCCGCCGCCATTGCCGTCTTCGCCGGCGGGCTGGGCTGGATCCGCCTCATCGGCGACGTGGCGAACGGGCTGGGCGACCCGGTCAGCCTGGTGATCAACAACAGCTACGACAACACCTGGTTCGATCCGCTGGGTCGCGTCACCTGGCCGTACTTCCGGATCCCATCCGTGATGGGCACCGGGCTCCTGGTGCATCGGGCGACCATGGCCGGCCTCCCCATGCTGGTCGCGATGGTGCTGCTGCTGGTGGCGGGGCTCCCCAGCGCTCGCCGGAGGCGGGCGGGCTGGCGTGACCGCCCGGCGCTCATCGCTCTCGCCGGGCTGACCGGCGCGCTCCTGGCCCCGTTCCACTTCTTCTTCTTCCCCGCCGGGCTGCTGATCGCCCTGCTCTGGGTGCTCACCGCCGGACGCCTGACCGATGCCGCCACCCCTCGCAACGCGCTGCTCTTCCTGGCCCCCTACCTCCTCAGCCTGCCCTTCGCCGTGGCGCCGCTCATCCAGGCATCGGACTCCGGGGCGCTCAAGATTGTCGCCGGCTGGGAATCGGCGCCGTTCTCCGACGGTCCCTGGGCGGTCGTCTTCTTCTATGTCACCAACCTCGGGGTGCCGTTGGTGCTGGCCGGCGTGGCGCTCGTCTGGCGCCGGACACCGGTGCGCTGGTTCCTGGCGGCGTGGGTGATCGCCCTCTTCGTGGTCCCGAACGTGATCCAGGTCAGCTCCATCGCCTTCGACATGAACAAGTACTTCCAGGCGATGTGGATCGCGGTGGCCCTGCTGGCCGGCTGGCTCATCCGCCGCTGGCCGTGGCCGGCGCTGGCCGTGGTGCTGGCCTTGAGCGTGCCGTCCCCGTTGCTCGTGGGGGCCTGGACGGGCCTGAACCGGGAGCAGGTCCTCTCCGCCGACCAGCTCGCGGCGGCGGAATGGATCGCGGGCAACACGCCGGACCGCGCGGTCTTCGCCACCGACGGCTGGCTCAACGCGCCAACGGACCCGGCCGGGCGGCTCCGCCTGCTCACCTTCGAGCCGTACGTTGCCAACCTGGGCTACTCTCCGGACGTCCGTGCCGCCCAGCTGAGCGCCATCTACTGCGGCGGCGACGCGGCGCTCACCCTCTCGCTCCTGCGCGAGCTCGGCGCGTCCTACCTCATCGACGGCGGCCGCCCGTCCCCGTGCGACCAGCCGGTGGACTTCACCCAGGTGCCGGGCCTCCAGCAGGTCTACGAAAACGGGTCGCTCACGATCTACGAGCTCGTCACAACGGCGAGCGACACGGGACCCGTATCATCGGCACCATGACCACCACCGCCGCGACGGGAGCGGTCGTTGCCCTCGATCGCGTCACCAAGCGGTACGGCCCGGAGGGCACCCCACCCGCGGTGACGGAGCTGACGCTCACCGTCCCGGCCGGCGAAGTCTGCGTCCTCGTCGGCCCGTCGGGGTGCGGCAAGACCACCACCATGAAGATGATCAACCGGCTCGTGGACCCCACCGCCGGCACGATCACCATCGACGGCGAGGACGTCATGCGGCTGCCCGCGGTGGAGCTGCGTCGCCGGATCGGCTACGTGATCCAGCAGGTCGGGCTCTTTCCGCACATGACCGTGGCAGAGAACGCCGCGGTGGTCCCCCGTCTCCTGCGCTGGCCCGCTGCACGCACCCGGGACCGCGTCGAGGAGCTGCTGGACCTGGTGGGCCTGGACCCGGCGAGCTACCGCGACCGGTACCCCTCGGAGCTCTCCGGCGGCGAACGCCAGCGGGTGGGCGTGGCCCGTGCGCTGGCGGCGGATCCCCCGGTGATGCTCATGGACGAGCCGTTCGGTGCGGTGGATCCCATCCGCCGCGACCGGCTCCAGAACGAGTTCCTGCGCCTGCAGGCCAAGGTGCGCAAGACCATCGTCTTCGTCACCCATGACGTGGACGAGGCGATCAAGATGGCCGACCGGATCGCGATCCTCCAGCGGGGGGGCATCCTGGCCCAGTACGACAGCCCGAACGCCATCCTGGCCCAGCCGGCGAGCGAGTTCGTCGAGCGCTTCGTGGGGGCCGACCGCGGCCTCAAGCGCCTCTCCCTGGCGAGGGTCCGCGACCTCCCGCTTCTCGAGGCCGTGATCGTCCACGCCGGTGACCGAACCCGCGATGCCGAGCGCGCGGTCGGCGCTGCACCGATCGACTTCGCTCTGCTCGTGGACGGCCGCGATCGTCCCATCGGCTGGATCCATGGCAGCGACCTCGCCGATGGCGGCGCCATCGATCCGTCGCTCGCTATGCCCGGGGCCAGCCTGCTGGAGCCCGAGACGACCCTGCGCGATGCGCTCTCCGCGATGCTCGCCTCGTCCGTTCAGCTGGGCGTCGTGGTCGACGAGCGGGAGCGCGTGCTGGGGCTCGTGAGCGTCGAGCAGATCAGCGCCGTCATGCGGAACGCCGCCGAGCCGGCCCCGGCGACGGCCACGGCCTGATCCGATGCCGCCCGGCGAGCCGTTCCTCCGCCCCGACTGGGTCGTCTCCAACCTGGACATCATCTGGGAGCGGCTGCTGCAGCACGTGGGGATGACCGTGACCGCGGTCGTCATCGGGTTCGTCCTCAGCTTCGCCGCGGCGCTCTTCATCCGTCGCCGAAGGCGCGCGACCGCGGCGGTCATCGGTGTCACCGGGGTCCTGTACGCGATCCCCAGCCTGGCGCTCTTCGCCTTCCTGATCCCGTTCACCGGTCTCAGCTTCCTCTCGGCCGAGATCGCCCTCACGAGCTACACCCTGCTGATCCTGATCCGCAACATCCTGCTGGGCCTGGAGTCGGTCCCGGCCGATGTCGTCGAGGCGGCGACCGGGATGGGGTTCACCCGAACCCAGCTGCTCTGGCGCGTGGAGCTGCCGATTGCCGTGCCGATCATCGTGGCCGGCCTCCGGATCGCCACCGTCACCACCGTGGGCCTCGTCACCGTCACCGCGCTCATCGGCCAGGGCGGCCTGGGCTACCTCATCGTGGTGACCGGGCTCAAGGGCTTCTTCCCCACCGCCATCTGGGTGGGTTCCCTCCTCTCCGTGGCGCTCGCCGTCCTGGTCGATCTGGGCCTCCTCGCCATCCAGGCGCGGCTGACGCCCTGGGCGCGGGCCCGCAGGGCCGCAACATGACGCTGATCGGCGAGCTGGCCCAGTGGCTCTCCGTCCCCGCGCACTGGACCGGTCCGGACGGCATGCTCCCCCGCCTCGTGGAGCACCTGGCCTTCTCGGGCGGGTCGCTCCTTCTCTCGGTGGTCATCGCGCTCCCTGTGGGGCTCGCCATCGGCCACACCGGGCGCGGCGCGCTGGCGGCGATCAGCGTCGCGAACATCGGCCGGGCGCTGCCGACGCTCGGCCTGCTCGGGATCGTCCTGACCATCACGGCCAACTGGTGGCCGCCGCTCGGCTTCTTCTTCATCCCCACCGTCGTGGCCCTCGTCGCGCTTGGCATCCCGCCCATCGTGACCAACACCTACGCCGGCATCCGGGAGGTTGAACCGGACGCCGTCGAGGCCGGGCGCGGGATGGGGATGCGCGAGCTCCAGCTCCTGTGGTGGGTGGAGGTGCCGCTCGCCCTGCCCTCGATCCTGACCGGTCTGCGCATCTCGGCGGTGCAGATCGTGGCGACCGCCACGCTGGCTGCGGTCCTCGGCGCGGGCGGCCTCGGGAGGCTCATCATCGACGGCATCGCCCAGCAGGACGACGCCCAGCTGTTCATGGGGGCCGTGCTGGTGGGCCTGCTGGCCATCGGTACCGAGCTTGGCTTCGCGTGGCTCCAGCGACGGTTCGTCTCGCCGGGGCTCGGGTCGCACCCGCAATCGCCGGCACGGTCCTCGGGCGGGGACGAGCACTCGATGCAGGCACCGGTCGGGGGACCGTTCGTCTAGCCTCGCGATCTGAACCCGGTTGAAGAGATCGGCCTATTCCTGTCATCGGAGCGTCACGAGTCGGCTGATAGACTCCGAACCCTGAACCGTCGCGGCATGCGGCGGCAATCCCTTGTACGCACCAGAAGGAGGACCCAATGCGGAGATTCCGCATGCTCGCCCTCGGGGCGTCGGTGCTGGCGCTGATCCTCGGCGCCTGCTCGACGGGAGGGGGCGGCAGCACGCCAGCATCGGCCATGAGCTCTGCCTCGCAGATGGCCGAGCTGCCGAAGGTCACCATTGGCTCGGCGGACTTCTACGAGTCCGCCCTCGTCGGAGAGATCTACGCGCAGGCCCTCGAGGCCAAGGGCTTCACGGTCGAGCGCAAGTTCAACCTGGGCGCACGCACGCTCACGAACCAGGCGCTCCAGAGCGGCGATATCAACCTGATGCCGGAGTACCTCGGCTACGAGGCCGCGGAGCTCAAGGCCACCGCCAGCGGTGACCCCGCCGCGACGAAGACCGCGCTGGATGCGGCCCTCGACCCGCTGGGCCTCACCTCGCTGGACTACGCGCCGGGCGCGGACCAGAACGGGTTCGCGGTCCGCAAGGAGACGGCCGACCAGTACTCGCTCACGACCATGAGCGACGCGGCCAAGATCGCCGACCAGCTCAAGTGGGGTCTACCGCCGGAGTGCGGCACCAACGCCGGCTGCGGGCAGGCCCTCAAGGACAAGTACGGCATCGACATCACCGCCCCGGGGTTCCAATGGGTGAAGCTCGCGCCGTGCTCGCCAGCGATCGCGGTCGCGCTGAACACCAGCAACGTCGACGTCGCCGAGCTGTGCACGACCCAGCCGGACATCGCCAGCTTCAATTTCGTGCTGCTCACCGACGACCAGCAGTCGCAGGTGGCGGGCAACATGATCCCCGTGCTGCGCAAGGACCTCGCGGCGGCCGGCGGGTCCGAGCTGGCCGACACCCTCAACGCGGTCTCGGCCAAGCTGACGACGGACGCCCTGACCCAGATGGGGGTCAAGGTCAGCGTCGACAAGCAGAAGAGCGAGGACGTCGCCAAGCAGTTCCTGACCGATAACGGCCTGATCTAGCCGGTCGCGGTCACCGATCCGATGCCGGGCGTCCCGCGAGGGGCGCCCGGCGTCTATCCTCTGGGGCACCCGATGTCCGAGTACCTCGACCTCGCCGACTGGCGACGCCGCGTCGCGGCCCTGTACCAGACCCTGCGGACGGACGACCGCCCGCAGCCGATGCGCCTTGTCGCGTTCCGTGCGGCCCGCGACCGTCTCTTCAGCGAGCATCCTTCCTCGCCGGTCCCGGCAGACGCGCGCCCCGACTTCCGCGGCGTCGCGTACTGGCGTCATGATCCGGCGCTGCGCTTCACCGCGCGCCTCGAGCCCGATCCGGACGCGCCGCCCCTCGACCTTCCCCGCTCCGGCGACGGGCCGACGCTCTCGTACACGCGGATCGGTTGGGTGCGCTTCCTCGTCGACGGGACGCCGTGCAGCCTGGCGGTCTACTGGATGAACGAGTACGCGGGCGGCATCTTCATCCCGTTCAGGGATGCAACCAGCGGCATGGAGTCCTACGGCGGCGGGCGCTACCTGTGGGACTCGGGCAAGGGCGCCGACCTCGGCTCGGACGACGACGCACTGGTGCTGGATTTCAACTACGCCTATCACCCATCGTGCGTCCACGACAGCCGATGGAGCTGTCCGCTCGCCCCGCAGGAGAACTGGCTGCCGGTGCCGATCCGCGCCGGCGAGCGACTGCCCGAGGAGCACCGGTGACCAACCGCGGCGCGGCTGGGCCTGGCAGCGAGGCAGTCGATCCGCGCGCGCCGCGTCGCTGCTACAAGTGCGGGCGCGTGATCGGGCCAGACGAGTCGATCTGCGAGGTCTGCAACCGCGCGGGCATGGCAACGCCGTCCGCCAGCCAATACCACGGCACGATCGTGGTCGCCATCATCGCCGGGGTCGTGCTGCTTGCCGTGTTCGCCAGCCTGGCCACCCGGGGCATCGGCCCGTTCAGCGCGGAGGCGCTCTCCTTCCACCCCGGAACGCAGGGTACCGTGGTGGCGACCGTGTCCGTCAGCAACGAGGGCACCCGCGCCGGCCGGGCCAAGTGCCGGCTCGAGGCCCGGGACGCCGGGGGTCGCGAGCTGGGCGCGGTGACCGCCGTGTCGCCCCAGGTGGGCGGCGGCCAGACCGTCACCTTCGACCAGTCGATCCCCGGCGTGGGCGGCAACTCGGCCACGGTGGCCGTCAGCTGCCAGTAGCGGTCGAGCCTCAGCCGAGGATCACGGTCACTTTGACCAGGCCGCGCGATAGCGGCAGGTCGGTGACCAGGGCCCAGGCTTCCGGAGTCAGATCGGCGACCCGTTGGCGGGACGTACCCCAGTAGCAGTCGCAGTAGTCCACGACCGGCAGGGTCGCGCAGCGGTCGGCGCAGATCGTGACCGTCCCGCTGATCCCGCCGGTATAGCGACCGCCGAGCGCGCCCGGAAGCGCGACCGCCGCGCGCCCGATGAACCCTCGGGTCCCCGGGTAGTGGGAGGCGATTCCGGTGACCCGCGGTCGACGGGGTGCCGGCGTGGGCGTCGGGGCCTTGCGGGCGACGGGCGCGGGGCTCGCCTCCCGGGTGGCCGCGACCGGCCCCAGGCCGTCATCGGCGATGCCGCGCACCTGCGCGGCGGTGAGCATGGGGGGCGTGGGATTGTCTGCCGCCGAATGCGACGCGTCGAACGCGTGCGTGGCGGCGATGGATCCGGCGAGCACGAGGGCAAGCGCCGGGAGCAGGGTGCTCAGCACCCTTCTCGGGTTTGGCAACATGGGCTCCGGTAACAGGTTTCATCAGCGCCGCGCGCGGATCGCATTGGGGGCGAATCCGTCTCACCGCGCGGGCTAGGTCGTGGCGCAGGGCCACGGCAGCAGACCCGATGGGTCCGTTCCAGAGTGGCAGCCTCCGGCGGATCGGTCAAACGGGCCCGATCCCCGACGCACACGCCGCGTCATCGCGGGCGCCGCGGTTGGCGCGGTGTACGACGGCCCCGGCCCTCTGGACCCGGGCACCGCTCAGATCCTCGGGGACGAGCCCGACCGGGTCGAGGCGGGCGGCGGCGCGAGCGGAAGCTCCTAGACCAATCGCAACCCGGGGACTAGAGTGCCCTCCATGGGACAAGAACGACGTGGCGACCGACGGCCGCCATCGCGACCTGCCGGCGGGGGCGGATTCTCCGATCGGCGACCGTATCGCCCCGGCGGCCGCCCGCCTGACGCTGAGCGCGGCGGGGGACGCTACGGCGGCGCGCCACGGGACGCGGTCCCGTATGGCGGCGGCGAGCGGCATGGCGGCGGCGAGCGGCATGGCAGCGGTGAGCGGTACGGAGGCGGCGAGCGCGGGCAATCTCGTCCGCCGTACCGCGGAGGCTCCCAGGACGAGGGTGGGATGGCGATCCGCATCGACCCCCGCCGGCTCACCCTCCTGAAGGAGATCGCCGCCGCGCAGGGACTTCGCCCCGGACAGCTCGTCCAGCGCTGGGTCGAGGAGCGTCTCGATGCCGAGCGCCAGGGACGGACGATTGCCGAGCCGGAGAACGTGGCCCGGCTCGCGGCGCTCGAGGCGAGCGTGGCTTCGCTTGCCGCTCGGGTCGAGGCCGTTGCGCAGGCTGCCGCGCAGCCGCGCGCCCCCGTCCCGGCCCAGGCTGAGCCGGACGCCACGACGGAGCCGGCTCCGGTCGCTGCCGACACAGCACCTCGGCGACGTGGCCGCCCACCGAAGGGCGGCGCCGGCCGACCTGCGAAGCGCGCCGCTGCGTCGGCGGCAGGGGCGGCATCCGCCGGCCGGGTGCCCCTCCACGAAGAGATCATCGCGGTGATCTCGGAGCGCGGTCCCTCGACCGCCGCGGAGATCGCCGATGCGATCCGCGATCGCGGTCGCTACCACGCGCCGCGCTCGAGCCGCCCGCTGGACGCGGCAACGGTCAATGGCCGGGTCTCGAACCCCGTCTACCGCTCCCGCTTCGCGCGCTCCGGGCGGCGCATCGGCCTCGCCGAATAGGGCGTCGGCCGATGGCGCAGATCGGACCGTTCGGCCTGTGGTCCGGCTACGACCGGCTCCCGGCGGAGCAGACGGTCGACCTGGTCCGCACCGCGGAGCACCTGGGCTACGACGTGGCCTGGACCCAGGAGGGCATCGGTCGAGAACCGTTCGCGCTGCTCGGTCACCTGGCGGCACGCACGGAGCGGATCGGCCTGGCGGTGGGGATCGCCCAGACCACGGCGCGTGACGCCGTCGCGGCCCACGCGGCCGCCGCCACGCTCCACGAGCTGTCCGGTGGCCGCATGCTCATGGGCCTGGGCGTCGGGCACCAGGAGGTGCAGACCGTCCGCGGTCACCGCTGGCTGCCTCCCATCGAGGCCATGACCGCCTACCTGGACGCCTACCGCGCCGCTCCGTACCTTGGCCCGATCCCCCATGGCGAGCCGCCGCTCGTCCTCGCCGCGCTGCGCCGGCGGATGCAGCGGCTCGCTGCGGAGCGCACGGACGGCGCATTCCTGTACTGCGTTCCGGTGGAGGCGGTCAGCGAGTCGCGCAGCTTCCTGGACGGGCTCCCCCGTGCGGCCGACCACCCGCGGCCGATGCTGATCGTCAGCCAGGCGGTGCGCCTCGAGGAGGACCCGGCTGCCGCGCGCCAGGCGGCGCGCCGCTACCTCGCCCGCTACCTGTCGCTGCCCAACTACCTCGCCAACCTGCGACGCCTGGGCTTCACCGATGCCGAGCTCGAGGCGCCGGGCGCAGACCGGGTCGTGGATGCGCTGGTGGCCTGGGGACCCGAGGCGATCGTGCGGCAGCGCCTGGCCGGGATGCGTGCCGCCGGCGCGGACCACGTGGCCCTCATCCCCCTCACGGCGGAGGGCCAGCACGCCGACCATGACACGACGGAGCGCCTCGCTCCGCCCTGGTAACCGCGGGCGTGATGGCCGCCGCCGGTCGGCGACGGCGGACCGCGCGAACCGCCCTCAGTCCTCGAGGATGAATGTCACCAGGATGTTGGCCTGATACTCCAGGCTGCCGTCCCGGCCGACGTTGACGCGCTGCTCCTTGATCCAGGCGCTGCGCACGCCGCGGAGGGTCTTCATCGCGCGCTCCAGGCCCTGGTGGATCGCCTCCTCGAAGGACTGGTTCGATGTGCAGGAGAGCTCGGTGACGCGGGCAACGGACATGGGGACCTCCGTGCGATCTTCGTGCGTTCGTGCGAAGGTCCAGTATGGCCCGATGCCGGCGCCGCGGCCACCCGCGGCCGCGGCTCAGCCGGCGCCCTCGTCGTGCGACGAGGTCCAGGCGACCACCGCCGCCGCGTCCCCGGCGTTGACGATCCGGCCGGGCGGAACGCCGCACCCGAAGGCGCGTTCGGCGCCGTTGCGCAGCCAGGCCAGCTGGCCCGGCGCGTGGGCATCGGAGTCGATGGCGAAGCGACAGCCGGCCTCGACGGCCAGCCGAAGGAGGCGCTTCGGCGGATCGAGCCGCTCCGGGCGGCTGTTGATCTCCACGGCCTTGTCGAAGCGCGCGGCGGCCGCGAACACGATCTCCGCGTCGAACTCCGACGGCGGCCGACGCCGCTTGCCGGTGACCATCCGCCCGGTGACGTGACCCAGGACGTCGAGGTGCGGGTCGGCGAGGGCGGTGACCAGCCGACGGGTCATGAGACGCCCCTCCATGCGCAGCTCGGAGTGCACGCTGGCCACCACCACGTCCAGGCGCGCCAGGAGGTCGCGGTCCTGGTCGAGCGAGCCGTCCGGCAGGATGTCGACCTCGATCCCGGTGAGGATTCGGAACCCGTCGAGCTCCGCATTGAGGACGGCGACCTCGTCAAGCTGGGCCTGCAGCCGCTCGGCCGAGAGGCCGTTGGCGACGGTCAGCCGCGGCGAGTGGTCCGTGAGCACGATCCACGCGTGCCCCAGCTCACGGGCGGTCTCCGCCATCTCCCTGATCGGCGAGCCGCCATCGGACCAGTCGGAGTGGACGTGGCAGTCGCCGCGCAGCGCCCGCAGGATCTCGGCCGCGCCGTCGGCCACCGGCCGGCCCCCCGTGGCCTCGAGCCTCCGAAGGTAGACCGGCTCCTCGCCACGCAACGACTCCGTAATCGTTCGTTCCAGCACCTCGCCGATCCCCGGCAGCTCGCGCAGCGTTCCGGCGCGGACCCGCTCGGCGAGCTCGTCCGCCGGCAGCCGCGCCAGCAGGGTCTGCGCGGCTCGGAAGGCCCGGACCCGGTAGGTGGGCTCGCTCGCGGCCTCGAGCAGGAACGCGATGCGGCGAAGGTCGGCCCGTGGATCTCGGGGATCGGGCGTGTCCTGGTCGCTCATCGCGGGTGCCGAGGGCCGTCAGTCGACGGTCAGGATCCGCCGCGGATTGTCGACCGTCATGGTCGCGATCTCGCCCTCGCCGACCGCGGCGGTCCGCAGGTGCGGAAGGAAGTGCTGGGCCAGGTAGCCGTACCCGGTGCCGCCATAGGCCCTGAGCTGGTCGGTGGTGCTGATGTCCTGGCTCAGGAGGATGCGGTCGGCGAAGCCGCGCTCCAGGAGCTCCACGAGCAGCTCCACGAGGCGCGCCTCCCGGGCTGCCGCCCCTTCGCCGGCGCGTCCGAGGAGGTCGAAGCACAGGTTCGCGCCGCGCTCCAGGAGCGCGAGCTGAAAGTCGAGGTCGGGCACCGAATCCGCGTGGCCGATGACCACCCGGGCCGGATCCAGCCCCTCTTCCTCGAAGATCCGCAGCTGGGCGAGCGCAACGGCGCTGTGCAGCGAATGGGTCACCACGGAGAGCCCGCTGCGCTGCGCGGCCCGTGCGGCCGCCCGGTGCACCCGCTCCTCGCGCGGGCTGACCCAGGCGTGATCGGTGCCGATCTCGCCAATGATCCCCGGATGGACCCCCGTCTCCCCGACTCCCTCCTCCACCTCGGCGACGATCTCGTCAGCCAGGTCGTCGGCGCTGCGGCGGTCGATCCCTGCCTCAGGGGGGTACCAGCTCTCCCGGTACCAGCCGGCGGCCATCACGATCGAGAGGCCGGTCCGGGTCGCGAGGTTCCGCAGCCAGACCGGGTCCCGGCCCAGGCCGGGAGGCGTCAGGTCCACGACGCAGCTGCCGCCGCGACGCCGGAAGTCCCGCAGCTCGTCGGCCATGACGTCGGCATCGGTGGTGAAGTCGACAAGCTGCTCGCGGTGGGCGGCCTGCTCGAGCCGGCAGGAGGTGTGCTCGTGGGGGAGGGTGAAGCCGATCCGCTCCGGGGGGACCGGCCCGCTGACGGTGAGGACGCGCGGGGCCATCGGTATGCACCTCGATGCGCTGGGGTGCCGGTCGACGACTGCAGGGGCGCCGGCACCGCGACTGCTGGTGTTGCCCGACCATCTTGCCACGCCCGTTCGGGGCTGGCCCCCAGGCGGCGCAGACGGTAGCCTGTTCCGAACGAACCCCCTGGCCGCCGGGGATGATCCGTTCACGACGAGGAGGACCCATGGCCTCGCCCAACGCAGTCGATCACGATGTCTGGTCGGAAGCTCAGGAGAAGCTGGACGCCGCGGCCGAGCGGCTCGGGCTGGACGATGCCATGCACCGCGTGCTGCGCGTGCCGAAGCGCGAGTTCGAGGTCCACTTCCCCGTGCGGTTCGACGACGGCCACGTCGAGGCGTTCACCGGCTTCCGGGTGCACCACAACCTGAACCGGGGCCCGGCCACCGGGGGCGTGCGATTCACCCGGGACCTCACGCTGAACCTCGTGCGTGCCAACGCGATGTGGAACACCTGGAAGGCGGCGCTGGTCGAGATCCCGTACGGCGGTGCGTTCGGGGGCGTCGTCGTCAACCCCCGCCGGCTCTCGTCGCACGAGCGGGAGGGCCTCACCCGCCGCTACGCGACGGAGATCAGCATGCTGATTGGTCCCGAGCGGGACATTCCAACCCCCGACGTGAACACCGGGTCGCAGACCATGGCCTGGATGATGGACACCTTCAGCATGCACCTGGGCCACACGGTGGCAGGCTCGGTCTCGGGCAAGCCGCTCGCAGTGGGAGGCACCGCCGGACGCCGCGAGGCCACCAGCCGCGGAGCGTTCCGCGCGACCCTGGCCGCCGCCTCCGCCAAGGGCATCGCCCTCGACGGCGCGCGGGTCGCCGTGCAGGGATTCGGCCGGGTGGGCGGCACGCTGGCGCAGATGCTCGCCGGGACCGGGGCCCGCATCGTCGCGGTCGCGGACGATCGTGACGCGGTCCGATCCGACGCGGGCCTGGATATCGACGCGGCGATCGCCTGGGTCCGGGGTCACGACTCGATCAAGGGATGTCCGGACGGCGAGCCCATGGACCGGCAGGAGATCTTCTCGACCGATTGCGCCATCCTCGTCTCGGCCGGCGTCCAGAACCAGATCACGGCAGCGGTCGCACCCCGGGTCGCGGCCTCCATCGTGGTGGAGGCCGCGAACGGGCCGACCACCCCGGAGGCCGATGCCATCCTCAACGATCGCGGCATCGCGGTCCTGCCGGACATCCTGTGCACCGCCGGGGGCATGGTCCTGGGGTATTTCGAGTGGGTCCAGGACATGCAGTCGTTCTTCTGGAGCGAGGAGGAGATCGCCGCCGACCTCGATCGGATCATGGATGGCGCCACCGCCGCCGTCGTGGCCCTCGCCGAGAAGCAGCGTGCCGATCTGCGCAGCGCTGCGACGATGCTCGCGGTGCAACGCGTGGCGGAGGCGACGACGCTCCGTGGGCTCTATCCGTAGCCGGGGATGACGCCTGTTCAACCTCGCGCCCTGACAGGGCGGGATCCACGGACTTCCCCCCTTCATGCCCGCGTGACCCCGCCCTGATCGAGGTCGCTCCCCCCGGACCCCCTGTCAGGCGAGTGGGGCCGGCTGAGCCATCACCGGGACCCGCGCCGGTTCAACCGCGTACCTCGACAGGAGCGCGGCAGCGTCGGATGCAGGTGAATCGTTCAGATCCAGCCCGGTCATCGTCTCGATGGATCGCTTGAACCACAGGTCGAACGGCTCCATCGAGATGGCGAGAAGGCTCACGGCCCTCGGGAAGTCCTTCGCATCGATCCTGCCGATGAGAAGGTCCTGCCCGTCGCCCGCGGTGAACCAGGCCTGCCGCTCGATGCCCAGCCGCCGCTCGCTTCGCGCGAGCTCCCCCGCTCGCGGACCCTCCAGCGTGCGCAGCCAGCTCTTCGCCGCGTCCCGGGCACCGGGTTGCAGCGGAATCACGAGGCAGGTCTGCTTCATCGGGCACAGTGTTGTCCCGGCCGGCATCCCGGCACATCGGGCAGGGCCTTATTTTCGGCTCGCCGATGCCTTAGGCGTCCGGCGGAACGTCCGCGACCCCCAGCCGGATCGCCAGGCCGGCCGCCTCGACACGGGTCCGGACCCCGAGCTTCTCCTTGATGTGCGTGACGTGCACGCTTGCCGTCTTGTCGCTGATGAACAGCTCGGCGGCGATCTCGCGATTCGTCCGCCCTCCCGCCAGGAGCGCCAGCACCTCGCGCTCGCGCGATGTGAGCCGTTCCAGCAGACGCGGCGCGAGCGCGGGTGCCGTCCGTGGGTTCGGCTCGGCGCCAACCGGGGTCGAGCCGGGACGTCGATCCGCTTCGTCGAGCGCGATCCGCGCCCGGTGGGCGAGCGCCTCGATCCTGCCGACCGTGGGGCCGGCGCCCAGCGCCACGGCGCTGGCGTGCGCGGCCCGCAGCGGAACGGCCGCCTCCGATCGCGGGCGACCGGCGAGGAGGAGGGCCTCGGCCTGGCGCCATCGCGAGCCGATCTCGTCCCAGGGATGGTCGATGGCCGCGAATCCATCGGCCGCCTGGCACCACAGCGCGGCGTCAGGCTCGCGGCGGAAGCGGCTCGCCTCGGCGGCGACGAGGAGGGCGTCCAGGGCGGTATGCCGGTCGAGGCGGCCGGCCAGGCGCTCGACCGCGGCGATGTGCGCGTCGAAGCGCGCGGTGAGATCGGCGACCAGCGCGGCCGCGTCGGCGAGGGCCGTCTCGTCACCCCGGGCTCGCGCATTCTCCGAGACTTCGGTCGCGGCCTCGAGACCGCGGATCGTGAGCCAGCGGATCTCTCCCGATTCGGGTGCGATGCCAAGCCGGTCGAGCGCGACGAGCGCGGCGCGCACCTCCCGCATCGCCTCTTCGGGCCGATCCAGCTCCAGCAGCAGGTGGGCTCGCTGCTCGTGCGGGCCGTACCAGCCCGGTGCGCGGGCGCTGCGGTCCCCTCCCAGGACGCGGTCCAGGTGCGCGCTCGCCTCGTCGAATCGACCCTGCGAGATCTCCAGCTCGGCCTGTGCCATGGCCGTCCAGTCGCCCGCGAGACCGTGCGGGGCACGCTCCAGCGCCTCGGCGGCCATGCGCCCCGCTTCCTCCCAGCGGCCGAGCAGGAACAGCCAGTTGACCGCGATAGCCGTCATCGTCTCCCCGTACGTGCGCTCCAGACCGTTGGCTCGCGCCCGCTCGAGGCCCTCGAGCACGACGGCAAGCGCTTCGCGCGGCCGCCCCGCCTCGTGCAGCGCCTCGGACAGGTTCGACCGGTCGATCGCCTCGTCGCCGAACCGACCGAGCTCCTGGCTGATCTCCAGGCTCGCCCGCAGGTGCCCCACCGCCACCTCCGACGCGCCGGACAGGTAGAGGACGGTCCCGAGCGTGCCCAGTGCCTTGCCCTCTTCGGCACGGGCGCCAACGCGCCGGGCCACGGTGAGGGCCTCCTCCGCCATCGGCCGCGCGTCCGCCAGCTGCGACGCCAGGCTCAGGGCGATCGCGAGCTTGGCGAGGACGAGCGCGCGCAGCGCGGACGGTGGCTCGGCAGGCACCAGCTCGACCGCGGCGCGCCGGGCAGCCACGAATCGCTCAAGGTTGCCGGCGAGGAACTCCGTCTCGCCCAGACGGACCAGCAGATCGGCGCGGACTGCCGCCGGCGCGGCGACCGCATGGTCAAGCGCACGGTGCCATCCGTCGATCGCCCGTTCGAAGTCACCCACCGCCTCCGCGGCAAGGGCCGTGCGGGCATCGAGCTCCCAGCGTTCGACGGGGAGCACCGAATCCGCGTCGCGGAGCCGGTCCGCGATCTCGGTTGCCCGGACCAGGTGGGCGAGCGTCTCGCCCTGGGCGTGCACCCCGCGAGCTTCGTCCGCCGCCGCCACCAGGGCCGGAAGCGCCTTGCGCATCAGGCCGGCCGCGTACCAGTGGTTGGCGAGCTCGGCAGTCGCCCGGGCCGGAGACGCGGCGCCGAACTCCGGTTCCGCTTCCAGCGCCTCCGCGAAGGCACGGTGAAGGCGGCTGCGCTCGGCCGGCAGGAGGTCGGCATACATCGCCTCAGCGATGAGCGCGTGGCGGAAGCCGTAGCGGCCGGTTCCGGGATCGGGCACCACGACGGCGCGGTCGACCGACTCACGCAGTGCCGCAAGGAGCGTCGGCTCGTCCAGCCCGGCAACCCGGGCCAGCAGCGGATGCGGCACGGACCAGCCGACGGAGATCGCCCGCACCACCCCACGGGCAGTCGGGGACAGCTCGCGGAGCCGGACCAGGAGCGCATCCCGCAGCGACTCCGGCAGCCGGGCGGCGTCCGGTGCGCCGGCCGCCAGCAGCTCTTCGGTGAAGAACGGGTTTCCCTCGCTGCGCGCATAGGTCGCCCGCAGCAGCTCCGCTGACGGCGTGGTCCCGAGCAGCTGCGCGACGTGCGCGGCGTGCTCCTCGGGTCCGAATGGGGCCAGGTCCAGGCGGGCGGCGCCCCATCCACGAAGCAGGTGTCCGAGCACGGCCCGGAACGGGTGCAGTGGCGGGAGCTCATCGGTCCGGAAGCTGACGATCAGACCTATGGGAGCGTTACCGATGTTGTGCACCAGGTACATGAGCAGGTCACGGGTGGACTGCTCCGCCCACTGGAGGTCCTCCAGGGCGAGGACGGTGGGCTGGTGGACGGCGAGCCGCATCAGGAGACCGAGCAGCTGCTCGAAGAGGCGGACCTGGGTGAACTCCTCGGGCAGACCCGCCAACGACGGCCGGCTCGTCGGGGAGGGTCCCAGGCTGGGCAGCAGACGGGCGAGATCGGGGCCGATGGGGCCCACGCTGGCGAGCAGCGGACGTCCGGACTCCTCGGTGAGCGGCCGCAGAGCCTCGATGATCGCGACGTACGGCAGCGTCCCCGTCTCGGCAACGTCAACGGCGCCGCCGACGAGCACGAGGGTACCGCGTCTTCGCGCCCGGTCTCCCCACTCGGCGATGAGCCGGCTCTTCCCGATACCGGCCTCACCACCCACCAGGACGAGGCGCAGCCGGTTGTCGCCGTCGAGCAGCCGATCGAGCGTCGCGAGCTCATCGGTACGACCGATGAACTGCGGACTCGTGCCTCGAACAGCCATGCAGCCTGATTATGACGCTCCGGCGTGCCCGGATGGACCCACTGGTCAATCCGGCGTTGACGCAGCGACACCCGATTGCTATGGACCGATGTCGTCGCCGCCACGGGTCGCGGTTGCGGCGGCATCGGTCTTGCCCGCACACTGCGCTCCATGAGCGATCCGAAGCGGTGGGCCGAGCACCAGGAGACGTGGGAGCGCGAGCGGCTGCGGCCGGCCCTCGAGCGGGGCGGCGAGCGGCGGCCCCGGTTCATCACCCAGTCAGGGGTCGAGATCGAGCGCGTGTACACCCCGCGCGACCTGACCGATCCGGCAAACGACCCCGATGCCGGGCGTCCCCGCTACCGATTCAGCTCCGCGGCCGATGCGGGCGCCACCCCGGGCTGGGACGAGATCAACGATCTGGGCCTGCCGGGCGAACCACCATTCGCGCGGGGCATCCATCCCACCGGGTACCGCGGACGGCTGTGGACGATGCGCATGTTCGCCGGGTTCGGGACCGCGGAGGACACGAACCGGCGCTTCAAGCGGCTCATCGAGGCGGGTGGCACCGGTCTCTCGATCGCCTACGACATGCCCACCCTGTACGGGTACGACCACGACGACCCGCAGGCGGCAGGAGAGTTCGGGACGTGCGGGGTGGCCGTTTCGTCGCTGGCGGACATGGAAGTCCTCCTCGAGGGGCTGCCGGTCGGCGAGATCAGCACCTCCATGACCATCAACTCGCCCGCCGCCATGATCTGGGCCATGTACGTCGTCGCCGCCGAGAAGATGGGCGTGCCGCGCGCCCAGCTGACCGGGACGCTGCAGAACGACATCCTCAAGGAGTTCATCGCGCAGAAGGAGTACATCTTCCCGCCGGCGCCCTCGCTCAAGCTGGTGACCGACACGGTCGAGTGGGGCACCCGCGAGATGCCGCGCTGGAACACCATTTCGATCTCCGGCTACCACATTCGCGAGGCCGGCTCCACGGCGGTCCAGGAGCTGGCCTTCACCATCGCCGACGGCATCGCCTACGCCGAGGACGCCATGGCCCGCGGCCTGCGGTTCGACGACTTCGCCCCGCGCCTGTCGTTCTTCTTCAACAGCCACAACGACTTCTTCGAGGAGATCGCGAAGTTCCGGGCCGCGCGGCGGATCTGGTACAAGCTCTGCACGGAGCGGTTCGGGGCCGAGAACGAGCGCTCGGCCTGGATGCGGTTCCACACCCAGACCGCCGGCGTTTCGCTCACGGCACAGCAGCCGATGAACAACCTCACCCGGGTCGCGATCCAGGCCCTGGCCGGCATCCTCGGCGGCAGCCAGAGCCTCCACACCGATGCGTACGACGAGGCCTGGGCGGTTCCCAGCGAGGAGGCCGCGCTCCTCGCCCTTCGCCAGCAGCAGGTCCTCGCCGAGGAGTCCGGCGTGGCCAATACGGTCGACCCGCTGGCCGGGTCGTACTTCGTCGAGACGCTCACCAACCAGACCGAGCAGGCCGCCTGGCGCTACATCGCGCGGATCGACGAGATGGGCGGCATGGTCCGCGCGCTCGAGGCCGGATTCCCGCAGGCCGAGATCGCAGATGCCGCCTACGAGCAGGCGCGCGAGGTGGAGCAGCACGAGCGCGAGGTGGTGGGAGTCTCGCGCTACGCCAATCCGGACGAGGAGCTGCGAATCCCGTTGCTGGAGATTACCGAGGCGCAGGAGCGACGCCACCTGGAGCGGCTGACCCGCATCCGCGCCGAGCGCGATGCGGATGCCCATGCCGCGGCCATGCGCCGTCTCGAGGAGGAGGCACGCGCCGGCGACACCAACCTGATGCCGGCCATCGTCGAAGCGGTGCGCGCCTACGCGACCGTTGGCGAGATGTGCGGCATCCTGCGCCGCGTCTACGGCGAGTATCGGGAGCCGCTCACGGTCTGACCTGACGGCCCTGCGCGTCGTTCGCGGTCCGCCGGCCGGACCATCGGATGGGACGCGTGGCACCGATCGTCCTGCACCGGGGTGAAACCTCGGCACGCCCGTCCGTCTCAGATAGAGCATGAAGCTGAGTGGACGCGCCTTCTCGATTCTGCTGGCCGTGGCCGGACTGGGCATCCTGGTCGTCACCGACCAGATCGTTCCGCCCGCGACCGAGTACCAGGCCCAGATGCGATTCTGGATCGCCGCGCGAGCGACGGGCATCACCGTCCTGGTCCTGCTCACCGTCATGGTCGTGCTGGGACTGGCCCTCAGCCACCCCGACCAGGCCCAGTGGAAGCAGGCGAAGCGCATCTATCCGTGGCACGAAACCCTGTGGGTCTTCGTGATCGCCTTCCTGGCAGTCCACGTCGCGGCCATCGTCCTCGATCCGTACGCGAACGTCAGCGTGATCGGCGCGCTGCTGCCCGGGCTCTCGAAATACCGGACCGTGCCCGTGGCACTCGGATCCATCGGCCTGTACGCAACACTGATCACCGGCGCCACGGCACGCTGGACGCGGCTCCTGCCCTCGGGGTTGTGGCTCAAGCTCCACCGGTTCGCGGCCGTGGCCCTCGCCCTCGGCTGGATCCATGGTGTCCTGTCGGGGACCGATACCGGCGCCCTTGCACTCGTCTACTGGGGCATCGCCGTCGTCTCCGTGGGTGCGGCCGCCTACCGGTACTGGATCGTCCGCAGACGCGCAGATCGCGCGGCCCATGGCGCGGCGCGAACCACCCCGGGGCCACGGATCGTAGGCGCGCCCACGCCCACCCCCATCGCCCGCCGGACCCCCGTGCCGGTGCCTCTTGCCGTTTCGATCAGCGACCACATGGAGGAAACCGATGTCCGCTAACACGCCGCGACGCAGCCTGGTTGCGATCGTCGCCGTCCTCAGCCTGCTGGGCGCGGTCGCCGTGGTTCGCGGCGCCACCGCCTGGACCGCCGCGAACGCCACCCTGTCCGCGAAGCCCGTCGACGCCCAGACCCTGGCCGGACAGCTGCGCGACGAGCAGTCCAGGAGCGATGCGCTCCGGGCACAGCTCGACCAGGTGAGCACGCAGGCCGCCCAGCTGACCGACGCGCTCAAGGCGGCGCAGGACAAGGCCAGCACCGATGCCGACACCGCCGCGCAGCTCGCCGCCAAGCTCAAGGCCGCCGAGCAGAAGCTGGCATCCCTGCAGACCCAGGCGACCGGCCCGGCCACCATCACCCGCGTCGTCACCCAGACGGCGGCGCCTGCCGCGACGGCATCGCCCGCGGGTGAGGGTGACGACGGTGGAGAGGTTGACGATTGATGGCAGCCGCGAAGAAGGCGCCGCTCCACGTCCCGATTGCGTTGGGCGTCACCGCCGGTCTCTACGCCATCTCGCTCGCCGGCGTCGCCGGGCTGCAGCACCAGGCCGACACGGCACTCGCAGCGACCAGGCAGCCGCTCGCTGACGCGGTCTCCGGGCTGGCGCGTGAACGGGCGTCCCTCGAGGCGAACCTGCAGGCCACGGTGGCCGCACTGAACGCGGCGTCGGCGGCCTATGGGACCACGCTCAACGGCAGCGCCGCGCTCGACGCCTCGGTCGTTGCCCTGGCGGCACAGGTGCAGGCGGCAACCGGGGCCGCGGCGCATGTTCCCACCGGCGCGGCTCGTCTTCCCTCGGCGCCACGGGTGGTGACCGTCGTCGTCACCGCGCCGTCGACCCAGGCGACCACCGGTGCCTCCGGGAAGCCATAGGCCACCACGGGATGGGCGCCGTGACCGTCACGCACCACGCGACCCGGGCCATGGGCTCGGCGCTGCGCGCCACGGTCGTGGGCGCCCAGCTGAGGAGCGCTGATCGGGCGTGGGAGCGCGTGGTCGCGGACGTCGAGCGCAGTGAGGCGACGCTGTCTCGATTCCGTGCGGGGAGCGCGCTGAGCCGGTTGAACGCGACGGCCGGCGACGGATCCTGGCGCGTCGTCGACCAGCGTCTCTACGTCATGGCAGCCACGGCGGCGCGCGCCTGGTGCCTGACCGGGGGGCGGTTCGACGGCCGCGTCCTGGCCCGTCTCGAAGCACTGGGCGAGCATGGGGGCGTGCGGCTGCCGGCGCTGGCCAATGGCAACCGAGATCCGCACCCGCGCAGGCACGGCAGCGGGATCGACCGGGATCCGTGGTTGCGCGCGCTGCGGATCACCGATCCCATCGACTCGGGCGGCCTGGGCAAGGGCCTGGCCCTGCGGTGGGCCGCCGGCGCGGCCCGGTCCGGACTGCCCGCTGGCGCCGGGCTCCTGGTGGAGGCCGGCGGCGACATCGTCGTCTCCGGTCCGCAGCCCGATGGCGGAGCCTGGCGCATCGGCATCGAGGACCCATCCGGCGGCGACCAGCCCATGGCGGTCATGGAGCTCGCGATCGGCGCCATCGCCACCTCGTCGACGGCGGTTCGCCGCTGGATCGGTCCGGACGGGGAGGCGGTGCACCATCTCATCGACCCGCGGACGGGCCAGCCGGGAGACGGTGGGCTCCAGGCGGTGACGGTGGTGCATCCCGATCCGGCCTGGGCAGAGGTCTGGTCCAAGGCGCTCTTCCTGGCCGGGGCTCAGTCGATCGGCCCGGAGGCGCGGTCTCGCGGTCTGGCGGCCTGGTGGATCCGCGACGACGGCACCCTGGAGATGACCCCCGCGGCGCGAGCCGCAACGATCTGGGAGCGGCCCCGGACCCTCCGATTCAGCGCCTGAGCCTGGTGCGGGGAGCCGCCGCGGCACCGTGGCGCGGACCGCCACGGCTTCGCAGGGCACGCGCCCGCGGCGGCTCCCCTGCAGCCTGATCCTGGCGCAGCGGGGCTTACTGCCCGCTTATCGGCCCGCGTACCATCCCGACATGGCCGATCAGGATCCGACGGTGCACCCGGCGGATGCCGCCGACGCGCACAAGCTCCGGCGCCTGCGATGGGAGTCCTCGCGGCGCTTCGGGCAGCGCAGCGAGCAGGAGACGGAGTGGTGAAGCTTCACCTCGTGGACGCCACGTTCGAGCTCTTTCGCGCCTACTACTCGCACCCGGCCGAGACCGGCCCCGACGGGCGGCCGGTCAACGCGATTCGCGGCCTCATCGACTCGATGCTGTCGCTCCTGCGCGAGCCGGATGTCACCCACCTGGGCGCCGCCACGGACCATGTCATCGAATCGTGGCGCAACGACGTCTACCCGCCGTACAAGAGCAGCGCGGGCGTGCCGCAGGATCTCCTGGAGCAGTTCGCCGACGCCGAGCGGGCCCTCGGCGCGCTTGGGATCGTGACCTGGCCCATGGTGGAGGACGAAGCGGACGACGCCATCGGCACCGCGGTGGCCCGCTTCGGCAGCGATCCTCGCCTGGAGCAGATCGTGATCTGCTCCGTCGACAAGGACCTCGCCCAGTGCGTTGACGACGGGCGGGTGGTCCTGCGCGATCGGATGCGCGGGATCACCTATGACGAGGCCGGCGTCGTCGCCAAGTGGGGCGTGGCCCCCGCCTCCATCCCGGACTACCTGGCGCTGGTTGGCGATAGCTCAGATGGCTATCCCGGACTCCCGGGCTGGGGCGCCAAGAGCACGGCCGCCATCCTGGCCCGCTTCCGCCACCTCGAGGCGATCCCCGACTCGCCGCTCGACTGGGAGATCCCGCTGCGCGGAGCGAGCCGACTGGCAACCACACTGCGCGAGCAGCGAGCCGACGCTCTCCGCTTCCGTCGACTGGCCACGCTCAACCGCGATGCGGGGATCGGCGGCCACCTCGATGACCTCGCCTGGAACGGCGTGCCCCGGGAACCCTTCCTGGCCCTGTGCGCGGAGCTGGGCTTCGACCGCGTGCGGGAGCGGATCCCGCGCTGGGCGAGCGGCTGATCGGCCTAGGACCATTGGTGCCTTCTGGTGCGGTCGAGTGACCTGTACGGTCGCGCCAGATGGCTCGACGCATCCTTGCGACCGCTGTGCTCGCAGTCGCCACACTCCTCGGCGGGCTCGTGCCCGGTGCCCTGCCCCGGGTGGCGGCCTCGTCATGCACCGGATGGACCAGCGAGTCGAGCCCGCCTCCGACGATTCGCGTCTACCGCCATGTGTCGGGGAACGTGGACACCGTCGACTTCAAGACCTATGCCAAGAACGTCCTCTCTCGCGAGTGGATCGGCTCCTGGACGACGGAATCCCTGCGATCGGGAGCGCTTGCCGTGCGCAACTACGCCTGGTACCAGGTCCTCCACTGGCGCGGCGGCGTCAACGCCGACGGGCAGTGCTTCGACCTCCGCGACGACACGTGGGACCAGGTCTACGATCCATCACAGAGAACGTGGAGCACGGCGGCGGCGGCGGTTGACGACACCTGGTCCTGGCGCGTCTACAAGAGCGGGCACATCTTCCCGACGTACTACAACGCCGGCGACATCGGCGAGGCGTGCGGCGCGAACGCCAACGGCTGGAAGGCATACCAGTGGGGCACCCAGGCCTGCGGCCTCAACGGGCTGAGCGCGTCGGAAATCATCCTCACCTACTACTATCCCGGAGTGACGGTGACCGGGGCGCCCGGCGCGTCCTCCACGCCGACACCCACGCCCACCCCGGCCCCCACGGCGACTCCGACGGCGACGGCGAGCCCGACGCCGACACCCACGCCCACCCCGGCCCCCACGGCGACTCCGACGGCGACGGCGAGCCCGACGGCATCGCCGAGCCCGTCGCCCGGCGCCACGCCGGTGACATCACCGACCGGTACGCCGAGCCCGTCGCCATCGCCGACGGTCACGGCAACCCCGACCTTCGTGCCCACCCCGACGCCCACGGCACGTCCGACCGCCAGGCCCACGCCTGTTGTCACCCCCGCCCCCACCCCGAAGCCGGTTTCCCTCGCCACCCCTCCCGCGGATCAGCAGCTTCCCGGAGGGGGCCAGATGACGGTGTCGAACACCAGCGCCCCGCCGCCGGCGCCACCGGATGATCCGACGCCGGTCGTGGCGGCACCGGTCGCCGACCAGGTCCCCGTGCCCATGGCACATGCAACGGTGGGCGGCTCGGGGATGCTGATATGGGCCGACCCGTGGGAGACGGCCCTCATCCCGCCGCCCTCGGCCGGCGGCTCAGCTGGCGGCTCGGCCGGTCTCGTGGCAGCATCGCGGGCCGATCTCGCGGCACTCGACACCGCCCTGGCCCGCCTCGCGGAACGGCCCCAGATCGGCGCGGATGCGCGGCTGACCACCTTCCGCATGCTCTTCGCCCCAACGGCCGGGCGCCTGATTCGCGCCCTGTCCCTCGAGCTCCAGCCGGCCGACCTGCTGGCTGCGTTGCTCCGGATCTTCTGAGGTCGGCCGTCAGCCGGCGAGCAGGGTCCCGGCGATGAGCTCACTGGCCGCCACATCCTGGATGGCGAGGCCAACGCTCTTGAAGATGGTGATCGCCGCGGGGTCGCGGCCGTCAGCCCATTCACGCCCGACACTGCCGATCTCGACGTAGCCCTCCGGAGGAAGCTGCCCGTCGCGCAGCGCGGCAACCAGGTCGCCTGCCTCGGCGAGCGCCGCCTCTCGCGAGTCGACGGCCACCAGGTCAGCGCGCCCGAAGAGCGCCGGCGGGAGCTCGACCATGTCGAGGCGGAAGGCGCCCACCCCGTTCACGTGCGTTCCCGGCGCGATCCAGTCCGCGTTGAAGACCGGTGCGCTGGCGGTCGTGGCGCAGCAGACGACGTCGGCGCCGGCGACTGCCGCCTCGGCCGAAGGGCTGGCGACGACCTGCACGGCGGTGAGCTCGCCGGCCATGCGCGTGGCAAAGGCCTCGCGCGACGCTGGCGTGCGGGCGAAGACGCGCAGCTCGCGGATGTCGCGGGCGGCGCATACGGCGCGGACCTGCCAGGCGGCCTGGCCGCCACAGCCGATGAGGGCCAGGACGGAGGCGTCGGGGCGGGCGAGCAGCCGCGTTCCGACACCGGAAGCGGCTCCCGTGCGCATCGCGGTGACTTCGCTCCCGTCGAGGATCGCGAGCGGTTCGCCGGTGGTCGCGTCGAACCAGGCAATAACCGCCTGGACGGTCGCCAGCCCGCGCTCCGCGTTTCCCGGGACCACCGTGACCATCTTGACGCTGCTTCCCGCCCCGCCCTCGCGCACGCCGGGCATCAGGAGCAGATCGCCGTCGGGCAGAGCCACCCGGCTGCGCACCGGCGAGCGGTCGCGGCCGGCGGCCACATCGCGGTAGGCCCTCTCGACAGCGTCGAGAAGTGCCGCGGGAGTGATTGCCTCGCGGATCTGGTCCGCGTCCAGGAAGCGCATCGGAGCGAGTCTAGCCCGGGTGATCGACCCACCACGGCCAGACCGGGCGATGGTGGACCGCGGCCGGACCTCGGGGCGACCGGGAGGGGCATGGGGTAGCATGCCGCGACCATGCCCTGGTTCCCCATCCTCCTCGCCACTCACGTGACCCTCGCGGTCTCGCTCCTCCTCCCGAGCCTGCTGCTGCCGTTCCTGCTCCGGGACGCGAGCGATGGCGATGCCTCGCACCGCCCCGGCCCGGCTGCCCGGACCCTCATGGCCGTGCAGGGAAGCGGAAGCGTGGTGATCGGCATCGGCCTGGCGCTCACCGGCGCCGGCCTCCTCGCAGTCCTGGGGCCGGACCTCGTCCGCCGCCCGTGGTTGCTGACGGCGCTCGCCATCTACGCGGCCAACCTTGGCGTGGCGGCCTTCATCTCACGCCCGAACCTGCGGCGCCTCGCGGATCGGAACACGGAGGTCGACGCCGAACGCTGGCATCGGCGGGCACGCCTGCAGCGGCGCATTGCCTACGCGATGGCCGGTGCGACGGGTCTCATTGGCTTCCTCATGAGCGCGAAGCCGGAGTTCTGAGCGATCGGGTCAGAACTGCGGGATCGGCAACGGCCGGCCGAGGAGGAGATAGATGCCCATGACGATGAGCAGGACCGCAAGGACGAAGACGATCATCCAGCGGAGGACTTCCCACATGGCTTGGGACTCCCGAGGTACGACGGCGTTGGCAGCTAACCCGGTGCACACGGGTGGGCGAATTCTACGAGGCGACGCAACCCCGTGCGACCGGCTCCGGTTGGCGCGGCGCAACGCGTCGGTGATCGCCCTAGAATCGCGGGCGTGACCCTCCGACTCTTCGACGTCCGCCGCGGCGAGGCGCGTCCATTCGAGCCCATCGGCGAGCGGCCGGTGGGCCTCTACGTGTGCGGCGTGACGCCGTACGACACGGGCCACCTGGGCCATGCGTTCACGTACGTCAGCTTCGACGTCCTGCATCGGTACCTGGCGTACCTGGGCCATCCGGTGACCTACGTCCAGAACCTGACCGATGTCGATGACGACCTGCTGCGCAAGGCACGGGAGCTCGGCGAGGACTACCTGGCCCTGGGCGACCGCCACGTGACCACCTTCCTGACGGAGATGGCCGCGCTCAACTGGCTGCCGCCCGACCACTTCCCCCGGGCGACGCAGCACATTCCCCAGATGCAGGAGCTCATCGCCGCGCTCATCGCCCACGAGCACGCCTACGTGGCGAGCGGGTACGTCTACTACGCCATCGCCTCGCGACCGCAGTTCGGCGAGCTGTCCCACCTCCCCCGCGAGGCGATGCTGCCCATCGCCAACGAGCGCGGGAACGTTCCGGACATGCCGGGCAAGCGTGATCCGCTCGACTTCGTCCTCTGGCAGCCGTCCGCGCCGGACGAGCCGTCGTGGCCGTCACCGTGGGGCGAGGGCCGTCCCGGCTGGCACATCGAGTGCTCGGCCATGTCCATGGCCTACCTGGGTCCGCGGTTCGAGGTGCACGGGGGCGGCGGCGATCTCGTCTTCCCGCATCACGAGGCTGAGATCGCCCAGTCCGAGGGGGCGAGCGGCAGGCGGCCGTTCGTGCGCTACTGGATGCACGCGGGCATGCTCCGCTATCACGGCGAGAAGATGTCGAAGTCGCTCGGCAACCTGGTGCTCGTCCGCGACCTGCTCACCTCGTACTCGGGCGACGCGATCCGCCACTACCTGGTCAGCCACCACTACCGCGAGGAGGTCGACTTCGACGAGGCCGATCTCGACGATTCCGCCAGCCACGTGCTGCGCCTGCGGCGGGCGTGCCGGATCGCCGAGGAGCTGGAGCCCTTCGCGCCCGCCCGTGCCGACCCGGACACGCTGGATCCGTCCGTGGCCGAGCACCGGGCACGATTCCTGAGGGCCATGGACGACGATCTCGACACTCCCGCCGCTCTGCCTGAGCTCCACGCCCTCGCGGCCCTGGCCCGGCCGGACGCCCCGCCGCGGCTCGCTGCCCAGGCCGGCTGGATGGTGCGCGAGCTGGGAGCACGAATCCTTGGCCTGCGCCTCGCCACTGTCCCGGCCGCGGATGCCGCCGAGGCACCCGAGGGTGCCGCCGTCGCATGAGCGAGCGCCCGCCTGACGACGACGTCCCCATCAGCGTCAGGCTGGGAACGGTGGTCCCTCCGGAAGATCCGGAGGACTGGAGGCGGCCGCTGACCTGGGTCGCCGCGCTGGGCATGCTGGCCGGCCCCCTGGTGGCGTGGGCCTGGTTCGCGATCGCGCCCCCTGCATCATCGGCTGCCCCGGTGGCAGGCACCTGGCTGCTGGCCGGAGCCCTGGTCGTGGGGGCGGTCCTCACCGGCAGCACCCAGATCGGCGCCTTCCGGGCCTTCGCGGGAACGCTGGGCGCCGGGCTCTTTGCCGCGCTGGTGACCATCATCGTGGGTGCCGCCATGGCCGGCGAACGCCAGTTGGGCAGCGCGTCCCCCACCGTGGCCCACGGCTTCTTCGCCGCCTTGGCCGGGCTGGCCGGCGCGCTGGCCGCTTCCACGGTGGCACCGGCGCTGGCTCGTGCCCGGACACGCCTCCGTCGGACGGCGGCACCGGCTGCCATCGGCGTTGCGGTGGCCGCGCTGGTCCTGCAGCTGCTCGGCAGCCTGTAGGCTCGCCCCCGCAGGCACCCGTTGACGCTCGACGGCACCGGACCTAGAGTGCCGGCACCGCGAACCGACGCGGCACATCCTGCAGATTCGAGGTGCCCCGTGCGACCGCGCTCGACTCCCGCCCGGCTGGTTGCTGCCATGGGCTCGCTCCTGCTGC
This sequence comes from uncultured Chloroflexia bacterium, assembly GCA_963805645.1. GTDB lineage: Bacteria > Chloroflexota > Limnocylindria > QHBO01 > QHBO01 > CAVXEH01. The sequence goes on along the minus strand of CAWDVA010000004.1, from coordinate 38,881 downwards.
TCACCGCCGCCGGATCCACGCCTGCCTTCAGCGCGCCGACGCGCCTGGGGTTCGCGGCCGGCGATGACTGGGAGCCGGCGATTGCCGCGGACGCCGCGGGCAACGTCTTCGCGACCTGGACCCACTACGGCACCGACTCGAAGTGCCCGACCTGCGCCAGTCCGCACACCGAGCTGCAGATCTCGCACGATGGCGGAGCAACCTGGGATGAGCCCCGGCCGCTGTATCCCTCGGACGAACGCCAGGACGACCCCCAGATCGAGGTCGACCCGGCGGACGGGACGACGCTGTACGCCGCCTTCATGCAGGCCAACAAGGCGTCGGAGTACGTCGCGCGCTCCGACGACCATGGGGCAACCTGGGAGACCGTCCTCGTGGAGCCGCTGCAGCGCGGCACCGACAAGGACATCCTTGCCGTGCGGGACGGGCACGTGTACCTCGCCTATCACACCCAGCAGAAGATCTTCGTCTCCGTGTCGCACGACGGGGGCGCCACCTGGACACTGCAGCAGCCGATGAAGAGCACCGCAAAGCTGGGCGTCTCGCTTCCGAGCGGTGGGGCGGTCGACAGCTCCGGCGAGGTGTTCTTTGCCTGGAACGGTGTCACCCGACCCGGGCAGGCCAAGGGCGACATCAACCTCTACGTCACGCGCTCCTCCGATGGCGGTGCGACCTGGTCCACCACGCTCGTCGGGGTCTCTGCCGCTCCGCCCGTCTGCGGCTGCCCCGGGTGGGACTACTGGGGCGCGCAGATGGCGCTCGGGGTCGACGGCAACGACCGCGTGCACGTGCTGTGGAACGCGAGCAGCGTCGCCGGCGGCCCGAACCGCATCCTCTACGCTCAGTCAGACGACCACGGGCACTCCTTCAGCGCGGCCCGCGACGTCTCGATGGCACCCGCGGGGGTCAACGGCGCATTCCCGGCGCTCGTCACCACATCGGGTAACGGGGTCGCCATCGCCTGGATGGACGATCGCAACGGTCACGACAGCGGCGGAGACGATCCGGCAGCGCGCTGGAACACGTATCTGCGCGCGTCGGACGACGGCGGCGCATCGTTCGGACCGGTCGTGCAGCTGTCGGCGTATGCCACCGGGTACCCGTACAAGCTCGCCGCTCCCGCTGATGGATACCTCCAGCCCTACGGTGACTACTTCGAGCTCGCCGCGGACAGCGGCACGATCCACGCGCTGTGGGGCGAGGGAACCAGCTACTTCGGGCCCGGAACCGTCTGGTACGCGCGCGGAAGCTGAGCGGAAGAGTGGTTCAGGCTGGTGACTTGCGGCTGAGCCGCTCCGCCAGCCCACCCACCGTGAGCGCAAGCCCCAGGGCGATGATCCCTATGGCGCCGATGAGGCGGAATGCCTCCCCGCCAAACGCGGTCGCCAGCGCCAGGTAGGCCACCACCGAGCCGACCGCCAGCCCGAAGCCGATCCACTTGAAGGCCGGCGCATCGGCGATCCAGCCGGCGGCGTACATCCCGATCCCGAAGCTGAAGGGGAGAACGGTCCACAGGTAGAACCACTCGGTCCAGTGGCCGTTCAGGCTCGTGTACAGGAGGCCCAGGCCCGCTCCCAGCAGGACCGCGCCGGGTATCGCCATCCCCGCCCGCAGCCGCCGGTGCTGCCGGCGGCCGATGAGCGCCGGGCCGATGAAGAACAGCGACAGGACGATGAAGAGCACCGGCCAGTACGCGAGCCAGCGGTCGGCGACGCCCAGGCTGCCCATCCAGTCCACGATCCAGCCCGAGCCAAGGACCAGCAGCCCGATGACAAGGAGCATCAGGCCGGCCACCAGCTCGATCGTGCGACTCATGGCCGCGAAGTATAGGGGTCGCTCAGGACGGCAGGTGTACGGCGGGTCCGGCGAAGTCCAGGCCGTCAGGGCCATTGAGGTAGCCGGGCATGGTCCCGGGGACGCCGCGATGGCCGTACTGCCGGGCGAGTGACAAGCGTGCCACACCCTGCGCCCCCAACGCGCTAGGCTTTGCCGGCGATGCCGTTTGACTGGCCCCGGCTCCTCCTTCGACTTCTCGGCACCCGGCTGCCGCGCACGCGCGGCCGCCTGACGATTGCCGGCCCCGACGCCACCATCACCATCCGGCGCGACGGCTGGGGCATACCTCATGTGGACGCCACGACCGATGCCGACGCCTGGTTCGCCCTGGGCTTCTGCCACGCGCAGGACCGCGGCTTCCAGCTGGAGCTGCTGCGCCGCGTCGTCTCGGGAACGCTGGCGGAGCTGATCGGCGCGGACGGGATCCCCGTCGACCGCATGAGCCGCCGGCTCGGATTCCACCGGAACGCGGAGGCACAGCTGGGCGTCATCGGCGCCAATGTCCTGGCCGACCTCGAGGCGTACGTGGCCGGCGTGAATGCCGGCTTCGCGCGGGGCCTGGCGCGACCCCCGCACGAGCTGCGGCTGCTCCGCTCGGAGCCCACGCCCTGGACCGCGCTCGACGTCCTTGGCTTCGTTGGCCTACAGGCCTTCTCGCTGTCGAGCAACTGGGACGTGGAGCTCGCCCGCCTCAAGGTGCTCCTGACCGATGGCGCCGAGGCCGTCCGTGCCCTGGATCCCTCCTATGCCGACTGGCTCCCGGTCACCTCGCCGCCGGGCGCCACGGCGGCGCCGGTCCTCGACCGCCTCGGCGCCGATCTTGCCGCCCTGCAGGCTGCCCTGCCCCTCGGCGGGGCATCGAACAACTGGGCCATCGCCGGCTCGCGAACCGCCTCGGGGGCGCCGCTCCTGGCGAACGACCCGCACCTGGCACCCACCCTGCCTGCCCCGTGGTACCTCGCCCACCTGCGCACACCGGAGTGGACGATCGCGGGAGCCTCGTTCGTGGGCGGACCCGCGTTTCCCATCGGTACCAACGGCCACGTGGCCTGGGGCATCACCGCGGGCCTGACCGACAACACCGACCTCTTCCTGGAGGAGATCGGACCGGACGGCGCCTCGGTGCGCGAGGCGAGCGGCTTCGTTCCGTGCGAGGTGCTGGTCGAGCACATCGCGGTGAAGGGCGCCGAGCCGCTCGAGGAGAGGGTCCTGGTCACCCGCCGCGGGCCGATCATGACCGCCATCGTCGAGCCGGACGTCGTGCAGGCGCTCTCCATGTCGGCGGTCTGGCTCCGGCCGCTCCCCGTCCGCGGCTTCCTGGACGTGGTGCGGGCGCGCTCGTTCGAGGGCTTCCGGCGGGCGTTCGCCGAGTGGCCGGGGCCGGCGCTCAACGTGGTGTACGCGGACCGCGACGGGCATATCGGCTGGCAGCTGGTGGGCCAGCTGCCGCGGCGACGCTCCGGCACCGGGACGATCCCCATGGCGGCCTGGGACCCGGCGGCAGGCTGGGAGGAGGAGCTGGTGCCGTTCGACGCGATGCCCTGCAGCCTCGACCCGGAGACCGGCTGGGTCGCATCGGCCAACGGCAAGCCCACGGTGGATGGCGACGGGCCTTTCCTGGGCACCGACTTCATCGACGGCTACCGGATCGCGCGCATCGCGGAGGTCCTCTCCGAACAGCGTGGCTGGGACGTGGCCGCCTGCCAGCGGCTGCAGATGGACGTCACCGCCCTTCCCTGGCGCGAGCTGCGCGAGCTCGTCCTTGGCCTCTCCGTCGACGCGGAGGCGAATCCCGACGCCGCCCGCGGCCTCGAGATCCTGGCGGCCTGGGACGGCAGGGTCTCCGCCGACTCCACGGGCGCCTCCGTCTACGAGGGCTTCGCCTCTGCCCTGACCGGGCGGCTCGCCCGGGAGAAGGCGCCCGGCTCGTGGTCGTGGGCGATCGGCGCCGGCTTCGGGCCGCTGGTGCCGCGCACCCTGTTCGCGACCCGCGCCATGAGCCGCCTGGTTCGCCTCCTGCGCGAGCGGCCCGCGGGCTGGTTCGCCGCGGGCTCATGGGAGGAGCACGCGGTTGGCGCCCTGGGCGACACGGTTCGCGCGCTCACCGCGGAGCACGGCGACGATCCGTCCGGGTGGGGTTGGGGCCACCTCCGCCAGGTCACGCTGGAGCACCCCATCGGCGTCCGGCGCCCGCTCGATCGCATCTTCAACATCGGCCCGGCGGCCATTGGCGGGGACGCGAACACCCCCATGCAGGTCTCCTCAGGGCCGCTCGAGCCGTTCGGGCGCCCCGGAGCCCTGGCGAACACGCGCTCGGTCATGGACCTGGGGGATCCCTCAGCCAGCCGCTTCTCGCTGGCGGGTGGCCAGAGCGGGAACCCGCTTTCGCCGCACTACCGCGACCTGTACGAGCTCTGGCTGCGGGGCGAGGGCGCACCCATGCCCTGGAGCGAGGACGAGGTGGCGGCCGCCACCGTCGCCACCCTGGTGCTGGAGCCCGGGCGGCCGCGAGACTGATCCGTGGATCGCTTCGAGACACTGCTGCACCGCGCGACCCTGGCCCTGGACCTGGCGCTGGGCGTGGTGCTTGCCGGGATCGCGGACCTGGCCATCAACGCCTGGATCGAGTACCTGAGCCACCCCGGACTCTCGCTGGTCGCCGCCTACCAGCGGGGCCGCGAGCCGTGGACCTCGCTCGGCATCGGCGCCGTCATCGCCGGCGCCTCGGCGGCCGCCGCCATCGGGGCACTGCTGGCCCTGGTGGAGGGAAGCTGGATCCGGCGCCTCCTGGCCCTGGCCGTGGCGGCCCTGGCCATCGCCTGGTGGCTGACGGCGCTCGACGTGCTGCCATACCCGGACCTCACCGCCCCGGACCCCATCGGCTTCGCCTTCACGCAGGTGCGCGAGCTGCTGATCGGCCTCCTGCTGCCCGCAGTCGTCGCTGCCCTCCTTGTCTTCACACCGCGTCGGGAGCACCCGACCTCGCGCATGGCGCCCGTCCACCCCGAGGAGCGTCGCTGAGGCGCATCGCGGCCGCGAGCACGACAACGTCGGGCTACATCTCCCCTTCGAACGGAGGCTGGGGCATCCGCAGTGCGCGGTCCTTGCGGTAGCCAAGGAGGTAGTCGGCCTGCACGAGGGTGTGGATCTGGTCCGTGCCCTCGTAGATCACCGACCCCTTGGAGTTGCGAAGGTAGCGCTCCACGGGATAGTCGGCGCTGTACCCATAGGCGCCATGGATCTGGACCGCGTCGAGGGCGCACTGCACGGCGTGGTCGGTTGCGTACCACTTGGCCAGGCTCGTCTCGCGCGTGTTGCGCTCGCCGGCGTTCTTCATCCAGCCGGCCTTCCAGACCAGCAGGCGCCCCGCCTCGATGCCGGCGTGCATGTTGGCCAGCATCTGCTTGACGAGCTGGTGGCGGCCGATCTCCTCGCCGAAGGCCTTGCGCTCGTGCGCGTACTTCAGGCTCGCGTCGAGGCAGGCGACCGCCAGGCCCACCGCGCCCGCGGCGACGGTGTAGCGGCCCTGGTCGATGGCGCTCATGGCGATGGTGAAGCCCTCACCTTCCTCGCCAACCCGGTTGGCGGCCGGGACCTCGCAGTTGTCGAAGTAGAGGATCCCGGTGTTGCCCGCGCGAACGCCGAGCTTGCCGTGCAGCGAATCGGTGCTGAATCCGGCGAAGCCGCGCTCCACGATGAACGCGGTAATCCCCTTGTGGCCCTTGCTCTTGTCGACGGTGGCGAAGACCAGGAAGTTGTCGGCGGTGTCCGCCAGGCTGATCCAGATCTTGCTGCCGTTGAGGATGTAGCGATCACCGTCGCGCCGCGCGGTGGTCGACAGGTTGGCGGCATCGGAGCCGACGCCCGGCTCGGTGAGGCCGAACGTGGCGAGCTTCTCTCCACGCGCCTGCGGAACCAGGTAGCGCTGCTTCTGGTCCTCGTTTCCCCACTGGAGCAGGGTCAGCGAGTTGAGCCCGGTGTGGACCGAGTAGACGACGCGGAAGGCGGTGTCCGCGCGCTCCATCTCCTCGCAGAGCAGGGCGAAGGCGATGTAGTCCATCCCCGCTCCCCCGTACTGCTCCGGGATGGGCAGGCCCAGGAAGCCCTCCGCGCCCATCTTCTCGAAGATGGACCGGTCGTAGGTCGCCGCAGTGTCGAGCTCGGCGATGCGAGGCAGGATCTCGCGCTCCGCGAAGGCGCGCGCCGTGCGCTGCACCTCGCGTTGCGCATCGGTCAGCGAGAAGTCGATCATGGGGATCTCCGAAGGTGGAGTCGTTGGTGGTCTCCCGGCGATTCTAGCCGTGCGCCCCGGTCCCCGCCGCCGGCCTGCGATCGGAGCACGCGATTTCCGACCCGCCGGGGGGTAGTTCGCATTGACGAACCTCCGGGCTCAGGCTAGCCTAACCCCCCGGTGCTTCCCGACGGCGAGGGCCGGTGGAGCCGCGACCCATCCCACCTCGCACACAGCCGGGAGACCCACGCGCTTGGACCTTGGATCACTCACGACCGGGCTCCTCACCGGCCTTCGCGAGGGCGTCGAGGCCGCGCTCATCGTCAGCATCATCCTGACCTACCTGGCACGGACCGGGCACCGTGACGCGTTCGGCCGCATCTGGTCGGGCGTCGTTGCCGCCGCTGCGCTGAGCGCCGCGCTGGGCGTCGTTCTGTGGGTGACCATCCAGGAGCTGCCCTCACCGGCCGAGCAGATCTTCGAGGGAACCACGCTCATTGCCGCCGCCGGCGTCGTGACCTGGATGCTGTTCTGGATGCGGCGGACCGCCGCCACGGTGAGCCACGAGCTGCGCGCGGCCATCGACCGCTCCCTCACCGGGGGGCGCGTCACCGGGCTCGCGGTGCTCGCGTTCACGGTGGTGATCCGCGAAGGCATCGAGACGGCGCTCTTCCTTCTCGGCCAGGCGGCCGCGGCCTCCCGCGCCGAGGCCGGCGCCCTCTCCGTCCTGGTCGGCGCCGTCATCGGGCTCGCGATCGCGGCGCTCCTTGGCGTCGGCTTCTACCGGGGTTCGCGGGTCATCAACCTGCGCTCGTTCTTCACCTGGACCGGGGTCGCCCTCGTCTTTGTCGCCGGCGGCCTGGTGGCCAGCGCCATGCACGAGTTCATCGAGATCGGCTGGATCGGGTTCGGGACCCATGCCGCCTTCGACATCTCCGCCGTCCTGCCCGACTCGGGCGGTGGCCTGGGGATCCTGGGCCAGTTCCTCCACGCCCTGGTGGGCTATGCGGCCGCCCCCGAGTGGACCCGGCTGATCGTGTGGCTGGGCTACATCGGGCTCGTGCTGGCGCTCTACCTGCGGCCCATCCGGCCGGGCGACGTCATGCGCGCGGAGCAGACACCGTCCCGCGTATGACCGGGCGACGCCGGGACGGTGGCGTCAGGACCCGGCAGGCACGTCCATGAATTCCAGCATCCTCCGCCAGGCGTCCGCCGAGGCGTCGGCGAACTCGGCGGCTCGGCGATCGAAGAAGGAATGCGTGGCGCCCTCGTAGACCACGCTCACATGGGCCTTGCCCGCGGCATCCATCGCCGCATCGAACGCGTCTCGTGCCTCGGCGGGAATCCCCTGGTCGGCGCCTCCCCAGAACGCGAGCACGCTGCAGGTGAACCGTGGCGCCAGTTCGACCGGCGACGGCAGTCCGGTTCGATGCGTTCCCGCCGGCCATCCGTAGAAGCCGATGACCCCGGCGAGGTCGAGCTCGGGCCGCGACGCCTGGACGAAGCTGATCCGCCCGCCGAAGCAGAACCCGACGGTGAAGAGACGCTGCACGGCGCCGCCCTCGGCGGAGCGCAGGTACGCTGCCGCCGCGGCCACGTCCTGGTTGAGCGTCTCCGGGCGGGTGAGGGCGACCTGGGGCTGGTAGTCGAAATCCGCGTCCCGCTTCCCGGTCCCGGCGGTGCGGCTGAAGTAGTCGAAGGCGATGGCATCGACACCGGCCTCGGCGAAGCGGAGGGCCAGCTCCTCGTAGAAGGGCGCCAGCCCGCGGACGTCGGGGCAGATCACGATCCCGGCGCCGGTGGGCTCCGCCGCACGCGCGGCAACGGCGGCCACGCGCGTGCCGTCCGCCGCGGTCAGGAGGACGTCGCGGGAGTCGAGCGCGGAGCCATGGACGGGCGGGAGGGGTGGTCGGGCATCGTGGTCATAGCACATGCCCCGATTCTAGGACCGCCGGGGAGCGCGCGGCCTAGAACAGCGATCCGGACCCGACGGCCAGTGAGGCGCCCACCACCAGCGCCGCCCCGATCACCGCGTAGACGACCACTCGGGCCATGACCGGGAAGGGCCGCTCCATGCTCTCGCCGGTGGGCGTGCGCCACATGCCCGCCAGCGTGGTCCCACCCATGGGCGGCACCAGGAAGCCGATGACGGCACCCACCACCAGCCCACCGATGTGGCCGCTCCAGCTGATGCCCGGAATCGTGAAGGTGATGACCAGGTTCAGGACCAGCAGGGTCCCCACCTGCGAGAGGATCGCGCGCGCCATGGGGTTGAGGACCAGGTGTCTGCGGCGCCAGACCATGAAGCCAAGGCCGAAGAGGCCGAAGATGGCGCCCGATGCCCCCACGGCTGCCTGGTTGGGCGCCGCCAGGATGGTCAGCACCGATCCGCCGAGGGCGCAGAGCACGTAGATGACCAGGTACTCGAGGTGGCCGTAGAGGTCCTCCACGATCGGCCCGAACAGGTACAGCGCGTACATGTTGAAGCCGATGTGGAGCAGTCCCAGGTGCAGGAAGGCCGAGGTGATCAGCCGCCACCACTCTCCCTGGGCAACCAGCGGCTGGTACACCGCGCCGGCATCGACGAGCGGCCCGCCGAACCCGCCCCAGAGGTTCGCCAGGTTGCCGCTCATGGACGCGTCGATGAGAAAGACGACGACGTTGATCGCGATGAGCGCCCAGGTCACGTACGCCGCGTACGTGCCGTATGAGCCGCGCGCCCGGTTGAACTGGCGCCGCGCCGCGAAGTCGTGGCCGGTCTCCTTGAGGAGCCACGCGATCCGGTTGGCGATGGCACCGCGCTCCGCCGGCGGGGCGCGGCGGTCCGCTTCGCGGTACGCGGCAACGGCCTCCTCCAGGCGGCTGTCCCGGACGTGCTGCTCCGCCACGCTCTTCCAGCCCAGCCACGCGTTGGTTCCGCCCAGCGCCGCCGCCTGCTGCCAGGCGACCATGGCCCCGGGCTCGTCGTCCTTGCGGTATCGGGCGGTCCCGATCATCAGCCACGCCTCGGTGGCGAGTTCGCGGTCGGGGTGGCCGGTCAGGGGAGCCAGGATCCGGATGGCCGCATCGTTGTCGCTCGTGTCGAGGAGGCGCCGCCCCTCGGCCAGGCGCATCCGGGGTTCATCGGTCATGGGCCGGCATTATGCCGGAGATCGCGACCCGGACATGCCACGACCGCCGAGAGATCGGCACCTCGGCGGTCGTCGCACGCCCCCTGGAGGGACGTCAGGCATCCCGGCGTGGGCGCCGGAACGCTGCTCGAATCGGGCTACTTGGCCCGGCGCAGGAAGTCCAGCACGTCGTCGTAGCGGAAGCGGCGATCACCGCGCTTGCAGACGCGGAAGAAGGGCAGCTCTCCGCGGTCGCCGAGCCGCTTGACCGTGTTCACGTGCAGGTGCAGCAGATCGGCGACTTCGGACGCCGTCAGCAGCCTCCCCACCTCGTTCGTCATCATCGGTCTATGAACTCCTGCGGGCACTTGTGTCGGATTCGCGTCGCGCAGGTTGGGTGCGGTCGGCGCGGCTCCTGATCGGATAGTAAGGTTGAGGTGGCGTTTCGCCATCCGGTACTTTCGGTGGAACCCCAGGAGTACGTTCCGCACGCCATGCCCGTCTTCGAGCGCCATCTCTTCGTCTGCACCCGCGGTGACTGGTGCCCCACCGTGGACGGCGACGGCATCGGCGTGCACGCCCGGCTGAAGTCGCTGGTCAGCGCCCGCGGCCTTGCCGACCGGGTACGCGTCAACCACGCCGGCTGCTTCAGCCAGTGCGGCAACGGACCCATGGCGGTCGTCTACCCCGATGGCGTGTGGTACGCCGCCCTGACGCCCGAGGACGCCGAGGAGATCGTGGACCGGCACCTGGTGGGCGGCGAGCCGGTGGCGCGCCTGCGCTACGACCCGCCGCGGATGGGCGCCCACAAGCTGGAGCGCGATCCCGACGGCCGGCCCGCCGGTCGGGCAGCCCCCTGGCCGGCGGGAGCCCGGTCCGCGCGGTGAGCGACGCCATCCCGCGGGAGGCGGCCGACCTCGTCGCGGAACGATCGGCCGCCCGGGCCGCGCGCGACTACGCCCGCGCCGACGCGATCCGCGGGCAGCTGCGCGCGCTCGGCTGGGAGGTCGTGGACGGTCCGGACGGAACGACCCTGCGGCCGGCCCTCGCCGCTGCGGCGCCGGATCGGGTCGGCTACGCGCGGGCCGAGGACCTCGCCAGCCTGCTCGCCGAGCCCGCGACCCTGGCCGTGACCCTGGTCGTGGTGGCCGACGAGCATCCGGAGGACCTTGCCCGGTTCGTCACGGGGCTCGCCGCGCATCCGCCGCCTGCGACGTGGGAGCTCATCGTCGTGGCCAACCACCCGTCCTACGACGTCGACACGGTCCTCGAGCAGGTCGCTGCGGACGTGACGCCGGTGGTGCTGCGCACCAGCCAGCGGCTCGGCTGGGCCGACGCGGTGAACCTGGGGCTGCGCCGCGCCCGGGGCGGCACGGCGATCCTGCTCGACACCTCCCTCGAGCCAATCGGGGACTTCACCGCGCCGCTCCTCGCCGAGCTGGACCGCCCCGGTGTGGGGATCGCCGGCGGCTACGGCCTGCGCTCGACCGACCTGCGACAGTTCAATGACGCCCCGCCGGGCGAGGTGGACGCCGTCGAGGGCTACTGCCTCGCCGCCCGGCGAGAGGTGCTCCGCGACGTGGGCCTCTTCGACCATCACTTCCGCTACTACCGCAACGCGGACCTGGACTTCAGCTTCGCGGCGCGTGCCGCGGGGTGGCATGCGGTGCGCACGAAGCCGCTGGCCTTCGAGCGCCACGAGCACCGCGGGTACGCTGCGCTGCCCGACGCCGAGCGCGATCGCCTCAGCCGGCGCAACTTCTACCGCTTCCTCGAGCACTGGGGCAACCGGCCGGACCTCCTGCTCGCGCCGGGCCCGTGGCCCCCGCCGCGCCGCGAGCGCCTCACCTGAGACCGATTGCGCCTAGCGGTGACCTTCCAGGCAGGTGCAGCCGTGAGGGCCGACGACCGCCGCGTGGCGGGTCCGCGGTGGCAGGATGAATCCCTCGCCCGGACGCAGATCGATCGACTCGCCAGCGTCGAGGTCGAACCGGATCGAGCCAGCCGCGCACATCAGCAGCTTCGTGTAGCCATGCTCGTGCGGCGCATACCGGTCGCCGGCTGCGTTGGACCAGGCATGCGGTTCGACGCCCGCCGCTCGCAGGAATCGCTCCACGGACGCGCCGCTCGCCGTTTCGCCGGCGGGGAGGCGCAGGGGCTCGAGGCTCACTTCACGACGAGGACCGCGTGTCCCTCCAGCCGGCCCGAGTCGACATGGCTCGCGGCCGCGAAGTAGTCGAACGGCGCGATCCACTGGTCCGCGGCCGTCGGCAGCGACGATCCCATGGCCGCCTCCGCCGCCGTACGCATGCCGGCCAGGTCGAGCCAGGTCATGCCGGTGTTCGCCGGTCCACCCACCGCGTCGATCGCATTGGAGAACCGTGACTGGCCGGCAAGCGAGTCGCCCTTCGTCATGTCGAGGACCCGCGCGACGAACGATGTCCCGGTGCCGATGACCACCCGCGTGTCCGTCACCGCGTACTGGATCGATCCCGCCCACGAGATGTCCGTCGGGACGTCGGCAAAGGCGATGGTCGTGATCCGGGTTCCATTGTGATCGGCACTCGTCACGGTCACCTGCGGTCCGCCGCTCGAGCCGCTCAGCTGGAGCAGCCCCTGCAGCTGGAGCAGGCGGACGCTCGCCTCACCGGCATCGGTCGGCGTGATGACCAGCCCGGCGTAGGGTTCGCTCCCCTCTTGGCCGGCCACGACCGCCGCGTCGCCGATCCACGACACGAGTGACGTCAGATCGCCGCCGAGCACGGACTGCATCTGCTGGAGCGAGTCGGCGGGGATGCTGGATCCGAATGCGTCCATCATCGACTGGATCGCGCTTGCCAGCCCCGTCCCGACGTCGTTGGTCGTCGCGAAGAAGAAGGCGTCGCCGGGCACCGCCTCCGCGAGCTTCGAGTCATGGTTGGCGACCGAGGCATCGGACGGAAGGGCGGCCGACTCGTCCATCACCAGGCGATCGCCCTCGATCCGGGCGCTGCCCACGACGAACGTGGCGGCCTGCGCGGTCATGGCGTCGAACAGCGGCGCCGCTGACGGCGCCGCCGAGGCCATCTCGGACTGCATGGCATCGAGGATGGCGGATGAATCGACGCTGAAGGTGGCCACCCGGTCCGCGGGCAGACGCCCCAGGCCGTCGCGGAACTCGGTGCGGCCGGCGAGCGATGGCTGGCTCCCGGCATGGACGTCGAGGGCGCCGGCAACCAGGTCGCTGCTGGTGCCCAGGACCACCTCGTCATCGGTGACCGTCCACGCCAGGCCCATCCCCGGCGCACCGGTCTGCGAGGCCGGGACCGACCAGATCGTGTAGCCACCGTGCGTCGTGCTGGTCGCGTCGGCCAGCCCGCCATCGGTCCGGACGCGGTCGATGGCGGCGCGGGCCGCATCGGCGTCCTTCACGCCCACGAACGCGAGCAGGTCGGGCAGCACGGAGCTCGTACCCCCGGAGAGCGACAGCTGCGGAGCGCCGACCATGGCCATGGCCAGGCTGCCATCGAACCACGGCTTGAGGTCGGTGGTGTAGTGCAGGCCGCTGGGCGCCGCCGTGTCGCCGTCGAGGAGAGCGTCGAGACCGCCCTCGAGCAGCATGGTCTTCGCCTCCGACGGGAAGTTGCCGAGGAGCGTCTCGAAGTTGGCACGCTGGTCACCGGGCAGGTCCAGGCGGATCTCGTAATACACGGTCGCATCGGCGGGGACGTAGTCCGCGGCGGCGCTCGCGCTTCCGCCCGTCTGCCGGCTGTTGAGGGCAATGCCGGCCACCACGCCGATCAGCACCGCCAGGGCAACGACGGCCGCGACCGCTGCGATCAGCCACCGCGGCCGGGTCATTTGCGTGGAGGGCACGCCCATTCCCGACGCATCGGGCTGCGGCGTCTGGGGTGGTACCTGGTCCGTGATCACTGGGTCGCCCTCCTGCATGCCACGCGGCCCGGCAGAGGACCGCAACGGACAGCATAGGCTGCTTTCTGATCGCCCGCGCATCCCCCGAAGGTCACAAGCCCGCGCCCACCGGGATGCTAGAGTCCTGCTCCCCGTTCCCGATGTCGCGCGCCGAGGAGAGCCTGCATGTCAGCACCCAGCGGCCCGTTCGTCCTGTCCGGGCTGGCATCGGCTGCGTCGTTCGGGGTGGGCGATTTCGCCGGCGGTATCGCCACCCGCCGGGCGAGCGGCCTGGTCGTCGCTGCCGGCTCCCAGCTCACCGGATGCGCGCTCATGCTGGTGGTCATCGCGATGGCCCGCCCGCCATCGCCCGGTCTCGCAGCCATAGGTCTGGGGCTCGCCGCAGGGCTCGCGGGCGCAACGGGCATCGCGAGCCTCTACCGGGCGCTGGCCACCGGCTCGATGGGTCTGGTCGCGGCAGTCTCCGGCGCGGGCACCGTCGTCGTCCCGCTCCTCGCGAGCCTGTTCCTTCTCGGCGGTGGGATCAGTGGCGTCCAGCTCGGCGGCGTGGCCTGCGTGATCGCCGCGGTGCTTGCCGCGAGCGGGGCGGCCCGCTCACAGGCATCGCGCCACGCCGTCGGCCTGGCCCTCCTGGCAGCGCTGGCATTCGGGCTGTGGTACGTCCTCCTCGATCGCGCCGCATCGGCCGAGGGCCTGTGGGCGCTGACCAGCAGCCGCGTCTCCGGCACGGCGCTGATGCTCATCCTGGCCCGGCTGCGTCACGGCGCGCGGCCGGAGAGGCGCACGCTGCCGCTGGTGGTGGCCAGTGGCGCATTCGACGTGGCGGGCAACGCGCTGTTCGTCTTCGCGCGCGGCGGCCTGCCGGTGGGCCTGGCGGCGGCGCTCTCCGGGATCTACCCGCTCGTCACGATGCTCCTCGCCCGGATGGTCCTGGGCGAACGGCTCCCGCGCCTGGGATTGGCGGGGGTGACCCTCGCGGTGGCGGGGATCATCCTGATCTCGATCGGCTGAGAGATCTCACCGCGACCCGTTCGATCAGAGCGGGAATCCGCTGCCGTTCGTGACCCGTCGGCAGCCAGGGAAGCGTGGCATGGAGAACCCTCCTCAACGGCGCAGCGCCCGTGCCGCTCACGGGCCGGCCTGCCTCCGGAGGAAGGAGACCGCGCGGGTCCTTACGCGCGGCTTACCGGCGGCTTATCGGCGGTGCGCTCGGTCGGGTGCTCGGCCCCGCGCTCGACCCGGTATGCCGGCGGCTATGATGCGAATCGCCCCATGACCTTCGACCGCGTCGCCATCGTCTCCGGAGCGCTCGACACCTTCCTCGCCGAGGTCCGCCCCGCCGCAGCCCGCATCGATCCCGAGGCACCATTGCGTCCGGGCGGATCGCTGACCGCGCGCCGCGCCATCGAGCTCTTCGAGGACCAGGTCGCGAGCCGCGTGCTCGACGCGGCCGCGCGTGAGCTGAAGAAGACGGACCGCAGCTTCTACACCATCGGCTCGGCGGGGCACGAGAACAACGCGGTCCTCGGTGCTCGCCTGCTGATCACCGACCCGGCGTTCCTGCACTATCGCTCGGGCGCCTTCATGATGGCCCGCGCCCGGCAGCTGCCCGGATCGACGCCCCTCTTCGACACGCTGCTCGGGATGGTGGCCTCCGCCGAGGATCCCATCGCCCAGGGACGCCACAAGGTCTGGGGCAGCCGCGCCCTGTGGGTGCCACCCCAGACCTCGACCATCGCCAGCCACCTCCCCAAGGCCATGGGCCTGGCGTTCTCGCTGGCGCGCGCGCGGCGGCTGGGCGTCGCCGGCGAGCTGCCCGCCGACGCCATCGTCATGGCCTCCTTCGGCGACGCGTCGGCGAACCACGCCACCGCCCTTTCCGCGTTCAACACCGCCCGCTACGCGGCGAAGATCGGCCTGCCGATGCCGATCCTCTTCGTCTGCGAGGACAACGGCACCGGGATCAGCGTGCCCACCCCGGCCGGCTGGATCGCCGACACCTTCGCGAACCAGTCGCACCTGCGCTACTGGCACGCGGAAGGCGAGCTCGATGACGTC
Organism: uncultured Chloroflexia bacterium; assembly: GCA_963805645.1. GTDB lineage: Bacteria > Chloroflexota > Limnocylindria > QHBO01 > QHBO01 > CAVXEH01. The sequence goes on along the minus strand of CAWDVA010000004.1, from coordinate 23,734 downwards.
TGGGAGACCGCCGGGGAGGCCATCGACTTCGTGCGCAACGCGCGCCGTCCGGCCTTCCTGCACCTGCGGACCGTGCGCCTGTGGGGCCACGCCGGAAGCGACGCCGAGCACGTGTACCGCGAGCTCCACGAAATCGCCGCCGTCGAGGCTCGCGATCCCGTCCTTCACAACGCGCGACGCCTGGTCGAGTCCGGCGCCGCCGCGCCGGATGAGCTCGAGCGCCTGGTCCGCGACCTGCGGGAACGGGTGGCAGCCGCCGCCGAAGAGGCCACCCGCAGGCCGCGTTTGGCGACCACGGCCGAGGTCGTGGGGCCGATGGCGCCGGATCACCCGGACCGCGTGGCGACCCGAGCCGCCGGGCCGGTGCTCGGCACGGAGGCACGGCGCGCGGCCTGGGACGGATCCCTGCCGGAGGAGGCAACTGCGCCGAACGCGCACACGCTGGCCGGGCTCATCAACGCCGCGCTGGCCGACGAGATGGCGCGCCGCCCGGAGCTCATCGTGTTCGGGGAGGACGTGGCCCGCAAGGGCGGCGTCTACAACGTGACCCACGGGCTCCAGCGCCGCTTCGGCGCGGGGCGTGTCTTCGACACGCTCCTCGATGAGACCTCCATCCTGGGGATCGCCCAGGGGGCAGCCCACATCGGCCTGCTCCCGATCCCCGAGATCCAGTACCTGGCCTACGTCCACAACGCGCTGGACCAGATCCGCGGCGAGGCCGCGTCGCTGCAGTTCTTCAGCAGCGGCCAGTTCCGCAACCCCATGGTCGTGCGCATCGCCTCGCTCGCCTATCAGAAGGGGTTCGGTGGCCACTTCCACAACGACAACAGCGTGGGCGCCCTGCGCGACATTCCCGGCCTGGTGATCGCCTGTCCGTCGCGCGGCGACGACGCCGCCCGGATGCTCCGTGGTGCGATCGCCATGGCCCTCGAGGACGGCCGCATCGTGGCCTTCCTGGAGCCGATTGCCCTCTACCATGAAAAGGACATCCTGGAGCCCGGCGACGCCGGCTGGCTGTTCGCCTACCCTCCGCCCCCGGAGACGCTGCTGCCCGGCGAGGTGGGCGTCTACGAGCCCGATGGCGCCACCCCCGATGAGCGCGCGGACATCCTGCTCGTCAGCTACGCCAACGGGCTGCGCCTCTCGCTCCAGGCCCAGCGCCGCCTGGCAACCGAGCATGGCCTGCGCGCCCGGGTCATCGACCTGCGCTGGCTGAATCCGCTCCCCGTCGCGGCGCTCCGCGAGGCGGCGGAGCACACCGGTGCGGTGCTGGTCGTGGACGAGTGCCGCGCCACGGGCGGCGGCGTGGCCGACGCGATCATCGCGGATCTCGCCGAGCACCGCGCCGGCGAGCGGCTGGCTTCGGTCCGCGCGGTCGACTCGTTCGTGCCGCTGGGCCCGGCCACGGAGGCGGTCCTGGTGAGCCTCGACCAGGTCCTCGCCGCGGCGCTCGCCGCCGTGCCGGGAAGGGCGGACGCGTGAACCGCGCGCTCCTCGTCTTCCCGGGCCGCGGGTCGTACACCTCGGCCAGCCTAGGATCCCTCGACCCGGACCATCCCCTCGTACGACAGGCGGAGGAGATCCGTGCCGGCTACGACCTTCCCCCGCTGCTGTCACTCGACGCGGCCGGGGCCTTCGAGCCCCGGGTCCATCTCACGCCCGCGAACGCCTCACCGCTCATCTACCTGGTTTCGCTGCTCGACGCGGCCACCCTCCCCTCGGAGGCAGAGCCGGTGGTGGCGGTCGGCAACTCCCTGGGCTGGTACACCGCCCTGGCGGCGTCCGGTGCCCTCTCATTCGAGGACGGGTTCCGGCTCGTCCAGGAGATGAGTCTGCTCCAGGAGGCTCCGCTGCCGGCCGGTGGACCCGGCGGCCAGGTCATCTATCCCCTGGTCGGTGCCGACTGGCGCCCGGACCCCGCGCTCGAGGACACCGTCATCGAGGCCCTGCGCGGCGCCGACGACGCCGGCGCAACGGTGTACCCCAGCATCGACCTGGGCGGCTACGCGGTTCTCGCCGGGAACGAGGCAGGCGTGGCGGCGCTCCTCGAGCGGTTGCCGCCCATGCGAATCGGCGAGCGCCAGTATCCCCTCCGCCTGGCCCTCCACGGGCCATACCACACGCCGCTCCTCGAGCACGTGGCCGCGGAGGCCCGGGAACGCCTGGGCGCGCTCGGCTGGAGGCGGCCGCACATCGCGCTGGTCGACGGCCGCGGCGCGCGCTGGTCCCCCTGGTCCACCGACCCGCTCGCCCTCCGCGCCTACACGCTGGGCGAGCAGGTCACCACACCATTCGACTTCGCGACCGCGGTGCGGGTGGCGCTCCGCGAATGGGCGCCGGACCTGCTCGTACTGCCGGGACCCGGCAACACGCTGGGCGGCATCTGCGGGCAGATCCTGGTGCGCGAGGGGTATCGGCGGATCCGCAGCCGCGCCGACTTCGAAGAGGTCCAGCGCTCGAGCCCGCTCATCCTCTCCATGCGCCGATGACGCCCGACGCCAGGGGGACCATCGTCCTTCCCGGGCCCGTCGAGCTCGCCGCCACGCTGTGGCCACTGGCCCACGGCACCGGCGATCCGACCATCCGCCTCGGGGCCGATGGCGTCTGGCGGGCGTCCCGACTCCCCTCTGGTCCGACCACCCTGCAGCTCCGCCAGGTCGCCGTCGACCGCATCGAGGCTCGGGCCTGGGGTCCCGGGGCCCACGAGGCGATCGCGGGCGCCGGCGAGCTGGTCGGCGTCCTGGACGATCCATCGGCACTGGTACCGCATCATTCGGTGATCCGCGAGACGGTGCGCCGACATCCGGGGTTGCGGCTCCCGCGCTCGCGCCGCCTCTTCGAGGCGCTCTTGCCCGCGATCTGCGAGCAGAAGGTGACGGGCGTCGAGGCGCGCCGTGCCTACCGCGCGCTGATCCGCGCCCACGGCGAGCCCGCGCCCGGACCGCCGGGCCTGCGGCTGGCGCCGGATCCCGCGCGGCTCGTCGGCCTGCCGTCGTACGCCTTCCACCCGCTGGGGATCGAGCGTCGCCGGGCGGAGGTGATCCGCGCTGCCGCGCGCCTTGCCCCACGGCTGGAGGCGATGAGCTCGGCACCTGAGGCGGACCGTCTGCTGCGCTCCATCCCGGGAATCGGCCCGTGGACGAGCGCGGAGGTCCGGCGGGTGGCGCTCGGCGATCCGGATGCGATCAGCATCGGCGACTACCACATCCCGAGCCTGGTGGCCTGGGCGCTGGCCGGGGAGCCGCGCGCCGACGATGCGCGGATGCTCGAGCTGCTCGAGCCGTACGCCGGGCAGCGCGGGCGCGTGCAGCGCCTGCTGGAGGCCTCCGGGATCCGCCTCCCGCGCTTCGGCCCGCGCACCCCACCGCGCAGCATCGCGGCCCTGTGACCGGGGGACGAGAGGAGCCCACCGACATGGTCACCCGCCCGGCCATCCCGCCCTCGGGGCGTCTGCGGATCGTGCTTGCCACGGTGGGCACCACCGGCGATGTGCTGCCCTTCGTGGCACTCGGCGCCGGCCTGCGCGAGCGCGGCCACGTCGTGACAGCGGTCAGCTGGGAGCTCCACCGCTCCGCATTCGCCTCGGCGGGCATCGCGTTCCTCCCGGCGGGACCGGCCACCACCGCGCATGAGATCCGATCCACCGCCGCGGCCGCGGCAGCGATGCGCTCGCCGATGGCGCAGGTCGCCATCCTCCGCGACTTCCACCTGCGCGGTGCCGTCGCGCACTACCGCGACCTGCGCGAGACGCTGGCGGGCCATGACCTGGTCGTGGTCCACGGCATCCACTCGCTTGCCCAGGCGGCGGCGACCGACGCGGGCGCTCGATGGGCCAGCGCCGTCTTCGACCCGGTGCTGCTGCCGACCCGCAGCGCCCCGCCGGCCGGCATGCCGAACCTGGGGCCGGCCAATCCGATCCTGTGGGCGTTCCTGGACCGCTCACTGCGGGGCCTCAACGGCCCGCTTGAGGCCGCGCTGCGCGAGGCGGGAAGCGGCGCCGCGGAGATCCCGCTCTTCCGGGGGCGGTCGCCGCGCCTCCACCTGGTCGCCGTCTCACCCGCGATCGCGCCGCCGGCGACGGATCTGCCCGCCACCACCCACTTCACGGGCGCGTGGCGGCCGGCCGGCGAACCGGACCCGGACCGGGCTCTCGAGGCCTTCCTGGACGCCGGTCCGCCGCCGGTCGTCGTGACCTTCGGATCGATGGCAGTGGACGATCCGGAGCGGCTCGGCACCACGGTCGGCGAGGCACTGGACCGGACCGGACTCCGGGCGATCGTGCAGGGCGCAGCCCCAGGACGCGGGCCCGGGTCCGGCCGCGTGGCGACCGCCGGCCCGGTGGACCACGCCTGGCTCTTCCCGCGCGCGGCTGCCATCGTCCACCACGGCGGCGCGGGGACCACGCACGCCGCCGTTGCCGCGGGCGTGCCTTCCGTCGTGGTCCCGCACGTCGGGGACCAGCCCTACTGGGCCGCCCGCCTCCACGCCCTCGGCGTGGCGCCGCCGCCGCTCCCGCTGCCGAGCCTCACCGCCACGGCCCTCGCGGACCGTATCCGGATCGCGGCCAGCGACGTGGCGATGCGGGAGCGCGCGGTCCGTCTTGGTGCGCAGGTCGCGGCCGAGGACGGGGTGGGCGCCGCCATCGGTCTGCTCGAGGCGCTGGCCTGAGGATCCGACGGCGCCAGCCGGCTTCCCACCCTTGACCCCGGTGGGCGAAACCGGGAGTCGACCTACAGGAAGTTGGTCTTGCGCGCCGCGTGCTCGAGCTCGTCGCGGAAGTCGGGGTGGGCGATGTCGATCAGTGCCCGCGCCCGCTCCGTGATGCTCCGGCCATGGAGCTCCGCCACGCCCCACTCGGTCACGATGGTCCGGGCGTGCGCGCGGGTGGTCACCACGCCGGCGCCCTCTCGCAGGAACGGCGTGATGCGCGAGATGGTCCCGTTCGACGCCGTCGAGGGCAGCGCGATGATGGCCCGCCCCTCGGGCGCCAACGAGGCGCCCCGGACGAAGTCCATCTGGCCGCCGACGCCCGAGTAGAAGCGCGGTCCGATCGAGTCCGCGACGACCTGGCCGGTGAGGTCCACCTCGATCGCCGAGTTGATCGCGGTCATCCGACGCAGCCGGCGGATCACCGCGGTGTCGTTTGTGTAGTCCACGCCGCGCATCTCGACCATGGGGTTGCGATCCACGAAGTCGTAGAGGCGGGCGGTCCCCATCACGAAGGTGGCGACCATCTTGTAGCGGTTGATCTCCTTGGCCGCGCCGGTGAGCGCGCCACACTCGACGAGGGGCAGGACCGCATCGGTGAACATCTCTGTGTGGATCCCGAGGTCGTGCTTGGCGGTGAGCGCCTGGGCGGCCGCCGACGGGATGGCCCCGATCCCGAGCTGGAGGGTTGCCCCGTCCGGCACGAGCTCCGCGATGTGCTCGCCGATCCGCTTCTCCACCTCGCCGATCGGCGGCTCGGGCACCTCGTAGGGTGGCTGGCTCACCTCGGTCGCGAAGTCGATCTGGGAGACGTGGATGCAGCTGTCGCCCATGGTGCGCGGCATCTGGTCGTTGAGCTGGGCGATAACCGTCTTCGCGCTGCGGACCGCTGCCAGGTTGGCCAGGACGCTCGTCCCCAGCGAGCAGAACCCGTGGCGATCCGGGGTGCTCATGTTGAGGAGCACCGCGTCGAGGGGCATGACACCGGAGCTGAACAGGTCAGGCACGTCGGAGAGGAAGACCGGGATGTACTGGGCGCGGCCCTCGTTGACCGCCTGCCGCGCGTTCGGACCGATGAAGAGGGCCTGGTGGACGAAATGGCCCTCCATCTCGGGGGCGAGGTGCGGCGCCGGCCCCTCGATGTGGAAGTGCGCGATACGGACGCCCTCCAGCTCATCGGCGCGGTCGGTCAGCGCCTGGAGGAGCACCGATGGCGTCGCGGCCGCATCGTGGACCCACAGCTGCTGCCCGGAGGTGATGGAGGCAACCGCCTCGGCGGGGGTGACGATCTGCATCCTGCGAGTCTAGGGACGGGTGCGCCACCCACGCGAGGGACGCACGGCACCAGTGCAAGGACCGATCGGCCGGTGGGGCCCGGGCAGTTCGGCACTGACGAAGGCGTCGGCCGGGCCGGACGATGTCGGACATGGAGCAGGGCCCCGTCCTGGTTCGCCATGCCCGGTTCCGGGACGCGGTGGCGCTGGAGGCCTTCTATGCGCGGCTGTCCGCGCATAGTCGTGCGTTGCGCTTCATGGGCGCCACCAGCGGCATCACCGCGGACCAGGCCGTCGCGTTCGGCACGGCCATCGGCCGTGGATCGGACGGCTTCGTGGCGATCGAGCGGAAGACCGGCTTGATCGTCGGGCACATCTGCCTCGCGCCGCTGCGCCCGGGCGTCGAGGAGGTCGGCGTGGCCGTCGACGACGCGTTCCAGCGACGCGGGATCGGGCGCGCTCTTCTCAGGGCGGCAGTCGGCTCCGCCCGGCGGCGCGGGATCGCGACCCTCGAGGCGCGGATGCTGCCAGGCAACCACGCGATCCACGGGCTTCTGCAGCGAGCGGGAATCCCCTGGCGTCGCCGCCCCGCCGACGGCGGCGCCGACATCCTGAGCCTGGACCTGGCCGCGGCATCGGCCGCCTGATCAGCCCCCGACCACCTCGAGCTCCGCGACCTCGAGCTCTTCGAGGCCGTCCCGAAGCCGCTCCGCGAAGCGGTGCTCGTCCGAACCGAGCGCCTCGAACTGCTCGGCCACAGCGTCTTCGCCATCCTGGCGCGCCTGGGACGAGAACCGCGGATACAGGCTCCGATGCTCGGTCACCTCGCCGCCGATCGCAGTCCGCAGGTTCTGGCGTGTCGTCCCCACCAGTCCGACCAGCGATGCCAGCTCCCCGAAGCGCCCGAGCCGCTCATGGAGCCCAGCGGCGGCGAACAGATCCGCGATCCGCTCGTATCCCTCGTCTCTCGCGCGGTCGGCGAACAGCTGGTAGCGAAGGGCCGCCAACGCCTCGCCGGCGAGCGCGGCCTCGACGTTGAACCGAGTCCTGCCTTGCATGGGTGCCCTCCCGGCCGCGTGTCGTGCCTAGCGTTGGTGGCGGTGCGTGCGTGCCCGACGATCTCCGTGCTGGGCAGGGTCCTCCATCCGCAGGGATCCCACCACGGGCGCAGCGCCCGAGCCGCGGGACCCTTCGGCACCTCCGAAGGCGACGGATGGCCCTCCCGGCGCACTCCCCGCCGGCGGACGCTGTTGCCACAGACCGCTGGAGGTGCAAGCGATGCGTGTCCTCCTCGCCTACGACGGCTCGGCGGGCGCCGAGGCCGCCCGGGAACTGCTCGGCCGCATGCGCCTGCCAGCCCGCACCGAGATCGCCGTGGTTGCCGCGCTGGAGCCCGGGCCGGACCTGGTCGGCACACCGGAGACCGGCGTCGCCCCGAGTCATGCACACGAGGCGGAGAGCCGGATCGTCAAGGACCTCGACCTTCAGCTGTGGAACGTGGCAGCCCTGCTGCGCGCACCCGAGCGCAGCTGCGAGACGCGCGTGCTCCGCGGCCGGCCGGCGAGCGCCCTCATCGAGGAGGCCGGACGCTGGGGCGCGGACCTGATCGTGCTGGGCAGCCGCGGCCACGGCCCGCTCGAGTCCCTGCTGCTCGGCTCCGTCTCGGCGGAGGTGGTCGACCACGCCCCCTGCCCCGTTCTCGTGGCACGGCGGCCGGTTGTGCGTCGCCTGCTCCTGGGCGTGGACGGCTCGGACAGCGCCCACCGCGCGGTCGCCACCCTCGCCTCCTGGCAGCTGCTCCGCGCGGTGCCGGCGACGGTCGTCGCCGTCCTCGAGCCCATGCCCTCGTGGCCCATCGCGCTGGGCGGCGCGTTCGCACCAACGATCGTCACGCTCGGCGACGGTGGGATGGACGAGCGTCACGAGCAGCTGCGCGGGGCGGTGGCCGAGGCCATCGCAACCCTGCGACGCGCGGGGATGATCGCCGAAGGTGAGATCCGCGAGGGCGACCCGGCCCATGAGCTGGTCAAGGCCTCCAAGGAGCACTCGGCAGATCTCGTGGTGGTGGGCACGCGCGGTCTCAGCGCGCTCGGGCGGCTGCTGCTCGGCAGCGTGGCCCGCAAGGTGCTCCTGCACACCGACGCGTCGGTGCTGGTGGTGCGGCCGGTCCACGAGACGGTCGAGGTCCACGAGCCGGCTCGGGGCCTCGCCACGGTCTGACGTCGCACGTCGCACGTCGCCTCGCGGCCTCGTCCGTCACGCGAGCGTCACCAGATCGACGCGTACCCGTCGCTGCCGCGTTGACCGAGGTACATGCGCCCTGCCGAGACTGGGGAACGGCCCCGCAGCCGAGCATCAGCGACGGGGTCGGTACGGGGCCCGCCAGGTGGTCCGCGCAGCATCAGAGGGATACCGAATGCGACGCCTACTCGCCAGTCTCGTGGCGGCCGCGCTTCTCGCGACCGTCACCGCCACCGCCGCCTTCGCCAGCAATGGCGCCGGACCGCCCGGCGGCATGATCTGGGCCGGGGACCACCTGTACCGCACGGTGGGCACCCCCACGGACTTCTCCGGCACGGGCGCACCGGACTTCAGCTACGAGCCGATCTACAAGATCGACACCCAGGACGCCAACGTGGCGCTCGCGGCCCCGGGTCAGCCGGGATTCAAGGGCGGCCGCTGGCAGGTCTTCCAGGTGACCTGGATCAAGAACGTGCACGAGCTCACCAACGGGCAGGATGTGCTCGCCGCTGAGGCCGCCGGTGACCTGACGATCGGCAGCGTGCCGCTCAAGCAGTTCGAGTGCCCGCTCATCCCGTTCCCCAAAGGCCACTAAGCGCGGCCATCACTTCGTCCCTGCAGAACGGCCCCGCTCCACGAGCGGGGCCGTTCGCGCGCCCGCCGGTCAGCCGCAGAGGTGAACCAGCGCGCCCCCAGGACCAGGAGCAGGACTCGCGTCGGCGCGCATGCACCGCGGCCCGAAGCCCCCACGGCCCGGCACACGAACCGCCAACCGTGCGATCCTGAGCCGCAGACGTCGGACCGGGCGCCATCGGCGCATCAGGAAGAAGGGTGAGGACGCGTGTTGAGATTCGGGTACAAGGCATCCGCCGAGCAGTTCGGACCGAGTGAGCTGCTGCGCTTCGGAGTCGAAGCCGAGGGGGCCGGCTTCGACAGCGTCATGGTCAGCGACCACTTTCAGCCGTGGCGCCATACCGACGGCCACGCGCCGAACGTGTTCGCCTGGCTGGGCGCCCTGACCCAGGCCACCCGGCGGGTGGCCATCGGCACCAGCGTGCTCACCCCGAGCTATCGGTACAACCCGGCGGTGGTCGCCCAGGCCATGGCCACCATCGGCTGCCTCGTGCCGGGACGCGAAGTGATCCTGGGGGTCGGCACCGGGGAGTCCATGAACGAGGTCCCGGTGGGCATCGACTGGCCCGAGCAGAAGGAGCGATTCGCCCGGCTCAAGGAGGCGGTGCTCCTCATCGGCGAGCTGTGGGATCACGACTTCGTCACCCACGAAGGCCCCTACTACCACACCCGCAACGCCACGATCTACGACCGCCCCGCGGACCCGGTGAAGATCTACATCGCCGCCTCCGGCCCGGCCGCATCGCGCCTGGCCGGCCGCATCGCCGATGGCTTCATCTGCACCTCCGGCAAGGGGATGGAGCTGTACCGCGACACGCTCCTGCCGGCGGTCGCCGAGGGCCTCGAGAAGGCGGGACGGGCCGGCGATGCCATCGAGAAGATGATCGAGGTCAAGGTCAGCTTCGACACCGATCGCGACCGCGCCATGGCCGACACCCGGCTGTGGGCCGCGCTGGCCCTTCCCGGCGAGGCCAAGATGGGCGTGGAGGACCCCCGCGAGATGGAGCGCCTGGCGGAGGGGGTCGCCGACCAGGCCCATCGCCGCTTCCTGGTGAGCGACGACCCGGCCGAGCAGGTCGAGCAGATCCGGCCGTACGTCGAGCTGGGGTTCACCCACCTTGTCTTCCACGCGCCCGGCGAGGACCAGTCGCGCTTCCTGCGCCTGTACGGCGAGAAGGTGCTACCACTCCTGCGCTCCACCTTCGGCTGAGGGAACGCGCGGGGTGACGTGCTATCGTCGGGCGCGTCCTCGCGCCTCACGCGTGGAATCGGCGGTCCCCGTAGCTCAGTGGACCAGAGCGGCTGCCTTCTAAGCAGCGGGTCGCAGGTTCGAATCCTGCCGGGGACGCCACTCCCCACAGCGGATCAACGCCCCGACCGCGTACGCTGCGAACGGCGATTGCGAACCCTGGGCTTGGTACCCGCCAGGTCTTCAGAGGCTGCGAGGCGCGATCGCCTGCGACCGGCTTCTCCCTTGTCGACGGCCTCCGGCGCACCCGCGTGGTCGGCTGCCTCGGTGGCAGCTCGACGGCGGGCGCGGCGCGGCTTGACCGGGGGCGGCAGGGCTTCGGCCGGAAGCAGCTGGAGTTGCTCCGAGGTCATGACGTGCGCGGATGGGATCGCCTCCGCGGCGAGCTCGAGGTGCGACATCTGGTCGTCGAAGAAGATGTGCGGCCGCAGCGAGCGGAGGACATCGGCCTTCTCGACCCCACCCAGGAAGAACGTTTCGTCGACACGCACCTTCCAGCTGCGCAGGGTGTTGATGACCCGCCGATGGGCCGGCGCCCCTCGCGCGGTCACCAGCGCGGTGCGGATGGGCGGCGCGTCCTCCGGGAACTGGGCCTGGATGCGGCCAAGGGCCTCCAGGAAGGGCCGGAACGGTCCGGCGTGCATCGGCTCGTCGGAGCGCAGGCGCTCGTTCTCCTGGAAGGCCTCCAGCCCTTCGGCCCTGAAGAGCCGCTCCGACTCGTCGCCGAAGACCACGGCATCGCCATCGAACGCGATGCGCACCGGGTAGGGCTCCTCCTCGAGCGAGGTGCCCTCGGGCGGTGGAAGCAGCAGCGCGGCCGCGTAGCCCCGCTGGAGGGCGGCGATCACGTCCCGCGGCTCGACCGAAAGGAACAGGCTGCAGTGGAACGGGGTGATGTAGCGCCACGAATCGCCGCCGTTGGTGAACGCCCCCCGCGAGATGTCCAGTCCGTAGTGGTCGATGGAGTTGAAGACCCGCATCGCCGACTCGGCGTCATTGCGCGAAATGATGATGATCTCGACCAGGCGCTCCTTCGCGCGGTCGTTGATGGCCAGCAGGCCGCGGACCAGCGGGAAGGCGGTGCCCGCGCCCAGGACCTCGTCCTCGTGGGCGTGCTGGTAGACGCGGTAGGCGCGCAGCCCCTCGCGCTCGAAGACGGCATTCGCCTCGGTCAGGTCGAACAACGCGCGCGAGCTGATGCCCACGACCAGCTTGTCGTCGAGTGAGTAGCCCAGACCTCTCACCTCCAAGATCGCCTGCCGCCAGTGAAGTGCGCCGCGCGGCAGATGGCTACCCCACCTTGGTACCGTCCCCGGTGGGGGCACAAGGATACGCACCGCGTCCATCGCCGTGGAACCGCCGAATGGCCCCTGCCGTCAGGCGAGCCGCCCGGTCACCTCGTCGGCGAGGACCCGCGCGATCGCCAGCGAGGCGGTCGCGGCGGGCGAGGGGGCGTTGAGGACGCGCAGGACCCGCCGCGTCCCGCCCAGCCGGAAGTCGTCAACCAGCGAGCCGTCGGGGTCCAGCGCCTGGGCACGGAGGCCGGACGGACCGGGGAGCAGGTCCTCCGCACGCAGCTCGGGGACGAAGCGACGCACCGCAGCGGCGAATGCGGGCTTCCACAGATCGCGCCACTCCTCAGCGGCGCCCATGCGCCAGAAACGCAGGGCGAGACGGCGGAATCCCGGGTGAGCCAGCATGGAGGCCAGGTGCCGCAGGTCGATGTCCCGCCGGCGATAGCCGGTCCGGGCCAGGGCCAGGACCGCGTTCGGGCCGGCCCACACCGCGCCGTCGATCCGCCGCGTGAGATGGATCCCCAGGAACGGGAAGCGCGGGTCGGCGACCGGGTAGATCAGGCCCCGCACCAGCGGGCGGGCGGCGTCGCGCAGGACGTAGTAGTCGCCACGGAACGGGACGATCTTCTCGCGGTCCGCCTTGCCCGGGTCGGCGGCGACGACATCGGCCCACAGCCCGGCGCAGGTGACGACGCTGCCGCAGGTGAGCTCCGCCGATGGCGTGACGACCACGACCTCGCGTCCGCGCTCGCGGACCTTCCGCACCTCCTGCCCGGTGAGCACGGTGCCGCCCATCTCCCGGATTTCGCGCGCGAACGACTCCGCGACGACCCGGAAGTCGACGATCGCCGTCGTCGGCGAGTGGAGGGCACGCAGGCCGGCGGCGTGCGGCTCGTGCTCCCGGATGCCGGCGGCATCCAGCACCGTCAGCCCGGGTACCCCGTTCTCGCGTGCCCGCCGCTCCAGCCGATCCAGGGCAGCCAGCTCGCCGCGATCCACGGCAATGACCAGCTTGCCGACGCGCTCGATAGGGATGGCGTGCTCCGCGCAGTAGGTCTCCAGCAGCCGCTTGCCCTCCACGGAGAGCCGCGCCTTGGCCGATCCGGGCTCGTAGTAGATCCCGGCATGGACCACGCCGGAGTTGCGAGCCGTCTGGTGGGTTGCCAGCTCGGACTCCCGCTCCAGCACCACCACGGAGCGGCTCGCGTCGCGCTGGAGCAGCTCGCGAGCAGTGGCCAGGCCCACGATCCCGCCACCGACCACCACGATATCGGCCCGGGATGGCACCGCGGCCGCAGACGATGCGCTCATCGACAATCGAGTATGACGCGCGGGTCGTCCGTCGCGAGCCGCCCCCGGCTCGCGCCTCGGCTAGACTTGGCGGCACCGATGCCTGACGACGACCGCATCATCACCCGGGTCCAGCTGCAGCCGACCCAGATCGAGCTCGACAAGCAGCTGCTCCGCGACGAGGACCTCCTCAACGAGGAGCACCTGCGCCGCATGGACCAGGTCCTCCTGCGCCGCAACCTCGACCACGCCCGGATGTTCAGCCGCAAGCTCTCACTCGAGCTCCAGAACTTCGTGCATCTCTACACGCCGGAGGCAAACGAGCTGCGCCGCAGGATCGAGAAGTACATGGTCATGGAGCGCCTGATCGAGAAGGAGATGGCGCGCCGCCACACGTACTGAGGCGAGCCTGACACGCACGAATCGGCCCCGACTGTGGAAAGTTCAGGGCCGATTCTGGTTGCGATGTGGATAACTGCTGCGAGCCCGATGGCGCATCCGCCACGGGTCTGCCGCCGGCGCGGACCGCTCAAGATGGAACGGCGGCATGGCCGCCCGGATCAGTCGCCGCGCGACACCCCGGCGTGCAGCTCCACGGCATCCGGCCCGGTCGCGAGCGTGGTGCGCACCCAGCCCGCGAGGCGCGGCATCCCCGACAGCGCGAAGGTCACCCCGCGATCCGCCAGCTGGTCGTGCCCCCACCCTTTGAACTCGCCGCGCGCCGCCACGGCGCACATCTCGTCGTAGAGCTCGGGCCACTCGGCGGACCGGCGGTCGTGGCAGAAGCGAATGAACGCCTCGATCTCGGGAGGTGGCGCATCACCGACGTCAGCTCGTTGGATTGGGTCCTGGTCGGCAGCCGTCGGTCGCTCGGGCATGGGAATTGCGCCTCCGGGGGATGATGGATGAGTGCCGAAGGATAGGCGTCGGCGGCGAATGGTACGAGCCCATTCCGGCATTCGGAAGGGGGTATGTCCACCAACTTATCCACAATCATTTCCACACCGGTGGTGCGGGTGGACAGATACCCCCGAGTGGCCCCTCCGACGGTGGATGAATGGCCCTCGGCCGCCGCGCGAGGGGTCCGCGGGGCGCCGGTTCGCGGGACGCGGGCCTAGTCTGGCGGCGTCGCCCGGCACACGGCGGCGACCGTCCTGAGTGCCGCATCGGCGGTGCGGAAGACCGGGATGCCCTCCGCCTCGAGCTCCGACGAAAGCGGGTCGTACCGGGCTCCGGCGTCGACCACCATCACCCACGGTTTGGTGGTCTCGTGCCATGCGCTCGCCAGCCGTCGAGCGACCGAGCCGGCCGCGGCGACGTCCTCGCCCGGCACGATCCCGGCCGGCAGCGTCTGGAGCGCCGTGGTGAACGGGACGATCCCCACCACGCCCATGTCGACACCCCCGTCATCGAGGACGGCACGGACCGCCGCCTCGAACGTGGCATCGTCCGCCATCGGCGTCAGGTCGAGCGGGTTGTGGACGTCCACGACGCCCGTCAGCCGTGCGTCGGCGAGGATCCGGTGCAGGCGGGCATGGGTCTGCGGGTCGAAGGTGGCCATGCGAAGACCGTCCAGGGCGTCGGCGATGGCGACGCTCTCGTAGCCGGCGTTGGTCACCGCGCCGATCCGCCGGCCCGCGGGCCGGCGACGATGCAGGAAGGTGACGGTCCGGGCCAGCTCGTCGAACGCCTGGAGCGAGTCCGCCATCACGATGCCGGCCTGCTCGGCCAGCGCCCGGGTGACGACCGCGTCTCCGGCGATGGAGGCGGTGTGGCTGGCGGCGGCGCGGGCACCTGCGCGGGTCCGCCCGGCCTGGTAGAGGATCACGACCCGGCCGCCGTCGACGATCTCGCGGGCCAGGCGCATGAAGCGGATCCCGTCGAGCGGCGCGAAGCCCTCGACATAGACCGCGAACACGTCGATCTCGGGGTCGCCCTTGAGGTGCGCGAGATAGTCGCTCGCGGTCAGGTCGAGCTGATTCCCCACGGTGATCGTGTACTTGGGATCGACCCCCTCGATCCGGCTCAGCCGGGCCAGGGCGAAGCCGCCGCTCTGGGCGATGATCGCCAGCGGGGCGGCGCGACCGGACGGCGCGGCGAGCTTCGTCTCGGGGATGAACATGGTGTCGTACCCGCCGGGGCGCGACCGGATGCCCAGGCAGTTGCCGCCGTTGACCAGCGGCCCGCGGTCGGGCGTCCGGCGTGCGCCCACCAGCGCCTGGCGGATGCGCCGGGCGAGCGGCTCGCTGCCAGGCGTCTCACCGATGCCGCCGGGAATGACGATGATCGACTCGGCCGCCTCGTGAGTGATGGCCGCCGTGATGACGTCGGGCGCCTGGTCGGCCGAAACGGCAACCACCAGCAGGTCGACCTTCTGCCGCAGTGCGCCGATGTCGGGAACGCAGGCGCAGCCATCGATCGTGTCCGCTCCGGGCTTGATGACGGTGATCCGGGCCGGATCGATTCCGTCGCGCAGCAGGTTGCCCAGGATGATGTGCCCGATGTTCTGGCGCTCGGAGACGCCGATCACCGCGATGGTTTCCGGCTCCAGCAGGTGCGGCAGCTTGTCGAGCGGCGGCTCCACGCGCTTGACCGGCACGTGCCCGTCGATGCGGAGCAGGACGTCCAGGGCGACCGGCTGCCCGTCGGAGCCAATCACCAGCGGGTTGATCTCGCACTCGGTGACCAGCGCCGGCATCGCTGCCTCGGCGAGGACCGCCAGCGCCTCGGCGACCCGGACGACGGCGCCGATGTCGGCGCGCGGCGACTGCCCGCGCAGGCTGGTGGTCGCGAGACGAACGGCGGTGGCGGCCTGCAGGACCGGCGCGACCTCTGGGGGCCACAGGCCCGGCGCCAGGATCGCGACCTCGCGGCCGGGGCGCAGGTCCCCCGCCAGCGGTTCGGCGTCGATGCCGCCCGCTCCCACGCTGACCACCGGGCCGTAGTCCGGCGTCCAGCGCACCGAGACGAGCAGCTCTCCGCCCAGCCGGTCATCGTGCTCGATGAACTCCGACACGAGGTAGCCGTCGATCGCCACATCATCCAGGCGGCCGGCCATCGCTTCGACGGCCCCCGCCACCGCCTCCGGGCTGCGGGGCACGATGGCGACGCCGCCGCGCTCGGTCTTGTGCAGGAGATCGGCGGCGACGACCTTGACCACCACCCGGTCCGTGGCAAGCGCCGCCAGGTCGGCGTGGCGGGCCTCATGGGCGTCGCGCACCAGGATGGACGGCGGGGAGCCGATGCCAACGGCGTCCAGAACGGCCTGCGCCTCCGGCTCGGTCAGCACCGTTCGGCCCCGCTCGCGCGCGCGCTCCACCACGGAGCTTATGGCTGCGGAGATCTGGTCGTGGTCCGTACGGGATCGGCCGGTTCCACGCCCATGCCGCGGCAATCCGGCCGGCGCGGTCGGACTCGGGTGCGCTCGGCCCATGGCCCGAGACTGGACCGTCGCGCGAACCATGCGGCAGGGCTGAACGTCCTCGGGCCGGGGGCCGGACGTCCCAAGGAGCGACCCGGCTCCCGTGGCCGGGCTAGAAGGGCTTGAGGACCATGAGCGCCACGATCAGGGCCAGCGTGCCACCGCCGATCCCGGCCAGGAGGAAGGGCCGCGGCGAGGCGAGGAGCAGGGCGAGCTCGTCGCCGGACAGCGGCTCGGGCGGCGGTGCGTCGGCAGGGTCGCCGTACGACTTCTTGCCCACCGCCCGGCGGACCTGCGCGTAGTGGCTGGAACCAAGCGGATACATCGCTCCCAGCATGGCCACCAGCAGGCCGATCGAGATCCAGATCCAGGCATGACCCCAGTGGCCCCCCATGAACCCGGCCACGATACCGGCGGCGAGGAGCAGGAGGAGCCCCAGGTAGGTGCCGGTCAGGCTGGTCGATGACAGGTCGAGGAGAGCCCCGATCCGGCCCAGGTCGCGCTCACCGCGGATGGCGAAGGCCGCGTAGGCGGAGACGCCGTGCGAGAGGACGAACGTGAACGCGCCGATGACGTGCAGCAGCACGACCCACAGGTACCAGTCCACCGTTCGCCTACCCGAGCTCGGCAGTCGATGGCGCGTCGGCCGTGCGCTGCTCCACAGTCGTGGCAGCGCGCGTCCCGCGTGCCAGTGCAACGGTCGCCGTGGCCACGGTTACGCCCAGCCACAGGACGAGGAGGGCGTTGACGGGATGGAGCGCCGCGACGATGGGAATGCTCGACTTGAAGTACGGGAGAGTGGTCTGGACGATCACGTCGAGCGCCAGCGCCAGCGTGAGCCAGCCGATGCGGCGGCCGGTTCGCGCGGGCCAGAGAAGGAGAAGGGCGACGAGCGGCGGGAGCTCGAGCCAGTAGCCGAACTCCATGTGCCAGCTGCGGGTGGCGCCGGCGAACAGGAAGAGGCCTGCCAGGAAGACCTGGGCGACCACCCCGATCAGGAAGAGGACTGAGACGGCGGCCAGGAGCGTGCGTGAGATCTTCATCGGTCTAGGAGCCTCCGTGCGCGGGGGGCGCCTCGACGGTCTCCGCACCGTGCCGGGCGATGTCGAGCGCCAGCCAGAAGACGGCGAGGGCATTCACCGCGTGAAACGCCGCCAGGACTGGCGCACGATCGGCAAGGGTGGGCAGGTAGGTCTGCGCGGCGAACAGGACGAGCAGCAGGGCCACCTCCCCGATCCGCCACCGCGGGAGCCCCGCGGCGGCAGCCAGCAGCACGAGTGCGGGCGCGAGCCAGCCGTACAGGTAGGCGAACTGCTTGTGGATCGTCGAGTCCGCGCCGACCACCTCGAAGACGTCGAGGCCGACAAGGAAGAGCTGGATCACCAGGCACCCGACCAGGACCCACGCGCCGGCGCGATACGCCAGCCGGGCGGTCGCGGTGAGCCGATCCGAGCTGATCACCCCGGCAGCCTCGTCGACGCGCCGCCCTGCGTCACGGGATGCGCGTCCCGATGCGCCCGGGAACCTGGCTCACGGCCTCCGGTCGCCCGGCTCTGCGGCGCCCCGCTCGTGCGGATCTCCCATTCCGGCCTCGCGCGCCCGCACGATCGCCTCGGCGCGGGTGGCCACCATGAGCTTGTCGAAGATCGTCGACGCGTAGTTGCGCACCGTCTTGAGGCTGAGGCCCAGGCGGCCGGCGATGATCGCGTTTCCCTCGCCCCGCGCGATCCGTTCGAGGACCTGGCGCTCGCGGTCCGTCAGTTCGGGGAAGGGGCGCGCTCGCGCGCCCGACGAGCCGGCGGCGAAGAACGCGGAGATCCGCCGCGCGACGCCGGGTCCGAAGACGGCGCCGCCGTGACCCACCGTGTCGATCGCCCGCAGCAGGTCGGCGCCCTGGACGTCCTTCAGCAGGTACCCACGGGCACCGGCCTGCATGGCGCTGAAGAGCGACTCGTCGTCGTCGAACATGGTCAGCATGAGAATCGCCGTCCGCGGCCGGGCGCGGAGGATCGCACGGGTGGCCTCGATCCCGTTGCGCCCGGGGAGCTGGATGTCCATCAGGATCACGTCCGGCTCGAGTGACTCGGCCATGGCAAGCGCCTCGTCGCCGTCCCGCGCCTCGCCCGCGCAGCTGATTCCCGGGGCGGATTCGAGGAGCGCCCGCAGCCCGTCGCGGTAGACCGGGTGATCCTCGGCGAGAAGGACGCGCAGGACCGGAGCGGTCGCCTCAGCCACCGGCGGACCCTTCGGTGGCGACCGGGTGCGGCAGTCGGGCAATGACCGCCACGCCGCCGCGGCGCGACTGTTCAACGCGCAGCTCGCCGCCCAGCTCCTCCGCCCGCTCGCGCATGGAGGTGACCCCGACGCCGACGCGCGGCGCGCCGGGCATTCCCTGCCCATCGTCCTCGACGGTAAGCTCGAGCATGTCGCCTGTGCACCGCAGCGCCACCCAGGCACGCGTCGCCCCGGCATGGCGGGCGACGTTCGCCAGCGCCTCCGAGCCGATGCGGTAGGCGGCCACCTCGACCGCGGCCGCCAGGTCCGGCAGTGGCTCCGACGCCGCCACCTCGACGTTCAGCGTCCCCGTGGAGAGTCCGGCCGCCTCCTGCCGCAGGGCCCCCACCAGACCCAGCTGGTCGAGGACCGGCGGACGCAGCCCGTAGGCGAGCCGCCGCACGTCCTCGAGCGCGCGCCGGGTGTCGGCTGCCAGGGCGTCCAGGATCGGTTCGAGCTCGCCCGCGGAACGGCCCCGCGCGGCCTCGAGCCGCAGGAGCGTTCCGGCCAGGGTCGGGCCCAGCCCGTCGTGCAGGTCGCGGCGGAGCCGGCGACGCTCCTCCTCGCGAGTGCTGACGAGCTGCAGACGGGAGCGCTGGAGGTCACGGGTCAATCGCACGGCATACGCGGCCGCCCCGGCCTGGTGGGCGAGCTCCCCGAGCAGGGCGTAATCCGCGGCGCTGAGTTCCTCGTCCGGGGCCCGATGCGCGAAGGCCAGCCAACCCACCTCCTCGCCGCGGTGGGTCAGCGGCAGCCGTTCCACCGCGCCGATCGGCGCACCGTGCGCCGCGGCCCGCACAGCGTCACCGTCGCGCTGCAGCTCGATCGCCGCGTAGGGCAGGCGCAGGGCGCCGGCCACCGTCTCCGCCACCATGGGCAGGACCGCCTCAGGGTCCAGCGACGCCTCCAGCCGCTCCGCGAGGCGGCCGATGGCCCGCGCCGGCTCGTCGCGGTCGCCGTACAGCAGCCGGCTCACCGTCCGCTGCAGGACGTCGCGCAGGGGGAGGGCGACCAGCGCGGCTGCGCCGGCCGCGAGGAGCGTGATCCCGTAGAGGCCGTTGCCCGGCACCACGCCGGACAGGAGCACGAAGCACGCGCCGTATACCAGGATGACCCCCGCGGTCAGCGCCCCGTACACGAGCGATCGGTGCAGGATCGTCTCGATGCCGAAGAGGCGTCCACGTCGGACCGTCAGCGCCAGCGCGAGCGGAAACGGCAGGCCGGCCACGCCCACCGCACTCCACGGGAGGATGGGCTCGCCCGCAAGCGCCGATGGCAGATACCAGCCGATCAGCGAGAGCGCGGCAGAGATGCTCGATGCCGCGATGACCGAGCGCAGCCGCAGTCGCTCGTCAGCCCCGGATCGGCGCCATTGCGCGTACGTCAACCCAATGACCGCGAGCAGCACAGCCGGCACCAGGACCAGCTGGCTCACGCTCCAGGAGCCGATCCATGCGATCGCGTTCGGCGCCGCGGGAAACGTCCCGGCAATCCAGGCCGCCTGTGAGCCGATGAGACCGACATAGGCGGCAAGCACCAGGCGCCGCTGGGCGGCACCGGCGGCGAACGGTCGCGGGAAGACGAGCACGAGGTGGAGCAGCCCTGCCCAGAAGACCGCGTAGAGCAGATACGCGCCGGCCAGGTACAGGACCGGCCCGGTGGGTCCGGCGGCGAGGTCGACCGGCCCGACGGAGAGCATCCACGGCACGGTGCTCCCCAGGATCGCCGTGCTGAGCACGAGCAGGACACGGGTGGCCGCCTCGTTGGGCCGCCGCAGGAAGAGGTACGCGGCCACCAGCACCATGAGGCCCAGCCAGAGCAGGGTGCCCCAGTTGGCCAGGAGCATGTCCCCGAGCGGATACGCCACCAGTGGAACATCCAGGGTCACGGGCTCCCCGTCGCGCAGGACGGTGTAGGTCACGGTGCCACCGGCATCGAGCGCGGGATGCGGGACGCCGGCCTCCCCGGAGAGCCACGCGGCCAACGGGACACCGTTGACGGCGGTCACCACGTCCCCCGCCTGCAGCGGGCTTCCCGCCCGGGCTGAGGCGACCTTCAGCCCGTCGGCCGTCCAGCCCGTGGTGACGTACGCGCCCGCTCCCCCATCGGTCGGCACGCTCATCCGGTACCCGGTGAAGAGGACGGCCACCGAGAGCATGAGCACGGCGAGCCCGAGAATGCCAAGGGCAGCCAGCTCGGTGCGGGCGGTGCGCGACGCGGTGATGGCCTGAGTGCTCTGCATCGGTCTCTTGGGCGAGGTCGCGGAGACCATCAGTCTAGGCACGCCCGCAAGGTTCCCGCAGCCTCCCGACGGATTCCGCCCGGGCCGGGGACGTCGCCTCCGGCGATCCGGACCGCGGCGCCGCGAAGGTGCCCGGGTTCACCGAGCTCGGAGGAGGAAGGTTCCGAATGGACTCGTTGCGCTACGGGCGGGAGGTGCGCTGGCTCTTCCAGACGGCCATGCTCGTCATCCTGGTCACCATCGGCTTGGGGGCCGGAGACGCAGATCGAGCCTGGTGACCGGATCACCATCCTGGCCGCCCAGGAGCAGCTCGACGAGATCGATGCGCTGGCTGCCTCGCCATCCACGGAGACCGAAGATACCCCGGTGGAACCGCCGCCGGCCGATCCTCCCGCCGGCGCTTGAGCCGCGCCCCGCCACGGACGACCATGGCGTCATGCGGTGCCTCCTGCGCATCCTCGCCCTGGTTGCCCTGGTCCTGGCCTCGGCCGGCTGCGGGCAGCCGTCCCCGACGCCATCGGCCGCATCGGTCTTGCCCACTGCGTCCGCCACCGCCGCCACCGGGCCATCGACCACGCCGGCACCGACTCCCACTCCGGGTCCCTCCCCCACACCGGCAGCGGTGTCACCCGGATCGGTCGACCGCACGAGCATCGCGCTCGTCGCGACCTACGACGTCGCCGCCACGATCCACTACGGCGACGGGGCGGTCAGCCTGGACGAGACAATCGAGGTCCGCAACGCGTCCGGTGGCCCCATCGACCGGCTTGAGCTCAACACAGTCACCGCGCGCGTCGGCGCGCTCAGGCTCGGCGCCGTTACCGTGGAGGGCGCTCCTTCCGCCGCCCGGGTGGCCGACCAGACCATCGTGGTTCCCCTCGGCGGCATCCTGGCCGATGGCGCCGCCGTCACCGTCCGTCTCAGCCTGGCCGCCACGCTCCGCGCAGACCTGGCCGGGTCGAACTGGCTCTTCACGCGGACGAACGGGGTGATCTCCGCGTACCGCTGGATCCCCTGGATCAGCCTCGCCCGACCGTTCGACCGCCCGAACTACGGGGATCCCTTCTTCACTGCCTCGAGCCCCAACGTACGGGTGGCGATCACCACGGACCGCCCGCTGGTCATTGCCGCCACCGGCCGGCAGGTAGCGGCGAGCGGCCTGACCCAGGTTTTCGAGGCGGCGAACGTGCGGGACTTCGTCCTCTCCGCGAGCCCCTCGTACACCGTCACGTCGCGAAAGGCCGGCTCAGTGACGGTGGAGGTCTACGCGTTGGCGGGCTACCCGACCGCCACGATCATGGGCTACGCGACCGATGCCATCGCCCGCGAGGGCACGCTGGCCGGCGTGTACCCGTACGCGACCTTCCGCGTGGCCCAGAGCGCTGGCGGGTTCGGCATGGAGGGACCGCAGACTATCTGGATTCCCGGCGGACTGTCGGGCCGACAGCTGCACTGGCTCGTCTACCACGAGACCGCGCACCAGTGGTTCTACGGGATCGTGGGCTCCGACCAGGCGAACCAGCCCTTCGCCGACGAGGCCGCAGCAGACCACCTGGCCCGCACGGCCTCGGGACTGTGGCGCTCGAGCACGTGCGCCATCGCGCGACTGGACCTGTCGATCTATCGGTACAGCTCGGCCTGCTACTTCGAGGACATCTACGTGCAGGGCTCGCTCCTGCTGGACCAGGCGCGCAAGGCCATGGGCACCGATGCCTACTGGCAGGCGATCCGCGACTACGTCGCGACGTATCGCTTCGGCATCGGCTCCACCATGGCGCTGCTCGAGACCCTCCAGGCGCACTCCGCGATCGATCTTGAGCCGATCCTCGCGCCGCGCTTCCCGAGCCTGTACTGACGCCAATCGCCGCAGCCGCGGGGCGTGACGCATGGTCGCTCAGACGTGACGATGCAGCAGATCCGTTCCGTCGTCCCCGTCCGCGGGATCCGCCTCGCGAGGCGCCTCTTCCCAGCCCATCTGCTCGGCCTCGTTCTTCGCGAGATTGAGGTGCACCACGTCCCGTTCGACGTTGGCGATCGCCGAAGCGGGCACGTAGAGCGGCGTGGACAGGGCGCCGCGCGAGGTGATGACGTAGTTCTGCGTCACATCATGCACGGTACCCAGGCGCTGCCCGTCGTTGCCGAGCACGGGCCATCCCCGCTGAAGATCGGCCATCCTCATCTGCCAAGAGACCTCCGCACATCGAAGGTGTCTACCTTAGGCCGATTCGCCCCGGGTGGTGAGATCGGCACCGAGTGCGGGCCGCCAGGGCCTGCGTGCGTGGGATGCACGCCCCCGTACGTCAGATCAGCTGTCTCGCCGGACGGACACCGCCGCCAGCGACGCCATGCTGAGAAGCACCAACCCAGCCCAGATCAGGATTGCGGGTCCACCGAACCCCTCGGCAGCCCGGATGCCGATGGTGCTCGTGTCGGGCATGCCGGGTGAAGCGTTCGGTGTCGCCGTGGCGGTCACCGTGGGAGTCACGCTGGGCGTGGGCGTGGCTGTCGGGACAGAAGTAGCGGCCGCGGGCATTCCCGTGGGCGTGGGCGTGGCTGTCGGGTCAGCCGTAGCGGCCGGTGCGGGAACAGGGGTGGAGGTCGGGGTTGGCGTAGGCGTAGGGGTGGCTGTCGGGATCGCAGTGGCAGCCGGCGCGGGGACAGGTGTCGGCGTCGGTGTCGGCGTCGGTGTCGGTGTCGGGGAAGGTGTCGGCGTGGGTGTCGGCGTGGGTGTCGGCGTGGGTGTCGGCGTGGGTGTTGGCGTCGGTGTCGGCGTGAGCGTCGGGGAAGGTGTCGGCGTCGGCGTCGGTGTCGGCGTCGGTGTCGGTGTCGGGATCGCGGCCGCGCAGGTCGACGCATCGATGGTGTCGCTGTCGAGGGTCACCGCGGCGCCGCTGGCCAGGGCGCGACCGGTGAGCGTGACCCTGGCGCCCACGGTGATCGCGGTGAAGGCCATGATCGTGCCGGCGAACGTGGAGTCCGCGCCAAGGGTCGCCGAGCTGCCGACCTGCCAGAAGACATTGCAGGCGCTAGCGCCGTCGGTGAGCCGCACCTCGCTCGACGCGGCGGTGGTCAGGGTCGACGCGGCCTGGAAGACCCACACCGAAGTCG
>CAWDVA010000003.1:0-91100 GCA_963805645.1 uncultured Chloroflexia bacterium | reverse complement strand
GATTCAACCCGGCAAGTACCAAATGCCGGATCGTGCTACCGGGACGGGTCCTGACCGCGATACTGGCAGCGTGACTGGGGGAGGGAATGCGGAGTTCGTCCTCCGCTACGAGATCACACCCGACGCGGTGATCGATGCGCTGCGCCTGCAGCAGGCTCGACTGCCCTGGTTGTATACGCGGGCGACGCTGCTGATGATCTTCAGCGCCGTGGTCATGGTGGTCGTTGCTGTGCCGTTCGAGACCGTTCGCGGCCTCTTGCTCCTCGCGGCCGCAGTCGTACTCACGGGCGCAGCAACGACGGCGATCGTGCGTTGGCGCCGTTTCATGCGATGGTCCTTGCGGCGATGGAGCGCGGGCTACTTCGGGGAGGCCGAGGTCCATGCGGACGTGTCGGAGCTGCGGATACGCACGCCATCCCGGACGACGATCCTCGCGTGGAAGCAGCTGACGGGACTACGGGCTGATAGGCAAACCGTGCTCTTGGAGCGCCACCGATTGATGGCGGCCTGGATCCCAACCGACGCGTTCGAAACGCCCGAGCAGCGGACAGCGTTCATCGCCTTCGCGGAGACACGAATCGCGAGCAGCAGCTAGCGTCGCCTCGGTACCCGGTTTTGCAGGGATGGCCATACCGTCCGCGGACGTCCGTTGGCGTCGTCGCCACGCTCAGATCGGGCGGTCAGGTCGACCTTTTGACCGCCGTGGTCCGCCCCTGTTGCTGCCGGCGTTGATGCCGCCACTGATTCGGCCGGACTGCGATTGCGGCCAGCCCCTCGGCACAATGCCAGTTGGCCCGCATTGCGAAGGCTCCACGGCACTTCGGGGGCGATAGCCTGCCGCGCACAGTAGGGCACCGGCGCGGGAACGAATCGACGGTTCGGTGCGCCTGACTGAGTAGAGAGTAGGCGGGGGAACCGACGTGGAGCGGGAATTGGTCCTCCGAGCGCGAAGCGGCGACGAGCTGGCCTTTGAGGACCTGATCGCCGCCCGGCTCGATCGTCTGTACGCGGCCGCCCGCCTGATCCTTCATGACCCTGTGCTGGCGGAGGACGCGGTGCAGGAGACGATGTTGCGCGCCTGGCGGGACCTGCCAACGCTGCGCGACCCGGACCGCTTCGC
Organism: uncultured Chloroflexia bacterium; assembly: GCA_963805645.1. GTDB lineage: Bacteria > Chloroflexota > Limnocylindria > QHBO01 > QHBO01 > CAVXEH01. Next base: position 89,980 of record CAWDVA010000003.1, on the reverse strand, counting down.
CGGCTGGCTGCACCGAGTGCTGGTCCACGCCTGCCTGGACCTGGCCCGTCGGAGCCGACACGCCCGCGCCGAGCTCGAGCTGGATCCGGACGCCGCCGTGAGTGGTGATCCGGCCGCGGCAGTCGCCGAGCTCGACGCCGTCGATCGCGCGTTCGACCGGCTCAGTCCTGACCATCGCGCGGTGATCGTCCTCCGCCACTACCTCGGCCACTCGGTGCCGGAGGTCGCTAACGCGCTGGGCATCCGCCTCGGCACCGCCAAGTCACGTCTGTCCCGCGCGGAAGCCGCCCTGCGCAATGCTCTCGATGCCGAGGGCGACTTCGCTCGCCAGGGAGGTGCGGCATGACTGCTCAGGATCGGTTCGAGGCCGAGGTGCGCGAGCGTCTTCAGGCACGGGCCGTTCGCGAGGCGCCCGCTGGTCTCCTGGCGCGCGGCATGGCCAGAGTGCGCCACACCCCCCAGCGTCGGACATGGGTCGCTCGGCTGCAGCCAACCTGGATGCTCCCGACCGTCGCTGCCGCCTCGGTGGTCGTCTTGCTTGTGGCCGTCGCGGTCCTCGCGGGCGTTTTCCCGCCGAAGCCCACCCCTGTCGGACCGGCGCCAAGCGGCTCATCTGCGCCGTCGGGCGCGGGCAGCCCGGCGGCAACGCCGGAATCGACGGCCCCACCGACCTGGCCCACGGTGGCGCGGTCGGCCGCGACCGTACTCACTACCCCTGACCTGGCGCACGAGGCGTTCTGGACGCTCTGGACGCCAATCACGATGACCGACAGCACGCTGCGGCTTGGCACGCTCGACGGGACGGTGACGCGGTCGATCAGCCTGCCCCGCACCACCCTCGGCCCACTCGGCATGCCCATGACCCCGCAGCCGGCGGGCCCAGCCGGTGGTCTGGTGGTCTACGTTACCGACGACGGTCAGTGGGCGACCCTCCACGCCGTGAATGCCTTGACGGGCACAGAGCGCCAGCCAATGCAGACCACCGACCTCATCGCTCAGCTTGCCCTCGACCCATCGGGGCAGACCGCCTATTTCCTCGAGGCCGACCGCCAGACGGGGCAGCCTTCCGGCGTCTTCTCGATTGCGACCGATGGCGGCGAGCCGCGGCTGCTCATCAACCCGGATCGCCTCGGCTCGGTCACGGCCAGCAGCAGGTATCTTCCACACCTGGTCGTCTCCGCCGATGGCGGCTGGGTCGTTCTGCTCAGCTGCCCAACCACCAGTTGCGAGCTGTACGCGGTGCGACCCGATGGCGCCGCGCCGCCGCTCCATCTCACAGACTTCTTCTTCGACGGATCCCTCACCGGCATTACCGGGGACCTGCTCATCGGCGGCAACACCTGCGGCGAAGCCGAGTGCGACGGGTTCGTGGTGGACCTGCGCACCGGCGACCATTGGCCGCTCGGCGGCCAGGATGCTCCATTCGCGCCTAAGCAGTTGATCTCCGGCCCGCATGGACCGCTCGTCCTTGGTGAGGGGGTTGTATACGAAGCCGGTACCTGGACCGTAACGGCCATTGACCTGACAGATCGCAGCCGCACTTCGGAGTTCTCCGCCACCTTCAAGCCGGCCTACACCGATGTCGGGCTAGCCGAGCAGCAGTTTGCTGGCGCTGAGCTACCCGCCGGCTGGTTCTTGATGTACCGGGGCATCGGCGGAGCGCCTACGCCACCCCCGGACTTCAGCGCGGCGATGCTCGGCGGGAACGTGGAGCTGCCACTGCCTGTGATGACGTTACCGAGCAACTGAGACTCGGTCCGAAAAGGCGGCCGCTCCGCAGGCCCGATCGGCGCTCAAGAAGCGTTGCTCGGAGCTCGGCCCAAAAAGAGGTCGTTTCGGGTTTGTACGCCCTTGACGATTCGGCCTGGTGGGCCGAAGGTTCGGACGGTGCCATTCGTGGGGGCGGCAACGCGCTGGTGAAGCTTCTCGTCTTCGTTCGTCCGCTCGCCGCCAGCACTTGGGAGGAGATGCGATGGCGCGGCCGGGGCTCCTGATCGGTGCCATCCTTGTGGCGATCTGCCTCATCGGAGGTGCGATCGCAGCGCAGACCGTGCTGGCGGGACGCGACCCGACCACCATCCACGCCAGCGGCAGCCTTCCCCGGCGGATCAGTGTCTGTGGGCGGAACTGGACGAAGGGTCCCCTCCTGCGGCAGCGCACCCTGGATGACGCCCGAGCCTGGGCAGGCGAGGTGGTCGTCGTAGCGACCGGGCCCTTCGCGCCCTGCCCGTCGGGACCGTGCTCGGCCTCCGCCGCAAGCTCTACTTCCTGCGACACCGTCGTGTGGGTTCGCGTTGGCGAGGACGCCTACGTCGACTACGCGCTGTCCGGCGGACCCTAGCCAGCCACTCGGCGCCGAAAGGCTCCTCGATCGGGTTGGTGGACCGAAAGGCGGTCTATCCGGGCCGGTGAGGTGGGCCATTGACCGGCCATAGCCAGCTGGTACGCTCGCGATGACCGTTTCGCGGCCCGCCCGGGGGAGAAGAGTCCATGAGTTGGTGGCTGAGCATCGCGTTCGACGGGGTGTATGCCGGGGCCGTGGCCTGGGTGGGCCTCGCCTGCGTCCTGCCCGAGCTGCGGATTCGTGGCGCACGCCGGGCGCTGCTTGCCGTCCTCGCGGCGGGCATCGCCGCACCGCCCGTGGTGGCGGCGCTCTCCGCCGTGGTCGATGTCCGCATCGCGATCGCCGTGTCGGGCCTGCCGGTGCTCGCTGCCTGGATCGTGCCGCAATGGCTCGTGCGCGTTTCAGGTGGGCCCCGACCCTCCCGCAGCGAGCTAGCCGAGGTCATGAACGGCGTGCAGCTGGCCAACCAGCATTTCGAGGTCGGCGACATCGATACCTGGCGCCAGGAACTCGGTAAGCTCGACGCGCTCCGCACGCCGGCAACCGAGCGCTACATCGACCTCTGGCAGCGCTATGCCGCGGAGGAGGCCGAACGCCGAGCTGGCTCGCGACAGTCAAGCAGGGAGACTTTGGAAGCCATCCGAAGCACGGCGGGCGAGATGGCAACCAGGGCTTTCGCTCTCCGCCCGAGACTGCTCGGCTTCCTCGTCGTGGTGGCAGTCGTGGTGGCCACCCTGCCCCAGGTTGCCGTCGCTACGCTCCTGCCTCAAGCGTCGGCCGACGCATGTATCCGGGCCACCGCCCTGTTGGGTTCAACGCCGGCCATTGGCGACCAGCCCTCGGATCCACAGACACTCGCGAGCCTGCTGCTGACAGATCCAGGAAGCGCAGCCAGCCTGGTCGATCAAGGCATTCTCGATCTCGACACGCTGGCGGCGAGCCGCCACGATCCGAACTCCCGCCAGGAACTGATCGACGACCACTACCTCACCGGCTATGCACGCACCTGGGAGACGCCCGACGGCCGGGCAATCGATGTCGAAGTCCAGCAGTTCGCCACCGCCGCAGGAGCAGCGGCCTTCGACCGATCCATGGTCAGCCATGCGTGCGGCTACTCGAACACAGCCTTCGGGGTGCCCGGCGGCGGGGTTGGCTTGCAGATCCGGTATGGCACGGGCGATCCCATCCACGAGCAGATCTCCTGGGTGGTAGGTGCGCGTCGCCTGCTCGTGAGCCGCACCTTCCTGGTCGCGCCCGCCACCCACAGTGTCATCCTGGATCTCGCGGCTCGAACACGCGCGCTCTCTTAGCGGCGGACGCGGTGGCTTGGCGCTCCGAGAACCGCAATGGCGTCCTTTTGCCCTGGGCGACTCCGACTCCAGACGGGCGTCCCCGTGCGACCGGAACCATGCCCGGACCTGCTAGGTCTGCCTGCGGCGCGCGGCTGTCCTCACGGGAGCCCCTGCCATGTGTGCCCTCCATCGCCGGACACGAACAGCAGCGCCGAACCCGGGTAGGAGTTGCCAGCTGGAACGAGGGTGGCTAGGTCCCCTCCCTGTAGGGCTGCAATCCAGATCATCCACCCGCCGTTGGCAAGTCCGTTCGTGGCAACCTGCTGCCAGGAGGCACCGGCATCAGCAGTCGATAGCAGTCCGAAGGGGTTGTCGACCGGGAGCAGCCAGTGGGCGGCATCGATGACCGCGAGCCCAGCGCTCGCCTCGACCGGCTGGTCCGAAACGAGCGTCCAGGTGGCCCCGCTGTCGGTGGTTTGGAAGATCCTCGTGTGTGAGCCATCGGGCTCGGCGATCGTGACCGCCGCCACGCCCGACTGTGGGCTGAGGAAGACCGGCGGTCCGGCCAGGTAGACCATCGGACCACCTTCCTGGTGCGGTGCAATGCCAGGGAGCGCGACCTCGGCCCAGGTCTGACCGCGATCGCGGCTCACTTCGAGCACGGGGTGGACGACCGGGCCGGCCTCCTCCTCCGCACCCGACCACAGGGTCGAGGCATCGCTGACGGTGAACTCCGAGCCAAGGTTCGGCACCGACCCGACCTGCGTCCAGGTCCGTCCGCCATCTGAGGTGCTCAGGACCCTGCTGATCCCGTCGCTGAAGCGCTGCTCGGCGGCGAGCAGGTACCCGTGCTGGGCATCGACGAACGAGAGCACCGGCGCGTGCGAGGCAAAGTTGCCGGGCACCGTCGTCGATCGCCACGACGCGCCGCCATCGGCAGTCTGCCAGACGACGTAGCGGAGTACGCCTGTGGGCGAACCGGTGACGTCCGTGCTGCCCGCTCCGATACTCACCAGCCAGGCACGGGAGGCGTCGAAAGCTGTTGCGGCCATCACCTTGGTCGCCTCAACCGGCAAGGGATGCTCCTGCCAGGACGCGACCGCATCGGCGGCTACCCGCCAGCTCGAGCCGTGGATGGCCCACACGCTGCCATCGGCTCGGCCGGCTCCTGCGAGGTACACCGCGTCACCCATGGCGGGACCGGCGGTTGGGGTGGGTGTGGGCGCTGGTGTCGCGGCTGGCGTCAGCCCAAAGGAGCCGAGCCAGATGGTGGTGGTGAATCCGGTGGAAGGGGTGGAAGGGGTGGTTGTGGTCGTCACCAGCACGACACCCTCCGGACCGAGGGCGGCGACGGCCCCCGCCCTGTTCAGCGGCGGCAGCCCACCGGTCTGGGGCACCTGCTGCCAATGCTGCGCATCACTCGACAGCCAAGCGCCATGCGTCGCGCTGCTGGACTGCGTACCGAGGGCCAGGATGCGTGACCCATCCGACACAAGCACAGGACCGTTGTCGTCCCATCCGAACGGGATCGCGCCGCCCTCCCCACGCCATGCGGATCCGTCAGCGGTCACGGAAACAAGGGCCCCGAGGCGTTGCAGCGAGACGCTGAGCGCGCCCGCCGCACTGCTCAGCAGGGTGCCCCCGACCGACTGTGCCCCGGCGGCTGCATGCCACGTCCGCCCATCGGTTGAATACCATGCGGCCGGGCCCACGACCGATCCATCCGGCGCCTGCCGGTAGCCGACAGCGACATAGGTGCCCCCGGTGACGACCACGTTCGTCGGTACGCTGGCCGGGAACGCTGCGGAGAACTGCGACGCCGCGGTCCAGCTCCTGCCGTCGGGTGAGGTCCAGATCGTTCCCTTCCCTGCACCGTTGGCGGGAGCCAGTGCTCCGACCGCCACAATGCCCGCCGGACCGGAAACTACGTCGCTGAACGCCACGCGCCCAAAGGCGGCGAGGTCCGCATCGGGCAGGCGATCCCACGTTCTCCCGTCGGGTGAGGTCCACATCCGCAGAGCCATGCCTGGATTGCAGCCGAACACGCCGCCGGCGCACACGCTGTCGAGGCGGTTCGAGCTCCCCACGATCAACAGCCCGTCAGGGATGCGCACGATCTGCTGCAACAGGCTAGCGGCGAACACCGGATCCGCATCATGGCGCTGCCAGGTCCGCCCGTCCGACGAGTACCACCAGGCCGCGTGGTCGGCATTCTGTGCATTGCCGACCAAGACGTACCCGCCGTCGTAGGCGATTGCGCTCATCACGGTATCGCCATCGACGAGGGCGTCGCCGCCGGTACTCGCGACGCTGCCCCAGGCGATGCCGGCGATGGCGGCTGCGGACGCCGATGGCGATGGCGATGGCGACGTGGCCTGAGGGCCCGGGTTGCGCGGAACAAGCGCGAATAGCAGCGCGGCTGCCACCACGAGCACCGGCAGCGATGCGAGCCACACCAGGCGGAACCCGCGCCTTGGAAGGCGCGCCTCGGCGTCGGCTGGCAGTCGCTCCAGGAAGGCGCGCAGGGTCTCTGGCGCTTCCGGCAGACGTTCGCCGCGCAGCGCGTCCTGGAGGCGTCGCTGGAGGTCGTCGCTCATGACACGGTGTCCGCTGCCGCCGACTCGCCCAGCTCGACCTCCAGCCGGCGGAGGGCGTGGTGCAGGCGCGATTTCACGGTGCCCACCGGCCAGCCGGTGCGTTCCGCGACAGCATCCAGGGTCAGATCGGCCCAGTAATGAAGGATGACAACGATGCGCTGGTCTCGATCGAGGATCGCGAGGGCTCGGGTCGCCTCGTCGCGGTCGAGGAAGAGGTCGAACGGGTCACGGATCGCCGCATCCCGGGCGACCTCCAGCTCCACGAACCGCACTCTGCGGCGACGGCGGAGACGATCCCGGCAACCGTTGACCAGGATGCGGTCGAACCACGCGGCAAAGCCGGCAGGGTCCCGGAGCGTCGCGCGTCGGTGCCAGGCTCGCACGAGAGCGTCCTGGACGGCATCCTCCGCCTCCGTCCGGTCGGCGAGCAGCAGCCCAGCCAATCGATAAGCGCGGTCCAACCCATGGCGGGCAAGCCGCAGGAAGCGCTCGGTGACCTCGTCCTCGGTCCTCGTTGTGAGCGCTCCCTCCGTGAACCAGCGACTGGCAATCGATGCGTACATCCCGATTGTTCCAGACGAGCGAAGGGCCGGAACTGTTCTCGGCGCAGCCACTCCAGGAGCGATTCCCGAAAGGACCTCGTTTCGGAGATAGCGCCAAGGGTTCAGCTCGCACGTTCAGATCGAAGCCTGAGAGATCGCTGTCGTTTTGGACCAAGGCGGATGCTAGATCCCAAGAGCTAATGTGGGCGCATGCCGTTTGACGGAGCGCATCCAACGCGCTTCTTGAGTAGTCTCCCCGCCGATGTAAATGCGGACTTCCTTCGGGTCATCCGCCGGTCACACGCGTCATATCGGCGGGGCCGGCTGCAGGATGCAATTAGCGTCCTGAGACGTGGCTACACCGCGCTCGTTGAGGCGCAGCCCGCAGGCGAGCGGTTCCATAAGGGCTGGGCCCTTCATCAGCTTGGCCTATGGGAGTTGGAAGCCGGGCGCGTTGAGCCCGCTCGTCAGTTCTTCCTAAGGGCCTTCGTCGAGGACGTACTCACCCGTCAAGAGCATTCGCCGGATGTGGCCGACGAGCTGCGGGGACCCGCAGCTCAGATGCTCGTCTACAACAATCTGGGCGTGCCAGCGCTGGCCCTGGCACAACTGTCGCAGGTTCTGCGGCAGGCACAGAACGAAGGTGTCCTCTATCAGACGCCCGAAGCAGCCCTCCAGGCTCACCCCCTACCACCAGCTCCAGTACCAGCGGAGGTGGACCCGTACGTTCCCGAATGGCGGGAGTTGGGCACCTTTGCGGCTGGATTATCACGCCGGGTATTCATCGGCGGCTCGTACCGCACGGAACGGTTCATGCCGGCCCTCAAGGCCGCTCGCGACGAGGCCCGAGGCTGCGGGTTCGACGGAGTACTGGTCGCCGAATTCAAGAACCCGACGGGCATGGACATGCGGCGGAAGTCGCTCATCTGCCTCATGGGCTGCACCCGCGCGATATTCGACCTGTCCGAGCCAAGCGGACATCTGGTCGAATTCGACAAACTCACGGACTTTGGAATTCGTGAGGTGCTCGTTGTCTATAACCCATCCGAAGAGGAGACCCGAGCTCGCATCTCTTCCCTTACGAGGAGCTGGTTCGGCGCCCTCGGAATCGAGCCGCGGATGTATGACTCGATCGCTCATCTGCGTGAGATCGTTCGTGAGTGGCTGCCGTGTGGGAGTGAGGGGGATCGCGCGGGGCGTGTCGATCGTGGAGCCAGACAAATCGCCGATCGACTAGCTGAGGGAGTCAGAGAATCGGTGAGCAGGGGCGTCTCGGAGTTTCTCGGCGAAGAACTCGACCGGGCTGATGAGGACCGCCAGCACTAGCCGACCCCCATACCAGACGGTCACCGGCGGTCTCGCACCGGCAGCAACACGGGCGCATGACGACGGCCATCCAGCTGGGTCGCCGGTCCGATCCTGAGCGCATGGACGTCGGCGGCGTAACCGCGGTATGCGTGAGGACGACTCGAATCAGGGCGGGGATACGGGAACTCGGGTCAGAAACTCATCCACGGTACCGCCAAGGCCTACGTAGCCAAACCAGACGGCGAGGAATAGGGCGACAACGGCCTCCTTTGGCGGAAGCACCGACAGGAACAACCTGAGCCGCGGACGCGCCGACTCCATAGCTGTCTCTGTGATCGCCTCGATCAGCTGGGCTGCGCTGGTCATCCGCAGATCAGAAAAGGTGACGAACGCCTCCGCTGGACGAGCCGTCAGCGGCGACCCACTTCGCGCGAGCCCTGTGCGGCGGACACCGTCCAATCCGGTCAAGCGCTCGATGACAGCCGCGTCTCTGTGCCGTACGCGCGCCTTCCTGCCCGCGATCCGCTGCAGCACCGGAAGAATGGCGTCGGCGATCTCTTCACTAGTGACGCCCCGTCGTCCAAAGCGACTCTTCAGTAATGGCGCGAACTGCAGCGCCATTCGGTCCAATCGTTCCTGCATCTCCTCGCGCTCGGCGACTGTGCTGACCTCAGGCACGGTCTTCGGCGCCCAGGCTCGAAGGGCCTGCCGAACGCGGTCGGTGGGAATCGGCCACCCCTCGAACCACAGGAGCACCGCCAAGGGGTCGTGGCGCTTGGTGTAGTGCCGCCAGCGGCACAGGGCCAGGAGCTGCGGCACGACGCCCTCGGCCGGCACTGTCTCAAATCCTCGTCTGCCGCGCGAGACCTGCATTCCCGCCTGCGGCAACAGCTCATCACGCACCCAGCGGCGGACCTGGCTTGGGGTCACCTCGCACCCCGCCGCTCGTGCGGACCCTGCAAGTGACTCGTACAGAGGTCGCTCAGCCACAGCGACCCGCGCCGTACTGTGGCGCGTTTTCGAAGTAGGGGTGGCAACAGGCGCCGGGCGCAAGATCCGGCGACCGCTTTCTCGCAAGGCGGTGATGCAAGAGGGGCGTCGGCACGGCATCCCTCGACAGATAGGCGGCTCCGCGGCGGCTGTGCCCTTCGCGGAGCCGCCGAAGAGGAGATGCAACGGATCTCCCAATGGCGACTCTAGCACTCGGGGTCGGGCCCGTCGGTTCGACATCCCCCTTCACTCGATCAAGCCCGACGAAACCCCCAAAGGGGGTCGGGCTAATGGGGAACAAATCGACACTCCCTCCTCCAAATGCGCGGGTCGTCCGCCGACGACTGATCGGCATTGCCGAGAGAAGGGAGGACGTGCTCGACGAAGGGTCCCAGCTTCGCGAGGCGTGGCACCACTTGGCTAGCGGCTGGCGCGGGTGCGGTTGGACGACGTTGTTCGAGAACCGCAGCAACGGCACCGTCGTCGGGCTCCCGGACCACTGCGACCGCCCGCTATGCCCGTACTGCGAGCGGCGTCGGATCGCCCGCCTGCGGGACCGGTACCGGATGGCCCACGATCGTGCGCTCGCCGATCGGCGCCTGTTGTTCGCGGTCCTCACCATCCCGAACTGCGCCCGTGGCGACCTGGCCGCCGCCTACGAGCGCCTGCGGCGCGCGATCACCAAGCTGCGGCGCCAGCGCTGGTTCGCGGAGCTGGTGGCTGGCGGCCTTTGGCGCCTGGAGCTCACCGTCAACCGTGACCAGCGGACCTGGCACCCCCACGTCAACCTGCTGATCGAAACGCACCGGCGAGTCTCCATGCGCCGGTTGCAGCCTCAACTCCAGGCAGCCTGGCGGCGGGCCCTGGGCGAGGGCGCACAGCAGTGGGTGTGGCTCTCGCCCGGCTGGTCCGGCGCGCTGCCCGAGGCGATCAAGGGCCAGGTTGCGTGGCAGGTGGAACCCGCAGATTCGACGACCGGTCCGCGCGATACCTCCTCGGCACTCGACTACACCGCCAAGCCTCCCAGCGTGGAGTGGATCCAGGTCGACGACCCGGAATGGGTGGTCGAGTACATCGAGTCCCAACGCGGCCGGCGACAAGCCGCTGCCTTCGGCAGCTGGCGGCGGCAGCCCCAGCCCAAGGCCGAGCACGACGGCGAGCTGCTCGTCGAGGCGCCCTGGGCACCGGATGATCCTCCCGGGCGTGTTCGGCAGCTGCCCCAGTACGACCCTACTCTCCCCATCGCCGGCCAGGCTCCGGCCGATTGGGTACACCTCGGCCGCGGGCCGCGAACCGCCCTCCGCGCCCAGCGTCCTCCCGACGGTGGCGGCGAATGGCTGGTGTGGCGACCGGGTGACGGACCCCGTCCAGACGCCCTCGACGATGACCCGCCCGAAGGGGTCACTGGTGCAGACAGCTCGGCGGCGCCCTCATGACAACGGCCACCAGCCCCTGGCGGATTCGGCGCCACATCGGGGACCCGGAGGTCGGGCCCGCGGGCCACATTCGCGTCTGGCCCGCCTTCTCGGTAGTGGTCTTCAGTGATGCTGAGGGTCGTCTCGCCGACCCGGTGCGGGTGGCCGTCGTGGGCCCGACCTGGCCGGGCCGGCTTGGGTTTCCCTCCGCCGCTGAGCGGTACGCGATTGGGATGCCGGCTGGCGGCGAGCTGGCGCTCAAGCGCCGGCTGACTGAGCTGGGTGACGCGCGGCAACGGGCCTGGGAGGCGCACGCCGGGTCCGCGCTAGGCGCGCCCGACTCCTCTTCGTCCGTAGAGGCGGCCTGATGGCCGGCTGGGGCTGGGTCGGCTACTGCCCGGTGTGCGGTCCCATGCAGGTGCGCGGCGTGCCGCTGTGGCGAGGCTCCTGGGCGCTGGACGTCGCACCACGCATGGCCCGCCACCTGTGGCTCGACCACCCCTACGAGACCGTCGCACTCCTGCTGGCGATCGAAATCGAGCGGCGCCGGCTGCTGGACGCGGAGCCGAGCTCATGACTGCGGGCACCACCCGGCTCGCGCCCGGGCGAACGGGAATCTGCCGGGTGTGTGAGGGCCGGATCGCGGCGGGATCACGGGGCCCCTTACCGGAGATCTGTTCGGCGTGTGCCGCCCATTCCGAGCTGCGCTATCGGATCACAAGCGCCCGCCGCTTGGCGACCCGGTTGGGCCGACGGGATATCGAGGTGCTCCTGACCCGGGTCGAAACGCTCGCCGCCGGGAACGAGCCGGGTCGCCGGCCGTGACTGGCGGGAGGCGCCAGCGCATCCGGCGTAACCCGGCGGCGTCCGGTTCGGTGAGCCGGATTGACCCGGCCTTGGTGGACCTGCTGGCCCGGATGGTGACGGCCAAGTTGGCGGCTGAGGCCGCCCGCCGGGACGGCCGGCGCGCTATCGTCCCCTCGCCGGGTGAACCGGCGGTCTAGTCGGAGGCGCCCCCCATGTTTGCCCGCTCCACCGATCTCCGTCCCGAGGACCTCGCCGGCCGACGCTGGGCCGGCTATATCCGGGAGTCGACCGCTGGCCAGGGAGACCGCTACGGACCGGCCATCCAGCGGGCCGAGCAGCGCGCCTGGGCCACGCGCTACGGCCTGGTGGCGACTGGCCTCGAGTACGTGGACCTGGTCTCCGGCAAGGACACCCTGCGCCGCACCGACTTCCAGCGGATGCTGGCCGACGCGGAGGCTGGCCGCTTCGATGTCCTGCTGTGCTACGACACCAGCCGTTTCGCCCGCAACGTGGCCGACGCCTACCGCTATCGCGACCAGCTCGAACGCGCCGGGGTGGTCGTCGTCTTCTGTGCGGACGCCCTCATCGCTGGCAACCCCGACACCTACGAGCTCGAAGGGCTCAAGACCATCAGCGATGCCGCCTACCTCCGCCGGCTATCGCGCAATGTGGCCCGCGGCCTCGACCAGAAGTGGCAGCACTTCGGCGATCCGGGTGGGCGCCCACCCCTGGGCTTCGCACGCGTTGGCGAGCACAAGCTCCTCGAACCGGTCGAAGGGCCCGACCTCGATCTGGTCCGGCGCCTCTTCGCCCTGTACGCCACCGGCAGCCACTCCGACTACAGCCTGGCCCTCGAGACGGGCCTGAGCGAGTTCCGCATCGAGGAGATCCTCACTAATCCCCTATATGCCGGGCGAGCCGTCCGCCACAAGGGCCGACCCGATGAGGAAGAGCGCCAGGCGCGCTTCCCGGCGCCGGTCGATCCCGCTCTCTTCGAACGAGTGCAGGAGGTGCGGCGCGGTCGTCGCACCCGCAAGGGCGGTGGGGCCGGCTTCCCGCGGAGGGCCTATCCGATCGTGCGCCTCATGCGCTGCGCGGTGTGTGGCAGCCCTTATCGGGGTGACGCCTCGGCTGGCAAGCGACGGGTCCGGCATGTGCATCGCCCGGCCTGCTCACCCAGCTACACCCACCACGCCCACCTGTTCGAGGACCAGGTCGCCGAACTCCTTGACAAGATCGAGCTCGACGAAGCGGACATCGGGGACATCCTGCGCGCGGTGCGCCGCGCCCAGCCTGTTCAGGCAGAGCCCGACACGGTCGAGCGTACGGAGGCGCGCCGAGAGCTCCAGCGACGCCTGGAACGCGGCGCCGTGAGTTTGGAGACCTTCTCGCGAGAGTGGCGGCGGCTCGACCGTCCGATCCCCCTCCCGATCGGCCCGAGCGAGGACGAGCTTGTCCGAGCGCGCGCCTTCCTCCAGCAGATCGGGCAGCTCTGGAAGGATTCCGATGTGCCGGCCGAACTGCGGCAGGAGGCCGCCCAGGTGATCTTCGAGCGCCTCGACGTCCATGGCCCGCGCCTCGTGGCGGCCTACCCTCGCGGCGAACACGCCTGGCTGTTCGGCATGGCGGCGAAGAAGCGGGAGGATTTGGTACTGGTCGGGGCGAGAGGACTTGAACCTCCGACCTCAGCGTCCCGAACGCTGCGCGCTAGCCACCTGCGCCACGCCCCGACCGACGAATCGCCCGCCTCGCGCGGGCCTGAGGAGCCATAACCTTAGCAGCCCGCCGGGGGGCGGTCCACCGGCACGGACCAATGGCGTCGCACTCGTGGTGCGTGTGGGACCACCCGGAGGAGGTGACTCCGCCATCGTCGCACGCGTTGGGCGGGTGCCCCGACGTCGGAGTCGCCATCCCGGTTCGCCCGCACTCGGCGGGCGTGTGCCGGAATCAGAATGACGTCGGAGAGACATGCGAGGTCCGATGGCGCCGCCGGGTTCCGGGTCCGGCGACGCTCCCTCCGCCATCGGGCTCGCTCAGGAGACGGGGGTCAGGACGGAGCCGACGGTGCGTCCGCTGAGGGCGCTCTCGACCAGGCGCCGGAACGTCTCGGGGTCCTCCAGCGCGAGGTCGTAGCGAACCCGGATGACCGGCTTGGCCAGCTCCATGAGCCGGGTCAGATCGATGGGTGTCGCGGCCAGCACGGCATCGGCCGGCACGGCGTCGAGCGTGGCACGCAGCTCGGCCACCTGGCGCTCGCTGTAACCCATGGCCGGGACCAGAGCCTCGAGCGCGGGGTACTTCGCGAGCACCTCCGCGATGCTCCCCACCGCATACGGCCGCGGGTCGACCGGAATCGCACCCTCGCGGCGCGCGGCCACCACGCCGGCGCCGTACGTCATCCCGCCGTGGGTGAGCGTCGGGCCGTCCTCGACGATGGCAACCGTCTTGCCGGCGATGGGCGCATCGGTGTGGAGCTCGGAACGCGCCAGCAGGACCACCGCACGCGGGTTCACCGCGGCGATGTTGGCCTGCAGGACCTCGAGCTGCTCGGCTGATGCGGAGTCGACCTTGTTGATGACGATCGCATCGGCCATCCGGATGTTCGTCTCGCCGGGGTGATAGCGAAGCTCGTCGCCGGCCCGCAGCGGATCGGCGACCACGAAGTGCAGGTCGGGCCGATAGAACGGCAGGTCGTTGTTCCCGCCGTCCCACAGGATCACGTCCGCCTCCGCCTCGGCTCGCTCCAGGATGGCGCCGTAGTCGACCCCGGCGAACACCACGTGCCCGGCCGCGATGTGCGGCTCGTACTCCTCGCGCTCCTCGATGGTGGTGTGCTCGGTGGCGAGGTCGGCGAAGGTCTCGAAGCGCTGCACACGCTGGAGCATCAGGTCGCCGTACGGCATGGGGTGGCGGATCACCGCGACCTTCTGCCCGGCGTCGCGCAGGACGCCCGCCAGGTAGCGCGTGGTCTGGCTCTTCCCGGAGCCGGTGCGCACCGCGCACACGCTGATCACCGGCTTGCGGCTGGGCAGGGCCGTGCGGCTCGGTCCCAGCAGGATGAAGTCGGCGCCCGCGGCCATCGCCCGTGAGCCCGCGTGCATGACCGTCTCGTGGCTCACATCGCTGTAGGCGAAGACGACCTCGTCCACCTCGAAGCGGCGGATGATCTGGTCCAGGTCCTCCTCGGGCAGGATCGGGATGCCACCGGGATACCGGTCGCCGGCGAGCTCCGCCGGATAGCGCCGTCCCGCAATGCCCGGGATCTGGGTGGCGGTGAAGGCCACGACCTCGACCCCCGGGTCCTCGCGGTAGACGACGTTGAAGTTGTGGAAGTCGCGACCGGCGGCGCCCATGATCACGATCCGTCGAGGCATCGCGTGCGCTCCTCGTGTGCTGCTGGGTTGACGCCCCAGCATTGAGGGCCGCCGAGCCGGCGACCAAGGGTCACTGGTCACCAAGCCGATGGGCCCTCCGGCACACGCTGCGGGCGGCGTCAGGAGCATTCGTGCAGCACGACTGCACGACTGCACGGGTGCACGACTGCACGACTGCACGACTGCACGGGTGTACGGGTGTACGAACGGTGCCGACGGCGAGCGTGGAGGCGTCAATGAACGTCCTATCGGACTTTCCGTACACTCCGCGCGTGGACGCCATCCGGGGCCGCCTCGAGCCCGCCGACCTCCAGCTCGCCGGGCTGACGCTCGTCCTGAAGCTCGCGGTGCTCGGGCTCGGCGTCTTCGCCGTCACCGTCCTGGCCGGGGGAGCGATCCACGCCCCCATCGACCTCCTGCAGGTCTGGAACCGATGGGACGCCCCCCACTACCAGGACCTTGCCGTCCTGGGCTACCGGGCGGTGGACCCCGGCGTGCTGACCATCGACGGCTACGCGCGGGCCTACCCGGGTGACCTGCCCCTGTACATCGTCTTCTTCCCGCTCTTCCCGTGGCTGGTGGGCGCGGTGACCCGGGTCCTGGGTGACCCGCTCGTCTCCGCCTTCGTGGTGAGCGGCATCGCCTCGCTCTTCGTGGCCCCGCTCCTCTATCGGCTGGTGCGCGCCGACTTCGGCCACGAGGTGGGGATGCGCGCCGCCTGGTTCGCGCTCATCTTCCCGACCGCCTACTTCCTGCACATCGGCTACACGGAGAGCCTGTTCATGGCCCTCGTCCTGGGATCGTTCCTGGCCGCCCGCCGTGAGCACTGGTGGCTGGCCGGCATCCTGGGCGGGCTGGCCGCCCTCACCCGCGTCAATGGCCTGGTGCTCATCCCCGCGCTCGCCGCGGAGGCCTGGTACGCCTGGCAGCTCGACCCGCAGCGACGCATCCGGATGGCGTGGGTCGCCATCGGCCTGGTCGGGCGTGGGGTTCCTGGGGTACCTGGCCCTCAACCAGGCGGTCTACGGGGACCCGCTGCGTTTCCTCGTCATCCAGAAGGAGCACTGGTTCAAGTCCCTGGCACCGCCGTGGGACGGGATCGCCGGCGTCATCGGCACCATCGGCGCGGGCAACGGGGACCGCGCCTTCATGTCCGGCTGGATGGAGCTGGCCTTCATCGTCCTGGGGCTGGGGGGCACCATCTACGCCGCGTTCCGCTTCCGGACCAGCTGGTTCGTGTGGATGGCAGGCAACTGGCTGCTCTTCACGAGCACCAGCTTCGTGGTCAGCGTCCCGCGCTACAGCCTCACCCTCTTCCCGCTCTTCGCCTGGTTCGCGCTCACGGCCCGCACGCTCGACCGGATCATCTCGCTCAGCCTCATCTCGCTCGCGGCGTTCTTCTGGTTCGCCACGCAGTTCGCCCAGGGTCGCTGGGCCTTCTAGACGCAGACGTGTAGGCTCCTCCCCATGCGCAGGCTGACCGTCCTGCTGGCGTCCGCGACGCTCCTGGCCGCCTGCAGCGCCGGGACCGATGGCACCGCCTCGGTCGCCCCTGCCTCCGGCTCGCCAGGCAGCCCCATCAGCGTTCCCGGGCGCGGGGGCCGCGATCGTATGGGGCGACGGCCCGTACGGGCTCGTCCTGCTGCATGGGCCCGGCGAGCAGGTGGGCGCCTGGTCCGCGCAGGCCGCCGCCTTCGCAGCCGATCGCATGACCGTCGTGGCACTCGACGCCACCGACACCGATACCCTGCGGGCCGCGATCAGCTGGCTTCACGGCCGCGACGTGTCGCGGGTGGCAGTCCTGGCGGTTGGGACGGCCGGTGACGCGGTCGCCGAGCTCGGGGCGACGGATCCGGAGCTCATCGACCAGGCGATCCTGGTCTCCCCGCCCGCCGAGCCTCGACTGGACCGCGGCGTTTCCCAAGCTCTTCGCGGCTTCCGAGGGGGAGGCGGCGGCTTCCGCGGCCCGCGAGGCGGCGGCGCAGGCGGGCGGGACGTGGAACGCGCTGGACGTCGTGAGCGGCTCCGCCTCAGGTCTGGCGATCTTCGCGTCGCCGGCGGGGAGCGACCTCATGGCCGCGGTCCTGCGCCGCCTCGACGAGCGTCGGTAACCGGGCGCGAGACACAAAGAAGTGCCCCGAAGGAACCGCTTGCCCGGCCGTTGAGGTGATCTCCGGTCGAACCAGCTGCCCCTTCGGGACGACCCCATGGTCCCACCTGCCGGCGGTTGCCGGCAATCCCCTTTCTCCACGAGTTGCACAGCAGATCGGCCTCTTATCCACAGCCGATCCCCAGCGGGGTCGCCGGCGGTGTAACGGGCGGCGTACCAACCCTCGAACGCAGAGCATACGGAGCGATCCCATGTCCCTTTCCCCGCGACCCGTTCGACGCCTCGTGCGGACCATCCTCCCCCTGGCGGCCGGCGCCGTTCTGCTGGCGGCCTGCTCGCAGGGGGGCGGCGCAACGACGTCCCCGTCCACGGCCTCCGGCAGCGTCGCGCCGCCCGGGGCGCTGACCATCGAGGTCGCCCAGACCTCGGCGGGACCCAGCCTCACCGGGGACGGCGGCCGCACGCTGTACGAGTTCACCCCCGACACGGGCAGCACCAGCACCTGCAGCGGGAGCTGCGCGGGCCTCTGGCCTCCGCTCACCGTCCCGGCCGGTGCCACGCCGTCGGCGGGCTCCGGCGTGCAGGCCAGCATGTTCGGCACCACGGAGCGCGACGACGGCACGACCCAGGTGACCTACAACGGCCACCCGCTGTACTACTACTCGGGCGACACGGCCGCGGGCGACGTGAACGGCCAGGGGCTCAACGGCAAGTGGTACGTCGCCAACCCGGACGGCTCCGCGCCCGCGGCACCCGCCGCCACGAGCTCGAGCAACGGGATCGGCTACTGACCGGCACCCGCCGCCCTCGCGACGAGCACCGGCAGGCTGCCCGCCGACCCCTCGTCAAGCGCCAGGCTGCTCGCCAGGTGGCCGTCCGGACGCACCACCCAGGCCCGTGGGCTGCTCGGCGCGTACACCGCGCCGAGCGCGTCATCGGCGACAACGTCCACTGGAAGCGGCCAGGCCAGGGCGCCAACCGCTCCGACGGCCGCCGGCGATGCCTTCGCCACGAGCACCACGAAGCCACTGCCCAGGCGAGTCTCCAGGCGCGAACCGTCTGAGAGGACCACGTCGGGTGCCACGGCTCCGTGCCGCGGGAGCGCCGGGTCCTCCGGCCCGGGCTCGACGATGGGCGACCCGGCATAGGCGAACGGCTCCGCCAGCCGCCCGGAGTTGACCCGTCGTCGCAGCGCGCCGATCCGCTCGCTGCCCCGCAGGATCAGGGTGCGAACGAACCGCCGCCACGGCCCGTGCGGGACCATGAAGCGCATGGTGGCGTCGGTGACCGCCAGGTTCTCCGCCGCAGCGGCCCGACGCTCGGGCTCGTAGGTATCGAGGAGCGCGTCCGATGCCTCGCCGCGCAGGACGAGCGCGAGCTTCCAGGCCAGGTTCTCCGCGTCCGGCGCCCCGGAGTTCAGGCCGCGGGCTCCGAATGGCGAGTACAGATGCGCGGCGTCGCCCACCAGGAACACGTCGCCGGCCCGGAACCGGTCCGCGATCCGCTGGTGGAAGCGATAGACGGTCATCCATACCAGCTCGTAGTCGGTCGTCTCGCCGACGACGGCGCGGATCCGGCGGTCGAGCCCGCCGTTGGCCTTCTCCGCCTCGATATCGGTGTCGGGCGGAACCTGCCAGTCGATCCGCCAGATGCCGTCGGGCTGGGGATGGATCAGCACCTGCCGGCCGGGGTTCCAGGGCGGGTCGAAGAAGAAGCGCCGCTCGTTCGGGAAGGGAAGCTCGGCGCGGATGTCGCAGATGAGGAACAGGTCCGGGAACGTGTGCCCCGGGAACCCCACCCCGAGCAGGTGCCGGACCGATGAGTGGGCGCCATCGGTGCCGACTGCATACCGCGCATGGACCGATGCCGGCCCGTCCACGGTCTCGAAGGCCAGATCCACCCCGTCGCCGTCGTTGGTGAGTCCCGTCAGCCGGTGGCCCCAGCGCAGGTCCACGCCCAGCTCGCGGACGCGGTCGAGGAGCAGCTCCTCGACCTCCGTCTGGCTGATGTTCACGAACGGCGGGAAGTGCTCGCCGCTGCTCCCGGGGAGGACCACGCTGAACAGCTCGCGCGTGCCGTGGTATGTCCGCCCGGTATGCCACTGGACCCCGCGGGTGGCGACCCGCTCGCCGATGCCGATCCGCTCCCAGATCTCCAGTGTCTCGCGCTGCATGCACAGCGCCTTGGAGCCCTCGCCCGCATGCCGCGGGGTCTGCTCGAGGAGGGTGACCGCGACGCCCCGCTGCGCAAGGCGGGCCGCCAGGGTCAGGCCCACCGGCCCCGCGCCGACGATCGCGACTTCGGTCTCGTCCGCCATCGGCTCCTCGCTCCGTGGGTCAGTCGGTCAGTCGGTCAGTCGGTCAGCGCGTCCCAGACCTGGCGGTCGCGCTCCGCGGTCCAGATCCGCGGATGGTCGATGCCGTCGAGCTCGTCCCAGCACCGCTGGATGTTGAACGGCATCGTGTGGTCGAAGATCGGGTAGCCCGCATAGCGCGGGGCGAGCTGCCCGTAGACGAGCTCGTAGGCCTCCTTGAGGCTGCCGCCTGCGTCGCGAACCTGGCGGGTGCCGTCCAGCGTGGTACGGAGGAAGGCACGGGTGTCCTCGATGGCCCGCTCCACGGCCTCGCCATGAACGACGTCACCGCGCCCTCCCACGAGGTGCTGCGCCCCGAGAGCCCTGACGCGGTCCAGCGTGCTGGTCGACCAGTCGTCGATGTGGCCGTCGCCCATGTAGGGCGCCGCGTGCGCCTCGACCAGGTCACCGGCGAAGAGCACGCCGTCGTCGGGCAGCCAGACAACCAGGTCGCCGGTGGTGTGGCCGCGGCCCAGGTACCGCAGCTCGACCCGGTGCTCGCCGACCTGGAGATCCATGGAGTCGGCGAAGGTGTGGGTCGGGTGGGTCAGCCCGGGGATTGTCTCTGCGCCCTGGAAGAGGCGGGGCATGCGACCGGCCTCCGACTCCCAGTCCTGCTGGCCGCGCTCGTCCACCAGGTCCGCCGTCATCTGCGTTGCGATGATCCGCTCGGCTGCGAAGGCGGCGGCGCCCAGGACCCGGACGGCGTGGTAGTGGGTGAGGACCAGGTCGTCGAACGGCGCGGCGCTCAGGGTCCGGATCACGTCGATCCACCGCTGTGCCATGACCGGGGTGGCGCGCGCTTCGATCGCCAGGATCCCGTCCGGCCCGATCACGCAGCCGACGTTCGGGTCGCCCTGCGCCGTGAACGCGTACACGCCGGGGGCGAGCTTCTCGAGGGTCGCCTCCTTCTCGGCGAGGTCGGCGGACGAGGCAAACGGCTTTCGCGGCATGCCGCGATGATAAGCGGGTCGTGACTGCGCCGTAAGCGTTGGCTGGTCCAATGCCCGGATGCGGCCAGACGATGAGATCGCATCCCACGAGTCCCTCCCACCCGGCCGTGCGCAGGAGGCAAGGCCACTCCCCGACGGGCAGCGCCTCGTAAGCGTCACCGTCAAGGTCGACCGTCGCGCACTCTACCGCGCCCGGTTCAGAGCCCTGGTGGAGGGAACCACGGTCAGCGGGTTGATGCGCGCCTGGCTCAGTGAGTACGCATCGGACGAGAACTGGCAGGCCCTCTTTGGCCGACGGGGGTAGATTCCCGCGGCGCCCTCGCTGTCGGGGTGTTTCGTCCGGTCGTGGGATCGTCGCCTCGTCCCGTCGTGGGATCGTCGCCTCGTCCGGTCGTGGGATCGTCGCCTCGTCCCGTCGTGGGATCGTCGCCTCGTCCCGTCGTCAGAAACGGCTTGCCGAAAGCCGTCGACGGCCCGAGACACCGCGCCGACGCCTGAGCGCCAGGCCGGCACCTACGGACGTGGCAGCTCCACGATGCGAGCCGAGATGATCGTGTCCATGGTCCGCAGGCGATCGACGATCGGCCGAGGGACCGGCTGGTCCACGCTGACGAGCATCATCGCCTCGCCGGCAGCCGAAAGCCGCGACAGCTCGAGGGACGAGATGTTCACCCCGCCCTCGGCGAGCAGGGTGCCCACCGCGCCGACGACGCCGGGGCGGTCATGGTGCCGGGTGACCAGGATGGTCCCCGCCAGCTCGGCGTCGATCTCGAACCCGTCCAGGCTCACGAGGTGAGGACGCCCGTGCGCGGTGGAGCCCGACAGGCGCAGCACCAGCCCGGGGACGGCGGCGCCATCGGTCCCGCCGGAGGATACCGCCAGCGTGAGCAGGGAGGCCCAGGGCTCCGAGGCATCGGTACGGGTCTCGCCAACGGAGAGCCCGCGCTCGCGCGCCATCAGGTCGGCGTTCACCGCGTTGACCCGCTGGTCGGTGACGGCCTCGAGCACCCCCGCCAGCGCTGCGGTTCGCAGCGGCGAGGTGTCCCAGGCCGCGATCTCCCCCGCGTAGGTGAGGTCGACCCCGCCGATGGGGTCGTCGGAGAGCTGGCGAGCGAGCATCGCCAGGCGGCGGGCCAGCTCGACGTACGGACGAAGCCGGGGCGCGACGTCGGCCGCCACCGCCGGGGCGTTCACCGCGTACGGCGGGGTGATCCCGGCCAGGGCCATGACCACCTGCTCGGCCATCTCGTGGCCAACCCGCGCCTGGGCCTCTCGCGTCGAGGCCCCGATGTGCGGCGTGAAGAGCGTGTTGGGCGCGGATCGGAGCGGGCTGTCGGGCGCCATCGGCTCGGCGGCGTAGACGTCCAGGGCAGCCCCGGCGACCTGCCCGGAGGAGAGCGCCTCCGCGAGTGCCGTCTCGTCGTAGATCCCGCCGCGCGCCGCGTTGATGCAGTAGACCCCGCGCCGGGTCGCCTGCAGCTGCGAGCGGCCCAGCATCCCGCGCGTCTGGGACGTCAGCGGAGTGTGCACGGTGATGACCTCGGCACGCTGGAGAAGCTCCGGGAACCCCACCTGCTGCGCGCCGGCCTCGGAGATCTGCTCGTCGGTGAGGTACGGGTCGTAGGCGAGCACCTTCATCTCGAAGGCCAGGGCCCGACGGCAGACCTGCTTGCCGATCTTCCCCAGGCCGATGATCCCCAGCACCTTGCCGCGCAGCTCTGACCCCAGGAACTTCCCGCGCTCCCATTCCCCGCGACGAACCGATGCGTCGGCGGGCGGAATGCGACGCAGCAGGCCGAGCATGAGCGCCATGGTGTGCTCGGCGGCGGCGATGGTGTTGCCGGTGGGGGCGTTGACGACCATGACCCCGGCGCGGGTGGCGGCGTCCAAGTCGATCTTGTCGGTGCCGATGGAGGCCACCCCGATGACGCTAGAGTCGGGGAGCGGCGGAGCGGAGCACCTCGGCATCCACACGGGTCTGCGAGCGGACGACCAGCGCGTCGTAGCCATCGCCTTCCGCCAGGAGGTGGAGCAGCTCCTCGTGCGGCACGCGGAGGCGGATCTCGGTCTCGTGCGCAGCGGTCAGGACGTCGATGCCGGCCTGCGCGACCGGCTCGACCACGAGGATGCGGGCCACGGCGGGAGTCTAGCCCTCGCCGAGCGGGAGCGCCGTGTGGTCGGCTTCAGAGACGGTCTTCCGCCGGAATGACACTCACGGGCTGACCCCCGCCGCGACCCACCATAGACGAGCTGTGGAACGTGTCCGCCAGTGAACGCCCGGCGTCCCTACCGAACCGGCGCGCCCGTCGGCTTGGACAGAATGATGCGCACCAGCGGTGCGGTGGCCGCCCACGTTCCCGACAGACCGTAGGTGCCACTGTTCACGGACGCTGCAACCATCTGCGCACCGTAGTGCGATGTTCCCGCAATGCCGGTGGACGGGTCGTACACCTTGTACGAGGTGCTGCTGATGTTTGTCTCCCATCCCACGAAGACGCAGAGATTGCCCGGAGCGGCGGCCGGTGCGGTGACGCTCCCGCTGCATCCGCTGGGTACCGAGGCGCCCTCCTGAATCACATGCACGGTGAGGGCGGAGTTGATCGGCACGGGGAAGCTGATGTTGGCGTTGCCAAAGGCTCCGGCCGCGGCGGCATTCCCCTGAAAACTGAATGCTCCGTACTGTGTCGAGAGGGCAGGTGCCGAGGTGTTGTATTGATGGAACGCGGTTGCCGGTTGCCCGGACAGCTTGGCGGCGTTGACAACGGGCGTCTTGCCAGCAGATAGCGCGCCGAGGCGGTTCATGAACGCTGCCATCTGCTCGCGGGTGACGTTGTCAGTTGGGCAGAAGTTCCCACCACCACAGCCGGTGGTGACGCCGGCGGCGGCAATGGCCTGGATGTCGTTGTAGAACGGATTGGAGGTGGGCACGTCGTTGAAGGAGATCACCGCCAAGGCGATTGCCGGAACGGCCGCAAGTGCAATGACGAGCGCCAGGGCGAGCAGGGCGCGTGGCGTCTTACGTGGTCGGGGGCCCGAAAGCATACGTGTACTCTCCTCTGCGTGGCTGCATGCGGGTCGCGAAGCGCACCGATGAGCAACCTTTGCTGAGAGTACCGCGTGACCCGCCCACCGGACTAGGTTTCTTCTCCCGCGGGCCCCTTTCGGCTCCGTCGGAGAGTGATCGTCCTCGCTCAGGTGAGCGACGAGCGAAAACACGGGATTCGTCTGTGACGCGATCAACCCGCGCCGCCCGCGTCTGGCTAGGTTCGCAGGCATCAACCTCTAGGTTCGCTTGTCATCGCCCTCGGCCTTTCTCGGGTCGCCTCCGCCCCCCGTCCCCTACGGCCCGAACGCGCGGGGCATGTGGAGGCGGATCTCAGTGTCGACGCAGCGGTTATGACGCCGATGCCGGCCTGCGCACCGGCTCGACGACGAGGATGCGCGCCATGGGGAGGGTGAGTCCAGGCATGTCAGCCGTTGAGAACAAAGGTCGAGTCAAGCCCGGCTCGTTTGCGCTGACTTCCGGTCCTTGCAGGGCTGCGACGCGGGTATGGTGAGCCCCATACGGGCGCCACCGCCCGACAGTGCAGTTAGAGGATCACATGCGCATGACCATACCCCGCGACAGTCGAAAGCTCGCCCCGAGGCCTCGGAGGCTCAGAGTGTGGGGCCTCCGCGGCTTGGTCGCGGTCCTCGCCATCCTCGTTCCCACCACGACGTTTGCCGTCATCAGCCCCTTCAACGACGTCGATGGAACAAATTCGTTCTTCGCCAATATCGTGAACATGTACTACTCCGGGATCTCCACCGGATGCGGCAGCGGCAACTACTGTCCGAAGGACCCCGTCACACGCGAGCAGATGTCCGCGTTCCTCAATCGCGCCGCACCACGCGCCAGCTCGAGTCACGTTCAACTTCCCTCTGGGGAGCAGCTCGACACCCGCCACGGGCACGGTGGTCAGCTCCGTTTCGGCAACCAGCCTCAAGAACGAGTACCTGTTCGTCTCAACGGCCTTCTACGCACTCGTGCAGTCGACCGCCGGCACATTCCCTTGCGAGAGCTCCTACCAGATCAAGGTGGACGGTACCGTGCAAAGCCCCACGTCGATGTATGTCCTCGCCGAATCCCAGCCCACGAATTACTCCCTGTCCCAGCTTGCGGGTCAGGCGATGGTGCCCGTGGGGCCCGGATCGCACACGGTTCAGCTCATATTCGGCGGAATCGACACCGGGGCCTGCACCACGTATCCCGGTCGGGGATCTCTGACCGCCCAGGTCATCCCGTTCTCCGGTGACCTCAGCAGCGTCACTGTCCTGTCCCCCGTCCCCCAGGCGCCGACCGCGCCGCAGACCGCGGCCCAGCCCTAGGGAGCCGCTCGGCATCGGCGGACCAGGAGATCACCGCCTCGTGGAGGGGATCCGCGGCTGCGGATCCCCTCCAGTTTCTTGGCGTCTACGGCCAGACCGATTGCATCCACCCTGGCGTCTGCGGTGGCGGAGTTTGCTGCTCGGCCACACGCGAGGGCGTCCATCGGTCGTGTGAGACGCCAACCTAAGCGATCGACGTTTCACTCGGCCGCAGTCGCAACCCGGGCGCTGCCTGGTCCGCGCGCACTGCGTGCACGTCCTGCACCCCCCATCACCCCCTACGTCAACGCCCGATGCAGGAAGGCGGCCATCTGGCCACGGGTCACCGGGGCATCAGGGCAGAAGGTGGTGGCGCTGCAGCCAGAGGTGATGCCCGCCGCGGCGAGGCGGTTGATGCTCGACTGGAAGATGCTCGTCGCATCGTCGGTGAAGTAGTCGGTGCTCGTCGGCGGCAACGACAGGGCACGGTCCAGGAAGGCCGCCATCTGGCCACGGGTGACGATCTGGTTAGGACAGAACGTGGTGGCACCGCAGCCAGAGGTGATCCCAGCCGCGGCGAGGCGGTTGATGTCGGTCTCGAACAGAGAGCCCTCGTCATCGGTGAAGTAGTCGGTGCTCGTCGGCGGCAACGCCAGGGCGCGGTCCAGGAAGGCCGCCATCTGGCCACGGGTCACCGGGGCATCAGGGCAGTAGGTCGTGGCGCTGCAGCCGGTCGTGATGCCCGCGTCGTAGAGCCAGAGGATGTCGTCGAAATATGGCGAATCGACAATATCTTCAAACAACGGCGCCACCACATGGAAGAGGCGTCCTCCAAGATCGGTGGCGTACAACTCACCGTCTTCGCCTTCGCCAAAACTGCTGATGTTCACGGCCGCTGTTCGCTGCAGGGTCGCGGCTGTGCCGCCCGACGCGACGGTCCACAGGTTGCCGCTGCAGTAGTCGGCGAAGACGTACTGGCCGACCAGATCGGGGAAGACGGAACCGCGGTACACATAGCCACCTGTAACTGCGCAGCCGTAAGAATGCGAGTACTCCAGAACGGGGAGAGTCAGCCCGTCCTGGCTGCAGCCCGTGGATGGGCTGTAGCAGTGGAACCCTTCCATGACGTTCCACCCGTAGTTGCGGCCGCCCGAGCCGGATGGCTCACGGTCAACCTCCTCCCATGAGCTCTGCCCGACGTCCCCGATCCACAGCGAACCCGTCGACCGGTCGAAGCTGAAGCGCCACGGGTTGCGCAGCCCGAAATCCCAAACCTCAGGAGCGCCGCCCACCGATGCAAACGGGTTTCCGGCGGGGATGCGGTATTCCTTCCCGCCAGCGGTGCCGTCCACATCGATGCGAAGGATCTTGCCCAGCAGGGCGTACGTGTCCTGCCCGCTGTGCAGTGGATCGCCTCCTCCGCCGCCATCCCCGGTCCCAATGTAGAGGTAGCCGTCCGAGCCGAACGCGAGCATCCCGCCGTTGTGGTTGGCGTATGTAGAGTGGTCGACGACAAGCAGCACTCGCTCGCTGGCGGTGCTCACCGACGCGCCATCGGCCGCGGCCGTGTACTCCGCCACCACGATGGCGCCATCGGAAGCCCGGGTGTAGTCGACATAGAGCTTGTGGTTCGCGGTGAAGTCAGGGTGAAATGCCAGGCCGAGCAATCCCCGCTCGCTGCCCGCGAGAACCTTGCTGCGGATGTCCAGAAAGTAGCCTTGTTGCAGCGCAGTGCCGACCACGACCCTGATGTCGCCGCTGCGCTCAACCACAAAGAGCCGATGGCTGCCATCGGCCGCGTTGGTCACGAAGACCGGCGAGGAGAATCCGGAGGTGATCTGCCGCAGTTGCACCTGGCCGGTGCGCAGTGCCGCAACGCGATTCTCGGCTCGGGGGACAGCAGGGCGCGCCTCGTGAGCCAGAGCGGCGGGAGCGACCAGAAGAGCCGCGGAGAGACTGAGGCCGGTGGCCACGGTGACGCCGCGGATGATGCTCGCGCGCGCGCGCTTCTTGGATCCAATCACGAGGACCCCAGTATCACATGACTCTGGCTATCTGGCCCTGTTCACGCTGGATGAGGAAGCCCACTGAACCCAGACTGGCTGCATGTCATCCCCCACCCCCTCACGGCCCGAAGGCCCGGTGCAGGAAGGCGGCCATCTGGCCACGAGTGACGTACTCGTTGGGGCAGTAGGTGGTGGGGCTGCAGCCGGTGGTGATACCCGCCGCGGCCAGGCGGTTGATGTCGGTCTCGAAGAGGCTGCCCTCGTCATCGGTGAAGTAGTCGGTGCTCGTGCTGGCCAGGTGCAGGGCGCGGTCCAGGTAGGCCGCCATCTGGCCTCTTGTCACGTCGGCATCGGGGCAGTAGGTCGTGGCGCTGCAGCCGGTGGTGATGCCGGCCGCGGCGAGGCGGTTGATGTCGGTCTCGAAGAGGCTGCCCTCGTCATCGGTGAAGTAGTCGGTGCTCGTCGTCGGCAACGACAGGGCGCGGTCCAGGAAGGCGGCCATCTGGCCACGGGTCACCGGGGCATCGGGGCAGAAGGTCGTGGCGCTGCAGCCGGTGGTGATGCCCGCGTCGTAGAGCCAGAGGATGTCGTTCACGAAGATCGAGCCGCCGATGTCGGTGAACAGGCCGCGAAGCTGCGAGATCCACGTCGACCACTGACCGGAGGCGTTCGCATACTCGTCGGCCTGCCAGACGCGGTGGGCGTCCGTCGGGTCTTGCGCGACGCCGACATAGTCGCCCCAGCGCGATCCGTTGTAGGTCGCGCCGCCGGTCTTCAGGAGCAGCAGCGGGGCACGGTAGGTGTTCGGGGGATCGACCGGGAAGTGGACGCTGGCGTAGCTCCCGATGAAGTCCGTGGCCGACGAAACTGAGAGAACCATGAAGAGGGTCCCGTCAGCCGCCAGGCCGATGCCGCCCATGAAGTAGTCATATCCGGTGCTGCCGATCAGGAAGTCCTGCACGGCAGAAGGTGGATCGCCGGAGGTGCTGAGGGTGGTGATCCGAACGCAGTCCCGGACGGTAGCGTCGCCGGTGGGGGTGCACGGGTACGTGGACACGAACCAGAGCATCCCGTTCATCCATAGCGCGTCTGTGGGGCGACCATCCACGGTCTGCGACGTGAAGCCTGTAGCCCCGTGGGGAACCGGCGGCTGCGCAAAGCCGGGAACGACACCTCGAGCGCTCAGGTCCGAAGCCGTGATGGATAGGTTACCGCCCGCGTTCGTTCCCGTAATCGTGCCGTACATCACGTCGAACAGGGCACCCTCGGAGATCATGTGCATGACCGGGGTGCTACTGAACGCTACGGCCGGCCGCCAGGTGAAGTAGGTCTGCGACGGCGTTGTCTCGCTGAACAACACGCTGTTGCCTGCGATAAGCGCGGCAGTGTCGACGATATCCAGCACGGAGCCGGCGAACTGGCTCGGTGCGCAAGAGCCGCCGTTCGGAACGATCGAGAAGAGGTTCGCTGACAGAACGATCTTGTCGGATGTGACACCCAGGCCCGGATAGTCTGGAAGGCTCCCAAGGAAGTCGAACCGATATTGCACCCAGGTGCTTGTCGGATCACTCCCGGTCGAGATCCCCAGATAGAGATGCCCCGCGGAGCAGTCGTAGCTTGCGGCGACCGCGAGCCAGCGCCCGAGAGGCGCGTCATAGAGCACATGCGGATCGAAGCTGCCGCCGACCTGTCCGGCTGCCTCGGCGAAGAATGCACCAAACGCGATCGTCTTCACGGTGCTGCCGTTCAGAGAGGACATGCGCAGGTGCTGATTCACCGCTTGAACAACATGCGCGGGGCCCACCGCGATCCACGGATCCGGCGGCTCCGTGCAGTCGAGTTCGCAATCGGAGATGCCCGCGAAACCCGGCGATGACGTCAGATCCGGGTTTGCCGGCACGGAAAGGACGGGCGTGGCTAGGCTGGGTGCTGGAGCATCCGATGCGACCGGGACCGTTAGCTTCCCCGCCGGAAGCATTCCTCGCGGTGGGAGCATCCCAGCTGACGCTCCGGGTGCCCGTACCGCCGGGCCGGGGGTCATCGGGTACAACACGCCTGTATGCGTCGGCAGAATTGCGATGGTTGCGCCGCGGCCATCCATTCCGGAGACAGGCGGTCCAGAAGGTCGTGCGCTCACAACGCCCGGGGGTATCAGTAGCGCCACTGCCAACGCGAGTGCGCATATGGCGGTCGGACCGCGGTGTCTCACCTGAATTCTCCCTCCCGATGGTCCGATGTCCCTTGGCACAATAGCGGTTCAGGGACCTTGCCTGGATCTCGCCCCTCTCCCCCACCCCCTCACGGCCCGAAGGCCCGGTGCAGGAAGGCGGCCATCTGGCCACGCGTGACGTACTCGTTGGGGCAGTAGGTGGTGGGGCTGCAGCCGGTGGTGATGCCCGCTGCGGCCAGGCGGTTGATGTCGGTCTCGAAGAGGCTGCCCTCGTCATCGGTGAAGTAGTCGGTGCTCGTCGTCGGCAACGACAGGGCACGGTCCAGGTAGGCCGCCATCTGGCCTCTTGTCACGTCGGCATCGGGGCAGTAGGTCGTGGCGCTGCAGCCGGTGGTGATGCCGGCCGCGGCGAGGCGGTTGATGTCGGTCTCGAAGAGGCTGCCCTCGTCATCGGTGAAGTAGTCGGTGCTCGTCGTCGGCAACGACAGGGCGCGGTCCAGGAAGGCGGCCATCTGGCCACGGGTCACCGGGGCATCGGGGCAGAAGGTCGTGGCGCTGCAGCCGGTGGTGATGCCCGCGTCGTAGAGCCAGAGGATGTCGTTCACGAAGATCGAGCCGCCGATGTCGGTGAAAGGACCGGCGAACTCGTACATGACGGCCACGGCACCGCCCGCGTAGCCGGTGCTGTCGAATTGAAGCACGTGGTCCGTGCTGAACGTCGAGGGGATCAGCTGGCCATTGCTGTACGCGAGCGCGTACCCGATGCGATATCCCGAGGGGGCGAGCGCCTGCGAGACGCTCGTCGGCCCGGCAGGGGTCCAGTCCAGGCGGTAGCTCCACGCTCCATCGCACACGTGGGTCGTCGGATCGCACGTGCCGCCGCCATCAGGGTAGGCATCCGTGGTGTGCCACGTCATCCCGTCCTTGGGGATGACCACGTTGTCGAACGTGCCTGAAACCCAATCCGCCGTGTATCCCGTAGGCGGGTCGGAGTAGTCGGCGGGCAGCAGCACGAGTCGGCCGCACGCGCTGGCGCCCACGGCCAGCAACTGACTGGGCGTCTGGATCGAGGACGGGCACAGCTGGGTCCGGACGCCAAAGTAGATCGGACTCACCGCGACCTGGGCCGACCCGTGACACGTGAGGTTGTTCGGGTCGGTCAGCGTCATGGTCCAAAGGCCCTCATCTCCGGCAGCAAACGCGTGGTAGATCACAACGTCCCCGTTCGCGTCGGTTGCGGCAACCTGCGTCGTCGGCGAGCCGCCGCCGTATGTCAGATCGGCCTTCAGCGTCACATTCGGGGGAAACCCGGTTCCCACGAAGCGCGCCACCTTCAGGCCGAGCTGAAGATACAGATAGTCGATGGCCCCAATGGGCGCCTGCCAGGTGGCCGTCCGCACGCTGCAGGGATTGGTGGTCGATGTGTACAGGCTGCCGGCAGCGGCGCCCCACGGGTAGGTGTTCGTGTAGAAGACGACCGAGTAGTCCCCCGGTGAAGCAACGATGCTCGCAGCAGTACTGGGAGAAATGGTCACGCAGTCTTTGTTGGGGGTTCCATCAAGTGGGGGCAAAGCGAAGTCTGCGACCAGCGTGTCGGTGTAGTCGAGGAGGCTGGCCCGGGTGACTTGTCCTAGACCGTCGGACTCCACCTGGTAGCAGACCTGACCCGAAGCGGCATCCACCTCCATGAATGCGAAGCCCGATCCGGACGGGGCGCCGGGCTGGCTCAGCAGAAGCGAGCCGCCGTTGAGCACCGCATAGAACACGGGAAAGGCGGATGCCGTGGCCGCCACTGGAGCCGATGGAACTGTAAACGTCGCATTGGCGGCGAGAAGTGTCGCGCTGGTAAGAATGGTGAGCGCGCGCACCAGCCAACCAGCACCTGTCCGGTACTTCACCATGTCCCTCCTGGCAGGTCCAATCACCGCCACTTGTGGTACTGGCTCCCCCATGCCTCCCCGCAATGCCCCTTGTCACAGTGTTTCTATTGCCACAGGGAAAGGGTGCGCTTGCGCCCTTGTACACATGGCGCATCTGTCCCGTCAAGAGCCCCACGTCACGAGCTCGCTCACAGGTCTCGGTGTCAGGTTGCCATCTGGCCCGGGGTGACAAGCTTGGTCGGGCAGTAGGTCGTGGCGCTGCAGCCGGTGGTGATCACCGCGTTGGCGAGGCGGTTGCTGTCGGTCTCGAGCGGGCTGCCCTCGTCGTCAATGAAGTAGTCGGTGCTCGCCAGCGGCGACTGGAAGGCCGTGTCAGGGGTGACCGCCAGACGTCGTGGGTCCGACCTATAACGCCCTTGCCCCAGCACCGACGCCACGCCCGCTCACTGGCCGTAGTATGGCCGCGTGGCGACCATGAATATCGCTGTCTTCTTCGGAACGCGGCCGGAGGCGATCAAGCTTGCTCCTGTGATTCTCCAGCTGCGCAGGCGGGGACGTGACCCCCTGGTAGTAACGACCGGTCAACACCGCGAACTCGTCGACCAGACCCTCCGACTCTTTGGGGTCACGC
Organism: uncultured Chloroflexia bacterium; assembly: GCA_963805645.1. Lineage (GTDB taxonomy): Bacteria > Chloroflexota > Limnocylindria > QHBO01 > QHBO01 > CAVXEH01. Next base: position 58,861 of record CAWDVA010000003.1, on the reverse strand, counting down.
CCGATCTCGATCTGCGACTAATGGTGCATGGGCAGACGCTGGACCACATCCTGAGCGCATCGATTTCCCGCGTGGGCGAGGTGCTCGATCACCACCGGCCCTCGGTAGTGATTGTCCAGGGAGATACAACCAGCACCGCGGGCACAGCACTCTCGGCATTTCATCACCGAATCCCGGTCGCGCACATCGAGGCCGGGTTGCGATCACACGACATGGGCCGCCCATTCCCGGAGGAGCTCAATCGACGCGTTGCCAGCCTCATCGCGCGCTGGCACTTCGCTCCGACGGAACGCGGTGCCGAGAACCTGCGAGGCGAGGGAGTATCGGGGTCCATTTACGTGACCGGGAACACGGTGGTGGATGCACTTCGCTACATCCTCGAGCAGCCGTCGTCGCTGCCGGCTGAGATCCGGGACATGATCGATGGCCATCCCTACATCCTCGCCACTGCGCATCGCAGGGAATCGTGGGGGGGTGGCATTCGGACGATCGCCGAGGGCCTGCGCGATGTCCTCAGGGCGTTGCCGAACTACCGCCTCGTGTTCTCCCTCCATCCGAATCCGGTCGTTCGACGACCCGTCATGACGGTGTTTCAAGGTGAGGAGAACGCTCTCATCGTCGACGCCCTACCGTATACGAGCTTCATTCGGCTACTGAAGGGGGCCGCGCTCGTGGTCACCGATTCCGGGGGCATCCAGGAGGAAGCGCCGACTCTAGGGACGCCGGTGATCGTGACTAGGCAAGTCACGGAGCGCCCCGAGGGGGTCGACGCTGGGGCGGTTCGGGTGGTTGGGACCGAGCGCGCGGCAATCGCGGAGGAGGCCCTCGACATCCTTCGAGATCCGGTTTCGCGGGAGCGCATGCAATCTGTGGGCCTTCAGCTGTACGGCGATGGCCGCGCAGCAGCCAGAATCACCGACGTGCTTCTGGCCGACGGAGCCCGCGCCGTCTCGTGAGGGCAGACCCGAAGCAGATGAGTCACCGGACCTTTGCGCGGGCGGTGTTGAACCTCGGCGCGGTACGTCTAGCTTCGGTACTGCTCGGTTTCGGTACGGGAGTGCTGGGTGCACGCTACCTCGGACCCGCAGGGCTGGGGGCTGCGAGCGTCGCACTCACCGTAGGGCTGATCACGGGTGTCATCTTCAACGGCGGCATCAACATCGCGGTGATCTACCTGTTGGGACGGCGCAGAGACGAGGAGGATCTGATCGTCGGATCGCTCAGCGTCCTTGCGGGAGTGGCCAGCGTTGGAGCGTTTGTCCTTGCGGTCGTGGCCTGGCCGGTCATTGGACCGCTCGCGGGCGTAGCAGGACGCGCGTACTTGGGGCCAGTAGCAGCAATCGTAGCCGCGTCGGTCATTTGGTACGAGTTCGGTGGGGCCGTCATCCTGGGCCTCGGCCGAATGGGCTCGTATACCGTCAGCGAGCTTGCGCGGGGCGGTGCCACATTCGCCCTCACCTGGATGCTCCTGTCGCTGGCAGCAGGAGACGGTGCCTTCGTCCTCGCGGCGTCCCTCGGGTATGCCGCGAGCGCTGGCGTGTCGTTCTTCGTCGCTCGCCGCACGATGGGCCATTGGCCGCGCAGATGGGACGTGCAGACGGCGCGCGGCGCCCTCGCGATCGGCGGGCGGGGACAGATCGGGAACGTGCTGCAGTACCTGAATCTGCGTCTTGACCAGTTGCTGGTACCCGCGCTGCTCAACCTGCAGGCCGCCGGCATCTACGCGATCGCGGTTCGCGCATCTGAAGTCGTCGCCCAAGTCGCCAGCGCGGCATCCTCACTCATCTTCCCAAGCGTGGCCGCCCACGAAGACACAGGTTCGACCGAACTCACCGAACGAACAGTGCGCGTGGCGATCCTGCTGGTGTCCGCCGCAGCGCTGATCCTCGGGCTGATCGCGGAGCCGCTCCTGACAGTCGCGTTCGGCGAGGCCTTCCGCAGTGGCGTACTGGCTCTCCGAACACTGCTGGTGGCCATGATCCCACTCACCACGGCGCGTGTTCTTGCGGGCGATCTGAAGGGCCGTGGGCACCCCGGTCTCGTCTCCTTGGTCATGGTCTTCATCGTCGTGCTGACCGCCATCCTGGATGTCACTCTGATCCCGGTCCTTGGCATTGAGGGGGCTGCCGTCGCCTCCGTCATCGCGTATGCGGCGTCCGCGATGCTGCTGGCCATCGCATTCAGCCGGGTCACCGGTGCGCGAATTTCGCTGCTTCTCCCCACAATGACTGACCTGCGATCCATTGTCGGCGGGCCGTCGCGAATATGGCGTCAGCGCACGGCAGAGACGCCACGATGAGTCGGGCAACCAGGGTGATGACCCTCGGCTACCAGGGATTCGGCAATGTCGGCGACGAAGCAATCCTGACGGGGATTGAACATGCGCTCAGGGGCATCGATGACCTAGAGGTGATCGCGGTGGCCGGCGGCTCTCAGGCTCCCATTGCCGCTTTCCCCGACAGACCCCGCGTCCACATTCCGCGGTTCCTCCCCGGCTGGACGTTCCTCCGCACGTTGGGCCGAGCAGACGTGCTGATCATGGCGGGCGGAGGCGTCATCAACGACTACTGGCCCACCCTCATCCCGCGCTACCTCTCGTGGGTTCTGCTCGCCCGCCTCCTCGGAACGCGGGTCGTCTGGGTGAGCGTCGGCGTCGGGCCTTTTCGCCACCGGCTCATGCGGGAGCTGGCCGGCCTCATGCTGCGGCTTGGACAACTCGTCACGGTACGCGATGCAGCGTCCGCGAGTTCGACCATGCAGGTGGCTCCGAACGTGAGGGTGAGCATTATCCCGGATCCCGCCTACCTCAACGAGCCTCCAGCACCCTCGACCGCGGCAGAAGGGCTGGCCATCGTGGTCCGAGGCCCGGCGCCAGGTGAGAGGGCCCTCACGCCGGTGCTCGCATCTGCCATCGCCGAGCTGGTCAGGAACCGAGCAGGACACTCGAGAGTCACGCTGCTTCCGATGCACCTGCCCGTCGACGAGGAGACGATAGCGGCGGTCGAGACGGCGTGCGACTCTCTCCCGACCGCACGTCCCGACGTTCTCCCCCTATCGCTCCAGCCCGGCACTGCCATCAGGCAGCTCGCGTCGTTCGAACTCGTCCTGTCCGTTCGGCTTCACGGGTTAATCCTGGCATCTTTGGCAGGACGCCCATGCGTTCCAATCGTCTACGATCAGAAGGTGGCGTCAGCAGCCGCTGAACTAGGCCTGCTGGACCTCGCGGTGCCGATCGAGGAAGCGTCCGGAGAGCGTCTGTCCAGATCCCTCGAGCTTGTCAGCGCCGCACCTCTCCAGCTGGACGTGCGCGATCGAGTCACGAGCCTGCGGAGCAGAGTGTCAGGGGGCTGGGCGGAAGTTGTGGAGGCGCTGCTTGGTAAACCCGAGGGTTGACGTCCTCTTCGGCTTCGCGTACGACCCAGATGTCAGAGTGCGGCGTGTCTCGCAGGCCCTCGCGACTGCCGGCTACCGGGTCCGCATCCTGGCCTGGGATCGCGAGGCGAAGCTGCCGACGCACGATTTCGACGGCCCGGTGGAGATCAAGCGGTCGCATGTTCGAAGTCGGGTGGGGCGCCGATGGGCCCAGCTCCCGTTCCTCGCAAAGGCAGTCGCATCCCACGTTCCCAGCATGCGCCGCGACCCACCAGACATCATTCATGCCGTTGACCTCCCCATGCTGCTGGCCACTCTGCTGATTGCTCCCCTCGTCGGCCGACCTCGGATCGTGTACGACGCCTTCGAGATCTACGAGGTGATGGAGAGCCGCAAGTACCCTGGCTGGCTGTTGCGATTCATCGGCTGGCTCGAACGCCACCTCCCCCGCTTCGCGACCCTCGTCATCACGCCCGGCGAGGAGCGTCGGGCCTACTTCGCCGAGCGCGGAATAGCGTCCGTCATCGTGGGGAACTGGATCGATCCACCTCTGCAATTGCCCTCGCGAGACGAGGCCCGCGCCCGGCTTGGCCTGCCCGGGGGCCTTCCGGCGATTCTCTATGCGGGAGGTCTCGATCCCTCGCGCGACCTGGCGTCGCTGGTTCGCCACGCCACAGCGCATCCCGAGCACCTGGTCCTGGTCGCCGGTCGCGGCGAGCAGGCGGCGTGGCTGCAAGACCAGACGGACACGCCGAACCTGCGGTATCTGGGCTGGCTGCCCGATCCGGACGTCGCCCTCGCCGCGGCTGACGTGCTGTACTACGCCCTTGTATCCGGTCATCCCTACGCGGCGCACGCCGCGCCGAACAATCTCTACACCGCGATCGCCTACACCATTCCGATCGTTTTCCGCGCCGGTGGCGAACTCACGGTGATCGCATCCCGACACTTCATAGGGCTGCCTTTCACCGACGACTCATCACTTGCCGAGGGCATTGGCACGTTGCTCGAGCCCGCGACCAAACGGGCAGTGCGCGAGGCCCTGCGCTCTCTTCAGGCGACCTATACGTGGGAGCGCGCCCGTGCCTCACTGCTGGCGGCATATCCGAGGCCCGTCACCGCGAGCAAGAGCGACAGGCCGTAGGGGCTGTAGCCGATCGCGGCGAAGGACTGCGTCATTGTCAAAGCCAAGACACCGAGCCAGGCGGGCATGAACCAAGGCGTGAGCCGCCGGAGGCGTCCGTGGATCATCACTACCACAGGCCAGAGAAGCATGGTCAGGAATACAGCGATTCCCGGAACACCCGCCTTCAATCCAACTGTGAGCGAGGCATTGTCGACGTTCGGGAGCTTGCCGGGCGTGTGAAATGCTTCACCTCCGAACGTTTGCTTGGCGTCGACCAGCGTTCCCAAGCCGCCACCCAATACCCCGCTGTGCGATACGCTGCCTATGGCGTTGGCGTATTCGGTGAGACGCCCAGTTACCGCGCCACCAAGCGTTGAGCGAGCTCCTCGAAAGAGCAGACGGTCAACGGGTTGGTCGCCCTCACCCCCCGGTGAGGCCCCAGCGGAGGATAAGGAATCGCGGGCAGGTGCCTGCACTGAAACAAGGGCAACACCTCCGCCCACGCATACCGCAACAACTAGGAGAACCGCCCCGATTGAAGCAATCGTCCGCTTTGGACCATAGGCGCGGATAGCCGACCACGCCCCCGCTGCAACCACCGTCATCGCCGCCACTCCCAGGAAGGTCCTGGTAAGTGACAGCGCCACGGCGACGAGAAAGAGCAGCGCCGCCACGGCGTTTCTGCGGCTGCCGCGGCGCACGAAACTGTGGACCGCAAGTGCGGCCGCGGGCAGCAGGAAGATCGAGTTGCCGAACTGCATCCGCAAGGTCCCGCGATCGTAGATGAGGGCTCTCTCCTTCAACCCGCCGTCGAAGGCTGGCAGTAGAACGGTGGCAACCGCCACCAGGGCAAAGACGGTCATCCCGACCAGCAGTCCGCGAAAGATCGCTTGGCGAGGCACGTCCCACAGGAGGGCGACGAGACCGGCGCCGTACAGGAACCACCATCGCGCGTCACGCAGCACATCGTGAGGATCGTTGCCGCCGACCACGCCCACGACCAGCGCGATCAACCCGAGCGAGAGAAACGCCCCCATCGCGAAAACAATCGGGCGACGAGGCAGTCTCCAGGTCGCACTGGCTCCTCCCATCACTAACGCCATCACCATCACTGCATCCTGCGGGCGAACCGGCACACCCGCCAGGTGCAGCAGATAGCTGTTTGCAGCCCGGTCGTACGGCAAAGCGAGAATGACGGCCAAGCCCGCCGGCAACGGCCCAAGACGCGGGTCTCTCGCGAAAGCGACGAACGCCGCGGCAGCCAGGAGGATCGCCATCCAGCCAGGGGGCAAAACGATCGAGACGCCGCCCGCCATCAAGAGCAGCAGCCATCCCACAGCGCCAGAGAGTCTCGTCGGGACAACTAGCTGCACGGTATCGGCTGGGCCGCGTGGCACCGCGGCTGTATTTCGCCTGCCCTTGCCCATGCGGCTCTACTCTCATGCCAACGTGGAATCCAGCAACAGTCGGCACTCTAGCAGAGCCCAGAGCGACGACCGTGCGGCTGCCGGGGCGTGTCTCTCTTATCCCTTGAGGATCTCCGCGCCGACCCGGGTCTGGGAGCGGAGGACGAGCGCGCCATGGCCGCCGCCCTCGCCAAGAAGGTGGAGCAGCTCGGCGCGCGCCACGCCGGAGGCGACATCTGTGCCGCGCACTGCCGCAAGGATGTCGATGCCGGCATGTGCGACCGGCTCGACCACGAGGATGCGTGCGACGGGGAAGGTGAGTCTAGGCGCCGCGGGCTTTGGGCATGTGCAGGCGTGGCACGCGATGCCTGCGCGCCACGCCGTCGCAGACGACGACTGCGGCCAGTAGGGCGAAGATCCAGTTCCAGGAGACCGCCAGTCGATTCCGTGAGGGCTGACGCGGCCATGAAGGAGATGAGCGACGCACCAACGGCAACCCCGAGTGCAGGCGCGTCCGTTAGCCGGCGGGCGATGACGATACACACCGTTCCAGTCCCCACAATCCACGTCAGCCAAAAAAGCAGCCCCGGCACGCCCAACTGGGCCATGAGTACCCCTAGAGACGATTCAGCCACGGCTTGGCTCGAGGTGAACACGCCTGTGGAACCCAGGCCTAGGCCGAGCGGGTGGCGAATCATCGCATCCCAGCCAGCGACCAGACCACTCAAGTGGCGTGATACGCCTGCCGTGACCCCCATGGACTCAGCGATAACGCCAGAGCAAACGATTCCACCGGCTATAGCAGCTGCCGTGAGCACCACGATCCATGGGCGCGTCAGCACCGGAACTTGCTGGATAGCAGGTGTAGGCGGCTTGAGCGAGCAAGATTGCGATGCCCGCCTTTCCCAGCGCAAACATCAACGCTGCACCGGCCAGTGTCGCTGCCCAGATCCATCGCCGATCCCAGGCGCCTGGCCGTGCCAGCGCGATTGCAGTCACCGCGGCGACGGCGAAAAACATGCCGACGGTGGCCGCCTCAAGAGATGTTGACACCAGCCTTCGCACTGGTACGCCCCCTATCCAGGTCCAGAACGTCATGGGCAGCCCGTCCATCGTCCGCACTGGCGCCGACCCTCCGCTGAAGGCAGCCATGCGGTAGTAGTCGACCGGGTGAGCGATCGCGCCCCATAGCAGCCCCGCCGGAAGGAGGCGCTCAACGAGACCGAAGGTCGCAAGCAGAACGCCTGCCGTGACCACAAGCCGAGCAATCCTGAGTCCATCGCCGCGAATCCATGGCGCGAGCCTGACCGCCGCGTACACCAGTGGGAGAACACCAAGTTGGCGGACATACAGCACCCGGTCAATGAGTGGCGCACTGCCGATGAGCACACCCCCGGCCGCGAGCAAGAGGAAGGCCACTGCCATGACGTCCAAGGCGCGAACAGCTTTCGGACTCTCACGCCAAACGCGGCGCGCGCGACAGGCACACCACCGCAAGCATCGGGAAGAGGAACTCTGACCACGCCAGCAGTGCTGTGATCGTGGCGGGTGTAAGGAGTCCCGTCAGGGTGGCGATCGATCTGGGATATCGACAGCCATACCAAGAAGCCAGTCGCCACGATGAATGGAGTCGCGCGACTTTGATAAGCGACCGCCAGCAGAAGTGCCAGAGCGACCGCGTACCCGGCGTAGAAGAGAGGCCCGCCTCGCCCGACAAAGAAGGCCAGAGCGAGCGGCAGAGCGGTCGGGGCCAACAGAATGGCGGTGCCCGGCGCCCACAAGCCCATGAGACACCTGGGCGATCGCGTTGAGCACTGCTTCCTCGTGGCTGACCCGGGTCCCGAACTCCCCTAAGCCCTGCGAGGCCAGGCGGCCCGGATGGACAGCAAGACTCCGAGGCGAGTCTAACGAACCGTCGGCGAACATGACGGCAAAGCAGCCGCCGCGTGCAGGCCGGCCGATATGATGGCTCCGATGCGCATCGCGATCATCGGCACCCGCGGGGTCCCAGCCTCCTACGGCGGCTTCGAGACCTTCGCCGAGGAGTTGGGGGTGAGGCTAGTCCAGCGGGGCCATAGCGTCACTGTCTATGGTCGCAGCCACTCCGTGCCACGCGGGCTGCGCGAACACAGAGGGATGCGCCTGCGTGTGCTCCCCACGATCCGCCACAAGTATCTCGATACGGTCGTCCATACAGCGCTCTCCGCGATCGACGCCATCCCAAAGCGCTTCGACGTGGTGCTGGTGTGCAACAACGCGAATGCGCCATTCGCGGCACTGCCAAGGTTGGGCGGCTCCGAGGTTGTGCTGAACGTCGATGGCCTCGAATGGAAACGCCGCAAGTGGGGCTGGCTCGGGCGGACCTACTACCAGATGTGCGCACGTCTCGCACCTCACCTTCCGGTCGTCCTCGTCTCGGACGCAAGAACGGTCGCTAACTATTACCGCGAGGCCAGGCGGGCGACGACCGTCTACATCCCATACGGCACAGATGCTGAACAGGTCACCCCTGGATCGACCTTGCGGAGCCTGGGGTTGACCGCGCATGCCTACATTCTCTACGTAAGTCGGCTTGAGCCAGAAAACAATGCCCATATCGTGATCGAAGGCTACGGCGCCGCCTCTCACGAGTTGCCACTCGTCATCGTGGGCGATGCGCCGTACGCGACCGCCTACAAGGAACGCCTCTCACGACTCGCCGCCCGGACGAGCGGAGTCCGGATGGTTGGCGGCATATTCGGTCGAGGGTACGCCGAGCTGCAGTCAAGCGCGGCAATCTACATTCAGGCCACAGAGGTTGGCGGTACGCACCCTGCGCTGGTGGAGGCAATGGGTCGGGGAGTGTGCATTGTCGCCAACGACGTGCCGGAGCATCGAGAGGTCTTAGGTGACGCTGGCGAGTATTACGCCTTGAACGACGCCCAACACCTTGGAACGCTTCTCGGAGTGTTGGAGCAAGACAGGTGCTCCGCAATGCATTTGGGCAGGCTGCACGAGCCCGAGCCCAGGCTCTCTACTCGTGGGATCGAGTGGCAGATGACTACGAATCACTCTTCACCCAGTTGGTCCGACCCAGCGAATGAGGCGGCACGGGAGGTCCTCATCGACGGCCGGAGGTGGCGCCCCTCTCTGGCTGCGCGCCCTGCCGAAGTGACCACGCGCCCCGGTGGCATTCGCAATCGGCTCGAGGCCGGTCGCGGGCCACACGCAGTCGCAGTCGCGACAACCGTTGTGCTCGCTGGCTTGTCACCACTGCGATTCAGCATCCTCGTCTCGCGGATGGAGCCGGCTGCATACGGTTATCTGAGCATCTTTAACACGCTCACATCTCTATTGCCGTACGTGCTCGCATTGGGGCTGACCCTGCAGTTCCAGCTTTTGGCCGGTTCATACGGCCGCGCCGCAACCTCCCAACTCATCCGGCGAGGCTCAGCTGTTGTACTGGTGACAGCGCTCCCCGGATTCGGGCTCTGTTACGTTCTGGCGCTGCCGTTCAGTTCTGCTGGCTCACCCATTGTCCTCGCGGGATTCAGCATCGTCACCGCTTCCGCCGTGGCGTTGACGATCACGATCGCCCAGATCCTGCTTGGATTCCGCTCCCGCAGCGCCTCTGTGCTCGTCATGTTCGGATACAACGTATTCCTGACCATCACAGTGGTCCCATTTCTGGTCTGGGGCCCCGTCACGGTGAGCTCAGTCATGGGTGCATGGATGGTCGCGAGCCTTATTGGCCTCGGCCTTGCTGGGTGGTGGCTGCACTCGACGCGGACCCCAGACGCCGGTGACGCTTCGCGAGCGGCAGCGTCGGTGTCGCGAATCCGCATGCGATACGCGGACGGTCTGCTGACCATCCCCGCGCTCGTCGGCCCGTGGCTGCTCGTGATGCTCACCCGGTATTTTCTCGGCCTCTTCTCGACCGGCAGTGCCCTCGCGACCTTCGCGCTATCGTGGACCCTCGTTGACTTGGCGTTTCTGATCTCAGTCAACATTCCGATGCTGGCGAGTACGGAAATCATGTTCGGGCGGCGATCGCCTGTGTCCGTATTCCTGGTATCCGGGGCCGCGCTGACGGTGCTCACGGGCGCGGGCTACCTCGCCCTTGAGTTGTTTGTGGGCACGTTCGCACGCAGCTACGAGCCATCAGGACTGGTCACGGCCCTCATGCTGGGAACGGGACTGGCGAGAGTTGCCATCTCGTCCTGGCTCCCGCGCGCAGTTGGCCTGATGAAGGAGCGAGCCGTCTCGGCTATCTACGTTGGCAGCGCAATGGCGCTGGCGGTCGGGCTGGTCGTGTGGCGGCCGTCCAGCCCGGTACCATATGCCCTCAGCCTTTCCCTCGCCTTCGTGCTCGTGGCGATCGTGCAGGCGTTCCTGCTCCGGGGAGCAGTCCCGGGGATCAGGCTTCCTGAACCAACTGGATCCGAGTGAACCATGCGTCTCGCGTTCTTTGCGAATCACAACAAGACCTACTTCTTCCGAGCCCTACAGGACGAGCTCGAGAAGCTTGGGCACCAGATCTTCTGGATAGTGCCCGGTAACCGGCTCTCGCGGATGCTCGTTAGAAGCGGGGTCAGCCAGGCCCGGGTGCTCGACCTGACGACGTACTCCTCCGGCTGGACAAACGGCGCCAGCGCAGCTGGACCGTGGACGCCCGGTGAACTCCTGCCTGGCAAGATGCAGATCTACGAGATGATCGGTGCAGACCGGTTCCTCCGCGAGCGCCCCACGTCCCTTGCGCTCGCGTATCTGAGCACATGCGCCATAGCAATCCAGGACTTCGTCGTCAAGGGTGGCATCGAAGCCGTTCTGGGCGAGCAGACCTACGCCGTGGAGCTGATCGCGGGTGCGATGCTCTCGCAGATTGCGGTTCCGTATCTAGTGCCGGCGACAGTCCGAATCCCGTCTACCCGCTTCACGTTGTTCGCTGGGTCTCACCAGGCCGGTTTCGCCACGGATCTGCGGCCCGATCCCGCGGATGTGCGGGGCGCTTCCGAGTTCATCGCCAACTTCGCGCAGAAGCCGGAGCGACCCTACTACTTCCAACGGCATCAGGGCCCGATCCGCGCTTCTCCGGACTGGCTCCTTTCTCCAGGTAAGCAGATTGCCCTGCAGATGCGGGATCCCCACGAGATGAACAGACCGAGCCTGGGATGGCTTCTGCGCGGCCGGTCGCGCCAATGGATCAATGGAAAGCTGAACCGCATCTACCCGTTCGAGAATCCCGAGGCGCTGCGCGGATTGCCGTATGTCCTGTTGACGCTGCACCGTCAGCCGGAGGCGTCGCTTGACGTGCTGGGGTCGAAGTACTCTGACCAAGCGGGTCTCGCCCGCGCAGCGGCGTCCGACCTCCCCCCAGGCTGGCGACTGGTGGTGAAGGAGCACAGCAACGGCCTTGGCGATCGGGGCCCCCTGTTCTTCCGGAGGATGAAGCGCATACCTGGCGTGGTGCTAGTGGACCCGTGGTCGAATAGCCTCAGGCTCGCGTCTGAGGCTCAACTCACCCTGACAGTGGCAGGCACCCTAGCGTTCGAGGCGGGTCTCCTTGGCTATCCAGCCACAACTACGAGCGAGATGTACTTCAGCCCGCTCTTAGCGAGATCGCACGTGAACCCTTATGACGAGAGCCTACGAACGCTCTTGCGTGACCTGCGCAGCGGAGCGGCTGGCCCGCCGGCGAATGAGGCTCGAAAGGCATACATGGCCTACCTGTTCGCCAACTCGCGCGACGGTCTCATCGGTGCTCCGGACGATACTCCCGAGTGCATGACAGCGCAGAACGTCGCCATAGTCAGCCGCGGATTGGACGAGCTCCTCGCGGCGCGGCGGGATCCAGGCGCCCGCTAAGGTGCGCCTTCTCTATATTGAGCCTCTCGGCGTAATGGGCGGGATGGGTCATTACAACGCGGCACTATTGCAGGCATACACGAAGGCCGGGCACGACGTCTTCGTTGTCGAACGGGACGCGAGAACACGTACCGGCCGGCTCTTCGGAGCCGCCTTCAACCACAAGCGGCGGCGACTCGTCCGGGGAGCGGCGTATGCGGCTGCTATGGGCGCGACGTTCGGACGCGCGCACGAATACCGCGCGGAGAGTCTCGTCGTCCACTTCCTCCACTGGCCGTTGGTGGACTATCTGGTTCTCGCCCTTCATCGCTTCCTGGGCCGGAAGGTCATCCTTGTCGCCCATGATCCAATCCCGATGGGCGGGCGCAAACCCACGCGGTTCTACCGGTGGGCCCACAGGGTCGCCGACGTCGTGGTGGTGCATGGGATGACGGCTAGAGGTGACGTGCTTCGACTTGGCGTTCGTCCCGACCGCGTCGCGGTCGCTCCCCACGGTGACTTCGAGGCAGTCGCGCCGCTTCCGCGTGAGGACGCTGCCCGCGTGCTCTCACTTGCCACGCCCCCCCATCCGCCGGTGGCGCTGATCATCGGCAACCTCAAACGAGGGAAAGGCATCGCGCGCGCCGTCACCGCGCTGATGAGCCCTGGATCCCCGATTCGGACGCTCCTAATCGCGGGTGCCAGGCAGGGGAAGTGGGACCTGGCCGGGGCGCTCGCAACCGCACCCGGAAATGGAGCTGAGATCGTTCGCCACGACAAGCGGATGTCCGATGAAGAAGAGCTCGCCGCATACTCTCTGGCCGACGTAGTCTTAACCCTGTATGAGAGGGGCTACTCGTCCGGCGTGATTGCGAGGTCCCATGCGGTCGGGCGACCGGTTGTCCTGACGGACGTCGGCGATCTGGCGGCGCAACGAGGGCCTGCGGACGTGGTCATCGATGCGACATGCGGACCTGGCGACCTTCAGGAAGCCGTCGCCTTGGCGCTTTCCCGAAGTCCGGCATCCCATGCGCGGGGCGATGGCGACTGGGACCTTCACGTAGTCGCCGTCGCCCGTCTGCTTTCGGATGCGCGCGCTCACCCATCAAGCTGACCGGCGCGACGAACCTGGGCCAGGCGTGGGTTCGCGCGGTCGCGGTGGGACACGATGGGCTGCGCAGCTGGCCAGACAATCCCCAGCTCGGGGTCATCGTAGGCAATACCGACCTCAGTGCGGGGATCGTAGGAGCGGTCCACCAAGTAGACAACGTCAGCTACCGGCGACAAGACGCAGAAGCCATGCGCGAACCCCGTGGGGATGTACAGCTGTCGGTGCGCGCGATCATCAAGAACGTACTCGGCATGTCTGCCGAATGTCGGCGATGCGGTCCGGATGTCGACAGCCACGTCCATGATCCGCCCCCTCAGGACCGATACGAGCTTCGCCTGGCCGCGACCGCGTTGGTAGTGGAGTCCGCGGATGGTCCTGCGCACCGAGCGCGAGTGGTTCATCTGCATGAAGTCTGCGTCGATCCCGAGCGCCGCGTACGCATCTCGGCGGTAGGCTTCGAGGAAGAACCCCCTGTCGTCCGTAAATGCCTTCGGCGTGACAAGGATGAGTCCGTCCAGCGAACCGGCATCAATCCGCATTTGGGACTCCTGGAGCTGATTCGCGCATCACGCCTCTTGCGTGCGGCAACCAGGAATTCGGCCCAATCCCGAGGCGCTGGGCGAGCGCGGTCGCAAGCACGGCCCGAGGTGGGACCACAGAATCACGCGCGTAGTCGCTCAACTGCACCGGCTCAAGATCTGCTTCTTCCCCCAGGATAGCGCGCGCCCAACGGAACCGAGTCGTCGGCGGCGTACCTGCCAAATGGAGCACGGAAACATCTAGGTCCATAGCGCGACCGCCGTGCGTCACGATATGCTCGGCAAGGACGGGAATCCACGTTGGATTGCCCCACTCGTCGTCAACAACGCGCAATGGGCGGCCCTGACGCGCCGCCCGATCGGCCGCGTCACGCACCTTTGTGACGAAACTCGGGCCCGACGGGCCAAAGAGCCACGCGGTGCGAATGATCAGGCAGCGTACCGAGCTGCTTTCGACCAAACGCTCGCCCAGCAGTTTCGATTGCCCATAGGCATTGCCGGGACGCGGTTCGTCCTGTTCTGAATAGGCCTCAGCGGCACGGCCATCGAAGACCTCATTGGTACTGATCTGAATCATCCTCGCACCAACCCGCGCCGACGCAAGGGCGATCGCTCCTGCGGCGTGGCCATTGACCCGCGTAGCCCTCTCGGGATCTCGCGCACATCCATCGACATCCGTCCATGCGGCAGCATTCACTACCACGTGCGGCTGCCACTGCCCCAGGCGCTCTAGGTCTTCTGCGCGCGTGAGGTCGAATTGTGGTCTTGATAGACCAAGAACGGTGTGGCCGGCCGCCCGATACGCCACGACAAGATGGGCTCCAAGACGGCCAGCCGCGCCCGTGATCGCGACGCGCTGCAACACGCCTACTCCACCGCGGCGCTCGCCGCGAGTCGATCCCCGTACTGCCTGCGATAGTAGTCCAAGTAGTCACCGCTCTTCAGCGGACGCCACCAGTCATTGCGTTGGCGATACCACTCCACGGTCGCCGACAGCGCATCCATGAACGAGTGGGCTGGGCCCCAGCCGAGAGCACGGAGCTTGGCGCTGTCGACCGAGTATCGGCGGTCATGACCTGGTCGGTCCGGGACGCTGCGCACGAGCGACATCGGCCGGTCTAAGAGCCCCAGTATCTGCCGCGTCAGCTCCAGGTTCGTGAGCTCGTTCCCGCCTCCGACGTTGTAGATCTCGCCCGGCTCGCCCCGCGCGAGCACCGTGAGGATGGCGTCGCAGTGATCGTCGACATACAGCCAATCGCGGATTTGCAGCCCGTCGCCATACAGAGGCAACGGCTCGTTGTCGAGCGCGTTCGTAACGAAGAGCGGAATGACCTTCTCCGGATACTGATAGGGACCGAAGTTGTTGGACGCCCGCGTGATGTTCACGTGCAGCCCATATGTGACGTGGTAGGCCTGGACAAGCAGGTCCGCAGCCGCCTTGCTCGCCGAATACGGACTGCGCGGACTGAGCGGAGCGCCTTCGTTCGAGGAGCCCTCGGGTACGTCGCCGTAGACCTCGTCCGTGCTGACCTGCAGGTAGCGCCCGTGACGGTGACGACGAGCCGCCTCCAAGAGCACGAAGGTACCGTGGACATCGGTCTGGATGAAGGCGTCCGGAGACTCGATGCTCCGGTCCACGTGGGACTCGGCCGCGAAGTTCACGGTGGCGTCGACGTCCGCTGCGAGCTCGTCCACGAGCGCGGCGTCATTGATGTCGCCGCGAACGAACCTGAAGCGCGGATCACTCTTCAGGTCTGCGAGATTGGCCGGGTTGCCGGCGTAGGTCAGCTTGTCGAGGACTGTGACGTGCGCCTCGGTGTTCCTGCTGAGCACGCGTCGCGCGAAGGTGGAGCCGATGAACCCGGCGCCACCCGTCACCAGCAGACGCGGGGGCGCGTCACGCGAGCCAGTCACGCCTCCACCTCGGCCACGTCGTGCCCGGTGCTCACCGGCTGGCCGCCCGCGAACTGGGCGGCGAAGCCATTGGCCTCAAGGAGGGACTCGATGGTGCCCGCGTCCTGCCATTCCCCCTCAAAGACGGTGTGAATGAGCGAGGCCATCTCCAAGTAGTGGTTCAGTAGGTCGGTGATCTCGAACTCACCCCGCGCGGATGGCTTCAGCCGTGCGATCACCTCAAAGACGCTCGGGCGGAAGAGGTACACGCCAATGGGGATCAGATTGCTCTTTGGCTCGGCAGGCTTCTCTTCGAAACGCACGATCCGGCCGTCCGGCCCGAATTCGGCCACGCCGAACCGATGCGGATCGGGGACCTCTTTCAGCACCGCGCCCGCCTCTGGAGAACCGGCCTCGAACTGCGCAGCGAACTCGGCCAGCGAGCCGTTCAGGATGTTGTCGCCGAGCACGATGGCGATCGGGTCGCCGTCGGCGAACTCCCGAGCGAGGCCGATCGCGTGAGCGATACCCAGCGCGCCGCGCTGGTATCGGTACGTGAGGCTCAAACCGAACTCGGAGCCGTCATGGAGCAGTTCCAGGATATCCCCGACGGAGCGCCCCCCAACGACGACCATGACCTCTCGGCACCCCATCTCCTTCAGTGTCTGGAGTGGGTAGAAGATCATCGGCCGATCGTAGACCGGGAGCAGATGCTTGTTTGTGACGAGTGTCAGGGGAAAGAGCCGCGACCCGCTGCCCCCCGCCAGAACCACGCCTTTCAGCGGCATTCGCCCTCCAGTCCGTATACGCGTTGACGATGGCTGCCGTGCCAAAGATACCGTGAGACCCGTGTG
Organism: uncultured Chloroflexia bacterium; assembly: GCA_963805645.1. Taxonomy (GTDB): domain Bacteria; phylum Chloroflexota; class Limnocylindria; order QHBO01; family QHBO01; genus CAVXEH01. The sequence continues at coordinate 42,737 of CAWDVA010000003.1, read as the reverse complement.
CATCACACGGCAAGAAACTCTCCGCGGGAGGGATTGCTGCTACGTGCCCCCGAGTACCTGAGCGGAAATCAGTACGCGCCTCGGCCGGTGAGAACTGCCCGAACGGTCAAGATCAGGATCTTGAAGTCGAGCGTCAGGCTCCGCCGGCGTACGTAGCGGAGCTCGAGGGAAAGTCGTTCTTCGAAGGTCCTGTCGGAACGCCCGTTCACCTGCCAGAGTCCGGTGATTCCGGGCCGAACGCTCAACAGCTCGATGGATTCCGGGCGGCCGAGCAGCTCGTCGGGGAAGTACGGCCGTGGTCCGATCAGGCTCATCTCCCCACGCAGGACGTTCCACATCTGCGGCAGCTCGTCCAACGACGAGCGGCGCAGGAACGAGCCCACCCTGGTCTTTCGGGGATCGTCGCGAAGCTTGCGGTTCACCTCGTACTCGAGGCGCCTCTCCTCATTAGCGGTAAGCAGTTCGGCCAGGTGGTGGTGGCTGCCGTCTCGCATGGTCCGAAACTTCAGGACCACGATCGGATCCCCGTACCGCCCGAGGCGCTGTGACCGGTAGATGATGGGAGGACCGGAGTCGATCCAGGTGGCCAGCGCAATAGCCAACATCACGGGCGAGAGGACGACCAGCAGGATGGCTGCGCCGAGGATGTCGACGACGCGCTTCCCGTACTGATAGCCCGTTCGCGATTGCGAATGAGCGGCGGCGGCCAACTGCGACCGCGAGGTCTGCTCCAAGACGAACCTCCACCCCTGGGGTCTGCGAGGCGACCGCGCACAGCCGCCGGGCCCGCGTGCCCAGCGGGCCCGGGGGTGAAGTATAGGGCGCAGTCAAGGATCGGCGTCGACTGCCATTCGTACCGGGCAGGAACAGGACCAGGACGCCATACTCAGGCCATGACCGGCTCGCCAGCGCACGATCCTGTTGAAGTGACCGTGGAGATTCCCTCCGGGAGCCGTAACAAGTACGAGTTCGACCACGCGCGCCACCGGTTCGTCCTGGACCGCGTCCTGTACTCGAGCGTCCACTACCCGGGCGACTACGGCTTTCTGGAGGGGACTCTCGCCGACGACGGGGACCCGCTCGACGTCCTGGTGGTAATCAGCGAGCCCACCTTCCCCGGTTGCGTGGTCCGAGCACGCCCCGTGGGCGTCCTGGACATGACCGATGACAAGGGGCACGACTACAAGATCCTGGCGGTGGCCCACGATGACCCGCGCTGGGACGAGACGCACACCCTCGAGGATCTCTCGCCGCACCGCCTGCGGGAGATCGAGCACTTCTTCGACATCTACAAGGAGCTGGAAGGGCGTGCCGTCGAGGTCCGCGGATGGCTGGACGCCGATGCGGCCTGGGAGATCATCCGCCGTGCGGTGACTGCGGGGACTCGGGCGGCAGACGCAGGTCAACAGGAGACCGAGCCGGGAACCTGGCGCTAGTCGCCCTCGGGGCCGGGCTCGATCGCACGACTCCGTGAATCCCCGACCAGGTCCCAGGCGATGGGCGTGCCCCGCGGGATGTCGGCCGCAGCGATGCGCTCGAGCACCTCTGGCAGGAACCGCGTGTGCAGACCGTGGCCGGGCCGGATGCTGCGGACGTTGGCAGCCGTGAACGGTTCACCCGCGCGGATGTCCGCGACGCTGAAGAGGGATCGACGCAGTGCACGGCTCCGCACCTCGCGCTCGGTCGGCGCGTAGGAGACGACGCCGAGCGCTTGCTCCGCTACGCGTACCTGCCGCACCATGGCGGCGAACTCCTCCGGCTCCAGCGAGAAGCCCGAGTCCGGGCCGGGAACAGCCCGCGACAGCGTGAAGTGCTTCTCGATCATGACCGCACCGAGCGCGACGGCTGTCACCGGCACGCCGATGCCCAGCGTGTGGTCCGAGAGTCCCACCGGCACCCCGAACGCAGCGGCCATATGCGGGATGGTGCGGAGGTTGGCCTCCTCCGGGGGCGCCGGGTACGCGCTCGTGCACTTGAGGAGAACCAGGTCCGTCGCGCCGGATGCCCGCGCTACGTCCACCGCCTCGGTGATCTCCGCCAGGGTGGCCATCCCGGTCGACATGATCATGGGCTTGCCGGTCCGCGCAACACGCTCCACGAGGCCGACGTCGACGATTTCGAACGAGGCGATCTTGTACGCGGGAACTCCCAGGTCCTCGAGGAAGTCGACGGCCGTGAGGTCGAACGGCGACGAGAAGAGCACCATGCCGTGCTCGCGCGCCTCGCCCTGCAGACGGGCATGCCACTCCCAGGGCGTGTAGGCCTCCGCATACAGGTCGTGCAGGGTGCGTCCGTCCCACGCAGTCCCCGACTGGATCCGGAACCACTCGGCGTCGCTGTCGATGGTGATGGTGTCGGGCGTGTAGGTCTGGAGCTTGACGGCATCGGCACCGGCGGCCGCAGCCGCGCGCACCAGCCGGATCGCCTCGTCCATGTCCTGTCCATGGTTGGCCGACAGCTCGGCGATCACGTAGACACGGGCACCCGGGCCGATGCGGCGTCCTGAGATCTCCATCGCGCCGATTATGCCCCTTCCCCGCGTTCGATCGACAGAAGCCGAGCGTCGTTCGGTGCCCCCGGCGGTGGCTTCGCGCTGCGAGCCGAGTAGCCGGCCGCACCGAAGGCAGCTGCCGACGCCCGGTTATCGGCCCGCGTCCAGGCGTCGATCCCGGTCACCGACAGCTCGTGGAAGAGCCTCCGGCTGGCCATGCCAATCAGGCGAGCGCCCCAGCCCTCGCCCCGCCGGTCGGGCGCCAGCGAGACCGAGATGACGGCACGATCGCCGGACCGTTCGAAGCGTGCCACGCCGATGGGGATCCTCCCGGCCTCGGCCACCCAGATGCGCACGCCAGGGTCGGCGAGTCGCGAGGCGAGCCAGGCGGCATGCTCCTCCGGGGCGATCGGCGGCCGGGCGGAACGAGGCGGCTCGGACATCGGCGTCGTTCGCCCAGGCCAGGAGCAGTCCGGCGTCCGCCGGGATGGCGGGGCGGAGCCCGAGCGGCGGAGCAGCTATCACCCTGGCAACCCGGGCGGCTCCCCGTCCATCGACGAGGTGTTGTCCGCGTTCGGCCATAGCGGCACGGGCCGCCCGGTCGGCGACCAGCGCGTCGACCGCCGATCGCAGCCGCGACTCCAGCCCTCCATCGGGCGCCCCGGCGTCCACGGCGGTCCCCGCGGCTGCCAGGGCCGGAACCACCCGCGCCTGGTTCGCGGCGAGGACCACGAGGATGGCGGGCACGCCGCACCGCGCGTACTCCAGCGCGCTCGTGCCGCCCGCACCGATGACGAGGTCCGTCTCCGCGAGCAGCGCCGCCATCGCACCGACGTCGACCAGCACCTCCTGGCTGAGCCGGACCGCTGCCGAACGGATCGCCGGTGGATCGGCGTGGCTGGCCCCGATGACCACCCGCACGTCGGCGTCCAGCCCGCGGAGCGCCTCCATGACCCGCAGCGTGACATTGTCCGGATCCGCGCCACCGAGGCTGATGACGACGCGTCGCAGCTCACCGGTTGGCGGGCGAGCCGGAACGATCGCGAACTCCCGCCGCAGGGGCGCGAACCGCGGTCCGAGCAGAAGTTCGCATTCCGTCGATCCCCCGCTGTACAGCCCTGGCGTTGCATAGGCGTTGCCGTTGAGAAGGCAGTCGACCGCCGGCGGCTTACCGCCGAGATCGTCCACCACGAGGCGTCGCCAAGGCCCTTCCAGGGCGGTGATGTAGTCCGGAGTGAAGCGGTAGCCATCGGCCACCAGCCAGTCCGCGCCGATCGCCGACGCCAGCGCACGTACAGCGTGCGCATCCTCGGCCGATCCAGCTGCCGGTGCGGAGAGCGTCCGACACTCGATCGCTTCCTCCTCGAACCGGGCGCTGATGGGCGCGGGCAGCTCGATGGAGGCCAGCGTCACCTCTGCGCCGGTGTCGCGAAGCGCCTGCCCCAGCGCCAGGCAACGCATGGCATGACCGGTGCCAACCGCCGTTGAGGCATCGGCGCGCAGGAGAACCCTCACGCCTCGACCGTCTTCTGTGGCACGTCCGCATTCATCTGCCGTAGCCCGGGCTCGCGGTCCAGCAGGGCGAGGACGTCGTCCACCTCGAAATGGCCGTCCGAATCCCCGGCAAGCGCCGCGTAGATGCGTTCGATCAGCGCCAGGTCCCGCTCGGTGTCCACGGTCCACCGCAGGTCGCTGTGATCCTCGGGGCCCCGGACGGATCGCAGCCGGAAGTCATCCGGGTGCCGCCATACGGCCGCCGTGACATGCTCGCGCTCGCCCGGCGACCGGGAACCTCGGTCCAGCTCGCGGAGGAGGTCCGCTCGAACCACCTCCGTATCGAGCCCGCGCGGCCAGGTGCGGTCAAGCGTGTTGGAGGCGTAGTCCCACGCCCCTTCTCCGAAGGCCCGGAGAACCTCGGACGAGACGCGCGGGCTCAACAGGGGACAATCGGCCGTGATGCGGACGATGACATCAGCGTCTGAGGCATCGGCGGCCATCACGTAGCGGTGAAGGACGTCGTCTGAAGGACCCCGCGTGACGGGGACGCCATCGGCCTCCAGCACGCCGAGCAGCCCGTCATCCTCTGCCAGGTCGGGAATGGCGGCACGAACCTCGTCGACGCCCGCGATCCGGCGGGCACGGTCGACCACCCACAGGACCATCGGCCGGCCGGCGAGCGGCAGGAGCACCTTCCCCGGCAGGCGCGTCGAGCCCATCCGCGCCTGGAGGATGGCGACGATCCTAGGCATGACCGCCTACAGCGTGTCGGCCGCGGCTTGGAGCACCCGCTCGATGGACGAGTCCAGGTCGTTGTCGCTCATGCCCGGGAAGACCGGGAGGGAGACCGCGCGCTCGTAGAAATCCTCCGCCACAGGGCAGAGCCCGCGCCGGTAGCCGAGATCGCGGTAGTACGGATGCCAGTAGACCGGGACGTAGTGGACCTGCACGCCCAGGCCCAGCGCCCGCAACCGGTCGAAGAACGGCCGCCGACGGGACGCGTCGCGAACGCGCACCACGTACAGGTGCCACGCCGGCTCGACGCCCGCCCGCACGGCAGGCAGCTCCAGTCCCCCGACCGACGCGAGCGCATCGTCGTAGCGGGCCGCGATGGCGCGGCGGCGGGCGATGAACGCGTCCAGGCGGCGCAGCTGGCTCGAACCCAGGGCGGCCTGCATGTCCGTGAGCCGGTAGTTGTAGCCGAGGTCGAGCTGCTCGTAGTACCAGGCCCCTTCGTCGAGCTCCATCAGGTCGCGGTCCCGCGTGATGCCGTGCGTGCGGAAACGCGCGGCGCGGTCGGCGATCCCGGGGTCGTTGGTGACCACCGCACCGCCCTCGCCAGTGGTGATGGCCTTCACCGGATGGAAGCTCAGGGCGCTCGCGTCGGCGAGCGTGCCCACCCGGCAGCCATCAAGCTCCGCACCGAGGGAATGGGCCGCATCCGCGAGGAGCCGCGCCCCGGTGCGATCGGCCAGCGGGCGGAGCGCAGCGTAGTCGGCGGGATGGCCGGCGTAGTCGATGGCGACCACGGCGCTCGTGTTCTCGGTCACCGCATCGGCAGCGGCCGCAGGATCCAGGTTGCCCGTGTCGGGCGCGACATCCGCGAAGCGGATCCCCGCGCCCAGGTACAGCGCAGCGTTGGCGGTCGCGGCGAAGGTTAGCGGCGAGGTGACGATCTCGCTCCCCGGCCCAATGCCGGCCGCCGCATACATGGCGTGGATGGCAGCCGTCCCGGAGCTCAGCGCGATGGCCCGCGCCGCCCCGGTGGCGGCGCAGAGGTCAGCCTCGAACTGCGGACCGGTCGGCCCGGTGGTCAGGAAGGCGCTCCGCAGAACTTCCGCGACCGCGTCGACATCGGACTCGTCGATCGACTGGCGACCGTACGGGAGCTTGGGATGCTCAGCCATCGGCGATCATGGCCCGCAGTTCGTCCGGGGTCAGCCACTGGGGGTTCGTGTCGCTCGCATAGCGGAACCCTTCCGGTACCGGGGTGCCGTCGAGCGTTTCGCGAGGCCACCATTCGAGCTCCGGCTGGATGACGTAGTGGTCGCCCATGTCCAACGTGGACCGCGCATCGCTGACGTTGATCATCTCCTCGTGCAGCTTCTCGCCCGGGCGGATCCCCACGACCTCGAGACGGGCGTCAGGCGCAATGGCGGCGGCCAGATCCACCATCCGCATGCTCGGAATCTTGGGAACGAACAGCTCGCCCCCGTGCATCCGTTCCAGCGAGTCGCGGACGAACTGAACCCCCTGATCCAGGGTGATCCAGAAGCGAGTCATCCGCTCGTCGGTGAGCGGCAAGACCCCGGACGGCGCCAGCTTGCGGAAGTGCGGGATAACGCTGCCGCGGCTGCCGACCACGTTGCCGTAGCGGACAACGGCGAACCGAGTCTTCGTCCCGCCCGCATACGCGTTGCCGCTGATGAACAGCTTGTCGCTCACGAGCTTCGTGGCACCGTAGAGGTTGACCGGGCTGCAGGCCTTGTCGGTGCTCAGGGCGATGACCCTGGAGACGCCCTGCTCGATGGCGGCATCGATGACGTTCTGGGCGCCGTGGATATTCGTCTTCACCGCCTCAAACGGGTTGTACTCCGCGGCGGGAACCTGCTTCAGCGCGGCGGCGTGGACGACCACGTCGATGCCGTGGAAGGCCCGATGCAGGCGGCGGGCATCTCGCACGTCGCCGATGAAGAAACGTAGGCGCGGCTCATCCGGGAAGAGCTGGCGCATCTCATACTGCTTGAGCTCGTCCCGGCTGAATACGACCACCTTTCGTGGCGCGTCGCGCAGGATCGTCCCGATGAAGCGCTTGCCGAACGAGCCGGTACCGCCGGTCACGAGGACGGCCGCGCCGTCAAGGATGCTCATCGACCTCCTCGATGTGACCGCTGTTGCCGGATTACGGCCCACTGCCGTCACCAGAATAGTGCCAAGGACCGCCAGGCCCGCACCGACCGCAACAAGACCGGTCCAGTACCCGAAGACTACCCGACTACGGCCCGCCTCAGCCACCACCACCCCCGCAGCGATCCATATCTAGTGACGGGTCGCGCCGGTCCCCATCGTCTCCTCAGCACCGACAGCCCAGCGCCGGCGCGGTGCCCAACGCGAAGGCCTGTCCGCGGCGCACAGGCGAGCTTCCCCCATCCGTAGCAGTAGCGCGACAGCGCCGACCATCTCCATGATTGGGAATAGCACGAGGGTCATCGGCAGGTGGATCAGCTAGCGGCGGTCCCGGCTCTCGCGCTTAACCCCACGCCGCCATCACGGCGTGGCAAGTCCCCGGATCGTCTCGGCCGCGTGCCTCGCGGCATGGCCATCCCGCGTCACGAAATGGCGATCCCTCGCAGATCACGGTAAAGCCCCCCGCGGGCGTTCGACCGCACCCGACCGAGACGCGAGCTTGATGATCAGCTCAGCAGTCCGCGCAGTGGCCGCGCCGTCCAGCGCGCCGAAGTGCGGCCGGAGGGCCGCGCGTGCTCGGGCCACCTGACGCCGTCGGTGATTGGCATCCATCAGCCAAACCGCCGCCGCTGCGGCGCCCGCGCCGTCCTCCGCCCGTATGGCGATCCCCTCCTCGGCGAACGGCACCGGATCCGGCTCGCCGCTCGGATTGACCATGAGGCAAGGGACCCCGGCGATGGCGGCCTCGTAGACGCTCTGCGAAGAGCCGGTCACGAGCAGCCAAGCACCATCGAGGAGCTCATGGAGGCCCCGAACCCGCTCGATCTCGAACGTCACGCCCGCTCGTCGGGGACAGGCGGCAAGCGTTTCCTCGCCCACCGAATCGGTTTCGGTCGGATGGGGCCGGAATACGAGCTGCGCTGGAGCGACAGCGGCAGCGGCAGCCAGCGCCGCCTGAACAGCAGCCGCCTTTGACTGAGGACCGAGCACGCGGCTGCCCGGCCGCGCGGGCTGAGAGGCGAAGACGATGCGCCGCGGAACTTTGGCCGGCGGGCGTCGTGTACGTGACCGCTTCACGAGCGCGTCGTACCGGATCGGGCCCACCTCGCAGATGCGCTCGGCCGCCACCCCGGCGCGCAGCATGATCTCGGTCGCGCGCGGTCCGTAGACAGCCACGACGTCGTATCCGATGCCGACACTTCCCCAGGGATCGGCGGCTTCCGCGTGCGGGAGGTCGAGTGATGGCAAGTGTCGCTGATGAGCCACCGCGGGCAGGATGCGACCCCAGATACCGGACTCGCTGAAGCCGACCAGCAGCGACGGGTGCAGCAGTTCGCTGGCGGCGGCGAGGCGCGCGGCGGCTGCAGCGAGGCGGGGCAGCGCCGTGAACGCGAAGGACGTCAAGTCGGCCTCGCCGGGTCGAATCGAGCGCCGGGCTTCCTCCGCGCGCGGTGCCGCGCGTCGAACACGGAGGGCATAGGACCCCAGAGCTGACAGCCATCGCGGGTCGAGCACGTCGCCAAGGTCGCCAACAGATGCGAACACGCTCGGGTCTGGAACGTGGTGGGCCCGGGTCCGTACCACGTGCACCTCGGGTCCGCCAAGCCGCCGCACCTCCACCGCAATGGGGGCCAGGATGTCGGTGTGGACGGACTGGCTCGTCAGCACCAGAACGCCGTCCGCGCGTTGCCGGGGTCGCGTCCCGAACGCCGCCAAAGAAGAGAGGCCAGCCGACAGCCTCGCAAACGGGGCCAGAGAAGCCCTCCGGCGGCGAAGTCTCACTGCCGATGGCTCCCCACGCTCGCGCAGTGTCGTGTACATCGCGTGTTCCAGCGCTGGCGCGAGATCGACCCCCCGAATCATGGTGAGTCCGGCTGCCTGGCCGCCACGTCCGCCATCGTTCACCAGCCAGTCAACCAGCGCGCGCGCGCGCTGCCTAGCATCCTCCTCCTCAGATGCCGCCCCGCCTGGCCGCCTGGTCACGGGCGGGCTGACGCAGCGGCCAGCTGCATGGTTATTCCCCGGAGGTCCATCAGCGGACGAAAGGCGACTGCTCCGCAGACCCCGGCACCGACGATACCGATCGCGAGATGGAGGACACCCTGGATGACGGGCTGCACAGGGAGCGTCACCGCGCTGCCGACAGCAACCGTGCCAAGCGCAACCGACCCAAGCACGACGAGTCGCGGCAGGTCCAGCTCCAGCGGATAGCGCGCTCGCGCATAGATACCGGTCATCAGAGCGAAGAGAGCGTAGGCAGCCAAGGTTGACCAAGCGGCACCGATGATGCCCAGCCGCGGAATCAGAAGGAGGTTCATTCCCACATTCGCGATCGCCGCGGCTGTTGTGAGCAACGCCAGTCGTCCAGTGTTCTTGGTAAGAAAGACGACCGTCACCAGCATGGTATATAGACCCTGGGCAGCCGAGGCGAAGGCGACCACCCGGATGACGTTCGTCGCCTCCTCGTACCGAGAGCCTGAGAGGGTCGCCACGGCTTCGGGAGCGAGCACTGCCAAACCGGCGGCCATTGCCATCAGCCCAGCCATCACCAAGGTCGTGATGTGCCGGAAGAGACGGGGACCTATCGGCGACTCGCCAATCCGGAAGAAGTAGGGCGACCATGCGGCATTGAACGAGGCGATCACGATCGCCACGATGTAGCCGATCTGGTATCCGAAGGAGTAGACGCCGATGGCGGCCCGCGCCTGAAGAACGGGCAGTCCGATCAGGATCCCGATCATCCAGCGATCGGAAAGCCGCAGAGCCCAGGACGCGAGCGAGTGTGGGACGAGGGGAAGCCCGAAGCGCAGCGACGCGACCAGCGGCTCGCGCTCGATCGACCATGAACCGATATGGCTGACAAGGACAAGGGCGATGACGAAGACGACCAGCGCTCCGACGAGCTGGCCCAACAGGAGACCGACCGCGCCGAGCCCGGCTACGGTGATGAGCAAGACCGACGTGAGACTGCCGATGACGAACGAGGCGAGGTTGTACGAGACGAACCGCCCCGCCTGGCCGGTTGCTCGGAAGAGGACCGACGGCACGAACTGCGTCGTTGTTACGAACGCGATGAGCAGGCTCAGCCCTCCGAGCGGAAAGAACGAGATGCCGGCGAAAAGGGTCGGGAAGAACGGACCCAAGGCGAGCGCGGCCAGGAGGGTTGCCGCCGCCCCGGTGCCAAGCGTGAAGAGGGTCAGGGTGCCGTAGAGTGCGGCGCGCGCGCGCCCTGCGTAATCGAAGTGGAGGCGCATGAGCGCTGAGTCGAGGCCGAAGCGAATCAGGAGTCCAAGCACCGTCGAGAGCGAGGTCAGGAGGGCGACGGCACCATACTCGGCCGGGGTGAGGAAGCGAAGGTAGATCGGAAGCAGGACGACGGCGCCAACCTTGGGGGCGATATTGCCCAAGGTGTACAGGGCTGATGCGCGCGCCAGCGTGCGCAGGCTCACGCGGCGTCCTGCTCATTGATGCTCGCGTAGATCTCCAACAGAGTCGCTTCCGCGTTCGCCCAGTTGAAGCGCTCCAAGACGGCGGCTCGGCCATTCGCACCAAGCACCCGCAGATGGTCCGGATCCGCGAGGGCATCGTCCAGCGCCTGCGCGACGGCATCGGCATTGCCGGTATCGACACACCAGCCTGATTCGCTGAGCGCCACGATCTCCCGCACCTGGGGAAGGTCACTGGCAATCACGGGCACCGCCGCAGCCATGTACTGGAACAGCTTGTTCGGGAGCGAATATCGGTTGTTCAGTGACGATGGGACGACCGGAGACACTCCGACGCTCGCGCCGGCCGCATACGGGATGACCTCTTCCGAAGGCACCGGGCCCAGCTGGTGGTAGCGACCGTCCAGTCCTTCGTTCTCAGCGATGCACGCTAGTTCCCCGGCGAGCGGTCCATCTCCCAGCATGACCAAGTGCGCATCTTGCCGGACCCGTGCCATGGCCCGCACGAGCGGCTCGAGCCCGCGACCGGCATTCACCCCGCCGACGTAGAGGACGATCGGCGAATCGGGGGGAATCGCCTCGCCACCAGGGAGAGACCGGAGCGACCGCACGACGAGGTCCGGAGGCTCCGGGAGGTCGGGGTAGTTGGGCACAAGCTCGAACGGCGCACCATAGAGACCGACGAGATGGCGCGCTATGGGAGCGCTCACCGTAATCCGCCCAGCCGCGCGCGGCACATAGCGCCTTTCCACACGCCTGTAGTACGCGTTGGCGAGGAGCCGGTAAGCAGCCGAACGGCCGTGCGGTGGGCGGCCGGTCCACAGCTCGTGCGAGTCATAGACGAACGGAACACCGATGCGCGCCGCCACCCGGCCGACCGGCGAAAGGGCATTAGCGTCGTGGGCGTGGAGGATCTCCGGATCCGTGGCCGCCAGGGTGTTCTGCAGACGATGGTTGCGGCGGAAGAAGCGCACGAGCGGGATGCGACGTTCCGCAAGGGCGACCCGCCGAACCTCGTAGCCGTCGCGGGACTCGGCCGCCGGCAGGCCCAACCCGCCATCAGCCACCACCGTTACCTGGAATCCCGCCCTAGCCAGCGAGCGCGCCTCCTTCTCGACCCGGGTATCGTGCGTAAAGGCATTCCGCACCAACATGGTCACGCGGCGCCTACTACCTGCCAGCGGTCGTACCCGAGGTGAGGTCAACGAGCCGTGGGTCCGTTTCTGCCCGCCTGCGTAGCCGCGGAGGCGTGGAGAGAGACCATTACGCGGCTGCTGAGAGCCGGCAGCGAGAAGATCGATCGGAGGCACGGTACCCGGCGGATCCGTTTCAACTCCGGCTTCGGCTGTTGCGCTCTCGTCCCGCATTGCCTGGGCTCTCCACGTACCTACGCGCCTTCTACCGGATCATCGCTCATCGGATGTTAATGCGTCGGCGCCGGGCCACAGCGTTGGATTCAAGGGGCCGACAAACCCTCGGAGCCTCACGCATCGGGCTGTGCGCCCGCGGTCACCGGCGATGCATCCGACCGGCGGCGGGTCCGGCGCGCACGCGAAACGGGACCGCGGCGCACAGCCCGCCGCGATCCCGCTTATCCATCCATACGCGCGGCGATACCGGACGGTTGCATCGCCGCGAACGGAATCGGCTCAGAAGGCCTCGAGATAGCGCTCCACCTCCCACCCGGAGACCTGCATCCGGTACTCGTCCCACTCCTCGGTCTTGGCCTCGACGAAGCGTTCGAAGACGTGCTCGCCCAGGGCGTCGCGGATCACCTTGTCCGCCTTGAGCTCCTCGACGGCATCCTTGAGGGTCCCGGGGAGCTGCCTGATCTTCCGGCTCTCGAGCTTCGCGGGATCGAGGTGGTACAGGTTCTCCTCGATCGGCGCCGGCGGCTCGAGCTTGCGCTCGATCCCGTCCAGCCCAGCGGCCAGCATGGCGGCGAAGGCCAGGTAGGGGTTCGAGGAGGGATCGGGGCAGCGCAGCTCGATGCGCGTCGAGTTGAGCTGGCCCTTGCTGATCTGCGGGATGCGGATCAGGGCCGAGCGGTTGATGCGCGCCCAACCGATGTAGACCGGGGCCTCGTACCCGGGAACCAGGCGCTTGTAGCTGTTCACCAGCGGCGCAAGGATCGCGATCATCCCCCGGGCGTGCTCCAGGGTGCCGGCGATGTAGTGCCTGGCCGTGTCCGAGAGCCCGTACGGGTCCTTCGGGTCGGAGAAGGCGTTCTTCCCCTTCTTGTCGTCCCACAGGCTCTGGTGGGTGTGCATTCCCGAGCCGTTGATGCCGAAGATGGGCTTGGGCATGAACGTGGCATGCAGCCCGTGGAGCGCGGCGACCGCCTTCAACGTGGTCTTGAAGGTCACCGCGTTGTCGGCGGTGCGCAGCGCGTTCGCGTACTTGAAGTCGATCTCGTGCTGCCCCGAGGCGACCTCGTGGTGCGCGGTCTCGACCTCGATGCCGATCTCCTCGAGGTCGTTCATCATCTCCTTGCGGACTTCCGTCGCGAGGTCCGCGGACAGGTCGAAGTACCCGGCCGAGTCGTGCGGATCCAGCCCCACCCCGCCGTTCGATCGGCGCAGCAGGAAGAACTCGAGCTCCGGCCCGGTGTTGAAGGTGAAGCCCAGCTTCTTGGCCCGCTCCATCTGGCGGCGCAGGACCCACCGCGGATCACCCGGAAACGGATCGCCGTTGGGCGTGTAGACATCGCAGATCACGCGGGCCGCGCCGGTCTCGAGCTTCGTCCCATCGGGAGCAATGCCCTGCTCCCAGGGGATCGGAGAGAAGGTCGACAGGTCCGGGACGAGGAACATGTCGGACTCCGCGATGCGCGCGAATCCCTCGATGCTCGAACCATCGAACCACTTGCCATGCTCGACCGCCTCGGTGAGCTGGTGCATCGGGACCTGGACGGATTTCACCGCGCCCACGATGTCGGTGAACTGCAGGCTGACGAACCGGAGGTTCTTCTCCTCCGCGAGCTTGAGGGCGGCGGTGAGCTCCTTGCTGGCCATGCGTCGATAGGCTCCTGTCGGTATGTGAGGGGATGAGGCCGATGTGGCACCTGCGAGGCTAGCGACCGACCGCCGCCCGGTGGCCCGGACCGCCGGCCCCCAGCCTGCCGAGGTGTTGTGCCAAGTGCACAAGCGCCGATGGCGGCGCCTCAGTGTGCCGCCGGGTCGTCCTCGCGCAGGATGCGGAGCGCATCGTCCGGCCGGCGTGGATCGAGTCCCAGCTCGTTCGCTGCCCGGCGAAGCCGATAGAGGACCGTGTTGCGATGGACGCCGAGCGCCCGGGCGGCCGGCGCCACCCGGCCGTTGGCCCGGGCAACCGCAACGAGCGTCGCTCGAAGGACCCCGTCGGGCCCGGGGCCGGCGGTCGTCTGCGCCATGACCGCGGTGCACGGCGGCGGGGCGGGCAGGATCGGTCCACCGGGACGTGCGCCGCTCGACCGTTGGTCCGGCGAGGAGCGCGCGGAGGGTGATGGTCAGGGCCTCGCCGGCCACCTCGTCGATGCGCGCGAACGGCAGGTCATCGAACAGCCAGACCGAGGCACCCTGTCGAATCCGCCGCTCGAGCAGATGCAGCCCTTCGCGGCTCCGCCGCGTGCTCGCCCGGCCCGGTGATCCCGCGAGCAGCCGGCCATGCAGCGCGGCGAACCGTGCGGCGAGCGCGCGTCCCGCGATCCGCGGATGGAGGCTCCGCAGCTCACCATCGACCGAGACGGCGATCCCGCGACGGACGCGGGCGGCCACCAGGCCGGCCGGGGTCCCGACGCTCGGCTCCGCGAGTGCCGTCTCCGCGGCAGCCAGGCGCAGCTCCGCGGCGAATCGCTCGAGCACGCGCTCGGGCTGCTCCAGGTACCCCGCCGCGGCATCGGCGAGGCGCGCGTACGCCTGAGCACTGCCGATGATCGGCAGGTCATCGCCGGCCCCCTCGAGGTCGTGGGACCCCGTCGTCCTGCCGGCCACCACGACCGCCGCCGGCCGCAGATCCGCGTCCCGGAGGATCGTGACCAGGTCGTCCAGCCGCGGTCCCGGCAGGAGCGCCCGGTCCATCACCAGGAGGATCCCGTCCATCGGCTCCGGGAGGTGCGGCGGGAGCGCCCGCGTCCGCGCGATGCCCCGCACGGCGGATCGCAGTCGATCCGGGGACCCCGAGACCAGGCGAGCCTCCGGATCAACGGCCCGCCACAGGTCGATGACGCTGGTCATCGGCCGGTCACCGTCCAATCAGGCGGCAGCGGCCGCCAGGTCCTCCACCAGGTCGTCCGCGTCCTCGAGCCCCACCGAGACGCGCACCAGGCCGGGGGTGAGGCCCGCCGCCGCCAGCTCCGCCTCGCCAAGCTGGCGATGCGACGAGGATGCCGGGTGCGAGCAGAGGGTCTCCGCGCTGCCGAGGCTGGTGGCATGCACGGCAACCCGCAGGCGGCCCAGGAAGCGTTCACCGGCGTCCCGTCCACCCTCCAGGTCGATTGCCAGCATGCCGCCGCTCATCCGGTCCCGCAGCTCCGCGGCGGCGATCGCGTGCTGGGGATGCGACGGCAGTCCCGGGTAGAGCACGCGGCTGATCCCGGGACGCCCTTCCAGGGCTGAGGCGACGGCGAGGGCGGTGCTCGAATGGCGCTCCATCCGCAGGGCCAGGGTCTTGAGCCCCCGCAGGGCCAGGAACGCCTCCAGCGGCTGGGCGTTGCCGCCCGCGCTGAGCATCACATGACGGACTTCGCCCACCGCGTCGGCTGAACCCAGGACAGCGCCCGCCACGAGGTCGGAATGGCCGCCAACGTACTTGGTCAACGAGTGGACCACGAGATCGGCCCCCAGGGTCAACGGGTTGCACAGGTAGGGCGATGCGAAGGTGTTGTCGACGACGAGCCGGGCGCCGGCCTCATGGGCCAGCTCGGCCAGCGTCCGCAGGTCGGCGACATCGGTGGTCGGGTTGGCGATCGTCTCGGCCCACACCACCCTGGTGCGCTCGGTCAGGGCCGCCCGCACCGCGTCCGGATCGGTCAGCGGCACGAACCGAGGCGGACACGCCGAAGCGAGCGAAGAGCCCGGTGAGGATGCCGTACGTGCCCCCGTACAGGGCGCGTCCGGCGATGACCTCGTCGCCGGGCCGCAGCACCGAGGCGAGGACGGCGTGGATCGCTGCCATTCCCGATCCGGTGACGACGCACCCATCGGCGGCCTCAAGCTCGGCAAGGGCCGCCTCCAGCGCGGCATGCGTCGGGTTCGAGTAGCGCGTGTACGAATGTCCCGGGATCCGGAACTCGAGCAGGTCGGCGAGCTCCTCGGCGCTCGCCACCTCGAACGTGCTGGTCTGGTAGATGGGCACGTTGACCGGCGGCTGGGGTGCGGCCGGGACACGGCTGGCTGCACGGATGGCACGCGTCGCGAACCCTGGCATGGTCCGGCGAGTCTACCAGCCGCATTCGCGGGCGCCGGAGCGGGCGCGAGGCTACGGGGTGGGCGACGCGGACGGAGAAGGCGACGCGCCCACCTCGTCGCCCATCAGGCGCCGTCCCAGGTCGAGGATCGCGGCGAAGTCGGGAACCAGGATGTAGGCACCCCCGGGACCGGGGAAGACGGAGTGGACCAGCGGTGGCTGGATGACGGCCTTCTGGACGTTCGCCAGGTCGGCGTTCTGGACCGCCTGCGCCAGCTTCGCGATCTCCGAGGACGGGACGTCGGTGGAGATGGTGTTCTTCACCGCGTCGAGCAGGCTGGGCAGCGCCGTGAGCAGGTTGCCGGCCGTGAGCTTGGCCCGGATGGCGGTGAGCACCTGCTGCTGGCGCGCGGCGCGCGTGAAGTCGTTGTCGCCGGCACCCTTCCGGGAGCGGACATAGGCCAGGGCCAGGTGCCCGTCGAGGTGGTGCGGACCGGCGCTGATGGAGAACCCGGTGTGGTGCCCGTACTCGTCGCTGTAGGTCGGATCGTTGATCGCCCGGGCCACGTTCACGTCAACGCCGCCGATGCTGTCGACCGCCTGCTTGAACCCGAGCAGGTTGATGGCGGCGAAGTAGTCGACGTGGATACCGAGCAGCTCGCCGATGGTGGCCTTCAGGGTCCCGACCCCTCCCAGCGGGTACTGCTGCGTGTTGTTCGTGGCGATGATGAGCAGGCTGTTGATCTTGGCGTTGTACGTCCGGCCGTCCGGCAGCTTGACGCCGTACAGGTCACGGGGAATCGAGATCATGGCCGTCTGCCCGCTGACGGGGTCCAGGCTCACCACGATCATCGTGTCGGTCAGGTGCTCGGCACGACCCGGGCGCCAGTCGATCCCCACCAGCAGCACGTTGATCCGGTCGTGCTTCGGATCCGGGATCGCCGATGGCGACGGCAGGTCGATGCTCACGCCGCCGAACGAATCGTGCAGCTCGCTGTTCCCACCCGATCCGCCCTGGGCGACGGCGTTGAGGGTGTCGATGGCCTTGAACGCCCAATACCCGGGCAGCACGTGCATCGCGAGCGTCAGTACCACGACCAGCACCCCGGCGTAGGTCGTCCATCGACGCCAGCCTGGGTGCTCGCGCCTCAGATAGGCCTGGACGATCGCCGCGAGACGCCAGGCGAGGAGCAGGACATCGAGGGCAATGAGCGCCGCGAGAAAGCGGACGTCGAGGAGGTTGAGGAGGAGCCCCCCACGAATGACGCTCAGGGCGAGGATCACCCCGATGACGAGCAGAATGATCGGCGACGCCATGAACCAGGCGATCGCCGCCTCGCCGTTGTACGCCTGTCCCAGGCCCGGGAAGACGAACGAGAGCAGCGCCGCCAGCGGCGCCCTCGGGTCCGGCTTGCGCTCCATGCGCGTGTCCTGGGCCATCTGCGTGTTCCCCACGTACCTTGAGACGCTAATCCATGGGCGTCGGCTGGGCGCGCGGAGTATACCGAAAGCGCCCACACCGGTCCGCGCACGCTCTTAGGATCTTCTCCGTGGACCGATTTCGCGCCGTCCCTCGTGCCGCCTGGATCATCCTGGCCGTCGCCCTGGTCATCGCCGCCATTGGCGGGCTGCTCCTCGTGGGAGGAACCGCAAGCCCCGCCGCCAGCCTGCCCGCCGCGACCGGGTCGCCAACACAGGCGCCCAGCCCTACCCCCTCGCCAACGACCAGCCCGACGCCGTCGCCCGACCGCCACGCCGACCCTTGCCCGCTGCCCGCTGAACGGAGTCGCCGGTCGCCTCACTGCCGGCCCGCGGGCATTCCGGCGCTGATCGTCCAGATCGAGAACCATCCCCTGGCCCGGCCGACGCGAAACCTGACAAACGCAGACATCGTGATCGAGGCAACGGTCGAAGGCGATGTGACCCGCTTCTCCGCGGTCTTCTACTGCCAGCCGACCGTCGGGCTGACGGGCCCGATCCGCAGCGCCCGGTACTACAACATCGACCTGTGGCAGGAGATCCATGGCGCTGACCGTGCATTTCGGAGCCAGCGACCACGCCCTCGCGCGGTTCGCGGCGGCGGGGATGCCGTCGATCGAACGGAATCACCGGCGCCTGGCCGTATTTCCGTCGCTTCGGAAGCGCCCCGGCAGCCGCACAACCTGTACGGCGATCTGGAAGCGATTGCGCGCAGCCACACCAGACGAACGCGGCGGCCGAGGCCCTCGTCCGGCGAGCCGGCACGCTGCGACCACCGTTCACCATTGATGACGCGCCAACGATCCCGGACGGACCGAGCGTCGGCACGGTGACGATCAAGACGAACAGCTACTGGACCTTCTCCTGGAGCTGGGACACCACCCTGGGGGCGTGGCGGCGCAGCGACGCGGGTACCGCGGACACGGATGCAGCAACCGGCACCCCGATCACCGCGACGAGCGTGGTGGTCCAGCGCATCACCGAGTCGATCGTCTACAACGACCCCGATCCCGCCGGCAACCCGCGCCGCGACCTGCACCTGGTCGGCAGCGGCGCCGGCACGCTGTACGTCGACGGACGCGCGATCGCGGTTCGCTGGTCGCGACCGACGGCATCGGCGCTCACGACCTGGACCTACGCCGACGGCAGTCCCATGGTGCTGCCGCCTGGGCACATCTGGTGGGAGCTGGTACCCGTCACGGGAACGGTGGCCAACTCCTGAGCCGCGATCCCGCGCACGCGGCCTGCCCGGCTCAGTCGGGGCGCCGCGGCACGGACGATCGGACGGCGGGTGACAGGAACACGTCCATCGCCGCCCGGACCTGGTGGTCGGGGTCGAACGAGCGCGAGGCGACGGCGATGTGGCGACGGACCTCTGCCGCGTCCGGCTCCTCGTCACCTGCCTCCACGACCAGGGAGGCGATGACCGGCGGCTCCGGCTCCGGAACGCTGAGCCAGCGCTCCGCGACGAAGGCCGGCGCGGGCTCATCGGCCCCTTCGAGGGTCGCGGCGCGCGCCTCCGGCTCCGGAACCGCCTCCGCCCCCGAGCCTCCGACCACGGGAACCGGGGGTTGCCCGCGACCGGGGTTCCCGGGCGGGCTCGGGGGTTCCTCGGGCGTCCCAAAGCCGAGCTGTGGCGGCATGCGGAACGGCCGCGGGTAGCCGCTGATCTGGTTCTTGCCGAGCGACTTGGCGTTGTACATCGCGCGATCGGCGGCACGAACCAGCTCCTCGGCGGTTCCGCCATCCTCGGGATGCGACACCAGGCCAATGGAAACGCTCGTGGTGACGCCTTCGCCCTCCAGGCGCAGCCCGATCTCCTCGGCGTCGGCACGGATCTTCTCCGCCACCACGAACGCCCCCGCGTAATCGGTCTCCGGCAACAGGATCAGGAACTCGTCGCCGCCGTAGCGATAGGCGGAATCGACGTTGCGGATGTCCTCGCGGATCACGCGCCCGAGCGAGCGCAGCACCTCGTCGCCGCGCTGGTGGCCGAGGCCGTCATTCACCGCCTTGAGCCCATCGAGATCCATCATCAGCAGGGAGAATCCGCGCTCGCTGCGACGCGTGCGGCGAACCTCCTGCTCGAGCGTTTCGTAGATCTGGCTGCGGTTGAGAAGCCCGGTGAGCGGATCGATGCGGGAGAGCCGGCTGAGCATGGCGCGGATGCGGCGCTCATTGCCGGCGAAGACCGCCGCCACGAAGACGAGGAGCCAGAGCGCCGCAAGCGACAGGGCGATCGACAGCAGGTTCGCGTCGCTGAACCGACTCGAGGCGGGGTCGACGGTCACCGCCCCGAGGTACACGCCGGTCGCGAGCAGCGCCGCCCCGGCGGCGCTCCACCCACCTGCGCCGAGCGCCACGGCGACGGCGATCAGATCGAGGGTGAACGCGTACGGGGACGCGCCGTACCCGGTGAGGAGAAGGAGGCCGCCGGCGAGAGCGAAGGCGATCAGGACCTCCAGCCAGTTCGTCACGCGGGTGCGCCACCCTGACGGCAGCAGCTCGTGCAGCAGCACCACCACGACGACCGCGATCCCACCCACGGCGAAGATGGGAGCCCGGTTCTCACCGTAACTTCCCGTCAGGCCTACTCCCACCAGGACCGCCGCCAGGGTCACCCACCACAGGATGCGCACGGCGCTCCTGGTCGTCGGGCCAAGCATGCCCGCCTCGGCGAGGTCCGCATCGACCCCGTACTTCCCTCCCGCGGGCGTGGGGCGACCGGCCGTCACGTCGTGACCGCGTCCACGATCGCGCATCACGGCGAAGCCACCGCCGAGGAACAGCAGGGCGGCCACGACAACAGTGACGATGGTGAAGACGAGCTCAGTGGGCACGGGTCGGTTGGTGGGCACCTCTTCCGGGCCGATAGCCCGGTTCGGGGCGAATCGGGTCAGCGGGGCTAGTCTAGGGTCCCGTCGCCGGATGGCGCAAAGGTACTAACCCAACCGTACTGCCATTCCTGGCGCATCGGCGCACCACTTCGCTCGGCGCTATACTCCGGCCCGCCCCCACCTGCGCACAGAAGCTCCAAGCCCTAGTGGAGCCATTGCCTAACAGGAGCTGATGCTGGAGAGACCTCGAGCGCGCTTTCCGTCGCTGGCCGCCGCGCTCTCCTTCCTGTTCCCCGGCCTGGGCCAGGCATACGCACGACAGCCCGTCCTGGCCACCCTGCTTGCCGCGCCGATCCTGCTGCTCGGGCTCGGGCTGCTCCTGGCGGTGGCGTTCGGCATGCACCAACTGCGGAACGCGGTCCTCAGCTCGCAATTCCTCACCACGCTGCTCGTGCTGAACATCGCGCTGCTCGCGTGGCGCCTGTTTGCCATCGTCCAGGCTGGTGCGGCACGGCCAGCGGTCCGCCGGCGCACAGGATCATCGGATGATCCCGGCCGGGTCTCGGCTCCAACCAGCTCGCGTTCGGATACGGCATTGCGGAACGGGTCTCTTCCGCGGCGTCGGCCCTGGGAGATCGCGATCGTTGCGCTTCTTGTGCTCGCCACCGTCGGGATGCACGCCTGGACCGGAATGCTCATCGCGACGCTCGACAGCTCCCTGGGGCAGGTCTTCTCGGGCAACCCCGGAGTCGTGGTTCAGAGCGGCGTGCCGGTGGTCGCCGACCCGAAGCCCCTGAACGAGCCGAGCTACCACTGGGACGGGACAGCGCGCATCACGTTCCTGCTGCTGGGGATCGACGCGGGGCCGTACCGCAGCGAGGCGCTCACCGACACCATCCTGGTGGTGAGCATTGATCCCGTGGCGCATACGGCGGTCATGGTGTCGATCCCCCGTGACACCGGCTTCATGCCATTGCCGGATCGGCGCATCTTCGCGAGTGGCCTGTACCCCGCCAAGATCAACTCGCTGACAACCGTCGCGAGCCAGAATCCGAAGCTGTGGTGCCCGGACCTGCCATCGACGGCGGACTGCGGCATTCGATCCCTCGAGCGCAGCGTGGGCCTCTACCTGGGGATCTCGATCAACTACTACGCGACGGTCAATCTCCAGGGCTTCACGGACCTGATCGACGCGCTGGGTGGCGTGCGGCTCTGCCTGCCAGGCGTGCTGGCCGACCCCGGGTACAAGGCGGCGACACCACAGGGTCCGCCGGGGATCTCGCTCCCCGCGGGATGCCACCTCATGAACGGACGGCAGGCGCTGGCGTTCGCACGAATCCGCAAGGGCACCCTCACCCTCCCCGATGGCACCGTGGAAGGACAGAATGATTTCACGCGCGCCGCACGTCAGCAGGAGGTGCTCGTCGCCCTGCGGAACAAGTTCGCCACCACGAACTGGATCTTCGCGCTCCCCGATCTCCTGAAGGCGGTTGCCAACACCGTGCAGACCGACTTCCCGCGTGACCAGGCCGGAAACCTCGCGAGCCTCCTGCCGCTCATCACCGGGAAGGGAATCGACCGGGTCGTCCTCGACTGGCCCGACTACGTCGATCTCCCGACACAGCCACTCGTCAACTACCTCCTCATTCCGAAGCGCAACGCGATCCGCGCGGAGGCGACGAAGCTCTTCGGCCACGACCTGCAGGGCTGGTACGTCGGCAGCACGGCACGAGTTCCGCCATCATCCTGACCGTGACGTCTCGCTCGTCCAGGATCCTGCTCCTCGCGATGTACCCGCTTGACCGCGGGCTGTGGGGCCCAACTGCGCGGATCACCCGCATCCGGGATGCGCTGGCCGCGCACGTCCGGCTCGAGGTCGTCAGCGGAACCCGCGGCGGAAGGGTCGGCAGCCTGCTGCGATATCTGTTCGGCGGCAGGCTGCGCGGCCTGGATGGCATCTACGTCGAGAGCTCCACCGCGCTCCCAGGCCCCGTCGACCTCGCGTTCCTGGCCCTCGCGAAGCTCCTGGGGATCCGGGTCGTCACCTACGTTCGCGACGCCTACCAGCTGTACCCGGAGTACTACACCGTCCGCGGTCCGCGGTCGTGGGTCTCGCGCGCGGCGTTCCGCCCGGCCATGCGGCTTCTGATCGCGGCATCGTCCCGGGCTGCCTTCCCGTCGCGCGGACTCGCCGCCGCGCTGGTCGATGATCCCGAACCGCTTCTCCTGCCACCCGGTGCCCACCTTGGCCCGGTGGTTCGACCCGAGCTCGATGCGCACTCGATTCTCTACGTCGGATCGCTCCGCCAGCCGGTGCAGGGCTCCGTGATCCTGCTCGAGGGTGTGGAGCGCGCTCGCGCCGCGGGCGTCGAGACCGATCTCATCTGCGTGGTCCGCCCGGGGGAGGAGCCGCCGGGCAGGCTGCCAGCCTGGGTGCGTATCGTGCGAGCGGAGGGTGATGCGATCGAGGCACTGTTGCCGGCCGTGGTCGGCACGATCATTCCCCGCCTCGTCACCCCCTACAACGATCTCGCCGTTCCCACCAAGCTCATGGACTACCTCGGGTACGGCCGCCCGCTGATCGTGACCCGCGCCCGCGAGACGGCCGATCTCGTTCGGGAGGCGGGCGCGGGCATCGTGGTCGAGGCCGACGCCGACGGGATCGCCCGCGGGCTCAGGGCGCTCATGGAGGCGACCACCGAGCAGCGGGACGCCTGGGGCCGAGCAGCGCGGGCAACGGCAGAGGCGAACGGCTGGGACACCCGCGCCAGGATGGTCCTCGACGCCCTGCAGCCGGCCGCCGAGCGTCAGGGCGCTCCTTGATCTCGTGAGCATCCTTTCCCGACAGGCGACGCGCCACATCCCCGATGGCGCCCCGGCGGCGGCGCTGGGCCTGGGGATCGCACTGACGGTGGCTGCCACATGGATCTCCGAGCCCGTGGCCGCGGCAGCCGCACTCGCCACCGCGGTCGTCGTCGTTGTGCTCAGCCTTCGCTGGCCCGGCCCCATGCTCGCGGTGGCTGCCTTCTCAACGCTCGCCGATCCCTACCTGATCCGGGCGGTCACTGGCCCGGCCTCCGGGCACACGATCTGGTACAGCGGCGACCTTGTCCTCCTCCTGGTGGGACTGCCGATCGTCGCTCGTGCCTGGCGAGCCGGACGGCTGATCCCTGCCCTGTGGCATCCGGCGACACCCTTCTTCGCTGCGTACGCGGTGGTCGCGGTGGTCTCGGCGCTGCTCAATGCGGTGCCTGCCACGGTGACCGCCGCCGGAATCGCGGTCACCCTCGACGGCATCGCGCTCTTCTACCTGGTCCGAATGGTCGGTCCCGACGAGAGATTCCTGCGGCGGATGATCGGAGTCTTCGTGGGCATCATGGTCGTCGCGGCCGTGCTCGCCATCGGCCAGGTGCTGCTGGCGCCGGATCTGCTGGGCTTCCGCGCATTCGCCGGCGACTTCGGCGAGGGGGGCAGGAGCACCGCCTTCCTCGGAAATCCAAACCAGCTCGCGCCGCTGCTGGCCATGGCCATGCCCTTCCCGCTTCTCGCCCTGCCACAGGTCTCCCGCAGGCGGGATCGGATCGGGCTGCTGGCCATCAGCCTGGTCCTTGCCACCGCGTTCTGGCTCACGTTCTCGCGGGCTGGTTGGACCTCGTTCGTCCTGGCCTTCGTGTTGCTGACCGCCAGGTTCGACCGCCGAGCGCTCGTGCTCGCCCTCACGGTGGGCCTTCTCGCTCTCGGCACGGCCATGGCCATGCCCCGCAACCTCGAGGTTCGGGGCCAACCGAACTACGCGAACAGCCAGGATCCCGACGTGGTCGACGCCACGCTGGGCCGCCTTGGCGCGATCGTCGGCGGCAGCGACCTGCGAGTCATCTTCCTGAAGGAAGGGCTTCCGATTGCCGCCCAGAACCCGCTTTTCGGCGTGGGCCCCGGTCGGTACGGCGGTGCCGCGGCCAGCGTATTCGGCTCACCGGTCTACGACCGCTACGGAATCTCTCTGCACGGTTTCCACACCGTTCACGACTACTGGCTGCACCTGCTGGTCGAGGTGGGCGTCCTGGGAGCCGGCGCGGTGCTGGCGGCCATGGCGCTGGTGCTTGCTCAGGTGCTCAGGGCAGTCTCGCGGCTCGAGCGGGAGCAGCGGGTGCTGCTGCTGGCAATCTCGATCGGGCTGGTGGCCATCAGCGTCAACAGCCTTGCCGAGATGCTGCTCGAGGGCAACACGCCCTCGTTCGCGCTCTGGTTCCTGGTGGGGATGGGCAGCGTCCTCGCGGACCGGGCCCTGGCCCCCGGGACCTAGAACTGCCGGCCGGTGGAGATCTGCCAGGCCGTGCGCAGCAGGATGCGCAGGTCCGTCGTGAGCGACCGGCGCCGGATGTACTCGAGATCGAGTTCCACGCCCTCGTCGAAGCTCAGGCGGCCCCAGCCTCGCACCTGCCACAGCCCCGTCAGGCCGGGCGTCACGGCCAGCCGTCCGAGGTGCCACGGCGCGTACAGCTCCACCTCGTAGGGAATCGGCGGACGCGGCCCGACCAGGCTCATCTCACCGCGCAGGACGTTGAGCAGCTGCGGAACCTCGTCGAGGTGGCTGCGTCGCAGGAAGCCGCCAATGCGCGTCACGCGCGGATCGCTCTGCAACGGTACCCAGGTCGCGTCGGTGGGCTCCTCGCGGGTGATCAGGCGCTGCACGTACTCGCGGTGCGCTTCCTCGTCGGCGGCCGCGTGCATGGTGCGGAACTTGTAGAGCGTGAAGCGCCGTCCCCCGATCCCCAGCCGCTGCTGGCGGAACAGGATCGGTCCCGGCGACTCGAGGCGGACGGCCGCCGCGATCACGAGCATGATCGGCGACGAGATGACCAGTCCCGTGGAAGAGACCACGACGTCGAGGCATCGCTTGGCGATGCGGTAGCCAGGCGCGGTCGGCGCGACGGGCACGCGGAGGACCGTGTCGCGTGGCCCGTTGGTTCGCTCGGCATCGGTCATGCGGACGGGTGCACAGCCTCCAGCTGCTTGGGCCCATGGCGGATGACGCCCACGGCGGCGATCTGGTCGGGGCGGCCGGATTCGGACCGGCGACCTCCTGCTCCCAAAGCAGGCGCGCTACCAGGCTGCGCCACGCCCCGATGCGGCCCAGAGGCTATCACAGGGGTCGCCGGGCCCCCGGCGTTGCACGGGCGTTGCCCGGTGACCCGGTCCGCGGTCAGGATGCGGCCCCGCCGCGCGCCACCAGGCGATTGACCACGCCCAGGTACTCCTGTGCCTGGAGGGTCCAGGCGTAGGGCCGTGCCTCGTCTTGCGCCCCGGAGGCGAGCGACAGCGCCGCGTCCGGATCGCCCGCCAGCCGAACGATGGCACTCGCCAGCGCCTCCGGGTCTCCGCCCGGCACGAAGCTGATTGCGCGCTCCGAGAAGTGGGCGCGGAACGTGGCCAGATCGCTGGCGATGACCGGCACCCCCATCGCGACCGCCTCGAGGAGCTTGGTGGAGAGCGAGTACTCGAGGTACCGCTCCGGAAGGGACGGCACGAGCGCGACGTCCGACGAGGCGAGGATGGCGGGCAGGTCGTCCATCGGGACCCGGCCGTGGAGGACGACGCGATCACCGGTCGCCGTGCGGTCGATCGCCGCCTCGATCTGCGGCCGATGGGGCCCGTCCCCGTAGACGTCCAGGCGGACCCCCAGCTCCCGCGGCAGCCGGGCCACCGCCTCCACCGCCACCTCCAGTCCGTAGATCCGCTGCAGGCTCGAGTGGTGCACCAGGCGGAGCTCTCCGTCCTCCATGAAGCCTCTCCGAGCATGCGCCGAGGGGTCGAACAGGCGGCTGTCGGCACTGTTCATCACGACGGTGATCTTCTCAGGGGGGACGCCCCTGGCCAGGGAGAGCTCCCGCAGCGGCTCGTGGACGGTGAGGATCGCGTCCGCCATGGCAGCTGAGGCACCGGCAACCCCCCGGATCACCGGACGAAGCGGTCGCAGCGGGACCGCCGCGAAGCGGTCCTCGAAGAACGCCGGCATATCTTCGTGGAGATCCAGGAGCAGCGGAACTCCGGCGAGCTTGAGCACCGCGGCCGACGCGACCAGGAAGTCCGGCAGGGTGGCGACCTGCACGAGCCGGTAGCGACGGCGCCGGTGCTCGCGCGTCAGGCGCACCGCGGCGAAGCCGGCGAACGCGAGGTACTCAGCCATGTGGCCGGCGAAGCCGGTGAACCGGCGCCGCACCGGCAGACGGATCATGCGCAGTCCGCCCGAGGTTTCCTCCGCGGCCTGCCCCGGATCCCGGAGGGCGAACACGTCGACCTCGTAGCCCGCGGCGAGCAGCGCGTCCGCCTGGCGGCGGATGCGCGGGTCGTCCGGGACGGTTGCGTGGACGACGATGGCGATCCGCTCCGGGACGGTCGCGCCGCTCATGGGCGGGCCTTTCGCGCCTTCACCTCGTCCCACAGCACGTCCTTCCCCGCGAGATCGAGGTCCGCGAGAGCCACGCCTCGCTCGGCGGCCAGTGCCTCCACCGCCTCGTAGCGATCGATCCAGCGCCGGTTGGCGTGGCGCAGCGCCTCCTCGGGGTCCAGCTGCATCCAGCGGGCCAGGTTGACGAGCGCGAACAGCAGGTCCCCGAGCTCGTGCAGCCGCGCGTCTCGCCCCTTCGCGCCCGTGACGGCCCCCGCCGCGTGCAGCTCCTCGAGCTCCTCGTGGACCTTCTCCCAGACGCCCTCGATCGCGTCCCAGTCCCAGCCCAGCGAGCTGGCCCGCTCCTGGATCTCCCGGCTCGCGGCCAGGCCGGGCAGGGCCCGCGCGATCCCGTCGAACGCAGAGCGCGGCGCCGCGTCGTCCCCGTCGCCGCGCTCGGCCGCCTTGATCCGCTCCCAGTTGCGGAGCACCTGCTCGGCGCTGTTCGCCTCCACGTCCCCGAAGACGTGGGGGTGCCGTCGCACGATCTTGGCGCCCAGGGTGCGGTACACGTCCACGAGGTCGAAGGTTCCCTCCTCCGCGGCGAGCTGGGCGTGGAGGATGACCTGCAGGAAGAGGTCGCCCAGCTCCTCGGCCAGGTCGGCGGCGGTGCCGTGCTCGATGGCATCCACGGTCTCGTACGCCTCCTCGAGGACGAAGGGCCGCAGCGACGCATGGGTCTGCTTGCGGTCCCACGGGCAGCCATCCGGTGCGCGCAGCCGTGCCGAGATGGCTGCCATGCCGTGCGGCGAGCCGATGTTGTCGACCGGATCGAGAGGCTCGATCAGCCAGCTGCCGGACGCGAGGTCGTCGTCGGACAGCGACGCGACGTCACGTGGCTCGCCTGCCGGGAGCGGCCGCGCCGTGTGGCCGGCGGGGTACAGCCGGGCGAGCTGGGCCGAGACCCCGGTGGTGGCGTGCCGACCCGGCAGCGGATCGGCGGAGCGGGCGACCCTCGAAGGGAGGAGCAGGAGCGCAAGCCCCGGGTCCCATGGCACCGACGCGAGGCGCGCCGCGTCGACGATCTGGAGGCCGGCGGCCGGATCGATGCCGGCGGCGTCGATGAGCGCCGAGAGCTCAGCGGAGGCGCGGCCGGCGGAGGTCACCAGCGCCTCAGCCGGTGGTCGACGTGGTCGACTGGTACCGCGGATCGATCCAGGTGCCGACCTCGGTCTTGATCTGGTCGCGCCAGGTCGGGTAGCCGATCGACTTGATGCTGTTCAGCCGGGTGTCGCCGATCCATCGGGCGTCGGACTTCTCGAGCAGCTTGAAGATGTAGATGCCACCCGCGGTGCTCACCGGCGGGCTGATGTCACCCACGTTCTTGAGCGCGAAGATCGCCTGCTCCAGCGCGGCGTCCTTCTCGTAGGGGGCCACCCAACCGATGTCGCCGCCGCTGTAGGCGGTGGCGTGATCGGAGCTCTCCGCGGCGGCCACCTTGTCCCAGGAGGAGGGATCGGCCTTCAGCTCGGATTCGACCTTGTCGGCCTGCTCCTGGGCGGTCGTGCGCTGGCCGAACACCTCGATGATGTGGTACCCGAACTGGGTCTTCACCGGCTGGCTGATCTGGTCGATGTGCAGCTTGTCGAGCGCTGCCTTGAAGTCGGCGTCGATCTGCGTGGAGGTCGTTGGGTCGTACCAGCCCAGGTCGCCGCCGTAGTCACGCGAGCCCGGGTCGTCGCTGTACTCGGCCGCGATCGCCTTCCAGTCGGCATTGGGCTGGGAGACCAGGTCGCGGACCTTCTGGGCCGTCGCGAGCGCGGCGTCCCACTGGGCCTGGGTTGCGGTGCTCTGGTCGCTGGCGCCGGGAATCGGCTGGATGAGGATGTGCCGGACGCGCTCCTTGGGCAGCGGCACACCCGTATCGGGCTGGATCTGGATCTGCGCGACGTGACGCTGCGGCATGTAGTGGCCGACGACCTGCGACCCGAAGTAGTCCTTGAAGGCCGTCTTCAGGAGCTCATCGGTGATGTAGGCGCGGTAGTCCGCAGCGGAGGCCTTCACGCTGTCGAGCAACCTCTGCAGGGTTGCGTCATTCTTCGCCTTTCGCACGTCATCGACCTTGAGGATGGCGTAGGCGGTGTCGCCCTTGATGGGGCCCAGCAACGCGCCCTTGGCCGAGTCCTTGGCTGCGTCGAAGAAAGTCCCGTACGAGGCGTCCCCTTCCTCCACCCAGCCGATGAGCCCGCTCTGGTCCTTGGTGGAGGCATCGTCACTCTTGTCCTTGGCAAGGGTCGCGAAGTCGGTGCCGTTCTTCACCTGGTCGAGCAGATCCTGCGCCTTCTGCTTGGCATCGGCCCATTGGGCATCGGTCGGCGTCGAGCCCGCGGCCGCGTCGGACGGGAGCGCGTTCACGGTGATGATCGACAGCTCGATGCGGAACGGCAGGGTCGTGCGCTTGGCGATCTCCTTGTCGACGGCATCGGCGCTCACGGAGATGCCCAGGCTCGGCGCCTTGGCGCGCATGTAGGCGCCGGTGGTCAGCGAGTCGGTCGCGTTGGAGCCCAGGTTCTGCAGCGTCTGCTGCACCACCTGCAACTGCTGCTGGACGAGCGAGTTCTGGACGCCCACGGCCGCGACGCTCAGGTCGAGCTGCTTGGCCGACAGCTCGGAGGCGATGATGCCTTCCCGCAGGTTGAGGGCGTCCACGTCGAAGGACTGGTTCCCGACGTACGCGACCTCCTTGAGGTGGTTGTCGTAGAACGAGCTCCAGGCGGTGGCGCCAAAGATCCCCAGGGCGATGGCGATGGCGACGGCGAAGCCGCCCACGATCAGCTGCTGGCTGCGCAGCTCATCCTGCCAGCGCGGGCGGTGCCGGCGGTCGAGGGTCGGACGATTGCGAAAGGACATGGAAACCAGGCTCCGGGGGCGAATGGGTTGTTCCGTGCGAGGGCGCGCGCCATGCTACCCGATGCGCCGTTGGCGCGCCATGACGGCTACCCGGATCGGCCAGCCAGGGCGTCGCGCATCGCCCCCCAGCGGAGGGCGATCACTCGCACCATGGCCTCCCGCACGATGCCGCCGGTCATCTTGGAGCGGCCGGCGACGCGCTCGCGGAAGAGAATCGGCACCTGCGCGATGCGGGCGCCACGGCGATGGGCCCACCAGGTCATCTCGATCTGGAACCCGTAGCCGTTGGCACCTGCGTCCCGCAGGCGGATCGACTCGAGCAGCTCGCGACGCCAGGCCTTGAATCCACCGGTCAGGTCACGATACGGCAGCAGGAGCACCGCCCGGGCGAAGGTCGTCCCTCCACGGCTGATGATCTGGCGGTACCAGGGCCAGCCGGCCGTTCCTCCGCCGCGGATGTAGCGGGTGCCGAGCACCAGGTCGGCATCGGCCATCAGCGGCGCCAGCAGGCGGGGCAGGTCGGCCGGATCGTGGCTGAAGTCGGCGTCCATCTGGACCACGGCGTGGGTGTCAGGGTGGCCGAGCACCGAGCGGAACCCGGCACGGTACGCGGCGCCCAGGCCCTCCTTCGCGGGCCGGTGCAGGACGTGGACGCGCCCATCGGACGCCGCCAGGGTGTCGGCGAGCTGCCCTGTCCCGTCCGGGGACGCATCGTCCACGACGAGCAGCTGCGCCTGGGGAAGCGCGGCAAGCACGGCGCTCGCGATTCCCTCCAGGTTCTCGATCTCGTTGTAGGTCGGCAGCACCACCCACACACCGCGACCGGCCGCCAGGCCGACGTGCGGAACCTCCGCCCTGCTGGGCGCGGTCGTGGGAGTCTCCGGCTCGCTCAGCGGCCGATCCCCACGAAGCCGATGCCGCGATCCTCCCAGCGCGCACGGTCGAGCACGTTCCGGCCGTCGACGATCATCTCGAGCCCGGGGATCGCGGACGGGTCGAGCTCGGCGTAGGCCGCGTGCCCGGCCTGGAGCACGGCCGCCCGCACCGGGACCGGCGCATCCAGGTCATAGGGCTCGAATCCCATGCCGCGCAGGTGCTCGGCGCTGAAGTAGGGATCGTGGGCGTGGACGATCGCGCCCGCGGAGCGCAGCGCGTCGCGGAGCGGGAACGCGCTGCTGAAGGCGTCCTCGCGCACGTCGGCACGGTAGGCCACGCCAAGGACCAGCACCGGCGCGTCCCGCAGCGAGCCGATGCGCTCCTCGATGGCCCCGACCGCGAACTCCGCCATCCCGTCGTTGATCTCCCGGGCCAGCGGCGGGATCCGAAGGTCCGGATCCGTGTTGAACAGGAAGTGCGGGTACACCGGGATGCAGTGACCGCCCACGCCCACCCCGGGCAGATGGATGTGGCTGTACGGCTGGCTGTTGGCGGCGCCGATGACCTCCAGGACGTCGATCCCCCGGGCGGCCGCGTAGCGCGCGTACTCGTTGGCGAGCGCGATGTTCACGTCGCGGTACGTGGTCTCGGCGAGCTTGGTCATCTCGGCCGTCTCGGCGTTCGTCACGGCGCGCACCTCGGTCCCGGGCTCGAGCGCGGCCTCGTAGAAGGCGACGGCCCGCTGCGTGCTCGCCGGCCCGATGCCGCCCACGATCTTGGGATAGCGCTGCAGGTCCAGGAAGACCCGCCCCACGAGGACCCGCTCGGGCGAGAAAGCCAGGAAGTAGTCTCGATCCGCGGTCAGGCCGGACGCATCCGAGAGCATCGGCCCGAACCGCTCGCGGGTGGTGCCCACGGGCAGCGTGGTCTCGTAGATCACCAGGGTGCCTGCGCCCAGCCCGCGACCGATGTCGGCGGTCGCAGCGTCGATGGGAGCGAAGTCGATCTGGCGCGCATCGTCCACCACCACCGGGACGATCACCACCACGACGTCGGCGCCTCCCACGGCGGCGGCGTTGTCGGTCGTGGCCCGGAGGCGTCCCGCCGCCACCAGTTCGGGCACCCGGTCAACCAGCGCCTGCTCATCGAGATGGGGGGAGCGGCCAGCGTTGATGGCCTCGACGATCGCGGGATTGCGGTCCGAGCCGACCACCTCGTGCCCCCGCCCTGCATACTGCACGGCCAGCGGCAGACCGATGTGCCCCAGCCCGACGACCGCGACCCTCATGCGAGCACCTCCGCGAGCTCGTCCCCGTCCACGACGGCGCCGCGCGTCGCGGCCTCCACCATCTTCCGCGCCAGGAGGAGCGCGATCATCGCGTCGCGCGGATCCACCGGTGGCGGGCCTCCGGTACGTGCGGCCCGGGCGAACTCGGCCAGCTCGACGGCCAGCGGCTCCTGGCGGCGGATGGAGCGTCGAGCCATCTCGCCCTCAGAGACGGAGGTCGCCCGGCCACCCTCGTCCGGTCCCGGATGCTCCCAGACCTGGTTCGCGTCGGGGTTGGCGTAGTAGAAGAGGTCCTGGTTGATGTAGTCGGCGACGTACATCCCCCGCTCGCCCGTCACGGTCAGGGTGCGTCGCTTGGTGGGCGTGAGCCAGTTGATGTCGAGCACGCCGATGACCCCGTTCGCGAACTTGAGGATCCCGTTGAAGAGGTCCTCGTGGTCGGTGTGGATCCGCTGCTCGGTCTCCGCGTAGAGCCGGACCGGCTCCGAGTCGAGCAGGAACCGCATGACGTCGATGATCATGGGGCGCAAGGTCGAGCACCACGCCCACGTCGCGGATGCGGGCCGGGAAGGGGCCGAGCCGGGTCGCCTTGATCTGGAAGATGCGACCGAGCTCGCCGGCGGCGAGCCGACGACGCAGCTCGCGGATGGCCGGGTTGAAGCGCTCGATGTGCCCGACCGTCAGGAGGCGACCCGCCCGTTGCGCCGCGGCGATCATGGCCTCCGCCTGCTCGCGATCCGACGCGATGGGCTTCTCGACCAGCACGTTCGCGCCGGATGCGAGCGCATCGAGGGTCACCTGGCGGTGGAGCGAGGTGGGCGCCACGATGCTCACCAGGTCGAGCTGCTCTTCGGCGAACATCGCCGCCGGGTCGGCGTAGCCGCGGGCCGCACGCCCGGTCGTCGCCCGGCGCAGCGCTTCGGGATCCGTGTCGGCGACCGCCAGCAGGTCGACGTCGGTGAGCACCTCGTCGTAGACGCGCACGTGGTTGCGGCCCATCATCCCCAGGCCCACGACCGCGGCGCGCAGGCGCGTCGGGTGGCCGTCGGACGGCGCGGAGCTCGATCCCACGGCGGCCCTCCTCACGCCCGCAGGGCCGCGCCGGCGGCGATCGGTCCCAGCTCGGCGGCCGTTTCGTTGACGGCAGCGATGACGGCGTCGACATCGGCCTCGGACAGCGCCGGATGCACCGGAATGCTGACGACCTGCCCGGTGAGCGTCTCGGTCACGGGGAAGTGCTGCTCCCCGTAGCCCAGGGCGACAAAGGGGGCCTGCCGATGCACGGGAATCGGATAGTAGATACCGCTGCCCACGCCGCGCTCGCGCAGCCGCTCCACGAACTCATCCCGGCGGTTCACCCGGATCGTGTACTGGTGGTACACGTGGGTCGCACCGGGAGCGACCGCCGGCGTGATGACCCCGCGCAGCTCAGCGTCATAGCGCGCTGCGATCGCCCGGCGCCGCGCATTGTGTGCCTCGAGCTTCGGCAGCTGCGCGAGGCCGATGCTGGCGTGGATGTCGGACATGCGGAAGTTGTAGCCCACCAGGTCGTGGTGGTAGCGCACCTTCATGCCGTGCTCGCGCAGGAGACGAGCGCGCTCGGCGACGGCCGGGTCGGCGGTCGTGATCATTCCCCCTTCCCCGGTCGTCATGTTCTTGGTCGGGTAGAAGCTGAAGGCACCGGCGCCCCAGGTCCCGCTGCGGCGATCCCCGATCGCGGCGCCATGAGCCTGCGCGGCGTCTTCGAGGACGGCAAGCCGGTGGCGTGCGGCGATGGCCATGATGGACGGCATGTCGGCGGGCTGCCCGTAGAGGCTGACGGGCAGGATCGCCTTCGTCCGCGGAGTGATCGCCGCCTCGACCAGCTCCGGGTCGATGTTGAAGGTGTCGGCCCGCACGTCCACGAACACCGGGCGCGCTCCGGTGAAGAGGATGCTCGTCGCGCTGGCGATGAACGTGAAGGGCACGGTCACCACCTCGTCGCCCGGACCCACGCCCTGCGCGAGGAGGCCCAGGTGCAGCGCCGTGGTGCCAGAGCTGGTGGCCACCGCGTTGGGCACGCCGACGAACGCGGCGAAGCGCTCCTCCAGCTCCCGCACGCGCGGTCCCTGTGCCAGGGCGCCGGACTCGAGCGCGCTCCACACGAGCTCCTTCTCTTCGGTGCCCATCTGCGGGCGTGCAATCGGGATCATGGTCGTGCTGCCTCCATCGGCTCGCGGCGCTCCGCCGGGTCGGCCGGCGCCGCCTTCCAGCGCATGTCAAGGCCCTCGAGCGCGGCAACGATGCGCATTGCGCTCCGTCCGTCGCCGTGGAGCGACGGATGCGGCCTGGTTCGGTCCATGAAATCGGGGTCGTGCAGGGCATCGGCCACCGCGGTCGGCTCTGGTCCGGCAAGCCGGTTCCAGCCGGATTCCACGGTCTCGACCCATTCCGTCTCGGTCCGCAGGGTGATGCAGGGCACCGCGGAGAGGTAGGCCTCCTTCTGGACGCCGCCTGAATCGGTGGCGATGGCCAGCGCATGCGTCTCCAGCGCGACCATCTCCAGGTAGCCCACCGGGTGCACGACGCTGACGTTGGCCGGTGGCCTGATCCCCGCCTTCTCCATCACCTGCCGGGTACGCGGATGCGCCGGGAAGATCACCGGGTGATCCAGCTCCATTGCGGCCAGGCGGGCCGCGAGGAGATCCGGGTCGTCCACGTTCTCGGCGCGGTGGAGCGTGAGCAGCACGTAGCCGGGATGCGCTTCCGCGATGTGCGGCAGGTGGTCCTCCGAGCGCTGCGCCGCCCAGGCGTGGGCGTCGACCATGACGTCGCCCACGAGGGCCGCGCGGTGGTCCAGTCCCTCGTGGTGGAGGTTCTCCATGGCGAGCGGCGTGGGCGCCAGGAGCAGGTCGGCGAGGTGATCCGCCACCACCCGGTTACGCTCCTCCGGCATGGTCCGATTGAAGGAGCGCAGGCCGGCCTCCACGTGTGCGAGCCATGGTCGGCGCCCATCGGCAACGGTGAGCTTGGCGGCCACGATCGCCGCGGCCAGCGTCGAGTTCGTGTCCCCGTAGACGAGCACGCCGTCCGGGACCTGCTCGGCCATGACCGGCTCCAGGCGGCGCAGCATCTCGGCGGTCTGGACGGCATGTGAGCCCGAGCCGACACCGAGGTTCACGGCCGGCTCGGGCATCTCCAGGTCGCGGAAGAAGGCGGCGCTCATGGCGTCGTCGTAGTGCTGCCCCGTATGGACCAGCACCTCGGTGTGGCGCTCGCGCAGCACGCGGCTGACGGGAGCCGCCTTCACGAACTGCGGGCGGGCGCCCACGACGGTGACGACGCGCACGGTTCAGTCCCCCTCCACCGGCGGGAAGGGTCGTCTGCAGCGGGGGCACGGGCCGGCGTACGGCGTGCCGTCTGCCTCGTCGCGGAGCGGGGCGCCGCAGGAGCACACGCTGCCGAGCCGCCGTGCCGGGTTGCCCACCACCAGCTCGTGGTCGGGCACGTCGCGGGTGACCACGCTTCCGGAGCCGACCATGGCCCAGCGGCCAATGCTCACCCCGGGCAGGACCGTGCTGTTGGCGCCGATCGCGGCCCCGTAGCGGACCAGGATGGGCCCCACGTCCCAGTCGTCGTCACGCTTCAACGTCCCGTCGGGGTTGACGGCCCGCGGGATGCGGTCGTTGGTGAAGCAGACATGCGGCCCGATGAAGACGCCGTCCTCCACCGTCACCCCGTGGTAGACACTGACGTTGTTCTGGATCTTCACGTTCGCGCCAATCACGACGTCAAAGTCCACGTAGACGTTCTTGCCAATGACGCATCCGGGTCCGATGCGGGCGCGTTCGCGCACCTGTGACTGGTTCCAGATGCTGGTGCCAGGACCGATCTCGGCCTGGGGCGAGACGTCTGCCGTCGGGTGGATGCGCACGGACGGGCGGTCGTTCATGCGATCTCCTGCGGGGTTCGGCGCGATTCTACCCGAGCCCGGCCGGATCGGCGTTCGCACGGTCGCTGATGGCCGCGCTCGCCGCTGCCACGGCCCGGCCACGGTGGCTGAGTCGATCCTTCTCGCCCTCCGGCAGCTCGGCGGTGGTCAGGCCCGATGGCAGCTCGAAGATGGGGTCGTACCCGAAGCCCCCGGTGCCGCGCGGCGAGGCGGCGACGGAGCCCTCCATGGTGCCGGAGAAGAGCTCCAGCTGTGGCCCGCCGACCCCGGGAACGGCGAGGGCCAGCCAGCAGACCATCCTCGCCCGACGGTCGCCGGTGCCGTCAAGTTGGGCGAGCAGGAAGGCGGCGCGGTCGACGATCCCGGTCCCGCCGAATCGGGCGGATCGCGCGCCAGGTGCCCAGCCCAGTGCCGCCACCTCGATGCCGGAGTCGTCGGCGAGGGTCATCAGGCCGGACGCGCGGCAGAAGGCCGCCGCCTTGTCGCTCGCGTTCTCGGCGTACGACTCGTGCGGCTCGGGAACCTCCAGCGCGATGCCGGCGTCCGCGGGGCTCAGCACGCGCACCGGCAGCGGGGCGAGGAGGCGGCGGAACTCGGCCAGCTTGCCGGCGTTGTTGGTGGCAACGAGGAGGTCCCTCACTCCGTGACCGGTGCCTCGATGGCCTGCCGCTGGAGCGCGAAGAGCTGCCGGATCCCTGCGGCCGCGAGGTCCACCATCTGGTTCATCTGCTCGCGGCTGAACGCCTTCTGCTCCCCGGTTCCCTGGAGCTCCACGAACCGGTCGTCGTCCATCATCACGACGTTCATGTCGACCTCGGCGGTGGAATCCTCCGCGTAGTTGAGGTCCAGGAGCATCTGTCCGCCTACGATGCCGATGCTGACCGCAGCGACCTGGCCCGCGAGCAGGTGGCCCATGCCGTACCGGTTCATCGCCCGAGCCAGCGCGACATAGGCCCCGGTGATCGACGCGGTCCGGGTGCCGCCATCGGCCTGGATGACGTCGCAGTCAAGGGTGATGGTGCGCTCGCCGAGCCGCGTGAGGTCGACGGCCGTCCTCAGCGAGCGCCCGATGAGCCGCTGGATCTCGTGGGTCCGTCCACCGATCCGTCCCTTGCTCGCCTCGCGCTGGCTGCGTTCCGCGCCGGCTCGCGGCAGCATGCTGTACTCGGCGGTGATCCAGCCGGTTCCCTTGCCGCGCAGGAACGGCGGAACGCGATCCTCGATGGTCGCGGCGCAGAGCACGCGCGTATCGCCCACCCTGATCAGGACCGATCCCTCGGCAAACTTCAGGTAGTCGGGAACGATCTTCACCGGCCGCAGCTGGTTGGCCGCGCGCCCGTCGACGCGGCGCGGAGATGCAATAGAAGCCATGGCCGTCCATTGTACGGGGGGCGACCGCCGTGAATCGGGTACCTTCCTTCTCGATGCGGCTGCTGGTCATCACCGCGCGATACCCGACCCCGGATCGTCCCGCCGCCGGCGCGTTTGTCCGGGACCGGCTGGCAGACCCCGGTCTGGAGTCCGTGGTGATCGCACCCGAGCGATACGACGTGCCCGGCTGGCGTCGGTATCTCGCCATGGCCTGGCGGGGGCTCACCGCCCGCGGGCCGTTCGACGGGGTCGAAGGGCACTTCGTGCTGCCCTCGGGCGTCATCGCGCTACTCGCCGCACGCATACGCCGACGGCCCCTGGTCGTCTATGCCCACGGCGGCGACGTGCGCGAGATGGCGGGGCGCAACCGGGTCTTCCGCTGGCTCGCCCGGCAGGTTGTCCGCGGGGCCGATGCCGTTGTCACCAACTCGGCCGAGACGGCGGCCATCGTCCGCGGCCTGGGCGCCCACGCGGCGGTGGTGCCTCCCGGCATCGACCTGTCGCGGTTCGCGCCGGGTCCGCGACCCGCGGAACGCCGCGTCCTGTATCTCGGCGGCGACGTCCCGCACAAGGGGATCGACGTGGCGCGGCGCCTGGCCGACACCGTGATCGGCCCCGGCATCCGCGAGGTGGCCCCGGACGAGGTACCGGCGCTGCTCGCCGCTCACGACGTGCTCTTGGTGCCCTCCCGCGATGAACCCTTCGGGCTGGTCGCCGCCGAGGCGATCGCATCCGGGCGCTGGGTGGTGGCCCGGGCGGTTGGGGGGCTGCGCGAGATCGTGGTCGACGGGGAGAACGGATTCCTGGTCGAGCGTGAGGAAGACCTGGCAGCCGCCCTGGAGCGCGTGCCGGCCTACGATCCAGCGGCCGTCGCCTCCTCTGCGGGTCGGTTCGCCGTCGGGGAACACCGGACCCGCATGGCGCGGATCTGGGCCGACGTGCTCTCGCGCCGGGCCCATCGCTCCCACCCCACCCCCGACTAGCGGACCGTGACCCCGCCGCCGGTGGGTACCCAGTAGCCGGCCCATACCCCGTTGATGATGTAGACGTACTGGCGCCCGTTGATGATCGCCACCTTGGAGCCAGAGGCCGAGGACGAGCGTGACAGTGAGTACGGCTTGGTGGCCGTCACGGCCCACGTGCTCGAGAACCGGTAGCCGGTGTAGGTGCCGCCGGCGAAGCTCACGGTGTGCGGACTGGCGAAGTCGGTTTCGCTGGCGATGCCGGGCAGGTAGAGGCGGGGCGACTCCGGCAACCAGTAGCCAGACCATACCCCATTGACCACGTAGAACCAGGCACCCGAGTGACCAGGGATGGCCGTGCTGCGCTTGCTGGTTGCCGCACTCGAGGCGCGCGACAGGCTGTAGGTCCGTGAGCCGGTGACTCGCCCCGCGGTATCGAAGCGGTAGCCGGTGTGCGAGCCAGCATCGAAGTGGATGGGGCGGGTCGGATCGTAGAGGGTCTCACCGCTGCTTGAACTGGTGACGCCCACCGTGAAGTTCCAGGCATCCGCGGCGATCGCATTGCCGGCCAGGTCATGGATGGCGCTCGTGAAGCGGACCCGGTAGGTGTGGCCGCCGGTCCAGGCCGTCGTCGGCGTGAAGTGCGCGACATGGGCTCCGGCGTCGTAGCTGACGCTGCCCGCCACCGCGGCCCCACTGCCGTAGTCGATCACCGACAGGCTGCCGGCATCGACTCCCGCCACCGCCTCGCTAAAGCCGACGGCCACGGGTGCCGTCGCCGACACCTGCTTGCCCTGCGGGGCATAGCTGACGAGCTGCGGAGGCGTGACGTCGGTCGTGACGCCCACCGTGAAGTTCCAGGCATCCGCGGCGATCGCATTGCCGGCCAGGTCATGGATGGCGCTCGTGAAGCGGACCCGGTAGGTGTGGCCGCCGGTCCAGGCCGTCGTCGGCGTGAAGTGCGCGACATGGGCTCCGGCGTCGTAGCTGACGCTGCCCGCCACCGCGGCCCCACTGCCGTAGTCGATCACCGACAGGCTACCGGCATCGACTCCCGCCACCGCCTCGCTAAAGCCGACGGCCACGGGTGCCGTCGCCGACACCTGCTTGCCCTGCGGGGCATAGCTGACGAGCTGCGGAGGCGTGACGTCGGTCGTGACGCCCCAGACGCCCAAAATGGTGTCGTCGACTCCCGGCGTTGGAGCGACGTGCGTGCCCGCCGCATCCACTGCCGTGATCCGCAGGAGGTACGTCCCACTCGGAGCCGGGGAGCCGCCGCTGGTGAGTCCGTCCCACGACACGGTATGTGAGCCGGACGAACTGGCACCGAGGTCGGACGAGTCGATGACCGAGCCGGCAGCGTTGAGCACGTCAAGACGAACCGCGCTGGCATATCGGTACAAGTAGAACTCCACCTGGACGTTCTGGCTGCCGAGTGCGGAGGACCCGAGGGACGTTTGGTAGGCGGCGACCGACGGTGCCAACTTGGTGCTGGTCGGCGGCGCGGCGGGCACTAGATATGGGGTGCTGCCCAATCCGGCCGCAGTCCAGGCCGTCCGTGGGTACTCCGCGGACGGCCACACGTCGAAGCCGAATTGGACCTGGTACCACAGGTAGCCCGACGCCGAGATAGGCCCGGCGAGGATGGCGACCAACGAGCCTGCCGAGAGCTGCGCCAGCACGTCGAATCCAGTGCCGGCGCCGGCCCTTACGTTGAGCTGCGATGGCGCGACCGTCGCGAACCCGCCCACCGCGATGCTGCTTCCAGCATCAGGCAGCGCGGCTACCCACGGCTGGACGTTGCCGAGCTTGTCACGCGCCGCAACGCGGAACTCATAGGTGTGCCCTGTTCGCCCGACGTACGTCGCCGAGGTGGCCGTCGTACCGCTCAGCCAGGTGTGCCAGGTCGTCGAGCTGCGATCACGAACCTGCACAGTATATGAACCCATCCCGACTCCCACGTCCGCGGCACGCCAGTGTACTGTCACCGCGTAGGCATCGGTGACTGGTGGCATGGTGGCGATGCCGCCAGTGGGCGGATGGGTATCAGCCTGGAAGCGGTTCGCGATGAGGTTCCAGAGCTCCGAGGTTCCCTGGTCCATCTGGAGGTGCCAGATTCCGACGCCTGCCAGTCCGCGCTGGTTGATCATGTCGTACTTCGCCGCGAGCGACTGTTCGTCGTCGTAGTAGCCCTCGTACCAGTGGCCGGCGCCGTCCTGGTAAGCGAACCAGGGGCCCTGGCCCAGCGAGTCCCACCTCCGTCCGTACTGCAAGGCCTTCGAGTTCATGCCGGTGTAATAGAAAGTGCCGTGATACCCCCCGGAGACCGTCGGAGCGTTGAGGGCGTTCGACGTCGTTTGCCAGACCTCGCCGTAGTAGGGCACACCCCAGATGAGCTTGGACCCCGACGTGAGCGCCAGGTAGTCATTGACCGACTCGTTCACATCGAGCATGTACGAGCTCGACATGGGGGCGATGCCGCCGGCCCGAGACGACCAGCTGCCGCTGTAGTCGTAGCCCATGACGAAGATGCCGTCGGCTGCCCCGGTGGCCGTCAGTGCCGAGACATCGAAGCCTGTGGCCCAGGTAGCGGCACCCGCCGTTGCGCACACAGTGAGGTACGAGCCGACACCGGCGTTCACGAGTGCCGCCTTCAGTTGTCGCACGAAGGACGTGTACTGGCTGCGCAGCGTGGACGAGACGGGCTCAAAATCCAGGTTCACGCCGTCCGCATTTC
Source organism: uncultured Chloroflexia bacterium (assembly GCA_963805645.1). Classification (GTDB taxonomy): domain Bacteria; phylum Chloroflexota; class Limnocylindria; order QHBO01; family QHBO01; genus CAVXEH01. The sequence continues at coordinate 2,232 of CAWDVA010000003.1, read as the reverse complement.
GGTTTCGGACGGTGCCGATGATGTTGTCGATGAGCGCTTGACGGTAGGTGCCGCTTCCCAGGAGCGTCGCCTGTTGCGCTGCGCTGGTCGCGTTCCAGGCCATCATCGTCACGGTGAGGACCACCCGATCGCCGCGTGCGTGCGCGGCGTTGATAACGTTGGTCATGGCGCTCGAGTTCCACGCGGCCCAGGTCGTCGTAGTCGTGCCGCCACTGGTCGTTGCGAGGGTCCCATTGGACCGTGCCGCCACACCGAAATAGGCGATGGTCGAGAGGTGGTCGTACTCCATCCACTGGAGGCTTGCCGCACCCATCTCCCAGTAAGGGAGGAAGCCGAAGACCTGCTTGCGAAGGCCGTTCGGCAACGAGGCCGTCAGGATCGCCGAGGCGCTAGTGGCATCTGCTGGCGCGAGGCCGAGGAGGGCGGAGGACGCAGATCCGCCAAACGGAGCGATCGCGGTCGTCGTTCCGGGCGCATTGCGTGGGATCGGTTTCCCGCCTGGGGTGAAGGCCATGCGATCGCTCGCATGCTCGTCGAGTGCAGCCGCCATCACGGACGGGCCGATGGCCCCGGCCGGCGGCACGGGCAGCACCTTGCCGTTCGGGAGATGAACAGGCCCCGTAGGGTCCAAGCTGGGAACCGGGCCCGTCGATGATCCCGGCCCTTTCGCGGCGGTGACGGACGGCTGTCCCACGCTGAAGGCTACCAGCGCCAGGATCGTGATCAGGGTTCGCAGCGAACCACGCATGACTTGGAATACCTCGCTTCGGGCAGCCGTGCCCATGCTCCGCCCGTGGCGACTACGGTATGGCCGCCCGCGCCAAGCCAGGAATAGTACTCATCGCTCCCACCCCACCCCCGACTAGCGGACCGTGACCCCGCCGCCGGTGGGTACCCAGTAGCCGGCCCATACCCCGTTGATGATGTAGACGTACTGGCGCCCGTTGATGATCGCCACCTTGGAGCCAGAGGCCGAGGACGAGCGTGACAGTGAGTACGGCTTGGTGGCCGTCACGGCCCACGTGCTCGAGAACCGGTAGCCGGTGTAGGTGCCGCCGGCGAAGCTCACGGTGTGCGGACTGGCGAAGTCGGTTTCGCTGGCGATGCCGGGCAGGTAGAGGCGGGGCGACTCCGGCAACCAGTAGCCAGACCATACCCCATTGACCACGTAGAACCAGGCACCCGAGTGACCAGGGATGGCCGTGCTGCGCTTGCTGGTTGCCGCACTCGAGGCGCGCGACAGGCTGTAGGTCCGTGAGCCGGTGACTCGCCCCGCGGTATCGAAGCGGTAGCCGGTGGTGGTGCCGCCGGGGAACGCCAGGGTGGCGGGCGGATTGTAGGTGGTCACCCCGCTGGTCGGGCTGCTGGGGGTGGGCGTCGGGCTGGGAGTGGGCGACGCGCTGGGAGTGCTCCCGGCCAGGTGCAGGGTGCTGGTCTCCAGGACCCAGTAGTCGGCCCACACCCCGTTGACCACGTAGAACCAGGTGCCGGGGTGGTTGGGGATCACCGTGGAGCTCCGGCTGGTGCTGGCCGCTGACGAGCGTGACAGGGTGTAGCGCTTGGTGGCGGTCACCTTGCCGGTCGCGTCGAAGCGGTAGCCGGTGGTGGTGCCGCCGGGGAACGCCAGGGTGGCGGGCGGATTGTAGGTGGTCACCCCGCTGGTCGGGCTGCTGGGGGTGGGCGTCGGGCTGGGAGTGGGCGACGCGCTGGGAGTGCTCCCGGCCAGGTGCAGGGTGCTGGTCTCCAGGACCCAGTAGTCGGCCCACACCCCGTTGACCACGTAGAACCAGGTGCCGGGGTGGTTGGGGATCACCGTGGAGCTCCGGCTGGTGCTGGCCGCTGACGAGCGTGACAGGGTGTAGCGCTTGGTGGCGGTCACCTTGCCGGTCGCGTCGAAGCGGTAGCCGGTGGTGGTGCCGCCGGGGAACGCCAGGGTGGCGGGCGGATTGTAGGTGGTCACCCCGCTGGTCGGGCTGCTGGGGGTGGGCGTCGGGCTGGGAGTGCTCCCGCCGGTGAACGTGTCGCTGGGATTCCCGGCAAACGCGTACTTGTACGAGCCGGCGGTCGAGCCCAGACCCAGCCACAGGCGCAGCCCCGAAACGTACGGGTGCGACGCCTTGGTGACGGTCATCTCGTAGGGCAGGTTGGTCGTATAGACATGGCTGTAATTCATGTCGGGGTGGCCCAGGATGGTCGCGACCAGCGGGGCAGCGCCGACGTCGGTGGCGAAAT
>CAWDVA010000002.1:0-184287 GCA_963805645.1 uncultured Chloroflexia bacterium | reverse complement strand
GACTAGGCGCGCTCGAGGACGAGCTGGGTCTCGCCATCCATCGGCTTGGCATCGACGGTGGCCTCCGGGATCGCCTGGACCAGCTCGGGGGCGACGTAGACGCTCAGCCCCTCCTGCTCGGTGACGTCGTCGCCCTGCGCGGGCCCGTCGACGAAGGTGATGGCCAGGCGCGCGCCCCCCTGCTCGGGAGCGTTGGCGATGGAGAAGCGGGCCCCGAACTCGTCGGGCGCACCGGCCGCCGCTCGTGCGGAGGTGAGTGCCACAGCGGCGTCGTGGGTGATCTTCAGCATGGGGTGCCTCCTTGCGGGTAGGCACCCTACCCTCTCGCGGATCGCGCGCCCATGTCAAACGCCGGGCCACCGGCGGGCGCTCCGCGGATCGGGGTTACGGCCAGCAGAACGTATCGTCGCGGAAGCCGTGCCACGGAGCCTCCCGGCGACGTCAGGTAACAGCGACCCGACCATCACGTCGCCGAAGCCCGCCGGCGGATGCGTTCCGCGACGTCAGGTGACAGCCACCCGAACACCCGGGCTTACCGCCGGCAGGGTCGGGGGCAGCGCTAGCGGGCGGCCTCGGGTGGAGCCCAGCCGTGCAGCAGCTCGTCGTGGTAGCGCGCCGGGCGGTCGTCCTCGCCCGGGGCGGCCATCCCGCGCGGCACCGGCGCCATCGGCGCACGACCGCGTGACGCCAGCGTGAAGTACGGACAGAGGTCGGTCAGCGGGCAGAGGCCGCAGATCGGTCGCGGCGCCCGGCAGGTGTCGCGCCCGTGGCGGATGAGCTCCACGTGCAGGGCGTAGACCTCGTCGGGGCGGAGCACCTCCTCCAGCAGGTCGTGGGCCCTGGTGACATCGGTCTTCGGCGGGATCAGGCCCAGGCGCAGCGCCACCCGGTGGATGTGGGTGTCCACCGGCATGGTCGGACGGCCGAAGCAGAAGAGCAGGACGATCGAGGCGGTCTTGCGGCCGATGCCGGGGAGGCCCACCAGCCAGTCCCGGGCCTCGTCCAGCGGGACCTCGCCGAGGAACGAGAGGTCCCAGTCAGGGTGCGCCCCCTTCACCTCCGCCAGGACATGCTGGATGCGCGGCGCCTTGGTGGGTGCCAGGCCGCCGGGTCGGATCACCTCCACCAGCTCGTCGGTGGGCGCGGCGAGCACGGCATCCCAGTCCGAGTATCGGTCCCGGAGGGCGGTGAAGGCCCGGAACGAGTTGGTGTCGGCGGTGTTCTGGGCCAGGATGGTGAGCACCAGCTCGCTCACCACATCGAGCCGCGACCCGGCCCAGGCGGGGTGCTCGTAGCGCTCGCCGAGCCGATCCAGCACGACCTCCACCGCGGCTCGCCGCTTGCGGCGATCGGCGGCCAGCTTCTGCGGACTCGGCCCGCGGCGGCGCTTCGTCTTCGGCCGATCCTTCGACCCCTCAGCCATGCGCCAGGTCGAGTCCCACCCCGATGCCGCGCGCCAGCCGCTCGGCTGCCTTCTCCAGCAGCCGCTGGGTGTCGGCCATGGCGGTCGCCAGGTCCATGGGCCTGTCGAGGATCGGCTGCACCAGGGCGAATGCGCCGGAGGCATCGAGCGCGCTGGCGCCCGCGCCCAGGCCGCCACAGAGGAGGATCACCGGCGCGCGGGCCCGTGCCAGGCGCGCGACGCCCATGGCCGCCTTGCCGGAGAGCGTCTGCTCGTCGGCTCGACCCTCGCCGGTGATGACCAGGTCGGCGCTGGCCATGTGATCGGCGAGGCCCACCAGGCCGGCCACCACTTCCACGCCGGGCTTCAGGACGGCAGCGGTGAACCCCAGCAGGCCCGCCGTGGTGCCGCCCGCCGCGCCCGCGCCGGGCAGGTCCGCCACCAGGCGTCCGGTGGCCTTCTCGATCGCGTCGCCCCAGCGGCGCAGGGCCGCGTCGAGCGCGGTGACGGCGGCCGCGTCGCAGCCCTTCTGGGGCCCGTACGTGGCAGCCGCGCCGTCGGACCCGGTGAGCGTGTTCGTCACGTCGCTGGCGATCGTGAGCGCGACCTCCGCGAGGCGAGGATCGAGCCCGGAGCGATCCACCCGGTCGATCCGGGCGAGGGCGGCCCCGCCGTCGGGGAGGTCGCTGCCGCCGGCATCCAGCATCCGCAGACCCAGCGCGGCAAGCAGGCCGGATCCGCCATCGGTGGTCGCGGAGCCCCCCAGCCCGACGGTGATCCGCTCCACGCCGGCATCCAGCGCCGCCTTCAGCAGCTCCCCGGTCCCGCGTGTCGAGGAGCGCCCGGCGACGTCGGGCGTCCGCTCCTCCGGGGCCAGCCGGGCCAGGCCACTGGCCTCGGCCATCTCGATGAACGCGGCACGGCCGCCGTCGAGGAGGAGCCAGGTCGCCTCAACCTCCCGCCCGAGCGGGTCGTGGGCGGTGATGGAGCGTCGCTCGCACGACGTCACCCAGGGCATCCGCGAGCGCCACCAGGGTCCCCTCGCCTCCGTCGGCCATGGGTGCGCGGACCAGGTGGTCGGACGGACGGACGCGCGCCCAGCCCGCACCGATGGCGGCAGCGACACCGACCGAATCAAGCGCACCGCCGAACGAGTCGGGGGCGATCACCACCTGCAGGGTTCTCGATGACATCGGTCTAAGGATAGAAGGCATCGCCAGCGAGCGGCAGCGCCTCAGCCGGAAACGCGCGCCTCTCCCGACGCGAGCAGGCCCGTCACGTACGCGGCGGTTCGCACCATCTGCTCGAGCAGGACCGGATCCACGTTGTCGGCGCGGTCGCAGGGACGGTGGTAGCAGTCGTCGTAGTACGCGTCCTTCGTCCCGCCGTAGGTCTGGGCCGCGATGCTGGTCTTGATCTCGTTGGCCCCGGAGAACAGACCGCCGGTCGGGATACCGGCCTGCTCGAAGCTGTAGTGATCGGAGGCCCCCGAGAGGTCGAGCGTTCCGCTCGTGAGACCCTCGGAGCGGAACGTCGAGGTGAACAGGGAGGTCACCTGGTCGGAGCCGGCGGCAGCGCCCCGGTCCTCGTACACCAGGCGCCCGCCGTTCGGCGAGCCGAGCATGTCGAAGTTCAGGTAGACCCGGATCGCCGAGCGATCGGCCCCGTCCAGGGTGCTCACGTAGTGCTGCGAGCCGTACAGGCCGATCTCCTCGCCCGCCCAGAAGGCGAAGCGCACGCGGAGCCGCGGAGCCCCGACCGATGCCAGGCGGCGCGCGATCTCCAGGATGGCCATGGTGCCCGAGCCGTTGTCGTTGATCCCCGGGCCGTCCAGGACGGAGTCGAGGTGACCGCCGAGCATGATCACCTGCGACGGATCCCCGCCCGGGCTGTCGGCGATGACGTTGGCCACCGGCCGATCGACCACGGCCGTGGTCATGCGCAGGTGGACCGTGCTGGCCGAGGTGGCCGCGTCATCCAGCGCCAGGCCCACCTCCCGGGTGGCGCCGATGACCGGGATCGTGATCCCGTCCGGCGTCAGCAGCGTCGGCCGCAGGACGTAGCCCGGCTCCCACTGCGGATAGGCGATCACGATCGCCAACGCGCCGGCTTCCTGCGCGGCCTGCGCCTGCGCCCGCCGATAACAGGGGCCGGGCTGCACGAGCAGGATCGTCCCCCGCACGGCGGTCGGAAGGTCCGACGCCGCGCAGCCGGTGCCGGTTGCGTGCTCCGTGAAGGCGCCGGGGTCCGCTGCCCGATCGAAGCCGACGGCCGTGACCCGCGCCTCGACGTCGCCGCTGGCGCTGAAGAGCATGGCCCGGAAGTCGGTGCCGGCGGCGAACGCGGGGCCACCCGGAATGCCAATGAGCCCTTCGCCCACCTCGCTGAAGAGCGGCAGGGTGAACGAGTCCAGGTGCACCTGGTAGCCGAGGTCGCGGAGGGCCTGGGCGACGAACCCGGCGGACGCGTCGTAGCCCGGCGTCCCGGCGGCCCGGATCCCGTCGTGGTCGTCGGCGATGGCCTGCAGCTGCTGCAGGTCGGTCATGATCGCGTCCACGGAGACGGCCGCGCGCAGGCGATCCGCGAACGAGCCCGATGGTGCGCTGACGCCTGGGCTCGTGGACGGCGCGGCGCCGGAGCAGGCCGCCAGCAGCGCGGCGAGGATCAGACCCAGGAAGGGACGCGACGCGCGGAGCGGGGCGTGGCTCACACCAGGACTACCCGGTCCGGGCCGGGCGGGTTCGATCCGGCTCAGCGACCGGCGAGCTTGCGCCGGCGCTCCTGGTAGGCGGGGATGGTGCGGATGGGTGGCCGGAGCTGGTCGCCGATCTCGCGGACGGTGAGGCTGAACCGGTCGCGGTCCTGTGCAATGAGCTTCATGGTGCGCCCCATCTCCGTCAGCAGCTCGATCCGGTGCCGCTCCTCCAGCTTGCGCATGGCGGCCTGGAGGATGACGAACGCCATCTGCGACAGGTTGGGCAGCGGCTGGTTGCGGTGGATCCGTCGCTCGAGGTCCACCTGGCCGATGGCGGGCAGGCCCGCCTGGTCGAGGATGTCGATCAGGAGCCCGACCTCGACCGCGTACCCGGTGAAGAAGGGCAGGGACTCGAGGAGGCTCCGCCGCCCGGCATACTCGCCGGCGAGCGGCTGGATGAGGCCCGACAGCTCCGGGAAGAACAGGTTCAGGAGCGGGCGCGCCATGAGCTCGGTGACGCGTCCGCCGCCCTCCGGAACGATCTTGTCGCCGTCACGGATGGGACGCTTGTAGAAGCCCTTCACGTAGCTGATGCGGGGCTCTCGCAGCAGCGGTCCGAGCAGGCCGTACACGAAGCGCGGCTGGATGTTGCTGATGTCGGTGTCGATCCAGGCCACGATGTCGCCGTCCAGGACGTGGAGGCTCTTCCACAGCGCCTCCCCCTTTCCGACGAAGGTGCCGGTCTCCGGCAGGATGGCGCTGTGCCGGATCACCGGCACGCCCAGGTCCTCCGCGATCTCGCGGGTCCGATCCTCGGAATCGGAGTCGATGACGACGAGCTGGTCGATGAGCGGGACCCGTTCCATCAGCGCGCCCTTGATGCGCTTGATGACCAGGCCCACCGTCTTCTCCTCGTTGAGGGTGGGCAGGCCCACGCTCACGGTCAGCCCGGCCTTCTCCTTGAGGGCGGTGAGGGCGCGGATGTCGCTGAACTCGCCCGCGTGGAACGTGTTCTCCGCGAACCATCGGTCCACCACGGTCGTCAGCGACTGGCTGCGCTCCACGTAGGCGTCGGCCTCCGGAAGGCTGCCCTCGGTGGTCCGCAGCTCCTCGAAGGTCGCGAGGCCCAGCTGCTGGCGGGTCTTGACCACGATGACCGTTGGCCTGGCCCGCGATGCCACCGCGTCGGCGAGTGTGCCGAACAGGTACCGGCCGTCCGGGCCGGCGTTGGTGGGAGCGGCCGAAGCGCCCATGACCACCAGGTCGTGGTGCGACGCCTCGCGGATGATCGCCTGCCGCACCGATGCCGCCTCGCGCACGAGGCCCGAGGCCCGGCGCCTGCCACCGTGCTCCTTGATGAACCGGTCGAGCGCCTCCTGCTGGCGGGCGCAGGCTCGCTCGCCGATGCCGTTGGGCACCACGTGCATCACCACGACCTGCGCGTCGAATCGCTGCGCCAGGTCCCGCGCGACACGCACCGCCAGCTCCGCATGCGGACCGCCACGGACCGGCACCAGGATCGAGTTCACCTGTTCGATGCCGCGCTGCTTGACCACCGCGATGTCGCAGGGCGACTGGCGGACGACCGCATCGATGGTGGACGAAAAAACGGTGGGCATCGGCGCGTTGACGGTCACCGTTGGAGAATCCGGCTCCGGGCTCCCTCCGCCGCGGCTGCCCGCCGGCGGCCCGCCCCAGCCGAAGATCAGCAGGTCCGCGCCCTCCTCGGCCACCGCCTCGATGATCCCCTCCGCCGCGCGGCGCCCGATGCGGACCATGGTCCGGATCTCGACGCCCTCCTCATCGCCGAAGGCCATCACCCGCTGGAGGAGGCGTCGGGCGGTGCGGGCGCTGGTGGCGCCCTCGGCCAGGGACTGCTCCTCCGGGACCTCCACGATCCCGAGCGCGGTGATCTCCTTCTTGCGCCGCGGACCGCTGGCGGTCCCGATTCCGGCCCCGATGCGTACCAGGTCCCGCGCCGTGCGCGGGTTCGCCAGCGGCAGGAGGATCCGGTACGGGCCCCGGCTGCGGGGCGCCATCAGGCCGTGGCTCCTGCGGCCGCGGTCCGGCCGGCGACCATGGCGTTCCAGCGCGAGACGAGGTACGGCTTGAGATGCTCGAACTCCAGCGCCTGCGCCTCGATGGCGCGCTCCGCGAGGTCGTTGCCCAGGTCCAGCGTCTCGGAGATGAACCCGGCGGTGCGCCCGAAGTAGAGCGGGGTGAGGGCCGCGAGCAGCCGCTCCGGGTCCACGCCGGGTCGGTGGTACGCCACGAGGGCGTCATACAGGCACCGGATCCACAGCTCCGCGGGGAAGTGGAAGCTCGCCGGATCGTCCGGCACGTCGAGGTCCATCACGCGCTCCAGCTGCTCGGGCGCAAGGAAGTCGCCCCAGAGCTCCCCGTGCGTCGGGCGCGCGGACCCGAAGGCGTCGACGAGCTTGGCGTGGTTGACGGTGATCGCCTCCGGCGCGATGACACGCTCGAACCCGTACTCCGGAATCGGGTGGCTGCCCTTGACCCGCAGCCAGCGGTCCGCGTAGACCCCGGCCAGGTTGAAGAGCGTGCCCACCACCTGGCGGAACATCGGTCCCAGGTCGGACGCCGGGTCCTTGGCATCGTGGATCTTGGCCCCGAGGCGCGCCTGGCAGACCGCGAAGCCCTCGTTGATGGCGGAGTGCGTCATCCAGATGTCGATCCCGAAGCGCGCCGTTGCCTCGTCAAAGGTCGCAAGCTCCAGGTAGCGGTTGACCAGGTCTCCGCTGATGGCGAAATCGCCGCCGATGGGCTGGCGGATGCGCGTGCCATACAGCGCCCGCGTCAGCGGGTAGCTGATGTTGTTGGTGATGGTGCCGTCGTACTTGTAGCGGGCATAGAGGGGCGCCACGAAGTCGTAGCCGCCCTTGAGAATCGGTCCCGCCAGCAGCTCAATCCACTCCGGGACAATGGAGCGCAGGTCCGAATCGACCATCACCATGGCCTTCACCTGCAGCTCGCGCGCGACCTCGAACAGGGCGCGTACCGCGGTCCCCTTGCCACTGATCCCCTGGTACGTGAAGCTGATCCGCTGGAGCTTGTGGCGCGGGCTCACCAGGATGACCTTCTCGATGTAGTCGGGGCTCTCCGTGCTGACCGCCACCCTGGGGGTGTCGTCGGGTGATCCGCCGTCGCTGTTCACGAGGACCGGCTTGAGATCCGGGAAGTACTGGACCATGCCGGCCGTTGCGGCCCGCACCACGTAGCCGATGGTGTCGGCGTTGCCGAAGGAGGGAATACCGACCATCAGGTCGGCGTTGCCGATGCGCCGGACCTCTGCGAGCCCCGTCTCGTCGAGCGCCGATGGGATGTGGGCGGTAGGTTCAGACGTCAGGGCGGGACCTCCTCGGAGAATGCCGAGATGGGGTGCGTGGACGCTCGGCTAGGGTAGCACCGCCCTCAGTCGTTGATGCGGCGGACCTTCGGCGGCCGCTGGCCGAAGAGCCGGCCGACCATGCTGGGCTGCTTCTCCGGTTCGATGTCGACCTGGAGCCAGTCCTCGGCGGTGGCCCCGTGGCGATAGCGGCTGTTCACGTGCTTCGCCACGAAGTGCGTGAAGCCGGCGCTCCGCCAGGCTCCGAGCCAGCCGTGGATCGGCAGCCGCACCGCGGGCGAGACGCGGACCCGCACGTTCTCGACGATGACCGACTCGAGCAGCCGGCGCCGCTCCTGCAGCGGGATCTCGTGGAGAGGCTGCCCGTCGAGCTCGATGAGGTCCCAGGCCACGAAGGCCCGGCGTCCTTCGAGCGACACGGGGTCGGGGCCCTCCTCGGTTCCCGCCTCCTCCGCCAGCGTCGCGGCCCAGGCTCGGGCGCCGCTCCCCTCGCCCACGAACGGCATGGCGGTCCAGGCTCCGTCGATGAGCGCCTGGTCGGCGTCGATCGCCTCGGCGATGACCTTGGCCGCTTCCGCCAGCTCCGGGCCGGCCGGGGCGCCATGCTGGTCGATGAGGGTCACGGCATCACCGTCGTAGCGGACGAGCAGGCGCGTCCCCTTCCAGCACGGCTCCACGATCCAGTCCACGCTCGAAATGACGGCGTCCTGGAGCGTCGCGAACTGCGGCTGGTCGTTGCTGGCTGGGGCGGTCTCGTCGGGCGGCGGCATTGGTCTGCCAAGGGTACCCGGCGCGGGCGCGGAACGTTCACCGCGGCACGCAGACAGCCTTCGCGGAGAGCCCGCGGGTCGTGGTTACCAGGTGGCAACCAATATGCTATGATCACCGTGTGACAACCAACGTGACCTCCCGGGCGCTCGAGCGTCTCGTCTTTGCCGGGGTCGCGCTCACGAGTCGCGCCCTCGCGGAGGCCACGCCCGGACTCGAGCTGACCGTGCCCCAGTGGCGGGCGCTGGTCGTCCTGGGCGAGGCGTCGGACGGGGCGCGCGTCAGCGAGGTCGCGTCCCGCGTCGGCGGGTCCCTCCCCGGCACGAGCCGCCTGCTCCGGCGGCTCGAGCGACGCGGCCTGGTGAGCGCACGGCAGGACGAGCGCGACCATCGCGCCACCCGTGTCCGTCTCACCCCTGACGGACGGTCGGTGCGCAACGCCATCGTCGCGTACCGGCGCCGGACGATCCGCAAGGTCGCTCGCGCCGCCACGCCGTCCCTCGAGCTGGCCGCCGAGCTTGAACGGCTGGCCGCCGCCATCGGGGAGGAGCTGTGACCGCACACCTCGCGCCCGTCGATCGCCTCCGACGGCGCATCCGGGCGACGCCGTACCTGCGCAAGTGGGTGCTTCTCGGAGGGCTCATCGGCATCATCTCCGGCCTGGGCGCGGCCATCTTCTTCCGCACCCTCGAATTCTCCACGCACATCTTCCTTGGGTTGATCGCCGGCTACCAGCCCGCCACCCCCCTGGGCGAGGGCGGCAACCCCATCGTCGACGCGGCGCGGCCGTTCCTGCTCCCCGTCGCCGTCGGCCTCGGCGGACTGCTGGCCGGGATCCTCGTCTTCCGCCTCGCGCCCGAGGCGGAGGGCCACGGCACCGACGCCGCCATCGAGGCCTTCCACCACAACGCACGGGGAGTCCGCAGCCGCATCCCGATCATCAAGCTCGTGGCGTCGGCGCTCACCATCGGCTCCGGGGGCTCCGGGGGCCGCGAGGGACCCACCGCCCAGATCGGAGCCGGCTTCGGGTCGTTCCTCGCCCGCTTCCTGGATCTCGATGCCCGCGATGCGCGCATCGCCGTCAGCTCGGGCCTCGCGGCCGGGATCGGCGCGATCTTCCGCGCCCCGCTGGGCGGCGCGATCCTGGGCGCCGAGATCCCGTACCGGGAGGACGTCGAGTCCGAGGCCCTCGTCCCCTCGTTCGTCGCCTCGGTCGTGGCCTTCTCGGTGTTCGGTGCCTTCGTTGGCTTCGCGCCCATCTTCGGCAAGCAGACGGGCGCGGAGTTCACGAACCCGCTCCAGCTCCTGTACTACGCGGTGATCGGCCTGGTCGCCGGCCTTGTCGGGCGCCTGTACGTCTCCGGCTTCTACGGGGCAGTGGACTGGTTCAAGCGCTGGCCCGTCCCGCGCGAGGTGCGGCCGGCCATCGCCGGCTTCGCCGTGGGCTGCATCGGCATGGCCGTCCCGGGAGCGCTGGGGACCGGCTACGGCTGGGTGCAGGCGGGCCTCACCCGCGAGACGCTCCTCTCGCTCTCGCTGGTGACCGTGGTGGCGCTGCCGTTCGTCCGGATCGCGGCCACCGCGCTCTCGATCGGCTCCGGCGGCTCCGGCGGCGTCTTCGGTCCCGGGATGGTGATCGGGGGGCTGCTGGGAGCGGGCGTCTGGCGGATCGTCGAGTCGTTCGGGTTCATGCCGGCCGTCCCGCATGACCCCGCACCGTTCGTGATCGTGTCGATGATGGCGCTCTTCGGCAGCATCGCCCACGCGCCGCTGGCCGTGATGCTCATGGTCGCCGAGATGACCGACAACCTGTCCATGCTGGCGCCCGCCATGATCGCGGTCGGCATCGCCACCCTCGTCGTCGGCGACAGGACCATCTACCGCAGCCAGCTGCGCAGCCGCGAGCAGTCGCCCGCGCATCGTTTCCGCTTCGCCATGCCGCTCATGTCCTCGATCCCCGCCGGGGACGCGGCGCGGCGCCCTCGGCTGATCCTGTCGGCCGACCTGCCCATCTCCGAGGCACGCGAGCGCATCGACGACTCGGATCTGCCGGGCGCACCCGTGATCGAACGAGACGGGTCGGTCCGCGGCGTCGTCAGCCGCGAAGCGGTGCTGCGGGCCGAGCCCGAAGCGACCGTGGGCTCGGTGACCGAACAGCACGGACCGATCATCACCGCCGACGACGGCCTGGACGACGCCCTCGGCTACCTTGCCGACCACCGGGCCGCCTGGGCGCCGGTCGTCGCCGACGGCAAGCTGGTGGGCATCCTGTCGGCCCGTGACGCCATGGCCGCCTACCGGCGCGCCCTCGCCGGCAACGTGCGGCAGGTGCGCGGTCTCGGCTCCGACGGGATCCTCCTTGCAGCCGATCTCACCGAGCGCTCACCGCTGGCGGGCAAGACCGTCGCAGGTGTGGCCTGGCCGCGCCAGGTGGTCCTGGTGGCGGTTCAGCGCGGTGAGGAGGTGATCGTCCCCCGCGGACCGGTGGAGCTGCGGCCCGGCGACCACGTCACGCTGTTCGCGGCGCCGGGGGCGGAGCAGGCCGCCCGCGATCTGCTGGGTGCGCGGGACGATCCGGCCGAGCAGCTCGCAGACGTGGGGCCGGTGGAGCCCCCTCCGCTCGCCTGACGGTGCGACGGGCGGGCGCGAGCCTCAGGCGGTGCCGTACAGGTTGAGCTCGCCCTCCTCGACGGGGGCGTCCACCGCGGTGCGGATCTGCTCCCAGGCGTCGAGGTCCCATTCGCCGACGAAGGTGATGGCCGTCCCCTCCTTGCCCGCCCGACCGGTGCGGCCGATGCGATGGACATACGTGTCGGCATCCTCGGGGAGGTCGTAGCTCACCACGTACGGCAGGTCGGTGATGTCCAGGCCGCGGCTTGCGACGTTGGTGGCGATGAGGAACCGGGTCTTGCCGGCCTTGAAGTCCGCGAGGGTCCGGTCGCGCTCGCGCTGGGAGAGGCCGCCGTGCAGGGCTGCCACGTTCCGTCCGCGGCGCTTGAGCGTCGTGGCAAGGCGGTCGACCCCGATCTGCGTGTGCCGGAAGACGAGGAGCCGGTCGAAGCCGAAGGCATCGGTCAGCTCCAGCAGCGCCTTGACCTTGTCCTGCTCGGCCACGAAATAGACGAGCTGTCGCACGGTGTCGACCGTCTTGAGGTCCGGCCGGACGGTGATCTGGGTCGCGTTGCGCCGCATGAAGCGGTCGCAGATGCGCAGGATGGCGTAGGGCATGGTGGCGCTGAAGAGCGCGGTCTGGCGCTGGCGCGGACAGCGGGACAGGATCGTCTCCACGTCCACGATGAAGCCCATGTCGAGCATGCGGTCCGCCTCGTCGAGGATGACCGTCTCGACCCGGCCGAGGTGCAGCTCACCGCGTCGGATCAGGTCCAGGACTCGTCCGGGGGTGCCGACCACGACCTGCGCCCCTCGGTGCAGCGCCGCGATCTGGCGGTCCATGCTCGAGCCGCCGTAAATGGCCACCACGCCCACGTTGCGGAAGCGGCCGATGCTCGCGATCTCGTCGGTGACCTGCATGCACAGCTCGCGGGTGGGCGTCAGGACCAGGGCCTGGACGTGGCCCGCGGCCGGGTCGATCTTCTCGACCATGGGAATCCCGAAGGCGGCGGTCTTGCCGGTCCCGGTCTGGGCCTGGCCGATGAGATCCTCCCCGGCGCGCAGCGGCGGGATGGCCCGGTCCTGGACCTCGGTGGGCGTCACGTAGCCCATGCGCTCGAGGGCGCGGGCAATGGTCACCGGCACCTCGATGTCACCGAAGCGGTGGGCGGAGGCGCGGGCCAGCACGGCCTGAAGCAGCGGGCCGTCGCCGCCGTCGCCAGCGGGTGTCGAGTGGGATGCGGTTAGCGGTGACGCGGTGGTGCGGGCGCGCGAGGTTCCGCGGCGGGGGCGGCTGCTTGGGCGAGCCGCCGGGGTGTCAGTCTCTGGCAAACGGTTCTCCGATGTGCGATATGTGCGGGGCGGCGATCGGCCGGAGGGCGCGTTCTCTCGTGCGCGCCGTCGCTCCGGGGCGCCTCCGCTTCCCGAATCGTACCACGCCGAGGGGTGCCGGCCTGCGGGTCAGCTCGGCGCCGCCCCGGCCGCGACGCCCGGTTCCTGCGCCCCCGAACGGTCGCGGGAGGCGCCGCTCGCCGGTTTCGGGTAGCCGTTCGGATGCGCCTGGCGCCACTCCCACGCATCGCTCAGCATCTGCTCCAGGCTCGAGTATCGCGGGCTCCAGGCCAGCTCGCGGCGTGCGCGGCGGGACGACGCCACCAGCACCGGCGGGTCGCCAGTCCGGCGCTTCAGTGCGCGGGCCGGGATGGCGCGACCGGTGACCTTGCGGGCCGCCTCGACCACCTCACGGACGCTGAAGCCGGCCGCCGAGCCCAGGTTGTAGACCTCGAGGCTGGGGTCGCCCTCTCCGGTCGCCTCCAGCGCGAGAAGGTGAGCGTTCGCGAGGTCGCGAACGTGCACGTAGTCACGGATGCAGGTGCCATCGGGCGTTGGGTAGTCCTGCCCGTAGATCTGGACATGCGTGGCCTCGCCGGCGGCGACGCGCAGCACCAGCG
Organism: uncultured Chloroflexia bacterium; assembly: GCA_963805645.1. Classification (GTDB taxonomy): domain Bacteria; phylum Chloroflexota; class Limnocylindria; order QHBO01; family QHBO01; genus CAVXEH01. Next base: position 171,493 of record CAWDVA010000002.1, on the reverse strand, counting down.
GGACGAGATGCGTCTCCGGATCGTGGTCCTCACCGTTGCGCGCGGTCGCGCCGGCGACATTGAAGTAGCGCAGGCTGATGGCCCGGAAGTCGTGGGAGGCGGCAAACCAGCGCATCGCCCCCTCGAAGGCCAGCTTCGTGGCGCCGTACGGGTTGATGGGCTCGGTGCGGTCCGCCTCGGCGATGGGAACCCGTCGCGGCTCGCCGTAGACCGCCGCGGTGGACGAGAAGACCAGGCGCGTCACGCCGGCCGCGCGCATGGCATCGAGCAGCGCGACACCGCCGCCGACGTTGTTGCGGTAGTAGAGCCCCGGATCGGCCATGCTCTCGCCGACGAGGGACTTGGCGGCACAGTGGAGGACCGCGTCCACGCGCGCCTCGCGAAGCACGGTCTCGAGGTGCTGCGCGTCCTCCATCTCGCCCAGCACGAGATGGGCGCCCTCGATGACCGCGCCGCGGTGCCCGGTCGACAGGTTGTCATAGACGGTCACCGTATGACCGGCATCGACCAGCCCCTCCACCGTTGTGGATCCGACGAAACCGGCTCCGCCGACGACCAGGATCCGCAATCCGCGCCTCCCTCTCCTGCTTCCCTACGTTCGCCCGGTGCCGGCGAGAGCCGGTCCCGCGCTGAGCCCGTCCGCGATCCCCTCGATCAGCGACGCCGAGAACGTGGTCGCGATCCTGGTCGCCCCCGCGGCGGCGGCGGCCAGGGCGCCATTGGCATCACGGAACCGACCCGCCGCGGTCACCTGCACGCGCGGCCCAACGCTGTCGCGCAGGACGGACGTGAGTGCGATGGCATGCTTCGCCGTCGCGCCACCGTTCGAGGTCGCCACCTGCTCCACCCCGGCCCGCTCGGCGAGCCGGCAGGCCTTGCGAACGAGATCGCCCGGCAGCGACTCGGCCTCGACGATGACGGCGGCGGCGGCGAGCGCCGAGTGGGCCATGTCCACCACCGCGAGCATGTCGTTGTAGACCATCTCGTCCTCGCCGGAGACCAGCGCGCCGCCGTTGAGGACGAACGCGATCTGGTTGGCGCCCTGCTCGAGGGCCTTGCTCGCCTCGAATGCCTTCACGGCCAGCACCTGGCCGCCGTGACCATAGCCCACGATGGTCCCCAGCCGGACCTTGGACCGGCCGAGCTTGCGGCGAGCCGCCTTCACGAGCCAGGGGCTGACCGTCAGGCAGGTGACGAGGTCATGCTCCAGCACCAGTTCCACGGCCTCGTCCAGGTCGCGGAGCGACGCGTTCGGGGTGGTCATCAGGTGTTCAAGGCGCACGACACGTCGACCGGTGGCGGTCATCGCTGAGGCAGGGACCCTCCGCTCGAGAAACGGCGCGAGCTTTGCATGCCCGGATCGCCGATTGTAGCCAGCCCGTCCCGTGGTGTCAGCCGTGGTGGCCGGGGGCGGCGGTCCGGTTTCGAGCGGGGCGGGCGTGGGTGGTGCCGCCAGGCACCACCGACTCGGCCGGCAACCACGACCGTGCCAGGGCCAGCAGCGTGGCGCGGTCGTTGACCAGCGGATCGTCGAGCACAGCCTCCATGAGCCGATGGAGGAGCCGGCCGACGATCGGCCCGGGCGCGATGCCGAGCGACTCGGTCAGGTCGTCACCGTGGACGGCGAGCTGGCGGGCGCTCAGCGGATGGCTGGCGAGCTCGGCACCTACCCGCGCGCGGAGCTCGTCGAGGCCGCCGTGCTCCGGCGGCGCCACGCCGGAGGCCGCGTCGTCGGCCCGGCGCAGGGCGAACAGGTCCGGCAGCGCCCGCGCGCCGACGCGGCGGATGAAGCGCCGGACAGCCGCATCGGTCCAGTCCGCGCGATAGTCGAACATGTGCATCCGCACCAGGTGCTCGCCGCGCGCCACCTCGGCCTTCGAGAACCGAAGGCGGCGCAGGATCGCCTCGACCATCCGTGCCCCCAGGGTCTCGTGACCGATGAAGTGGCCGTCCGCGAGGGTGGTGGCCTTCCCGACGTCGTGGAGCGCCCCGATGAGGCGGAGCAGCGGGTCGTCGGCCGGGAGGGCGTCCACGGTCCGCAGCGAGTGATCGAACGCGTCGCCGGGCAGGGCCTTGGCCTGGGGCACTCCGCGCAGCGCCGCGAGCTCGGGCAGGATCACCGGCAGGATCTGCAGATCCTCGAGGAGCGCCAGCGCAGCCGACGGCGGCGGCGCGCCGTCGTCCGGTCCACGCACGGCGAGCATGCGCAGCAGCTCGTCGCGCACCCGTTCGCCGGAAAGCTCGGCGGCCAGACCGGCGTTGCGGCGGATCGCCGCCTCGGTGCCCGGCTCGATGCTCAGCCCGAATCGCAGTGCGAAGCGCACCGCGCGGAGGAGGCGGAGCGCGTCCTCCGCGATCCGCTGGTCCGGGTCGCCGACCGCCCGCAGGACGCGGTCCTCCAGGTCGCGGAGGCCGCCGTGCGGGTCCACGAGACGACCTTCCTCCCCGTTGCCCTGCGGCGGCAGCCACGCGAGCGCGTTGACGGTGAAGTCCCGCCGGGACAGGTCGTCCTCCAGCGTGCCGCCCCAGCGAACTCGCTCGGGGCGCCGGTGGTCGCGGTACGCGGACTCGACGCGGTAGGTCGTCACCTCGACCGCGGTTCGCTCCGGGCCGGCGCGCACGGTCACGGTGCCGAACGGGTTCTCCCAGGTGGAACCGGGGAAGAGGTCGGTCACGGCCTCCGGCGTCGCGCCGGTGGCCACGTCCCAGTCGACCGGTGGCGTGCCCTGCAGCAGGTCGCGGACGCAGCCACCCACCAGGGCGGCCTCGTGGCCATGGCGGGCGAGGAGCTGCAGGACGGCGCGGGCGCCGGCATCGAGATCCGTGAGCCTGATCGCACGCCGGAGCTCCGGACCGCGCGGCATGGCGGTCCCTGCTAGCTCCCGCCTGCCTGGCCGCCCAGGAAGAGGTAGTTGCGCCAGGCGCCGTTCTGCTCGTCTGCGAGGTAGTTCCCGAACAGGTAGCGGACGTCCGCCCGTGGGGCGCGGGGCTCGCGCAGAAGCCGCATGCGCGCCTCGGCGAGCGTCTTGGAGCCCTTGCGGTGGTTGCAGGCGCGGCAGGCGGCGACCAGGTTCTCCCACTCGTGGCGGCCGCCGCGATGCTTGGGCACGACGTGGTCGATGGTGAGGTCGCGGCTCATGGTTCCGCAGTACTGGCAGACATGGCGGTCCCTGGCGAACACCTCGCGGCGCGAGAGCTTCACCCGCGGGCGAGGTCGGCGCACCAGGTACACCAGGCGAATGACCGATGGCGCGTCAATGGCCATGGTGGGGGTGTGGATCACCTGGTGATTGCGCTCGAGCAGCTCCGCCTTCTCGGCACCGAGCAGGGTGAAGGCGCGCCTGATGTCGCAGACGTTGAGTGGCTCGTAGTTCTGGTTCAGCACCAGCACGGGTGCGTTGATCACGCCACGCCTCCAGCGGCCCGATGATAGCGGAGTCCGCCACGGGCTTCGGAGCTGGGAGCTCCGCGAGGCGGCGGTACAATTGGGGCGCACCCGCGGCGTCAGAACCGCCGCGAGGAGTCCGCGCTGAATGCGCGCCATGCCAAACGAGCGAGGAACCCCCTCGAGATGACGACCATCGAGACCTCAACCTGGGCCACCAAGGTCGGGCTTGCCCGCATGCTCGCCGGTGGCGTGATCATGGACGTGGTGACCGCCGACCAGGCGCGCATCGCCGAGGCCGCGGGGGCCGTGGCGGTGATGGCCCTCGAGCGCGTCCCGTCGGACATCCGCAAGTTCGGCGGGGTGGCGCGGATGAGCGATCCCAAGCTGATCAACGAGATCAAGGCGGCGGTCTCCATCCCGGTGATGGCCAAGTGCCGCATCGGCCATTTCGTCGAGGCGCAGATCCTCGAGGCGCTCGAGGTGGACTACATCGACGAGTCGGAGGTCCTGACCCCCGCGGACGAGGCGAACCACATCGACAAGCACGCCTTCAAGGTGCCGTTCGTCTGCGGCTGCCGCGACCTCGGCGAGGCGCTCCGCCGCATCGGCGAGGGCGCGGCCCTGATCCGCACCAAGGGTGAGGCGGGGACCGGGAACATCGTCGAGGCGGTGCGCCACATGCGCGCGGTGCAGTCGGGGATCCACCAGCTGCAGGCGCTCCGCTCCGATGAGCTCTATGCCGCCGCCAAGGAGCTGCGTGCGCCGGTCGAGCTGGTCCAGCGCACGGCCGAGCTCGGCGAGCTGCCCGTCCCGAACTTCAGCGCGGGCGGCGTCGCGACACCGGCGGACGCCGCGCTGATGCGGCAGCTGGGCGCCCAGTCCGTCTTCGTGGGCAGCGGCATCTTCAAGAGCGAGAGCCCGGAACGCTACGCCCGGGCCATCGTCAAGGCCACGACCCACTTCGACAACCCGGAGATCCTCGCCGAGGTGAGCGCCGGCCTGGGCGAGCCGATGCACGGCCTGGAGCTGTCCGAGATCCCGGCCGAGGAGCGGCTCGCCGCCCGGGGCTGGTAGCCGGCGAATGGAGCCTCGCGTGACGGGTCGCCGTCCGCGCATCGGCGTGCTGGCCCTGCAGGGAGCCGTGCGGGAGCACGTCGAGGCGCTGCGTGACGTGGGGGCGGAGCCGGTGGAGGTGCGCCTGCCGCGCGACCTCGCGGGCCTCGACGCCCTGATCCTGCCGGGTGGCGAGAGCACGACCATGCGCAAGCTGATCGACGAGTACGGCCTCCGCGAGCCGATCCGGGCCCTGGCCAGCGCCGGGGCGCCCATGCTCGGCACCTGTGCCGGAATGATCCTGCTCGCCGACCGCATCGCCGATGGCGCCGAGCCAGTCTTCCCGCTGCTCGACATCGAGGTGCGACGCAACGCCTACGGACGTCAGCTCGACAGCTTCGAGGCTGACCTGGAGATGCCCATCCTGGGCACGGAGCCGCTCCACGGCGTCTTCATCCGCGCGCCGGTGGTGAGCGACGTGGGACCGGCGGCCGAGATCCTGGCGGTCGACCCCCACGGGCGCCCGATCGCCGTGCGCCAGGGTCGTGTCATCGCCACCGCGTTCCACCCCGAGCTCACCGGGGACCGGCGCGTGCACGAGCTGCTGGTCCGGATGCTCACCGCCGAGGTCGGGCCGCGACCGTGACCGCGGGCAGCGGCACCGTCCGAGCCGCGCGCCTGACCGATCGCCCGGCGCTGGGCGACCTGTCGCGACGGGTTCATGCCTCCGCCGACGCCCATCGGCGCAGCCTGGGCATTCCCGCCTCGTCGACGCCGCCGCAGATCAGCCTGGCGACCCTGACCCCGACCTGGATCCCGCTGCGGCCGCCATCGGTCCATCTCGTCGCCGAGTCGGACGGGCAGCTGGTCGGCAGCTGCCGCGCCATCGAGGAACCCCACCGCGACGACTGGGTCATCATCGAGCTCGATGCCGCGGAGGGCCCCCTGGCCGCGGAGGTCCGCTGGGCGCTCCTGCAGGCGCTCATCGATGAGGGGGCCAAGAAGAACGTGGCCCGCTACCACGTGGCCTGCAGCGACGTCCGCGAGAACCTGGAGCTGCTGGGGCAGGCGAACTTCGTGGCCTATGCGCAGGAGGAGATCCTCTACCTGTCGCCGGCCACCCAGCGGGGAGCGGCGGGCTGGCTGCGCCGGGTCCTGGGGCGGCAGCGACCTCCGCGGGGCCACGACGGCGCCCCCGCCGACCACTGGGGCGAAGCCCATGGGGCGGGCGAGCGACACGCGCCGCTGCAGCCGGCCGGCGCTCCCGACGCGTGGCACCTGTTCGACCTGTGGACCCACGCAACGCCACCGGCCATTGCCCGCCTGGAGTCGTACGCCGCCCCCGACTGGGAATCGGTGGGGCACGAGGGGATCGTCCCGCGCTCGAGCCTCAATCCCATCCTGCACTTCAGCGAGGTGAGCGCCTGGTTCATGCCGCACGATCAGCGCGCCGGCGGGTTCGCCCAGCACGGCGCCTGCCGCGAGGGACCGCACTACCTGCGCTTCCTGGTCCGCGACGGAACCGACGGCGCGGCGTTCCTGCGGGCCACGCTCGACGCGATGGGAGCCGACGCGACCGCTGCGGGAATCCTCGCTCCGGTGCGAACATACGAGTCGGCGGGGATGCGCGCCGCCTCGGCCGTCGGGTTCGTGCCCATTGGCCGGGTCACGATGCTGGTCCGGGAGGTTCGCGCGCAGATCCGTGAGCCGGCGATGGTGCCGGCCGTTCACTAGCGCGCTTCGAGCGCGAGGAGGCAGCGTGGCACGCGTGCCGCGTCGAGAGACGACCGACGACCTGGACGACCTGATGGCGGCGCTCCCCGCGGAGATCGTGGCCCGCCTCCGCTCGTTCGCCGATCGCAGCGACCTGCTCGAGGTGGTCATGGACCTGGGGCGTCGCCCGGAGGCGCGCTTCGCCGACGGCGAGGAGGTGCTTCTCGACCGCGAGATCACCGAGGCCGACATCGGGCACGTCGTGAACCACATCGGCGTCTTCGGCGACGACAACCGCGCCGGGATCGAGCGGACCCTCCATCGCATCAGCGCCATCCGCAACCGCGCCGGCAAGGTGGTGGGCCTGACCTGCCGCATCGGTCGCGCGGTCTTCGGGACCATCGACATCGTCCGCGACATGGTCGAGGGCGGCCGCAGCATCCTGCTCCTCGGCCGGCCCGGAGTGGGCAAGACCACCATGCTGCGCGAGGTGGCCCGGGTGCTCGCCGACGATTTCGGCAAGCGCGTCGTGGTGGTGGACACCTCGAACGAGATCGCCGGCGACGGCGACATCCCGCACCCCGGGATCGGCGACGCGCGCCGCATGCAGGTCCGCACGCCGTCGGAGCAGCACAACGTGATGATCGAGGCGGTCGAGAACCACATGCCCGAGGTGATCGTCATCGACGAGATCGGGACCGAGCTGGAGGCCCAGGCGGCACGGACCATCGCGGAGCGCGGCGTCCAGCTGGTGGGCACCGCGCACGGCAACACGCTCGACAACCTCATGCTGAACCCCACGCTCTCCGACCTGGTGGGCGGGATCCAGCCGGTCACCCTGGGCGACGAGGAGGCCCGGCGCCGCGGGACCCAGAAGACGGTGCTGGAGCGCAAGGCCCCGCCGACCTTCGACGTGTTGGTCGAGATCGTGGAGCGCGACAACGTCATCGTCCATCGCAACGTGGCGGAGACCGTCGACGCCATCCTGCGCGGCCACATGGTGCCTCCCGAGGCGCGCTGGCGGGACGAGGCCGGCGAGGTCCACGCGGCCACCAAGTACGACTATCGGATCAGCGAGACGGAGGCGGGAAACCCGGCCTTCGCCCCGCTCGAGCCGCTGGGCGGCTACGGGTCCTTCTCTGGCCGCGGCCGGGCCGGCAACGGCGGCACCTTCGGCGGCGGCCTTCGCCCGCTTCCCGGCCGTGGCGAGGGCCGTGGCGGCCGCGGCCTGCGCCCGATGCCCGGGGAGCGCATGGCCGAGAACTCCCCGGGCCAGGATCGCTCCCTCCCCGGGCCCGACGCGGATCCGGCGCTGGATCGTCCGATCGGCGCCACGCGCCCGGAGCCGTCCCTGGCACGCAACCATCGGCCCATGAGCCTGTTCGCGTTCGGCGTCAGCCGCAAGCGCCTCGAGCAGTCGGTCCGCGAGCTGGCCCTGCCGGTGACGGTGGCGCGCGACATCGACGAGGCGGACGCAGTGGTCACCCTCCGCAACTACTACCGCCGCAAGCCGGCCGCCCTGCGCGACGCGGAGTCCTCGGGTGTGCCCATCTACGTGCTGAAGACGAACACCGTCCTCCAGATGGAGAACATGCTCGCCAGCCTGTACGACCTCGAGGCGGACCCCCAGGAGGCAGCGCTGCGTGAGACCTCCGAGGCGATCGGCCTGGTCCAGGCCTCGGGGCAGGCGGTGGAGCTCTCCCCGCAGAACGCGTATGTCCGGCGGCTCCAGCACCAGATGGCCGAGCGCCACAGCCTCATGAGCCGGTCGCGTGGCGCGGAGCCCAACCGCCGCGTGGAGCTCCTCCCCGACGAGGGACGGGCGTGGCGCTGAGGCGATCGCCATGACGGCGACCGGCGCGCCCGGCCGGTTCATCACCCTGGAGGGGCCCGAGGGGAGCGGCAAGACCACCGCCGCGAAGCACCTGGCCCGCTGGCTCGAGGAGCGCGGCCGCCGGGTGATCCTCACCCGGGAGCCCGGGGGGACGCCGGTGGGCGACGAGATCCGCACCCTGGTGCTGCATCACCGCGGCCTGGCCGATGACCTGGATCCCCGGACCGATGCGCTCCTGTTCGCGGCGCAGCGCGCCCAGCATGTCGCCCGGGTGATCCGTCCCGCGCTGGCGCGCGGGGACTGGGTCGTCTGCGCCCGCTACGCCGACTCGTCGCTCGCCTACCAGGGCGCCGCCTACGGCAACGACCCCGTTGAGATGCGGCGCCTGCAGGCGTTCGCCACCGGGGGCCTCGTCCCGGACCTGACCATCCTGCTCGACGTCCCGGTCGAGGTGGGTCTGGCACGCAAGCGCGCTGCCGAGTGGAACCGATTCGAGGACACGGAGGGGGTCGCCTTCTTCGAGAAGGTTCGAGCGGCATACCAGGCGCTCGCGGAGGACGAGCCCCATCGCATTCGCGTCGTCGATGGCTCCGGCTCCGTTGCGGACTCGGACAGGGCCGTGCGCGAGCTGGTCGAGCCGCTGCTGGCATCGCCGGACGCCGGCGCCTTGCAGACCGGTTGACCGGAAGCCGATACTCCACCGGCAATCCGATCGGCAGAGCGTGCAGCAGGGAGCACCACCACGGTACCTACGCCATCTCGAACCCCGGAGCAGCCCCCGGCGCAGCCCCCGGAGCGCCCGGCAGGCATCAGCCTGCTCGCCGCGCTCGCCGGCATCGGCGGCATCTTCGACGTCCTCGCGGGATTGAGCCTGATCGCGCTCGGGAGGACCGCCGCCGCCGACATCATCCTGGGCGGCGGCATGCTGACCGCGATGGGGGTGATCCTCGTCGGCATCGCCCTGCTGCTCTTTCCCCTCGCCTACGGCCTGTGGACGGTACGGCGATGGGCGTGGCCGTTGGGAGTCGGCCTCGAGGGAGCGAACATCCTGCTCGCCCTCGCCCGCCTGGCGGGCGGCCGCGAGACGATCGCCAGCGCGCTGCTCACGCTGATGATCGCCGGTACGATCCTCTACTACCTGACGCTGCGCCCGGTCAGGGCCCTGTTCGGAAGGTCCTGATCCTCGGCGAGCCAGGGCGTCAGGCGCTCTCCACCCGGAACGTCCCGACGCCGCCCTGCAGGTCGATCTCGACGCGGTTCGACGCGGTCGCGTAGTCCGGCGACTCGTAGCGGTCCTGCGTCCGCGGGAAGCGGCGCTGATCAACCTGCGTGCTGCCCAGCGCGACCCGCGAGCGGATGCTGGCCGCCACGCCGGCGGGGACCTCGAACCGCACCTCCGCGGCGCCGGCCTCGGCGCTGACCCGCGTCGTCCCGGCAGCGCGTGGCAGACGCACGAGGGTCTGGCTGGCGCCGGTCTGCAGGCGGAACGACCGGACCTGCAGATCCCCGAGGTCGATTTCGCCACGGGCCGCGCCAGTGTCCAGGCGCAGGTCCAGGGGCACCTCGCCGCTCAGGCCCAGGCGCCAGTCGAGCGGCCGATCGAGCCACGCCCAACCGCGCGCGGAGTCGGGCTCCAGCTCCAGCTCACCTCCGGCTCGCAGCCGATGGACCACCCCGCCCGTGAACTCGCCGTCGACCAGGGTGCCCGCCGGGCTGCGACCGATGCGCAGCTCGCCGGCCCCGAAGCGGACCCGAATCGACGCGCTGCTGCCGGAGAGCGGCAGGGTCAGGTGCTCCTGGCTCGCGGCCGACGGCCAGAAGGCACCCAGCAGGAACCAGGCACCCACGATCAGCAGCCCCACCGGCCACCAGCGCGCGATGAGGTCGCCGATCCCGATGCCCAGCGAACCGGTTGTCGCGAGCAGGAACAGGACGCCGATGCCGGTGAGCACGACAGGCCCGGTCATGGTCCACGGGTTCGTCGGCCGGCGCCGGCCCCGGCTGATCTCGCTCACGCCGGATGCCACGCCCACGAGGATGAGGAACATCGGCCAGGCCTCGCCCCAGCTCCAGCCGGTTCCGTCGCGAACGAGGAAGACCAGCCCCAGCCCGATGAGCCAGGTCGCCGCAACGATGGCGCCCGCCCGGGACCCTCGCCGGCCATGCCGGCGACGCGCAGACCGCTCCATTGCCTCGTCTCCCGTGTGTGTGTCCGGACACGATGGCACGCCCGTCGCCCCCTGTCGCCATCCATCGTCACCGCGCGAGGGTCCGTCCGGCCCTCGCGCCGGGCTCCGGGGACCTCCGGAGCGGCGCCGGGAGCGTGGCATACTAGCGGCGCATCCACAGTCCCTCCAGTCCGCGCGCCCACGCAGGAGGTCCCATGAAGCTCGTCACCGCCATCGTGCACAACGAGGACGCCGCCAACCTGGTGGACGCGCTCCTCGAGCGCGAGTTCCGGGCGACGCGGCTCCACTCGTCCGGCGGCTTCCTCAAGCAGGGCAACGCCACCATCCTGGTCGGCGTCGAGGACGACCAGGTCGAGGGCGTGCTCGACGTGGTTCGCGCCAACTGCCACGCTCGCCGCCAGTTCGTGAACCCGATGCCGCCGATCATGGAACCCGGCGAGTTCTACATGCCGTACCCGGTCGAGGTCGAGGTGGGTGGCGCCACCGTCTTCGTCCTCCCGGTCGAGCGCTTCGAGCGGATCTGACCGGACCGATGGGCGGGATGGCGCCCGCACCCCGGTCGCCCGCCTGGCTGGGCTCGCTGGCCGACGACGCCCCCGACGTGGTGGCCGTCTGGCTCGTGATGGACGGTGACTTCACCGGACTCATCGCTGCTCGACGCGAGATGCGGCGTCGCGTCGCGCAGGGCAGCGCGGCGGCGATCCTCGCCCAGCAGGAGGCGGTCGCCGGCGCCCTCGAGGCCGTCCTGCGGGCCATGCCCGAGCCGGCCCTGCGCGCTCCCGGCGGCGAGGAGGAGTGGAACGTGGCCCAGGCCTTCGCGCACACCACCGCCGCGCGCCGCTTCCTGCCCGCCTGGGCGGCGCTGGCAGCCGCCGGGGAGTGGCCCGCCGAGCAGCCGCCCGTCGTGACCCCATCCATTCCCGGACCACCCGAGGCGAGCGTGGAGGACCTGCTCCTCCTGCTCGAGAAGAGCCGTCGGTCGCAGGAGCGGTCAGCGCAGCGCATTGCCGGGCACGAGACCGAGCGCTGCCCCCTGGACCATCCCCTGGTGGGGCATCTCCGATGCGGCGATTGGCTCCTGTTCGCGGGCGTCCACGACCTGATGCACCTCGAGCAGCTGCACCGGACCCTCGCGGCGTTCGGTGCCGCGCCAGCGTCCGCGGCACCGCCCGACTGATGGCGCCGGCAGGTCCGGAGCGCCCGGCACCGCTCGTCTTCGTTCCGGCGCCCGCCGATCCGCGGGCGCCCTTCGGCTCCTACGCCGCCGTCGCGGAGACGGGGCGCCAGCTCCTCGCCGCCGAGATGACCGGACGCCTCGGTCGCGCCGGGGCGGCAGTCCAGCCGCTTTCCCCGCCCGCGGACGCCGCGCAGGACGGGTTCCACTGGGGACGCTGGTTCGCCGCAGGCGCGCGCGAGGGTCTCGCGGCGGCCCGCGACGCGAACCGCGGGGTGGATGCCATCGGGTACGTGGGAGCCGGCGCCATGGCCCTCGCCCCCGACGACGCGCTCGAGGACCTCCTGTCGCCCATCCCCGGCGAGGTCGTGGCCAACAACCGGTTCAGCACCGACGCCTTCGTGGTTGCCGCCTCCCCGCCCGAGGGCGTGCCGGCACCGGACGGCACCACCCGACGCGGGCCCGACCTCGCGCGGGCCCTCGACCGGCTCGACGCCTGCCCCGCCGACAACACCGCGACCCGCTGCCTGGAATCGACCGGCTTCCGCAGCCGGGACCTGGCCGGGCAGCCGTGGACCCGCTTCGACGTGGATACGCCGCTGGACCTCGCGCTGCTCCGCCTGGCCGGGCGGCTCCCCGACGTGCCGTGGCGGCCGTCCCCCGGCCTGGCCAGCTTCCTGGAGATGGTTCGCCTCCCCGGGAATCGGGACCTCTCGGTGCCCGGGCTCGAGGCGGTCGGGGCGGTGATGCGCGAGCGGACCGCCCAGCTGGTCGTCGCCGGACGAATCCCGTCCGCGGTGCTCGCCTCCCTGGAGGTCGACACTGCCTGCCGCGTGCGCGCCTTCGTGGAGGAGCGCGGCATGCGGGCTGCCCGCGACCACCGACCGCGCTCCCTCCTCGCCCGCTGGATCGAGGAGCGCGGACCGGCCGGTCTCGTGGCTGAGCTGGCCGCCCTGGGCGACGCGGTGATCCTGGACAGCCGGGTCCTCATGGCAGCGCTCGCCGGGAGCGCCGATGCCGCCGCCTGGCCGCCGTCCGAGGAGCGCTTCGCCGCTGACTTCGGCGACCCCGGGCCCATCCGCACCGGCTGGCTGGCGGAGCTCGTCCAGGCGGCCCGGGACGCATCGGTGCCGATCCTGATGGGAGGGCACGCGCTGGTCAGCGACGGTCTCCGCCTGGTCATCGCGTCGGCCTGGCTCGGCCGCTAGCGCGGTCCGCCATCGGCGAGCGTGCCTGCTAGACTTCTCACCGGGCGGCGCCGCAGGTTCGCGACCGTCGCTCTCGAGAGCAAATCGACAACCGAGCGCACGCGGCGCCGCGCGTTCGAGGCGCAGCGTGCCAGTCAGGCACCGCACGGTGCCCTGGAGTGGAGATGGACCAGACCGGCCTGATCTACGTCATCGGCTTCGGGATTGCCGCGACGATCTTCGTCTTTGCCACGATCCTCGCCGCGTGGGTCCTTTCGCACCGCCGTCGCAGCCCGCAGAAGGGGCTGCCCTACGAGTGCGGGATCGACACCATCGGCGACACGTGGAGCCGGTTCGGGCTGGCCTTCTACCTGTTCGCCCTGCTCTTCGTGGCGTTCGACGTGGAGATCATCTTCGTCTACCTGTGGGCGGTGGTGATCCGGGCCATCGCGGCTCCCGGCATCGTGATGATGGGAATCTTCCTGATCGTCCTCATGTTCGGGGAGTTCTACGCCTGGCGGAAGGGAGACCTCCGATGGCACTGAGTTCCAGGACCACGGGGACCGCGACCGAGCCGGCCGAGCCGACGGCCACGGTCTCCCCCATCGTCATCCCGGACGCCGCAGCCGGCGACGAGCTGCTGGCGCCCTTTGGCATGGAGGAGCACCCGGCGGGCGGCTTCCATGGCCTGCTCGAGGTGATCCCCACCAAGGCCGACATCGTCATCGACCTGATCCGCGCCAACAGCCTGTGGCCGCTCCTGTCCGGGCTGTCGTGCTGCGCCATCGAGATGATGAGCAGCGCCACCAGCAAGAACGACATCGACCGCTTCGGGATGTTCCCGTTCCGCGCCTCGCCCCGCCAGTCGGACGTGCTCATCGTGGCCGGCACCCTGACCACCAAGATGGCCGGCCCGCTGGTGCGCCTCTGGGAGCAGATGCCCGAACCCAAGTGGTGCGTCGCCATGGGCACCTGCACCACCAGCGGCGGGCGGTTCAAGCGCAGCTACAGCGTGGTCCAGGGCGTTGACCGGGTGATGCCGGTGGACGTCTACGTCCCCGGCTGTCCGCCGCGCCCCGAAGGGCTGATCTACGGCATGCTCAAGCTCCGCGAACTGGTCATGCAGCGGCGCGGCCAGTGGCGGACCTACGTCGACCGCGGCCCGCAGCGTCTGGCCTGGGAAGGGGACGTCCGCTGACCGCCCCGGCCAAGGCGGGCGCGCTCGTGCGCCTCCTCACCGAGCGCCTGGGCGACGTCGCCGGGGAGCTGTGGACGGACGAGGACACCGTCGAGGTCCAGGTTGGCCCCGAACGGATCGTCGAGACCCTGCGCACGCTCCGCGACGACCCCGACTTCGGCTTCTTTTTCCTCGCCGATGCCGCCGCGGTCGACTACGGGGTGGGTGCCCGGTTCGAGGTCGTCTACCACCTCTACTCCGACCGGCACCCGGCCTGGCTGCGGATCCGCGTGCCGGTCGAGCGCAGCGACCCGCGCGCCCCCTCGGTGACCGGGATCTGGCCCGGGGCCATGTTCCACGAGCGCGAGATGTACGACATGATGGGCATCGTCTTCGAGGGGAACCGCGACCTGCGGCGCATCTACATGTCGCCCGAATACCGCTCGTTCCCGCAGCGCAAGGATTTCCTGCTGCCCGATGACGCCGCGGACTCGCCGGCCGCCGGGGTCAACCCGCTCGAGCGTCCCGAGACGTGGGACCTCACCGTGTTCACCCGCGAGCTGACCAGCGCGGGGGCCACCTATGCACCCACCTCGACCGGCGTGGACGTCGCCCCGGAGGACTTCCCCCAGGCCGATGACGTCGCCGACAAGAGCCGACCGCGATGACCACCGTCGATCCCGAGACCCGCATCCCCGATCCCATCGACCTCGACCGCGCCGAGGAGGCCCGCCTGCAGGCGGCCGCGGGGCTGGGGCCGCCCCGGGCCGCGGCCCGGGGCGAGTACGCGGGGTTCGAGCTGGTGGGCGTCCCGGATCGTCCGCTCGAGACGGAGCGTGAGATCGAGATGTACACCCTCGAAGAGGGCGAGATGCTCGTGAACATGGGACCTCAGCACCCGTCGACGCACGGCGTGCTCCGCCTCGTGATCAAGGTCCGCGGCGAGGTGATCTCCGACCTCGATCCGGTCTTCGGGTACCTCCACCGGGGGATCGAGAAGCTCTGCGAGAACGCCACCTACACGACGGCGCTCACGTACGTCGACCCCATGGACTACCTCTCCTCCATGCACAACGAGCACGCCCCGGCCATCGCGTTCGAGAAGCTGTACGGGATTCGCGCTCCGAAGCGAGCCGAGTACATCCGGGCGCTCGTGGTCGAGCTGAACCGCGTCTTCTCCCACGGCCTGATGGTGGGGTTCCTGGCCCTCGACATGGGCGGGATCACCCCGATCCTCTACTCGTTCATCAACCGGGACGAGGTGGTGGAGCTGCTCGCCTCGATCAGCGGCCAGCGCATGCTCTTCAACTTCTTCCGCGTCGGCGGCGTGAACTGGGACGTCAACGACGAGTTCCTGTCGCGGCTGGGGTCGTGGCACGCCACCGTCAAGAAGACGATCGGCGACAACGAGCGCCTGATCACCGAGAACGAGATCTTCAAGGGGCGGACGAAGGGAATGGGCGTGCTGACCGCGGACCAGGCGGTGGCCTACGGCGTGAGCGGCCCGAACCTGCGCGCATCGGGCGTGCCGTTCGACGTCCGCAAGGCGCACCCCTACTCGATCTACAACGAGCTCGAGTTCGACGTCATCACCCAGAAGACCGGCGACGTGTACGCGCGCTACCTCCAGCGCATCGCTGAGCTCAAGCAGAGCCTGCACCTCATCGACCAGATCATGGACCGCATGCCCCACGGGCCGGTCCAGGCCCAGGTGCCCGGGATCATCCGGCCCAAGCCCGGCCGGGCCTATGCCGCCGTGGAGAGCCCGCGGGGCCTGTACAGCGTCTATGCCATCAGCGACGGGGGGCCCACCCCGTATCGCTTCCGGATGCGTGATCCCAGCTTCATCACCCTGCAGGTGATGCCCATCCTCATGCCGGGCCACCTGCTCGCCGACACCATGGCCGTGATGGCGAGCTTCGACCCGGTCATGGGCGGCGTGGACAAGTAGGCGAGGCGCGCGGATGGACATCAACCTTCTGCTGGGGATCGGGCGATTCGTCCTGTCGACGACGCTCCTGCTGGTGCTCACCATCCCCACCGCGTTCATCATCATCCAGGTCGAGCTCAAGGTCATCGCGGCCATGCAGCGGCGCTACGGCCCCAACCGCGTTGGTCCGTGGGGAGCCTTCCAGAGCACCATCCACGGCTTCAAGGTCCTCGCCAAGGAGGACGCCATCCCCGACCAGGCGGACCGCGGCACGTTCACCCTGGCGCCCTGGATGGTCTACATGGCGGCGGCCATGAGCATGCTGGTGATCCCGTTCGCGCCCGGAGCCATCGCCGCGGACTTCAACATCGGCGTGATCTACTTCTTCGCCGTGCTGGGGCTCTCGGTGGTGGGCCTCCTGGTCGCGGGCTGGAGCAGCTACAACAAGTACTCGCTGCTGGGCGGCCTGCGCGGCGCGGCCCAGATGGTGAGCTACGAGATCCCGCTCACCCTCTCCGTGGTGGGGGTGGTGATCCTCACCGGTTCGCTGAACTTCAGCGACATCATCGCCCACCAGCTGGCGCACGGCTGGAACCTGTGGTGGCAGATCCTGGGCTTCCCGGTCTTCTTCATCGCCGCCACCGCGGAGATCAACCGCACCCCGTTCGACCTGGTGGAGGCCGACAGCGAGATCGTTGCCGGGCCGTTCACCGAGTACTCGGGGATGCGCTTCGGCTTCTTCTTCTTCGCGGAGTACGTCGCGCTCTTCATCATGAGCGCCATCATGGTGGCCCTCTTCTTCGGGGGCTGGCTGGCGCCGTGGCCCTTCCCCGGCCAGCTCGACGGATTCGCCGGGACGATCTACGGGCTCTTCTGGTACTTCGGCAAGACGTACTTCTTCGTCTTCGTCGCGGTCTGGATGCGCACCACGCTGCCGCGCATCCGCGTCGACCAGCTGATGGGCATGGCGTGGAAGGTGCTGCTGCCCCTGGCGCTCGTCAACCTCTTCGCGACCGCGATCGCGGTCGTCGTCTTCAACCTGTAGGAGCATTCGAGTCTCATGGCGTTTCCCGGCTCCGGCATCTTCACCGGCATGGCGACCACCCTGCGCAACATGTTCAGGAGCAAGGTCACCCGCCAGTACCCGGAGGAGCGGCCCCAGATGGCGGAGCGCTGGCGCGGGCGGCTGGACCTCATCTACGACGCATTCGGCGAGCACAAGTGCGAGGTCTGCTTCCAGTGTGCGCAGGTCTGCCCGGTCGAGGCGATCGACATGTCCGGCTTCGATGCGCAGGGCAACCGCATCCGCTACGGGATGCCGGAGATCTACGACGAGCGCAAGGACCCGAACGCCTACCGCCGCTCCGGACTTCCCGAACGGCCCATGCGCAACCCGGCGCGCTGGGACGAGGCCATCGACACCGTCTTCGTGGACGAGACCATCGCGGCCTATGGCGGACGGCCGGAATCGCTCGTGGCAATCTTCGCCGCCATCCAGGTCCGGTTCGGATACCTCCCCGAGCGCGCCCTGCGCCGGGTGAGCGACCGGATGAGCATCCACTGGGCCCAGGTCTTCGGCGCGGCCGGGCTGGGAGGCTTCCGGCTCCTTCCCGCGGAGGGACACCTCATCACCGTGTGTGACTGCGCCGCCTGCCGCTTCGCCGGCGGCGATGCCCTGCTCCGCGCGCTGGAGGAGGAGCTGGGGATCCGGACCGGCGAGTCCACCCCGGACGGGGCCTTCAGCCTCGAGACCGCCGCCGATGTCGGCGCCGGGGCGATCGCCCCGGCGGTCCGCGTCGACACGCTGGTCTACGGGCCCCTGACCATCGACGAGGCCAGGCACCTCGTCCACGAGCGCCGCGCGGGCGCGGCGGCCACCGCCGGCGCCGCGGCGAAGACAGGAAGCTGACCGTGGCCGGGGACACCGCAAAGCTCTCGCCGCAGATCCGCCTCCTCGACGGCGGCGAGCGGCGCCTGCTGGCCGACATCGGCCGCGTCGATCCTGATTCCATCGCGTCCTACCGCGAGCACGGCGGCTATGCCGGACTGGAGCGGGCCATCACCCAGCGATCGCCGGAGGAGGTGATCGGCGAGATCGAGTCCGCCCGGCTGCGCGGCAGGGGCGGGGCCGGCTACCCCACCGCGGCCAAGTGGCGCGCGGCCCGCGGCGCCCCGGGCGACCGCAAGGTCGTGGTGGCCAACGTGATGGGCGCAGACCCCACCTCGCTGGGCGACCGGACCCTGGCGGAGGGCAATCCGCATCTCGTGCTCGAGGGCCTCCTCATCGCGGCCTACGCGGTCGGCGCCTCGGAGGCCATCGTCGCCGTCCGGCGCGACTGGACCGTCGCCGCGGAGCGCCTGCGGACCGCCGCCAAGGAAGCGGAGGCGGCACGCTTCGCCGGCTACCTGGTGATGGGGACCGACACGAGCATCCAGCTCAGCGTGCATCTCGGCTCGGGTGCCTACGTCGCGGGCGAGGAGACCGCCCTGCTCGCGGCGCTGGCCGGCGACCGCGGCATGCCGTGGATCAGGCCGCCGTATCCCACCGAGCGCGGCTTCGCGGGCGCACCGACCGTGGTGCAGAACGCCGAGACCCTCGCCCACGTGGCCTGGATCCTGGCCAACTCGCCCGAGGCCTTCGCGACGGTGGGAACCGAGCAGAGCCCCGGGACGAAGCTCGTCACCATCCTGGGCCGCGTCAACCAGCCCGGCGTGGTGGAGATCGCGCTCGGCACGCCCCTCGCCGAGATCCCCGCGCTGGCGGGCGGGGGGACCGGCCCGGTCAAGGCCCTGTTCGTGGGCGGACCCGGTGGCGGCGCCATCGAGGCGGCCGGGCTGGAGCTGCCCTACGACTACGAGGCCCTCGCCGGGCGCCGGGCCGGCATCGGCTCCGGGACCGTGCTCGTAACCGATGCGGACACCTGCATGGTCGACACGGCCCGCTTCCTCCTCGACTTCTCCGCCCGCGAGGCCTGCGGCAAGGCGGTTCCCTGCCGGATCGGCACGCGGCGCCTGGTCGAGGCGCTGGACCGGATCCTGGCGGCCACCCCGCGCCCCGGCGATTTCGACCTGCTGCGCAACCTCTCCCGCAAGATGGCCGACACGGCGCTGTGCGGTCTGGAGGCGCTGGCCCCGAACCCCATGCTCACGACCCTCGAGCGCTTCGGCGAGGAGTACCGCGCCCACGCGGAGCGCGGCGAGTGCCTCGCCGGGGCCTGCCGGACCGAGGGCCTCCCACCCCTGCTGGAGCCGCTCGACTCGATCGAGCCGACGGCCTCATAGAACCACCGCGAGACAGACGGGTAGCATTGAACCGATGGCATTCGTAACGAACGGCAACGGTCACGACGGCAACGGGTCCGCGCGCCCGGACGACTACACGCCCCTGTGGCCCATGGTCCCCGGCACCCGGAAGATCGGCGTCACGATCAACGGCCAGCAGGTGGAGGCGGAGGAGGGGCAGACCATCCTCCAGGCCTGCCGCGTGCTGGGGATCGAGATCCCGACCCTGTGCTACGAGCCCAAGCTGGCCGCCTACGGAGCCTGCCGGATCTGCGTGGTGGAGGTGGAGGGCCAGGACAACACCCCCATCTCGTGCGGCACGAAGATCGAAGAGGGGATGGTCATCACCACCCACTCCGACCGGCTCGTCGAGAACCGGCGGATGGTCCTGGAGCTGATCTTCAGCGACCACGACGCGTACTGCCTGCCGCCCTGCCAGTTCAAGTGCCCCACCCGGGTCGATATCCCCGGCTACCTCAAGCAGAACTCCCTGGGCAACTGGGAGGAGGCCACGCGCATCCTCAAGCGCTCGCTCCCCTTCCCGGCCATCCTGGGCCGCGTCTGCCCCGCGCCGTGCGAGACGCACTGTCGCCGCGAGGAGGTGGACACCGCCATCGCCATCCGCGACAGCCACCGCTACTGCGCAGACCGCGTCCTCGAGGTGGACGCCCCCGCACCCATCCCGTGGCCCAAGGAGCCCGACACCGGGCGAAAGGTCGCGGTCATCGGCGCCGGCCCGGGCGGGATGGCCGCCGCCTACTACCTGCAGCTGCGCGGCCACCACTGCGACGTGCTCGAGGCCGAGCCGGAGCAGGGCGGCATGCTGCGCTACGGAATCCCGGAGTACCGCCTTCCCAAGGGCTGGATGGACCGCGAGCTCAACCACGTCTGGGAGCTGGGCGCGACCTTCAAGCCCAACATGCGCCTGGGGCGCGACTACCACCTGGCGGACCTGCTGCCGGACTACGACGCGGTCTACGTCAGCATCGGCTGCTACTCGTCCAACGAGCTGGGCATCCCCGGCGAGGACGCCGATGGCGTCATCAACGCCCTGGAGAACCTCTACAACTCGACCCGCGGCCTGCCCATCCCGGGCCTGAAGGACGCGCACGTGGTCGTCATCGGCGGCGGGTTCACCGCCATCGACTGCACCCGGACCAGCGTTCGCCAGGGCGCGGCCGAGGTGACCCTGGTCTACCGCCGCGACCTGAAGGACATGCCGGCCCAGGACGAGGTGCACGAGGCGATGGAGGAGGGGGCGCGGGTCATCTTCCAGGCGTCGCCGACCCGGATCGTCACCGATGACAACAACCGGGTCACCGGCGTCGAGTTCCAGCGCATGAAGCTGGGCGAGGCCGACGAGAAGGGCCGCCGCCGTCCGGAGCCGATGCCGGGTACGGAATTCGTCGTGGAGTGCGACACGGTCCTCGCCGCCATCGGCCAGGGACCCGAGCTGGGCTGGGTCGAGACCGAGCCCGAGGAGGTTCGCTCCGGGCTGGAGGTGAGCCGCCGCGGCCGCCTCGTGAGCGAGGAGAACATCTTCCGGACCGACGTTCCCAAGGTCTTCGTCTCCGGCGACGTGCGAACCGGGTCCTCGACGGTGGTCGAGGCCATCGGCGAGGGACGCCGCGCCAGCTACGCCATCGACTACTGGCTGCGCGGCCACGACCTCGACGACCCGCAGGTCCGGCGCATGGTCACCGAGCCGCAGCCATCCTTCCTGACCATCGTGCCCTTCACCGACGACGTGAAGGAGCCCCAGGCGGTGATGGGCAGGAAGGACGCGGCCGACCGCAAGGACAACTTCGACGAGTACGAGTTCGGGTACACCGGCGACCAGGCCATGAGCGAGGCCGGGCGCTGCCTGCAGTGCACCTGCGAGGCCATCGGCCACTGCGACCTGCGCGAGGCGGCCATCGAGTACGAGACGACGCTGAACATGGCGATCGACGAGCGCTCGATCCAGGACAACCCGTACGTGGGCGTCAACCACGGCTACGGCCGCGACGAAACGCACTCCTTCATCCTGCGCGACTACAGCCGCTGCATCGACTGCGGCCGATGCGCCCAGGTCTGCAAGGAGATCGTGGGCGCGGGCTGCTACGACTTCATCGGCAAGGGCATGGATTCCCTGGTCACCACCGCCGACTACGTCTCGCTCAACGAGACGCCGTGCGTGTCCTGCGGCCGATGCGCAGAGACCTGCCCGGTGGGCGCCCTCATGCCGCGGCCGCGGATCCTGGAGACCTACCAGCTCGACGTCAGCCGCTGCATCTTCTGCGGCATCTGCGCCGATGCCTGCCCGTACGACGCCCTTCGCTGCGGACCGGAGTTCGAGTTCAGCGAGTACCAGCGGGACCTGCCGATGCTCGACATCCTGGAGATGTCGGACCGAGAGCGGCCGACTCGCTGATCCCCAGATGGGTACGTTGATGGCCTGCCGGAAGACCGCCTTGGCCGGCTGGCGCAACGGCCGGTGGCGGCCTCCCGCCACGCCTCCTCCGCCATTCCATGGCGTTCCCCGGGACGGGCGTGAAGCTCGGTCAGCCTGCTCCACGACCTCGCGCAGGAGGGGGTGGGGTGGTGAGTGAGCGCGATCTGGATCCGCGCGACGTTGAGGTTGTCTTCCTCGACGCGGGCGGTGTGCTCCTCAACCCGGACTGGGAGCGCGGGTCGAAGATCCTTGCCGACTACGGGATCGAGGTCACGCCCGCGCAGCTCGCCAGGGCGGAGCTGACCGCCAAGCGCCAGATGGATGACGCGGGGTTCGTGCACGGCACCGGGAGCATCGGTCGGGAGGATGGATATCTCGGATGGGTGGTGGGTGCCACCGGCGTGCCGTTCGACCCCGATGCGCTGCATGCCGCCGCGGCCGACTTCGAGGCGGAGCACCTGCGCGACAACCTGTGGAGCGACATGCCCGCGGAGGTCCCCGGTGCGCTCGGGCGGCTGCAGGACGCCGGCTACCGGATGGGCGTCATCTCCAACGCGGAGCAGAACCTGCGCGACCGCATCGTCCAGGCCGGCCTGGAGCCCTTCTTCGAGACCCTGGTCATCTCCGCCGAGGTCGGCTCCGAGAAGCCCGACCGCGTGATCTTCGACGAGGCGCTGCACCGGATGGCGGTCACGCCGGACCACGCGATCCACGTGGGCGACTTCTACGCGCTCGACGTGGTGGGCGCCCGGGGCGCCGGCATGACGCCCATCCTCTTCGACATGGCCGACCTGTTCACGGATCGCGACTGCATCCGGATCGGCAGCCTATCGGAGCTGGCCGGCATTCTCCGCGCCTGACGCGCCCGGCGCTCCCGCAGGGCCGCCCGCTGGCTGGAAGCCGGGCATCCAGGTCCGGACCGATCGTCAGCGAAGGGCGACGAGGACCACGGGGACGGGATGCGTCCCGTCCCATCGGCTCCCCGCGGCCAGGATCCGCGATCCGCTCTCGTCCCAGGCCATGCTCGAGATCTCCGCGCCCGAGGCCTGCAGCGTGGCATCGACCACCTGGTACCAGGCGCTGCCGACCCGCACCCACGCGCGCCAGAGGGCGGTCTCGCCGCCCGGCACGGTGACGGCGTCCGGGCCGCTGCCCACGACCACCACCGCATCGCCCGCCGCCAACGCGGCCGAAGTCAGGAATCCCCTGGATGAGCTCTCGACGACGACAGGCGCGGACCAGCTGCCCAGCTCCCGGGCGCTCCGGGCCTGGAGGATGGTGCCGTCCCCGCGGTTCACCAGGACGGTCGACAACCAGGCGCCATTCCCGTACACCACCGTGGCCATGGATCCGTCTACGCCCCACTGGCTCATCTCGATACCGAGATCCGGGCCAGGGCTCGTCCACACCGTCATCTCATCGTGGTACCCATCGGCCCCGTTGGTGCCGACGAAGCCGATGGCGGTGACGGAGCCGTCCGGCGCACCGGCCAGCGAGCTGACGCGTACGACGGCATCCGGGGCCAGGCTGCCGGGCCCGATGCCGCCCTCGCGAACCCAGCTGCGCCCGTCTGCCGAGGCGTAGAAGGAGACCATCTGGTTGACATCCGAGGCCGCCACGAACCGCCCACCGGCCGCGGTCACCAGGGCGAGGCTTGGTGCGTTCCCGACGAGGTGCCAGGTTGTGCCATTGGTCGAGTACCAGCTGGCCGGCTGGAGCAGCGGGTCCGGCGAGCCGTCGTCGGCCAGCACCTCCACGATGCCGACCGCCACGATGGCCTTCCCATTGGTCGCGACGGAGTAGATCCGCGCGTGCGCGAGGGAGTCCTGCGGCGGCACGAGGGCCCAGTGCTCCCCATCGGCCGATGTCCAGATCACCCCGCGTGTCGCCTCCGAGTACCCCCCGTCGCAGCAGCCGCCGTTCACGGAACCCACCGCGATCCAGCGGTCGCCGAGATGCGCGATGCCGCGCGTCGTCGTGCCGCCGAACTCGTCCGGAGCCGGATCCGGCAGGTCCACGCGCTGCCAGGTCGAAAAGATGGGAGAGGCAGGCAGCGGCGCCGTGGATGGCACGCTCTCCGGCGTCGGTGTGGGTGCCGGCGTCGGCGTGCCGGTGGCCGGTTCCGCGGGCGGCGTGGCGTCGGGGCTCGTGGGCGAGAACCAGGCGAGCGGCAGGCGCGCAAAGCTCGGGCTGCGACCGTTTCCGGCGACCAGCAGCCCGCGCGGGGTGACGAGGGCGAGGCGTGCCTCCGGCGTCGCGAATGGCCCCGCATCCAGGACGTGGGACTGCCACGTGCCGCCGGCGCCGGAGGTCCAGGCCACGGCGTGCTGGCCCTCGTCCCCTGCGGCGACGATGCCCCAGCCGCTGCCCGACACGGAGGCCGCGTGTGTGGCGCCCTGCGCATCCATGGGCACCTGCGTCCAGGTCCTGCCATCCGTGGAGCGCCAGGCCGATGGCACCGATGCCGGGGCGTCCGTGGGATCCGGCCCTCTGCCGACCACGATCCAGGCCCCGCTCGACCAGGTCACGTCACGGGCGACCATGCCGTGCGGGACCGGGAGGGACTGCCAGCTGACTCCGTCGCGCGAGGTCAGGACCAATCCACCGCCCGCCGCCGCCCTGAGGCCAACCGCCATGAGCGTTCCGTCGTGTTCCGCCACGGCCGCAAGCGTGCCGCCGGGATCGACCCCTGCCGGCTGGCCGGTGGGCGGGTCGCCCAGGCCGCTCCAGGTCACGCCGTCCGTGGACGTGAAGATCTGGATCCGCGGATCAGCGGCCGTGCCAGTGTCTCCCACCGCCACGAAGCCGGGCCCGCCGGCCACCACGTCGCGCACCACGGCGGCCGGCGAGGTACCGCGCGTCATCTGCGTCCAGGTCGCCCCGCCGTCGACCGACTGGTACTCGATGGAGGTCAGCGCCATGCCCCCGTCCGGCATCGGCACCCCGCCCGTCCCGATCCCGTACAGGACCGACGCCGATGGGAACACGACGCTGATGTCGTAAGCCTCCATGGGCGACAGGCTCTCGAGCCGGACCTGCGACCGATGCCAGGTGACGTCATCGTCCGAGTACCAGGCGGCCGGCGTGGTGTGCCCCAGCGTCTCGGCAGCCGGCCCGGCGACCTGCCCGACCAGCACGGTGCGCTCCGGACCGGCATACCCACCCTCCACGACGTAGTCACCCGGCGTGTCCGCGGGTTCCACGCTGACCTGCTGCCAGGACTCGCCGAAGGGAGGGTGGCTCGAGACCGGGCCGGATGGCGACGGCTCGGGGCTCTTTCCCACGTGGAAGACACCGGATGTGCCGATGGCGATCCCGACCACCAGGGCCACGACGGCAACCCCGCCGACCGTCGCGATCCGCGTCCAGGCCGGCTCCGGGAGGCGCGCCCGGAGCCACGAGCCGAGACCCCGGCGCTGGGAGGTCATGGCGATCTCCGCGCGAACGCGCTCGGCGGCGGCCGGCCGCGGGCGCGGGGCAATCCCCTCCAGGCGCTCGGTTAGCCGATGCTCCAGATCGCGCAGCTCGTCCGGATCGAAGCGCGTGCTCATGACTCGCCCGCCTTGCGTGAAGGCCGAGGTGCCACACCGCGGGCCTCGGCGGCCAGGGCCGCGCGCAGCGACTCGAGGGAACGGGAGATTCGGGACTTGACGGTGCCCACCGGCAGCCCGGTCGCCGTGGCGACCTCGACATCGGTCAGGCCCAGGTAGTAGCGCAGGGCGATGACGGTGCGCTGCTCGTCGGTCAGGCGGCGCAGCCCGCGCTCGAGCTCGTCACGGTCGTCGACGCCGCGCGTCGCGGCGCCGCCATCGGCCTGTGGAGCACGCTCCGCGAGGAGCTCGACCTCCGTCAGCTCGTGCCGATGCCGGCGCAGCTGGTCGGAGCAGGAGCGGACCAGCAGCCGATGGAGCCAGGCATCGAAGCGCTCGGGGTCGCGCAGCGACGGCAGGTCGCGCCAGGCGCGGACGAGGGCGTCCTGGGCGGCGTCCTCCGCCCATCCCCGGTCGCGCAGGATGAGGCCCGCCGTGCCCACCAGCCGTGCGTGCGCACGGTCGACGAGCACCGTGAAGGCCTCGCGACTGCCCTGCATCGCCTGTTCCACCAGCTCCCTGCTCAAGCTCCCTCCCGAGCGGTGTATGGGCCACCGCGATCACCATGGCGCAGGCGACGCCCCATTCGGTTCCATCTTCTCCTCGGCGGGCGGCCGCGGATGGGCCAACTGGCGCGGCGCGGCGGTCCCATCCGCCCCAAGAGCCCACCGCTGCGCCGCCGGGTGCCTGAACCGGGACCGATGTCGCGCGTTCAAGACCGAATCTCGCTGGACGCCGGGCCCACGGCACCGCACGCGACGTGGGGTAGCGCCAGGGCAACCAAACCAGGCATCAGGGCGGCTTCGGGGCACGGCACGACCCTGCCAAGCCCCGTTTGGTGCCGGGCGTGCACCATGACGTCGGCGTGGCCGATCCGGGAGACGCGAACACGACGTTCGGTTCCATCAGCGCAACCCGCGCGACGGACCAGGGGCGCACGCCCGACCCGGCCCGAACCGATCCGCCTCGTACGCTAGAATCGAGCACGAGCCGTGCGTCCTCGCCTGGCTCGAGTCCTGTGCACAGGAGTCCGAACCCTGGATATCGCCAGCGTCCTCTTCGTTGTGCTCGCCATCGGCATCGTCGGTGGCGGTCTTGCCGTCGTGACGCTCCGCAACGTGATCCACTCCGCGGTCGCCATGATGGTCTGCTTCGGGTCCCTGGCGGGGATGTACGCCCTGCTGGGCGCCCCCATCATCGCGGCGGCCCAGGTGCTCATCTACCTCGGCGCGATCAGCGTCCTGATCCTGTTCGCCATCATGCTGACCCAGGCCGGCGACGCCAGCCTGCCCGCGCCGTTCCATCGCCAGGCGCCCATCGCGGTGCTCATCAGCGCGGTGGTGATTGGCCTCGTCAGCTGGGCCGCGGTCTCGACCGACTGGGGCGCGGCACCGACGGTGATCGTGGTCGCGGTGAACACCATCGGCGAGATCCTGTTCACGACCTACGCGCTGCCCTTCGAGCTGATCGGGTTCCTGCTTCTGGCCGCCATCATCGGAGCCATCTTCCTGGCCCGCCGGCCGGAAGAGGACGAGCGGGCGAACTGACGCCATGCCCTCCCTCGAGGCCTACCTGATCGTCTCCGTCCTGCTCTTCGGCATCGGCGCCTTCGGCTTCATGGCCCGGCGCAACGCGATCCTGATGCTCATCTCCATCGAGCTGATGCTCAACAGCGTCAACCTGAGCCTGGTGGCCTTCAACGCCTACCTGCCCGCCGCCCAGAACGCGGGCGCCGTCTTCGCCCTGATGATCATGGCCGTCGCAGCGGCGGAGGCCACCGTCGGCCTGGCCCTGGTGATCGCCATCATCCGCACCCGTCAGACCCCCGAGGTCGACGAGTACGACGACCTGAAGGAGTAACGGGCCGTCGTGGATCTCCTGATCGTCCTCATCCCCGCCCTGCCGATCACCGGCTTCCTGTTCACGGTGCTGGTGGGCTCGCGACTCGACCACGTCCCGGTCCACGGCCACGCCGACTCCGGCCACGAGCATGCCGAGCACGAGGCGGCGCACGCCAGCGAGGGCCACGGCGCCCACGACGGCCACGCGGCGGTCGATGAATCAGGGTTCCACGCTGTCCCCTCCGAGGAAGAGCAGGCGCGCACCTCGCCCCACGCCGGCCACGCAGACGACCTGGCGAACTCCAACGGCGCCGATGGCGTCATCCCCGAGGAGCTTTCCGACGGTCGCGGCCAGTCCGGGCACGTCACCCCGGGAGGCCCGCAGCCGGTCTACCGCTCGTGGATCGTGCCCACCATCCTGGTGGGGATCGCCTGGGTGGCGGCCATGGTCGTCTTCGTCAACGTCATCTTCGGCGGGCACACGTACCACGTCACCCTCTACGAGTGGATCGGCGCGGGCGACTTCCACATCAACATCGCGCTCTACGTCGACCAGCTCACCGCCATGCTGCTCCTCGTCGTCAGCACGGTGGGCTTCCTGGTCCACGTCTACTCCATCGGCTACATGAACGGCGACCGGGGGATGTGGCGCTTCTTCGCCTACCTGAACCTGTTCATGTTCAGCATGTTGCTGCTCATCCTCGGCGACAACTACCTGATGCTGTACGTCGGGTGGGAGGCGGTGGGCCTGTGCAGCTACGCCCTCATCGGCTTCTGGTACAAGAAGCCCTCGGCCGCAGGGGCCGCCAAGAAGGCCTTCGTGGTCAACCGCGTCGGCGACTTCGGCTTCGGCCTGGGCGTGATGATGATCTGGACCACGCTCGGCACGCTGCAGTTCACCGACGTGTTCGACAAGATCGGCGGCCAGTCGGAGCTGACGGCCACCGTCATCGCCCTCCTCCTGTTCGCGGGCGCCATTGGCAAGAGCGCGCAGTTCCCGCTCCACGTCTGGCTGCCGGACGCCATGGAAGGGCCCACACCGGTCAGCGCCCTGATTCACGCGGCGACCATGGTCAACGCCGGCGTCTACATGGTGGCCCGCTCGAACCCGATCTTCGCCCACGCCCCAACGGCCATGTTCGTGGTGGCGGCCATTGGGATCTTTACCGCCATCTTCGCCGCGGCCATCGCGCTGACCCAGAACGACATCAAGAAGGTCCTGGCCTACTCGACGGTGAGCCAGCTGGCCTACATGTTCACCGGCCTCGGCGTCGGAGCCTGGGCGGCGGCCATCTTCCATCTGGTCAGCCACGGGTTCTTCAAGGGGCTGCTGTTCATGGGCTCCGGCTCCGTGATCCACGGCGCCGGCGGCGAGCAGGACATGCGCTTCCTGGGCGGGCTGCGCACCAAGATGCGCTGGACGTACCTGACCATGCTGATCGGTGCGCTGGCCCTCTCCGGCATCCCGCTCTTCGCCGGCTTCTTCAGCAAGGACGAGATCCTGGGCGAGACGTTCAGCCGCGGCTACCTGATCTTCTACCTGGTGGGGATCATCACCGCCTTCATGACGGCCTTCTACACGTTCCGCATGATGTACATGACCTTCTTCGGCTCGTGGCGCGGTCCGGCCGATGCCTGGCATCACGTCCACGAGAGCGCGAGGACCATGGTCGTCCCCCTGCAGATCCTGGCCATTCCCGCGGCGCTCGTGGGCCTGGCCCTGGGCCTGCCGCCCGAGTCCGGCCTCATCCACGGCTGGCTGACGCCGGTCTTCGAGGAGTCGGAGCAGGCCGGGGTCCTCTCCGGCTCGCTGACCGCCGGCGGCCATGGCTTCGAGCTGTTCGGGATCAGCGGCCTGCTGCTCCTGGTGGGCGCCGGGGTGGGCGTGGCCGGCATCTGGCTCGCGTACCGCTGGTACGTGGCCGACCCGGAGGCGCCGCGCCGCTTCGTGGCCGGCATCCCGTTGGGCCTGGGCCCGGGGATGTACGCCGCCAGCCTGAACAAGTACTACGTGGACGACATCTACCAGCTGGTCTTCGCCCGCGGCGGCGTGCTGCTGGGGCAGGCGCTGTGGTGGTTCGACGCCAGGGTCATCGACGGCGCGGTGAACGGCGCCGGGTGGCTGGCACGCCAGGTCGGCGGCGGGTTGCGCAAGGGGCAGACCGGGCGCGTCGAGAACTACGGGCTGGGCATGGCCGCCGGCCTGATCCTGGTCGTCGTCTTCTACATCGTGGCGGTGCGGTGACGCGATGAACCTGCCGATCCTGAGCCTCGTTGTCTTCCTCCCGGTCGTGGGCGTGGCCGTTCTGATCGCCATCCCCGGCGACAACCACCGGGCCATTCGCTGGGTGGCGCTGGTGGCCGCTCTCGCCAGCTTCGCCTTCAGCCTGGCCCTCATCGGCTACAAGACCGATGGCGCCGAGTTCCAGTTCGTGGAGGATTACAGCTGGATCCCGGCCTTCGGCATGCGCTACACGATGGGCGTCGACGGGATCTCCACCGTCCTGGTGCTGCTCACCACGGTCCTCTCGGTGGTGGCGATCTTCTACTCCTGGGGACCCATCCAGGTCCGGGTCAAGGAGTACTACGCCTCCATGCTCCTCCTGATGGTGGGGATGCTGGGCGTCTTCGTCAGCCTGGACCTGTTCCTGTTCTACGTCTTCTGGGAGATCAGCCTGATCCCCATGTACCTGGTCATCGGGATCTGGGGCGGGCCGCGGCGCATCTACGCCACCATGAAGTTCGTGATCTACACCCTGGTGGGATCCCTCCTCATGCTGGTGGCGATCCTGGCAGTGGCCCTCGCCCACGGCAACGCCACCGGGGACTTCACGTTCAGCTACACCGCGCTGCGCGGCTTCGGGTTCACCTCCGGACTGCAGGCGCTGGCCTTCATCGCCTTCTTCCTCGCCTTCGCCATCAAGGTCCCCATGTGGCCGCTGCACACCTGGCTCCCCGACGCCCACGTCGAGGCGCCAACGGCGGGATCCATCATCCTGGCGGGCGTGCTCCTGAAGCTCGGCGGCTACGGGTTCCTGCGCTTCGCCGTGCCGCTCCTGCCGGACGCCGCCAAGACCTACGCCCCCTTCGTCATCGGCCTGGCCATCGTGGCGATCCTGTATGGCGCCCTGGTGGCCATGGTCCAGCCGGACCTCAAGAAGCTGGTCGCGTACTCGAGCGTCAGCCACATGGGCTTCGTGATGCTGGGCGTCTTCGTCTTCAACATGCAGGGCCTGCAGGGCGCCGTCTTCCAGATGGTGAGCCACGGGATCGTGACCGGCGCGCTCTTCCTCCTGGTGGGCGTCATCTACGAGCGCACGCACGACCGGACCATCGCGCACATGGGCGGCCTGAACGGGAGGCTGCCGCAGTACGCCGCCGTCTTCGGCCTGTTCACCTTCGCGAGCATCGGCCTGCCGGGGCTGTCCGGCTTCATCGGCGAGTTCCTGGTCCTGCTGGGGACGTTCCGCTACAACGGCTACGTGGCGGCGGTGACCACCTTCGTGGTGATCCTCTCCGCGGTGTACATGCTGTGGGTCTTCCAGCGGGTGTTCTTCACGATCCCGTCGGACTGGATGCGCCGGTTCTGGCCGCACCTGACCGACATGAACCGCAACGAGTGGCTGGCGGTGGCGCCGCTGATCCTCCTCGTGGTGGCCCTGGGCGTCTTCCCGGGCCTGGTCCTGCACCTGACCGATGCCCCGGCCCAGCGGATCCTGGACGCGGTCAACGGGGCGAACGGCCTGACGGGGTTCACGCTGCCATGGTGAGGACGGCGTAGGCATGGACTACTTCAACGAGCTCTTCCCGCTCATGCCGGAGCTGATCCTGGCGACCCTGGCGCTCGTCATCATCACCACCGACCTGTTCCTGCGGCGCGACCTCAAGTGGATCCTCACCCCCATCACCATCTTCGGCCTGCTCCTGGCCGGCCTCGCGCTGCCCATCGTCTGGGATACGAACGACACGGTCTTCCACGGCTTCTATCGGGTCGACAACCTGTCGCTCTTCATCAAGGGCGTCGCGCTGGGCATCGGCGTCCTGTCGGCGCTCTTCGGCCCGTCGTACCTGAAGGTCCGGCGCCTGCCGCTGGGCGAGTTCAACGCGATCCTGGTCTTCGCCCTGCTGGGCCTCTTCGCGCTGGCCAGCGCGAGCGATCTCATCACGCTGTTCGTGGGCCTCGAGCTCATGGTCATGCCCGGCTACGTCCTCACCGGCTTCCACAAGACGAATCGCTACAGCAACGAGGGCGGGCTGAAGTACTTCCTCCTGGGCAGCTTCGCCAGCGCGATCCTGCTCTTCGGCATCAGCTGGACCTTCGGCCTCACCGGGACGACACATCTCGACGGCATCGCAC
Organism: uncultured Chloroflexia bacterium; assembly: GCA_963805645.1. Taxonomy (GTDB): domain Bacteria; phylum Chloroflexota; class Limnocylindria; order QHBO01; family QHBO01; genus CAVXEH01. The sequence continues at coordinate 140,344 of CAWDVA010000002.1, read as the reverse complement.
AGGCGCTCGGCTCGGCGAAGGTCTCACCGGGGCTGCTGGTCGCCATCGGCTTCCTGACGGTGGGTGCCACCTTCAAGGCCGCCGCGGTGCCCTTCCACTACTGGACGCCGGACGCCTACCAGGGCGCCCCCACGCCCATCACCGGCTTCCTGTCGGTGGGCCCCAAGCTGGGCGCCTTCGCGCTCCTTATCCGGATCTTCGTGGACGGGCTGGGCCCGATCCGCGCCGACTGGCTGGCGGTGATGGCCGTGCTTGCCGTGGTGACCATGACCGGCGGCAACATCGTCGCCCTCACGCAGTCCAACGTGAAGCGGATGCTCGCCTACTCGAGCATCGCCCACACCGGCTACATCCTCGCCGGACTGGCCGCCTTCGCTGCCGCCGGGAGCGGCAAGGTGGCGACCCAGGGGATCCAGTCGGTCCTCTTCTACCTGCTGGGCTACAGCGTCATGAACATCGCCGCCTTCGCGGTGGTCGGCATGCTGCAGCGCGACACGCACCGCCACGGCGGCATCGGCAGCTTCGCCGGCCTGGCACGCCGCGACCCGTGGCGGGCAGCGGCCATGGCCATCCTGCTCCTGTCGCTCACCGGGATCCCGCCCACGGTGGGCTTCTTCGCAAAGCTCTACATCATGATCGCCACCGTCGACGCCGGCCTGGGATGGCTGGCCGTGGCCATCGCCCTCAACGCGGCACTTGCGGCCTTCTACTACCTTCGAATCGTGGTGACGATGTACATGCGCGAGCCCGAAGACGATCCAGCGCCGATCGACAACGCGGCGGCGGGCAACCTGGGCCTGCTCCTCTCGGTCGCCGGCGTCATCGTCCTGGGCCTCTTCCCCGACACCATCCTCACCCTGCTGCAGCGGACGCTGGGCACCCTCTTCTAGCTCGTGGCGCCCCAACCGCACGGCGCCCCGAAGAACGCCGGAGCCGGACCCTCACCCCCATCCTCCCGGCTCGAGGCTGCCGCGCGGCGGCTCCTGGACGGGCGCCGCCTGATCCTGGCCGCCAACCGGGGTCCCATCAACTTCAGCGCCGCGGCGGACGGAACGCTGCGTCCGAGGCGCGGCTCCGGCGGAGTGGTGACCGCGCTCTCCCAGGTGGGTGGGCAGGTGCCCATGACCTGGGTCGCGGCGGCCATGGGCGAGGCCGACCGGCGGGCGGCCACCGACCACGCCCTCCTGGACCGGGCAACACCCGGGGACGATCTCCGTCTGCGGTTCGCCACTGTCCCGCGCTCCACCTTCGAGGCGGCGTACAACACCATCGCCAACCCGCTCCTGTGGTTCCTGCAGCACGAGATGTGGAACCTGCCGGAGCGACCCATGGTGGGGAGCTCCACCATGCGCGCCTGGCACGAGGGCTACGTGCCCCTCAACCGGGCCTTCGCCCAGGCCGTGCTCGACGAGGTGCCGCGCAACGACCGAGCGCCGCGGATCATGCTCCACGACTACCACCTGTACCTCGCCGCCGAGCCCATCCGCGCGGCCCGCCCCGGCGCGGTGATCAGCCACTTCACCCACATCCCCTGGCCGCCCTCGTCGATCTGGCAGGTGATGCCGCCGGTCATCCGCGAGGCGATCTGCCGCGGCCTGCTGGCCAACGACGTGGTGGGCTTCCATACCGCGCGCTACGCGCACAACTTCCTGCGGAGCGTCGAGAGCTTCATCCCCGATACCCGCGTCGACTACCGACGTCAGACCGTGGCATGGGAAGGCCGCACGGTCTTCGCGCGGGCCTACCCCATCAGCATCGATGTGGCCGCCACCCGGCATGCGGCCGCCTCGCGCGCAGCCCGGCGGCGTGCGGCCGAGCTGCTGGCCCAGTCGGCGGAGCAGGTCATCGTGCGGGTCGACCGCATGGAGCCGTCCAAGAACATCCTCCGCGGCTTCGCGGCCTTCGAAACCCTGCTGGACCAGAAGCCGTCGTTGCGCGACCGCGTCACGTTCCTCGCCTTCCTGGTCCCTTCGCGGACCAGCATCCGCGAGTACCGCGACTACGGGCGCCAGGTCCACGACACGGCGGAGCGGCTCAACGCCCGCTTCTCGCGCGCCGGCCGACCGGTCGTCCGCATCTTCTACGAGAACAACTACGCCCAGGCGCTCGCCGGGCTCTCGATCGCGGACCTGGTGCTGGTCAACCCGCTCATCGACGGCATGAACCTGGTCGCCAAGGAGGCAGTGGTCGTCAGCGAACGGGACGCCGTGCTGGTCCTGTCGGAGACCGCCGGCGCCTATGACCAGATGGCCGATGGCGTCTTGCCGGTGGCCCCCGCCGACCTGGTGGGCACCGCGGATGCCATGGCCCGCGGCCTAGCGATGTCGCGGACCGAGCGGCGGGAGCGGCTCGAGCGACTGCGAACCGGCGTCGAACGCGAGGACGTGCGCTGGTGGCTGCGCCGCCAGTTCGAAGACCTGGGCCGGATCGCCGCCGGACCCAGGGCCCGCGGCAGGACGCGCCGGGAGGTCAGCGGGGGCTGAGGCGTTCCGCCAGGGTGGCGAGTAGCTGCGCCATTGCGTCCGGGGAGGGAAGCATCACGTCCGCGGCCTCCGCGACTGCGGCCGGCGTCTCGTGGCCGCCCCGCACGCCGATCACCGCGGCCCGGAGCGCTCCCCGCCCACGCGCATCGCGGGCGACCCGGAACATGTCGAGGTCGGTGACGTCGTCGCCCGCCACGACCAGCCCGCGCAGGCCGTGTCGCGCGATCACCGCCTCGACCGCGGTTCCCTTGTCGCCCAGTCCCAGCGGTCGCAGCTCGACCGCCATCCGGCCGCGCCGCAGCTCGAGCCCGCGCCCGGCCACCGGCTCCAGTGCGGCGAGGATCGCACGCCCGGCGCCATCGGGGTCCGGCGCGCCGCGGTAGTGCACCGTGGCGGAGATCCCCTTGTCCTCGACCCGGACGCCCGGGCCCAGCTCCTCCCCCAGGCCCGCGAGCGCGGCGGCGACGGCACGGCGCGCGGCGTCGAGGGCGGGGCTCGACTCCGGTCGAGGTGCGCCGGGGAGCAGCCATTCCAGCCCGTGGTTGCCAATGACCAGCAACTCCCGGCCAAGCGGCCCCAGGAGGGCTCGCGCGTTGGCGGCCGCGCGGCCCGTCACGATCCCCACCACCGCGAGGCGGCCGGCGAGCGTCGCCAGCGAGGCGGCCAGACCCGCGATCGGAGATGCGGCATCTGGCGTTCGGGCAATGGGAGCCAGCGTGCCGTCGAGGTCGGTCAGGATCCCCGCCGGCGGCACGGCCAGGGCATCGGCCGCCAATCGCAGAGCCCGCCCAGGATCGCTGTCGGTCATCGGTTGCTAGACTCCCGTCCGTGCGTCGCCTGCTCACCCCCGGCTTCGTGGTGCCGCTCCTGCTCGCCATCGCCGGGGCCGCCCTGATTATCGCGGGCCAGCTGAACCTGGATCAGTCCGGGTCCGGCGTCTCGACCCTGCCACCCATTGCGGAGCCCACGGAGACGCCGTCGCCGGCGTCAACCGCCGTGCCGTCGCCCGAGGCGAGCACGGAGCCCACGCCATCGGCCTCGCCCAGCCCGACGCCGACCGTCGATCCGAACTGGGTCGCGACCCAGCTGCAGATCGCCTCCATCGGCCTCAACATCAAGGTCCACAAGGCCACGACCAACGCTCAGTGCTCGTTCCCGCCCGAGTACGACGCCTGGGTCCTCTGCCAGAGCCTGGAGCCGGGACACGGCGGCAACTCGTACATCTTCGCCCACGCCAGGCGAGGCATGTTCCTGCCGCTCTGGAACGTCCAGCTGGGCGCGGAGGTGAAGGTCCTGATGTCGGACGGGCGGGTGCTGCTCTACCGGGTGACGGAGATCCATCCCAACGTCAGCTGCCCGGACACGACGGCCCCCACCATGCCGCCCCGTCTCGAGCCACTCGCCCTCAAGTACGCGAAGCCCGGCTGCGCGCAGGGCGTGTTCTGGACGGCCTCCGCCGACCACGAGCGCCTGACCCTGCAGACCAGCCAGGGATTCAACCGCAACTGGGGCGAGTTCATCGTGGTGGCCGATCCGGTCCCCTGAACAACGGAACCGCCGCGGCACCGGGCGTCTCATGGCTCGCCGACGGCGCGCGCCCGCCGAGCAGCAGGGCGGGAACCAGGGTCACCAGCGCCACGCCCAGCGCCAGGCCCAGGACCAGGTGCAGGACGTCGGCGGCCTGACCGCGCGACCATTGCTCGAGGATCGCGGTGAGGGCCAGCGAGGTGTTCGGGTCGACGCCCACGAACTCGGGATGGCCCAGGGTGCGCAGCAGCGCGTCGCGTCGTGTCGGGTCGTTGACGAGCTGGGTGAGCTCGTCGATCCGGCTCTGGCCAATGCTCGTCAGAAGTGCCAGGCCGATGCTCATCCCCACCGTGCGGGTGATCTGCAGCAGGGCGCTCGCCACGCCGTAGGCCGTGGATCCGGCCGACGCCACCGCGGCCGTCGCCCGGGGTGAGACGGTCAGCCCGAAGCCGGCACCGAACAGCGCGAGATCGCGGACCAGGCGATCCAGGCCCGTGTCCGGGACCCAGCCCAGCGCCAGCCACAGCGCGACGGCGGTGATCGCCACCCCGAGCACGGTCACCGGACGCTCCCCGGCCACCCCGCTGAAGACGCCGCCGACGATGGCTCCGGCCGCGATCGCCACGGTCAGCGCGCTGAGCGCGATGGCCGATTCCTCCGCGTGGCCGAAGAGGACCCGGTCGACGAAGACCGGACCGCCAATGATCGCGGTCGCGAGCGTGTACCCGGTGAGCAGGCTGACCGCGTTCGCGGCGGAGAAGCTCCGCCGGGTGAACAGCCGCGGGTCGATGAGCGGTGCCGCCGAGCGCCGCTCCAGGAGCACGAAGGCGGCGATCCCCGCGGCAGCCGCCGCCAACCCCGCCAGGACCAGGGGGTCCACCCAGCCCCGGGCGCCGGCCTCGCTCAGGGCGCCGATCCCGGCCACCAGGGCCAGCGTCGCGAGGATCGCGCCGGCCAGGTCCAGGCCCCCGGCGTGCCGCGGCGTCTCGATGCCGCCCGCCACCACGTAGATCGCCAGCAGGGTCAGGATGGCGATCGGGACGTTGAGCAGGAAGATCCACTGCCACGGATCGATGGCGATCCCGGGCACGCTGACGTTCAGCAGCACCCAGGCGCCGTACGCCGGGCCGACCGCCATCCCCACGAAGGTCGCGGCACCCTCCACGCCCAGCGCCACGGCGCGCGTCCGTCCCGCGAAGATGTGGGCGGCGATGGCCATCGACAGCGGGACCATGGCGCCGCCGCCGAAGCCCTGGACCGTCCGGAAGCCAATGAGCCAGGCCAGCCCGGTCTCGGGTCCCGCGGCGGGCGCCAGGCCGGAGCCGAGGCTGCCGGCCGCGAAGAGGAGCAGTGCCACGACGTAGAGACGCCGCGCGCCCCACAGGTCTGCCGCGCGGCCGGCCAGCGGCATCGCCACCACGAAGGCCAGCAGGTAGGCGTTCACGATCCACGAGGCGCGGGCAAGATCGCCCCAGCCGCCGAAATCCTCGACAATGGACGGCAGGGCGATGGCCACCACCATCAGCTCGGCGCCGGCGATGAGGACCCCCAGCGAGCAGGTGACGAGCACCGCCCATGCGGCGAGCGGCCGGAGCCGCACGGTGGGCTCCTCGTTGGTGTTCACAGGTCCGCGCGCGAGAGGGCCGCGGCTGCGACGGCCAGGAGCAGGCCCATACCGGCCAGGGCCAGTCCCGTTGCCTGCAGTCCGTCGGACAGCGGACGTGCCAGCGTCGCCGCTTCGGCCAGCAACCCCATTCCCGCCGACGGGAGGACCGGCGGCTCGATGGTGCTCGCGCCACCGACCAGCAGGAGCGCGCCACCGACCAGCACGGCGGTCACGGTGGCCGGCAGCGCATCGAGGAGGCTGCCGGCCGCAAGGCCGAGCGCGAGCACCTCGAGCGTCGTGACGATCGCCGCGAGTGCGACGGCCGCGTAGCCCGGCGCGTCGAGCTGGCCGGTCACGTCGGTCCCGGCCACGAGCCATCCGAGCAGGGCCGACGCCACCAGGCCGGCCAGCAGGGGCAGCGCCATGCTGCCGAACCACGCGAGCAGGGTCGCCGACCGCGGCACGGAACGGACTGCAAGCCACGCGATCCTGCCGCTCCGCCGCTCGGTGGCGAGCCGGGACGCGGCAAGACCGGCGGCCACCACCCCGGCCGCGCCCATTCCCCACGCGAGGAGCGACGACACGTTCCAGCCCCGCGCGCCCGCCGTGGCGGCGAGGAGGCCACCCAGCAGCCCGACCGCGAGGAGGGCCAGGAAGCGGAAGCTGATCCACAGCTCCCGCAGCGCCATCCAGGTGAGCGTCGCCGCGCGCATCAGGCGCTCGCCCGCCCGGGGATTCGGGGATCTCCGTCGAGGTCGGCCTGGCGCTCCGAGCCGACAGCCGTCGTGTCGGCGAAGGCGGCCAGGCCGCGATGCGAAAGCGGGAACCCCCGCCGCTCGAGGGTGGTGACCGTGGCATGGATCGCGATCCGCCCCTCGCGGACCAGGGCGACCTGGTCCACGCAGCCCGCCTCGCTCGCCGGGTAGCGGCTGGCCAGCAGGACGGTTCGCCGCTCGCCGGGAAGGCGCAGGAGGAGGATGCGCTCGTCGGGGTCCACGGCACGCAGCGGCTCATCGAGCAGGACGACCTCCGGGTCGCCAAGGAGGGCCGCGGCCATGGCGGTGCGCTGGATGTGGGCCAGGCCGACGCGACGCATCGGGCGATGCAGCACAGCGCCCAGGCCCCAGCGCTCGGCCGCCTCGGCGATGCGTCGTCGGGCGGTCGCCGGGTCGAGGAGCGCCAGTCGCGCGGACAGGTCGAGCGCCTCCGCCGCCGACATCCACGGGTACAGTCCCGTCTCGGGCCCCACGAACGCGATGCGTCTCCCCCAGCCCTGCGGTGAGCCGTCGGGCCGCTGCGTTCCGGCAATGGAGATCCGTCCGGCATCCCGGTGCGACAGTCCGGCCAGGATCCGCACGAGGAGCGTTGCCGCGGCGTCGGGATCGCCGACGAGCAGGAGCCGCGCCCCGACCGGAACCCGCAGGTCCAGCCCGTCGAGCCCGCTCCCCCGGCGTCCGCGCCGACGCAGGCCCTCGCAGACCACCGCCGCGGGACGCAGGAGCCGGACCGCGCGAGACGACCAGAGGGCGTCCGGGGTGGAGCTCGTCACGCCCGCGACTCTAGCACGGCCCCTCCCCGGGTCCGGGCGGTTGCCGAGTTGCCCATTGACGGCGGGGGTTCGTCGCCATAACATAAGCAACGGCTTATATAAATTCCCATTTCATAAAGAGTCGCTTGCGCAATGACCATCCACGCGGAGCTTCCGGCGGACCGCGATCTCCGGCGCCTGCGCACCCTGTACCGGGCGCTCGGCGACGAGACGCGCCTGCGGGTGATCGGGCTTCTCGCGGAGCTGGGGCCCTCGCCGGTAACCGAGCTCACGTCCCGCGTGGGTCTCTCCCAGCCGCTGATCAGCTGGCACCTCCGCATCCTGCGCGTCGCCGGCCTCATCGACACCACGCGGCAGGGCCGGACGGTCATCTGCAGGCTGCGGATGGCCGCCTTCGAGGAGCTTCGCCAGGCAGAGGGCCGTCTCATCGGCGGAACGTCGGGCATCGGCACGGCCGAGCGCCCGGCGGCCGGAAAGGTGGCCGATGTCCGCTAGTCGGCAGCACGCACAGAACCTGGCGCGTGGCGGATCGCTCGTGCCCTCGTGGGTCAAGGATACGGCGCGGGCCATCCTGGCGCCCGTGGTCCGCATGGCCCTCGCGCTGCATGTCACGCCCAACACGGTCACCGTCATCGGCTTCTTCATCGTGATGGTCGCCGCCGCGGTGATCGGTGCCGGCGGCCTCGTCGCGGGCGCTCTGATCCTCACCGCGGGATCCCTCCTCGACGCGGTCGACGGCGCCCTGGCACGCGCCACGGGCGGCGGCACGGCGTTCGGAAGCTTCCTCGACTCCACGCTCGACCGCGCTGCGGAGGCGATTCTCTACGTCGGCGTGGCGGCGTACTTCCTGGGGCAGCCGGCCCCGACCTGGCCTGTCATCGCCGCGTTCACGGCCCTGGCGGGCTCGTTCATGGTCAGCTACGCCCGCGCCCGCGCGGAGGGGATCGGCCTGACCGCCGCCATAGGCCTTGCGCCCAGGCCGGAGCGGATCGTGCTCATCGTGGCCGGGCTGCTCCTCGCCGGGTTCGGCTTCGGCATCGCCCTGGTCGCCGTCCTGTGGATCATCGGGGTCCTGACCGTCGCGACCACGGCACAGCGCATCTGGCACGTCTGGCGCCTGACCTCTTCGCAGGGGTAACCCGGAGGCACGCGCCGGCAACGAGATACGGCAACATCGGTATGGTGGATGAGGCGGTCGCAGTGACCGCGGGAAGGAGATGAACGAGCCAGTGGCCAGCAGCAACGGTAAGAGCGCCGGGAACCCGAAGCGCCCGACCGATGGGAAGATCCGGGTCGCGATCGTGGGAGTCGGCAACTGCGCCAGCAGCCTGGTGCAGGGGCGCTACTACTACGCGGACGCCAAGCCGGGCGACTTCATCCCCGGGCTCATGCACGTCAACCTTGGCGGCTACCACATCAGCGACATCGAGTTCGTTGCCGCCTTTGACGTCGACAAGGAGAAGGTGGGCAAGGACCTGTCAGAGGCGATCTTCCGCGGGCAGAACAACACCTTCAAGTTCATGGATGTGCCCCACATCGGGGTGACCGTGGACCGCGGCATGACCCACGACGGCCTGGGGAAGTACCTCTCCCAGGTGATCGAGAAGGCCCCGGGCCCGACGGCCGACGTGGTGGGCATCCTCAAGGAGCGCAACGTCGACGTCGTGGTCTCCTACCTGCCGGTGGGCAGCGAGGAGGCGACGAAGTGGTACGTGGAGCAGGCACTCCAGGCGGGCGTGGGCTTCGTGAACGCCATCCCCGTCTTCATCGGCCGCGAGCCGTACTGGCAGCGCCGCTTCGCAGAGAAGGGCCTGCCCGTCATCGGTGACGACATCAAGAGCCAGGTGGGCGCCACCATCACCCACCGGGTCCTGACCCGCCTCTTCATGGACCGTGGCGTGCGCATCGACCGCACGTACCAGCTCAACTTCGGGGGCAACACGGACTTCCTGAACATGCTCGAGCGCGAGCGCCTGGAGTCCAAGAAGATCAGCAAGACGAACGCGGTCACCTCGATGCTCGACTACGAGCTCGAGGAGGGCAACATCCACGTTGGCCCATCCGACTACGTCCCCTGGCTGCAGGATCGAAAGTGGTGCCACATCCGCATGGAAGGCACCACCTACGGCGACGTGCCGCTCAACCTGGAGATGAAGCTCGAGGTCTGGGACTCGCCGAACAGCGCCGGCGTCATCACCGATGCCATCCGCTGCCTGAAGCTTGGCCTCGACCGCGGGTTGTCGGGCACCCTGGTGGCTCCGTCGAGCTACTTCATGAAGAGCCCGCCCATCCAGATCCACGACGACGTGGCGCGCGAGCGGGTGGAGGCATTCATCCGTGGCGACGACAACGAGACGCTGGTCGGCACGGAGCAGCTCACCAAGAAGACGCTCCGCAAGCTCGCCGGAGAGCGGCCGAAGGCGCCCAAGGACAGCGCGGCGGGCGTCGCCTGAGCAGCGCGGCAACGGTGACGACCCGCACCTCGGGGGCCGATGCGGAGGCAGCTCCGGCACCGGCCCCGTCCGATGCCGGCGAGCGCACCCGCGAGCGGCTCACCCACTGGGCCTACCTGGCCGGGGAGCGCGTGATCAACGCGCTGCCCCGGTCGCTGGTGATGCCCGTGGCCGTGGCCGCGGGCAACGTGGCCTTCGACCTGGCGGGTGCCAAGCGCGACGTCGTCCGCGGCAACCTGTCACGGGCCATGGTCCGGCCGCCTGACGATCCCGCAGTGGGGCGGGCAACCCGGCGCGCCTTCCGTTCCTACGCCAAGTACCTCGCGGACGTGATGCGCATGGCCAGCCTCACGCCCGAGATGGCCGAACAGCTGGTCCAGATCGACAACATCGAGATCCTCGACGAAGCGCGCGCCGGCGGCGGCGGGGTGCTGGTCTGCACCGTCCACGTGGGCGGGATGGACCTGATAGGACCCGGCCTGCAGATCCACGGCGAGTCGCTCCATGTCGTCGCCGACGACACGACCTACGGCCGCCTCTACGAGCACCTGAAGCAGATCCGCGCTCGCCACGGGCTCCACCTGATCGGCTGGCGCAACCTGCGCGGCATCTTCAAGGCGCTGCGTGCCCGCGGGAACCTGGTCCTGTTCTGCGACGGCGGCTTCCGTCGAGGCGACGTTCCAGTGGAGTTCATGGGCGAGGCGACCACCTTCCCGGTCGGCCCGGCCTCGCTCTCCGCGCGTACCGGGGCGGCCATGCTCCCGGTCTACTGCCAGCGGACCCCCGACGACCGGTTCCGGGCGCGCGGGCTGCCCATCATCCGCTGCCGTTCCGAGGAGCCGGCGGAGGTGTACCGCGCCACCCAGGCGCTGGCCGACGCGCTGGGCGGGGTGATCCGCGACGACCCGTCCCAGTGGTACATGTTCCGTCCTGTCTGGCCAGAATCGGACGCCGATCGACGATGGGCCGCGACGGCTCTGGCGGCTGCCCGCCGCGGTGAGGACTGGGGGCGGGTGGCGGACTGATGGTCCGCCATACCCTGCTGCGCTGGGGCCTGGGCCTGATCGACCTCGTGGTGGGGGCCCTGCCCGGTCGCGTCGCCTATGGCATCGCCGGCCTGGCGGGACGCACCTGGCACCGCCTGGCTCCCGAGCGACGGGCACTGGTGACCGAGAACCTGCGAAGGGTCTCTGCCGCGACCGGGCGACCGACGGACGCGGCGTCCCTGCAGCGCCTGGTGCGCCAGGCGTTCGTGGAGCACGCCCGGTACTACCTGGAACTGGTCCGCGCCCGCCACTACGCGCCGGAGCACATGGATGAGCAGCTCCAGGTGCTCCAGTGGCCGCGCTGGGAGCCGGTGCTGCGGGGCGGGGTGGTCATTGCCGTTCCGCACCTGGGCAACTTCGAGCCGTACGGCACGTTCGTCGCCGTTCACGGGATCACCGCCACCGCTCCGGTGGAGGAGATCAAGCCGCCGGAGCTCTATGAGTTCATCCATGCCCGCCGCGGGGTGGGACGCGTCCGGGTCATCCCCATCTCGCGAGCGCGCCGGCCGATGATCGAGGCGCTGCGGCGCGGGGAGGTCGTCGCCCTCGTCGCCGATCGCGACCTGGCCGGCGACGGGATCGCGGCCTCACTCTTCGGGCACCCGACCACGATCCCTGCCGGCCCGGCCGCCCTGGCGCTCCTCACCGGCCGGCCGCTCATCGTGGCCTCCTGCCTGCGCACGGCTCCCGACCGCTTCCGGGCACGGGCGTGGAGTGTCGACGTGGAGCGAACCGGGGACCGTCGAGCCGACACCATCGCCATCACCACGGCGATCGCCCGCCGGTTCGAGGAGGCGATCGCCGAGGCGCCCGAACAGTGGTGGGGCGCGTTCCAGCCGATCTGGATCGATCAGCGGGGCAACGGCCCCGCACGAAAGCGGCGCGCGTGACGCGGGCGCGAAGCGCGGTTCCGCGCAGCGGGGGCGACCGCGGCAAGGCCGACCTCCACATCCACTCGCTCTACTCGGACGGCACGGCGTCCGTCCGGCAGCTGCTCGACTGGGTCGAGACCCGCACCGACCTCGACCTCGTCGCCATCGCCGACCACGAGCGGATCGATGGCGCCCAGCGGGCGCTCGAGCTCCACGCCGCGGGCGACTACCACTTCGCGCTCGCCGTCGGCGAGGAGGTCACGACCCGCCGCGGGCACCTGCTTGCCCTCTTCGTGACCGAGCGGATCCCCGCGCTGCGGCCGCTCGCCGAGACGGTGGAGCGGATCCACGCTGCGGGTGGCCTGGCCATCGCGCCGCACGCGCTCGCGCCGCTCACCCCGAGCATCGGGGCCCGCAGCCTCCGCGCGCTGGCGGCCGACCCGGACCCCGCCCGCCACCTGGACGGCATCGAGCTGTGGAACCCCTCCGCGGCCGGGCGCTCGCGCGCCGCCGCCCGTCGCCGGCTCAACGCCACGACCCTCCACCTGCCTGCCACGGGAAGCTCGGATGCCCACGTCCTGGAGGGCATCGGCTCAGCGTGGACCTGGTTCTCGGGCACCACCGAGACGGAGTTCCGCGCGTCGCTCGCCGCCGGCGAGACCGAACCGGCGGGCGCGTACTGGAGCACCTGGCACAACGTCGACGTGTACCGGCGGCAGCTGGTCGCCAAGGCGCGGCACCTGCGGCATACTCTGCGTCCCACCGGAGAATGGCGATGACGACAGCAGATCCGGATCAGGCGACAGCGGCCGGGACGCAGCCCACCGCGGATGGTCGCCGGCCCCTGAAGGTGGGCCTTGTCACCCCGTACGGCTATCCGCACCCGGGGGGCGTGAACGATCACGTGCGCAACCAGTACGACCAGCTTCGCCGCCTGGGTCACGACGCCTGGATCATCACCAGCAAGTACGGCAAGGAGCGCGAGAGCGAGGGGCACATCATCCGGCTGGGAACCGGGTATGCCTTCCCCGCCAACGGGAGCATCGGCCGCGTCACGCTGAGCTGGCGCTTCAAGCGGCGGGCCCGGGAGCTGGTGGCGGAGCACGGGTTCGACGTCCTCCACTTCCACGAGCCGTTCGTGCCCTTCCTGTCGCCCACCGTCCTCGACCAATCCGACACGGTGAACATCGCGACGTTCCACGCCTTCGGCGGCTTCTCGCCGAGCTACTGGGTCGGCCAGCGCTGGGGTGGACACCTGGCCCGCAAGCTCCACGGGCGTATCGCGGTCAGCGGTGCCGCGCGGCATTTCATCAATCGCTACTTCCCGGGCGACTACCGCATCATTCCGAACGGTGTCGACCTCGAGCGCTACCAGAACGCCGAGCCGTTCGACGAGCTGCGGGACGGGACCCTCAACCTGCTGTTCGTCGGTCGCCTGGAGGAGCGGAAGGGGCTGATCCACCTCCTGCGGGCCTACCATCGGCTCCGCAAGCGGCACGTGGATGCCCGCCTTCTCATCGTGGGGGCGGGCCCGAAGCTGCGCGAGTACCGTCGCTTCGTGGGCCTGCGCCAGATCCGCGACGTGGAGTTCCTGGGCCGAGTGGGGGACGAGGCCAAGGCCCGCTACCTGGCGTCCGCGGACATCTTCTGCGCGCCGGCGACCGGCCAGGAGAGCTTCGGGATCGTCCTCCTCGAGGCCATGGCGGCGGGGGTACCCATCGTGGCGTCCGACATCCACGGCTACAAGAACGTCGTCCAGCGCAACGTCCAGGGCCTGCTCGTGGAGCCGCGCAACCACAAGCAGCTAGCCGCGGCGCTGTATGCCCTCGCACGCGACCCTGACCTGCGCCAGGAGCTCGGGGAGGCCGGGCGACAGCGTGCCCCGGAGTACTCCTGGCGACGGGTGACGGAGCAGGTCGTCGCCTACTACCACGAGGTGCGCGACCGCGCCCTCGCGACCCGCTAGGTCATGCGCCGGCCAGCGTGAAGGGATCGCTGAGCGCGACCAACGTGGTCCGCCCGGTGGCATCGGCGGTGATGCAGGCGATCCCGCTGGTCCCGGACGGCAAGGCCAGGATGGGGTCGATCCCTCCGCTCGGCGGCGGTACCACCACGAGATCCACGAAGTCGGGGTTCTCGCTGTGCTGCTCGATCGCGGCGGCGAAGTCGAGCACCTCCTGCCAGGCATGACCGGGGCGCAGTGTGACGATCAGCGCCGCACCGCCGCTGCCCGACGTGTCGGAGAAGGAGACGGTGTACAGACCCGCGGTCGCCGGCGGCGAGGCAAGCAGGCAGCGCGACCCGTCGAAGGTGATCTCCAGCGCGCCCGCCGGCTGGAATGGTGCCGGCCGCGGCGGGCTGAGGCGCAGGCCGCCGTAGAAGCGCTCCGCAAAGCCTCTGGCGTCGGCTGACCTGGCCACGGTGACCGCGGCCCCCGCAGGATCCTCGATGGTCCGTCCCAGCTCCGCACCGGCGGTTCCGATGCGGACGTGCGTGGCTTCCAGGGTCGCCACCCCCGGATAGCCCAGCACCACGGCGGCGAGCGGATCCCACAGGTACTGGCCCTCGCCGACCAGGAACGGGTTCCGGACCAGCAGCTCGTAGGCCAGGTCGGCGCCGCCGGCACGGTGATCCCTCGCAAGCTCCGCGACCACCGTCTGGGTGAGGGGTACCGCGCTCGTGGCGTCCAGGGGGACCATCACGATCGGCAGCCCTGACGCGAAGACCCGCGCGGCCGCCAGCGGGTCGCTCCAGATGTTCCACTCGGGGGATCCGGCGCTCACCGTGGTCCCCACGTTGCCATCCGCGCGCAGGGCGCCGCCCATCATCACCACCCGGTCGATGCGTCCGGCGAGGTCGGGGTGGCTGTCCAGGAGCTCCGCGAGGTTGGTCAGCGGGCCCAGCGCCAGGATGGCGACTGGCCCGTCGGCTGAGCCGAGCACATCGGCCATCAGCTCCACGGCCGAATGCGGCGTCCCGGTATCCGTCCCGGTCGCCGGGATCGCCACGCCATACAGGGCGTCCGAGGCGTCCCGCCAGGGATCCGGCACGACGTGCCCGTCACCCAGCGCCTCGGAGCGGCCGCAGGCGGTGGGTACGCTGATGCCCAGCTCGGCGGCCAGCGCCGCGGCGTTCGCCGCGCCCGCCGGGCAGCGACCCACCCCGGTCCCGCTGACGGTGATGGCCCGCAGGTCGGCGCCGGACCGGCCCAGCAGGTAGGCCAGAGCCAGCACGTCATCGGACGACATGTCGGTGTCGACGATCAGCGGGACACGGTCCGCTGCGGCGACGGTGGGTGTGGAGGTGGGCATCGGCGTGGATGATGCACCCGATGGCGGCGGTGGTGACGCGCCCGGTGAGGCGCAGGCAGCCATGATCAGGACCAGGGAGACCAGGGTGGTCGCGGCGACACCCGTCCGCCTGGGCGAGGCGAAATGGTGACGCATGGGTGATGATCCCCTCAGCGCGGTGTGTGCACCGCGCACGATCGCGGCGCGCGCCGCGCGACAGGAGTGCTGACCGGCCCGAATGGGACCGTCCGTTCGGCTCGCGACCGACGCGGGCTGCCGCTCAGAACTCCTTGCGGTAGATCCGGCCCTGGTCGGTCACGGAGAAGCCCAGCTTCTCGTAGATGCCCAGGGCTCCGTGCGGGTTCTCCGCGTCGACGCCCAGCGTGGCTCCCCGCATTCCTGCCGACCGCAGCAGGCGCAGGCTCTCGGCGGTGATCGCGCGGCCCAGGCCGCGCCGCCGGAAGTCGCGGAGCACGGCGACCGCGTTGACCCGCCCGCGCTGGATCCCGCGTGCCTGGTTCTCGGCGCGGTTGATGCGGTTCAGGGCGGTGCCCACGATCCTCCCCTCGTGCTCGACGAGCGCCCACAGGGACGGGTCCCGGTTCGGGTCGTTGCGGTGAGACTGGTAGGCCTCTTCGCTGTCGTCCATGGCCCCGAAGTGATCCTTGAAGGCGGCGACCACGACGTCCCATACCTCGCGCGGGTCGGCCTCGGGGCCCGGGACGAAGCGGAATCCATCCGGCAGTGGAGCCTCCGGGATCGCCTCGAGGTCGGGACGCTCCATCTCGAACCAGTACCTGACCGCGGCGTACCCGTTGCGCTCCAGCAGCGCCGTACGCCCGCTCTCCTGGACGTAGGACCAGCTCTGGAGGCGCCGAGCCACTCCGGCCGGATGACCGGCGGCCACCTGTCGCTGACGCGCTTCCACCCAGCCGAGCAGCGCCGAACCAATGCCGCGCCGCCGCCAGGCGGGCAGCACCGCACCCCAGGTGTTGTAGTCGTAGCCGCCGTCGTTGTCCTTCTCCCAGCCGGCCACGGCCATGCCGACCAGCGTCCCGTCCACCTCGACGAGGACGACGTCCCGGTCGAGGTCGAGGCCGGGATCGTGCTCGAACCAGTTCGCGAGCTCCTCGGGGGTATGGTGCTCGGGGACCTCGTCCGCCTGCGACGTGAGGTTGGAGGCCTCTGCCAGGACCGGAAAGTCGTCCGGTCGCCGGATCCCGCGGAAGCGCAGCCCGGCAATGGGCGGGACCGCCGGCACGTCCGGCACCCCGGCGGGCATTCCCGCCGGGGTGATCGCCGCGAGCCGCATCATTCGATCGCCTCCATGGGCTTACGGTACGCCCAGGATCGCTTCACGACCTCGAAGCCGGCGCGCTCGTAGACGCCCACCGCCCCCGTGGGGTTGTCCGCGTCCACGCCCAGCATGCCGTGCTCCATCCCGGCCTCGCGCAGGACGGCCAGCGAGCGCGCCACCAGCGCGGCGCCCAGCCCTCGACGTCGCCACGGGCGCCGCACGAAGACGCTATCCAGCCAGCCGTGCTGCCGCCCGAACGCCTCGTTGTCCTTGCGGTAGATCGCGTTCACCGAGGCACCCGCGATCTGGTCGCCGTCCCAGGCCACGACGTGCAGCGACGGGTCGAAGTCCTCGTCCGCGATCCACATCTGGAACGAAGCCTCCGTGTCGGGGAAGCCGCCCCAGTGGTCCCGGAACGCCTCGACGTCCGCGCGCCACAGCTGGCGGAGCGCGTCCCTATCCCGGGACATCGGCCGCACCTCGATGCCCTCGGGGAACGGCACCTCGGTGATCGGCCGGGACAGGTCGCGACGCATGTCATAGAACGAGCGCACGACCTCGTAGCCGTGCTTGCCGATGAGCGCCCGCTTGGCGTCGCGGTGCTCGTCGGCCCAGGTGCCATGGATGCGACGATGATGGGTTGCCTGCTCGCGGGCAATCTCGCGGGCGCGCGCCTCCATGCGCAGGAGGAGCGCGGTCCCGATGCCCTGCCGCAGCCAGTCCGGATGGACGTAGCCGCCCATCCGATGCTCACGGAAGCCATCGGTCGTGTCGACCCAGTTGGTCCAGCCGTAGGCGACCAGCGAGCCGCCGTGCTCGACCAGGAACAGGTCACGCGCAGCGGTGAACTGCTCGTCGTCCCGGCTGAAGAAGTTGACGAGCTCGGATGCGGTCGCCAGCTGGTCCTCGCCATCGGCTCGGTTGGCGGCGTTGGCCAGGGCGGCCATCGCTTCCGCGTCGGACCGGCCGTTCCAGCTGCGGAACAGCAGGTCGAGCTCTGTCAGGTGTTCGGTGGTCATGGTGATCTCCCGTGTGATCCGCGGCGGGGCGGAGGCCCCGCCGCTTCCCGTCGTCATCGGTCTATCCAACGCGCTTCAGCTTCCCGGTCCGCTTCGCGTAGCGCTCCGCGCGGCCGAAGGCCCAGATCCCCAGGGGGATGAAGACCACGCCCATCAGCAGCAGCGGCCACACGTCGCCCAGTACCGAGCCGATGCCGGCCCCCTCGATCAGGCCCTTGCGCACCCCGTCCAGCACGTACGTGGCCGGGCTGACGTGCGACAGCACCTGCATCCAGCCGGGCAGCACGCTGACCGGGTAGTAGACGCCGCTGATGAGCAGCAGCACCGACTGGAGGACGAAGGTCATCTGCGCCCCGCGCTCCACGTACATCAGCGGCAGGATGGCGGTCATGATCCCGATCCCAATGAAGCTGAAGGATCCGAGGAGCATGAAGGCCGCGCCCGTCGCGAAGTTGGCGTGGGACAGGTCCAGCTCGAAGAAGAGCGCGAGCACCGCGAGCACGACCACGGTGTGGACGAGCCCGTAGGCGATCGCGTACAGCGTCGAGCCGACCATCTGCGCATAGCGCCGCACCGGGGCCATGAAGGTGTACTCCAGGGTCCCCTCCCAGCGCTCCCAGGCGACCGTCTCGGCAATGAAGCTGAAGACGACCGACAGGTAGTTCCAGAAGACGGCGCCGATGACCAGCGTCAGCAGCAGGGTGTCGTTGCCCTGGTCCTTGCCGATGAGCGACACGGCGAGCGCGCCCGCGATGGCATAGACCAGGAAGGCGACCTCCCAGCCCCAGTAGCGCTTGGTCAGGTTGAAGTTGCGCTCGACGAAGGCAAAGCTGGCCTTCATCTCGCGAGCCATCAGGCTCATGGCGTTTCCGTTGCTCCTGTCGGTGTGGTTGGATGCCGGTCCGCCCTAGACGGGACGGACCGGCCGAAGCGTCGGGTCCGCCGCGATGCGCGTCCCGACGCGCACCAGCTGGCGACCGACCCAGCGCCGCATGCGGCGCTCCGGCGCCCGATGCGCGTGCGAGCGGTGGATCTCGCGGCGCAGCTGCGTCACGTGATCCTCGTTCGCGGCCATCAGGTCGCGCGGGGTCGGATGGATCATCACGGTGCTCACCTCCTTTCTTCCGTTCTTCATGCGTCTTCGTTGTTGTTGTCGTCGTCGCCGATGTCGTCGTCGAGGCTCCGCCCGGTGAACGTCATGAAGACGCTGTCCAGGGTCGGGGCCTGGCCGTAGTCGCGGGCCACCATGGCCTTGAGCGCCTCCGGCGTGTCCTCCACGACGATCCGGCCGTCGTTGATCAGCGCGATCCGGTCGCAGAGCCGCTCGGCCTCGTCGAGGTCGTGGGTGGTCAGCACGATCGTCGCGTCGTGCGTGTCCCGCAGCTCCTCGATGAAGGCCTGCACGTCCAGCTTCGAGCGGGGGTCGAGGCCCGTGGTCGGCTCGTCGAGGAGCAGCAGGGTGGGGCTGGTGAGCAGGGCCCGCGCGATGGCGACCTTCTGCTGCATGCCCCGGCTCATCTGCTCCAGCGGGCTGCCCAGCCGCTTCTCGCTGATGCCCAGTCGGGCGAGGATCCGCCGCGACTCCGCGTGGGCGACCCGGGTGTCCAGGCCGTACAGGCGTGCCGCGTAGTGCAGGTTCTCGTCCGGGCTGAGCTTCTTGAAGAAGGCCGCGTCCACACTGACGCGGTTGATCAGGCGCTTCACCGCCATCTCGTCCCGCTCGATGTCGTGGCCAAAGACCTCGACCCGACCGGCGTCCAGGGTGAGCAGCGTGCTCACCAGGCGGATCAGCGTGCTCTTCCCGCTCCCGTTGGCCCCCAGGATCCCGTAGATCTCCCCGCGGCTGATGCGCAGGCTGACGTCGTTCACGGCGACGACCGGCTTGCGCTTGCGGCCAACGACGAACGTCTTGGCCAGGTGCTCGACGAGGAGCGCCGGGACGCCGTCGTGCTCGATCGGCCGCTGGCGAGGCGTCTGCCGGGCCTGGGCCCTGGCGACTGGCTCGTTCTTCACTTGTTCGATCACCGTGGTCATGGCCGGTGCCCCTTTGTCCGTGTCGGCTTCATCGTCTCGCTGCTCGCTGCCGTCTCCTGACAGCAAACGAGCCGTGGTCCCTGCGCGGGATCCACGGCTCTGGGGAGGCCTGCTTCAGGCAGGCATCAAAAAACCGTGGACCCGATCCGGCCCACGGCTCGTGGCTTCGTCCGGCGGCGTTGCCGCCTGATCGTCAGCTCGAGGTGGGCACAGATCTCCCGTCGCACTCGCCGGTGGCCGGCGAACGTCGACGCGCGCAGATCGCGCTGCTGAGGAGAACCATGTCCTGCGCTCGCTCCCTTGTTCAGTGGTGGTTGGTCGGCGGCGGAGACCCGCGAGACGCGGAGACTCCGGCCGCGGAGTCTACGGCGCACCCGGCCTCGATGTCAACTGAATCCGTGGCGCACGCTGGTGGGTCCCTCGGATCGGCGTGTCAAGGGCCTGCGGTGCGGTCGCCATCGGTCCAGTCGGCACCCCCGGCCGGGAGGGCAGGGGCTGGTGTTCTGTGGAACCCGTGTAAGAATGACCCGGGCGTGCACGCGCCCCCCAATGGAGGGTAGGAGGTCATGCGCATCAACCGTGGGCTCCTGTTCTGGGGCCTCGGATTCATCACCGCGGGCGCCGTGGCGCTCGCAATCCAGCAGGGTGTCCTGGACCGCGACACCATGGCCGGCGCCTGGCGGCTGTGGCCGCTGATCCTGGTCGCCATCGGCATCAGCCTCATGGTGGCCCGCACACCCGCCGCGCCACTGGGGACCGCGCTCGCCGCCCTCGTGGTCGGCACCATCGTGGGCACCGCCATCGCGGTCGGCCCGGGTATCGCGGTCGGGTGCGGATCCGGCTCGGATCCTGCCTCGCTCAACGACCACACCGGCACGTTCGGCAGCGACCGGGTCTCGCTCGACTGGCGCCTGAACTGCGGCACGCTCGACGTGGACATGACCGCTGAGAGCTTCTGGGCGGCATCGGTCGGAAGCACCGGCAGCGACCAGCCCACGGTGACTGGCTCGGATGGGCAGCTGCGCATCGAGTCCGCCGACACCAGCGGGTGGTTCATCGACCGCGGCCGCGAGCGCTGGCGGGTGACCCTGCCCACCGCGCCCTCGTACGACGCGAACCTGCGGGCCAACGCCGGCAAGTTCACCCTGGGGTTGGCGGGCGGCACCTTCTCGAGCTTCGACTTCCAACCCAACGCGGCGGACATCCACATGGACGTCAACGGCGCGGCCGTCAGCGGCCTCGACCTCGAGATGAACGCCGGATCGGCGAGCATCACCGGTTCGGCGGACACGCTGCTCGAGGGCACCATCCAGATGAACGCCGGCAGCGTGAAGCTCTGTGTCCCCACGACCATGCCCATCCGCATCACTGCCAGTGGGACCGCCTTCAGCGCGAACCTGGGAGGCAATGGGCTGACGCAGAACGGTGACACCTGGGAGAGCCCGGGCTTCGACTCGTCGGCCGCACACCGCATCGCGCTCACCGTGCACGGCAACGCGGCGAGCTTCGACCTGAACCCTGACGGAGGCTGCAAGTGAACCGTCGACTCTACCGATCCTCCACCGAGCGCGTCCTGGGCGGCGTGGCCGGCGGCGTCGCCGACTACTTCGACCTCGACCCGGCCCTCGTGCGCGTCGCGTGGGCGATCCTGATCCTCGCCTCGGGCGGGATCTTCCTGCTCCTGTACCTGGTCATGTGGTTCGTCGTGCCGGAGGCCCCGTCGGGGTTCGCCTACAACCAGTGGCCGTCCGCACCCGCACCGGGAGGTGAGCCGATGTCGTCCACCATGGATCCCTCTGAGCGACCCGCGGGCGCCGAGGGTGCCGATCCTGCGGGGACCCCGCCCGGGAGCCCGCCTCCACCGCCGCCGTCGATCGCCCAGGAGTGGGCCGGGCACCGGGCGGAGCGGCGCCGCCATCGGTCAGGTGGCGGTGGGATCGTGGTCGGCTCGCTCCTGATCCTCATTGGCGCCTGGTTCCTCGCCCGGGACTGGATCCCGTGGCTGCGGACCGCCGAGCTGTGGCCCATCCTCCTGGTCCTGCTCGGCATCGTGCTCCTGGTTGGCGCCATGGGACGGCGCTCGGACTAGGGCCCCAAGGGGCCGGCGACCGTCGAGGAGGTCCCGGCCCCACAGGGAGAACGCGGCGGCCAGCAGGGCCAGGCCGGTGCCCAGCGCCAGGCGAAGTGTCCCGCCGGTGAGCAGGCCCTCTCGCGGCCCGGTGGGTGGGTTCGGGAACTGGAACCCGTAGTTCCACGGGGGCAGCGCGCG
This sequence comes from uncultured Chloroflexia bacterium, assembly GCA_963805645.1. Taxonomy (GTDB): domain Bacteria; phylum Chloroflexota; class Limnocylindria; order QHBO01; family QHBO01; genus CAVXEH01. The sequence continues at coordinate 118,899 of CAWDVA010000002.1, read as the reverse complement.
CGCGGCGTTGATGTACCAGTCGGGCATGGGCAGCGCTGCGCCCAGGGGCCAGATGGCGATGCCCACCACCACCGCGGCCACCAGGAAGGCAATCGCCGTGGAGCGGTACTCCCGGCTGCGCAGCAGCTCGTCGACGAGGTAGGCGACGGCCACCATGGCGAAGAGGACCGCGGTGAAGTAGTGGTACTGGAAGGTGGCTCGCTCGATGCGAGTCCAGGGCAGGTACTGGAACGCGAAGGCGCCCACCAGCAGCACCAGCGCGTACGAGCGACGGCGCCAGGCGAGCAGGCTGCAGGCCAGGATCGCCGGGATGCCGGCCCAGAACAGGATGGGGTTGCCGCCGTTGTAGATGGCCGCCACCAGGCGGTTGTCCCACTCGCCCGGTGAGCCGTAGAACCAGACCGGCTTGAGGTCCAGCGGCCAGCTCCACCAGGGTGACGCGGCCGGGTGCCCGGCCTGCAGGCCGAAGTGGTAGCCGAACATCTGCGCCTGGAGCTCGTCGAGCGACCATCCGTATCCCGGTCCCACGTTCGGGATCGCCACCGAGTGGCCCAGCTGCAGGTACGGGATGTAGGCGATGAAGTAGACGACCATGGGGATGACGAAGAGCGCGGCCCCGATCCACGGCCAGGAGAAGCCGGCGAGCTCTCCGGGCTGCATCCAGCGACGGTCGCTGGACCGGTCGCGCAGCGAGACCACGGCTCGCCAGGCAAGCAGCGCGGCAGCGACCGCCACCAGGATCCACGCCGGCCAGCCGGCCTGCGTTCCACGGGCCAGGAATCCGAACACCACCTCGACCGAGTTCTGCGGTGTCCGTCCGGCAATCTGCGTAAAGCCGATGGCGAAGGCCAGCCCCACCCCGCCCAACACCACGCCGGTGGCGGGCAGCGCCATCAGGTCGCGCCCGGCGAGGCGGATGGGCTTGACGTAGACCAGGAGCAGGCCCAGAGCCACCGCCAGCCAGCAGACGACCTGGAAGGGCCACGGGGCGCCGAACCCCGCGACCACGGCCAGGAAGGTCATGGCCGCCAGGAGGATGAAGCGGCCCAGGTGGGAGCGAGCCAGGATCATGACCCACAGGCCGGCCAGGGCGTAGAAGCCAACCCACTTCGATGCCGCCGCCAGGCCGATGAGGACGCCGACCAGCGGCAGCGCCCACCAGGCGCTGCGGGCCCATCGGCCGGACCAGATCTGCCAGAAGACCAGGTACGCGGCCACGATGAAGACCGCCACGTAGATGTCGTTCATGGCGATCCGGCTCATGACGTAGCTCATGGCGTCGAACGTCACGAAGGCCGCGGCCAGGATCGCGATCCGGCGCCGCCGGAACATGGTGGCGGCCAGCAGGTAGATCAGCCCCACCAGGATCGAGCCGAAGACGATCCCCATCAGGCGCCAGGCGAACGCGTTGCTGCCGGCATCGATCCCCACCAGGGCCGCGCTTGCCGCACCGCCGCTCGCCTGGCCCGCGTGCTCCGTGGCCACCAGCAGGCGGCCGTCGTCATCGGCCTGGCCACGGTTCGAGACGTCCATGGCCATGGCGGTGGCCCCACCCGGGAGCTCCGTGGTGTCGAAGACGGCGAAGCCCGATCGGTTGTCGCCAAGCGGCTGGATGGTCCAGATCACCGGCTTGCCGCTCGTCGCGTCGGTTCCCGAGGCGTACACGATGTTCGCCACCGATTGCCAGATGAAGCCGGTCGCCTGGCCCGGCAGCGGGACGGTGGCGATGGTGGTGACGCCCGGCGCGTCCAGCACCGTCATGCCGCCGTTCACGGCGGGGTGCTCGTCCGTCGCGGCCAGCGGGCCGACCGCCACCCACAGCTGCTGGTCGGTGCCCTGGCCGGAGACGTAGATGGGGCCAAGCGGCGGGTTGTCCAGGATCCGGGCGTTGACCTGGGCCAGCGTCCGGGCGTCGAGGGTGACGATGCTCGACGCATTGGGTTGCGTGGCGATGACCACGTCCACCGAGCTGTCGCCCGATCCCGCCGCGAAGGCGATCTGCGGCGTGACGAGCGGGTTGCTTGCCAGGATGGTGTTCGTGCCGCCGTCGGCGACCGCGATCCCGTCCTTCCCGCGGAAGGCGAGGATGCCGGAGCCCTGCGGAGCCAGGATCTGCTCGACATCGGCCAGGCCGCTGGCGATCGAACCGGCCTCGATCGGCGGCGCACGCGAGCCGTTGAGGCCCAGGAAGACGGACAGGTCGTAGATGCGCACCTCACCGTCGTCGGCAGCACCCACGAGCAGCCGGGCACCGGCATCGTCGTAGGTGAGCGCCGCGATGGGGTGGCCTGTGTCCCAGCTGGCGACCGGGTCGCCGTTCAGTGCGTCAAGGGCCACCACGCTGCTCCCGTCCGAGGCGAACGCGATGGAACGCGCATAGCCGTAGGAGGACCGGCGCGGTGCCACGGCGAGGGCCGGCGAGGCGGAGCCGAGGTCCGTGGTCGTGACGACCTTGTTCGGATCGGCCACCTCGATCCCCGCGGCGATGAGGTACTTGGCCAGCATGGGGTGGGTCCACTCGTAGACGTCGCGCGTCCAGCCGTGCTCCCAGTCGGACAGGAACTCGGTCGCGGACCGGGCGTGGTACACCTCGTCGAAGTGCATCGAGCGCGGGATGTCGAGCCGCCAGAGCCGATAGCCGAAGGCGACGAGGATGAAGGCCACCACCAGCAGGAGGTCCACGCGATCCAGCCGCCGCCACGGCTCGCGGAACCACGGCCCGGCGCGATCGACGCGGAACCACGAGCGCCAGGCGGGCGGGCGCATCGGCTCGTGGCCTCCGGGCAGCGGAACGGCCGGGGGACCGTCCCCCTCGCCCTCGCCGGATTCGCCGGCGTCGCCGGCCGGAGGCGGCAGGAAGGATCCGGATTCGTCGTCCAGCGGGGCGTCGAGCACCCGCTCCCCGGCATACGCCGCCCGGCGCCGAGCCACGCCCAGCGCCATGACCACCAGCCAGCCCATGACCACCACGATCATGGCGGACACGATCTCGATCCCCCACGGCGAGAGGAGGGTGGCGTTGAGCACGGGGTCACGGGCCATCGCCTGGCCACCCACGCCGGGGTTCATGACGCTCGTCTCGACGAAGGACCAGTCGGCGGTGTACACGCCATAGATGTTCGTGAAGAACGAGAGGCTCAGCAGCCCGTAGAGCAGCTGCCAGCGCCAGCCGCGCACCACGAGCGGCGCCGCCAGGACGAGCGCCGGGAAGAGGTATCGCTCATGGACCCGGGTGGGCAGCGCGAAGAACGCCACCGCCACGACCAGGGTCCCCACCAGTATCCCCACCGCGTCGTCGCGCCGGACCACGACCCAGGCCGCGACCAGGGCGGCGGCGGCGAAGAGGACCACGCCCACCAGCTGCCAGGTCACCGCGAAGCTGCCGATGGTGGCGATGGTGACCGTGTCGTCGCCCCACGTCAGCGACGGCGCCAGCCCACCCGGGCTCAGCGGGGTGGCGAGGCCGCTCCACGGGTTCATCCACAGGTTGAAGGCATTGGTCGTCAGGCCGTGGTAGGTCGACGCCGCCTCGATGAACTTGCCGATCAGAGTGCTGTCGGCCGCGTTCGGGCTCCAGACCGTCAGGCCGAACGGGACGATGAGGAGCACCAGCGTCCCGAGGCCGGCGGCGAGCGAGGTCAGGACGCGCAGCAGATCCGCCCGTCCATCCTGGTCCGGATCGGAGGATCGTCCGAACGCGTGGCGCTTCATCCCCACCAGGAAGACGATGGGGATCATGAACGCGAACTGGAACTTGATGAGCAGGGCGAGGATGGCGCCCACCGCCGCCGCCTCGGTCCAGCCGCGCAGCAGCGCGTAGACGGTGCCGAGGATGGCCAGGGTGCCCACCGAGTCGACCTGGCCCCAGACCGACGAGTCGAAGATCACGCCGGGGTTGAAGAGGTACAGGACCGCCGCCACGACGCCGATCCATCCGCCGGCGTCGTCGCCCACCCACCTGCCCAGGAAGCGCCGGGCGATGACGAACACGAGCCAGGCGTTTGCGACGTCGGCGAGGATGGGCGGGATCTTGATCAGGCCGCCGGTGATGTCGATCCCCACCACGGGGGCCAGGGCGTGCCCGATGCTCCCCAGCGCCCAGAGCACGTACAGGTAGCCCGGCGGATAATCTTGGAACTGGCCCGGGGCGTAGAAGCCTCCGGGTCCCACCTGGGCAAGCCGCTGGGCCCACGCGGTGAAGTCCCCGACGTCTGTCCCGAAGCCGCTGTGGGGCACCAGGATCCCGGCGATGAAGACACGGAGGAGCAGGCCACCGGCAATGATCGCGAGCATCAGGATGCCCGCTTCGAGGGGCAGGCTGCGCTCGGATGGCCTCGCGCCCCGGCCCCGCGCGGGGTCGCGGGTCATCATCGGCGCCCGGAACACGGGCGCCGGTAGCTCTCGCTCGCCAAGGTGGCGGTGAGTATACATCGGTCCCCGGGCGGCTCCGGACCGGGGATCTCCACCACCGTCGTCGAGCCGCCGCCGGCCCGCCGGCCCGGGCCGTCCGTTCCGTACGCGGACGGTCTGCTGACCTGGACCGCTCTCGCCGTGGCGCTCGTGGCCTTCGCCATCTATCTGCGCACCATGCTGCCGGCGGACGGCTTCTGGGACACCGCGGAGGCGCAGACCGTCCCCCACACGCTGTCCATCTTCCATCCGACCGGCTTCCCGACCTACGCCATGCTGGGATGGCTGTGGAGCCAGATCCCGCTCGGCGGCGTCGCCTGGCGGATGAACCTGCTCTCGGGCGTCTGCCTCGCGCTCTCCTCCGGGCTCGTGGTGCTCATTGCCGGGCATCTGATCGACGAGCGCCATGCCGGGATCCGTGCTGCGGCGGCGGCCGTCGCCGGCGGGATGTTCGCCTTCGCCGCCGAATCGTGGGCGCTGGCGGTCGCCGCGGACGTGCACGCGCTGAACACGTTCTTCACCGCGCTCATCGTCTGGCTCCTCCTGTGCTGGCGGGCCGCCGAGTGGAGCGAGGCGCCGCGCCCCGGCCGCTGGCTGCTGGCCGCCGCACTCATCTTCGGGATCGCCCTGGGAAACCACCCCCTGGTGGGACTGCTCTCGTTCGGGATTGCCGCCTGGCTCTTCATCGTGGACCCCCGGATCTGGCGCCGATGGCGGTTGATTGCCGGGTGCGCCGGCTTCCTTGTGCTGGGCCTGGCCACCTACCTCTACATCCCGGTCCGCGCCCTGACCCCTCCGGAGCCGCCCCTCTTCTACGCGCGGCCGACCACGCTGGCGCGGATGAAGTACCTCGTCTTCGCCGAGCAGTTCCACGGCCTCTTCGACTTCGGGAACCTGATGACGACGCTGGGGCCGAAGTGGGCCTATGCGGCGCCCATCCTGGTGCGCCAGTACATCGGCCCGGGATGGCTGCTGGTCGCCATCGGCGCGGCCACCGTGGCCGCCCGGCAGTTCGGCGCGTTCGTGTTCCTTGGCCTGGTCGTCCTCGCCGACGTCCTCTATTCGATGGGATTCAACGACGGCGACATCGCCCGCTACTACCTGCCGACCCTGGTCGCCACCGCGCCGCTCATCGGGGTGGCGGTGGCCATGATCGCCGCCTACTCGGCGCGAGCCGCGGCGGAGGCGTCGCGCCGGATCGCCGACTTCGCCGGCCGGCGGAGGATCGCCCTGGCCGTGGGCGGCGGGGTGCTGTCGATCAGCCTGCTCCTGCCCCTCGCCACCCTGGCGGTCAACTACCAGCCGGCCGACCAGAGCGCGAACCACGACGCGGACCGCTGGGTGGCCAGCGTCTACCAGGCGCTCCCGCCCAACGCGGTGATCATCAGCTGGTGGAGCTACTCGACCGCGCTGTGGTACCACCGCTGGGTCCTGGGAGAGCGGCCTGACGTGACGATCATCGATGAGCGAAACATCATCGATGATGGCTACGGTACGATCGACGGTGCCATCCGCGCCTTCCGCGGTGTACGCCCGCTCTACGTCCTGCCTCCCGACTGGGAGGTGCAGCGCGTCCTGGACCTCTACCCCACCGAGGCCATAAAGACCTACAGCCTGTACCCGGACATCTACCGCATCAAGGAGACCGACCAGTGACCGATGGCGCCCTGCCCGCGCGGCCGCGCCTGACCTTCTTCTTCCCCGCCTACAACGAGGAGGAGAACGTCGAGCGCACGGTCCAGCTGGCGATCGAGAAGATCGGCCCGCTCGTCGAGTCCCTGGAGGTCCTCGTCGTCGACGACGGCTCCAGCGACCGCACGGGTGAGATCGCTGACGGCCTGGCCGCGGTCGATCCGCGCGTGCGGGTCCACCACCAGCGCAACCGCGGCTACGGCGGGGCCCTGCGGGCCGGGTTCGCGAATGCCCAGGGCGAGCTGATCAGCTTCAGCGACGGCGACCTGCAGTTCGACCTGGCCGAGCTCAAGCTGCTCCTGGATCGGCTCGACGACGCCGACAGGCGCCCCGTCGACGCGGTGATCGGCTGGCGCATCAAGCGCCGCGACCCGTTCCACCGGATCTTCATCGCCAAGACCTACAACCTCATCGCGTCGATCGTCTTCGGGCTCCGGGTACGCGATATCGACTGCGCCATGAAGCTGTTCCGGCGCGAGGTCTTCGACGGACTGCGCCTCACCGCGGAGTCACCCTTCCTCTCCGCGGAGCTGCTCATCAAGCTCCGCGCCCGCGGAGCCCGCATCGCGCAGCTGGGCGTCCACCACTATCCGCGTGCGGCGGGCACGAACACCGGGGCGAGCTTCGCGAAGATCCTGCGGACCTTCCGGGATATCGGCCTGCTGCGGCTGGCGCTCTGGTTCAGACGGCGCGAGACGCTGGGCGAGCCGTCCGGCTCGGGGGTGGGACCCCTCTTCAGCTGAGGCCGTCCGCCCGGCGCACGGCGGCGCGCGCGACACGCGGAGCGGCGACACGACGAAGGGCCCCGGCGATGCCGGGGCCCTGGCCGTTCGCCAGCGTCAAATTGGCCCGTGACGGTGCACGAAGGAGCCCCCGGTCGTCCAGCGGGTGACCATCTCGATGATGGTGCCCAGGACCACGCCACCAATGATCGCGGGCAGCACGAACAGGCCGTCCCACGTGGGACCCCAGGTGCTCAGCGCTCCCAGGGCCTCGCTCCCGATCCAGCCCCCGATCAGCACGGCCACGGCCGTGAAGCTCCACTCGTAGCCCGAAGCCACGTCGCCGATGTACTGCGCCAGCATGCTGAAGGCCAGCGCGCCGAGGACCAGGACCAGCGCCGCCCAGGCGCCGACCCCGAGGTTCCAGCCGAACAGCTCGAGCATTGCGCCACCTCCTCGAGGGGTCAGCGTGGCGCGGGTCGGCAGAGCCGGGTAGGGCCATTCGGCCGGACCCGGCAGGGTCGATTCGATCATCCCGGCCGGGGACCCAACGGAGCCGGATCTTCGGTCCGCGGGCTCGCAGAGCAGCCGCGGGCTAGTTGCCGCCCTCCTCCTCGGCCGGAGGACCACCACCCTCGCCGGTTCCCAGGTCGACGTCGAGCGAGTTGACGAACTCGCGGAAGACGGCGAGCTTCTCGTCGTGCTCGTCCGACGAGTCGCTCGCGTCGGGCATCACGCCGGCCTCGTCCAGGACTCGCTCGTCGACGTAGATGGTGGAGCCGGTGCGCACGGCCACGGCAATGGCGTCCGAGGTCCTCGAGTCGATCTCGGTCTCGGACCCGTCGGCGGTCTCGAGGTAGAGGCGCGCGTGGAAAGTGCCATCGGTGACGTGCGTCACCACGACCCTGCTGACCTTGGCCGAGAGCGCCGCCACCGCGCTCACCAGCAGGTCGTGGGTCAGCGGCCGCTCGGCGGTCAGGCCCTGCAGCCGCATGGCGATGGCGTTTGCCTCCGCGGGGCCGATCCAGATGGGCAGGTATCGGTCGCGCTCGGACTCCTTGAGGATCACGACGTGCTGGCTCGAGAGCATGTGGACTCGAACGCTCTCCACGACCATCTCGATCAGCCTGACGCGGCCGAATGGCTGCTCGCCCATGGGACGATTCTAGGCCCTACTCGAGAACGACGCGGATCACCCGCCCGCCACTGAGGAGGTACGCGACGGGCGGCCCATCTGCGGCGGATCTGACCTCGAATCCGACCACGCCGTCGAGCAGCGTGCTGTACCCGCCGGTCCGCGGCGCCATCCACTGCTTGACGAACGCGCCGTCGGCGCGCTGGAAGGCGATGATCCGCGCATTGGCCCTGTCGTAGACGAAGAACAGCTCCCGCTCTCCGACCGTGGCCTGGCGCAGCAGCTCGTAGTCGAGGGAGGGACGGACCTCCGTGTCCGGTGGCGGATCGAGGGAGAAATCTGACTGCGGCAGGGGCCGGCCGAAGTTCACCCGGGTGACGGTGTTGCGGTGCAGGAGCCACAGGTTCGCGTCGGCCGCCAGGTCGGTGGCGCTCGCCACAGACAGGTCGGGATCAGCGGTCAGGAAGCTCTCCGGCGCAGCGGGATAGTTCACCGGGATGACGGCTGGCGGCGTCCACTTCTTCACCGTGCCGTCGCCGACATCGGCCAGGTAGAGGTTGAAGATCTCGAGCGGGGGGAGATTCTGCAGCGCGACGAGCAGGGTGGAGCCGGCACTCACCGCGTCGATTCCCTTGAGGGTCATGGGGGTCGGCTTGCGCTGGGCCAGGTCCATCCGCCAGGCGTGCCGCTGGCGGTCGACCACCACCACGTCGGTCGCCGCGGTGGCGATGAGCCACGGCTCGCCGGTTGTCACGCTGCCGACCTGCTGGCCGGCACGGTACACGACCGCCGACGTCCCGTCGGCGGGATCCACCCGGATCACCCGGCCACGGCCTGTCTCGGCCACCCACAGTGATCCGTCGGAGGCCGCGACCATGCGCAGGGGGACGAGGTCGCCGTAGGACCGACCCAGGTCGGCCACCACCGCGATATCGGTGAGGCGGGTCACGGTGTAGAGCGCGTCGAGCCCCCGATCCACGCTCGCCTCCAGGCTGGCCAGCTGGCCGGGGGGAACACCGGCGTCGCGCGCGGTCTGCAGCGCCTTGAACGCATCGTTGAGGTAGCCCTTCGCCCGCTCCGGGCTTCGTGCCACGAGATCCTGGCCGTCGACCCGCTGCGCGACCGTGCCGACCAGGTCGTTGGCCTGGGCGATGGCAGCGCGTGCGACGGCGGCGCGGGGGATTGCGTCGGTGGGCCGCACGGCCGGCAGGCTCGCGACGGTGAACCCGGCGGCGAGCATGCCCGCGACCGCGACCATGCCCAGGAGCCCCAGGCGGCGCCGGCGGCCCTCCTCGCGGACCTCCGTGCGGGCGACGGTGCGCAGCTTCGGACGGCGGCGCGGAACGAAGGCCAGGATCCAGCTGAACAGCACCAGCAGCCCACGGCCGATCGCCGCCTGCAGCCCGTCGATGGCGTCACCGGTGCGGTGCAGCCCGCGGCCGATGGCGTCCGCCAGCGGGACGGGGCTCTGGTCCGGCAGGCCGGCGAGCGGCTCGGCCGGATGGACCGGCTCGAGCTGGTGGGTGGTGGCCGTGACGGGGAGCTCCAGCAGCTCCACCACCAGGAGACCGTCCGACCCCCGACCGCCACGGATCCCGAACAGGTGCTGCAGGTGCTCCACGGCCTGCGAGGGTCGCAGGAGCGCGAGACCGCGCTTGAGCTCATCGACCCCCACGACCTGGGCCATGTTCCGCGAAACGAGCGCGATCCGGTCGTCCGGGACAAGCTCCCCCTCCCAGGTGTACGGCTCCACCTCGAGCGCCACTCCCAGCGAGGCCGCCACCCGGCGCTGGCGGATCCGGGGGTCCTCCTCCTGCGCGGTGGGCGGGGGCGGCAGCTCGTACATTCGGGTGCCACGCACGATCACCGCCGATGCAGGGCCAACCTTGGCGACGTGCACCTCCCTGGCCCGGACCACCACGGCGATGATGCCGATGCCCGCACGTCGGGGGATCCCCAGCTTCCCGCGCTGGTGGAAGAGGCGCCGATTGGCGACCGCGATCGCCTTGCCCAGCGCCCCGAGCGTCCCCGCTGACAGGTCGTAGTAGTAGTCGGTCTCGATGGATTCGAGGGCGACCCGCGCCGCCTTTGCGACCCCGGCATCGCCACCGGTCACCTGCGCCAGCAGGAAGAGGGTGCCCTTGGTGCGCGTCTCCGCGCCGGTGGAAGGCTCGCGGAAGCGCACGACGTCATGCGTGTCGGCGGGGCGTTCCTCCGGCACCGGGAGTCCGATACGGGTTGCGAGTCGGTTGGTCATGCCGGCGGCTCAGACGTGTGGGATCGGTTGCGCGCCTCGATTATACGGACCGGTCCCGCCGTGGCCGCCCCACGACGATGGTCATGGCCCGGATGCGCAGCGTGGCACCCGGGCGGCCCTCCATGCGCTGGTTCACTGCCCAGACCAGGGCCTCCGATCGGAACCGCAGCTCGGAGGCAAGGATGGCGTCACTGGCCTCGATGCGCGCCGTGCCGTTGACGATGCCGGCCAGACGACTCGTCAGCGGGCCGCGATGCAGGCCTGCGCGCTCGGCGACCTCCTGCCAGGCGAGGCGCGCCTGGGCCAGGGCGATCTGCTCGGCGGCCGCGGGTCCGGCGCAGGTGAGCAGGGCACGCTGGACGGCTGCTGCCGCCTCCTCCACGCCGCCCGGGCGGCGTCGGTCATCGGTCATGTCCGTGCCGTCCTAGGCAACCCGCGGCGCCAGGGTGAGCGTGCCATCGGCGACCTGCCAGATGGGAACGCTCCGGCGGCGGCGCGCGGGGAGAGCGGACAGGTCGGCCATGGTGACGAGCACCTGGCCGCGGGCGAGGAGCAGCTCCAGCGCCCGTTCCGAACGGTCCGCGTCAAGCTCGCTGAACACGTCGTCGAGCAGGACGATGGGGGTGGGGCCATCCTGGCCCAGGATGTCCGTCTCGGCGAGCTTCATGGCCAGGATGATCGTCCGCTGCTGGCCACGGCTGGCGTGCGTCGCCACGTCTCGCCCGTCGAGCTCCACGGCGAGGTCCTCGCGCTGCGGGCCGACCAGCGACACCCCGTTCCACAGCTCCTTCTGGCGCACGCCCGCCAGGCGCCGCCGGTAGGCCTCCACCAGGGTCTGCGCCATCCCATCGGGGTCCTCCCGGGCCGATGCCGCTCCCGTCTCCCGCCCGGGCCAGGCGTCCTTGAGCGTGTCCGCGTACGCCAGCCGCACGCGGTCCGACCGCTCGGAGGGCGGGGCCACTCCGTCGTGGAGCGGGCCGATCCGCTCTGCGATCTCGCCGACCAGCGCCAGCCTGGCCGTGGTCACCCGCGCGCCGGCCTGCGCCAGCGCCTCGTCCCAGAAGGCAAGCCCCTCGGTGGTCGCCTCCTCGCGGCGGATCGCACGGAGCAGGGCGTTACGCTGAGCCAGGACACGCGAAAGCTCGGCGAGATCCTGGGCCGCGCGGCGCGAGCGCTGGGTGAGGATCCCGTCCAGGAATCGGCGGCGCTCCGACGGCGATCCCACGAGGAGCAGCATCTCCTCGGGCCGGAAGAGCACGGTGCGTGCGGTCTGGCCCAGTGAGCCGACACGGCGCGCCAGCCCGTTCACCGCCACCCGCTTGCGCACCTCGCGAGGGGCATCGCTGCCGGGCAGCAGCGCCTCGATGCGCAGCTCGGCGCCGGCGGGGTCCACCAGGTCCAGGCGGACACGCGCGAACTGGGCCCCGTGGCGAACCAGCTCGGCGTCGGTGGCGGCCCGCGGCGAGCGACCGGTCACCGCCACGTGCACGGCCTCGAGGAGGTTGGTCTTGCCGGCCGCGTTCGGTCCGGCGACGATCGTCAGCCCTGGATCGGGATGCAGCTCGGCGGACGGGTAGCTGCGGAACTGCTCCAGGACGAGACGGGTGAGGTGCATGCGGAAGCGACGGCGTCACGCGGCCAGGTGCCGCGTGACCTCAGCTGGCGGTGCGGACCGGCATGATGACGTGGACGTAGTCCTCCTTGCCGACGCCGCGCACCACGCCCGGCGCCAGGGGTCCGGAGAGCTCCAGGGTGGCCTGCTCGGCACCAAGGTTGGCGAGCACGTCGACCAGGTAGCGGGCGTTGAACGCGATCGTCGTCCCGCTGCCCTCGACCGCCGCCTCCAGGACGTCCGCGTTGTCGCCGACATCGGCGGCATGCGCCGAGATGGAGAGGCCGCTGCCATCCGGTCCGTCACCCACCTCGACCTTCACGATGTTCGCGCTGTCGCGGGCGAAGATGCTCGCCCGGCGCGTGCTGGCCAGGAACGCCTCCCGGTCGACGACGGCTTTCGCGGTCCACGCATCGCGCTTGGGGACCACGGGCTCGTAGTTCGGGAACTGCCCCTCGATGAGGCGGCTGACGAGATCGGTTCCCTCGACATGGAAGAGGACCTGGCTGCGGTTGGGGGTGACGGTCATCTCGATGGCGTCATCGGAGTCGGGCAGGATGCGCATCAGCTCCGCGTAGGATCGCGCGGGCACGACGATCGCCAGCTCGGCGCCCACCGGGCTGGCAAGGCCCAGGGTCCGGACCGCGATTCGGTAGTTGTCGGCCGCGGCCAGGGTCATCACCTCGCCGGTCAGGCGGGTCAGCACTCCGGTCAGGATGGGGCGGCTCTCGTCCGCGGCCGCCGCAAAGACGACCTCTCCGAGCGCCTCGCGCAGCGCGCGTGACGGGACCGAGGTGGTGGGCGCCTCGCCGATGGCCGCGACCACGGGGAACTCATCGGCCTCGATGCCCTTGATGGAGGACTTGCTCCCGCCGCAGGTGACCTTGAGCGTGCGATCCTTGGCCGAGAGGACCAGGTCGATCCGCTGGTTCGGCAGGGAGGCCACGAGGTCGGTCATCAGGCGCGCCGGGACGGTGATCTCGCCCTCCTCCTCGACCTTGCCGGGCACCCAGCAGCTGATCCCGATCTCCAGGTTCGTCGCGGTCAGCTTGAGCCCGGCGTTCTCCGTCTTGAGGAGCACGTTGGCCAGCACGGGCAGGGTGGCACGGCTGCTCACGGCTCGGCTCACCATCTGGAGCCCGCGTGCCAGGTTCTCCTGCATGACCGAGACGTTCATCGAACCTCACCCTCACCTTGCGTGCCCGCGCTGGTGCGCGGGTCCTCTTGTGTTCGACCCTACGAAGTACTCATGAATAAGAGAAGAATACCCGTCGTAGTCCCTCGTAGGGGTGTGGACGGTGTGGACGGAGGGCATCTACGTGCCCGAAGCGGACCCGGTGGGCTGTTGACGAGCAGGTGACGACCGTTGGGAAGACCGGCCCGCAGCGGTGTGACGGGTGCGGATAAGGGTGCCCGCAGGACGGCTGCGCCAGGACGGGTTTTCCACAACCGGCCCGTGATGTCCACCGGATCGGGCCGGTTATCCACGAAACCACGTCACTCTCCCGGCCCGCGCCAATCGGCAGGGGGCGGTGATCATTCGGAGTAGATCATCTCCCGAACGGCGTTGATCTCCCGGCGCATCTCGTCGTTCTCGGACAGTTCGCGGGTGATCTTGTCGCAGGCGTGGAGCACCGTGGAGTGATCGCGCCCGCCCAGCTCGGCGCCGATCCGCAGCAGGCTGATGTCGGTCTCCTCGCGGATGAGGAACATGGCGATCTGCCGGGGCACGACGATGGCTCGGTCACGCTTGCTGCTGCGCAGCTGGTCGAGGTTCACCCCGTAGTAGTCGGCCACCGCGCGCACGATGCGCTGCGGGGTGATCGACCGCTTCTTGGGGTTGTACATCACGTTGGAGAGGACCGCAGACGCCAGCTCGATGTTGATCGGCATGCCGCTCATCGAGGCATAGGCGATGACCCGGTTCAGCGCCCCCTCCAGCTCCCGGACGTTGCTCACCACCTTGCGGGCGATGAACTCGATGACGTCCCCCGGGATGAGCCCGATCTGGTCTTCCGCCTTGGAGCGCAGGATGGCGATGCGCGTCTCGAGGTCCGGCGGGGTGAGGTCCGCGATGAGCCCCCACTCGAACCGGGAGCGCAGGCGCTCCTCGAGGGTGGTGATCGCCTTGGGCGGGCGATCCGAGGACAGCACGATCTGCTTGCCCGCCTCGTGGATGGCGTTGAAGGTGTGGAAGAACTCCTCCTGGGTCCGCTCGCGCTCCGCGATGAACTGGATGTCGTCGATGAGGAGCACGTCGATGCGGCGATATCGGTTCCGGAAGTCCTCCATCTTCTGCTCGCGGATGGAGTTGATGAAGTCGTTCGTGAACTTCTCACTCGTCGCGTACAGGATCCGCTTGCGCGGGAACTTGGCGGCCACCGAGTTGCCGATGGCGTGCATCAGGTGGGTCTTGCCCAGGCCCACGCCCCCGTACAGGAAGAGCGGGTTGTAGGCGTGGCCAGGGCGCTCGGCGACCGAGAGGGCGGCCGCGTGCGCGAGCCGGTTGGCCGACCCGACGATGAAGTTGCTGAAGCCGTAGCGGGGGTTGAGGTTGACCGTGTTGCCCCCGGCCGAGACGGGCGGCAGCGGCAGGGAGTCCTCGTCGGCCTGGCTCGGGACGGGGCCCGGCGCGTCGGCGACCACGAACTCGATCTGGACCGATCCACCCACGACCCGGGTGAGGGTCTGGCTGATCAGCGGGCGGTAGCGATTGTCCAGCCAGTCGCGGGCGAAGCCGTTGGGAGCCGAGATGCGAAAGTGGTTCTCATCGATCTCGACGAGGGCGGTGTCCTTGAGCCAGGTCTCGAAGTTCGCCGGTGAGAGGCTCACCTGCAGCTCGCCAAGGACAGCGCGCCATACCTGCTTCGCATCCATCAATCGACGTCTCCCGTCCGACAAGGCACCGCGGGGAAAGGGTCCGGATCGTACTCCTCCGGGGAAGCCGGAGACCGCGAGAGCTCGCATTCCGGAACCGGGGGTCGCGGTAGTGTAGCAGCCGAGTTTCCGGACCGACAATGGTCAATGCGACCCCGGCGCAGGGAGCCGTTCGGCCTTCGATCCCCGGCCCTCGGAGGTTTGACGGGCCCGGTGGCCGCCGGTATGATCCGCCCCGAAGCGACCCGGGCGACGAAGTCCATCGCGTGAGGCTGGCACCCGCCAGCCGTTCGTGTGTTAATGGCCCGGAATCGTGACGGTACCGTCAACATCGCACGGGAAAGAGCCCACGCACCATGAAGCAGACGTACCAGCCCAAGAAGCGCGCCCGGAAGCGCGAGCATGGCTTCCGCGCCCGCATGGCTTCGAAGGGTGGTCGGCGCGTGCTCGCCCGGCGTCGAGCAAAGGGGCGCACCAAGCTGTCCGCCTGACGCACGGACCCTCGAACGTGCCGGCCTTCCCGATGCTCCGGCGCAAGGCGGACTTCGAGGCTCTCGCGCGAGGCGGAAGGGCACGATCCAACCCGCTCCTGGTGCTGCGGGCACTGCGCACCTCCGGAGCGACGACGAGGATCGGGCTCAGCACCCCGCGATCGCTCGGTGGAGCGGTGGAGCGGAACCGGGTTCGACGCCGATTGCGCGCGCTCTTCCGCGAGCGCTACGGCCAACTTGAGACAGGCTGGGACCTGCTGGTGATCGCGCGGCCCGACGCCGCGCAGGCGACCTACGCGGAGCTCCGCGAGGCGCTCGCCAACGTGCTCCGGCGATCGGAGATCGGGATCGGAACGTGAAGATCATCGGGCTCGGACTGATCAAGGCCTACCAGCGCCTCACGGCCTGGATGCCGCCCAGCTGCCGATACACGCCGTCCTGCTCGGTGTACACCTACCAGGCGATCGAGAAGTACGGGCTGCTGCGTGGCTCGTGGATGGGCGTCCGACGCATCTCCCGCTGTCACCCGCTCCATCCCGGCGGCTATGACCCGGTTCGATAGGACGCGAGTGAACCCATGACGCCCACCCTCGCGGCCGGCTTCCTCGGGATCGAGCATTTCACGCCCCCCTGGGACATCTTCTACCTGCCGCTCTTCAACCTGCTGGTCGGCTTCTACCACCTGCTCTTCAGCGACTTCGCGCTGGCGATCATCGTCTTCACCATCGTCATCCGCACCATCCTGGCGCCGCTGTTCATCCAGCAGATCCGCTCGCAGAAAGAGATGCAGCGGATGCAGCCGCTGGTCCGGGAGGTGCAGCGGAAGCACAAGGGCAATCGCGCCAAGGCCCAGGAAGAGACCATGGCGCTCTACCGCGAGCACGGCGTCAGCCCCACGGCGGGCTGCCTGCCGGTCGTGTTCCAGCTGCCCATCCTGTGGGCCCTGTACCAGGCGCTGATCCGGGCCTCGAACATCGTGACCCTCAACGCCGACCAGGTGAAGTCGGCCGACTTCACGGCGCTCCAGCAGGCGCTCCCCGGCATCCAGCAGGTCGCCGGCTCTACAACCCAGTTCATCGCCCCCGTCAGCGGGCCATGCAACCTGGAGCAGTTCAACGGCGCGTTCACACACTTCCTGCCGCTCAACTGCCAGCTGATCGATCCCCTCCACCTGTCCAGCCAGATCACGACCACCGTCCCGTGGCTGGTGAACCCGTTCACCGGTGTTCACCTGGACCTGGCCCTGCCCGACCACGCCTTCGCGATTCCGATCCTGGGCTTCGGGCTGTCCTTCATCGCGGTGATCGCCGCGATCCTGCAGTTCGTGCAGGTCAAGATGGCGCAGCCGACGCCCAATTCCGACGACCCGACGTCGAGCGCCACCAGCACCATGACGTACCTGTTCCCGCTGCTCACCATCTTCTGGGGCGGTCTGTTCGCGAGCGGCCTGATCCTCTACTGGGTCGTCTACACCGCCTACCTGGTCATGCAGCAGTACACGATCATGGGCTGGGGGAACCTGTTCCCCCTGTTCGGCTGGACCCCACCCTTCGCCCGTAACCAGCTCGCCACCGTCGGGGGCGTCCGCCCCTCACGCGAGCCACGTGGCGGGGCCGGGTCGGCCGGCCCACCCCCACCCCCATCCACGCCTGCCGCGGGACAGGTCCCGCGCACGGGGCAGCCCCAGACCGAGCGGCGCCCAGGCGGGCAGCAACGCGCCGGCGGAGCGCTTCCGCGCCCCGGCAGAAAGAAGCGAGGCCGCAAGCGATGACATTCCGAGAGTTCACCGGCAAGAACGTCGAGGAGGCGATCCGCGCCGCGATGAAGGAGTTCGAGTCGGACCTGTCCGACCTCGACATCGAGATCCTCTCCCAGGGCAGCCGCGGCATCCTCGGCGTCGGCGGCGAGGAGGCCCGGATCCTGGCCGCTCCCCGCTCCGCGGTCGCCGCCGCGTCGAGCGTTCGCGAGGCGCCGGAGCCGGCCGCCGCAGCTCCGTCGGCAGATGTTGACGCGGCACCGGCCGCGGTCGCCGAGCTGGAGGAAGGCGACGCCGCCGCCGACCAGGCGGTGGAGCTGGCGCGGGCCGAGGAAGGGCGCAGGCGCGGGAGCCGGGGTGGCCGGGGCCGCGGGACCCGGAGCCCATCGTCGGAGCGCCCGACCCGCGGCGGTCGCGGTGGTCGCGGCGGTCGCACGGAACGCGCCGAGGCACAGGGTGCCGAACAGCCCGAGGGTGGTGAGCGACCCGCGCGTGAGGAGCGCCCCGAGAGTGACGAGCGGTCCGCGCGTGGGGATCGCCCGGCCCGGGAGCCGGCGCCCTTCGTGCCTGCCAAGCCCATGGAAGAGCTGTCCGACGCGGAGCGAGGTGCGCTCGAAGAGGCCAAGGCGGTCCTCGAGGAGCTGCTGCGCCTCATGGACCTCTCCGGCACGGTCGAGATCACGATGGGCACCGAGACGGCGAAGCTCAACGTCAAGGGTGACGACCTGGGCGTTCTCATTGGCCGCCGCGGGGAGAAGCTCGCGTCCCTCCAGCACCTCGTCAACCTGATCCTGGCCCGCAAGGAGGGCCAGCACAACCGGATTGCGGTCGACGTCGGCAACTACCGCGGTCGCCGGGAAGACCAGCTGCGGGACGTCGCCAAGCGAGCGGCGGAACGCGTCCAGAAGACCGGCAAGATCATCCAGCTCGAGGCGATGCCCGCCGTGGAGCGGCGCATCGTCCACATGGCGTTGGTCGACAATCCCAGGGTGCGCACCCAGAGCGTCGGCGTGGATCCCAGCCGCCGGATTGTCATCCTGCCCGCGAGCAAGGTGGAGGGCTGACTCAGGTTCGATCAGAACCCGGGCAGGGTGGGGAATGGACGAGCCGCTCGTCGTGGCGGTGGGGTCGCTGAGCGCGCCTGCCGCCGCCTGGGTGGGGTTCGCCCGCGACGCGGGTGGCTATCGCCTGGCATGCGGTGATGCAGCCGGGACGGTGCGCCGCTCGGAGAGCGAGGGCGAGACACGTACCGATGAGCTCCTGCTGGCGGCCATCGCGTACTACGAAGAGGCGCTCGAGCCACCCCCGGTGGCCTGGGAGGCGACGCAGGCGGATCTCGCCGGTCTCCTCCGCTGGCTCGCGTCGATCGAGCGTGACGCGGGGCGGCGCTCCATCCTGGCCAGGGCGGTTGACGCCATAGACGACGGGCTGGCCGGGGATGCGGTGGCAGGCCGCCTCGCGGAGGCTCGCCCCGTGCGCGGCGGCGTACCCGCGGGGCCCGAGGAGGCGTGGGGCGAGCCGGACGACCTGGCCGGCCTGCTCGCCCGCCGCTGCTCGACGAGCTAGGCGCCCGGACCCGGCGGGTTGCCGATCTGGAACTTGCCCCCCTCGGCCCGGAAGACCTGCCAGCCGGCCCAGCCCATGGTGAGCCCGCCGCCGACGGCGACCAGGAAGAAGATCGCCTGCAGCGGCAGCGCCGAGAAGTACAGGCCGAACCAGTTCAGGGCCGTGAGCAGACCAAGGACCATGATCACGGCCGCGGCGCCACCGCAGAGGACCATGAGGCTGCCCTTGCTGCCGGGCAACGCCGTCGACGGCGCGAGCTGCGGCAGGAAGACCACGGCCAGCATGCCGATCGCGGCGAGGAACGCGAGCCAGCCGAGGGAGGTCACCGTGCCGCCGACGATCGCCCCCACGATCACCGCGCACGATCCGTACACCGCCAGCTTGTCGGTCGCGTCGAGCTTGGAGAAGGTCATGGGATCAGGTGTGCCTCCGTCGCTTGCGGTCGCGGATGAACGATGGTCGTGGCGGACCGCGGCCCGCCACGCTAGCACACGGCCTCAGCGCTTCATAGGGGTGAGACCAGCCTGGTCCCCGACGATCGTGCCGTCCGAGAGCTGCAGAATGCGGTCCGCCGCCTCGAGGACGATGGGGTCGTGCGACGCCACCAGCGCGGTGACACGGTGGGCATCCACCAGGTCGCGCATGAGCCGCATGATCCCGCGGCCGGTCTGCGAGTCCAGCTGGCCGGTCGGCTCGTCGGCGAGCAGCAGCTCCGGCGAGTTCGCAAGGGCGCGGGCGATGGCGACGCGCTGCTGCTGCCCACCCGACAGCTCATGCGGCCGGTGGCGCGCTCGGTCGGCGATGCCCACCAGGTCCAGCAGCAGCCGGGCGCGCTCGGCGCGCTCGCGGGGATCGCGCCCCACGAGGCGCATCGGCACCTCGATGTTCTCGGCGGCGGAGAGGATGGGGATCAGCCCGAACGACTGGAAGATGAAGGCGATCCGGGTGCGACGCAGCCGGACCAGGGTCGACTCGGGAAGGCGCGTGAGCTCCTCGCCATCGAGCAGGACGCTCCCCCGGGTGGGCCGGTCCAGGCCGCCGAGGATGTTGAGCAGGGTCGTCTTGCCGGAGCCGGATCGCCCCTGCACGACGACGAGCATGCCGCGCTCCACGGCGAGGTCGATCCCTCGCAGGGCGTGCACCACGGAGTCTCCCACCGGGTAGTCGCGGACGAGCCCGCTGGCGGCGAGCAGGGTTGGGGCGGCGACGGCGGTCATGCGTCGTCCTCCTCGTCCGGGACCGATGGCGGCGCCGGCATCGGTCCATCACTGCCATCGGGCCACACGCCGACATGGGTGGGCTCCAGCAGGAGGCGCACGCGCCGCTCGAGGTGGAGCGCCTCGATGTGCTCGCGCGGGAGCTGGAGGCGCCCGGCCCGGTCGAGCATGGCGTACTCCTCGCTGATGATCCGGTGCTCCCCGTCGTCGCCGGCCTCGACCCGGCGCAGCGTCTCGGAGGCGGTCCGTCCATCGCGGATCGCCACGGTTCGATCCACGTGATCGGCGACCTGCGGGTCGTGGGTCACGATCACCACGGTGACGTGGTACAGCTCGGACGCCCGACGCATGAGGCCGAAGATCTCGCCGGCGGTCACCGAGTCGAGCTCGCCGGTGGGCTCGTCGGCGAGGAGCACGCGCGGTCCGGTGGCCAGCGCCACCGCGATGGCCACCCGCTGCTGCTCGCCGCCGGACAACCGGTCCGGCCGGTGGCCCGCCCGACGCGCGAGGCCCACCTGCTCGAGGAGCTCCTCGGCGCGAGAGCGCCGGGCGCCGGCGCGCACGCCGGCGAGCGACATCGGCAGCTCAACGTTCTCGCGCGCGGACAGGTAGGGCAGCAGGTTGGACGCGGTCTGCTGCCGGACGAAGCCAATGACCCCGCGGCGGTACGCGGTGCGCTCGCGCTCCTTCATGGACAGCAGGTCATGCCCCGCAACCAGTGCGCGACCCGCCGAGGGAACGTCCAGGCCGGCCAGGATGTTGAGCAGGGTGCTCTTCCCCGACCCCGAGGCTCCGACGATGGCGATAAGCTCGCCCGGCTCGACGAGCAGGTCAAGCCCCTGGAGGGCCACCACCTCGAGGTCGGCGACCTTGTAGATCTTCACCAGGCCGTCGCAGACGATCTCGGCCCCCGCGCCGAAGCGCGGCTGGTCGGGGTTGCCGCGCTGATCCAGCAGGCGCTGCAGGTCGACCGACGTGGTCGGCGTTCGGGTCATGGGTCCATCTTCCTCCGTCGCGTCATTCTTCACCCACGCGCAGCGCGCGTCCCAGCTGCCGCCTGCGGTCGGCCGCCGCCGCCAGCAGCACACCCACCAGGACCGTGGCGAAGACGGCGCCCAGCAGCACCGCGGTTCGCGTCGGGTCCACGATCAGCCGCACGGCCACCGCCCCGCCGGTGAAGACCGAGAGGTCCACCCCGGGCAGGACCAGCCAGGCCAGCCCGATGCCGAAGGCGCCGCCCGCCGCGAGCGCCACGATCACCGGCGGCAGCTGCTCGACCGCTGCCAGGCCCAGGATCTGGCCCGGCGCCAGGCCCATGGTCCGCAGCCGCGCCGTGTCCCGCGCCCGTTCCGGCCCGCTGAGCGCCAGGCCCAGGATCACCGCCAGCGCCGCGAACGCCGCCGCCAGGATCGCTGCCAGGCCGAAGCCGTCCGTCACGGCGCTCGCCAGCGGCGTCCGCGACAGGCGCCCGAGCGCGTCGGCCCGGGTCTCCACCGTCGCGTTCGGGTCGCGGGCATGGACCGCGCTCGTCACGGCGTTCGCGGCACGCGCACCCCGAACAAAGACCATGGTCGGAGGCGGCGCCTGGGCGCCGAACACGGTGGCCAGCGCGGACGACGGGACCACGGCCCAGCCACCACCCGCCACCAGGCCGGGAATCCCGTCGCGGACCGCGGCCACCACGAAGTTGACGCCCTTCCCGCTGAACGCCAGCACGAAGCGGGCGCCGACGGCGAACTGGTTGCGGCTGCCCGGGATCTGGTAGGTGGTCACGGCCGGGATGGGGTCGTCCTGCGAGCCGTCCGCGGTGCTTCCGGCGAAGCCCGGCGGGAAGACCATGGCGGCCGGCGTGCCGGCGGTGACGTCGGTGAACGACGCCGCGTCCACGCCGATCATGCGCACGGACCCGCCGCCCGATCCCAGGACGCTGAAGGGGACGGACGTGCTGAGGCTGGCCGTTGCCACCGCCGAGGCACCGGGCAGGTTCGTGAGGTTGGCGCCCGCGAGGTTGGCGCCCGCCGAGGCGGTGACCCGGACGTCGGCGCCGAGCTGCTGCCACGAAGCGATCTCCTGCGCCGACGCCATGCTGGCGGTGACGACCCCGGCGAAGCTGGCCATCGCCGCGGCCAGGAGCACGGCGAGGATCGGCAGCCGGGCCGCGTCCGGGCGGCGAGCCGCCCGACCGAGGCCCAGGGCGGCCACCAGCCCTCGTCCGCGGGCCGCCAGCGCGGCAACCAGCGCAACGGGCAGCGGATAGAGGCGCAGGACAACGAGGCCCACCGCCAGGGCGGCGAGGCCTGGCGCCAGTGCCAGGAAGGGATCCGGCCCGTTGGGACCCACCGTGAAGCCGCGCTGGCGGACGAGGAACACGCCGGCCGCCGCCCCCGCCACCACCAGCCCTTCGGCCACGAGCCTGCGGGGGGAGAGGCGTTGGAGGTGGCGCTCGTCGCGCTCGAGCTCCCGCTGTCCGCGCCGCGCCTGGCCCAGGACGGCGATGCTCACCGCGGCGCCGCCCACGAGCACCATGCCGAGCGCCGCCAGAGCGGAGATGTCACTGTCCCGCGCCGGGATGAGCCGCTCAGCGAGGTACCAGCCCGTCCCGCCGCCCACGAGCGCCAGGGCGAAGGCCTCGATGACCTGGGGCAGGGCCAGCTCGACGCGCGACCCGCCCCGGCCGCGGATCACCGCGGCGGCCTCGCGCCGCCGGGCCACGAGCAGGACGGCGAGCAACGCAAGGGCGGTGGCGGCGACCGACCCGATGCCCAGCAGGGCGATGAGCAGCACGGCCTGGGTCTGCCCAAAGGCCTCGGCCGCCCGGGCCAGGATCTGGGGAAGCGAGGTGTGCACGGTGATGGCGCCGCCGAAGAAGCGTGCGCCGAAGCGCCGGAGCATCGGATCGGTGGCGAGACGGCGCGCGGCATCTCCGACGGCCGCCGCCTGGCCGGCGTCCAGCCCGGACCCGTCGACGGTGTAGTTGAGCTGGTAGGTCCAGACCGGGGTCGCCTGTCCCAGGTCCACGAACCCTCCATCGCCAAGCAGCGCAGCCGCGATCACCACGCCACCCTGGTCGGGCTTGGTCTCGATGACGTTCGCCAGGCGCGTGTCGGCGAACCAGTACTCGGCGGTGGGCTGGCGAACGTGGAAGATGCCCACGACCGTGGCGTCGATGCGGGGTGCGGCAAAGCCGGCGAAGCTGAGCGGGTCGCTGGGGTCAACGGCCAGCGGGACCACGTCGCCAACGTCCCAGGAGAGGAAGGTGGCGGTCGTGTCGGAGATGGCGATTCCCACCGGGATCGGGTTGGCGGTCGGGTTCTCGGGGTCGGCCTCGCATCCGCAGCGGTCGCCGCCGGGGAGCACGCCCTTGACCACGGTGACCTCGCCGTCCAGGCCGCTGCGGTCGGTCAGCACCATCTGGACCGGCTTCTCGCTGTAGGCCGTGCTGTTCGGGACATCGGCGTTGAACCGCACGGAGAGGGCGGCCCAGTTGCTCCCGGTGATCACCGCCTGGAGCGGCGCCTCCATGCTGTGCAGCAGCCGGGTCGTGCGGTCGACCAGCTCGCCGGTGGACTGGATGACGTCGATCCCGGACAGCTGCACGTTGCGCTGCAGCGGGGTCGCATCTCGCAGCGCCGCGCGGACCTCGTCGTCCGCGGCGCGGTTTGCTATGCGCGGCGCGGCGGCCAGGATCCCGGCGCTCACCGCCACCATGACCACCGCCAGGAGCGGGAGCAGCGGCTCGCTGCGGAACCGCCGGACGGAGAGCCAGAGGATCGCCCACGCCGCGGCGAGCGGGTTGCGACGGCGTGGCGGCAGCAGCGCCATCGGTCAGTCCTCCCCCAGCCGCAGCGCGCTGCCAAGGCCCACCCGTCGCAGGAGGACGACGAGAACCAGGACCGTCGCCGCCAGGACCGCCACGACGAGCATCTCGAGGAGCGCGATGCTGTCCCAGGGAATGGTCAGGATGGGCGCCGGCAGCACCGGGCCCGGATCACGCTTCATGGTCGCAAAGGGCAGCACCAGCCATCCCAGCAGCAGCCCCAGCCCGGTCCCCGCCGCCAGGCTCACGACCACGAGCAGGGCGTGCTCAACGGCGAGCCAGCCCGCCAGCTGCACCTGCGAGAGCCCCAGGGCGCGCAGCACGGCGAACTCCGTCATGCGCTCCCTCGCCGATACCGCGGCGGAGACCGCGAAGCCGATGGCGGCGAAGAGCGCGGCCGCCACGAATCCCAGGGTCAGCGCGCCTATGACGCCCAGCGCCAGCGGATCCGTCTGGAGCGCGATCGCCCGCTCGGCGCGGTCCATCACCGAGGTGCTGCTGTACGGCGCCGCGCGCAGCGCGGCAGCCGTTGCGGCGTCCGTCGCCGGCGCGGTGGCCAACCACCACTCGGTCGGAACCTGCGGGCGGCTGTTGATGGCCTGCTGGACCTGGATGGTCGGCAGGTCGGCGATGACGATGGGCATCGTGGCGTCGGTGGTCGGGAAGTCATCGAAGACCCCCGAGATGCGCACCGGCTCGGGGCCGCCGCCCAGGTCGAGCGCCAGGGTGCCGCCCGTCTTCGCCCCCACCAGCGTCAGGAAGCGCGCGTTGGCCAGGATCGGCACGGCCCCGGCGGTCACCGCTCGCAGGCCGGCCTGCTGGATCGCGTACTGCGGGCCGCGCCGCCCAGCACGCGTGACACCGGTGTCGATGGCCATGGCCAGCTCGCCGTGGCCTGCCGGCGCCAGGCCAAGCGTTCCCAGGCTCACGGATCCCGGCTCGGCGGTGAGCCAGTTCCCGCCGAGCGTAGCGGCGGTCCAGGCATCGCCCTCGACCGCGTCGGACGTCTCGATGCCGCGGACCGTGACGGTGCCGTTGAACTGCATGTTCGGACCGGGCAGGTCGATGCCCAGGGAGATCGAGAGCAGGCGCACCGGCGCCGGCAACGCGAACCAGCTTCCGTCCGGGCCGGCCGCGCCCACGGTCCGCTCGATCCGCTGGGTCCCGTCGACGAGGTTCACGTCGCCAAGGGCCACGAGATGGACGGACCCGGTCCCGTCCGTCACCAGGAGACGCAGGGCACCGGAGGCCGGAACGACCGGCGGGTCACGACCCGGGGGCATCCTGGGGGGAGGCTCCAGGGCGACGCCCACGTCCACCGCGATCCGCGCCGGCGTGCCGGGCAGGACCGGTCCGTCAAGCAACGGTCGGGCCGCGACGAGCGGCGCCATGAGGGCGGCGAGCGGCTGTGCCGCCTCGTCCGCGCGCCAGGCCACGACCCCGGGCGCGGTGGCCGCGTCGAGGGCCAGCAGCTCGACGCTGCCGCCGGCCGCGAACACGGACAGCGTGCCGCGCCGCGCGGGCATGACCGCGGTGGTCCCCGGGAGGGCGCCGTACGCGCCGTCCAGCGCAGTGAGAGGCATCGCGCCCGAGCGGTGGTCGGGCTCCACGCGAATGTCGGCACCAACCTCGCGCGCCGCCTGGTCGCGCTGCGACCCGCTCCAGGTCGCGATGTACAGCGTGGCGAAGCCGCCGAGCGCCACGGTCAGGGTCAGCAGCAGGGCCGCGCGGCTGTAGCGCAGGGGGCGGCGGGCAAGCTGCCAGGCGCCCAGCGAGGCCACCGCGGACCGACGGCGGGAGACGAGCGCCTCGGCGACCTGGGCCAGGAGCGGGATCAGGCGCAGGGCCAGGATCGAGCCCGCGATGAGGCCGATGGCGGGGGCCGCCACCAGGAGCGGGTCGATCCCCAGGCCGCCCCGGAAGGTGCTCGTCAGCGCTCCGCCGTACAGGCGCAGCTGCCAGAGGCCCACGGCCGCCGCGATCACCAGGGCGAGATCCAGTCCCACGCGCTGGGCCATTCCCCGACTCGCCTGGCGACCCTTCGCGCGCGACGCGGCGCTCAGCGAGCGCGCGGCACGGATGGCCGGCGCCACGAGCGCACCGACCGCCAGCAGCGCTCCCAGCCCGGCGACCACGTAGGACGCCACCGAGACCTGCGGGTCTATCGTCAGCCCGATGTCGGCGAGAGGACCGAACCGGTTGAACAGGCGCAGGGCAAACGCGGCGAGCCAGGGCGCGACCGCCGCCGTCGGAACGGCCAGCACGAAGCCCTCGATCAGCGCCTGGGCCACCAGCTGGCCGGTGGCCGCTCCGCGTGCGTGGAGCATCGCCGATTCCACCCGCCGCTGCTCGATCATCAGCCCCGCGGTGAGCAGCAGCGCGTACGCGGCCAGGGCGACCAGCTGGACCAGGAGAAGGAGGACGCCGGTGCGGGTCGCCAGCAGGGCGCGCTGCAGGTCATCGATCATCGGCACCAGGCCGGTCGAGACCGTGAGGTCGGGGGCCTGCGCAACGACCTCGTCAATGGCGGTCGTCAGCGTGCCATCCATGCGCGCCACGCCGGCCCGCAGCGGCGCCAGCCCGTCTAGGTCCACGCCCGACAGGTGGGGGAAGATCCGCCAGTCCGTCTCGGCCGAGTCGGCGGTGATGACCGCTCCGAAGTCGCCATCGGCCAGCATGAGCGGGCCGTAGGTCGTGTAGTTCGTGCTCTCGGTGGCGCCGTCGAGCGCCATCGGCTCCGCCCACCAGTACGGGTCCGCGGGGTCGTCGATACGGTAGATGCCCGTGACCCGGACCGTCACGCTGAGCGAGGCGTTCAACCGGCTGGGCATGGTCAGCGTGTCGCCCACGGCGACGCCCAGGTCCTCTGCCAGGCGCCCCGGGATGGCCACCTCCAGGGGACCGGTGGAGATCGTCCGCGCCTGCGGCCAGGTCCCCTCGACGAGGCTCGCGTGCGCGTCGATCCCCTGGTAGTCGCCGAAGACGGCCAGGTTGTGAACTCCGTCGTCGGGTTGCTGGGGCAGGGCGAACGAGTCCGACTCGGAGATCCGCACCACGCCCGCGGGCACCGGCAGCGTCGCGGTCGTGGCCCCGCGCACCGCCGCGTCGGCAGCCGCGGCCTGGGCCGGTGTCATGCGCGTGCTCACCTGCAGGTTTGCCTGGCGCACCGGGGCGTCGGCCAGGGAACGGCGCAGGCCCTGCAGGGTCACGGCATCGGCGTAGATGAGACCGGAGGAGAGGAGGGTGGTGGCGACCAGGATCACCAGGGTCGCGGCAGCGGTCACCACCCAGTCGGCGCGGATGCGCGCCAGGACCAGGCGCAGCGAGGCCATGCTCATCGAGCGTGCACCGCGCAAGCGCAGGTTGGCGAAGGGAAGCGAGACACTCCGACGGAATCCCCCGGTGGCGGGTGAAGAGACTACCCTCCCGCACGGCGCGCGGTTCACTGCCACGCCCGGGCGAGCCCCCAGACTGTCAGGGGTTCGCCGATCGCGGCGTGGTTCAATTTCTCGCCGGTTGCCCCCGCGGTGCGGGGCATTTGACGCTCCCGTGGGCAGGTCGCATAGTGGCCTGCACCCACGCCTTCGTGCCCCTTGAGCCGAGCATGCCGCAGACCACCATCTACCGCTCTCCACGCTCGCTCGGGCTGCAGGATTCGCCGCCCCCGGCGGTCGAGACAGCCGAGCTCGCGCGCCTCTTCGGGCGCAGCCCGGCGCTCGCCGGCGTCTCGTTGCGCGTGGAGCCGGCATCGGTGATCGCCCTCGTGGGGCCAAATGGCGCCGGCAAGACGACCCTCCTGCGCATCCTGGCCACGGCCATCCGGCCCAGCTTCGGCACGGCGGCGGTGGACGGCCTGGACGTGGCGCGCCACGCCGACCAGGTCCGGGCCCGGGTCGCCTACCTCTCCCACGCCACCGGGCTGTACGACGACCTGACCGCCGCGGAGAACCTGCGCTTCAGCGCCCGGCTCCTGGGCCTGGTGCCGGCGGAGGCAGGCGAGCGCATCGCGGCGGCCCTGGACGAGGTGCGCATGACCGATGCCGCAGATCTCCGCGTTCGCGGCTTCTCGGCGGGCATGCGCAAGCGCATCGCCCTGGCCCGCATGCTCCTGGCGGCCCCCTCGCTCGTCCTCCTGGACGAGCCGCACGCCGCCCTCGATCCCGACGGGATGGCGCTCGTGGACCGGATGCTCGATGCCTGGCGGGGCGTGGGTGTGACGGTGCTCCTGGCCTCGCACGCCGTGGAGCGCATCGCGCATCTCGTGGACGGCACCGTGCACCTCGACGGCGGGCTCGTGGCGGAGGTCACCGGGCATGGCGCGACGAGCGTGGCGCCCGTGCTGCAGGAATCGAACCGTGGATCGGAGCCGGCTGCGGCAGGGGCTGCCAGGTGAGCGCCATCGGCCGCACCTGGTCGGCCGCCTGGGCCATCGCCCGCAAGGACGCGGTGGCCGAGCTGCGCGGCAAGCACGCCGCAACGTCGACCCTGTTCTTCGCCGCGCTCGTCCTGCTGCTCTTCGGCTTCGCCCTGGGCCCGGACTCGGCCAGGCTCGCGGAGGCGTCGCCCGGACTGCTGTGGCTGGCGATCGTGTTCGCCGGCCTGCTCATCGTGGCCCGGCTGCACCAGGTGGAGATCGACGACGACGCCCTGGAGCAGCTCGCGCTGTACCCGGTCGACCGGCGCGCCATCTACGCGGGCAAGGTTCTGTCCGGGCTGGTCGCCATGCTCATCCTCGGCGCGGTCCTGCTGGTGGTGGTGACGATCCTGTACGGGATGAACCTGGGACCGGCGCTCCCGGCGCTGGTCCTGACCATCGTGCTCGGCTCGCTGGGGTTTGCCGCTGCGGGCACCTTCTACGCCGGGGTGACGGTTCGGATGGGCGCCCGCGAGGTGATGCTGCCGCTCCTGGTGCTGCCCATCGTGGCGCCGCTGCTCCTCGCCGCCGTGAGGGCCACGGCGGCCGCGCTGGGCGGGGATCCATCCGGTGAGCTGTGGGCGTGGCTGCAGCTCCTCGCCGGGTTCGACATCATCATGCTCGTCGCGGGAGCCGGCACCTATGGCTTCCTGCTGGAGGACGTCTAGGCATATGAAGACGCGCATCCTGGGCTTCGTCGCGCTCATCGCCATTGTGGCCGGCACCACGGTGAGCCTTCTCGTGGTGCCTGCCGACGTGAACCAGGGCGACGCCCAGCGGATCATGTACCCGCACGTCGCTTCGGCCTGGCTGGCCTACCTGTCGGGCGGGGTGACGGCGCTGGCCGGCATCGGCTGGCTGTGGAAGCGCGACCTGCGCTTCGACGCGGTCGCCGTCTCCGCAGCGGAGCTCGGGGCGCTCTTCACCGCCCTCGCGATCTGGGGCGGGATGATGTGGGGCAAGCCGGTCTGGGGCACCTTCTGGCAGTGGGAGGACCCACGGATGCTGACCACGGCCATCCTCCTCGCCCTCTTCGTGGGCTACCTCCTGCTGCGGCGTCTCTCCGACGACCCGTACCGGCGCGCCACGCGCGCCGCGGTGGTGGGCCTCGTGGCAGCCGCCGACATCCCCATCGTCCACTTCAGCGTCGTCTGGTGGCGGGGCCTGCACCAGGGCGCCACGTTCGGCTCGCCGGACAAGCTCCTCCACCCGGCGGCGCCGCTGGTGTTCGTCCTGACCCTGATGGGCATGCTCACCGCATTCACCCTCGCGTGGGCCTGGCTGATGATCCGTCGATACCAGCTTGCCCGGACGGAGCTGGCCCTCGAGGAGCGTATCCGCGCCGGTCGCCTGACCGCGGCCAGGCTCCGCGCCCAGGCAGCCCCTTCGGCCGGGACCGATGGCGCCCGCACCGCGGGACCCCCCAACGTCGACGCGGCCGGTACCGGGGGGGCGCTGCCGTGACCGACCTGGGCTTCGTGATCGCCGGCTTCACCGGCATCCTCGGCGGGCTGGCGGTGTACGCCGGCACCCTTGCCTGGCGCCTCCGCGCCGCGCGACGCGAGGCCGATGCACAGGATCGGGACGCGGCCACGGGCAACCGCACCCCACCGGGGAGCGAATGACCGTCAGCGCTCCGGCGCCACCGCCGCGGCCGCACCGCAGCCGATGGGGCCTGGTGATCGGCGCTGCCGTGGTGGTGGCCGTCATCGGCTACTTCGCGTTCAGCGGGATCGGCGACGCGCTCGTCTACTACCGCACGCCCACCGAGATCCTGGCCCTGGGTGACAAGGAGATCGGCCAGACCATCCGGCTCGGCGGCCTGGTGCAGACCGGGACCCTGGACTGCTCGGACGGCCAGGTGCGGTTCACGCTCACGGACAACACGAACGCCATCGCCGTTCACAACGCGCCGGGCGAGGCCGTCCAGTGCCCGCGCATCGACGCCGGGGCGGTGGTCGAGGGCACCCTGGGCACTGACGGCACCTTCGCCGCCACCCAGATCCTGATCAAGCACAACGAGACGTACGTGGCCCCGACCGATGGCGCGATCCCGTCGCACCTCATCCCGTCGGGGAGCGGCGGCTAGGACCGGCCATGCTCGCCACCCTGGGCCACGTCGCCATCGTGGTGGGACTGGCGACCGCCACCTTCGCCGCCTTCGCGTTCATCGCCGGCGGCCGGCGCCGCGACGCCACCTTGCTTGCCTCCGCGCGGCGGGCCATGTACCTGGCCTTCGCCATGGCCGCCGTCGCCTCCGCGATCATGATCACCGCGCTCCTCACCCACGACTTCTCGATCCTGTACGTCGCGCGCAACAACGCCACCACCACGCCGCCATTCTTCAGCGTCATCAGCCTGTGGGCCGCGCTCGAGGGCTCCATCCTGTTCTGGACGCTGCTCCTCACCGGCTACGCCGCGGTGGTCCTCTACCGCTACCGCGATCGTCACCCGGCGCTCATGCCGTGGGCCGGTGCCACGCTGGCGTTCATCGCCATCTTCTTCTTCGCGGTCATGATCTGGCCCGGCAACCCGTTCATCCGCACCGTACCGGTGGCCGCGGAAGGGGCGGGTCCCAATGCCCTGCTCCAGAACCACCCGTTCATGGGCCTGCATCCGCCGCTGCTCTACCTGGGCTACACCGGGATGTCGGTGCCGTTCGCGTTCGGCATGGCGGCGCTCATCACCCGCCGCACGGACGAGGAGTGGCTGGCCATCGTGCGGCGCTGGACCATCGTGCCCTGGATCTTCCTGACCCTGGGCATCACCGCCGGCGCCTGGTGGAGCTACGAGGTCCTGGGCTGGGGCGGCTACTGGGCCTGGGATCCGGTCGAGAATGCGGCGCTGCTCCCGTGGCTGACGGCCACCGCCTTCATCCACTCGTCCATGGTCGCGGAACGGCGCGGCTCACTGAAGATCTGGAGCTCGGCGCTGGTCATCGCCACCTTCGTGCTGACCATCGTGGGGACGTTCCTCACCCGGTCCGGCGTCGTGGCCAGCGTGCACTCCTTCACCCAGTCGGCCATTGGCCCCTGGTTCCTGGCCGCGGTGATCCTCTCGCTCGGTGGCGGGCTGACGCTCCTCGTCTGGCGCCTTCCCGACCTGGGCGACCGCGATCGTCCCGCCGCGACGGTGAGCCGCGAGTCGGCGTTCCTGTTCAACAACGTCCTGTTCCTGGGGATCACCTTCGCGGTCCTCTTCGGCACGCTGCTGCCCCTCATCGTCGAGCTCTTCAACGGCGGGACCATCAGCGTGGGGGCGCCGTGGTTCAACCGGGTGAACGCCCCGCTCTTCCTGGCGCTCGTCTTCCTCATGGGCGTGGGGCCGGCGCTGCCCTGGGGCGGCGCCGGCTGGCGCACCATCCAGGAGCGGTTCGGGATCCCCATCCTGGCCGGCATCGCGGTGGTGGCCATCTGCCTCGCCCTGGGCCTGCGCGACCCGGCGCCGCTGGCCACCGTTGGCCTCGCTGTCTACGTGGCGGTGATCATGGGCGACGAGATGGTGCGCGGGGTGCGAGCCCGCGCGCGGAGCCGGCACGAGTCGCCGCCGGTGGCCCTCGCCCGGCTCGCCACCCGGAACCGGCGACGGTACGGCGGGTACGCGGTCCACGCCGGCATCCTGGTCATGGGGGTGGCGATCGCCATCAGCGCCACGCAGGGTGCCCAGGCCTCGGCGACGCTCGAGCCCGGCGGCACCATCTCCATCCGCGGCTACACGCTCACCTATGACGACCTGACCACCGCCCCGCTGGCGGACGATCCGCGGGTCGTGGAGACGAGCGCCGCGATGACGTATCGCGGGCCGCAGTCGGGCACCCTGACCACCGCGCTGCGCGACTACCCCAACTCGGACACCCTGATCGCCACGCCCGCGGTCCGATCCTCCCTGGGGGAGGACCTGTACGTGACCCTCATCGGCTACGACGGCGGAACCCGACAGGCGACGATCCGCGTCTTCGTCAACCCCGGCGTGGTGTGGATCTGGCTCGGGGGCGGCATCGTGGGCCTGGGCGCCCTCTTCGCCATCTGGCCGGAACGCAGGCGGGCGACCGTCGGCGCGCACGCGGAGGAGCCGACTGCCGCCCCATCGGCTCCCGCGGAGGCGTGAGGCCGATGGCGACCGGAACCGTCCGGCGGCGTCTTCGCTGGCTCATCGTGCCCGTGGTGCTGGTGCCGGTGGTCGCGGTGCTGTTCATCGGCTTCGGCCACGACCCATCCGCCATCCCCTCGCCGCTCATCGGCAAGCCCATGCCCTCCTTCGAGCTGACCACCCTGGACGGGACGACGCTGCGCTCGGACGACCTGGCCGGGAAGCCGCTCGTCCTCAATTTCTGGGCCAGCTGGTGCCCGCCGTGTGCGCAGGAGCACCCCGTGCTCCTCGACCTCGCCCAGCGCTACGGCGACCGGGTGACGATCGTGGGCATCCTCTACAACGATGACGCGGAGGGGGCCGCCCGGTTCCTCTCCCGCTATGGCGACGGCGGGTGGACCGACCTGCTCGACCCGTCAGGAGCCACGGCGGTCGACTTCGGGGTGACCGGGCCGCCGGAGACGTTCTTCGTGGACGCGGACGGCGTCGTGCGCGGCAAGCAGATCGGCCCGGTGACCTCCGAGGTCATCTCGGCCCAGATGGCGGCCCTGGGCGTGCCGGTGGCCGCGCAATGATCCGACGCACGGCCTTCACCCTGGCCATCGTCGCGCTGCTGGCCCTGGCGGCGGCGGTCGTCGTCGATCTCATGCGGCCCGCACCGGCCCTGACCCGGGCCCAGGAGGCGCAGCAGCTCGAGTCGGAGCTGCGCTGCCCCGATTGCCAGGGGCTCTCGGTGGCCGAGTCCCACACCACCTCGGCGACCGCCATCCGCGACGAGGTCGCCCGTCAGCTCGCCGCCGGCCAGACCCCGGCCCAGGTTCGCGACTACTTCGTGGCTCGCTACGGCGAGTGGATCCTCCTGGAACCCTCGTCGCCGGCCTGGTTCTGGATCCCGTTGGGTCTCGTCGCCCTGGCCACGGTGGGCCTGATCGCCTGGCTGCGCGCCGGCCGTGGACGCCCCACGCCGCCCGCGGACGGGACCTCGCCCAACGACACCGCGGTGCGCCAGCGCATCCGCGACGAGGTGGAGGCGCTGGATGCCTGACCCGATGGAGCTGCTCCTGCTGGTCCTCGTGGGTGGCGGTGTGGCGGCGCTGATCGCGACCCCGTTCGTCCGGGCCCGGCGCGGAGGGACGATCCCGTCGGCGGACGAGGCCCGCGAGGACCTGGACGTGCTGCGCATCCGGCATCGGGTCGCGCTGGAGGCGATCCGCGACGTGGAGGCCGACCACCGCGCCGGGTCGCTCGACGAGGCCGCCCATGCAGCGCAGCGCGAGGAGGCGGAGCGGCGTGCCGCGGAGACGCTGGCCGCCCTCGAGTCCGCGGAGGCCGGACCCCTGGCGGCCCGGGCCGACCACCCTGCCGCGGGCTCACCGCTGCCGCCACGGCGGGTGGGGCTCGCGGCGGCCGTGCTGGCGCTGGCGGTCGTCATCGGCTTCGTCCTGCCGGCGCCCTTCAGCCTGGCCAACCCCACCCAGACCAACGAGGCCCTGGCCTCGCAGCAGGCGCAGGAGGCGGCGCGCCAGGCCACCATCAGGCAGCTGCTCGACGCGCTCACGGCGAATCCCCGCGATACCGATGCGCTTTCGAAGCTGGCCGATGCCTACCTGCAGGGCGGCACCGCCGACGACCTGAGCCGTGCGGGCACCATCCTGTTGGCCCTCATCAGCCTCGAGCCGACCGACGCCAGCGCCTACCAGCGCCTGATCACCGCCTACGTCAATGTCGGCGACTGGACCGATGCGACCTCGGCCACCGATGCCTACGCCAGGGTCGCAGCGGACTCACCCGACATCCCGTTCTTCCGCGGGATCATCGCGTTGCGCGGCGCGAACGACACCACCACCGCCGTCAGGGAGTTCCAGGCCTTCCTGGTCGCCGCCCCCGACGACCCGCGCGCCGTCATGGTTCGCGCGCTCCTCTCGGAGGCCGAGTCAGCGGCGCCCGCTCCATCCGCCTCGCCCGGTTCCTAGGCTGCGGCGGGGACCGCCGCTCCGCGCTTCGCCGCCTGCACGATCGCCGTGCCGCCGAGGTTCACCTCCGCGCCGTCGGCGCGCTCTTGCCGGACGCCCCGGCGATTGCCATGATCCCGCCGTGAGAGGGGAGGTTACGCCGTGACGAGTCGCCGAGCGCCCGGTGCCCCGCCGATGTCGCACGCACCGCGGGAATCGTGGCGCTCCCGGCCCTCGGGCTGGCACCCGGCATGGCGCGCGCGCCGGGGAGCGAGGCGCAGCGCCGGGTACAGGGCATGAGCCTGCGACCCAGACCGGGCCAGGCGCTGACGGGCATCGTGGTGGCCGCGGTCCTGCTCATCGGCCTGGGGACGTCGTTCGGGGTCCTGGGTGGTGCCATCCGGGCGGTGGCGCCATCGGTCAGCCCCTGGCAGCGGGAGTGGCCGCCCGCCAGCCCATCGGTCCCGGCGCTGCCGGCTGCGACGGCGACGCCATCGCTCTCGCCGGCAACGGGCCCGTCCACGCCGACCCCCACCCCGGGACCGTTCGGGATGGACCTGTATCGGGACGGCGATTACGCACGCGAGTACCTGGACACCTGGTGCCTGGCGGCCGCCATGCAGACCTCAATGAACATCATGGACGCCGGTGCCGATGTCTCGAAGGCGACCCAGCAGCAGCTGTGGAGCTACGCGCGGAGCATCGCCCCTGACCGCGAAGGTGGCGCGGAGCCGGAGGCCTGGGCCATCGGCCTGCAGCGGCTCGGCTATGGATCCTATGAGGTGAGCATCCAGCCCACGCTCGAGGCGGCGATCCAGCTCGCGGCCAGGCAGGTGCGCCTCACGAACCGTCCGGCGGGCCTCCTGGTCTGGAAGGGCGTGCACTCCTGGGTCATGTCCGGCTTCGAGGCGACTCGTGATCCCGCCGTGACGAATGACTTCACCGTCACCGGGGTCTACATCGAGGACGTCTGGTATCCGCGCATCTCGAGCATCTGGGGCGAGTCGAACCCGCCCGACACGCTGGTGGCCGTCGAGGATCTGCCGCAGGACTTCATGCCCTGGCACCTGCTCTACGACGGACCACACCCCGACAAGGATGGGAAATACGTCATCGTCATTCCGGTGATGCCGGAGCTGACGCGACCCGAGGGGCGAGGGCTGACGGCGAGCTGATACCTCAGCCAGGCCCGTCGACGTTGAACACCGTCGGTCCGTGGCCGATGCGGACCAGCACGACCTCGCCTGTCTGGCCCGGTCGCGTGCGCTCGCGGTGGACGACGTGGTGCGGCATGTGGCCGAACTCGCCCTGGCCGATGGTGGCGGTCGCGTGCTCGTTGCCGTACTCGAACTCGACGACGCCCGCGAGCACGTACAGGTACGTGTCATGCTCGCCGTGGTGGTGCCAGCCGCTCCACTCGCCGGGCTCACTGCTGACGTAGCCGATCCATCGGTCTTCCTCGGCAAACGCCTGCCGGCGCCGCATGCCGGCCGTCTGCAGGTCGGGAAGTTCGATCAGCGCCGACGGTGGCACGGCGCGCGGTGCATCGCTCATGGCTTGCCTCCTACGCGAATGCTTGGGCTCGGCCACAGTCTAGGCCGCGCCGCATCGCGGCGGCGCGGCCCGGGACGGGGAGATGCCGCGTCAGTGAGCGCGGTCCGACGCGTCGTACGAGATCCAGCCCGCCTGGTACCCCACGCCCGCGCCGGTGGTGATCGACTGATCGAGATGGGAGGTGCCGGCACCGGAGGCTCCGGCGAAGCGCCCGGTACCACCGGTGACCTGGTATGTCATGTCGACGGTCGCAGTACCGGTGACATAGTTCACCTCCCAGGTTCCCTGGTAGACGCCGGTCAGGACGTCACCGTTGGCGGTGACGATCCTGTCCTCGGCGAGCTCGATGTGGCCTCGGACGCCGCTGGCGGTGGGTCCGTCCACGTACGTGCAGTGCGTGTTGTGCTCGACGTAGCGCCCGATGTGGGTGCCGACGCCCTGGCCATCGAACACCGAGAACCACCCGAGGCCCGGCGGCGGGATGGTGCAGCGCTCGGCACCCGGTGTCGTGAATGTCGCGTCCATGCCGGTCTGCATGGTGGTGAACCTTGCGCTGAACGGGACCATCTGGTTCGGGTGCCCGCGGTTCGCAAGCACCGGCTGCGCGGCCGTGAACATCAGCAGAGCAGAGATGACGGCGATGCCGAGCACACCCCTGCCCGTCGGCGAATGACGCATGGGTTCCCTCCTGTCAGGCGTGGTCCGACGCCGGCTGCCGTCGACGAGGACGCGCGCATCCTTCACTGATCAGGCGGACGAAACCTCGCCACGGTTCAAATTGGGCCGGACGCGTGAGCGTCGACATGCCGGCGGCAGGCAAGGGGGAGGAGAGCCTTCCCTGCGCGGATGGGGTGTGTGGTGGAGATGGGGGAGAATCGAACTCCCCGTCCAGAACCGAGTCGCCGGAGACTTCCTACAGGTATTTCCGGCCAACTTGCGCTTCGCGTTGCGGGTCCCCGACCGGCGGGGTGCTCCGCTTGCTATCCGGTGGTGCCTCTCGGCTCTTTGACGCCGCTCACCGGAGTCGGCGACGCCGCACCTCCCCTGATGACATCTTCACCGTCCGGGGAGGGGGGACGGTGTCGATGCTCACCGACTAAGCGGCGAGGGCGTAACTGTTGTTGCCAGTTACTGGCTTTGCCCGCGGTTTAACGAGGCCTGCGGGCGACCTCGACCTGCGATCTCCGGTCCCTGAGCCCTGTCGAAACCTGACATCCCCACGAACCGAACGGGCGCATTCTACCAGACCGATGTGCCGATGTGAACACCTGTTCTAGGCGTCATCGGCCACCATCCCGCGGTGGAGCTGCTGCGCACGCCAATCACGTACGAAACCGCCACCGGCGAGCTGACGCATGCACCCATGGTGCTCGCCGTGGTGGGTGGCGTGGGGACGCGACTGATCTGCGACACCGGCGCCTCGGAGCATGTCCTCACCCTTGATCTCGCGCGACGCATCGGAGCCGATCTGTCGCCGGACGAACCCGGGACCGATGCGGCGGGCGACTCCGTCCCATCCTGGCGCGTCGACCGCCTGCAGGGCTCGTTGACCGGCTGGCCGATGTCGCTGCACGGCGTTCCCGTCGCAGAAGGGCCTCCGCCCTTCGCGGGCTGGGGGATCGGCGGGTTCCTGAGCCCGCAGGCGCTGCATCGGTCGGCCTGGATCGTCCTGGATCTTGCCTCGCCGGAGCTGTCCGTGGTCGACGGTCCGCTCGAGGCGGTTCTCGCCGAGCTGCGACGCCGA
The DNA here is from genome assembly GCA_963805645.1 of uncultured Chloroflexia bacterium. GTDB lineage: Bacteria > Chloroflexota > Limnocylindria > QHBO01 > QHBO01 > CAVXEH01. The sequence goes on along the minus strand of CAWDVA010000002.1, from coordinate 81,594 downwards.
CATCCCTCCCTTCGCCCGGTCCGCCTCGGGCGCGATCCGTCCGAGACCACCATCCTGGTGCACGGTGCCGTCGACGGTCACCGCGAGATGCTGACCCTGCTCGACTCGGGGGCGCGCTCCACGTCGTTCGCCGCCGCGGCCCTGCCCGGCATGGCCCTTGGCGCCGAGGCGGTCAGTGGTCGAGCAATTGGTGGACGGGAGATGCGGTCGCCCACGGTCGAGGGAGCCCGGCTGCGCATCGGCGACGCGCTACTGCCCATGGGCCCGGTGTTCATGACGCCGGAGGCCCATGGCACGGTCGAGGGCGTGATCGGGATGGATGTCCTTCGCGGAACCGTCCTGGTCGTGGCCGCCGACGTGGAACGTCCCGTCACCTGGTTCGTGCCGCGCTGAGCCGCGGAGGCTCCGGGCACCCCCTACCAGTCGCCGGGTGGGGGATCTGAGACCATTCGCGCGTCGCGCGCCCCGGGATCGCCCGCACCCCAACCCGGCCCGAGATTGAAGGGGCATCAACTCCCTAGAGCTTGATCCGCCCTGCGGTCTTGGCCTCGCGCTCCAGCTCGCGCCGCTGGTCGCGCTCCGCGATGGTGCGCCGCTTGTCGTGCGTCTTCTTGCCGCGGGCGATGCCCAGCTCGACCTTCGCTCGGCCATCGCGGATATAGAGGCGCAGGGGCACCAGGGTCTGGCCCTTGGCCTGTGTCAGCCCCACCAGCTCCGCGATCTGGTCGCGGTGGAGGAGCAGCTTGCGCGTCCGTCGCGGCTCGTGGTTGTAGCGGTTGCCCTGCTCGTACGGGGCGATGTGCGCACCAATGAGCCAGGCCTCGCCGTGCTCGATGCGCGCGTACGCCTCGGCCAGGTTGACCTTGCCGGCCCGGATCGACTTGATCTCCGTCCCGGTCAGCACCAGGCCCGCCTCCAGCGTTTCACTGACGGCGTACTCGTGGCGTGCTCTGCGGTTGAGGGCGATCGTCTTGTCAGGCATGGGTCCGTTTCGCGCTGTTTCGGCTCATCGGCGAAGACTCGGCAGGCATGGAAAGAGCCGGCCGTTTCAGCCGGCTCTCACCTCGCTACCACGCGAAGGGTGGTTATCGCACCGCCTCGGTGGTGGCGTGACAGGGACTACTCACTGCACACCACCTCCTTTCGTTGCGCGTGATGCTAGCAGCGATGCCGCCAGCCGGCAACGGGTCAGCCGTACGCGTTCGTCAGCCCGCCGGGATCCCAGCTCAGCATGCGGTCAAAGAATCCGCCAACCGGGGCCAGCGCGGCCTGCCCGGGCGAGGCCGAAGGCACCGGCGATGGAGCGGGTGCGCCTCCGGTCAGGGAGCCCAGGTAGGCGACCGCACGGTCCAGGATCAGGTCCTTCTCGGGCGGCGTCCCGTCGGGGATGGTCACCGCGATGTCGGGCTGGACGCCATCGGGATGAACGCTGTCGTGGTTCGGCGGGAACCAGCGGCTGATGGTGATCCGCACGCCGCCGCCGTTCTGCAGCGGAGCCCAGACCTGCACGGTGTTCTTGCCGTACGTGGGCTCGCCAATGAGGGTCGCTCTCCCGAGCTCCTTGAGCGCTGCGCTCACGATCTCCGAGGCGGACGCGCTGCCCCCGTTGACGAGCACCACGACCGGGATCTTCGGATTCGTCGCCAATCCGCCGTCCAGCGCGCTCCAGGTCTTGACCTCGCCGCCGGAGGACTCCTGGGTGAAGATGGTCCCCGAGCTGACAAACTGCGATGCGATCTTCTGGGCCGAGAGGATGTAGCCGCCGCCGTTGTTACGCAGGTCGAAGACGATCTGGTCGGCCCCCTGGTCCAGGAGGCTCTTGAGCCCGGCCTTGAACTCGTCCGGCGACGCGTCGCTGAAGGCGTGGAGCGCGATGTAGCCGATGTGCCCGTCGATCAGCTTGGTCTCCACCTCCTTCATGGTGATCTCGGCCCGGGTGATGGTGACGTCGAAGGCGGAGTCGCCGCGCTTGATGCTGAGCGTCACCTTGGTGCCGGTCGCGCCGCGCACCCTGGTGATCTGGTCGTTGATCGTCGACCCGTTGACGCTGGTGCCGTCGACCGCGGTGACGATGTCGCCCGGCTGCAACCCGGCCTTCTCGGCGGGAGAGCCGGAGAGGGGGCTCACGACCACCAGCACGCAGGCGTCCGACAGGGTGGTGCACGAGGCGAGGTCGGTGGGGTTCTGGATGTTCTTCACCGACATCTCGGCGCCGATGCCGCTGAACTTGCCGGACAGATCCCCCAGCGCCTGCTGGTACTGGGTCGGTGGCATGTAGCTGGTGTTCGGGTCCGGCACTCCGAACTGGAACATGCCCTGGATGGCGCCCTGGACGAGCGTCGAGTCGTCGAGCGGATCGACGTACTCGCTCTTGAGCTTGTCGTACGCGTCGCAGAACGGGGCGAAGGCGGCCGCCGGCGCGGAGCATCCGGTCGTGCGGTTGCCGCCCGCGGCCAGGTAGCCGCCCACGAACAGCAGGGCACCCACCACGGAGGCCAGCGCCAGCGCCACGATCCAGCCGGCGGGCGACCCGAAGGAGCGCGAGGCCGGCGCCACGGGGGCAGCGGTCGGCATCGGCACTGACGGAACCGTCGGTGGTGTGGGTGTCTGCTCGGTGGACGCCGGGGTGGGCGTCTCGGTCGGATCGGTGCTCGTCATCGTTGGGGGGCTCCGTGAGTCTAGCATCGTTCCCGTGCGGGGCCGGTCACGGGGCCATCACGGTTCGAATGGGCGAGCCGGGCCGTCCCGGCCGCGGTCAGGCAGTCACGCGCTCAGATAGGAGCGGACGCTGATCCAGGATCCCACCGCGCCCACGCCGAGGCCCACGGCCAGGAGAAGCGCGGAGAGGGTGGCCAGGAAGCGGGCGCCCACCGCCACGGGCATCTGGAAGACGTTGTAGAGGATCGGCTGGATCGGGTCCCAGACGATGGCCACCATGCCGATCGCCACCAGGGCCCCCAGCAGGCCGCAGAGGATCCCTTCGAGGATGAACGGCCACCGGATGAAGCTGTCCGATGCCCCCACAAGCCGCATGATCTCGATCTCGTTGGCGCGGGCGTAGACCGCGATCCGGATGGTGTTGACGATCATGAACAGCACCGTCAGGCCCACCAGGGTGATGGCCACCAGGCCCACCGTCCGGATCACGTTGATGACTGAAATGAGCTTGTCCACGGAGGCCTGCTTGGTCGTGATCTGCACGACCTCGGAGCGGTCGGAAAGCGCGCTCGCCACCGACTCCGAGTACGACGGATCGGTGAGTGAGACCTCGATGCTCGCGTAGAGCTTGATGTTGCCTCCCGACTCGCCCAGGTCCAGCTGCTGCCCGCGCTGCGCGTAGACCTGCTTGAGGCGCTGCATGGCCATCGCCGGGCTCACGTAGGTCACCGTGTCGACCCCCGGCAGGGATCGCGTGAAGGTGATCAGCGCGTCCAGCTGGTCCGTGGTGAGGTCCGGCTGGTCCGGTTCGCCCACCAGCTCGGCGGTGACTCCCACCTTGCTCTCGATGAACTGGAGTCCCGAGTTCAGGCCGCTGACCACGATGAAGAGCCCGGAGAGCAGGACGAGCATGAGCACCACGGTTGCCGTGGTGGCCAGGCTCATCATCGCGTTGCGCCAGAACCCCTGCCAGGCGCGGACGGCGCTGAAGCCGATGAATCGGAAGAATCGCACGGTCGCTCAGTACTCCCGCTCGTACGCGGCTTGGGGCTCGTCCCGGACGAGCATCCCGCCCTCGAGCGCCAGGACGCGGCGCCGCATGGCGTTCACGATCTCCTGGTTGTGCGTCGCCATCAGCACGGTGGTCCCCAGGGCGTTGATCTGGATCAGCAGCTGGATGATCTCCCAGCTCGTGACCGGGTCCAGGTTGCCGGTCGGCTCGTCCGCGATGAGGATGGCGGGGTCGTGGACCAGGGCCCGTGCGATCGCGACCCGCTGCTGCTCGCCGCCGGAAAGCTGGGTCGGCAGGTGATCGACGTGCTGGTGGAGGCCCACCAGGTTGAGGAGCATCGGCACCCGGCGTCGGATCTCGCCGCGGCTGGCACCGGTCACCTCGAGGGCGAAGGCGACGTTCTCGAAGACCGTCTTGGCGGGCAGCAGGCGGAAGTCCTGGAACACGATGCCGATGCGGCGCCGCAGGCGGGGCACGTCGCGACGGCGGAGCCGCACCAGGTCTCGGCCCGCCACGGAGACGCGGCCCGACGTCGGCAGCACGTCGCGAATGAGGAGGCGGATGAACGTGGTCTTGCCCGCGCCCGACGCACCCACCAGGAACACGAAGTCGCCGCGCGGGATGGTGACGTTGACATCGCTCAGGGCGACCTTGCCGTTCGGGTAGGTCACACCGGCGTCGAGCATGGTGATCACCGGCTCAGCGGCGGCGAGCACCGCGGCTCGCTCCGCCATGCTGCCGGTGGCCATCACCGGGGCGGTGATGCTCATGGCGCCGCCACCTCGCTGGTCTCGCCGATCCGTGACCGCAGGTAGCCGTCGATGAACTCGTCGAGGTCACCGTCCAGGACGGCGGTCGGGTTCGAGGTTTCCACGCCGGTTCGCAGGTCCTTCACCATGGTGTAGGGCTGGAGCACGTAGCTGCGGATCTGGTTGCCCCAGCCCGCCTCGACATGCACGCCGCGCAGCTTCGCGAGCTCCGCCTCGCGCTCTTCCATCTTGCGCTCGATCAGCTTCGCCCGCAGAACGGCCATCGCGCGCTGTCGGTTCTGGATCTGGCTGCGCTCGTTCTGGCAGGTGACCACGATCCCCGTCGGCAGATGGATGATCCGCACCGCGGAGTCCGTCTTGTTGACGTGCTGCCCGCCCGCTCCGGAGCTGCGATAGGTCTCGACTCGCAGGTCGTCGTCGCGGATCTCGACCTCTGCGTCCTCCGGCACCTCGGGCATGACCTCGACCAGGGCGAAGCTGGTGTGCCGTCGCTTCTGGGAGTCAAACGGGCTGATCCGGACGAGACGGTGGACGCCACGTTCCGACTTCAGGCGCCCGTACGCCCATCGGCCCGTGATCCCCACCGTGACCGACTTGAGACCGGCTTCCTCTCCCTCGGTCTGGTCCAGGATCTCGGTCTTGTAGCGGTTCCGCTCCGACCAGCGCAGGTACATGCGCAGGAGCATCTCGGCCCAGTCCTGGCTTTCGGTGCCGCCGGCGCCGGCGTGGATCGAGACGATTGCCGGGCTCGCATCGTAGGGGTCGGAAAGGAGCAGCTGGCCCTCCATCCGCTTCCAGTCCGCCTGGAGCGTGGCGAGCTCCCGCTCGAGGTCGGCGCTCATGGAGCTCCCGCCGTCCGGCTCGGCAGCGGCCAGCTCGGCCATCTCGGCCGTGGCCCGCGCGCGCTGTTCCAGCCCACGCCAGGCCGCGATCTCGTCCCGGAGCTCATCCGCTCGACGCAGCAGTGCCTGTGCGCCGGCCGGGTCGTCCCAGAGGGTGGGATCCGTGGAGCGGGCCTCTAGCTCCGCGAGCTCGGTTTCCTTGGCGGGCAAGTCAAAGTCGCACCGCCGTGTCGGCTACGAGGCTGGCGAGTCGCTCAGCCTCGTCCTTAATTGCGTCCAAGCGGTTGCACCACGGTCAGCTCGACCTCGGTCAGGCGAACGCTCTTGTTGCGCACCTTGGCCGGGTTCACGCAGGGGCAGTAGCTCTGTCGCGGGCACGATCCGCAATTTCCGTCGCACCCGAGCGTCGCCGCATAGGTGCAGCGCATGCAGTCGCGCTCGCACTGGATGAGATCCTGGTAGGGAACCGATGGGTCTCGGAAGCGGGTGACCAGCGGGAGCTCCGTGGTCGGCGAGGGGAGTGGTTCGACGACACGGCTGGGTGCGGTCAGCTGCTTCACGAAGCTCTCCATGTATGGCGACGGACCCCCGGGATCACCGCGTCCCCGGTCCGCGCAGTGCCCCATGCTAGCGGCTTCGCCTCGCATTGACCAGAGGGCAAATCGTGCGGAATCGGCGCCTAATCGGTGCATCCCGGCAACGGACTGGACGGGAGCGTCCCCTCAGGAACATTCGTGCATCCCCGGGGTTCGCGGTCGTATGACATTTGACTGCCCGGCAGCCGATGGCGTCAGGCCCCGTGGCAGCGCTTGTACTTCTTCCCGGAGCCGCACCAGCACGGGTCGTTGCGACCGACCTTGGGTCCGCCGCGAACCGGCTGTGGTGGTGGGACCACCCCGGCCGCCGCGGCGGGGCTGACACCCGCGGCCACGGCGCCCCCGGCGGACGTGCTCGTGGCGCCGGCGGCGCCGGCCGGGCCGGTGCCGGTGACATCGGGCCGGCTCTCCTGCATCCGTCGCGCCGGCAGGGCGGGCGGCTGCTGCACGACGGTGACCCGGAAGATGGTGTGGGTCACGTCGTGGCGGATCGTGGCCTTGAGCTCATCGAACATGCGGTAGGCCTCGACCTTGAACTCGTTGAGCGGGTCGCGCTGGCTGTAGGCGCGCAGCCCGATGCCGCGGCGCATGTCGTCGACCGCGGTGAGGTGCTCGACCCACAGCGCGTCGATGACCCGCAGCAGGACAAGCCGCTCGAGGACCGGCATCCCCTCCTCGCCGACCTCGGTCCGCTTGCGCTCGTAGTGCTCCTCCACGAGGGCCATGAGCTCCTGCTCCAGGCCGAGCGGATCGTTGATCGTGTCGATGAACGACAGGTCCGCCTCCGTGACGGTGGGGACCATGGCGATGACCTGTGCCTTGAGGCCGTCGCGGTTCCAGTCGCCGGCGTACTCGGAGGTCGTCGCCGAGATGACGAGACCGTGGAGATCGTCGGCGAGCATGGCCAGGACGGTGGGCGACAGGTTCTCGGAGCGAAGGATCCGCTCCCGCTCGTGATAGATCGTCTCGCGCTGGCGGTTGATGACGTCGTCGTACTCGACGACGTGCTTGCGGGTGTCGAAGTTGAAGCCCTCGACGCGCGTCTGGGCACCCTCGATGGTGCGGCTCACCATGCCGGACTCCAGCGCCGTGTCGTCGTCGAAGCCGAGACGAGCCATGATGCTGCTCACGCGCTCGCTCGCGAACCGGCGCATGAGATCGTCCTCCAGCGAGAGGTAGAACCGGCTGCTGCCCGGGTCTCCCTGGCGCCCCGATCGGCCGCGGAGCTGGTTGTCGATGCGCCGCGCCTCGTGCCGCTCGGTGCCCACGATGTGGAGCCCGCCGGCCGCCAGGACCTTCTCCTTGTCCTCCGCGCAGACCCGCTCCGCCTCCGCCAGCGCCGCCTGGTACTCCTCGGGCGATGCCTCCAGGACGTTGAGATCGCGCTTGTGCAGGAGCTCGGAGGCGAGTACCTCGGGGTTGCCTCCCAGCAGGATGTCCGTCCCTCGGCCTGCCATGTTGGTCGCGATGGTGACTGCGCCGGAGCGGCCGGCCTGCGCGACGATCTCCGCCTCGCGCTCGTGGAACTTGGCATTGAGCACGTTGTGCTTGATGCCCCGTCGCTTGAGCATCTCGGAGAGCATCTCGCTGATCTCGACGCTCACCGTGCCCACCAGCACCGGCCGTCCCTTCTCGTGCTCCTCGGCGATCTCGTCGGCGGCGGCGTTCCACTTGCCCTTCTGGGAGCGGAAGACCAGGTCCGCGAAGTCGTCGCGGATCATCGGCTTGTTGGTCGGGATGACGACCACCTCGAGCTCGTAGATCTTTGCGAACTCCTCCGCCTCCGTCTCGGCGGTGCCGGTCATGCCGGCCAGCTTGTCGTACATCCGGAAGTAGTTCTGGAAGGTGATCGTCGCGAGGGTCTGCGACTCGCTCTGGACCTTCACTCCCTCCTTGGCCTCCACCGCCTGGTGCAGGCCCTCGCTCCAGCGGCGCCCGGGCATGAGGCGGCCGGTGAACTCGTCGACGATGATGACCTCGCCGTCCTTGACGACGTAGTCGCGGTCGCGGTGGTAGAGCACCTCCGCCTTGAGGGCCTGCTCGAGGTGCCGCGCCAGGCTGAAGTCGTTGTCGAACATGTTGTCGACGCCCAGCCATCGCTCCATCTTGTCGGTGCCCGCTTCCGTGATGGCGACCTGCTTGAACTTCTCGTCGAGGATGTAGTCCTCCTCCGCCTTGAGTCGGGGGACGAGGCGGGCGAACTGGACGTACTTGTCGGCGGACTCCTGGCCGGTGCCGGAGATGATCAGCGGGGTTCGCGCCTCGTCGATGAGGATGTTGTCCACCTCGTCGACGATGCTGAAGAAGTGACCGCGCTGGACGCGCTCGCGCAGATCGACGACCAGGTTGTCGCGCAGGTAGTCGAAGCCGAACTCGTTGTTCGTCCCGTACGTGACGTCGGCCGCGTAGGCATCCCCCCGGGCCACCGGACGAAGGTCACGCAGGCGCTCGTCGGTGGCCGGGAAGGACGGGTCGAACACGTACGCCGCGTCGTGCTGGATGGATCCCACGCTCATCCCCAGGCGGTGGAAGACGGACCCGATCCACTGCGCATCGCGCTTGGCGAGGTAGTCGTTCACGGTGACGACGTGCACTCCGCGGCCGGTGAGGCCGTTGAGGTAGGCCGCCAGCGGGGCGACGAACGTCTTGCCCTCGCCGGTCTTCATCTCCGCGATCTGGCCGCGGTGGAGGACCATGCCGCCGACGAGCTGGACGTCGTAGTGGCGCTTGGCCAGGGCGCGGTCCATGGCCTCGCGGACCGCTGCGAAGGCCTCCGGCAGGATCTCGTCGAGGGCCTCGTTGATCTGCTTGAGCTCGCGCTTGCGCTGCTCCTTGCGTCGCTCGGAGATACGCGCGGGGTCGGCGGCGGTGAGCTCCGAGTCCTCTTCCCAGTCGGCGAGATCTCCGTCGAGCGCCGGCTGGTGGCCGTTGGTCTCGGCTCCGCCATGGGCGCGAAGCTCGATCGGCACCAGAAGATCGCCCAGGCGCTCGGCGAGGTGCTCGCGGAACTCCGCCGTCTTGGCCATCAGGGCGTCGTCGGAGAGCGCGCGGTACTCGTCGGCGAGCGCGTTGATCTCGGCCACCAGGGGTTCCAGCCGGCGGACCTCGCGCTCGTTGGAGTCCACCAGCCGGGAGAGAAACTTCATCATCGGGAGAGCGAGTATACGTCCAAGGACCGATGGCGCCGGTTCCGCCGTCAGGTCTCTGCCAGGAGCTCCGGCCCCACCTCGCGGAGGGAACGCGCTCCACAGAGGGCCATGCTGATCTCCAGCTCGGCCATGAGGCCGCGCAGCAGCTGGACCACCCCATCGGCGCCGCCGAGGGCGAGGGCCCAGACGTACGGTCGGCCCAGGAGCACGGCGCTGGCTCCGAGGGCCAGGGCCTTCAGGATGTCCGCGCCGGTGCGGATGCCACTGTCGAAGAGCACGGGGACACGTCCGTCGACGGCCGCCACCACCTCCGGCAGCGCATCGAGCGCGCCGATGGCGCCGTCCACCTGGCGTCCGCCATGGTTCGAGGCCACGATCCCGTCGACGCCCGCCTCGATCGCCCGACGCGCGTCATCGGCATGCACGATGCCCTTGAGGATGATCGGAAGCGGGGTCTGCTCCCGAAGCCAGGCGAGGTCTTCCCAGCTCAGCGAAGGATCGCTGAAGATCTCGGTCCAGCGCTGGATGGCCGGGCGCGGGTCCTGCTCGGGGGGAACCGGCAGCGCGCCGCGGAAGACCGGGTCGGTCAGGTAGTTGGCGAGGCCCTCGCCGCTCAGGAACGGGAGATAGGCGTTCTGCAGGTCGCGGGGTCGCCAGGCGAGCTGCCAGGTGTCGACGGTGACCACGATGGCCCCATACCCGGCCGCCTCGGCCCGGTGCACGAACGACGCGCACAGGTCGCGGTCCCGTGGCCAGTAGAGCTGGAACCAGTGCGGCGCCTCCCCGGCGGCCGTCGCCACCTGCTCCATCGGATGCGACGAGACCGTCGAGAGGAGAAATCCCACGCCGGTGGCGCGTGACGCTTCGGCCACCGCCAGCTCGGCCTCGAGATGGACAATGCCCAGGACCCCGATCGGCGCCAGGAGGATCGGGGCCGGCAGTGTGGCCCAGGGCAGGTGGCAGCTGACATCGCGCTCGGTGACGCTGCGAAGGTGGCGCGGCACGAGCCGACGCCGGTCGAGTGCCTCACGGTTGGCGGCCATGGTCCGCTCCGCCCCGGCGCCACCGGCGACGTACGCGAACGCTTCGGGGCTGAGCACGGAGCGTGCGTGCTCCTCCAGTGCGTCCGGGTTGAGCGGGACGGTCGGACGGGCGCCGGCGGTGCCGGCGAGGTAGATCTCGTTCTGGTAGCCGGACCACGCGACCATCTTGTCCGCCACGGCCCGGCTCGCTATCCCTCTACGGCTATGGGAAAGGGGGCGTCCGGGTCATCGTCGGCGGCGTGGGCGTCCCAGAAGGTCATCTCCTCCACGAGCTCCACCTCCGAGCTGAAGAGAGCGCCCACGCTCTCCCCGCGGTGGATGCGGCGGATCGCCTCTCCGAAGAGCGGAGCGATGGGAAGGACCGTGATCCGGGAGCGGTCCGTGCCCGCCGGCAGCGGGATGGTGTCGGTGACCACGATCTCGGTGATGGGCGAGGCCATGATCCTGTCCAGCGCCGGTGGGGAGAAGACGCCGTGGGTGGCGCAGGAGTAGATCTCCTTCGCGCCATGCTCGACGAGGGCATGGACCGCCTCCATGAGCGATCCGGCGGTGTCGATCTCGTCGTCGATGATCACCGCGTTCTTCCCATCGACCTCGCCGATGATGTTCATCAGCTCCGTCTTGTCCTCGTTGCCCACGCGGCGCTTCTCCACGATGGCCAGCGGGGCGCCCAGCTTCTCGGCGAAGTTGCGAGCCTTCTTCGCGAAGCCCAGCTCGCTGACGACGACCATGTCGTCGATCTGCTTGTCCTTGATGTAGCGGGCCACGATGTCGACCGCGGTCAGCTCGTCGACCGGGATGGAGAAGAAGCCCTGGATCTGGCCCTGGTGGAGGTCCATGGTCAGGACGCGATCGGCGCCTGCCACGGTGAGCATGTCGGCGATCAGCCGAGCGGTGATGGGGACGCGGGGCTGGTCCTTCTTGTCCGAGCGGCCGTAGCTGTAGTACGGCACCACCGCGGTGATCCGTCCCGCCGACGCGCGCTTGAACGCGTCGATCATGATCAACAGCTCCATGACCGACTGGTTCACGGGGCGGCAGGTGGGCTGGACCAGGAAGACGTCCTGCTCACGGACGTTGTCCTTGACCCGGACGAAGATGTTCTCGTTGGCGAACTGGAAGACCTCCACGTCGCCGATCCGCGTCTTCAGGTAGCGGCAGATGTCGGAGGCGAGCGCCTTGTTGGCGTTGCCGGCGTAGATACTGAACTCGTCGGCGTACACGTGGATCTCCTGCGCCAGATCTCGGGTCCGATTCTACCGACTCGTCATCCGCCGATGCGCCCCGTCGCCCCGCATGCCGCGCCCCCCGTCATGACGCCGGCTCAGGTTCGTCGGCGCCAGGCTCTTGGTCCGGCTCCGGCGGCTGGTTGTCGACGAAGACGGCGATGGATACGATCCGATCGCCCGGTCCCGGCTTCATGACCGTGACGCCGCGGCTCGGGCGGCGATAACGGTTCACGCTGGCCACGATGGTGCGCAGGATCGTGCCCTCCTCGGTGATGAGCATCATCTCCTCGTCCTCGCGGCCGACCATGCGGATCGCCGCCACGTCGCCGGTGTCGCGGTTCAGGGAGTTCGCGATCACGCCGCCGGTCGCCCGGTGCTTCACCGGGAACTCGCTGAACGGCGTCCGCTTGCCGTAGCCCTGCTCGGTGACGACGAGCAGCTCCTGGCCGGGATCGACGACCTCCATCCCGATCACCTCGTCACCGGCCCGCAGCCGGATCCCGGTGACGCCGCGGGTATCACGGCCCATGGATCGCACCTCGACCTCGTGGAATCGGGCCGCCTGGCCCTTTCGCGTGGCGAGGATGATGTCGCTTGCGCCGTCGGTGATGCCCACCCAGCGGAGCTCGTCGCCGTCGAGGAGGTTGATGGCAATCAGCCCGTTGGCGCGGATCTTGGCGTACTCGGCCAGGGAGGTCTTCTTGACCATCCCCCGGCTGGTGGCCATCAGCAGGTAGTGCTCGGGCTCGAAGCGCGGCAGGCTGATGATGGCGCTGACGTACTCGCCGGACTCCACCTGGACGCCGGGGAGGTTGATGATCGGCAGCCCCTTCGCCTGGCGCGTCGCCTCGGGCAGGGTGTGGACCTTGGTGATGAAGACGCGCCCGCGGTTGGTGAAGAACAGGATGTTGTCGTGCGTGTTGGCCACGAGGAGGTGGCGCACGGCATCCTCCTCGCGGGTCAGCATGGCGAGCTTCCCCCGCCCGCCGCGACGCTGGCTGCGGAACGTGCCGATCTGCTGGCGCTTGATGTAGCCGCGCTGGCTCAGGGTGACCACCACGTCCTCGGCGGTGATCAGGTCTTCCTCGGTGAGCTCGCGGTTCGCATCGGCCTTGATGCGGGTCTTGCGCTCGTCGCCGTACTTGCGCTTGAGCTCGGTGAGCTCGTCCTTGATGACGTTCAGCATCTTGCGCGGGTTGCCGAGGAGGTCCTCGAGCTCCGCGATGAGGCGGATGATCGACTCGTACTCGTCCTCGATCTTCTTGCGCTCGAGGGCGGCCAGCCGGCGGAGCTGCATCTCCAGGATGGCGTTGGCCTGCGCCTCCGAGAGGCCGAAGCGCCCCATGAGCGCGCTGCGTGCCGCTTCCACGTCGGCGGCAGCCCGGATGGTGGCGATCACCTCGTCGAGATTGTCGAGCGCGATCTTGAGTCCTTCGAGGATGTGGGCGCGCTCCTGGGCCCGGGCAAGGTCGAACTCGGTGCGCCGACGGATCACCTCGCGCCGGTAGGCGATGTAGTGCTCGAGCATCCGCTTGAGCCCCAGGGTCATGGGCTGGCCGTCGACCAGGGCGAGCATGTTCGCGCTGAAGCTGGTCTGCAGCGCCGTGTGCTTGAACAGCTGCTGCATGACCGTGTGCGGACTGCCGTCGCGCTTGATCTCGACGACGATCCGCATGCCGTTCCTGTCGCTTTCGTCGCGAATGTCGCTCACATCGGTGATCTTCTTGCCGCTGACCATCTCCGCCATCTTCTCGATGAGGGTGGTCTTGTTGACCTGGTACGGCAGCTCGGTGATCACGATGGCCATCCGCCCGGGGCGGATCTCCTCGAAGGCGACCTGGCCACGGATGATGACGCGCCCTCGGCCCGTGGCGTACATGTGGCGGATGGCGTCCTGGCGCTCGCGCTCGCCGGTGACCGAATTCCGGACCTCCTCGTAGCGGAAGATGGTGCCGCCGGTCGGGAAGTCGGGGCCGTGGACGATCTCGCACAGGTCGTCGACGGTCATCTCCGGGTTGTCGATGAGGCCCATGGCCGCATCGCAGATCTCATCGAGGTTGTGCGGCGGGATGTTCGTGGCCATTCCCACTGCGATGCCGCTCGAGCCGTTGACCAGCAGGTTCGGCAGGCGCGCGGGAAGGATCAGGGGCTCGCGCAGGCGGCCGTCGAAGTTGTCGCCGAAGTCGACGGTCTCCTTCTCGATGTCGGCGAGCATCTCGTCGGCGATCTGCGCCATGCGCGCCTCGGTGTACCGGTACGCGGCGGCCGGGTCGCCATCGATGGAGCCGAAGTTGCCCTGGCCATCGACGAGCGGGTAGCGGAGGCTGAAGTCCTGGGCCAGGCGCACGAGCGCGTCGTACAGCGCGACGTCGCCGTGAGGGTGGTACTTCGCAAGCGCCTCGCCCACGACGCCGGCGCACTTGCGGTACGACGAGGTGGATCGCAGCCCCATCTCGTGCATCGTGTAGAGGATGCGGCGGTGGACCGGCTTCAGCCCGTCGCGCACGTCGGGCAGGGCGCGCGCCACGATGACGCTCATGGCGTAGTCGATGTACGCCGAGCGCATCTCGTCCTCGATCGCCACCGGCCGGATCAGGCCGGTCTGGTCCATTGCCATGGGTCTCCTGCGCTACCTCGTCTGGTTCGTGTCGCGTTTGTCGCTTCGCAGCGTCCTTCGTCCTATTCCCGCAGCGCCTGTGTCGCCGGGAGCTCGGCCGGCATGCCGTATCGGGCCTTCAGGCCGCGCTTCTCCGTGGGGCTGGCACCCAGGAATCGGCCGTCCGCCTCGGCGACCAGGCGCCCATCCTCGCCGCGCACCTCGCCGTGCACCTCGTAGATGCGCCGTTTGCGCCCGACGACGCGCGCCTCCGCCGCCAGGCGCTCGCCCGGGTTGGCCGGGGAGCGATAGCGCAGGTGCATCTCGGCCGTCACGGCCCACGAGTCGTAGCTGGAGGGCGCCCAGGCCATGACCTCGTCGAGCAGGGTGGCGAGGATCCCGCCGTGGATCTTGTCCTCCCAGCCCACGTAGTCCGGCTCGCCGACCCATTCGGCCCGCGCCGTGCCGTCGCCGAGCTCGATCTCGAGCCGCATCCCGATGGGGTTCGTGCCGCTGCAGGCGAAGCAGTTGTGGTCCGCGAACGCGTAGCGCCGCCCGTCCCTGCCGCGGATCTCGCGGCTGGTGCCGACGGTGGCGCGGCCGGCCTCCCCGCCGGCACGGGTGCTCACCAGCGATCGTCCTCCTCCTCGTCGTCGGTCCAGCCTCCGAACCCATCGTCGTCCCGGCTGCGCCGCAGGCACTGATCGGCGATCGCCAGGGCGAAGGCGTGGCTGACGGCATAGCCGTCGCGAAGGAAGTTCACCGCCTCGCGGCGGTCACCGACGCCGTTGGCCTCGAGCAGCTCGCACCATTCATCGAGGGTGCGACCCGTCTTGGCCGGGACCTGTCGGATGTCGGCGATATGGCGTGATGGCATGGCGTTACGCTCCGGCTCCCGATTCAGATGTCCAGGTTGCGGACCTTGCGTGCCTCGCCGCGGATGAAGTCCCGCCGTGGCTCGACGCGCTCGCCCATGAGGGTGCTGAAGACCTCGTCCGCCTCGCCGGCGTCGGAGACCTCGATCTGCAGCAGTGTTCTGGTGTCCGGGTTCATGGTCGTCTCCCAGAGCTGCTCGGGGTTCATCTCGCCGAGCCCCTTGAAGCGCTGGACCGTGATGTTCTTGGTCTTTCCCGCGCGCGACAGCTCCTTCACCGCCACGTCCCGCTCCTTCTCGTCCTTTGCGTAGCGGGTGACCTTGCCGGTGCTGATCCGGTAGAGGGGCGGCTGGCAGAGGTACAGGTACCCGTTCTCGATGACCTCCGGCATGTGCCGGTAGAAGAAGGTCAGCAGGAGCGTGCTGATGTGCGCGCCGTCGACATCGGCGTCGCTGAGGAGGCAGATGCGGTGATACCTCAGCTTGCCGATGTCGAACTGGTCGCCGATGCCGGCGCCCAGCGCGATGATGAGCGGCCGCACGTTCTCACTGGAAAGGACGCGATCGAGCCGCGCCTTCTCGACGTTCAGGAGCTTGCCTCGCAGTGGGAGAACCGCCTGGAAGCGGCGGTCGCGGCCCTGCTTGGCCGACCCGCCGGCGGAGTCGCCCTCGACGATGTAGAGCTCGCTGCGGGCCGGATCGCGTTCCTGGCAGTCCGCGAGCTTGCCCGGCAGGGCCATCCCGTCCAGCGCACCCTTGCGAATCACCAGGTCGCGCGCCTTGCGCGCCGCCTCCCGGGCGCGGGCGGCGGTGAGGGACTTCTCGATGATGCGCCGACCGTCGGCGGGGTTCTCCTCGAGGTGCTGCATGATGCCGTCGGCCACGACGGTCTGCACGATGCCCTTGACGTCGGCGTTGCCGAGCTTCGCCTTGGTCTGCCCCTCGAACTGGGGATCGGTGAGCTTCACGCTGATGACCGCGGTGAGGCCCTCGCGGACGTCGTCGCCGGACAGGTTCGCGTCCTTCTCGGACAGGGTCCCCGACTTGCGCGCCCAGTCGTTGAGGGAGCTGGTCAGGGCGGCGCGGAACCCGGTGACGTGGGTGCCACCGTCGACGGTGTGGATGTTGTTGGCGAACGGCAGGACGTTCTCGGCGAAACCGTCGTTGTACTGGAGCGCCACCTCGACGCTGGTGCCCTCGACGAGGCGTTCGACGTACATCGGCCGCGCATTCAGCACGCTGCGGCGCCGGTTGAGATGGCGCACGAACGACGTGACGCCACCCTCGAAGTAGAAGTTCTTCTCGCGGTCGATGCGTTCGTCGATGAGCCGGATCCAGAGGCCCTTGTTCAGGTAGGCGGACTCGCGGAGACGGGTGGCGATCGTCTCCCAGCTGAAATCGAGCGTCTCGAACACGTCGGGGTCCGGCCGGAAGAAGGTCCGCGTGCCACTCGTCCGCTTCCAGGCGGGGTCGAGTCCGCGGTTCGCCTCCTTCAGCGCTCCATCCTGGCGAACCTGCGTGGTCGGATCGCCGCGACGGTACGCCTGTGTCCAGCGCTTTCCGTCGCGCAGCACCTCCACGCGCATCTCCGAGGAGAGCGCGTTCACCACGCTGACGCCCACCCCGTGCAGCCCACCGGAGACCTTGTAGCCGCCGCCGCCGAACTTGCCGCCGGCATGGAGCACGGTGTGCACGACCTCGAGGGCGCTCTTGCCCGACGTGTGCCTGCCGGTGGGGATGCCGCGCCCGTCGTCGACGACCTCCATCTGGCCATCGGCATGGATCGTCACGTCCATCCGCGAGGCGACATCGGCCATCGCCTCGTCGATGCTGTTGTCGACGACCTCCCAGACGAGCTGATGCAGGCCGCGCGCATCGGTCGAGCCGATGTACATGCCGGGCCGCTTGCGAACGGCCTGAAGCCCTTCCAGGACCTGGATGTTGGCAGCGGTGTACTCCGCCCCCTTGCCACGCCTGGTCCGGCGAGTCGGTTCCGCGGTCATGCCGGATGGTTCCCCTTGTCTGGTCGATCGGTGGGCGCGATCGCCGGCGAGCTGCCGGCGCCCGAGCCGCGGGTGATGATGGTGTAGATGCGGTCCAGCTCCTCGTCGGAGTAGAACTCGATGACGACCCGCCCGCCGCGGCGGGATCGGACGATCCCGACCTTGGTGGCGAGGAGGCCGCGCAGCTGCGTCTCGAGGTCCTGCAGGTCCGCCGAGAGCGGCTCCCGGCGGTGGGCCGGCGCCTGGGTCCGCTTGCGACGGACGAGCTCTTCCGTCTGGCGAACGGAGAGCTGGCGCTCCAGGACGATCTTGAGGACGGCGCGCTGGAGCTCCGGGATGGTGATCGAGGCGAGTGCGCGACCGTGGCCCTCGGTGATGGCGCCCTCGACGATGGCGTTGCGCGTCTCCGGGGCCAGGTCCAGCAGGCGCAACGCGTTCGACACGGCGACGCGGCTGCGGCCGACGCGGCGTGCCACCTCCTCGTGGGTCAGGGCGAACCGGTCGATGAGCTCGCGGTAGGCCTGCGCCTCCTCGATCGCATTGAGGTCGGCCCGCTGGATGTTCTCCACGAGTGCCAGCTCGAGCAGCTGCTCCCCGGAGCTTTCGCGCACGACCGCGGGTATCGTCGCCAGGCCTGCCTGGCGTGCGGCGCGCAGGCGTCGTTCGCCGGCGATCAGCTCATAGGAGCCGTCGGCCGCTGCCCGCACGACGATCGGCTGCAGCACGCCATGCTCCGCCACCGAGGCCGCGAGCTCGGCCATGCGCTCCTCGTCGAAGCGGTCGCGCGGCTGATGCGGGTTGCGCGAGATGCGATCGACCGGCAGCTGGAGTGCCCCACCCTCGCCCTCGGCGGCGCGGGGGATGAGCGCCTCGAGGCCGCGGCCGAGGCCGTAGCGGCTAGCCACGAGAAATGACCTCATCGGCGAGCGCCCGGTACGCATCCGCCCCGCGCGAAGACGGGTCGTACAGGGCGATCGGCAGGCCATGGCTCGGGGCTTCGGAGAGGCGCACGGATCGCGGAACGACGGTGTCGTAGACCGTGCCGTTCATGTGGCGCCGCACCTCATGGGCGACCTGCGCCGAAAGCTTCGTGCGCGCGTCGAACATCGTCAGCAGGACGCCGTCGATCTCCAGGCGGGGATTCAGGGCCTCGCGCACGAGGCGGATGGTGTTCACCAGCTGGCTGAGCCCCTCCAGGGCGTAGTACTCGGTCTGTATCGGGATCAGGACCCCGTCGGCCGCGGTCAGCGCGTTCACCGTGAGCAAGCCCAGCGAGGGCGGGCAATCCACGAGCACCCGGGCGTACCTGCCGTTCAGGTCCGCCAGGCTCGCGGCGAGCCTTCGTTCACGCGCGGCAACCCCCACCAGCTCGACCTCCGCGCCGGAAAGCGACGGCGTGGACGGGACGAGATCCAGCCCCTCGATCGGCGTGCCGACCGCGAGGTCACCAATCGGAACCCGATCGAGGATCGCATCGTAGACGGAACGATCCAGGCGCCGCCGGTCGATTCCGAGTCCGCTTGTGGCGTTCCCCTGGGGATCGAGGTCGACGACGAGGGTCGGGATTCCAGAGAGGGCCAGGTACGCCGCCAGGTTCACGACGGTCGTGGTCTTCCCGACGCCGCCTTTCTGGTTGGTACAGGCCGTAACCCTGGCCACAGGCGCTCCGGTACGAGTTCAGATGGGCACCGATATTCTACCTTTTTCGGGCTTACCGGCGGTCCGTCGAGCGGTTATCGGACCGATGTTTCACGGGAAACAGTCACAGCCGCGGCGGGTGCGGATCCGCCCCCTCGAGCCGTCCGGGACCCGGGTCCCGGGTCGCCGCCCTTGATCGGTATACTCGACCCCGGCGAACACAGCGACCATCACGGGAACCAGGGGGCCCGACCACGTATATCAGCGTCCTTCTCGCCATCCTCGTCGGGATCGTCCATGCGGGCCTGGCCCCGGTGGTCGTCCTGGGTGGCGTCAAACCCGACATCGTTCTCGTGGCCGTGGTGCTGGTCACGACGAGCCTGGGCTTCTCGCAGGGAATCGTGTGGGCCTTCGTTGCCGGGACCGTCGCGAACCTGCTGATTCCTGAACCGCTCGGATCGGTACCCCTTGCCATGCTGGCGGTGGCCGCGCTGGTCAGCGCGGGGTCGACCGTCCTGGGCCGCCTCGTGTGGGTCTATCCCATCGGCGCAGCCTTCGCGGGGAGCGTGGTTGCCGACTTCATCAGCCTCGGTGCGCTGACCGCCGTGGGCGGCTCGCTCGACGTGGGTGTCCCGCTGGAGCTCATCATTCCCGCAGCGGTGCTGAACGCGGCGCTCGCCGGAGTTCTCCTCGTCCCCACGCGCATCCTCCTGCTCCGCTACCGGCCGGAGGAGAAGGCGGCCTGGTGAACCGATGGCGGATCTGAACGAGGGTCGGCGCGACCTGCCGCGCTCGCGGCCGCGCTTCATCGCGTTCGGCGTGACGGCTTCGCTGCTGTTCGCCCTGCTCGGCGGGCGACTCTTCCAGATGCAGGTCCTCAACGGAACGATGTACGCCGATCGGGTGACGGCGGCCCAGATCGTGAGCGAGCCAATCAAGGCACCGCGCGGACTGATCTTCGATCGCGAGGGCCGGCCGGTCGCCGTGAACGTTCCTTCCTGGACCGTGGACGCGGTCCCGGCGAGCCTCCCCGGAGACAAGGTGGCGCGCTCCGCCGTCCTGGCGCAGGTCGCGATCATCACCGGGACGTCCATCGACGGCCTTCGGGTCCGCCTCGACGCGTACCGCGGCTCGCCCTACGACCAGGTGCCGCTGGCCCATGGCATCTCCCGGGACGCCGCGCTGCTCCTCTCCGAGCGGGCCGGGGACCTGCCCGGCATCGTGGTCGGCGTCGATCCGGTGCGCGAGTACCTCGATGAGCAGGGCAAGGTGGACGGTTCGCTCCTGGCGCACGTCGTGGGGTACACCGGTCCCGTCACCCAGGCCCAGCTCAAGACCCTGGCCGACCAGGGGTACCTGCCCGACGATGCCATCGGCAAGGACGGCGTCGAGGCCTCCTTCGAGAGCCTCCTCCGCGGGACATACGGGTCGCAGCAGGTCGAGCGCGACGCGACGGGCCGGCCCGTGAAGGTGGTGGGCACCGAGAAGCAGCCGATCCCCGGGACGAACCTGATGCTCACCATCGATGCCCGGCTCCAGCGAATGGCCACGGAGGCGCTGACGTGGGGCATGAAGGCGGCAGGCGTCAAGCAGGGCGTGACCATCGTCATGAACCCGCAGACGGGCGAGATCCTGGCGATGGTGTCGCTGCCGAGCTATGACAACAACAAGTTCGCGACCGGCATCAGCACGGCCGATTTCCAGGCGTACCTGTCCAACCCCAACCAGCCACTCCGCAACCACGCCATCGCGGATATCTATCCGCCCGGCTCCACGTTCAAGCTGGTGACCGGCACCGCGGCGCTCCAGGAGGGCGTGACGACGCCCCGCCAGACCTGGCAGACCTACGCCTGCTACCACATCCCCGGAGCCCCGGCCAACCAGTGCCTGTACGACTGGAACCGGGCCGGCTTCGGCAGGCTCACCGTCCAGCAGGCCTATGCGAAGAGCTCGGACACGTTCTTCTACCAGATGGCCGTCCACCTGGGCATCGACAAGCTCGCCAAGTGGGCCCACGACTTCGGCTTCGGCGCCCCGACGGGCATCGACCTCCCCGGGGAGGCGTCCGGGATCATCGCGAGCACCGAATGGGCGCAGAGCCAGGGCCGTCCCAATGTCTTCACCGGTGAGCTCGCCCAGGCCGGCATCGGCCAGAACGTCATCGCCGTGACCCCGCTGCAGCTCGCGAATGCCTACGCCGCGCTTGCGAACGGCGGCAAGCTCATGGTCCCCATGATCGTCCGTGGCGAGACCGATGCGAGTGGCAAGCTCATCAAGGAGTTCTCGCCGCAGGTCGCCCGCCCGCTCAAGGCCAGCACCAGCAACCTTGCGGTGATGCGGCTGGGCGCGCGAGACGTGATCACCACCGGGCACGCGTTCAACATCCGCGACGTGCCGCTGCCCGGTGCCCTCTCGGGCAAGACCGGCACGGCCGAGTTCGGCGACAAGCTCCAGAACGGGTCGCTGCCGTTCCACTCCTGGTTCGTGGGCTGGCTGCCCTCGCGGCCCGGTGCCACCGATGCCTCGCTCGAGGTCCTCACCTTCTCCTATTCGGCCACCGTTCCGGGAAACGTCTCGACCGAGGTGGTGAAGTACTTCCTCCAGATGTACTTCAACGTGCAGAGGGACTACCGGCTCAACCCGCGCACCCTCAGCCTGCTGGGAGGGAACTGAGCGATGGGTGCCGCCTCCACTACTTTTGTTGACAACGTGCGCGCTCGCGCACTGCGGGCCTTCGACTGGCAGCTCCTGCTCTACCTGGTCCTGATCGTTGGCTTCGGGGTGGTGATGGGCTACTCCGCCTCGTTCAATGCGTCGGGCGACCGATGCCGGCGGCATCAGCCAGACGGTGAAGACCCTGATCTGGGTCGCCATCGGCTTCACCATCTTCTTCGTGGTCGCGTCCATCGACTACCACTGGCTGTCGACCTTCACGACGCCCATCTACCTCGTGGTGCTCGCGCTGCTGGGACTCACCCTGCTGGTCGGGCAGAACCTGAACGGCGCCACGCTCTCGATCAGCGTCGCCGGGCTGGACTTCCAGTTCAGCGAGGTCAGCAAGGTGCTGATGATCGTGGTGCTGGCCTCCTGGCTCTCGGGCCGACGCGAGAGGATCGGCAAGCTGTCGACGATCATCGGCGCCGGGGTCCTGATGGGAATCCCCACCTTCCTTGTCTTCCGCCAGCCGGACCTGGGCACCGCGCTCGTCTTCGTCGCCATCCTGGTGGGGATGCTCTTCATGAGCGGTGCCAGCATCGGCTGGATGGCGCTGTTCACCGGTGCGGTGGTCGGCGTGGCGCCGCTGGCGGTCAATGCCCTCGCCGGCTATCAGCGCGAGCGGCTCTTCTGCTTCCTGAACCCCTACGCCGACCCGCAGGGAGCCTGCTACCAGCTCGTGCAGGCGCTCAATGCGGTGGGCTCCGGCGGGTGGTTCGGGCAGGGCCTGACGGCGGGACGGCAGAACCAGCTGGGCTTCCTGCCGGTCCAGACCACGGACTTCATCTTCACCGTGGTGGCCGAGGAGCTGGGCTTCGTGGGCGGGATGCTCCTGCTTCTGCTCTTCGCGCTCCTGGTGTGGCGCATCCTGGCAATCGGGTGGGGCGCCCGCGACGCGCTGGGCAGCATGGTCGCCTACGGCCTGGGGAGCATGATCCTCTTCCAGCTGCTCGTGAACGTGGGGATGGTCATGGGCATCATGCCGGTGACCGGCATCCCCCTCCCCTTCATCACCTACGGCGGCTCGAGCACCATCAGCCTCCTCTTCGGGCTCGGCATCCTCGAGTCGGTCCGAACCCACTCGCGCAAGCCCACCTTCTAGCGCACGCGCCCAGCGCACGTGCGCCCGCGCGCTGCAGCGTTCCGCGATCGAGCGGCTGCCCCGCGGTCGATGTGCGCCCGGCGATCGGTCAGTCCCGCGTGGCCGGCGTCCCCGCACCGTCGGGTGGACCGGGCGCATCGTCTCCGGGTGGCCCGTCGTCGGCGCCGCCCTCTCCCCGTGGCTCGTCCATCGCGGGGGTGCCGTGGCGGAGCGTGCGGGCGTGTGCCTCCCCGGCCGGCACCGCGGAGAGACGAGCGAACGTGTACCGGTACAGGTCGCGGCCCGCGGCGACCACCGGCGCGGAGAGGATCGCCCCGCCGATGCCGAAGAGCGCCGCTCCGGCGACCAGCGCGAGGATCATCACCGCGGGGTTCAGCTCGACCGCATCCCCCATCACCTTGGGCACCAGCAGGTTGTTCTCCAGCTGCTGGACCGCGGTCGACACGGCGATGGCGGCGATCGCAGCCCCGGGCGAGATGGAGAGCCCCACGAGGAGGGCCGGCACCGCGGCGATGATGGGACCGATGACCGGGAACCACTCGAGCACGCCGGCGAAGAGCGCGAGCACCAGGGTGAACTTGCCGAACTCGCCGAAGCCGACCAGGGTGAGGATCCCGAAGCCGACGGCGGTCGCTGCAAAGACCGCCGCTCCCAGAGCGAGCTCTCCGCGCACCCAGCGCCCACCGACGCGGGCCAGCAGCGCCAGGATGTTCCGCGCGTCGTCGCGCCAGGACGGTGGCATGGCGCCGGCCACGGCGTCGGGCAGTCCCTCGCGGTCCTTGAGGACGAAGAAGAGCCAGACCGGCACCACGATCAACCCGAAGGCGAAGGTGACCGTGCGCAGCAGGGTTCCGAGCGTGGGGCCGATGATGGCGCGCAGGACGTCCGCCGCCTGCTGCTGGCCCTGCACGATGGCCTGGTCGAGGAAGGTGCGCAGGTCGCCGGGGAGCGGCAGGGACGCGTACCACGACTCGACGCCGCGCTCGACGTCCACGATCGCCTGGACCAGCCGTGGCAGGTTGTCGATGAAGTCCCGGGTCTGCGCGGCCAGGGGTGGGACGGCGAAGGCGACGAGCGCCCAGACCAGGGCCACCACGACCACGTACATGAGCAGCACCCCGCCCCAGCGAGGGACGCCGAGCCGGTGGAGCCGGGTGATCGGAGGATCGAGGACGAAGGCAAGCGCCGTGCCGATGGCGAAGGCCGGCAGGGCGCCGCGGGCGCTCCAGAAGACCCAGGCCAGGAGGGCGAGGACGACGAGGGTGAAGAGCCCCAGCCGGTGACGTTGGGCGGCGCCGATGAGGTCGGTCACGCCCTCCATGGTACCCAAGGACGCGCACGACCCCGGCCGCGCGCTGGCCGCCCCTCCCGGCGGCGGGTACCATGACCGTTCGCATGACCACCAGACGACCCGACCAGCCGCCGCGACAGCGGTGGCAGCTGCTCTTCAGCCGCACCGCCCCCCTGCTGCGCATGCGCCAGCAGCAGGTCATCGAGGAGTGGGAGCGCGTCTTCCGCGAGACCGGCCTGCCGCTCTCTCACAGCAACGCCAAGCGGCCCAAGCCTCGGCTCCAGCTGGCCGCCAACCTGCCCGTGGCCGTGGAGCTGCGGGGGGAGATCCTGGAGGCCTACTTCGACGACCTGGTGCCCATCGACCGGATCCGTGCCGCGGCCGAGCTCCTCACCGAAGGGCTGGCCCTCGTCGATGCCCGCGAGGTGTGGCACGGGTACCCGTCGGCCGCCTCGCAGGTGCGCGCGGCCGAGTACGAGGTCGCGGTGCGCTCCCGCGGCGAGATGAGCGAGGAGGACCTGCGCGGCGCCGTCGTGCGCCTGCTCGCACGAGAACGGCTGCCCGGCATGCGCCGCCGGGGCGAGACCCAGCGACGATCCGACGCGGGCCAGCGTGACCTGCGTCCGTACATCGAGGATATCGAGGTCATGGAGGTGGATCCCGAGGAGCACCGGGCGCGCCTGCGGGTCGTCCTGCGCCACGACTCCACGGGCGCCGGTCGTCCGGAGGACGTGGTGCACGCGCTGGACGTGCCGCTGCGCATCGAGCGCACCGTCCGGACCCGGCTCCTCTTCGTTGACACCCCCCCTATCGCCCGGTAGACTCCTCACCCCGCGGGCTGTTCGTCGGCCCGCTTCGCTGTGCGTCGGGCCGCTTCGCTCGACGCCCCCGATCGAAACCAACGGAGATTGAGCATGTACGCCGTCATGACGACCGGCGGGAAGCAATACCGTGTCGAGGCCGGCTCCACGCTTGTCGTGGAGAAGCTCGCCGGCGAGCCCGGCAGCTCGGTCACGTTCGACCGCGTCCTGCTCGTTGGCGACGGCGAGACGGTGACCGTGGGGACGCCCACGGTCGAAGGTGCCTCGGTCAAGGCCACGGTCCTCGGCGAGGAGCTCGGCCCCAAGATCGTGGTCTTCAAGTTCAAGCAGAAGGTCAAGTACCGCAGGCGCACCGGCCATCGGCAGCACCTGACGCGGCTGCATATCGACGCCATCAGCGCGGACGGCAAGACCGTCACGGCCGAGGAGCCCACGCCGAAGAAGGCGGGCCGCTCGAAGCCGGCGACCAGGGCGGCCGCGAAGAAGGCGACGTCCGCTGCCGAACCGGCAGAGGCGCCGGCCAAGAAGCCGGCCCGCCCGTCGCGCGCGCGCGCCGCGTCCACGGCGGGAGAGCCGGCCGACACGGAGGCCGCCGCGGCGACCAGCGAGAAGAAGCCTCGGACCCGCGCGCGGGCCACGTCCGGCGCGAAGGCGTCATCGGCTCCCGCGGAGGACGCACCCAAGCCGCGGGCTCGCCGGAGCGCGAAGCCCAAGGCCGAACCGGCCAAGGAGGAATAGCGAATGGCACACAAGAAGGCCGGCTCGTCCAGCAAGAACGGCCGCGACAGCGCAGGCCAGCGGCTTGGCGTGAAGCGCGGCGACGGGCAGGCGGTCCACGCCGGCACCATCATCGTGCGGCAGCGCGGCAGCACCTTCAACCCCGGCGAGAACGTCGGGATGGGCCGCGATTACACGCTCTTCGCCACCGCGGAGGGCACGGTCAAGTTCACTCACGAGACCCGCAGCAAGAAGCGCGTGAGCGTTCGCGCTGCGGGCGCGTAGCACCCCGGTAGGTCAGTCCATGAAGCCCGACATCCATCCCGCGTACCATCAGGCGCAGGTTCACTGCGTCTGCGGCAACACCTTCACCGTGGGGTCGACCGCAGAGTCGATCCGCGTCGAGGTCTGCTCCAAGTGTCATCCGTTCTACACCGGCACCCAGAACATCGTGGATACCGCCGGCCAGGTGGAGCGGTTCCAGCGGCGCATGGAGCGCTCGCTGCGCTGAGCGGCATGCGCCGGCGCCTGCGGGGGTGGCCGGCGCGCCTGGCGCCCCACCTCGTCTTCCTCCTCCCCGAGCTGCTCATGGCGGCCGGGCCCTTCGTCATCGAGACCGTTGCGCACGCGGGCGACCGCGTGCGCTTCCGCATGCCGGACTTCTTCTACGGCGGCCAGGCGCTCATCGAGGGCGTGATGATGCGTGGCCGCACCACCGTCGCCATGAGCGTCCGTCCGCCGTCCGGCGAGATCGTCACCTACGCCGAGCCGCTCCCCGCCGCCCTGTCGAGGGGCCGATGGATCAGGACCCCGTTCGTGCGCGGCGTCTTCGTCCTGTACGAGACGCTGGTGCTCGGAACGCGGATGCTCATGCGCTCGGCGGCCATCGCGGCCGAGGGC
This sequence comes from uncultured Chloroflexia bacterium, assembly GCA_963805645.1. Taxonomy (GTDB): domain Bacteria; phylum Chloroflexota; class Limnocylindria; order QHBO01; family QHBO01; genus CAVXEH01. Next base: position 55,638 of record CAWDVA010000002.1, on the reverse strand, counting down.
GAGGACATCCAGATCGGCCGCGGGACCCTCATCGGCAGCATGGTCGTCTCGCTCGGCTTCGCCGTGGGCATCTTCTTCGTGCTGCCGCTCGTGCTCTCCGGCTTCGTGCACACCGCGGGCGGCGACATCGGCGCGAACCTGGCGGAGGGGGCCATCCGGCTGGTGATCTTCGTCGCCTACATCGGCCTCATCGGGATGATGTCGGACATCCGCCGCGTCTTCGCCTACCACGGCGCGGAGCACAAGGCGATCCATGCCCACGAGGCCCGGCGTCCGCTCACGCCGGTCGAGGTCGACCGCTTCAGCACCGCACACACCCGCTGCGGGACCACCTTCATCCTCATCGTGGTGGTGATCAGCATCCTGTTCTTCAGCCTCATCCCGAGGACCGGAGTCCCGCTGCCGCTCCTGTTCCTGTCCCGGATCGCGCTGGTGCCCGTGATCGCGGCCGTGGCCTACGAGCTCGTGCGGTTCGGGGCCAGCCACTACGGCAACCCGGTCGTCCGCGCGATCTATGCGCCCGGCCTGTGGCTCCAGTCGCTCACCACCCGTCCGCCGGACCACTCGATGCTGGAGGTGAGCATCGCCTCGCTGAGCAGCTGCCTCGCCGCGGACGGCGCGGGAGCGGACCTTGGCCCGGACGGCGCGGGGGCCGACCCGGCATGATCGACCGGCTCGCCGAGCTGGAGGCGCGCTACGAGGAGCTGGCCCGGCAGATGGCGACACCGGGAGTGGCGTCCGACCCAGGCGCCCTGGCCAACCTGGGGCGCGAGCTCTCCCGCCTGGAGCCGGTGGTGGCGGCCACGCGCGCGTACCGGGAGCTGACGGCGGCGCTGGAGGCGACGCGCGGCATGCTCCATGACCCCGACGAGGAGGTCCGCGAGATGGCCCGCGACGAGATCGGTCGGCTGGAAGCACGGCAGGACGAGCTCTCCGCAGAGCTGCGACGCCTGCTCGTGCCGCGCGACCCGAACGACGACCGGAACGTGATCCTGGAGGTCCGCGCGGGGACCGGCGGGGAGGAGGCCTCGCTCTTCGCCGCCGATCTCTTCCGGATGTACGCCCGGTACGCTGAGCGGCGGCGCTGGAAGGTGGAGCTCCTGGCGTCGAGCGAGTCGGACTCGGGCGGGCTCAAGGAGGCGATCGCCGAGCTGACCGGGGCGGGCGCCTACTCCCGGCTGAAGTACGAGAGCGGCGTCCACCGCGTCCAGCGAGTCCCGGTGACGGAGTCGTCCGGCCGGATCCACACCTCCACGGCGACGGTGGCCGTGCTGCCCGAGGCGGAGGAGGTCGAGGTGGACCTGCCGGACAGGGACCTGCGCATCGAGGTCAAGCGCTCGTCCGGTCCGGGTGGCCAGAGCGTGAACACCACCGACTCCGCGGTGCGCATCACCCACCTGCCCACCGGGCTCGTGGTGGACATCCAGGACGAGAAGAGCCAGCACAAGAACAAGGCGAAGGCGCTCGCCATCCTGCGGGCCCGCCTGCTGGAGAGCGAGCGCCAGCGGCAGGCCGACGAGCGTGGCGAGCAGCGCCGCTCGCAGGTCGGGAGCGGGGAGCGCGCGGAGAAGATTCGCACCTACAACTTCCCCGACGACCGGGTGACAGACCACCGCATCGGGCTCACCGTCCACAACCTGCCGGGGCTGCTGGAGGGAGACCTGGACCGGCTCGTCGAGCCGCTCATCGAGCACGACCAGGCAGAGCGCCTGGCGCAGGTGGGCGCCGGCGACGGGGCCTAGACCGATGGCGGCTGCAGGCCGTTCCGCGCCCGCCGCGGACCTGGCCGCCTCGTCCCTGCTGGCGCGCGCCACGGCGCGCCTCGCCGCCTCGCCCACCGAGACGCCGCGGCTCGACGCCGAGCTCCTGGTGAGCCACGCCTTCGGACGCGACCGAACCTGGCTGCTCGCCCACCCGGAGGAGTCGCTGGACGAGACGCGCGCCGCGGAGCTCGACGCCTGGGTCGTGCGCAGGTGCGCGGGCGAGCCTGTCGCGTACATCCGCGGCTTCAAGGACTGGTTCGGCCTGCGCATGTCGGTGGACCCGCGAGCCCTCATCCCGCGCCCGGAGACCGAGCAGCTCGCGGAGACCGCCATCGCCGAGATCGCCGCGCGGCTGGCCGCCGACACGCGCCGGATCGTCGCCTGGGACGTGGCGACCGGCAGCGGCGCGGTGGCGCTGGCGCTCGCGCTGCGATTCCGCGCCGCCCTCGCCCTGCGACGGATCCGCCTCGTCGCGAGCGATGTGGCGCCGGATGCGCTGGAGCTCGCCGCGGAGAACCTCGCGGCGCACGGCGTGGGCGGGCTGGTGACCCTCGCCCTGGGCGATCTCCTGGAGGGGGCCGGTCCTCCCGGCGGTGATCCGCGCCAGCTCCCGCTTCCCGACCTGGTGACCGCCAACCTGCCCTACCTGACCGCCGCCGAGGTCGCCGCGGCGCCGGGGAGCATCGCGTTCGAGCCGCGGCAGGCGCTCGACGGCGGAGCGGACGGCCTCGACCTGGTCCGGCGCCTGGTGGCCCAGCTGCCCTCCCGGCTGGCGCGGGGCGGGGTTGCCCTCCTGGAGATCGGCGCGGGCCAGGGGGACGCGGTGCGGGACGAGGCGGCATCCCTTCCGATCCCCGTCGCGGTGACCCTGGCACCCGACCTGGCCGGGATCGACCGCGTGGTCCGCATCGAGCGGCTCGACTGAACGGCGCCCGAAGGCGCAGGATTGGTCGCATGACCGAGCGACTTCCGTCGGGCGCGGACGGGCTGGCCGCGGCGGCCGGCCTGCTCCGGGCGGGCGCCCTCGTCGCATTCCCCACCGACACCGTGTACGGCATCGGCTGCCGGGTGGGCGACCCTGATGCGCTCGAACGCCTCTTCGAGGCGAAGCGGAGGCCGACCGACAAGCGCATCCCGATCCTGCTCGCCACCCTGGCGCAGGCGAGGGAGCTGGGGTTCGTCGCCGACGCCCGGGTCGAAGCCCTGGCGGCGGCCTTCTGGCCGGGAGCGCTGACGCTCATCCTGCCCTCGGCAGCGACCGGCGCAACCCAGGCGTTCCGGGCTCCGGACCACCCCGTTGCCCTTGATCTCATCGCGCGCAGCGGGCCGCTGGTCGCCACCAGCGCGAATCGCTCCGGCGAGCCGGAGACATACGAGGCCGATGACGTCCTGATCGCCTTCGCCGACACCGAGCTGCTGGCGGCCGTCGTGGACGGCCGGCGCGTGCCGGGGGGCGTGGCGTCGACCGTCCTGGACACCACGCAGGAGCGACCGCGGGTCCTGCGCGAGGGTCCCGTCACGCGCGACGACCTCGCCGCGGTCGTGGGGCTCGTAGACTGAGCGCCATGCGCGTCGCCATCGGTTCGGATCACGCGGGCTTCGAGCTCAAGGGCATCCTCTGCACGCTCCTCGACGAGCTGCGCGTCGAGTACCGCGACTTCGGCACCTACTCGGCGGACCCGGTCGACTACCCGGACTTCATCGCCCCGGTCGCGCGGGCCGTTGCCCGTGGTGACTACGAGCGGGGGATCGTCCTGGGCGGCAGCGGGACCGGCGAGGCCATCGTCGCCAACAAGATCCGCGGGATCCGCTGCGTGGAGGCGGCCGACCCGGTCGTCGCTCGCCTGGGACGCGAGCACAACGACGCCAATGTCCTCTCCCTTGGCGCCCGGGTGACCGGCGTGGAGATCGCGCGCGCGTGCGTCCGGGAGTTCCTGGCGGGCGAGTTCCAGGGTGGACGGCACGTGCCGCGCGTCGAGAAGATCACGCGCATCGAAGCGGAGGAGGCGCGCGGCTGACGCTGGCCCTCACCCCGGTCGAGCGCGCCATGCTCGCCGGTCAGCACGGCGACGGTGCCGCCCTGGCGATGCGGCTCGTGGTCCGTGCCGCGGAGCTCCTCGACGCGCAGCGGCTGATCCCGATCACTCGTGCGCACGTCGACTCCTGCCTGTACCACGGTGAGGCGTCGGTCGACTTCGTCGAGCGCCTCGTCGCCGGTGGAGCGCACGTGGCGGTCCCGACCACGCTGAACGTGGGGGCGCTGGACCTGCTCCACCCCGATCTGTGGCGCGGGGACCCACGGACCGCCGAGCGCGGCCGGCTGCTGATGGAGCGCTACCGGGCGCTGGGCTGCCGGGCGACGTACACCTGTGCCCCCTACCAGCTCCCTGACGCCCGCCCGGCGCTGGGCGAGCAGGTCGCCTGGGCGGAGTCGAACGCCATCGTCTTCGCCAACTCGGTGCTGGGCGCACGGACGAACCGCTACGGCGACTTCATCGATGTCGCCTGCGCCATCGCCGGTCGCGTGCCCGATGCCGGTCTGCACCGGACCGATGCGCGCCGGGCGCGCCTGGTCCTGCGCCTCGCCGCCGATCTCCCCGCCGCGCTGCTCGACGACGACGCCCTGTACCCGGTCCTGGGCCTGGTGCTCGGGCGGCGGGCCGGATCCCGGGTGGCGGCCCTCGACGGGCTGCCGCCGAACCTCTCGGAGGACCGTCTGAAGGCCATCGGTGCGGCGGCCGCCTCGTCAGGGGCGGTCGCGATGTTCCACGCCGTCGGCTCCACTCCCGAGGCGCCCACCCTGGAAGCCGCGCTGGGCGGCGGGGAGCCCGAAGCCACCGAGGAGATCGGGCTGGCGGAGCTCCGCGAGGTCCGTGCCGCGCTGAGCACCGCCGGGGACCGGCAGAGGCTGCGCGCCGTGGCGCTCGGCACCCCGCACGCCTCGCTCACCGAGCTGACGCGACTCCTGGATCTGCTCGACGGCGCGCGGGTCGCCACGGGGGTCGAGCTCATGGTCTCCACCGCTCGCGACATCATGGAGGCAGCGGAGGCGGTGGGCATCGCGGGCCGGCTGCGTACGGCCGGCGTCACGCTCCTGGTGGACACCTGCAGCTACGTCGCGCCGGTCCTTCGCGGCGGGGACGGGGCGGTGATGAGCGACTCCGGGAAGTGGGCCTACTACGCCCCGGGCAACATCGGCGCGTCGGTGGTCTTCGGGAGCACGGCCGAGTGCGTGGCCTCCGCGGTTGCCGGGCGCGTGGTGCGGCTCCCCTCGGCGTGGGACGCGGGATGAGCCGCCCGGATCGGTCGCCGGCGCGGGTGCTCGCCCCGGGGGCCGCGAGGGCGCCAGCACTGGTCCTGGACGAGCCGCTCAGCCTGTGGGGCGGCGTCGATCCCGGGAGCGGCCGCATCGTGGAGCCGCGACACCCGCAGCACGGCGCCCGGGTCACCGGCACGGTCCTGGTCATCCCGGCCACCCGCGGATCCTCCTCGTCGGCCTCGGTGCTGGCGGAGATGGTCCGCGCCGGCACCGCGCCGGCCGCGGTGATCCTGGGCGAACCGGACCTCATCCTCGCCCTGGGCGCCGCCGTGGCTGCCGAGCTGTACGGCACGCGCCTGCCGGTCCTGGTCCTGCCCGATGCCGACCGCCGCCGGATCACGCCGGGCTCGACGGTCACCGTGGGCGAGGACGGCGCGGTCGGGGTGCGCTGAGGCCCGAGCCGGGAGTCCCGCCAGCGAGTGCCGAGCGGACCTTGTCCTCCGGCAACCGTCGGATGACGATGCGTGCATGACCATGACATTGAACCTGTCGGACGCGGCGCACCGCCTGGCGGACCTCGGGTTCTGGCTGGACTCCCACTACCCGGTGCCCGCCGGACCCTCGCGGCTGATGGTCGCGATCCGGGACAAGCCGACCCTGCGGCACTACGACCCCGAGCGGATCCGGTACTGGACCACCGGCGAGGAGAACCGCGGCCACGCCGTGGACATCACCCGGCGGACGAAGCTCCCGGTCGAAGGCCGCTTCAGCTGGGGGAAGGTGGAGCTCTTCGACCGGCTGGGGATCCAGAACGACTACGTGAGCCTGGGTGGGACGGTCGTCGCCGACGAGGGCGGGCCGGACACCACCCTGGTGGTCTTCACCTCCCTGGGGCCGATTCTCAGCCTTGGCGGGCACAGCCAGTTCGAGGACCCCATCGCCACGGACCTCGGGGCGTTCTTCGGGCGGATCATGGTCCCCATCGACTTCGAGCCGGGCGTCGAAGAGGCGCTCTCCCGTGCGAAGCCCCTGGACCGATACGCCGCCTTCGTCTGCTACGAGACGCTGCGCTTCCGGCACCACCCGATCCTGGCCAGGGAGCATCCACGCCACGCGACCATCCTGGCCGAGGAGTCGCGGCGTCTCCAGCGCGACGAGCCGTTCGCCTGGGCGGCCGGCGAGCGGCTGCTGGAGCGGCTGGGGATGGCGCACGGCGAGGGCACCGGTCGAGGCGGGCAGCTATAGTCCGCTCTCCATGAGCCAGGTGCCGCGGCATCGCATCGTGCCGTTCGAGACCCAGCACGTCGCGGCGGCGGCCAGTCTCCTCGCCGCCCGTCACGCCCGATGGCGCGCCGCCCTGCCCGCCCTCTCGCCGCGGTTCGCAGACCCGGCCGCCATGCGACCCCCGCTCGAGGCTGTGCTCGCCGCCGCCGGCGCGCTCGCGGTCGCCGCCCTGGACGAGCGAGATGACCTCGTGGGCTTCATGGCGGGATCGCCGCGGCTGGAGGAGATCTGGGGCCGCTCCGCCTGGGTGGGCCTGGCGGGCCAGGCGCTGGCCGCCTCAGCCGATCCCGAGCTGACCCGCGACCTGTACGCCGCCTGGTCGGACCCGTTCGTCCGCCGCGGCATCTACGCGCACTACGCCCTGGTCCCCGACGCCTTCGACGACACCATGGATGCCTGGATCCGGATGGGCTTCGGCAAGATGCAGGCCTACGCCCTGCGCTCCACCGACCTCGACGGCCTGCCCGTTGCCGCAAGCGGGGTTCGCATCGCGCTGGCCACGCCGGACGACCTGGAGCGCCTCCTGCCCCTCACCCGGCTCATCGCCGACGCGCTGCTCGAGGCGCCCGTCTATGCCATCAGCCTCCCGGAGCGCTGGGCCGACTTCCGCGCCGAGTGGGACGACGAGCTGCGCAACCCCGAGGGCGACGTGTGGCTCGCGACCGACGAGGCGAGCGGCGAGGCCCTGGCCATCGCCGGCTTCTACCCCGCCGAACCTGCCCCCGCCGTCCCGGAGGACGCGGTGGAGCTGGGGATCGCCATGACGGCCCCCGCGGCACGCGGTCGCGGCGTGATGGCCGCCCTGGTGGGCCATGGACTGTCCGTCGCCGCCGAGCGGGGCGCCCGCTGGTGCGTCACCGACTGGCGCGCCGCGACCCTGAGCTCGTCGCGGGCCTGGCCGGCGCTCGGCTTCCGCCCACACTACTGGCGGATGCACCGCATGGTCGACAACCGCATCGGCTGGGCCCGGGAGGCGGCTCCGCCCGCCTGAGCCGCGCGGGTCGCCGGAGCGGCGCCATCGGTCTACACTCCTCGGCACCCGAACCACGCCGCACCATGGAGCTTGCCAGCATGGACTTCTGGGCTCCGCTCGAGACCGAGGATCCGGAGATCGCGTCCCTCGTGCACGCGGAGGAGGAGCGCACCCGGTCGAACCTGGAGCTGATCGCGTCGGAGAGCTACCCCTCGCTTGCCGTCCTCCAGGCCGTGGGATCCGTCCTGACCGCGAAGTACGCGGAGGGGTATCCCGGCCGCCGCTACTACGGCGGCTGCGAGGTCATCGACGAGGTCGAGGAGCTGGCGCGCACCCGCGCCAAGGCGCTCTTCGGGGCGGATCATGCCAACGTCCAGCCGCACGCCGGCGCGCAGGCCAACATGGCCGTCTACCACGCCCTGCTGGAGCGCGGCGACACGGTGATGGGCCTGGCCCTGGACCAGGGCGGGCACCTGACGCACGGCTCGCCGGTGAACTTCTCCGGCCAGTACTACAACTTCGTCCCGTACAGCGTGGACCCCGTCACCCACCTGATCGACATGGACGACGTCCGGCGCCTGGCGCGCGAGAACAAGCCCAAGCTGATCGTCACCGGTGCCACGGCCTACCCGCGCATCTGGGACTTCGCCGGCTTCCGGGCCATCGCCGACGAGGTGGGCGCCCTGCTGATGACCGATATGGCGCACTTCGCCGGTCTGGTCGCCGCGGGCGTGCATCCCAGCCCGGTCCCGTACGCCCAGATCGTGACGACCACGACGCACAAGACCCTGCGCGGCCCCCGGGGCGGCATGATCCTGTGCACCGCGGAGCACGCGAAGGCCATCGACAAGGCCGTCTTCCCGGCGATCCAGGGCGGGCCGCTGGAGCACATCATCGCTGGCAAGGCGGTGGCCCTGCACCAGGCGGGCAGCGCCGAGTTCAAGCGCGACGCGGCCCAGACCGTGGCGAACGCCCAGGCCCTGGCCGCCCGCCTGGCGGAGCGCGGTGGCGCGCTCATCACCGGCGGCACCGACAACCACCTCATGCTCGTCGACGTGCGCCCGTGGGAGGTCACCGGCAAGGAGGCGGACGCCGCCCTGGGCCAGGTGAACATCACCGTCAACAAGAACACCATCCCGTACGACCCCAACCCGCCGTTCGTGGGGAGCGGGATCCGCGTGGGCACCCCGGCCGTCACCAGCCGCGGGATGGGTGAGGCGGAGATGGCTGCGGTGGGCGACCTGATCGTGGACGGGATCGCGGCCCGCGGCGACGAGGCCGCACAGGCCGCCGTCCGGGAACGGGTGGCCGCGGTCGCGGACCGCTTCCCGGTTCCCGGCCTGCCCTGGACCGTGGAGCGCGCCCGGGGGGCCGTGACGGCCTGACGCTGGCCTCGTGCCGGCCTGACGCCGCCTGACGCTGGCCTGGGCGGCGCCTGATCGCGCCATCCCGCGCCGGGGCACACGCGACCCGAGTGCGGCGATGAGCGAGGTCGCCGTCCCGCGCCGGGGCACACGCGACCCGAGTGCGGCGATGAGCGAGGTCGCCGTCCCGCGCCGGGGCACACGCGACCCGAGTGCGGCGATGAGCGAGGTCGCCGTCCCGCGCCGGGGCACACGCCACAGTGGTGCCAGCGGACGCGGCAACGGGCGCGGTCGGCGATGCCGTGGCGAGGCTGCGGACCACGCGGCCGATAGGTGGCCCCGACGAGCGTGCATATTCGCCAGACAGGGGAGGCTCCGGTATACTCCCGCCGTCCGACCGCTGTGAGTCGAACCAGCATGGAACAACTGACGCCAATCGGCCTCGTGAAGATCCTGGGCCAGGTGACCCTGATCCTCGCGATCCCGATGGCGGGTGGCGCGGTCGCCGGAATCGTCCTCGACGCGATCCTGGGGACCTCGCCCATTTGTGTCTTGAGCGGGTTCGGGGTCGGCAACGTGATCGCAATCGCGGGAATCTGGCTCTACATCCGGCGCGGTCTGCGACGGTATGGAGCGGGTCCGGCGGACGAGGCCCGGCATCGGCCGGACCGTTGACCGCAATGGCGCCGCACTCGTGACCGGGACGGGCCCGGACGGCGACCACGGCTCCGGACGCGGCTCATCGGGACCGCCGCCGAACTGGGCATTGGCACTGGACCTGGGGTTGCGACTCGGAATCAGCGTCATTGTGGGACTGGGCCTGGGCCTCATCGTGGACGGCTGGCTGCATACGACCCCCCTCTTCACGCTCGCGGGGGTGGTGCTGGGAGTTGGGGCCGCGATGTACACGATCTGGGACGTGGCCCGGCAGGCGATGAGGAGGTAGGGAGTGCCGTTCTTCGCGGCGGGCGACCTGGTGACGGTCAGCATCAAGGCTGAACCGCTCTTCGCCATCGGCCCGTTCACGTTCACCAACAGCATGGTCGGCGCCCTCCTGGCGTCCGTGGTGCTGCTGCTCGTGGCCTGGTACTTCACCCGCCGCTCCACCCTGGTCCCCTCCCGTTTCCAGGCCCTGCTCGAGTTCCCCATCGACTGGATGAGCTCCATCGTCCGCGACTCCGGCGGGAGCCGATGGCGCAGCTTCGTGACGCTCATCCTGACCTTCTTCCTGCTGATCCTGGTCGCGAACTACCTGGGGCTCTTCCCCGGCGTGGGAACCATCGGGATCGTCCACCACGCCGAGAGCGGGGACGAGCTCGTCCCGTTCGTGCGGTCGGCATCGGCGGACCTGAACTTCACGCTCGGCCTGGCCATGGTCAGCTTCGTCTCGTTCGTGTGGTGGGGCATCCGGGTCAACGGCGTGGGCGACTACCTCAAGGAGTTCCTCGGGGAGCCGCGCTACATGGCCCCGCTGATGGCGCCCATCCACGTGATCAGCGAGCTGTCGCGCCTCATCAGCCTGTCCATGCGACTCTTCGGCAACGTCTTCGCCGGGGAGGTGCTGCTGGCCACCATGCTGGCCCTGGTCCCGCTGGCGGTCCCCACCGTCTTCATCGGGTTGGAGCTCATCTTCGGGTTCGTCCAGGCGCTCGTCTTCGCGCTCCTGGCAATGACCTACATCACCCTGGCCATCGCGGAGCACGCCCACCACGGGGAGGGCGAGCTTGCGCACGTCGACATGGCCGCCTCGGGCGAGGCCGGCCACCATCCACCTGCCGCGGAGGCGGCGTAGGGAAGCAGGCCCCTGCGGCAACCGGCAGGGCGCACAAGGAGGAACTGGAGTCGTGACTGGAAATCTTGCCGCTGGACTCGCCATGGGCCTCGGGGCCATTGGCCCCGGCATTGGTCTTGGCATCGCGGTGAGCAAGGCCATGGAGGCCCTGGGGCGCAACCCCGAGGCGTCGGGCGCGATCTTCGTGCCCTACGTCCTGGGCATCGCCCTGGCCGAGGCGGTCGCGATCTACGCGCTGGTCGTCTCGCTGCTGCTCATCTTCGTCGGGTAACGGAGCACCCCGTCAGGTGACCGAGTTCTTCAACGCCTTCGGCGTCGACGTCTTCAAGCTCGGCTTCCAGATCGTCAACTTCCTGCTCCTGCTCTGGCTCCTGCGCCGATTCGCGTACAAGCCGGTGCTCGGGATGCTGGACGAGCGACGACGCAGGATCAGCAAGGGCCTGGATGACGCCGCGGCGGCCGAGCGGGACCGGGCGCTGGCATCCGCGGAGCGCGAGGCCGCGGTGGCCGAGGCGCGCAAGGAGGCGCAGGCCATGATCGCCCGCGCCACCAAGATCGCGGAGGACTCGCGCGTCGAGATCGTGGCCGCGGCGAAGGCCGAGGCCGACAAGATCGTCGAGCGAGCGCGCGAGGAGATCATCGGCGAGAAGGAGAAGGCCATGGCCGAGCTCCGCGGCCAGGTGGCCGAGCTGGCACTGGCCGCCGCCGGCAAGCTCGTGCAGTCGGAGATGTCCGGAGCGACCCAGCGTCGCCTCGTCGAGGGCTTCCTCGCGGAGGTTCAGCCCGCGGGCAAGGGCGCCAAGGGGTCGAAGAACTGACCATGGCACGTCAGCAGACCGCCGTGCGACGCTACGCCGAAGCCGGCTTCGAGATCGCACGCTCGGAGCAGGCGCTCGACGCGTGGGAGCGCGACCTGGCCATGCTGCGCGACCTCATGAAGAACCGCGAGGTGCGGGCGCTCGTCCAGCACCCCGCCATCCCGTACGCCACCAAGGAGCGGATCATGGAACGCCTGGCGGGCAAGGACGTGGCGGCCGGGCCGCTGCGCCTGGTCCTGCTGATGATCCGGCGCGGCCGGCCGCGGGCGATAGAGGCCATGGTCAACCACTTCGCCGCGCTCCTGCGGCGCGAGCGGGGCATTTCGCTCGCACAGGTGCGCTCGGCCTTTCCGCTCCCCGACGCCCAGCGAGAGGCCGTGACGGCGCGCCTGCGTGAGATGACCGGCACCGAGATCGAGCTCAGCGAGCACGTCGATCCGTCGCTCATCGGCGGCATCGCCGTGCGGATCGGGGACCAGCTCTACGACGCGAGCGTGCGCAGCCGACTCGAGCGGCTCCGCGCTCGCCTGACCGCCGTCTGAGGCGGCGCATCGGGAATCGACGAAACGCCGACGCGAACCGCGGCGACCAGCGAGGGAAGAGGACAGAAACCAGATGGCGATCCGATCCGACGAGATCACCTCGATCATCAGGAGCGAGATCAAGGGGTTCGACGAGGGTGCCGATGTCGCAGGCGTCGGGACCATCGTCGAGGTGGGCGACGGGATCGCCCAGATCTTCGGTCTCTCCGGGGCGCTGGCCTCAGAGCTCCTCGAGTTCCCCGGCGGCGTCATGGGCATGGCGTTCAACCTCGAGGAGGAGACGGTGGGTGCCCTGATCCTGGGCGACTACACCGAGCTCAAGGAGGGCGACCAGGTCAAGACCACCGGACGCGTGGTCGAGGTCCCGGTGGGTGACGCGCTCATCGGCCGGGTCGTGAACCCGCTGGGCCAGCCCATCGACGGCAAGGGGCCCATCGACACCAAGAAGACCCGCCCCGTCGAGCGCATCGCGCCCGGCGTCATCGTGCGGCAGCCGGTCGACACCCCGGTCCAGACCGGGATCAAGGCCATCGACTCCATGATCCCCATCGGCCGCGGGCAGCGCGAGCTGATCATTGGCGACCGGCAGACCGGCAAGACGGCCATTGCCATCGACGCCATCATCAACCAGCGCGGACAGGACCTGATCTGCATCTACGTGGCCATTGGCCAGAAGCAGTCGACCGTGGCCCAGGTGGTCGCCCAGCTCGAGGAGCGCGGGGCCATGGAGCACACCATCGTGGTCGCCGCGGGAGCCAGCGACCCCGCGCCGCTCCAGTTCCTGGCACCCTATGCCGGCGTCGCCATGGGCGAGGAGTTCATGGAGTCTGGACGGGACGCGCTGTGTGTCTACGACGACCTGTCCAAGCACGCCTGGGCGTACCGGCAGGTCTCGCTCCTCATGCGCCGCCCTCCGGGCCGCGAGGCGTACCCGGGCGACATCTTCTACGCGCATTCCCGTCTGCTGGAGCGCGCCGCGCGCATGAACGCCGAGAACGGCGGGGGGTCGCTGACCGCGCTGCCCATCATCGAGACCCAGGCCGGTGACGTCTCGGCCTACATCCCCACCAACGTGATCAGCATCACCGACGGCCAGATCTTCCTGCAGACCGACCTGTTCAACCAGGGCCAGCGACCGGCGGTGAACGCCGGCATCAGCGTCAGCCGCGTCGGCGGCAACGCGCAGATCAAGGCCATGCGCCAGGTCTCCGGCCGGCTCCGGCTGGACCTTGCCCAGTACCGTGAGCTCGCCGCCTTCGCGCAGTTCGCCTCCGACCTGGACAAGGCCACCCGGGACCAGCTGACCCGCGGCGACAAGCTGACCGCCATGCTCCGCCAGCCGCAGTTCGCGCCGGTCGCGGTGGAGAAGCAGGTGGCGATCATCTGGGCCGCCACCAACGGGTACCTCGACGACGTTCCCACCGCGCGGGTTGGCGAGTTCGAGACGGGCTTCGACCGGTTCCTGGAGTCGACCTACCCGGACCTGCTCCCCGCCATCGCGAAGGAGCGGGCGCTGGGCGATGAGCTGATCGCCCAGCTGCGCACGGCCGTCGAGGCGTTCCGGGCGCAGGAGGGCTTCGGCGCCGGCGCGGCACGGCCCGCGGAGGAGCAGGGCTAGCCGATGCCCAGCCTCAAGGAGATCCGCGGAAGGATCGGTTCCATCCGGAACATCGCCCAGATCACCCGGGCGATGGAGATGATGGCCGCCTCGCGGATGAAGCGCGCCCAGGACGCGATCCTGGCCGCTCGACCGTACTCGGACGAGGTGCGCGACGTCCTCAGCCGCGTCGCGGCGGCCGTGACCGAGGAGGCGGATCCACTCCTTGCTCGGCGGCCCGTGCGCCGCATCGGCCTGGTGGTCCTCACCACCGACCGAAGCCTGGCCGGTGCCCTGGACGGCAACGTGGTCCGCGCCTCCCTGCGCTGGATCGCGGAGCGCGCGGACGCCGCGGATGGAGAGCCGCCGGTGATCGACGCGGTCACGGTCGGCCGCAAGGGCCGCGACGGCCTGCGCCGCGCCGGGATTGCCATCGCGGCCCATTTCACGAACCTGGGCGACCGGCCCGCGTTCAGCGACGTGACCCCCATTGCCCGGCTCGTGACGGAGGACTTCCTCGCCGGACGCTACGACGAGATCGCGGTCGCCTACACCACGTTCATCTCGACCCTGTCCCAGCGCGCCGAGGTGCGGCGGATCCTGCCGGTCGAGCAGCCGGAGCTGGGCGAGGAGGCGCGCCTCTCGAACGCCGACTACCTCTTCGAGCCGTCCCCGGAGCGGGTCCTCAGCCAGCTCCTGCCGCACTACGTCGCGGTGGACCTGTACCGGGCCGTGCTGGAGCACAACGCCTCCGAGCAGAGCGCCCGGATGATCGCCATGCGCAACGCCACCGAAAATGCCAACGAGCTGATCGGGGACCTGAGCCTCGTCTACAACAAGACCCGCCAGGCCACCATCACCCGGGAGATGATCGAGATCGCCTCCGGGGCGGAAGCCCTCGGCTGACAGCAAGGGAGTATCGAGAAGACCAATGGCCACCGGAACGGTGATCCAGATCACGGGCCCCGTCATCGACGTGGAGTTCCCCGCGGGCGAGCTTCCCGCGATCTACAACGCCCTGGAGATCAAGCGCCCCGGCGGGCAGAAGGTCGAGGGCGAGAACACGCTTGTCGTCGAGGTCCAGCAGCACCTGGGCAACAACTGGGTCCGATGCGTCGCCATGTCCACCACGGACGGTCTGGCGCGCGGCCTGGATGCGGTGGACACCGGTGCCGCGATCACGGTTCCCGTTGGCGAGGTGACCCTGGGGCGCGTCTTCGACGTGCTGGGCCACACCATCGACGGCAAGGGCGTCGTGAAGTCGAAGGAGATGCTCCCCATCCACCGCCAGCCTCCGGCGTTCGAGGAGATGGAGACCGAGCTGCAGGTCTTCGAGACCGGCATCAAGGTCATCGACCTGATCGCTCCGTTCAAGCGCGGCGGCAAGGTCGGCGTCTTCGGCGGCGCCGGGGTGGGCAAGACGGTCATCATCCAGGAGCTGATCCGCAACATCGCCGCCGAGCACGGCGGCTACTCCGTCTTCGCCGGGGTGGGCGAGCGTTCGCGCGAGGGGAACGACCTCATCGGCGAGATGACCGAATCCGGCGTCCTCGACAAGACGGTCATGGTCTTCGGCCAGATGAACGAGCCCCCCGGCGCTCGCCAGCGCGTGGGTCTCACCGCCCTGACCATGGCGGAGTACTTCCGCGACGTGCAGGGCCGCGACCTCCTCCTCTTCATCGACAACATCTTCCGATTCACACAGGCCGGCTCGGAGGTCTCGGCGCTCCTCGGTCGCATGCCGTCGGCGGTGGGCTACCAGCCAACCCTGGCCACCGAGATGGGCGACCTGCAGGAGCGGATCACCTCCACCAAGAAGGGCTCCATCACCTCCCTGCAGGCGGTGTTCGTCCCCGCCGACGACTACACCGATCCCGGCCCCGGCCACCACGTTCGGGCACCTCGACTCCACCATCCGCCTCGAGCGCTCCATCGTGGAGATCGGCATCTACCCGGCGGTGGATCCGCTGACCTCGACGTCCACGGTGCTCGACCCGCGCGTCGTGGGCCAGGAGCACTTCGACGTCGCCCGTGAGGTGCAGCGGACGCTCCAGCGCTACAAGGACCTCCAGGACATCATCGCGATCCTGGGCATGGACGAGCTCTCCGAGGAGGACAAGGTCACCGTCCAGCGCGCGCGCCGGCTCCAGCGCTACATGAGCCAGCCGATGTTCGTGGCGGAGCAGTTCACCGGTCGCGCCGGCAAGTACGTCGAGCGCAAGGAGACCGTTCGCGGCGCCAGGGAGATCCTGGAGGGCAAGCACGACGCGCTGCCCGAGCAGGCGTTCCTGATGGCCGGTCCCATCGAGGACGTGGTCGAGAACGCCGAAGGGATGAAGTAGGGACCGATGGTGGCGCCAAACGGGAGCCTCTGGTCCGGGCTCCGTCGCCCGCGGTCTCGTGAGGTGGTGTGAGTGGCGACCGGGTCGAGGAGGAAGGCGATCGCGAGACGCTGGTTCGACGAGGTGATCAACCAGCGCCGCATTGACGTGGTCGACGAGCTCTACACGCCCACCTACGTGCACCACGGCACGGGGGGCCGGGACATCGGGCGCGACGAGGTTCGCCCGGTGGCGCAGCACCTCCTCGATGCCTCGGCCGATCGCCGCGCGACGGTGCTGGACCAGCTCGAGGAGGGTGATCGCGTGGCCACGCGGTGGGAGAGTGTCGGCACCTTCGAAGGCGGCCGACGGGCCACAGTCCGCGGAATCCTGATCAGCCGGATCCAGGGAGACCGGATCGCGGAGGAATGGGAGGTCGTCGATCATTACGGCTTCCTCACTGAGCTCGGCGAGCTGCCGCGAAAGGACGACTAGATGCCGCTGCACCTGGAGATCGTGAGCCCGGAGCGGCGCGCCTACGCCGACGAGGTCGACATGGTCGTCGTCCCCGGCGCCGATGGCGAGCTGGGGATCCTGCCGCACCACACCCAGCTGATCAGCGCCCTGGGCACCGGCGAGCTGCGGATCAAGAAGGGCGGCACGGAGCAGATCCTGTTCATCTCCGGCGGGTTCGTGGAGGTGCGTCCGGACAAGGTGGTCGTCATGGCCGACCTGGCGGAGCACTCCGACGAGATCGACGAGCAGCGGGCCATCGACGCACGCAAGCGGGCGGAGGCGGAGCTCGAGGAGGCCCGTGACCCGGTCGACATCGCCCGGGTGCGCGCTGCGCTGCAGACGGCCCTGATGCGGGAGCGGATCGCCGTCCGTCGCCGCTCGCGCGGCTGAAGGTGGTCGGCGCGGCACCGGGCGGCAATCCCTTCGCGCTGGTCATCTTCGACTGCGACGGGGTCCTGGTCGACTCGGAGCGGATCATCGTCCGCATCCTGGGCGAGCTCCTCGCGGAGCAGGGCGCACCCATGAGCGAGGACGAGATCATCCACGTCTTCGTGGGCCGCAGCGAGCGCGCCATCCTTCGCGAGGTGGCCGATCGCATCGCGGAGCGCAGCGGACGGGCGGTGCCGGACGACATCGGCGACCGCTTTCGGACCCGCTACCGCGACGCCTTCGAGCACGACCTGCAGCGGGTGGACGGCGTGGACGAGGCCCTGGCCGGCATCAGCCTGCCAAGCTGCGTCGCCTCGAGCAGCACCGTCGCCCGATTGCGTCACACCCTGGAGCTGACCGGTCTGCTCGGGCGGTTCGAGGGGCGGATCTTCTCCGCCGAGCAGGTCGCCCACGGCAAGCCGGCCCCGGACCTGTTCCTGTTCGCGGCTGCGACCATGGGCGCGGATCCCGCCGCCTGCGCGGTGATCGAGGACAGCCAGTACGGGGTGCAGGCGGCCCGAGCGGCCGGAATGCGCTCCTTCGGCTACGCCGGTGGCCTGACCGATGCCGCCAGGCTCGCGGGTGAGGGCACGGTGGTGTTCACCGATATGCGCGAGCTGCCGGGCCTCCTCGCCGCCTCGGCGCCGGCTGACTGACCCCGCGCAGCGCGCCGCATCTGTCCTGACTCGTCACCTGCGGATCACAGCAGCGTTAGGCGAGTCCGGCGCGAGGCCGCAGGTCCCGCCCGGCTTGCC
Source organism: uncultured Chloroflexia bacterium (assembly GCA_963805645.1). Lineage (GTDB taxonomy): Bacteria > Chloroflexota > Limnocylindria > QHBO01 > QHBO01 > CAVXEH01. The sequence continues at coordinate 38,225 of CAWDVA010000002.1, read as the reverse complement.
GCGAGCGTGGATGTACCCCTCGCCTGACGGTTGCGGCCACCTGGACTCGCCTAACGCTACGACCATGCGCGCCTGACCAGTCGGTGCCGGGTCGCGCGCCGCCTATCCGCGTATCGGTCGCCATCGGTCTCAGATGAAGCCGATGCGCAGCAGGTCCCAGGCGCTCTGGATCCCGTCGATGAGCAGCACGAACACGACCCCGCCGACCACCCACACCGCGGGGGCCCACCCCAGCCCCAGTGCGACGCCGGCTGCGAGCAGCAGGCCGTTGGCCAAGACCGGCATCCCGAACTGGAGGACCACGGCCACGGAGCCCAGGCGGCGCTGGGGGTCACGCTGGATCTGTCGCAGCGCGTAGGTCGCCGAGACCACGCCGAGCAGGCCAATGACGCCGACGAGTACGGCATGCGCGTACGGCTCGCCCTGCGGGATGAGCATGGTCAGCGACGCCAGGAAGGCGTAGACCAGGCTCGTGCCGGACGCGGTCGCCAGGCCCCGCCGGGTCCCGTCCAGCGAGCTGCGCTCCAGGTGCAGGGTCAGGCCCACGAAGGTGAGGCCCAGCAGGACCGCCGTTGCGCCCGAAGAGGCCACGAAGAAGTCGTGCCAGGTGCCGATGGTGGCGACGGCATCGGTCATGGGTGGGCCGCGACGTAGAGGTCGTGCCAGACCGCCGGGTCGTAGGCCGGGTTCATGCGCCGGAGCATCGCGCGGCGCCGCGCGCTGCCCGAGTGCCAAACGTCGCGATTCCGCGGGCCCACATCCCCCGGCCGCGGGCCGCCAAGCCGTCCAGCGGCTCACCCCGACTTGTCACCTGCGCACCACTCCAGCGTTAGGCGAACCCAGCGGGACTGATTCTGCGTCGGCTGAGCGGTTCTGAGCGTGGATTCGAAGGCGCGGGAGCCGATGCGGCCGCGTTGACTCGCCTAACGCTACTGGCATGCGCGCCTGACGAGTCGCGCACCCCAGGCGATGGATACCGCGGACCAGGTGCGCGCCTGGCGAATCGGTCCCGGCACGGCGATCCGGATACGGCCGCTATCGGCTCGCCGACCCTCCGACGTCTAGGGTGCAAGCTCTGCGGGCGTGTCCGCGCAGGCGAACCAGCGGCCGTCCGTCCCCTCGGATCCCGCGACGCGCACGCGGTCGCCCACGCGTGCCACCACGGCCCCGTCGGCGTTCAGCAGCTCCAGCCCGGCCGAGGTCTGGCGGGCCGCGTACCCGTTGGGCCAGACCACGTGCCGACCGTCGGTCGCCACGCTTCCCGTGATCAGCCAGCTGGCGTTGTCGTCGAGGGTGCCCTCGATGGTCGCCGAACCGGCGCAGGCGCTGCCGCCAACGGGACCGTCCTGCGTGTCGACGCCAACGAGCGTGGTCGAGCCCCCGGCGAGATTCCAGGCCACCGCCACCAGCAGCGCGATGACCGCGACGCCGCTCCCCACGAAGACGAACCTGGGCATGGACCTCCCCCGCTGCGTGGCCCGGACGATACGCCGGCGCGCAGGGCGGGGTCAATGAAGGCGCCGATGGCGGCTGCTACCATCGGTCCGTGGCCGACCGCGACTCGAACGACCAGCCAGCGACACCCAGCGACGCCACGCCGGATGAGCCCATGACCGGCGAGGACGCCAACCGCGCCCACCTGCGCGGCCCGGCGGGCAACCCCGACCACGGCATGCGCCGCATGCAGGAGCTGCGCAGGATCAGCCGCGACTACCCGTTCATCTGCCCGGTCGACTTCAAGCCCCACAAGGGCTCGCCCCCCGGGTCTGACCCCAACGGCGACCCGGACTTCATTCCCAACCATCGCGAGGATGACGGCGCGCACTACCTTGGCTAGACCGATGGCGCCGTCACCACGCCCCCACTCCCCGTGATGCAGACCTGTGACCACTGCGGCGCCCGGATGCCGCAGCTCCCCGTGAGAATCGAGATCGTGCGTGAATCGGGCCCCATCGGCCTGGCGTCGGATCCTGCCCCGGGCGAGACGGTGAACTTCACGCGGCGCTACGCCTTCTGCTCGTCGGACCACCTGTACGCGTGGGCCCGCGAGCGGCGCTACATGCTCTGCAACCGGGGGCAGACGCCGTTCGAGGAGGGCATGCAGCCGTACCTGCCCTCGCGCCACATGGGCGGCCGGGTCGGCCTGTGCGACGGGCACCACACCGGACCCCACGAGTGGAAGGAAGCCTGGCCGACGTAGGCCCCGCGGCCCTCGTCGCCGCCGGCCCGTCCGACTAGACTTCAGCGCGATGCAGAAGTTCATCGTCACCGGGGGCAAGCCGCTGCGGGGAGAGGTCCGCATCGCCGGGGCCAAGAACGCGGTCCTCAAGCTCATGGCCGCCGCAACCCTGACCGACGAGCGCTGCACCCTGCACAACGTGCCGCGCATCAGCGACGTGGCGATCCTGACCGAGACCATGGGCGACATCGGCTTCGACGTTCGCCGCTCGGACGGCGACGCGCTGGAGATCCGGGCCGGCGACGCGGAGTGGCCCTTCGTCCCGCTCGAGGCGGCCATGAAGATGCGCGCCTCGTTCATCCTTCTCGGCCCGCTCCTGACCCGGTTCGGGCGGGTGATCATCTCCAACCCCGGCGGCGATCGGATCGGGCGGCGCCCGGTGGACCTCCACGTGGAGGCCATGACCGCCATGGGCGCCGAGGTGCAGTACAAGAACGGCTACTACTTCGCCTCCGCACCGGAGGGCCGCCTGCACGGGGCCGAGATCACGTTCCCGTACGTCACCGTCATGGGGACCGAGAACGCGCTGCTCGCCGCGGTCCTCGCCGACGGCACCACGGTCATCGACAACGCGGCGCAGGAGCCGGAGACCGACGACCTGGTGGCCATGCTGTGTGCCATGGGGGCCCGGATCGAGCGGACCGCGCCGCATCGGCTGGAGATCGTGGGCGTGGACCGGCTGCACGGGGTGGAGCACCGGGTGATCGGCGACCGGCTGGAGGCGGGCACCTTCGCCATCGCGGCCGCGGTCACCGGCGGCGACGTGACGGTGCACGGGATCTCGCCGGAGCACCTGGGCGCCTTCCTGGAGATCCTGGACCGGATCGGGGTTCCCTACGAGACCGATGCCGGCGCCGGCCCCGGAGAGGGGACGCTCCGCGTTCGCTCCGCCCCGGCGTACCGGGCCGCGGACGTCGAGACCCAGCCCTACCCGGGGTTCGCCACGGACCTGCAGGCGCCGCTCGCCGTGCTCATGACCCAGGCCGACGGCACCTCTGCCATCCACGAGACGATCTACGAGGATCGGCTGGAGTACGTGGTCGAGCTCAACAAGATGGGCGCGGTGATCGAGGTGACCGACGAGCGGCACGCGCGGATCGCCGGCCCCACGCCGCTCCACGGCCGCGAGGTCTCCATCGCCGACCTTCGGGCCGGGGCCACGCTGGTCCTCGCGGCGCTGGCCGCGGAGACCACCTCGGTTATCTCCGGCGTGGAGCACGTCGACCGCGGCTACGAGCAGATCGAGTCCAAGCTCGTGGGCCTCGGCGCGCAGATCCAGCGCATCGACGCCTGACCCCTCGCCCGCCGCGCCCCGCGCCCCGCGCCCCGCGCCCCGCGCCCCGCGCCCCGCGCCCCGCCGCCCGTCGTCGCCTCGCCGTCACGCCGCCATCCACCCTCCATGACGCCGTCACGCCGCCATCGGTCCCTCCACTCGTCAGGTGCGCACCTGGTTCGCGTTATCCCCAGTTCGGCCATTCCTTCTCGTCAGGCGCGCATGTCCGTAGCGTTAGGCGAGTCAGGACGAACCCGACGCCCGGCGAGCCACCGATTCCACGCTCACGCCCGGCCCACCAGGACGGACCCGCGTGCGGCCGACCCGCCTAACGCTGCTGTGATCCGCAGATGACAGGTCGGAGAGCAGCAGCAGCCCGCTGGGATGAGGTCTGGCGGAGGGACGGCGAAGCCACGTGACGGCGGCCCGTCCCCGCAGGTCGAGGCCGCCGGCCAGGGCTCCCAGGCGTTCCAGCCGTCGCCGGTTCGTCGCCGACTCACGCAGCACGAGCACGGGCACCGCGACACGGGCGCCCGGCCATCCACGCTCGCGAGCGACGAAGGGCGCCACCCGCACCTTGACGTCCAGGCTTCCGAGCAGGTCCTGCGCATCCACCACCAGCGTCTTGATCTCCACGACCAGGACGATCCGCTCGAGCGGATGCCACGCCAGCAGGTCCACGCGCCCGCGGTCTCCGTATCGGTTGAAGCTGACCTCCGGCAGGACCACCCAGCCCCAACGTTCGAGGCGCACCTTCCAGGCTGCCTGGAGCCGCTGATGGTCTTCGTCCAGGAGCCGATCCAGGTCCGCTCCTCGCCAGCGCGGGACGAGGTCGAGGGCAACCTCCAGGGCGGCGAGACTCCGACGCAGGACGGTCAGCGAGACGGAGTCCAGCAGCCCGCGCTCGATCAGCGACACCGTCGAGCGATGCACACCCGCCCGTGCGGCAACGTCCGCCTGGCGCCAGCCCCGCCGCCGGCGCAGCGCCCGCACGACGCGCCCGAGCTGAACGTCCTGCACGGACCGATGGTGGCGCCACCCGGTTACCGCGCAGTTACTGTGCCCTTTGGCACTGGCCCGTCCAGCCACGGGGGGGGGAATCTGGGCCGCACGGTAACGGAGGAGCAATGCGCGGCCTCGGGGTTCTCATCGTCTGCCTGGCACTCGTCGCCTGCTCGGCGCCGAGCGTGACCCGCACCCCGCAGGCGACGCCGACCCTGCCTGTATCAACGCCGACGCCCGCACCCACCGGACGCGATCCCTTCCTGTGGAGCGCCAGCGTTCCCGCCGTCCCGGCCGATTCGCCGTTCAACGACCTGGCGAAAGCGCGCGATCTCCTGGCGGGCGCGCTCACGGATCTGGGGATGCCGGCTCTCGTGCCCCAGGAAGGGTTCGAGGCGTCCGAGGCGGCGAGCGGCGACGGGCTCTACCTCTTCGGATGTCGATCCGGCAACGGCGTCTCTCGGGTCATGGTCCTGGATCCCGGCGCGGTCGACGAGCTGCGCAGGAACCAGCCCCATCCCTGGCTCGCGCTGCCGACCTCGCTCTTCACGGGCAGCGCGCGCACGCAGGTCGCCGCCTTCCTCACCGGCCAGATGCGGATTGCCGCCGCCGCCGACGCGCCCGCGGACGCGTCGGCGATCATCGACGGGCTGCTGGTCGAGATCACCGTGACGACCGGCTCCGGTGCCCGCGAGACCGATGTGCAGATCGGGATCCCGCACGTCGCCGGCTCACCCCAGGCTGGCTGCGGGGGCTGAGACGAGGTCACCGCGCCCCGCGACCGCTCGGGCCTGGCAACGAGGGCACCAGTAGGTGTGCCGCGCCATCGGTCCCTGGCGGGCGAAGCGGATAGGCGTGCCGCATCGGCGGCAGGGACGGCCCGAACGCCGATAGACCCACAGGCCGGCACCGAGCCGATGATCGGCGGTCGTCACCCGCCGCCCACAGCGCAGCCGCCCTCGATGCCGCTCCCACCGCCCGCGACTGGTCAGACGCGGATGTGGCGCGCGTTATCCCGCCAACCCGGGCACCCACTGCTCATACGCTGCTGTCATCAGCGTTAGGCGAGTCCAGCGACGGAGGAAGCCCTGCCGCGCGCCTGGCTCGTGCTCAGGGCGGCGCCTCACCGGGATGTTCGGTCCGTCCCGACTCGCCTAACGCTGCGGTGATCCGCAGGTGACAATTCGAGGCAGGCGTGGCGTCGCCGGGGAGCATGCGGCGCGGTGGGCAAGTGACGAGCGCCGCCCGCACCGGCATCGGCCCCGGAGGCGCAGGCCGGTATACTGCGGGCGCCCCCGGGAAGGTCCTCGCAGAAGGCAGATGCAGCCCAACCATGAAGATCGGAATCGACCTCGGAACCGCCAACATCCTCGTCTACATCAAGGGACGGGGCGTGGTCCTCAACGAGCCATCCGTGGTGGCCATCAGCGAGGACGACAACCGCCTGGTCGCCGTGGGCGAGGAGGCGCGCGAGATGATCGGCCGCACGCCGGGGAACGTCCGCGCCATCCGTCCCATGCGCGACGGCGTCATCGCGGACTACCTGATCACCGAGGCCATGCTGCGCTACGTCATCAACAAGGTGGCGCGCGTCCGCATCTTCAAGCCCGACGTCATGATCAGCGTCCCGTCCGGCGTCACCAGCGTCGAGAAGCGCGCGGTCCGCGATGCGGCCCTCAAGGCCGGCGCCCGCGACGCCTTCCTCATCGAGGAACCCCTGGCGGCCGCCATCGGCTCGAACGTGCCCATCGCGGGACCGAGCGGCAACATGATCATCGACATCGGCGGCGGCACCACCGAGATCGCGGTCATCGCCCTGGGCGGGATCGTGGTGAGCGACTCCGTGCGGGTGGCCGGTAACCGCTTCGACGAGGCCATCGCCAACTACATCCGCCGCAAGTACAACCTCATGATCGGCGACCGCACCGCCGAGGAGGTCAAGATCGCCATTGGCTCCGCGCTGCCCCTGGACGACCCGCTGTCCATGGAGGTCAAGGGCCGCGACCTCATCGCCGGCCTGCCGCGGACCATCCCCATCACCTCGGACGAGGTGACGGAGGCCATCGAGCAGCCGCTCCAGCAGATCGTCACGGCCGTTCGCAACGTCCTGGAGCAGACGCCGCCCGAGCTGTCGAGCGACATCATCGACAAGGGGATGGTGATGTCCGGCGGCGGATCGCTGCTGCGCAACCTGGACACGCTCCTGACCCAGGTGACCGGCATCCCCTGCCACGTGGCGGAGAACGCGCTCAACTCCGTCGCGGTGGGGACCGGCATGGCGCTCGAGCACTACGCCAGCTACCGCAAGAGCCTGGTGAGCAGCTCGTGAGCCTCGCGGCGCCCGCCGTCGCCGCCCGTACCAGGCTCCGGGAGAAGACCGGCGGAAGTGACCAGGCGCCGCGGGTCTTCGCCGACTTCCACATCCACATGCGGTACAGCCGCGACTCCATCCTCACCGAGGAGCGGCTCATCCACAACGCCATGGAGCGCGGCCTGACCCACATCGCGGTGACGAACCACAACAACGTGGAAGGGGCCGTGGCCGTCCGTGACAAGGCCGCGGAGATGGGCGTGGACGACCGCCTGACCGTGATCCTGGGCGAGGAAGTGAGCACCGCCGATGGCGAGGTGGTGGGGATCTTCCTGCAGCGAACCATCCCGCGCGGGCTCTCCGCCGAGGAGACGGCGGACGAGATCCACGCCCAGGGCGGGCTGGTGAGCATCCCCCATCCGTTCGACCCGTTCCGCCGCCACCATATCTCCGAAGTACCACTGACACGACTCGCGGAGGCGGGCAAGATCGACGCCGTGGAGGTCTTCAACAGCCGCGTCACGTTCCAGCGCCACAACCTCGCGGCGGCGGAGTTCGCCGCTCGCTACGGGCTGCCCGGGATCTCCGCCAGCGACTCCCACGCGGGCTACGAGGTGGCGATGAGCTTCAACATCCTGCCTCCGTTCGCCGATGCCGCCCAGCTCAAGGCCGTGCTCCCGGATGTGGAGTGGCACGGCAGCCGCTCCTCGTTCCTGGTGCATCTGTCGACCCGCTGGGCCGTCTGGAGCAACCTCGCGCGGCGCCGGCTCGGCTGGGAGGTGGCCGCCTACCCGTCCAGCGGTGCTGCCACGCCCGACGAGCAGGACCATGCCTGAGCCGCCCGGGACCCCTGAGCGCGAGCACCACCCGATCTACGAGGTCGAGGAGTACCTCGACGCCCCCGAGGCGGAGGAGATCCCCGAGCAGGAGGTCAGCCTCGCCCGGCGCTTCCTCAACGTGCGGACCATCGGCTCCATCGTCTTCGGCCTGGCGCTCGTGGTCTTCCTCTTCGCCTTCGTCCTGAAGCTGGACTGGGGCCTTCTCTGGCAGGAGATACTGGCCGCCAACCCGTGGCTGCTGGTCGCGGCGTTCCTCGTCTACTACGCGACGTTCCCGATCCGCGGCGCCCGCTGGGCGTTCATCCTGCGGCGAGCCGGGACGCGCATCGGCGTGGTGCCGGCAACGGAGATCCTCTTCCTGTCGTGGTTCGTGAACTGCCTGGTGCCCGCCAAGCTGGGCGACCTGTATCGGGCCTGGCTGCTGAAGGGAAACTACGGCGGCTCCGCGTCGCGGACGGTGGGGACCGTCTTCATCGAGCGCATCGCGGACATCATCGTCATCTTCGGCCTGGCCCTGGCCGCCGGATTCTGGAGCTTCCGGGGCCGGGACAACCCGGCCGTCGACACGCTCTTCCTGATCGGCTTCGTGGTCGCCGCGCTGCTCGTCCTCTTCGTGGTCGGCCTGCGCTTCTGGGGGACTCGCCTCACCCGATTCCTGCCGGAGCGGGTGCGGGAGCTCTACCAGCGCTTCCACGAGGGCAGCACCGGCGCGCTCACCGCACGAGCCGTCCCGGTGATCCTTGTCTTCACCGGCGCCATCTGGCTGCTGGAGGGGGCACGGGTCTACTTCGTGATCCACGCGCTGAACCTGCCCGGGGTGAGCCACCTGGGAATCAGCGCCTCGGTGTTCGTCGCGCTCGCGGCGGCCCTGCTGACGGCCATCCCGCTGACTCCCGCCGGCGTGGGCTTCGTGGAGGCCGGCATCGTGGGTGCGCTCGTGATCTATGGCGTGGGTCATGAGCCGGCCGGTGCCGTGGCGATCGTCGACAGGGCCATCTCCATCGTCACGGTGATCGTGCTGGGCGGCATCGCCTACGCAACCAGCGGGATGGTGCGCCGCGCCCATGGCCGTGGCGCCTCCGGGCGCCTGGATCGGGGCGTGGCGGAGCCCCCGGGCGAGACCGGCCAGGTGACCGGCGGCTGAGGGCCGTTCGGCTCTCTGCCCGGCACCACGCGCTCGGTACCTTCCTCCTATTGAGGGCTTGATACAGTGACGCCATGCTGCGGGTGCATGCACGCACCACCCATGCGCCCAGCAGGGATGGCGTGCTCCGAAGCGAACGAAGTGGCATGACCTTTCAATCGCCCCGCTCCTTCAATAGCTGGCTCCGCGGTCAGCTGAAGGAAAAGAAGATGAGCCAGCGTCAGCTTGCCCTCCAGTCGGGGGTCGACCATTCCACGATCTCGCGACTCATCAAGGGCGATCGCATGCCGTCGCTCGGCACCGCGACGAAGCTCGCCCGTGGGCTCCGCGAGATCCGGGACGAGGCAGAAGGCCCCGCCTACTTCGCGACGGTCTCCAGCCGGCAGCTGCTTCCCACCATGCGCGTCGAGTACGCGCTGCGCGGTGACGACATCCTGACCGAGACCGATGTCCGCGAGCTGATGCAGGCCTACATCACCCTGCGCACCCGCCGGGTCCGCACCAACGGACCCAGCAGCGCCACCGGCACGAACGGCCTCTCCCGCGGCGCCTGAGCCTGCCTGAGCCTCGCGGCCCCGAGCCCAGCGGCACCTGAGCCTCGCGGCACCTGCACACCCCCGCCTGGGCTCGTCCCGCGCCCCCGCGCGGCTCAGTCCCCCGAGACCTGCCGCGACGCCCGCCGGTTCAGCCGGAACGCGCGCGGCGGCAGGGTCGGAAGCGACGTCGCTCCCCGGTAGAGCAGCCACGCACGACGGACGTTGACCGCGTCGTAGCCCTCGTCGGTGCCCGGCGTCTCCATGACGAAGGCGGTGCCGGCCGCCGGCAGCCGCGGATCGCGGAGGAAGGCGCCCAGGCCCACGGCGCCGATCTGGCCACCACCCACGTGCTCGTGCCGGTCGTTGCGCGAGCCGAGCGGTGACCTGGAGTCGTTGAGGTGGACGAGCGCCAGGCGGTCCAGGCCGATGAGCGCCTCGAAGCGGTCCAGGACCGCCGCAGCGCCCTCGTGGGACGAGATGTCGTAGCCGGCACCCCACAGGTGCGCGGTGTCCAGGCAGAAGGCCAGGCCCGTGGCATGGTCGCCGCCGCGAGCCGCCACGCGCCGCAGGATCTCGGCGAGCTCCTCCACGCCGGCGCCCAGGTTGTCCCCGCCCCCCGCGCTGTTCTCCAGCACCAGGCGCACGCCCGGGGGTGTCTGCGCCAGGACCGATGCCACGTTCTCCGCGATGCGCCGCATCCCGGCCTCGTGCCCCGTTCCTCGATGGGACCCGATGTGGGTGTTCACCAGCCGCGCGCCGTACCGCGGTGCTCGCTGCACCTCGTGGATCAGCCCCGCGAGGGACTGCGTGGCGAACGGCTCGGCCGAGCCGGCCAGGTTGATGAGGTAGCTGGCGTGGATCGAGACCGGGTCGATGCCCGCTGCGGCGACGTACGCCACGAACGCGGGGGCATCCGCCGGCGGCTCCGGGCGACGACGCCAGGCGGTGGGGTTGTCGCTGAAGATCTGCAGCGCGGTCGCCCCGATCTGGCGGGCACGGCGGGCCGTCTTCAGCAGCCCGGACGCGACGCCCAGGTGGATCCCCACCGATGGCGCGCCATCGGGCCAGGTCAGGCGGCGACGGGGTTCGCGGTCTGCTACGGTGCGTGGCATGGAGCCCCAGGCCGAGCCGCCGAAGCGCGATGCGCTGACGCTCGCGCTCTACGTGTTCTTCCTGGCCCTGATCGTGGTGGTGGTGGTGATGCTGCTCCTGACCGTGGTTCGCCCCTGACGCGGGACCGGATCCACCGGGTCCGCCGGGCCCGGCGCCCTGCCGGGCCGGGCCCGAGGCGCACGATCAGCGCTTCCTGCGGCTGGGCCGCACCACCGGTTCGATGAGGCCGTAGGTCCCGTTCGAGCGCCGGTACACCAGGCAGAGCTGCTCGTTCTCCGCGTTGAGGAAGATGAAGAACGCGTGGCCCAGCTCCTCCATGCGGGTGATGGCGTCCTCCTCGAACATGGGAATCATGTCGAAGCGCTTGGTGCGCGTGACCTGCGGCGAGGCGTGGGAGCGCCGCGCGGGAGGCGGCTCCAGCGTACCCAGCGCTTCCCTGGCGAGCACCTCGTGCGCCTCATCGGCCGCCCGCTCGCGGACGCTGCGAGGCCTGGTCTTGGCCCGCACGACCTGCCGTTCGAGCTTGTCGATGACGAGGTCGATGGCCGCCACCGGCGTCGCCCCGGCGGAGACGGAGCGGACCACGTCCGATCCCGACACCAGGGTGACCTCCGCGACGTTCCGTGAGTCCGCGGCATGCGAGGCGTTGGTGATCAGCTCCACCGTTGCCTCCGCGTCCGGATGAGAGATCCGGTCGAGCCGGCGCATCTTGCGCTCGATGGTGGCCCGCAACCGGTCGTTGAGCTCGAGATTCCGCGCCTTGACGCTGGTCTTCATCTCCGAGTGCCTCCCGAAGAATTCTCTGGGTCTGTACGGTAGCACCAGGAGGCGCCGATGGCCCCGGTGACCATCGGCTGTTCGTGGGGGTCGATCGGCCCGATCGGCGCGATCGGCGCCTACACCTCGCGGCCGATGGCGAACCCGTAGACCGATGTCGCTCCGCCGGCGAGGAGCACGCCGGCGCACGCTTCCAGCGTGGCCGCGGTGGTCAGGATGTCGTCGACCAGGATGACGACGGGCGGGGGCCGGGCGCCGTGCCGAAGCGCGAACGCCTCCCGCAGGTTGCGCAGCCGAGCGGCGCGGTCCAGCCCATGCATGCGGATGGTGGCCCGCTGACGGACCAGGCAGTCCATGACGGGGAGCCGCCCATCCGCGGGGAGCCCCGTGGCGAGGCCGGCCGCCAGCAGCGCCGCCTGGTTGTACCCGCGGCGGCGGAGGCGATCCACGTGGACGGGCACGGGCACCAGCTCCGCCGGGCCGCTGATCGCGAGGAGGTCGCCCAGGGCCGGCCGGGCCGCGCGTGCCAGCGGCTCGGCGAGGGACGCCGCGCCCCCGTACTTGAGGCGTGCGAGCGCGCGCCGCACCGCGCCCTCGTGGCGGAAGGCCGCCACCGCGAGGGTCAGCGACTCGCCGACCACGATCGAGGGATCCGCCTGCACGAAGGTGACGCCGGCGGGGCTCGCCGGCCGGAACGAGGTCAGGCACGCGTCGCAGAGACGTGCGCCGTACCGGCCGCAGCCGGCGCAGGAGGGCGGGAGCAGGACGTCGAGCAGCGCCATCGGCGCAGGATGCGCGCCCGCTGCGTATCGGGGACGTACGCCGCGCTTACCCGGGCGGGAGGTCGTCCAGGACGAGCTGGTCTCCAACCTCGGTCCCGGTACCGCCCAGTGCGCCCCCGAGCAGCTCCAGGCAGTCCTTGCCGCCGTGAGCGGAGAGGACCATGCGCCACGGGACCATGTCCGGCACGAGGCGCGTGACGCGCGAGGATCCGTCCAGGAAGACCAGGTCGATGGGGTAGCCCATGAAGGTGGTGTCGATGGTCGTGGCGCCGGGCAGCAGAAGCCCCTCACCGGGCTCCAGGCGCGGGAGCAGGTGGAGCCCGAAGATCGTCTGGAAGAGGCCGCGGGCCACGCGCACCCGGTTCGCGACGGTGGTATCGCGGGTGAGGTTGCGGACCCGAACGTAGCGGTTCATGCCACGCGGATGCTACGCGTGCTGCTTCGACGCCGGGCAGCCCAGCCTGGCTTCAGCGGTGCGACTGAGCGGGATCGAACCCGGGCGACACATCCGGACCAGACGTCACCGCCCGATTCGCCGTTCCTGCGGACCGAGGCGCGAGCAAGACGAACGCGGCCACGAGAGCCGCCATCCCGGCGAGCGCGCTGAGTTCTGGCGTCCCGAGGAACGCGTGCGCAATGGCTGTCCACATCCAGCCGCTGAGCCCCCAGAGGGTTGCAAGGACGATGCGCTTTCCCATGCAGGCATGGTCATCGACGATCCGGCATATGGCAGTAGGCCGGAACTCCCATTACCCGTATGCGATCGTCCTGGTCCCTGCGCGGTTGGATCAGGGCGCGCAGGGTTCGCCAGGACCGGAGCACTCGCTCTCGAGACGGAGCACGCCCGGGCCAATCTCTCCCGGATACGATTGCGTGAGCGTCGAGCCGCCGGTATATGTGACGCTCCAGGAGATGAGCTGGCCCACGACGCCTCCCTGGGCGGAGTTGCCGTTGATGGACATGTTGTCGCTGGGTCCGTATAGGATCCCGCCAATGAACAGCGTCCCGGTGCCGGCCAGGTTCACCGTGTTGTTGTGCAGCACGTCACAGGAGCCGTTGATGATGGGAGTGTTCCCCGCGAAGCAGTTGTCGTCCCGCGCGACCTCGATGGTGATCGGGAGGCCCTGTGGGGTCTGCACGGTATTCCCGTCATCGTCCACCGCAGGGGAGGCGCGGCAACCGTCTGCGTTGCACGACTGACTGCCTGCGTTGACCAGGAAGTCCAACGCATTCTGGGCTGCCAGCACCTGGTTCTGCGGGAAGACCATGACGATGCCCTCCTTGTTGCTGATCAGGCCGCCGGCGAGCGTCCCGTGCATCTTCATGCCCTTCGGGAAGGAATAGGCACCTGGCATGAGGTAGGCGACGTTCGGTCCGCCGCCGGTGCCGACGTCGAACTCCTTTGTGTAGACGCCTGGTGCGTAGCAGACGGCCCCCGCGAGCAGCGACGTGTAATCGGTCGGGAAGTCCAGGCCTGAGCAAGAAACCTGGCCGGCCGCCTGGGTGTTGTAGGTCGTGGCATTGACAAAGGTGGCGTACACGTAGTTGGGATCGTCGATCAGGACCGGGTTGAACTGGCCTATGGGATGAATACCGTCCGTCTGGGTCCAGGTGATGCCAACCGTGGACAGATCGTCGTGGTGGTAGATGCGGTAGCCGTCCGCGAGGGTGATCAGGCCCGCCAGGGTGGTGGTGGCCGACGTGTTGGTGCCGACGTCGCCGCGCACCACATTGAGGACCGTGTTGTTCCCACTGACCACGAGATCCTTGTTGAGGTTCGCGTCCGTCCCGTTGTTCCGTGGCTTGGGTGGCTGCAGCGTGACCACCGCGTACTTCCCGGTGAAGTCGAGACCGGCCACGGACGTGATGCCCACGTCCCAGGTGGCCTGGCCGAACAGTCGGGCGAATATGGTGCCAAACGAAGGGTTGTGGACGGAGACCTGGAGTGCGTGCTCGCCGTCGCAGGTGGCTCCGCTCAGGGCGCAGCTCGGCGCCGGGGTCCTGACGGAGACGTGGAACGCAGTGCCGGGCAGAGCACAGTCGATGATGTCGGAATCGACGCTCGGGTCACAGCTACCGTTGCCGCTCGCGCCGAGCTGCGACACCAGGAGATCAAGGGCATGCGTCCGGGCTCTGATGCGATCCCCGGAGCTGACGTTCTTGGACTGTGGTATCTGCAGGTCCTGCGCACCGGCAAGTGAGGCCGCGTCCGCGATGCTCCGCTCGCTGCGGCGGGTGGCATAGGCCGAGCTGACGTCGATTGCCAGGCCGGCGAATCCCAGCAGAAGGACGAACAGGATCGCGACCAGCACGATCGCCTGACCGCGGTCGCCGTCGCGACCTGGGAGCCGCATCCCCGCCCACCGTCGCGTCATGGTCCGCTCACCGGTTCCACCCGGTACCGCACGGACGAGGTGAGGTCTCCGTTGCCCGGAATCCACGGCAGCAGGATCGGCACGTGATGATGAATGACAATCGTTACGTAGGAGGTGTCCTGGTTGCTGGTTGGCGGGCATGGCCCGGTCTGGTTGTCCCAGGTAACGACGACGTTGGCGGGCATGGTCCAGGGGCTGGATGCCGAGTAGCCGATGAGCGACGACTGGTCGGCGATCTGGTTCGCCTGCGCGACGACCGCGGCGGCGTTCGAGCAGTTCTGGTAGGTCGCGGCCCACCGCCCCGTGTCGCGCGTCACCTGAGTCAGCGTGTTCTGGCCCCAGAACAGGATCCCGAACTGGATGATGCCGCCAACGACCAGCAGCAGCACCGGAAGGACCAGTGCCGTCTCGACTAACGACTGGCCCCGTGGCCTGGTCTGGAAGCGCAATTGGGCAGACAAGATGGGTGACCCCGCGGACAGGAACGGTTGCCGGTACTGTAGGGGAATGACCTTGCGGGGCACCTTGCGGCCTGTCGAAGCCGGCGATTCGCCCATCGCTGCCGAACGGTCAAGAGAACGCCCCGGTCCGACGGGATGGACCGGGGCGTGAGTCCCTGGCAGGGATTGGGCGTGAGCTCAGTGGATGAGCTGGACGTTCACACTGCTGAGGCACGCGGCGGGGTTGTAGTTCGGATCCGACGTGTCGCATCCGGGCGGCGGGGCAGCTGTCACCTCACCGGAGAACTCCTGCTTCACGAACTTACCGGCGATGCAGGCCGTCGCACCGTTCCCGGTGTCGCAGGGGACCTTGTTCGTGCCGTTCACGTAGGCGCCGTGGGTCACGCCGGCCGCTAGACAGTCGGCATCGGCCGCCGAGCAGAACTCGAAGCTCGCCATGGCGCCGATGTGATACCACTGGTTCGACCCGGTGCCACCGGGGGTTGGGCAGGCGTCCTTGTCAGTGCCGCCGGGCTCTTGGTTGCAGGTCGCGTCGAAGTTCGGGAAGCTGACCGTCTTGCCGTCGTACGTCCGAAGAGCATCCTCAACACCCTTCGAGTTCACATTGCCCGTCGCGGTCATGTAGTACCAGCCCGGCCACTCCAGGTCTGGGTTGCTGGGTGTCAGGATCGAATTGATCAGCTCCGACGTTCCCCCCGCGGTTGGCGTCCAGTCGATCCAGCCGACGTTGCCGGGGCTGTTCTTGCAGAGTGGAATGATGTAGAGCGTATTGAGCAGGTAGGAGTCCATGGTGGTTTCCGCATTCCCGCTCGAGTCGCAGGAAACGACGGTAACGGGCACGGTGACGGGCAGCACCACGCAGCCCGCCTGTGCGGCGCAGGTACCGGCGCTGTATCCGGCACGAGCGGTGGCGGTCGCCGTGCTGGTCATCTGGCCGATCCCGATTACCCGCATGAGGAACGTGTTGTAGGTGCGTGAGCTCACCGCTCGCACGCCCCACGTTCCGGGCGGGATGGCATTGGCGGTGTTGCCCACCATGGCGGCGCCGTCGCACGACGTCGCGCTGGCCGTGATCGCACCGGTGCTGTCGATGGGATGGCCGTTGAAGTTCGTATAGCAGGCAATCGGCGCGGCGATGTTGTTCGCATCGGCCGCTGCCTGGACGGCGGCGGCCACATCGGCGTCCGTTCTCGCCGGGGACACCCCGGCGACGTTGGCGGCCAGTTGGACCGTCCCCGCCTCTGATATGGCGTCTGTCGCGTTCTGCACCTGGCGTTGCTGGCCCCAGGCGTAGCCGCCGTCGACGACGAGGCCGACCATGGCGATGATCACGACGATGGCCGCCGCGAAGATGATGAGAACCTGGCCGCGCTCGCTCGACGATCGCATCGTGCGCATGTGTCTGCTGTTCCTCCAGTGAATGGGGGATGGGGCGCCTCTAGATCCCATCAGGTCGTGCTCACGCGACATGTATCGGGCGGTGTCAGGAACCGCGAGTCGCATTGATGCTCGATCGGCTCTCGTGTCGTAGCCGTCATGTCGATGGTGCCGATTAGGCTGCCGATGACCGGGGTGGCAGCGGTGTACTGGTAATGGATGGTGACCTCGATCACGCAACCCACGATGATGGTCGCGCTGCTGTCCGACTGCTGGCATTCGTAGGTCGACCCCGGTGGGCTGGCAACCCCGCAGTCCTGCCGGTGATTGGCGATCGATGAGGCGGAGGTGAAGTCACCGGACGTCGCCGCGGTCGGATCCCAGACGTAGATAGTGACGTCGCTCGCTGTCAGTCCCAGCGAGACCGCCCGCTGCACCGCTTGGTCCCTGATGTACGCGCAGTCCTGGTCGACGATGGCCACTCGTACGCCCTCTCGGGAGGCGTTCGAGATCGTGTTGAACGCGTAGACCGCTCGTCCTATGTCGAAGAGCCCCACCAGAATCAGGATGAAGATGGGGAGGATCAATGCGACCTCGACGATGGCCTGGCCGCGCTCGCCGCGCCGCCGAATCACGAATCGTTGCATGGCACTCAATTCCCGCTGACTGTGATGGCCGACGAGCACGGATACACCTGCCCGGCCACGAGCGATTGGGCCTTCACGTTGTAGTTCCCGTTCGGAGGCTGGTTGACGTTGAACGTCCCGGTGAACAGGGCGCCGTTGTACAGCGTCTGCGCATCAGAGACGGAGCGCCCCACCAGCTGCGGCATCGTGCAGGTCGTCCCACCAACGATGTGCGTGACGGTGACGGCGGTGTTGGGGTCGACACACTGGCCAACGGTCGTGACGGGACTCGTCGTCTGGGCCGTGACGGTATCCGTGTCCGATCCGCTGGCCGGCGTGAATGTCCCCGCGTTGAACCCTGCGCCGGACCACAACACTCGAGCCTGCGCAACTGTCGAACCAACGAGGTTCGGAACGGATGCGCCGCCGCAACCGCCACCCGTTACAGGGATACCGTCGATCTCCGCCCCTCGGACAGGAAACTCCGCAGTCGCCCTGATCACAAGGGGATTGCCCAGGAGATTGCCCACGAGCGGCGTGAGGAAGTAGAAGCGGCAGCTCAGGGTCACCGAGACGTGGTCGCCATTCTCGTATGGCGAGGAGGTGCCGGAGGGATCGACGTTGGTGAACGTTGGGTCGGGGATGTCAGATGTGAGCCACCTGCCGGTGTGGGCGGGAGCGTCGCAGTTGATGGGCTGGAGGTCGTTGGTGGTCTGCTGGCGGTACTGGGCCTGCAGCATGAGATCCGCCGCTCCGCCGTCCCAGGCAGTGGGATTCGCCGCAGCGGCATTCGCCGCGATGCGGGCTGCGTTATTTAGGCCAACCCAGCCGAAGAAGACCCGGCCGAAGTCGAGTGCGAGCATGACCAGCAGCACCAGGATCGGGAGGATCAGCGCGAATTCCACGAGGGCCTGACCACGGGAGACGCGCTTGCGGCGATGCCAGGGCAACTTGATCACTTCACACCACATGAATTCGAGTGGACGCTCTCGACTCTATGGACGCGACCTTGCGACGGGCCTTGCAGCGTCTGGCCAGTGGTCCTGTTACGCCGGGTACCTTGGTCCTACGCGGGCGACGCGGATTCCTCGACCGCCGCCTCCGCAGGCAGGCTTACCTGCGCCGTGGTGCCCTGGCCAAGGACGGTTCGCAGGACGAGGTCCCCACCCATGGCTCGCGCCAGCCCGCGCGCGGCGTACAGCCCCACCCCGCTGCCATCGGGCGCCATCCGCCGGGCACCGGTCGCGCGGTAGAACTGGTCGAAGGCGTGCGCCGCATCCTCTGGTCCAAGGCCGGTCCCCTGGTCCACCACGCGGACGACGGCCACCATTCGCCTCATCCCCGGTGGGGATCGCCGGAATCGAGCTCCACCTGCACCGCTGATCCGGGCGGGCTGTACTTGACCGCATTGTCGAGCAGGGCCCACAGGATCTGCTCGAATCGGTCCGGATCGCCCACCACCAGGCGCGGCTCGCCATGGACCGAGAGCCGGAAGGGCCGATCCCGCGCGCAGTGCTGCCCAGGTACGACGCACCACGACGGGCTCGGCGCGGAAGATCTCCGCGCACGGGCCGAATCGCTCCCGGCCTCCAGCCGGGACGCCACGAGGAGCTGGCCCACCATCCGGCGCAGTCGGTCCGCCTGGTGGGTGATGGTCTCCAGGTCAGGGCGGGCAGACTGCGGATGTCCGGCTGGTGCTTCAGTTCGGCGGCAACCGCCCCGATGCTGGTCAGCGGTGTCTGTAGGTCGTGGGTGACGCTTCGCAGGAAGTCCGTCTGCATCGGCGGCCATCCGGTTCAGCTCCTCCGCCTGCGCCTTGAACACGCGCGTACAGGAGGGCATGCTCGATCGCGGTAGCGCTGTTCTGTCCGAGAAGTCGGAGCAGCTCCCGCTCGGCCGGCTCGGGCGCGTCGCGGCCCTCCCAGGGCGCCATGCAGGCTCGCGCGCAGCTCCTCGCCCGCCGCCACCTCGACGATGACGAACGCTCCCCATGGACCCATGGCGTGGCGGACGCCGGGGAAGAGGGTCGTCGCGCCGCACCGTGGACGCCCACCGGTGCAGTCCCCCAGCGACCCTCGGCGCCGCCGAGTCGGCCGTGTAGATGCCGGCGGGCAGCAGCGTCTTCGGCGGGCGTCCGCGGGACCACCAGCGACCAGGTTGGGTCGTGGCTCACCGAGGCTCGCCCAAGCCACAACTGAGCGCGCCACGGCCCTGGCGTCCTCCTCGATGGGCGCAGACCGGACGTGGGCTCGCCAGGTCCGCGATCTGGCGATTGCGCTCGTCGAGCGCGCTCGGCCAGCCGCTCGTACGGACTTCCCGGCTCGCGGGGTCCGGCTCGTCGCCCATGGACGGTGATCGCCCAGCTCTGCCAAGGCCAGGATCGCGTCCACGTCCTTGCGGTTCGCTCGGCTGCCCACGATGCCGACCATGGCCGACCAGACGCTGGCAAGCAGAGCAACAGCCAGGAGCGCGGTGCCCATGCCGATCCGATCCAGCAAGTCGGGCGCCAGCGCTTGCAGGACGGCGAAGACGATGAGTGGTGGCAGGCGACCACCACGAGGAAGAACGAGAACAGGATTCCGCAACGGCAGCGGTCCCATGGTCAGGTCGGCCGGCCGTGCCCGGCCGGGCGCCCAGCGCATGAGGAAGCCAGCCGATAGCCGACGCCCCGCTCCGTCAGCAGGTAGCGGGGATTGTCCGGATCCACCTCGATCTTGCGGCGCAGGCGGCGCATGGTGACCCAGACGTACGACGGATCTGCGCCATCGGATTCCGACCAGACGCGCTCGAGGAGGATCTCGGTGGGCACCGTTCTGTCCAGCGACGCCGATCATGACCTGGAGGACCCGGATCTCCGTAGGCGTGAGCGAGTGGGTGCCGGCGGCCGTCATGACCTGGCGCTGGACGAGGTCGATCTCCAGCTGGCCTTCGTCGAAGATCGCCCGCCCGCGGCCGGATTGGAAGATCGCCGCAGGACGCGCTGCACGCGGGCGACCAGCTCGTCGGGGTCGAACGGCTTGGTGACGTAGTCCTCCGCGTACTCCTCGAGAGCGCGCACCTTTGCCTCGCTGGCATCCACCGCGGAGAGGACGATGATCGGCAGGTCTGCGATCCGCTTGATGCGTCGGCAGAGCTTCGAAGCCGTCCATCCCCGGCATCATCAGGTCCACGATCACCAGGGCGGGCCAGCCGCGCTCCATTCGCCTTGCAGCGCCGCAGGCCCGGATGGGGCGGTCCGGACCTCGAAGCCCTCGCGCGCCATGCGACGCGCGAGGACGGAGAGGAGCGTGGGGTCGTCGTCGACCAGCAGGAGCGCCGGCCGCAGCGCCGGCAGCATCCTAGATCCCGACGCCCCTGATGACCGTGATGATGGCGGGCCCCAGGATGACGATGAAGATCGTCGGGAAGATGCAGCCCACCATGGGGAACAGCATCTTGACCGGTGCCTTCGCCGCCGCCTCCTCTGCCCGCTGGCGGCGCTCGATGCGGAGCTGCTGGGATTGGATCTGAAGCACCTTGGCGATGGGTACGCCGAGCTGCTCGGCCTGGACGATGGCGCCGATGAAGTTGTTGACCGGCTGTGCGTCCGCGCGCTTCGCCACGTCCCGCAGCGACTCGCGGCGCGTCCGGCCCATGCGGATCTCCGCCAGCGCCTGGCGGAACTCGGATACCAGGGGCCCTTCCATCTTCTCGACGACCTTGGCGAGCGCCGCATCGAATCCCAGGCCGGCCTCGACGGAGATCGTCAGCAGATCCAGCGCGTCAGGGAGCTGCAGCACCATGGCTTCGCTCCGACCGCGGATCCGGCGCCCCAGCCAGAACTCGGGTCCGAGGTAGCCGACGCCGATACCCACGATCGCGAACAGGACTCCGGCGGGGAACGCCCCGGTCAGGAGCAGTGCAAGCGCGAAGAGGCCAACGGCCCCGACGATGGCTCCCAGGAGCTTCACGCCGATCCAGTCGGGCCCGCGCAGACCCCCGGGATAGCCGGCCCGTTCGAGCCTGGCATCGGTCCGCGCGACCATGCCACCCTCGTCGCTGGACCGGCGACCGAGCCGTGCCAGCCGCTTGATGAGCGGCTGGACGATGCGTTCATAGAACGGCTGCTGGAGCTCATATTCCTCGAGCGTCGTTGGCTTGACCACGAGCTGCTCGAGGCGCGCCTGGACGGCGTCCTTGCCCGGTCGCGCCGCAACGCCGAAGGTGATGAGGAGAACGGCTGCCGCCGCCAGGGCGGCAATGATGACTTCAGTTGGCATGGCTCTACACCTTGATGTCGACGATGCGGCGGATGAGCACGTAGCCCATGCCCATGCTCAGCAGGCCGATTCCGAAGAAGAGGAAGCCCAGCGGAAGGCCGAACGCCTCGGGCGGCCGCTGCAGCATGGGTGTGATGTAGGTCGGACTCACCAGGAAGAGAATGCCGGCCAGGCCCACCGGGAGCAGGGTGATCACGTAGCCCGAGTAGCGCTGCATGGCCGTGAGGGTCTGGATCTCGCCCTGGATGCGCACGCGCTCGCGAATGGTGTAGGCGATGGCATCGAGGACCGTGGCAAGGTTGCCGCCGACCTGGCTCTGGATGTTGATGGCGGTGACCATCAGCTCCAGGTCCTCGCTCGCAACGCGGCGCGAGAGGTTGTTGAGCGCCGGTTGCAGCGACATGCCCAGCGCCATCTCGCGCACGACCCGTTCGAACTCCTCCGAGATGGGCGGTCGCGCTTCGCGGGTGACCAGCTCGATGCCCTGCAGGAACGAGGAGCCCGCCCGCAGCGAGTTCGCCAGCAGGGTGATCGTGTCCGGCAGCTGCTGGCTGAACGCCTTGAGGCGCTGTCCCTGCCGACGCTTGATGTAGAACCTCGGGAAGTACGCGCCGAGCGCGAACACGAGGGCAAGGGCGATGATGTTGCGCAATCCACCGAAGACCTGGCCGAGCAGGAAGGCCACCGCGGTGAACACGAGGGGAGAGGCCAGCCACAGGACGACGAACTCCGCCGGGCGCATCTTCAGGTCCGCCCGTGCCAGCTCCGTCCCGAGGCGCGCGGCCATGTCCCGGCGCTCCATCATCCGAGACAGCCCGGTCACGAGCGCCGAGTCGCGCTCGCCGTCGGATCCTTCAGATACCGTCGACTCACCGCGTGCGGACGCGTATCGCTCCAGCCGCGAGGCGACGCCACCCGTGCTGCCGCTCATCGCGATCCCGACTGCGATGAGCAGCACGGCGCCGGCGGCAAGGCCCGCAATGGCGAAGGGGAGCATGTCCATCCGGGTGCTTCCTCTCTAGAACGGGGAGCCGAAGACGTTCGGCGGCAGGTGGATGCCTGCGGCGTCGAACTTCTCGACGAACTTGGGACGGATTCCGGTTGGGCGCAGCTTGCCCTCGATCTTGCCCTCCACGACGCCCGTCTGCTCGAACACGAAGATGTCCTGCATGACGATGACGTCGCCCTCCATCCCCTGGACCTCGGTGAT
Source organism: uncultured Chloroflexia bacterium (assembly GCA_963805645.1). Taxonomy (GTDB): domain Bacteria; phylum Chloroflexota; class Limnocylindria; order QHBO01; family QHBO01; genus CAVXEH01. The sequence continues at coordinate 15,901 of CAWDVA010000002.1, read as the reverse complement.
GTTCACGATCTTGCGCGAGCCATCCTTGAGGCGGTTCTGGTGGACGATGAGATCCACGGCCGAGGCGATCTGCTCACGGATGGCCCGCAGCGGCAGATCCATCCCCGCCATGAGGACCATGGTCTCCAGGCGGGAGAGCATGTCGCGCGGCGAGTTGGCGTGGCCGGTGGACATGGAGCCATCGTGGCCGGTGTTCATGGCCTGGAGCATGTCCAGCGCTTCCCCGGATCGGCACTCTCCGACGATGATCCGGTCGGGCCGCATGCGGAGGGCGTTCCGCACCAGCTCCCGGATGGGAACGGCGCCCTTGCCCTCGATGTTGGAGGGCCGGGACTCCAGGGTGATGACGTGCTCCTGCCGCAGCTGGAGCTCCGCCGCGTCCTCGATGGTCACGATCCGCTCGTCATCGGGGATGAACGAGGAGAGGATGTTCAGCTCGGTCGTCTTCCCGGAGCCGGTGCCGCCGGAGACGAAGATGTTGAGGCGGGCCTTCACGCAGGCCTCCAGGAACTCGAACATCTCGGGGGTGGCGGTGCCGAACCGGATGAGGTCCTCGACCGTGTACGGGGTGGCCGCGAACTTCCGGATGGTGATCACCGGACCCACCAGGGAGAGGGGCGGGATCACGGCGTTCACGCGGGAGCCATCGGCCAGGCGGGCGTCCACCATGGGGCTGGACTCGTCCACGCGCCGGCCAATGGGGGCGATGATCCGCTGGATGATCTTCATCACGTGCTCGTCGTTCTGGAACGTCACGTTGGTGAGCTCCAGGCGACCCTCGCGCTCGATGTAGACCTGCTGCGGGCCGTTCACCATCACCTCGGTGATGGTCTCGTCGCGCAGGAGCGGCTCCAGCGGGCCAAGGCCCAGGATCTCGTCGGTGATCTGCTCGAGCATCCGGACGCGCTCGGCGCGGGTGAGGGCCAGGCCCTCCTCGTCGGCGATCTTGCCGAAGAGCTCCTCGATCTGGCGCCGGACCTCGACCTGGTTGGTCACGTCCAGCTTGGGATCGAGCTCGTTGATCAGGCGGTTCTGAACGCGGTACTTCGCCTCGCGGAAGGACTCGCGGGCCGGCATCGCACCCAGGAACGGCCGCCCGGCGGCCGTCGTCTGGCCGGCCTGGACCGGCGGCCCGACCTGTCCGGGCCCGGACGGCGCCGGCGTCTGTGACGACGGCTGGGTCGTGGTCGCCGGAACCTGCGGATCTCCCTCGGCGGCGGGCCGCGCCCGCTCGATCCTCTTCAGCAGAGACATGTCCTAGTCCTTCCCGTCAGTGGCGTGCGAAGAGTCCTCGCTTGGTTGGCTTTTCCGTGGCAGCGCCGGATTCGCCCGTGAGCGTCCGCGCGAGCGTGAGAATGTCCTTGGAGAGCGAATTGTCCGGGTGGGATACGACGAACGGCACGCCGCGATTCACGGCGAGCACCGCGAGTCGACCGTCCGAGACGATGGAACCGTCGATGGGCCGGCGAATGGATGCCTCCACGTCGCCCATGCGAATGCCCTGCGCCGCATCGGCGCGGTTGATGACCAGCCGGATCTTGCCGCGGTCGTACTCCAGCTGGTCCGCGACCTCCAGGAAGAGGCGCACGTTCTTGATGGTCGTGATCTCCAGCGCGCAGAGCACCACGATGGTGTCGGCCGCGTCCATCACGGACAGTGAGTGGTCGTTCAGCGTGGAGGGCAGGTCCACGACCACGAAGTCGTGGCCGACCCGCAGGTGGTCGATGATCTTGCGCAGGTATACCGGGGTCACCAGGTCCGCTCCCTCCGGCGAGGGGGGCGCCAGGAGGACGCGGATCCCGGTCGAGTGGTCGACGACCACCGAGTCGATGATGTCGCCGTCCGGCTCGCCACCCTCCACCGCATCCAGGATCGACCGGTTCTTGGGGTTGAGGTTGAGCAGGACGCCGACGTCGCCGAACTGCAGGTTGGCGTCGACGAGGCAGACGCGCGCGTCCGTCTCCTTCTTGATGGCAAGCGCGAGGTTCGTGGCAATGGTGGTGCGTCCCGCGCCGCCCTTGGGCGAGAAGATCGCGATGACCTGGTGGTCCTCGACGTCGGTGGTCGCCTGGGCCTCGACGGCCGGCTGGGCCGGCATCGTCGCCTGGAGCTGGGCGCTCCGGGCGAGCTCGCGCTCGTAGACCGCCTTGATGCTCTGGGCGAACTCGTCGCCGGAGAACGGCTTGACCAGGAACTCGCGCGCGCCGGCCAGCATGGCCCGTCGCAGGCTCTCCGCCTCGCCGTGGACGCTCATCATGATGACGGGCGTGGTGGGCAGCCGCTGGGAGATGATCTCCGAGGCGGCCACCCCGTCCATGCCGGGCATGTTGATGTCCATGACGATGACGTCCGGACGCATGTCCATGGCCATCTGGATCGCCTCTTCGCCGGAGCCGGCGGTCCCGGCCACGTCGATCTCCTGCTCGAAGCCCAGGAGCTTCGTCAGGTGGTCGCGCGTCTCGGGGATGTCGTCGACGATGAGGACCTTGATCATGATCGGGTTCCAGCTTGTGCTCGTGGTCCGGCCTACCGGGCTGGGCTCGGCGGTTGGCAGCGCGATCTCCTGCGGGACCAGCAGTCCGTACTGCTTGATCAGCTCGTTGATCGTGATGCCCGTCGTGGTAGCCACGTCGCTGTCGCCGGTGGCCCGAATCATCAGGGCCACGACCGCGGAGGTGCCGGTCCCCTGGTACTCCGTCTCGTCACGCGCGGCGTAGCGAAGGACTTCGGCGTCCTGGGCGCTCCCGGCGATGACCACCACGGCCGTGCTTGGAGTCGGAACCGGGGTCGCAGCGGCGCCGGGGCTCGCTCCGGGGCGTGGCGTCACGACCGGCTGCGTGGCGGCGTTCCGCGCGCTCACGAACAGGACCCGCTTGTCCTGCAGGACGACCTTCACAGAGCGCAGGGTGCCGCCAGCCGGGCTGAGTGTTGACGGCAGCTGGATCGACACGATGACGTCCACGTGGTCCCCCGGCTGCACCAGGAAGTCGAGCCCGGTGACCTTGTCGACCTGGACCGGGATGGCAACCTCGCCTGCCTCCAGCATGCAGCTGATACAGGTGTTGCCCACGCCGCCGAAGGTCTGCTGGTTCACCTGCGAACCTGCCGGGACCGCGACGATCGCGGGCCGGCCGCCGACCTGCGAGGGATCCGCCAGGCGAGTGCCCTGCACTCCGGAGGGATCGACGCGCTTCACCTCAACCATGTCAGGCGTGACCGCGTCACCGATGGCGATGTCCTGCTTCGCGACGAGGACCGCTACGGTCGTTGGTGTCGCCTCGGCAGTGCCGCCCCCGCCGTTTGTCCCGGTGTTGTTGTTCAGCACGATGACGATGCCGACGAACGCCAGGATGGCGAGCAGCACGCCAACGAAGATGACCAGGCGGTTCGATCGCTTCACGAACGTATTCCCCTTGCAGCTCGGAGGATGGAATCAACATCAAGGGTCGCGTAGAAATGCAGCCTAAGGTGACTACGGTCAACAGTCTAGGGGCTGCTGTCATCCGGGGACGACCGGACTTGTGGGCTACCGCCGAGTGGTACCCGCAAACCCGGCAGAAGCAATGGAACCAAGACTCGAGAGAAGCGAAAGAGCCCCCGGCAGGCGCCGGGGGCTCCGCATGTCGTGTCGAACGCGAGGGACTTAGGCGCCCTGCAGGTTCGTTGCGACGTTGCTGAAGATCTGGCTCACGATCGGGCCCAGGAACAGAAGGGCGACGATCACGATGATGGCGATGAGGGCGAGAAGCAGACCGTACTCGACGAGCGTCTGGCCTTCCTCATCCTTGCGCCGCAGCTGCATGAGAAGAGTGCTGATGATCTGAAGCATGTTTAGACGGGTACCTCCTTTCCTGAAGGATTGGTGCCAGCAGCGTAGGCCACCGGGTTGCGAGAATGAATGGCCCGATGGTCCCAAGATGCCGGAACCGCGGCCGTACCTTCTACCAGAAGGCCCCCGGTGTCAAGGCATTCGTTAGGGCCTCGGTGCCCGGACGCGCCGGAATCGGACACAGAGAACGGGGAGCCGAGCCTGCTGCTGCTCGGCTCCCCGCACCGGAGGAGGAGACCCGACGGTCCAGGCCACCTGGGCCGCCGTGGATGAACATCTCCCGGGGATACCCGCCGGTCGACGTGCCTGCAGCGTAGGCAGCCTGCCGCGCCTGCTCCATGGAACATCCGTACTGGCCTCGACCGGACTTGCGGCGGGCCGCTGCGAGAGACCCGTGGCGCCTAGACCTGGTCCTCCGGCGTCAGGTCGCGGAAGGACTCGGCGGCGTGGAGGTTGACGATCGCCACGTCCACGTGCTGGTCGGGGATGGTGCCCAGCGTGGAGTGGATGGTCGCACCGGTCAGCGGAACGAAGCGCGGGTTCGTCCGAAGCAGGAAGCCGGTCGGCTGCGCCCCTGGCGGGACGTGCGCCTGGCCCACCACCTCGTAGGGACCAATGACCACCTTGACCGGGTGGCCCGGTCGGTGGAGGCGGCGCTGCGCGTCGGTGGTCTGGGGCGGCGGCACGACGACCAGGAGATCGTCGATCGCGGGTGGCGTCATGCCGTCCGTGCGGTCGAATGCGACCGGCGCTTCACGGTTGAGCAGATCGGTCAGGCGACCAGACTCTTCGCGAAGATGCAGCTGGACCAGCTCCGAGGCAAGGAACGCCTCGAGGAGCTGCCCCGCGGTGGCCTCGATGAGCGCGTCGGGCGCCTCCGCCTCCGGCGCCTGCCGGCGACCGAAGAGCGACGAGAGCGAGAACCGTCCCGACATGTGTCGAGGTCTCCTTGCGGAACGAATGGCCTTCGGTCGGAACTCTACCGCCGCGACCTTGCCCTCCGCCTTGCGATGCGGCGAGGGTCGTGGAACGTCGCAGGCAGCAGCCCGGGAACGCGAGCGACTGCGCCGGGGCTGCTGTCCGCGACTCGATCATCGTGGTTGTCCATGGGGTCTGAGGAGCTCAGTCCTCCGGGATCTTGATCCAGCCCTGGCGCATGGCGTACACCACGGCCTGGGTGCGGTCGTTGACGCTGAGCTTGCGCAGGATGGAGGACATGTGGTTCTTCACCGTCTGCTCGCTGATGGTCAGCGCGTAGGCGACCTGCTTGTTGGTCATGCCCTGGGCGATGTTGTCCAGGATCTCCACCTCGCGCGGCGAGAGCGGCGCGAAGATCGGCTGCGCATCGTTGCCGTAGACGGCCAGCTCGCGGAACTCCTTGAGGACCCGGCTGGCGACCGATGGCTTCGCGAAGACCTTGTCGTTGATCAGGTACTCGCCGGCGCGGACGCGGCGGATGATGGCGATCAGGTCGGTGGGGTCGATGTCCTTGAGGACGTACGCCGCGGCGCCGGCCTTGATGGCCTCGAAGAGCTGGTCCTCGTCGTCGTTGCTGGCAAGGACGATCACCCCGGTGTGCGGCAGCTCGCGCTTGATCCGCTGGGTGGTCTCGATCCCGTTGGGCGCGGGCAGGCCCGCGTCCATGAGGATCACGTCGGGCGTGAGCTCCTCGACGATGGCGATCGCCTCGCGACCGTTGCCGGCCTCGCCCACGACCTCCATGTCGCCCTCGAGCTCGAGGATGTTGCGCACGCCACGCCGGAAGAGCGTGTGCCCGTCCACGATGACGATCCGGGACTTCACCCCTTCGTTGCGGCGATCGCCGCCGCGTCGTCGCTCCTGTGCCTGGTCAACCACGATGTCTCCTCCTTGGAAAGATGTCTGGGTGCGTGTCAATGCGTGCCGTTGGGAAGGCGAAGCAGGATGCGGGTCCCCTCGCCCTGGCGTGACTCGATCTGCAGCGTCGCGCCCATCAGCTCGGCCCGTTCACGCATGAACTGCAGGCCGAAGTTGCGGCTGGCTCCCGAGGCGAGCCGCATGACGTCGAAGCCGCGTCCGTTGTCGGAGATGGCCAGGTGGTCGCCCTCCAGGGTGATCCCCACCTGGGTCGCTGCGGAATGCTTGCGGACGTTCTGGAGTGCCTCCTGGACGATGCGCACCACGGATGCCTTGGCGTCCGGGCTCAATCGCGCGTCGATGCCGTTGACCGCCACCGATGTGGCGATCCCGTGCCGCTCGCCGAACTCCGTGGCGCGGTCGCTGAGCGCCTGGGCCAATCCCACGTCCACCGCCGGGGGCCGCAGCTCGGTGATGAAGCCGCGGACATCGTCGAGCCCGTCGCGCAGCATGGTGCGCAGGAAGGCCAGCTCCGCGTGGGCGGAACGCGGGGCAGCTTCCAGCACCCGGTCGAGATACTCGACCTGGAAGATGGCGTTGGTGAGGACCTGGGCAGGACCGTCGTGGACCTCCCCGGCGAGCCGTTGTCGCTCGCCCTCCTGGGCCTCGATGATCCGGAGGCGCAGGCTCTCCGGCGAATCCTCCGACTCCGTGAGGGACGGCTCGCCGACCTGTGGGTCCGCGCTGAGCAGGTAGGTGTGCAGCAGGTCGAGGTGACGGGCGGCGGCCTGGATGCGCTGCAGCTGGCCCTGCTGGATGCCGAGCTCGCGTCCCAGCGCGTCATGCTCGTTCCGGATGGTCTCGATGGCAGAGCCTCGGCGGTGCTGGCTCGCCGGGGCGCCGGTGCCGGGACGGACGGCGACCCGGTTCTCCAGCCGGCCGCGCAGCGCGACCCAGGACTCCAGCCGACGGCGGTACTGCTCGCGGTACCGGTCCGCGAGATCGTGGGTGGCGCGAGCCTGGCGGCGGAGCTGGTCCGTCGCCTGGGTGTAGAGCCGTTCGAGGCTCGGACGAGGCTTCCTGGTTGCCGGTGCTGATCTCGCCACTCGGATGCCCTTCGGTCTCCTGAATCCACGGGTACTGGTCCGGGAGTGGTACCCGGGCCGGCCGCCATCCTCCGTGCGCAAGGTGCGCGCGGTCAACAGTACTTCGGGCGCCGGAAGTACTACCCGGTGGTCCGCGCGGCTAGTTCGCGGGAGGCGGTATGACCCGGTAGATGCGCACCCCGGGTGCCTCGAACGCCGGTGCATCGGGCAGGAAGGTGGCGCGGTTCCCGTCCGCGTCCACCGCGGCGGCACCATTCCAGAAGCCCAGCGGATCGCGGGTCGCGCCGGCAGGCAGCTGGACGTAGACCCACCGCACGTCGTAGGCGCGGATGATCCGCTCAATGACGGGATAGGGATCGAAGGACGGCGCAACGCCGGGGTTTCCGCTGAAGTAGTAGAGCGACGCCGGGTCACTGCTCATCACCACGTCGGCCGTGTCGCCATGGTCGACGAAGAAGGCCGCGGCAGCCTCGTCCTGCACGCGGGCCTCGTGCCACTGTCCGTAGAGCGACGCGGAGCCGATGACGGCCAGCAGGATCGCTCCGGCCAGGCCGGCGACCGCCAGGAACCGATGGGTCGCGGGTCTCCCAAGGAACCGCCACCAGCGCGACGCCCAGGTCCCGAAGGCAGGAATCGCCGCCACCGACATCGGCAGGGCGAACGGCAGCCAGGCAGTGGACGAGTGGTAGAAGGCGCCCTTGGGGGCGTGGAAGGTGAAGACCAGCGCCATCACCACGAACATGCCCCAGAAGTAGACGAGGAACGGTCGGAGGTCGGGCCGGCGCCAGCCAACCCAGGACCCGGGCACGAAGAACACGATGAACACGCCCCCCAGGAGGACGGCCAGGCGGGCGACGAGCTCCAGGGCCGAGAACGCCTTGGAGCCCAGGATGGTGCCCAGCCCGGAGGCCAGGTACGTCGAGAGGCTCACCGGGTGGCCAATGGAGAACTGCTCGTTGTAGCTCGAGATCCACAGGGTATGACCACCCGCGGAGGGAAGGGGCGAGCCGTAGACCGCCAGGTCCCGTATGAGCCACGGGCTCATGACCGCCAGGAACGCAACGGCGCTGGCTGCTCCCCATGCGAGGCGGCGCGGGGCGAAGATGGGAGCCTCATCCGCCGTGAGTGCCCACGCCGTCGCGGGGGCTAGCACCAGCAGCACGCCGTCGATGCGGGCCAGGGTCGCCAGCCCGGCGAGCGCGCCGGACAGGACGATCCAGGGGCCGGGTCGCTCGGAGCGAACGGCGTGGACCGATGAGTACAGCGCCAGGGCACCGCAGGTGCCGAACACGGCGAAGTTGTCGATGGTCGGGTACATGACCAGGAGCGGCCCGGGAACGATGGCCAGCAGCGCGCCGACCAGCGCCACAAACCTCGATCGCCACAGCTCCCAGCCGATGAGGTAGGTGAGCGGGACGAGCAAGGTCGAGAGGAGGACCATGGGCACCTGGCCGGCGTGCCAGGTCGCGCCGAAGAGCACCATCCCGCCGCCGGCGACGAGCGAGGTGAGGGGCATCCAGTGCCCGTTGCTGGCCACCGGGAGGACGGCGGGATCGGGAATGTGGCTCCCCACCTCCAGGAAGCTCCACAGGACCGGGACCGTGAAGCCGTGCCCGGTGGCCAGCTGCTGGGCCACCAGCGAGTAGTAGGCGGGATCCGTATACGGCGGCCAGTCGACGATCAGTGCCGCTGCGACCCGGGCGACGAGCGCCAGGACGGTGACCAGCAGCAGGTCGCGTCCCAGGTGATCGTTGCGTGGCAGATCCGACATCGGGCCGGAGTCTACTCGGCCGCCTGCCTGCGCAGGACCGCCCGAAGGTACCCCGTGATCGCGTAACGTCCCCGGCGTGAGCCGCATCGACCGGCGCTGGGCCGTGCTCATTGGCCTGTATCTCGCCTTCGGCCTTGCCGGGGCGGTGTACCTGTGGGGCACCACCCAGGCCGGCGCGGACCTGGCCACGTATCAGCGGGCCGGCCACGACCTCTGGGTCCTGGGCGACCCGTATGCCACGGCCGCCCAGGTTCCGCAGGACTACGTGTACCGCTACCCGCCGTTGCTGGCCATGGTGATCCCGCTGCTCGGCTGGCCGCCGCTGTGGTTCGCGATCATCGCGGTCTGCACGGCGATTCCCATATGGCTCGCCTACCGGCAGCTTGGACCGCCCGGCCTGCTGCCGGCCGCGCTCCTGGCCGGTGCCTGGGCCCAGCAGCTCATCAACGGCAACGCACAGGCCATCGTGGTGACCCTCCTCGCGTTGGTGCCGCTGCACCGTCGGGCGGGCGCCATCGGTCTGGCGGTGGCCACCATGCTGAAGCTGCATCCACTGCTGGCCGTGGCCTGGTACGTGGGCCGGCGTGACTGGCAGGCGCTGGGCTGGTTCGCCGGAGCCTGCGCTGTCCTGGCGGTGGTCCAGCTCCCGTGGCTCGGCGACTTCGTGCACTTCTACACGAGCAACCCGGTCGCCACCCAGACGATCCCGGGCATGTCGCTGCGCGCGCTGGGCTTCGTGCCCTGGGTTCTGGGGATCGTGGTGGTCGTCGGCCTCGCCCTTGCCCTGGCGCGGACACGCTGGGGCTGGGTGCTCGCCATCCTCCTCCAGCTGGTGGCCCTGCCCCGGGTCCTGCTGGTCAACCTGGCGCTGCTGCTCGCCTCACCGCTGCCGCGTGGCGCCGCAGCGGACCGGCGGGACGGAGCGCCCTGAGTGGCAGGCGACACCGTGGAGTGGTGGGCACGACGTCTGCCGAGCCCTCTGGCGATCCTGGTCGTCACCGGTACCGCGCTGGTCTGCATCGTGGCTGTGGTTCATGGCCTCTCCGACCCGGACTACTACTGGCACCTGACCGTGGGCCGGCTGATCGCGCAGACCGGCCAGGTGCCGACCGCAGATCCCTTCTCGTTCACCTACGCGGGCCAGCCGTGGACGGCGCACGAGTGGCTGGGCGAGCTGCTCATGTATCTGCTGGTGCGCGGCATCGGGCCGGTGGCCACCATGGTGGCCTTCGGCATCGCGGGCATGGCGGGGCCGGCGGTGCTGGCCCGGGTGCTCCACCGGCAGGGGGTGGGCCTTCCCGCCCTTGGCATCGGCCTTCTGCTGGCGACCTGGATCATGGTCGGCTACGCGACCATCCGCCCGCAGGTCCTGAGCTGGGCGCTGCTGGGCATCCTGGTCGCCATCCTCACGGAGGCGCAGCCCCGGCTCGCCGGTGATCGGTCGTTACTGCCGCGGCGGGTGGTCTGGCTGCCCGCGCTCTTTGCCCTGTGGGCGAACCTGCACGGCCTGTGGATCGCCGGCCTGGGGGTCCTGGGGATCTACACGCTGTTCACCCTTGCGGGGCGGACGAACCTGGCAGCGGTCCGCGGGCGGGTGCTGGCCATTGGCCTGGGAAGCACGCTGGCCTGCGCCCTGACTCCGGCCGGCCTGGGCACGCTGACCTATCCGCTGCGCTACGTCGATCCCGGCGACTGGGGCCTGGACCACATCTCCGAGTGGCAGTCGCCGAACTTCCACGATCCCACCTACTGGTCCGTCCTGCTGCTGGTGCTGCTGATCGCCGTGGGTGGCAGCCGGCGGACGCCGGGCTGGCTGCGTCTCTGCGCCGCGCTTGGTGCGGCAGGGTCGCTCCTCGCCATCCGCAACGCGCCGGTGGGCCTCATGGTGGGCCTCCCGGTCGTGGCCGCCGGCCTGGACGAGCTGCTGCGTCTCCCCGGCGGGCTGGCCGCGCGGCTGCGTGCACGAACGCCGGGCGTGGCGCTCGCCCGCCGGCTCGTGATGCTGGAGCTGGCGGTGGGCCTGGTGGCGATCGGGTGCGTGGTGGTGCCGGTTCTCCCTGCCGCCAGAGCCACGTTCCCGTCCACGTATCCAGTGGCCGGGGTCGACATCCTGCTGCGCGACCAGCCCCAGCCACGGGTGCTGGCGGAATACGGCTGGGGCGGGTATGTCCTGTCACGCATCTACGACCACGGCGGGCGCGTATTCGTGGACGGCCGCAACGACATGTATCCGCAGCAGGTGCTGAACGACTACTCGACCATTCGCGATGCCAGCGCGGGCTGGCCAGACCTGGTGCGCCGCTACGACGTGAACGCGGTGCTCCTGCCCCCGGGCGCCGCCCTCGTCCGCGGGCCCCTGGCAGCCGCGGGCTGGTGCACCGCCTACCGCGACGCCGTGCAGGTCCTCATGCTGCGGACGTGTCCATGACCGGCGGACCGTCCGTGGTGAGCTGAACGCCTGCGAAGGCGAGCAGCCAGGCCGGCATCAGCGGGAAGACCAGGAGCAGCCAGGGGAAGAGCGCCAGGCGGAGGGGTCGCGCGCGGAGGACGGGCTCCGCGGCCACCAGCAGCCCCGACAGGTAGTGGATGAAGGTGTAGGGCCCCAGGATCACCCCGGCGGTGATGGAAAGGCCCAGGCCCATGGCGTCGCGGCGGCCAGCTGCCAGCAGGAGGATGAACCCCGCGAATGCCACGCCTATCACCACGCCTGCCGGACCCAGCAATCCCGAAAAGCCGATGTTCGCGGTGAAGGTACGAGTGAGGGGTTCGGTGAAGGTCCGGAGGTACGCAACCCACGGATCCATGCCGAAGGCCGCGATCCCGGCCGCGAGGCCAACGACAAACACGACCACCGCACCAACCGCATCGCCTCGGCGACGGTACGCGAGCCACAGGGCCACCGGGATGAGGTGGGGCTTGGGTGCGAGCAGCAGCAGCAGGCCAAAGAGGCTGCCCGAGGCGAAACCCGGCCGTCGCAGCAGGGCCAGGAGCACCCCGACGGTGAAGAGGCTCACGTTGCCCAGCACCAGGTCGTGCCAGAGGGGCGGGAAGAGCAGGACCATGCCGGCCACCAGGATCCGCTCCGTGCCGCGCCAGGGCGCCGAGAACCAGGCCGCCAGGCCCACGAGCACGATGCACTTGAGCGCGAACCAGGTCCAGACCGCCTGACCAGCGGTCAGCGGCGCCAGCGGGGTGAACGCCAGGGCCGCCCACGGGGAGTAACGGAACGTGTAGGTGTCGGTCCAGGTGTAGAGCGTCGACCGGCTATCCAGCAGGTGCTGGCCGGCCTGCTGGTAGCAGCACGTGAAGTCGAATCCGAAATCGCCGTGGACGGCAATGACCACCATGGCGACATCGGCCAGCAGGAAGGCAACCGCGGCCAGGATGATCAGGTTGCGCGGGCGGAGCAGCACGGATGGCATGATGCACCACGCCCGGCGCGGCACGCCGTCCCACTCTGCGGCGTAGCCGATCGGTACCTTCGTCTGGTGTCGGTGCGCGGGCGCACCGACTAGACTGCCGACCCGATGACCGTCGACACAGCGGAGCGGTTTGTCGCGACCGACAGCCGTGCTGCCCAGTTCCTGCGCCGCATGCCCAGCCCTGCGCTGCTGTTTGCCGCTGCCATTGGCGGCGTGATGGCCGCCATCAACGTGGCCAAGGGCTTCCAGGACCCCGACTACTTCTGGCATTTCACGACCGGGCGCCTGATCGTCACCACCGGACAGATCCCTTCATCGGACCCGTACAGCTTCACCTGGGCCGGGCAGCCGTGGACCCTGCATGAATGGCTCAGCGAGGTGCTGATCTACCTGCTGGTCAACGCCTTCGGCCAGCTTGGTGCGCTCATCGTCTTCGGCATCCTGCCGGCCCTGATCTTTGGCGTCCTGATCCACGCTCTGCGGCGGCAGCGGGTGGGGCTGATGGGCATTGGACTGGCCGTGGGCCTGGCAGCCTGGTCGCTGATCCCGTACGTCACGCTCCGTCCGCAGGTGGTGAGCTGGCTCCTGCTGGCGTTCCTCCTGAGCCTGCTGTGGTGGCTGGATGCCGCCCATCCGCGCCGGTCGCTGTGGCTCATTCCGCTGTTCGTCGCGTGGGCCAACCTCCACGGGCTGTACGTCGTGGGTCTGGGAGTGGTGGCGGTCTACACCCTCTTCACCCTGGGTCGCCGCACCCCCATGGCACCGGCCTGGCGCTGGATGCTGTTGGCGGCCATAGGCGCCTTCCTGGCCTCGGCGGTGACCCCGGCCGGTCCCGTGGGCCTCCTCTACCCGCTGCGCTACCTTGGCATCGGCGGCGGAGCGGGCGCCTGGGGGCTCCGCAACATCGCGGAGTGGCAGTCGCCCAACTTCCACGATCCGGCGAACCTGGGGCTGCTGGCACTGATCGTTGCGGTGGCGCTCAACAACCGGCGCGCGACGCCGGGATGGCTGGCGGTGCTCCCGTACGTGGGCATCGCCATGGCGCTCGTGGCGCTGCGGAACACGCCGGTGGCCGCGGTGTTTGCGGTACCCACCCTGGCACTGGGCATCGACGCCCGGCTCGCGGACCGCCGCGCCGGTCGGGCACCCACGGTGTACGCCCCGCCGCTGGCCCTGGCCCGGCGAAGCATGGAGACCCTGCTGGCCGTGGTGGTGGTCGTGGCTGCCGTCTTCATCGCCGTGCCACACTCACCGGGCGCGCAGATCACCGCCAATATCGCAAAGCGCTTCCCCGTCGCCGCCGTGGACCGGCTCGCGGCGCAGGACCCGCGCCCTCAACGTCCTGGCGGAGTACGGCTGGGGTGGGTACGTCATCTATCGGCTCCACGATGCCGGCGGCCGGGTCTTCGTGGATGGTCGTAACGACATGTACTCGGAGCAGATCCTGGACGACTACTCGGCCATCCGTGCCGCGGACCCGGACTGGCAGCGGCTGGTGGCCAGCTACGGGGTCCAGGCCATCCTCTTCCCGCCCAGCGTGCCACTGGTGCGTGGCCCGGCGGAGGCGGCGGGTTGGTGCGTCGCGTATCGCGACGATACGCAGGTTCTGCTCCTGCGAGTCCTGCCCGGCGGCCGACCTCGTGAGCTGGCCGCTGGCCGGGCAGCGCGTGGCCGCTGCTCCGCCCCAGCGGGAAGCCGCTTGGCCGGCGGGAGCGGGGACGGCTGCTGCTCCTGGGCTCGCTCCTGCTTGTCGGCGGTCGTGCTCAACGTCTGGGGTCTCGTCACGACCCGTCCCGCACCTGGCCGATGCGGGTCGAGTGGGTGACTGGTCGCGGCTGGTCGTCATTGACCCGCGCGCGCCGTACGACAACAGCTTCTACCGGTGGGCGCCCCCGGCCCTGTGGATCTGGCAGAACGTGGTCGAGCGGGTGGGGTTCTGGCCGTGGTTCGCGCTGCACTTCGTCGCCGTCGCACTGCTGCGGCCCCGGTGGGCGATCCTGCTCGTGGTGCTGAGCTGGCCGTTCTGGTCCGACGCCATCAACGGCAGCACGCTGACCTTCGTTGCCGTTGCCGCGTCGCTGGCCCTCGCCGGCAACCGGCCCGGCCACGGTGGTCTACCTCGTGTTCTGCACCCTCATGCCGCGACCCCTGATGCTGCCGGTCCTGGGCTGGCTCCTATGGCGCAGACCGGAGACGCGGGCCTGGTTCGTGGCCATCGGCGCCGCGGTTCTGCTCTGGTCGGTCCTCGACCGGGCACCTGCTGGAATGGATCGTGCGGCTGGCCACCACCACCAACTCGGAGATGGTGATCGACTACAACTTCGGTCCATCCGCGTGGATTGGTTTGGCGTGGGTCCCCATTGGCCTCGCGCTCGCCGCCTGGCTCACCTGGCGGGGCAGGCTTGGCTTCGCCAGCGTCGCAGCGTCCCCGTACTGGTTCGGCTACTACCTCCTGATGCTGTTCCTCGAGATTTCGCCGGGTGGCGGCGATCGCGGGCGCGAGGCCGAGATGACCGCCAAGCGAAACGGGTCAGCGAAGTGACGAGGGATCGACGCGGAAGACGGTCGCTCCACCCGCGCGCGGGCAGCGTGCCATCCGCCAGCACGGGAGGGAGGGAAGCTCCAATGCCGACCCGAACGGCGGTGCTGGGAGCCGGCGCGCTGGGGCTCACCGCAGCCCTTCGTCTCGCCCAGCACGGCAACCAGGTGACCGTCCTCGAGCGCGAGCCGCTCCCCGGAGGCCTGGCCGCGGGATTCCGGGTCGGCGGCGAGGACGGACCGTGGCTGGAGAAGTTCTATCACCACCTCTTCCGGTCGGACCGGCACGCCATCGGTCTCATCCGCGAGCTGGGCCTGGAGGCAGACCTGACCTGGCACCGCGTCCCGACCGTCACCATGCGCGACGGCAAGCCCTGGCAGCTGGACTCGCCTACCAGCCTCCTGCGCTTCCAGCCGCTGCCGGTGGTGGACCGATTCCGGATGGGCGCCGCCCTCGCCTACCTGCGCGCCCTGCCGTCGCCCGGGCCGCTCGAGGGGCGGACCGCCGTGGGCTGGATCCGCCGCTGGATGGGGCGTGCTTCATTCGACGTCGTCTGGGGTCCGCTCCTTTCGGGCAAGTTCGGCGCGTCCGCGGAGACCATCGCCATGCCCTGGTTCTGGGCTCGCGTCCATGATCGGACCCCTGAGCTGGGCTACCTGACCGGCGGATTCCAGCGGCTCTACCAGGCACTGGCCGATGCGGTCGTCCGCCACGGCGGCGAGGTCGCACTGGGGCGGGAGGTCACGGAGATCACCCCGGATGGCGACGGGCTGGCCGTCACGCCACCGTGCCGCGGGCGGTGGCGACGCGACCACCGAGCCGTTCGACCAGGTCGTCAGCACCCTTGCCACTCGGCTGACCTGTCGCCTGACGCCGGCACTCCCGGACGACTATCGGCGCCGATACGAATGGGGCCAGGCGTACGGCGCCCACTGCCTGGTCCTGGCGCTGGATCGGCCGTTGACGAACGCGTACTGGATGAACGTCAACGATCCGGGCTTCCCGTTCATGGCGCTCGTGGAGCACACCAACATGCGCGCGCCCGAGGAGTACGGCGGGCGCCACCTGGTCTACCTGGGCAACTACCGCCCCATGGACGATCCGTTGCTCAAGGCGTCCAAGGACGCAGTGCTCGACGATTTCCTGCCCGCCCTCGGCCGCATCAACTCCGGCGTTCGAGCGCACCTGGGTGACCGATGCCTGGTCCTTCTCCGCCCCGTTCGCCCAGCCCATCGTCACCACGGAGTACCGCGACCACATCCCGCCGTTCCGGACGCCCGTCCCGGGCCTGTGGATCGCGAACATGTTCCAGGTCTACCCGCACGACCGCGGCCAGAACTACTCCATCCGCCTGGCGGAGCACCTGGTGAATCGGTTGACCGGGAGCTGAGATCGCTA
>CAWDVA010000001.1:0-10422 GCA_963805645.1 uncultured Chloroflexia bacterium | reverse complement strand
CACCGGAGGGCTAGTCGCCCGCCGTCCGGCGGGCGTGTCGTCTTTCTCGTACCAGCCGCGCGACACGGCCAGCGGATGAACCGCGGTTGATCGCCGCAAGCGGCGGACTATCCGGCTGATCAGACGGGGGTGTAGCGCTTTCAGCTCTCCCGAGCGGAGAACACCCTGTCAGGCACTTGCGCCGGCTGGCATCCAGGGGCACAGTCCACATGGAGAGGGGTGGCCATCATGACCGTCGGCGCGATCCTACGCGGGCTGGTAGTCCCGTTCGGGATCCTGCTCCTCGCTTTCTTCGTGCTCTTCTTCGCGGGAATGAACGGCTCGCTCGGGCCGCTCGATCTCGCCACCGCCAACTGGATCGTCATCGCGCTCTGGGTGATCGCTCCGGTGGTGGGAGGCCTCCTTGGGCGTACTCTCAGCGACCGCGATCTGGTCCGGGCGGCATCATGGCTGGGACTGGTCCTCGGGGTTGCTGTGGCGTTCTTCTTCCTCACCGCGGCAGGCACCGCCGCAACCTCATGCGCGGTCGCTGTCGGTACCAACGCGGTCGGCTACGTGCTCGGCTGTCTCGCAGTTGGAACCGTCGCCGGTGGCGGCATGTCGGCGAGCCTGCTGCTCACCGCTCGACTGGCGGGACGAGAGTCGTTGGTAGCCGCGGTAATCGTCGGGGGAGCGCTGAACCTCCTGGCCGGTGCCGGAGCCTACTTCCTCTTCTACTCGATCATCAAGTGCTTCCGATAGTCGGACGCTCGAGAGGTTTGGACGACGATGTTGATGCAGATCGCGGGACTTCTGCTCCCGCTTGCGGCCCTGTTCCTGTTCATCGTGGTGGTGGTCCGGTTCTCGATACCACGAAACCGAAAGGGCTAGCAACGGCTTCAGCCCCTTGCCTCTCGGCTCTTGCGCAAGGATCCACCCGCGGCTCCGCTGCGTCTCGGAAACACCGAGGAGGCCAGCCAGCCCGATCTCCTCGTCGATATCAGGCCAGTAGATGGCCGTGCGGTGGTCGGTGATCTGCCAGTTCGCTCGTTGCGCCGGCGTGGCGGCTTCCAGCAGAGGGAATTCTGCGAGTGGCGCGATGATCTGGCGTCCATCGGTCAAGGTCACGGTGAGCTGCTCATCGGTGGCTCGGACGCTGGTGGCGCCAACTGCCGCGGATAGAATCCCTCGGTCCTGACCAGTCCTCCATCGGGCAGCCAGGACTTCGCACGCCCGCCGTTGCCCGCGACGTGGACGTGCGATGGTTCCCCGCGATCGTTGGCACGAAACCGGGAGCCGTAGCCTGCCTCTCGATGGATGGTCGGCACCAGCGGAGGACTGCGGCCAGCCCTTACTCCGCCCTCACCTCGAGATTAGTCTGGCAGCCCGACCTGCGCGAGGAAGAGGAATGCAGCCACGGATCACCCTCATCACCCTGGGCGTGGACGACCTGGAGGCCGCCGTCCGCTTCTACCGCGATGGGCTGGGACTGCCGACACAGGGGATCATCGGCACGGAGTTCGAGCACGGCGCGGTCGCCTTCTTCGACCTTGCGGGCGGGCTGCAGCTTGCGCTGTGGCCGCGGACCTCCATTGCCGCCGACACAGGCCTGGAGGTGACCCCGCCATCGGCCACGGAGATGACCATCGCCCACAACGTCAACAGCCGCGAGGAGGTCGACGACGTCATGGCCCAGGCGGCGGCCGCTGGTGCCCGCATCGTGAAGCCGGCGACCGACACGTTCTATGGCGGGTACGCCGGCTACTTCGCCGACCCGGACGGCCACCTCTGGGAGGTGGCCTGGAACCCGGCCATCAACGTCGACGATTGAGCCCCGATCAGTCGAAGACGTACCAGCACAGCTCGTTGCGCAGCCGCTGGTCGTCGAGGACCAGGTCACGAATCCGGGGCGGCAGCTGGGCGCGCTGCCACGCGCATTCCCCGCGGCGGGCTGCCTCGCGCTCGTCGGGGTCCGCGGCCGCCTGCGCCGCCCTGATCGCGTAGGCCGCAGCTCCCAGCTCGTGGGCCGCCACGTGGCCCACCGCGGCGGCCTGGCCGGCGGCGTAGGCGGCATGGCGGGCGGCCCCGCTCAGGTCCCGAGCCGCGGCGTTGGCGTGGCCGCCGGCGGAACGAGCATCCCACCACGAGACCTCGCCGCGCGCCCAGGCACGTCCCAGCGCGATGGCCCGTCGCGGGCGGTCGTCCCCGGGGCGTGCCTGCTCGAAGTGGTGGAGCACGTGCTCCGCGCAGTCCGCGGCCCACAGCGCGAGGAGATGGTGGTCCTCGTCCGTCAGGCTGCCGCCGCGACGCAGGGTGATGAAGCGCGGGTCACGGATCTTGGGGAGGATCATTGGCGGGGCGTGCTCAGCGCATGCCCGGGCGGAGGGTGAGCTGGACCGTGACCTCGTCGCCATCGGCCAGGTCCTCCGCCTTCCGCACCGCGTCCTTGACCGGGAGGAGGTAGCCGCCGTCCTTCGGGAAGAGCGAGGTCGTGAACCCGGTCTCTCCGATCCGGGCGGTCACCGGGATCACGCCCCAGCCGTAGGTGACCAGCGGCGAGAGCGCGTGCAGCTCGGCCGCGATCCCGTCGGGGACGGGAACGAAGTGAAACGGCGAGGGACCGCGCCACGGGAACAGCTCACCGGTGAAGGTGTGCTGCACCTCGATGGGCAGCGGGAAGTCCGTGCCGCTCAGCGTCATTGGGGTCCCTCCGCAGCGTTGGCGGACAGGGTAACCGCCCGACCCGGGCGAGCGGCCCTCGGACCCTTCGGATCGTGCCCGAGGACGACTGGGGGCCGGGCGACGGCACGCCGCGGTCCCTGCAGTTGCGACCCGCTGGCTCTCAGTAGCCCACTGCCTCGTAGCGGACGTTGTGGTCTGGCGCCGCCGCTTGCGCAAGGACGGTGGACGCGGCCGGATCGCCTCCGAGCTCCGCACGCAGGAAGGCGGTGACGTAGTGGCGAACCAGGTCGTGCGCCGCAGCCCTGTCCCAGGCCGGATCGGCGCAGAACGGTTCCCGCAGCAGGGTGAACAGCCGGCGGCTGGTCTGGCACGGACCGGTGAAGACCAGGTGCTCCGCTCCTTCCAGGCCGATGGCGACCTTCCGGGCGCTCGAGGCACCATCGAAGGCGAGCTGCGAGCCCCACCGGAACGGCGCGTCGACGTCCTGCGTGCCGCCAATGACCATCAGCGGAACGTCGATGGCGGCGACGCCGGACTCGCCGAACATCACGGCGTCGCCGGCCAGCGCGATGGCGGCATCGACGCGGTCGTCGCCCCATGCCGGCCAGAGTCCGCCGGGGACGGCCACCAGGCCCGCGGCATCGGCCATCGCGACCAGGTGGGAGACCAGCGCGTCGCACTGGAACACGATTGGATCAGCGGACCGTCGCGCCCCGTCGCAGATCTCCGTGAGGCGCTGGGTATCCAGGCGCGCACCGGCGGCGGCCAGCGCCGTGTAGCCACCGTACGAGTGGCCCAGGACCGCCACCCGGTCCGGGTCCACCAGCCCGCTCCAGGCGCCGTCCCGTGCCTCGGCCACCGCGTGGTCGATGGCCGCCACGGTGTCGCGGGGTCGGTCGATGGTGGCTCGCCACAGCAGCGACGGATCCAGCTGCTCGTGGTGCTCCATGGCCAGGACCGCGAACCCATGGGAGGCGAGATGCTCGGCGAGCCAGGCGTAGGTGGTGGCGCCGAAGGCGAAGCCCGGGGAGACGACCACCAGCGGATACGGTCCGGCCGCCAGGTCCGCCGGAGCATCGCGCCGCGCGGTCCCGTGGTAGGTTGCCAGGGCAAAGGGCGTGTCGCCGAACGCCTTCAGACCGTAGGTGTAGGTGACGGATCCCGCCGTCCCCGGACCGCCAATGGCCGGATACCAGAGCACAGCATCCATGGGCGCCGTCTCGCCCACGGAGAGCGTGCGCAGGCCGACGGCATGCGGGCCGCGGGCGCTGTAGACGGCGCCGTGCCCGGTGGGGGAGGGCGCCGAGGGGGCAGCGCCGGCCCACCCCAGCGCGAACACGCCGATGCGGCCGGCAACGCCCGCAAGGACCAAGGCAGCGACGAGGATTCCGATGCCGCCGCGGCGGAGCAGGGTCACGCCGGCCCGATCAGACGCTGAGGACGACGCTGCCCTGTTTCGCCCCGCTCTCGACGAAGCGATGCGCCGCCACCGATTCGTCGAGTCGGAAGCGCCGGCCAATCACCGGTCGAAGGCGCTCCCCGGCCAGCAGGTCCATGAGGAAGGCCAGGTCCTTCGCCTTTGCCGCCGGCTTCCGCAGGCCGGTGAGCATGAGCGTTGCCCGCCGGCTGCCGAACCACCGGGTCCAGAGCATCTGTCCAAGGATCGCCAGGGACGGCACCGTCCGGAGATAGCGGCCGCCGGGATTGAGGATGGGGCGGCAGCGCCCGAAGGACGACCGGCTCGCCACGTCGAAGACGACGTCGTAGGTCTGTCCCATCGCCGTGAAATCGGTCTGGCGGTAGTCGATGACCGCATCGGCGCCGAGCGATCGCACGAGCTCAACGCTTTCCGTGCCGCACACGCCCGTGACGTGCGCGCCAAGATGCCTGGCGATCTGCACGGCCGCCGAGCCCACGCCACCGGAGGCGCCGTTGACCAGGACACGGTCACCCGCCTGGACCCGACCGGCGTCGCGGAGGAAGGGGAGGGCGGTCAGCCCTCCCTCGCAGGCGGTCACCGCCTCGTCGAAGCTGATCGCGTCCGGTATCCGCACCACGGCGCCCGCTGCGTCGAGGAGAGCGTACTCGGCGCTCGCACCCAGCCCCGCTCCAGTGCTGGCAACGACCCGGTCGCCGACCTCGAAGGCCGAGACATCGGCGCCAACCGCGCTCACCTCCCCGGCCAGCTCGCTGCCCGGGGTGGTTGGCTTCCGGGGTCGCCGCAGGCCGGAGACGAACCGCGCGAAGAACGGCTGGCCCTTGCGCATGGCCATCTCCGCGGTCGAGACGGTCGTGGCGCGCACGGCGACGAGCAGCTGGCCAGCGGCCGGCACGGGTTGCTCGACCTCCTCCACGCGCAGGACGTCCGGGCCGCCGTACTCGCGGTAGACGACGGCTCGCATCACGCCGCTCCCGCCGCGACCGGGCGCGTGGCAGGCGCAGTCTCGCGGTCCCGCCAGCGGCCGATGTTCACGCCCTTGATCAGCAGCCACAGCGTCAGCGGCAGCTCGCCAATCACGGCGGCAACGATGACGGCGACGGCCATGACATCGGCCAGGCCGGGAGCCAGGAAGACGGCGAAGCTGTTGCCCACGTACCCCAGGCCGGCCAGCACCAGCAGGACGCCCAGGATCCGGGGCAGGTAGCCGGAGCGGTACACGAGGTATCCGAGGGTGAACAGGTGCAGGGCGAAGAAGACGAGGCCCAGCTCGTAGCCGAAGCTCTGCGCGTCCAGGAAGACCAGGGCCAGGGCCTGGAGCTGCCCGGTGTCGAAGGCGGCCGCGTAGGCGTCGTTGGTCAGCAGCTGCAGCCCGGTGAACATGTTCAGCAGGTTCAGCCCAAGGATGGTGGCCTGCGCCAGGCGCGCGAACGACATGACCATGGCCAGGGGACGGCTCACCGGCGCCAGCAGGACGTAGAGCAGTGCCGCCTGGGCAATCTCGATGACAAACACCACCAGGTCGGTGGCGAAGCCGGCCCGGAACAGCCCTTCGGACGCCACGATGTTGTCGGCCGTGGCACGGGCGTCTCCGGCCACGATCAGCCCTTCGCGAACGAAGAACTCCGCGAACGGCGCCATGAGGAAGATGACCAGGTACAGGAGCCCTGCAACCCGGGCCAGGGCAAGCGGTGAGACCTGGGAAGGACGCTGGATCACGCTGCGGTGTCCTCCGTGTGTGTGGGGTGCTTGGCGGTTCCGGGCCAGCCGGCAGCGAGGACGCAGCAGCGGTTGATCGCGGAGACGTCGGCGGGGCGGTTGGACGCTCGAAACCGGGACCCACTCTGGCGGGTTTGGATGCCGGTTGTCGTCACCCGATCGGGTGAATCGCGCCCGGGTGAGGCGGATTCACGACCTTTCGCCCGACCGATCGAGCCGTGTGGGCCGCGCCCGCCCCGGGCGCCTGGGCCATGATGGACGGATGGCGAACCACCAATGAGGCAGCTGCGGGCCGGCATCGACCAGGCGATCACGCGCATCCGCACGCTCCGGGCGGGACCGCTCGTGCGCTACGGCGCGCCGGTCCTCCTGGCCGTTGCCGCCATCGTCGCGGCCGAACTCTCGCGGTCGATCCTGCCGGGCGGGGGCGTGTTCCTGATCCTTCTGCTGCCCGTGCTCCTGAGCAGCCTGGTGCTGGGGGTCGGGTCGGGTGCCGTGGCCCTGCTGCTCGGTGCAATCGGAGCCTGGCTGCTGGTCCCCATCACGGGACACCCGTGGCTTTCCGACACGGCGCACCTCGCGCGGTTCGGGTTGTACGCGGGAGAGGGTGCCCTGATCCTGGCGCTTGCCTTCGCTCTTCGACGGACCGCGCAGCGTGCTCATGGGCCGGCGATCCTGACCCTGCCTCCCACGCAGAGCCTCGAGCCGCCGACGGCACGCGAACGCGAGGTGCTCGCGCTGGCCGCGTCCGGGCTGAGCACCCGGGCCATTGGCGAGCGCTTGTTCCTCTCGGAGAACACCATCAAGTCGCACCTCGCCCGGATCTACGGCAAGCTCGGCGCCCGCAATCGTGCGGAGGCCGTGTCCGCGGGACTCCAGGCGGGGTGGATCACGGCCGACAGCTCGCCGTCGGAGCCCGTCGCCCGCAGGTGATCGCCAACCACCTGGCCCTGACGCCGGCCGCCATGGACGGGGTTCCGCTGCCGTCTAGGCCACGCGGAAGATGGTCAGCAGGGCAATGACCCCAACCACATCGGCCGCGTAGTGGGTGCCCCACGTCACCAGCAGGTTGTGCGTGCGGGCGTAGATGAGCCCGAAGAAGACGCCGTCCAGGGTGACGCCGGCGACATCGGCAGCGATGACCTGCGGGCTGCCCGAGGCGCCCACCGCGTGGGTCACCCCGAACAGCAGAGCGGCGGCGCCGATGGCCGCCGGCGTGCCGATGAACCAGGCCAGGCGGTCCTGGATGATCACCCGGAAGACGATCTCCTCCACCAGGGTCAAGACCAGCGCCAGGGCCAGCAGTCCGCCAATGGCGCCGATTCCCGCCGCCGAGCCGATCTCGACCGGCAGCCGGGCGCCGATGTGGTCGACGAGCTGGTTCCCGAACCCGAGCACCACGGCGACGAGGATGGTGGGTGGCAGCAGCTGGAAGACCACCGCGTCGAGCCCGGCCAGGTACCAGACCCGGCGCAGGTCGGCGCCGAAGTCGCCCTTGATGCCGATGGCGCTCCACGCGCGGCCGTGGCGGCGCGGACCGCCCACGGCCACGGAGATGGTCATGATGTAGGCGAAGAGGTAGATGTCCTGCCCCTTGGCGAACGAGGCGGCCAGGGTGACGAGCAGCAATGCCAGCAGGGCGACCAGCTCGATGCGCGCCCGGCGGTCGCCACGCGAAGCGGTCGCTGCGCTGGCCGGAGCAGGTCCGCGCCGCATCGGCATGGAGCAGCTCATGGCGTGCCTCTCACGAGGCGTCAGGATCGCGCGAATCCCCGGCTTGCCTAGGGCTGGACGTCACCAACGCGGCAGGCACCACCGCACGGCGGGCGTCGCCTCAGCCCGTCGCAGCGGCGTGGACACGCTCCACCACGCCGGCCATCGCGGGGATCGCCTCCCGCAGCACGCTTCCGTCCGACGGAGGGTGGTGCAGATCGCAGCGAATCTCGTCGAATCCGAGCTCCCCGAAGGAGAGGATGGCATCCGCGAGCTCGTCGGGACTTCCCGAAAGCAGGTTCGCATCGGGGAAGCGGCCGAGCGGATCGACGGAATAGACGTCAAGAGAGCGCTGCAGCGTCGCGGGGTCGCGGCCGGTCTCGTCACAGGCGCGCTCCAGCTCGTCCACGATGGGGCGCAGCTGAGACACGTCCGTACCCGTGGTCGTCCACCAGTTCCAGCCATCTGCGTAACGCGCCGTGAGCCGGAGCATCTTCGGCCCGGCCGCGGCCACGACGATGGGCGGCCCCTGTGGACGCGGGCCGCGCATCACCAGCTCCGCATCGTGCGCCGACCAGTACTCGCCCGCGAAGTCCACGCGCCCGTCCTTCAGCAGGCCGCGGATGACGGGAAGCGCCTCCGCCAGCCGGGCCGTTCGGTGGTCCGCCGCAACGCCCACCGCCGCGTAGTCGACCTCCTCCGTGTTTCCGCGGCCAATGCCCAGGACGTATCGCCCGCCCGAGATCTCGTCGAGCGTGTCCGCGATGTTCGCGACCAGGGTTGGCGGACGGTACGGGCCGTTGAGGACCGAATGGCCGATGTCGATCCGCTCGGTGGCCGCGGCGAGGGCCCCGGCCATGCTCACCGACTCCCACCACCCGATCCTCTCATCCTCATCGCGATACATGGTCCCGTCCTCGATGACCACGATGTCGAATCCGGCCTCCTCCGCGGCTCGGGCCTGCTCCCGGATGTCCGTCCATCGCGGCGCGTCGCGTTCGCCCTCGGGCGAGCCGCCGTGCAGCATGATCGTCAGACCGATACGCATTGCGCCTCCTTCCTCGCACCTAGGCTAACCCGCCCGACCTGGCACGAGACGGTCAAGCCGTTCATCGACGAGGCGCACGACCGCCTGGCATAGAATCCGCGGCATGCTGCTTCCCGCGACCGTGCGAGCGCTCCTGCATCGGCTGGCCACCGCGCAGCGTGATGGTCGGGCGCCATCGGTCGCAGCCGCCGTGGTGCGTGACGGCCAGATGGCGTGGTCGGGGGCCATCGAGACCACCACGAACACCCAGTTCCGGATCGGCTCGCTGTCGAAGACCTTCGTCGCGGTCCTGGTCATGCGCCTGTGCGACGAGGGGCGCCTGGGCCTGGAGGACCCGCTGGAGGCGCATCTGCCCGACGCGCCGGTACGCGGGGTGACCATCAAGCAGCTGCTGTCGCACACCGCCGGCCTTGCCAGCGAGACGCCGGCTCCGTGGTGGGAGCGGACGCCCGGCGACCTCCGCCCGGAGCTGGCGGACATCGTGGACCCGGTGCTCAAGCACCCGCCCGGATGGCGTTTCCACTACTCGAACCCCGGCTTCGGGCTGCTCGGCGGCGTGGTCGAGGCCCTCCGCGGGCAGCCATGGCCCGACGTGCTCCAGCGCGAGGTCCTGGACCCGCTGGGGATGACGCGGACCTCCTTCCTGCCTCGCGAGCCGTACGCGCGCGGGTATGCCGTCCATCCCTGGGCCGATCTCGTGCAGGCGGAGATGGTGCAGGAGGTTGGCCGCATGGCGCCCGCCGGCCAGCTGTGGTCGACCGTCGAGGACCTGACCCGGTTCGCCACCCTGCTTGCCAACGGCGCCGATGGCGTCCTGTCCGCGGACACCGCGGCCCAGATGCGCGAGCCGCGATCAGGCCCCGAGGGTGACGGTTGGGAGTCCGGCTACGGGCTGGGGATGCAGCTGCTTCGCACGCCGGATCGCGTGCTCGCCGGGCACACCGGCTCGATGCCCGGCTTCGTCTGCACCCTGTGGGTCAGCGCCGAGGACGACGTGGGCGGCGTGGCCCTGGCCAACGTGACCAGCGGGCTGCCGATTGGCACCCTGGTCGCCGATCTGGTGAACATCGTCGCGGACCGCGAGCCGCGGATCCCGGAGCCCTGGCGGCCCATGGCCGACCTGGATCCCTCGCTCCTTGAGCTAGCCGGTGTGTGGTTCTGGGGCCCCACGGGGTATTCGCTGAAGCTCGAGGCGGATCGGCACCTGGCGCTGGGCTCGCTGGCGGGCAAGGGCAGCCGCAACGCACGGTTTCGCCCCGCGGGCGACGGGACCTGGACTGGCCTCGACGGCTACTTTGCCGGCGAGACGCTGCGGCCGGTGCGCGACGCGGATGGCCGCCTCAGTCACCTGGACATTGGCTCCTTCGTCTTCACCCGCGAGCCGTACGATCCGCAGGCACCCATCCCCGGAGGCGTCGACCCCGAGGGCTGGCGCCCCGTCTAGCCGCCGGACAGCGCGCCCACCGCGCCCAGCGTGCCCACCGTGCCCACCGCACCGACCGCGCCTGTTCCAGTGACCGTAACCTAACGTCGCCCTGGGGCCCCAAAACGGTCCTTCGGCGACGTCATGTCACACCTGCCGTACCCTGCCGTCGGGGAACCGCCCGTCCCCGACGTTACGTCACGGCAGCCAGAACATCGCCCACTGCCGGAACGCTCTGCGCGGACGGAGGTCCGCGATCCCCACCTTGGGATCCAGCCCTCCACCGAGGTGAACGCGTCAGATCCCGCAGTGGGTGTCCGGCCGGACCGGTCTCCGTTGGCGACGTCCCATCCGGTAGTGGCCCCGTTTGCCCAGCGCCCGATCAGGAGGTACCGGCCGTACGGCGACCCGTGTGCCTCG